>NZ_JBHZPJ010000001.1:0-68888 GCF_042788075.1 Nocardioides sp. YIM B13467
CTTTCTTCCCCCACAACTGCCATCTCGGCCCGTTTCACCAAGCCGGGCTCAGTCGACCTCGGCGAGGTCGGCGATGAGCTCGTTCGACGCGGCGACGGCCAGCTTCTGCAGCCCGCGGAACAGCTCGGTACAGGACGCCGCATGCTGCTCCGGCGTCATCGTGACCCGGCCCAGGTTGCCCGTGCTCAGGACCTGGTTGACCGCCCGTTGCGCGGGAACCCCGACGGCTCCTGCGCTGGCTGTGTTGATGGTGATCTGGTCGAGGGAGTCGCGCTGAGGTTCCGAGCTCGACGTGTAGATCGCAGAGAGCGATAGACGCCACTCAGCCTCGGCCCGAGCAAGCTCGGCGAACTCCTCCTTGCTGAGAGCATCCGCGCCTGCAGCCCCCGCATGCTGCATGGCCTCACGCTTGGCGAGTGCCGTCATCATGATGTTCCGCTGCGTGCCGAGCGACCGGAAGGCCGGGCCCAGGTGGCCGAGCGCCTCGATCTCGTCGTCGATCTCGGCGTCACCGACATACGGCACGAGCGTCGAGATCGCGAGGACGTCCTCGGAGAGTGCCGATAAGGCCAGCGCTCCCTGCAGCAGAGTCTCCTTCGTACGGGCCATGGATCGCGTCTCCGGTAGGGCGGCCAACGACCGCTGGATCTCGGAGGCGAGGTCAGCGAGCTCCTGGTCCCCGCCGTCGATCTGCTCCGCCTTCGCGGTCCAGGTCACGATGGCCTCGTCGGTCGCCTCCTGCACCGGCCTCATCACCACGTCAGGGGCGCCCGCGAGGGCGGCGTCGCGCTCGAAGATCAGGTTGATCGCCAGGTCGAACGTGCTGGGCAGCGCCTGCGCGACCGACTCGGCCCGGCGCACCGACGAGGAAGATGTGGAGGTTGGGGAAACGGCCGGGTCAGTGGCCCGATCCGCAACGAGAGGCCGCAGCGCGACCCCGGCGATGCCGATGATCCCGACCGCCAGGACGGTCCCGGCAGTCGCGACCAGGCGGGCCCGGAACACGCGGCGGCGGCCGCGACGTACGTCCTCTAAGGGGTCCGCGCGTGGGACCGGAGCAGTGACGCCGATGCGGTGGAGGCGCTCGGTCAGCAGGGTGTCGTCGTCGAAGGTGTTCATCGCCGGCCTCCTCGGGCAGCGTCGGGGGAAGCATGGCCGGGACGGAGGGAATGGCGAAGGTTGGCCAGAGCGACCGAGGTCTGGCTCTTGACCGTCCCCGTGCTGATGCCGAGGTCGGCGGCAGTCTCCTCGACCGACAGGCCCCAGTAGTGCCGGAGCACCACAACTCGACGCTGACCTACGGGAAGGGATCGCAGCGCGGTCCAGAGCTCGTCGAGCTCCTCGGCACCGAGGCCGACCGGCGCCGGCCGGTCCGAGATCTCTCCGGTGCGCTCGCGTCGCCACGGGCGGCGGCCCTCGTCCAGATGGCTGTTGACCAGCACCCGACGTACGTAGGCATCGACGCTGTCGGCCTTCCGAACCCGCCGCCACGCCGCGTACACCTTCGACAGCGTCAGCTGCACGATGTCCTCGGCGCGATGCTCATCGCCACACAGCAGGTAGGCCGCGCGGTACAGGTGTGCGCGTCTCTCCCTGACGTAGGCCGTGAACTCCTCGTCCCTGCTCAACGTCTCTCCTCCTCCGGTTCCACCCCCGACGCCCTGTTGACGTAACCGGTGCCGGATCGGTTGGGGCCGCGTGGCTGTTCGCGGGTCACCGTCAGCGACGCCTGGCGCTCAGCCCTTCGGCTGCCACCTCTGATCGAGTACGAAGTCAACGGCGCGGTCCACTGGGATCGCGCCGTCGCCGTGCACGCTGACGGTGTAGACGGGACCCTGGAAGACGACGAGGTTCACCGGGTCAGCGGACTTGCCCATCCAGCGGCGCTTCTTGCCGAGCCCGATGAAGACCTCGCTGCCATCGACGGTGCGAATGATGCAGCGCTTGAAGACTGCGCGGTTGCACGCCTTGTCCATCTGGATCGGGTTGAGCGTCTCCTCCAGGCGCACGTCGACAAGGCCCGGCTCCCCACTGGAGAAGCCGTCCGCCATGTCCTTCTTGACGTCGGTCAGAACGACGTACGCCTCGTGGTTGAAGCGCGTCGGCATGCCGTCGTACCACTCCGCCGGGGTTCCGGGCGGGACCAGCGCCTTGAGTGCGGCCCTGCCCAGCTCCTTGGCGTTGACCTCAGGCGGCAGATCCAGCTCCGGTACGACCAGCCGGGGGTCGGCTGCGGCCGCCATGACCTCTTTCTCCCCGAGGTCGACACCGGAGACGGGGATCGTCGAGTTGTTGCCGAACAGCGAGTCGAGCGTGATCGCGACGACCGTCCCGTCGGATCGCTCGACGGCATAGGTGCGCGCGCCGTCGTGTGTCGCGACTCTCGCCACCTTCACCCCCGGGTGGTTGACGTCCTCACAGCTCCATCCGGGGTCCTCGCACAGGAGACCGACTCCATCCCAACCGGACCCGACGGCCAGCTGAACCATCCCGAGACCGTCCTCGCCTTCCACGGTCCACCCCAGCTTCGTACCGATGGTGCGCCCGCTGTCGGTCTCCCCGCCCTGCACGTTGGAGACGGTCTTATCGAGATGCTCTCCGGCCGGATCCAGGTGCTCGGCGAGGATGTCTCGGTACTCCTGAAGCACCGGGATGTCCCGAGACCACCCGACGCCGTGGCCGTTGAAGGCCGCGGGCCACAGCCCCGTGGCGTCGCTGACAGGGACCTTCACCGGCGCGACCACCCGGTCGGGAACCGGCGACGGCTTCGCCGACGTCTCCAGCGGACCTGCGATCTGCTTGTCGCCGCTCAGCAGCGAGGTTCTCTGGGCGACCACGACACCCCCGGTCGCCACGACCGCCACCGCGGCGGCAGCCGCGACGGGCACCATCCACCTCTTCGTACGACTCTCCTGCGAGATCGCCTGCATCAGCTCCGCCTCTCGCCGCGCCTTCACATGGGGCCGCAGCCTGCGTTCAGGAATTCCGGTCATCACATCTCCCCCTCACCCATGAGCGCGGCGACCCGCTTGCGTGCACGGGAGAGCCGGCTGCGTACGGTCCCGACAGGGACGTCGAGAGCTTGGGCAACTTGCAGATAAGAGAGGCCGTCCCAGGCGATGAGCATCAGGATCTGACGGTCCTTGCGGCTGAGCCGGTCGACAGCCACGAGCAGCTCAGACATCCGACGCTCCTCGTCGAGGCGGCGTACGACTCCCTCCGCGTGGTCCTCGGCGTCCTCGAGCCGCACCAACTGCAGCCTGCCCGCCAACGCGCTCCGCCGGCGGGCACCACGGGTGGCGTTGCGGCAGACGTTCTCGGCGACCGTGTAGAGCCATGGCATCAGCGAGCCGTCATAGGCCACCGCCCGCTCCCGCACCCGCCAGACCTCCAGGAACGCCTGGGACATCACGTCCTCGGCGAGGTTCCAGGAAGCCACGCGGCGGAAGCAGAAGTTGTAGACCGGGTCCGCATAGCGCCCGAACAGCTCTGCCATCGCCTCGTGGTCGCCCCGGCGCAGACGCTCCGCCAGACCGCTGTCGTTCTCCGTCACCACGAGTCCGAAGCTCTGGGACTCACTACCTCTCACGCCCCTCTATGTCCGGCACGCCAGGAGGGGTTCCATCTGGGGTGACCGCCCGCGGAGCCTAGCCAAACACCCACCGGGGTAGTCGTCCGCCCGGGTAACACGTGTTACAGCTCCCCCGACCCGAGCAGCTCCAGCAGCACCGGCAGCGACCCGGCCAGCAGCTGCAGCAGCTCCTCACGTGACAGCCCCGCGGGATCGGCCTTCCACGACAGCACCAGCTCCTCGGACATCGCCTGCCAGCCCCTGACGACCAAGCGGGCGGCCGGAGTGTCGGCAACGAAGTCGACACCGGCCTCGAAGATGCGGAGGCCGAGAGCGCCGAAGGCATCGTCGTAGATCTGGCGCAGCACCGGGTCGCTGGCGGCACCACGGACCATCGAGACGTACCCCTCGTAGTTGGCGTCGACGAAGTCCACATAGGCGGTCATCGATGCCAGCAGACGCTCGACCGGCTCCCCCGTCGAGGGCGGGGCGGTCTGGGCGACGAGTGCGTCGGCGGCGCGGCGTACGACCGCCTCGCGGAAGGCCATCTTGTCGCCGAAGTAGTGGTAGAGCAGCCCGCGCGAGATGCCGGCCTCACGCGCCACCACGTCGATCGATATCTCGTCGAGGGAGTGGTTCGCGAAGAGGCGAATGCCCAGATCGAGCAGCTGCTCGCGGCGTTGCTCGGGCGTCAGTCTCGTCCGTTGGCTCATGCCGACCATTCTATTGACATCTGTTCAATAGGCAAGAATACTCTCGGTATGACCACTGCTGACCTCACCCATGTCGACCACCTGATCGTCGGTGCCGGCTTCGGAGGCCTGTGCGCGGCGATCAAGCTCGAAGAGGACGGCGAGCGCGACTTCGTCGTCATCGAGAAGGGCTCCGGCGTCGGCGGCACCTGGCGCGACAACACCTACCCCGGCGCCGCCTGCGACGTCCCAAGCCAGCTCTACAGCTACTCCTTCGCACTCAACCCCGACTGGTCGATGAGCTTCTCGCCCCAGCCGGAGATCGAGGCGTACATCAACAAGGTCGCCGAGCAGTCCGGCACGCTGGACCGCTTCGTCTTCGACACCGCCATGACCGCCGCGACCTGGGACGAGAGCCGGCAGCGCTGGCTCGTCGAGACCGAGGGCAAGGCCGGGAAGAAGACGTACGCAGCGACGACCGTCATCGCCGGCCCCGGCGCGCTCTCCGAGCCCAAGCTCCCGGACATCGCGGGCATCGAAGGCTTCCAGGGCGAGATCTTCCACTCCGCGCAGTGGAACCACGACGTCGACCTCACCGGCAAGCGCGTCGCGGTGATCGGCACCGGCGCGAGCGCGATCCAGATCGTCCCGGAGATCCAGAAGAAGGCCGCTCGCCTCGACGTCTACCAGCGCACCGCACCGTGGGTGCTCCCCCGCAACGAGCACCGCTACTCCAAGCTCGAGAAGGCCGCCTTCCGCCACGTCCCCGGCGTCCAGCGTCTCGCCCGCGCGGCGGTCTACTGGGGCCTCGAGGTCCGCGTCCTCGGTCTCGCCGTGCAGCCCAAGCTCACCTTGGCCCATGAGCTGATGGCGAGGAACAACATCCGCCGCGGCATCAAGGACCCCGAGCTGCGCCGCAAGGTCACGCCCGACTACACCCTCGGCTGCAAGCGCACGCTGATCTCCAACGCCTACTACCCGGCGCTGGCCGCCGACAACGTCGACCTGATCACCGACGGCATCGCCCGGGTGAGCGAGAACGCGATCGTCGCCAAGGACGGCACCAGCCGCGAGATCGACGTACTCGTCGTGGCGACCGGCTTCTACACCACCGACCTGCCGATCGCCCACGCCATCACCGGCAGCAAGGGCCGCACCATGGCCGAGCGGTTCGTGGAGACCGGGATGAGCGCCTACAAGGGCACCACGGTCCCGGAGTTCCCCAACCTCTTCTTCGTGGTCGGCCCCAACACCGGTCTGGGCCACTCCTCGATGGTGTACATGATCGAGTCGCAGGTGGCCTACATCCGCGACGCGATCCGCACCATGCGCACCAACTCCTACGCGACCGTCGAACCCACCGAGGACGCCACCTCCGCCTGGAACGACGACCTGCAGCGCAAGATGGACAACACCGTCTGGTCCGAGGGCGGCTGCGCGTCGTGGTATCTCGACGAGCACGGTCGCAACACCACCCTGTGGCCGAGCTTCACATTCCTGTTCCGCCACCTGACCAGCAAGTTCGACGTCGACAAGTACGCCGTCACCGCCGCAACCACGACCAAGGAGAGTGTCCCCGCATGAAGTCCTTCGACGACAAGGTAGTCGTACTCACCGGAGCCGGCTCCGGGATCGGCCGCGCCCTCGCGGTCAACCTAGCCGGCCGTGGCGCCCGGCTGGCGCTCTCCGACGTCAACGAGGCCGGTCTGGCCGAGACCGTCGAGCTCGCCAAGCAGGCCGGGGCCCGCGAGATCAAGGAGGACAAGCTCGACGTCGCCGACCGCGAGGCCTTCAAGACGTACGCCGAGGGCGTCATCGCCCACTTCGGCCAGGTCAACGTGGTGATCAACAACGCCGGCGTCGCGCTCTCGGGTCGGGTCAACGACCTCGACTGGGAGGACATCGACTGGATCATGGGCATCGACTGGTGGGGCGTCGTGCACGGCACGAAGCTCTTCCTGCCGGCCCTGATCGAGTCCGGCGACGCGCACATCGTGAACATCTCCTCGCTCTTCGGGCTGGTCTCGATGCCCGACCAGGCCTTCTACAACGCGGCGAAGTACGCCGTGCGCGGCTTCACCGAGGCGCTGCGCGAGGAGATGCTGATCGACGGTCACAACGTCGGCGTCACCTCGGTCCACCCCGGTGGCATCAAGACCGCGGTCGCCCGCAGCGCCCGCGTCTCGGCCAAGGACGACCAGGCCGCGACCGCGAAGTTCTTCGACGAGAAGCTCGCCAAGATGGAGCCGTCGCGCGCCGCCGAGATCATCGTCAAGGGCATCGAGAAGAAGCAGGCCCGCGTACTGGTCGGCCTCGACGCCCACGTGATCCACAACTTCGGCAAGTTCACCGGCTCGCGCTATCAGGACCTCATCGCCCTGGGGGCCAAGTATGTGATGCCGAAGAAGAACGGCTGATCTCTAGACTGAGCGCCATGCGCTTCGAGGCCGGTCACCCTGTTCGTGTCGAGTTCACGAAATGGGGTGGCCGGCCTCATTGGTCCTTCACGGGCCTCTACCTCGGCGAGGACGAGCACGGCGAGTGGATCGGTCACCCGGTCGGCACCGAGTTCGCCCGCCCGGGACACGGCTGGGTCGCCAGCTGGGAGTCGGTCAGCCTGGTCCCCCACCACGACGCAGCCCACTTCCCCGCGTTCAACCGGCCCAACGATCGGGTGAGCTCGCAGATATATGTCGACATGTGCACCCCGCCGGTGTGGCAGGACTCGACGGTCACCTGCATCGACCTGGACCTCGACGTGGTCAAGAAGTTCGACGGTTCGGTCTACATCGACGACGAGGACGAGTTCGAGCACCACCAGCTCGAGTACGGCTATCCGCCCGAGGTCATCTCGATGACTGAGGACTCCGCCGAGCGCGTCTTCCTCGCAGTCAAGGAGAGCCAGGCTCCGTACGACACGACCCCCGAGCGCTGGTTCGAGGTGCTGAGCGGCCTATGAGTCGGTGTCGGCGACAGGCACCGGGGCTCGGTCCTTCCGCAGCGGACCGACCAGGCGCGGCCCGGACAGGCGCGTCTCGATCCGCCACGACCGGCGACTGAGCGGCTGGGCGATGTATTCGCCCAGGTAGACGCCGGAGGCGAGAGCGAGCGCGACCGAGGCCGCGGTGAAGAGGGCGACCAGGCCGACCGAGGTGGTCGTGGGCGTCTCCTGGGCGAGCATCGTCAGACCCCGGTAGATCGAGTAGCCGGGCAGGAACGGCACCACCGAGGAGACCACGACGACCAGCGGCGGCACCTTCAGTCGGGTGGCTACCGAGTAGGCGACCAGACCGATGAAGAGGGCGGCCACGGCCACCCGCCACGTACGCCCGACGTCGCCGGGCACGACGATCGACAGGATCACCGCGACGCCGGCGATCACCGCGATGGGAGCCAGCGTCCGCTTGGGCGCGTACGCCGCGTAGGCGAAGGCCGCGGCGCCGACCGCACCACCAACGGTGGCGAGGGTGATCGACTGCAGCGACGTGACGCTTCCCGTCACCGCGCCGCTGATCGGCACCCCGACCGCGCCCGCGAAGACCAGACCGCCGGTGACCCCGGCGATGATCCCGGCCGTGGAGACCAGCGCCTCCATGATTCGGGCGCTGGCGGTGACATGGAACCCGGTCAGGGCGTCCTGGAGGGCACCCATGAAGCTGATCCCGGCCAGCATCACGGTGATGTTGGCGGTGATCGAGGTGGAGACGTCGAGGTCCAGCGGCAGCGCTGCGGCGATGACCGCGAGCAGGGTAGCCACGCCCGCACCGGCGACCTGCAGGTAGAAGAGCGGCAGCCGCCAGCGCCGGTGGAGGAAGTGCTGCAGCTGGTCGATCGCGGCGCCGGAGATGAAGGCGAGGACGACCACGCGGAACTCACCACCGACGTAGACGGTGAACGCGGCCGCCATCACCGCCATGCCGAGCGTCACCGCCCAGCGCGGCCGCCGGTGGCCGCCGGAGATGATGCGACCGAGCGCGATCCGGGCGCCCTGGAGGTCCACCTCGTCGCGTACGACCTGGCGGACCAGGTGGTCGACGGCGGTCAGGTGGTCGTAGTCGATGGTGCGGTTCTTGACCTGACGGGTGGTGTGGATCGGGATGGCCTCGGGATCGGCCTGATAGCTCATCGAGAGACTGGTGTACGTGACGTCGACCTCGGCCTCGCGAAGACCCAGATGTTGGGCGAGCGACCTCATCGTCGCGGTCACGTCAGCGGCCCCGGCGCCGGTCGAGATCAGCAGCTCACCGACGCGGAGGCAGAAGTCCAGAGTCAGGTTCACCTCTCGCGCGTCCACCGTCACAGGGTGCCATCGGGCCGGTGAACGACAGGCATTCACGATGCTCGACAAACGGGCCCGTGCAAGGAACGCTCAATACATGCGGATCGACTTCCATCCCTCCCCCCGGCCGACGCTCGGCGTCGAGTGGGAGCTCGCGCTCGTCGACCGCGAGACCCGGGATCTGGTCAACGTCGCGGACCATCTCTTCGCCCGGGCCAAGCCCCGGGTTCCCCACCCCGGGCGGATCCACAAGGAGCTGCTGCGCAACACCGTCGAGATCGTCACCGGGGTCTGCGAGACGGTCGAGGAGGCCATGGACCAGATCCGTGAGACGACCGCCGGCGTGGTCCGCGCCGGTGACGATCTCGGCGTGGATCTGTTCGGTGCCGGGACCCACCCGTTCGCGTCCTGGACCACGCAGGAGCTGTCCGCGGGGCATCGCTACCAGGAGCTGATCAACCGCACCCAGTGGTGGGGCCGGCAGATGCTGATCTGGGGCGTGCACGTGCACGTCGGGATGCCGGAGCGAGATCGGCTGCTGCCGGTCCTCAACGGGCTGCTGACCTACTACCCCCACTTCCAGGCGCTCTCGGCCTCCTCACCGATATGGGCGGGCGTGGACACCGGCTACGCCTCCAACCGGGCGCTGATGTTCCAGCAGCTGCCGACCGCCGGGCTGCCGTTCCAGTTCGCGACGTGGCAGGAGTTCGAGGCGTACGTCTCGGACCAGTCCGTCACCGGCGTGATCGAGGACATCAGCGAGATCCGCTGGGACATCCGGCCCTCGCCCCGGATCGGCACCATCGAGAACCGCATCTGCGACGGGGTCTCCACGATCCAGGAGCTGGCCGCGATCGCCGCACTGGCGCACTGCCTCTGTGTCGACCTGGACTCCCGGGTGGCGGCCGGGGAGCCGGTGGCGACGATGCCGCCGTGGCACGTCCAGGAGAACAAGTGGCGCGCCGCCCGCTACGGCCTGGACGCGATCGTCATCCTCAACGACGCCTCCGAGGAGCGGCTGGTCACCGACGACCTCGCCGACCTGCTGGTGCGCCTGGAGCCGGTGGCCGCGCGCCTGGGCTGCGAGAAGGAGCTCGCCGGGGTGCACGACATCATCCACAAGGGTGCCTCCTACCAGCGACAACGCGCCATCGCGGCGTCCACCGAGGGCGACCTGGTCGCGGTCGTCGACTCGGTCGTACGCGACCTGCGCGGGTCGCTCTAGCGAGGCGGCAGCGGCGGCAGGGCGTCGGTCGCCTCGAACTGCCCCATCCCGGTGACCCCGAGCAGGTCGACGATGATCGACCTGATCTGGACGAGGATGACCTCGGCGTTGAGCGATTCCGTACGCTCCACCTCGGCCGAGTGCTCGCCGACCGCGAGCAACACCGACCTGGCCTCCTGGCTCAGTCCGTCCGGGCTGCGGCCCGCGGCGAGCTCGGCCTCGACGACGTCGACGGCGTCGGCGAGACCGAAGGCCAGCTGGTAGTAGCTCTCCGGCACCACGTCCCCGCGGTAGGCCGACACCGCCGCCCGCCGCACCAGCACCCGGGTGCTGCGCAGGGCGCGGTCGAGCGGCTCGACGAGCTCGGCCATCCGGTGTACGTGGCTGCGATGCCGGAACCGGAACGGCGAGACCGCCAGCACCGACATGCCCTCGTCGGAGGCGTCCTGCAGCTCGCGGATCAGCGGGTCGGTGGCGCGCGCGTCGGCGAGCACCTTGAGCCCGTGGACCGCGTCCGCGTCGAGCATCACCTGGCCGGCCGCGCGCAGCAGCGAGGCGATCTTCTTGGCGACCACGGCCGCCTGCTCACCGGGCCGCCGCAGCGGTGCGGCGGGCACGATAGAGGCCGCCACCAGCGCGACCGCACCGCCGATGAGCGCGTCGGTCCAGCGCGTGAAGGCGGCGCCGGGCGTCGGCAGCAGCCCCATCACGAAGATCGACTGCACCGCCGCCTGGTTGCGGAAGACCTGTCCCGAGGAGATGAAGATCCCGACCGCCATGGCCATCGCCACCACCAGGGTCATCTGCCAGGCACCCTCGCCGATGACCTGCACCACGACGTCGCCCAGGAACACGCCGAGCGCCACCCCGATGGTCACCTCGGTCACTCTCCTCAGCCGCTGGCCGTAGGAGGTGCCGAGGCTGACCACCGCGGCGATCGGGGCGAAGACGGGTTGGGCGTGGCCGAGCAGAGTGGCCGCGATGAACCAGGCCACCCCGGCTGCCCCTGCGGCCTGCAGCACGTGCCAGCGCTTCGACTTCAGCCGCGCCAGCCGGCGGCGTACGTCGGACTCCACCTGCTCACGTGTGACCCGTGGGGCAGAGAACGCCATGCGCAGATCCTAGGGCAGCCGGGCGGCCCGGGTCAGCGCGCGAGGGTCACCGAGACGCTCTGGCCGCCGCAGCCGTTGGCGGAGGTGAGGTTGGTGAGGGCGGACTTCTCGGTGCTGTCGACGGAGAGGCGCCAGCGGATCTTCACCGAGACGTACTCCTTCAGGTAGCGGCACTTCTGGAGGTCGGGCATCCACTCGGCCGGGTCGGCGTCGGACTTCTCCTGGTTCTCGTTGTCGGTGACGCCGACGAGGGAGCCGTAGTAGCCGAGGTCGTTGGCGTAGTTCTTGCGCTCGGTCGAGGTCCAGGTGCGGGCACCGGAGTCCCAGGCCTCCGCGAGCGGGACCATGTGGTCGATGTCGATGTCGCTGGTGGCGGTCCAGGAGAGGCCGTCGTAGTAGGAGTACCAGCGGCCGCCCGACAGCGAGCAGCTGGAGCCGACCGTGGGGGCCTCCTCGGCCTCCGCGATCAGCACCTCGTTGCGGGTGCTGCAGCCGTCGCCGTCTGCGTCGATCCAGTGCTGGAAGAGGTCACGGCTGTAGCCGGTGCGGTTCTCGGCCGCGACCGGGAGGTCGCCGATGGCGGTCGAGAGCGGCTGCGAGTAGGTCTCGGCGTGTGCTGCCGCCGGAATGGTGAGCGGCACGAGGGCGCCGCAGGCGAGGATGAACAGGCCACGGAGTTTCATGGGGGTCTCCCGAGGTGAGGTGTTCGGTCGCCCCCTGACGATGCCGTGTTTTACGCACCCCGTGTAACTCGGTTACCAGATGTTTCGAGAAGTTCACCAAGAGGCGCGATCACGCCGAGATGAACGGCTCCGTCAGATGCGGCGTCGCCAGGTGAAGCGTGGTGGAGGCTTCGCGGCTGAGCATGCGCTCCCTCGAGCGCCTGGCCGCATCGGGATCGATCTCGTGTGAGTAGGCGAGCTCGGAGTGGAGCAGCTGCAGCGCGTGGACGAGAAGGTCGCCGGTGACGAGCACCAGCTCGCGCCCCTCGGCGACCAGCACGCTCTGGTGCCCCGGCGTATGACCGGGCGTGGCGACTGCCCGCCCAGCGCGCAGAGGTGTGTCGCCGTCGAGGAGCCGGAGCCGACCGGCCGCAGCGAGCGGGTCGATGAGGGTCTCGCGAAGCTGGGGGTTGAGCGCGTCGAGGGCGTCGTACTCGGCCTGCTGGAGCAGGTATTCAGCGTTCGGGAAGTAGGGTCGGCGGCCGTCGGCCTCGGTCACGACCGCCCATCCGACGTGGTCGGTATGCAGGTGCGTGAGCACCACGGTGTCGACCTCGGCCGGGTCGATGCCCGCGGCGTCGAGCGACCGAGGAAGCACACCGGGAACGGGCGCCCACGAGGCGGCTGGGCCGTCCGCCGGACCGATCCCGGCGTCCACGACGGTGAGGCCCTTCTCGCCGCGGATCGCGAAGGCACGGAACTGGAGCCGCCAGCGACCCTCGGCGTCGACCGCGCCCGGATCGTAGCGGTCGACCTCGGCCCACTGATCGGCCGTGGCCCCGGGGAAGGCATCGGCGCGCGGGGAGAAGAACGGGCCTTCGCCGTCGGCGAGGGCGATGATCTCGGTCGAGCCGATCCGGAGGCGGGGAACGCTGAGGGCCATGGCCGCGATCCTGCCATGCCTTCCACGCGGTGGTGAGGTGTCCGGTCGCCACCTCGCGAGGCCCCTCCTACGCGCCCCGCGTGACGCCAGATGTCTCGAGAAGCTCGCCCATGTCGCGCTCGACCAACCCCTCCGCACCGCCGTTCCCGTGGGCCGCGACCACGGCCCGCAGCCGCGCGCGGGTGATGTCGGAGACGTACGCCATCTCGGCCTTCGCCGCGTTCGAGCCCGGCCGGGTCGCCTCGGCGATCTGGACCGACCAGCACGTACGCCGCGCCCCGTCCTCCACGTTGGCCAGCGCGACCGCGTGGCCGGTGGTGCCGGATCCGGCGAAGAAGTCGAGGACCCTCGCATCGGTCGGCATCGTGGCCAGGATCCGCCGGATCAGACCGGTCGGCTTCGGCGACTCGAACAGCGGCCCCACCAGGGACTTCAGCTCCGCGACTGCGGTGTCGGTCGAGCCGATCTCCTCGGCCATCCAGATCGTGGTGAGCTTCTTGCGCCTCGCCTCACCGGAGGCGTCGCGGGAGAGCCAGTCGCGCTGGTAGACGTCGACCCGCTCCCCCAGCTTCCCGCGTACGCGCCGGCACATCAGGTCGTCGGGACGGGCCGCGATCAGCGGGGCGCTCCACCGCCAGACCGCCGGGCGACCGTCACCGAAGACCGGCCAGATCTCCTGGCCCCCGGCGAACGGCTCGACCGCGACGCGCCCGGTGTCCGGATCTCCCCACACCGGGAAGTGGAGGGTCCTGGCGGTCGCCGGGTTGAACTTCTTGTTGGTGTTGCGCAGCGGCAGCCGCCGGTAGTGGCGCCCGTCGTCGGTGACGAGCGGGAAGTCCTGCTCGTTGACGGCCTCGGGGATGCTCGACTCCAGCGCACAGGCCCGGGCGTCCTTGGCGTAGACCAGCAGATACTCGTGGGACGTCGCGAACCCGTTGCCGAGCTGGCGGCCCTTGGGGTTGAGGTTGACCACGATCTGCGCGAGCTGGTTGCGCTCCTCGAAGACCTCGTCCATCAGCACCTTGAGGTGGGCGGCCTCGTTGTCGTCGATGGAGACGTAGATCGCCGCGCGCTCCGACATCACGGTGCGCGCCGCCTGCAGCCGGGGCCTCATCATCGCGACCCAGGCCTCGTGGCGACCGGCCCGCCGGCCGTCCTCACCGCGCCGGTCGTCGTGGTAGGCGAAGAGGCTGCCGGTGTTGTAGGGCGGGTCGATGTAGATCAGGTCGAACTTCTCACCCGCCACCGAGAGCGCCCGAAGAACATCGAGGTTGTCGCCCTCGACGAAGGTGTTCCACGGCTCCCCCACGCGGGGAACGTTAGCCGACCGGGATATCAGTCGAGAGCAACGCGACCGATCGCTCGGCCACCAGGCACTGGATCTTGGTGCTCTTCGGCGGGATGACGTTCAGGACCACGTCATCGCCGCTCGTGCCGGCCGTGATCGTCGCCGGGTCGGGCGTCTCGCAGCCGTCGTAGACCGTCTGGGCGTAGAGCCGCTGGCCCGTCGGGACGTGCGCGAGCAGCCTGGTCGCCTGGGTGGTGAAGGGCGCCTGGAGCGAGGTGCCGAGGGTGGCTGCGTACGCCTTGATCGCGGCCTCGTCCGGGAGGGGCGTCGCGGTCTTCTCCAGGTCGCCCTTGGCCGCGCCGCCGGCGGAGACCAGGCCGCGTACGGGCTTCTCCGAGCTCGGCGGACGGGACGGCTCGGGCTGCGGCTTCGGCTTCTGGGTTCCTGACGGAGAGGGCGAAGCCGATGCGGGCGAGGAAGCGGTGGAAGCCGGCGCGGAGGAGGCCGACGGCGACGGGCTCGAACCCGGGTCGCTCGCGTCGTCGGAGGTGCCGCAGGCGGAGACCAGGAGCGCCGTCGCAGCGAGTGCGAGTGGGAGAAGACGCGTGGGGTGCATATTTCACATACTCCCCACGGCACCCTGCTGTTGCACCCCCGACCAGCACGTCGTTACTGAGATGGAAGGATCACGCCGTGGCCCGCTTCACCCAGGCCGAGCTCCAGACCTACTACGGCGCCTCGGTCCCCGACCTCCTTCCGGCAGACGACCAGCCCCTGCGCCTCCTCTTCGTCGGCATCAACCCCGGCCTGTGGACGGCAGCGACACAGACCCACTTCGCGCACCCGCTCAACCGCTTCTATCCGGCGATCTTCCGGGCCGGGATCACCACCCGTCCGATCGACGCCTCGGCGGGAATGACGCCGGAGGACCGCGACTACTTCCGGGCCCGGGGCATCGGCTTCACCAACATCGTCCGTCGCGCCACCGCGAAGGCGTCCGAGCTCAGCAACGCCGAGCTCAAGGAGGGTGGCGCCGAGCTGTTCTCCCTCGTCGCACGCCGGAAACCAGCCGTGGTCGCGATCGCCGGGATCACCGCCTACCGGACCGCGTTCAACCGCCCCAAGGCCAAGCAGGGCCGCCAGCCGGAGCCGCTTGCCGGCGCCGAGCTCTGGGTCGTACCGAACCCGTCGGGTCTCAACGCCCACGAGACCGTCCCGACCCTGGCCGCCGCCTACGCCGAGGCCGCCCGCGCCGCCGGCCTGATCTGAGACCTCAGAACCCTGACGGGGCTTCCGGCAGCTCCGGAACCCCGAGCTTCGCCAGCAGCGCGACCGCGTCGTCGGCCGAGACCCGCGACGACTGGGAGTGGAGCATGTCGTCGACCGCGAGGTCGACTTCGGCGGTGAGACACACGAGCACGTCCTCACCCTCCGCCTCGGCAGGCCCCTGGAAGGCGAGCACGGGCAGGTAGGCGAGGTCGAGGGAAGCGGTCTTCTGGAGGAGGCGTACGGCGGCGAGCACGTCGCCACGAGGGTCGGCGACCTCCAGCGGGCGGCCGTCGACGGACGCCGCGCCCGCGGCCGGCACCTCGACCATGCCGGCGGTCGAGGGGATGTCGTGCTGCTCGATGACCGCGACCCCACCTGGATGCACCACGACCGCCTCGAGCTCCCGCGACCCGATGCTCACGTTGAGCACGACCAGCGCCGACTCGAGCTGGCCGAGCGCCTGACGGAGCTTCTCCTCGCCGAAGGTCTCCGGCGCGCCGAGGTCGAGCATCCAGCCGCCGGCGGCGGTGGCGACCCACGCGGCGGTCTCCTGCTCCTTCAGCGCCACCAGCTTCTCGGCCTCCTGCCGCAGCCGGTCCCGCTCGAGGGCCGCGTCATGGGCCCGCCGTCGCTCGTCGTCGAGCTCGGCGCGCAGCATCGCGACCTCGCTCTCGGCCAGCTGCTGCAGCTCGCGGCGCCGCTCCGCCTCCCGGGCACGCTCCTCGGCCCGCTGCTTCTCGGCCCGCAGCCGGGCGACCTCGAAGCGGCGCACGCCCTCCTCGAGCAGCCCGAGGGTGCGGTCGGAGACCGCCACGTCGGCGCCCGACTCGAGCCGGTCCCGCAGCGCACCCCAGTTGACCTCGGGGTGGTCGGTCACGAGTGCGTCCAGCACCTTCAGGAGTACGTCACCCTCGACCCCCGCACGCGAAGCCAGCGAGGCCTGGTTGAACCGAGCCGGCGCGGGCGCCGGGGACGAGGCCGGAGCCAGGCTCCACTGCCCCGGCGGCCCCTCGACGAAGCCACCCGAGTTCAGCACGCCGAGCAGCTCCTCCTCGGTCAGCAGCACCCGTTTGCCCTTCAAAGCGGCGCGCAGGACCTGCAGGCTCAACGGAGCCCGCAGGCGCAGGATCTCGGCGACGGCCGGCATGGAGGAATGAGGCATAGGGGCTGGTTAGGGGGTTGTTCTCGCAGGCGCGGCGATCGTACACCGCAGCACCGACATTCGAGGCCCGCCAGAGCGGTTCCGAACAAACACGCGAAGGCCCCGGACACCGGCTGGTGCCCGGGGCCTCGCTGTCGAGCCGGTCGAGCGCTAGTCGAGCGGCTTCAGGTCGAAGTCGTAGACAGTCGTCTGACCAGCCACGATCTGCGCCTTCTTGGTCGCCGGGACGAACCCGTCGGCCGCGACGACCACCTGGAGCGGCGCGTTGGACTTCTGCATCCAGTACCCGTAGGTGCCGTCCGCATCAGTCCGCAGCGTCACGTCGTACGACACGCCGTCGAGGGCCACCACAGCACCCTCGAGCGCCTCACCCGAGCCCGTCACCGTGCCCGTGATCTTGCCCCAGCCCGCGGGCGCCTTCACGATCATGGTCGCCGGGACCGGCGCCACGGTGTAGGGCGTGTTGTTCCCGATGACCACGTCGGCCGTGTAGGTGCCCGGCTGGTCGACCGTGGCCGCGAACGTGGCGATCGCGGTGACCGACTTGCCCGGCGCCAGGGTGAACGACGGCGGCTGGACGTCCAGCCACGCGACGCCACCGCCGCCACCGGCCTCACCGGTCACATCGAGGATGATGTTGGAGTCGGGGAACCCGAGCTCCGCGGCGTCGGTCGGCTCCGGCGTACCGCAGGCGTCGGAGGCCAGGTAGGTCGGCGACGTCTCGGCGGCGGGGTTGCCGCCGAAGTAGACCGCACCACCTGCGACGGAGACGACCAGGATGTCGTCCGGCGCGATCTCCGCCGACGCCGCGATCGGCACCGTGTAGGTCGCCCCGAAGTCGCCGGTCACCGTCGTCGTACCCGACCCGATCGGGGTCAGGTTGGCGAAGGTGAACGCCGCGCCCTCCGCCAGCGTGTAGAGCGTCGCCGTCACCGGGGTGCTCCCGTTCGCCGACTCCTGGACCGCGAAGCTCACGCTGGTGGGCGTGAAGCCGCCGGAGATCCCGAAGTCACCGGGTGAGTAGGTGCGCAGGATCGTCGTGGTCCCCGAGGGGCACGCGACCGAGCTGGCCTGCACGACCTCGTGCGAGCTCGAGTGGGACAGGGTCGTCTCACCCGCGGGAGTCGGCGCGAGAGCGGTCACCGAGGGCTTCCCCGACGAACCGAGCTTGCTCCCCGACTTCGACGAGGTCAGGCCCGACGCCTTCGAGCCGGCGCCCGGCTTGGTCTCGACAGTCGTGGCCTTCTTGGTGACGCTCTTGGTGACACCGGCCGAGGCGGTCTTGTCACCCTGGATGACGATCTCCTCGCCGGTGGCACCCAGATCGACCTCGGCGGGCGCGGACCCGGTGTTGGTGATCTTCAGGTTGCGGGAGACCGAGCCACCCATCGCGAGGCTGGCGTTCAGCGCCGTCTGGGTGACGGCGAGCTTGCCTGCCTTGAGCTGGGCGTTGGAGGTGAGCGTGGTGTCCTCGGCGACGGTGAGGTTGCGGCTGATCGGGTCGTAGTCGGGCGCGGTGAAGCTCACGCCGTACTTCCCGGTCACCAGGTCGACGCTGTAGGAGCCGTCGGCGCCGGTCTCGACCGTCTTGACGGAGCCGCCGGCGGTCGGGGTCAGGGTTACCTCGGCGCCGTCGATGCCTGCCTTGGTGTTGTAGTCCTTGACGACACCGGAGACCGTGCCCATCGGGGCCAGGTCGAAGGTGATCGACTTGTTGTCGCTCAGCGAGGCGGTGTTGAGCGAGAACTGGGTGCCGATCGTGCCGGTGGCGTTCTCGATGCCGATCGTCGCCGAGTTGCCCCGCCCGCGATCGGTGCTGGGCAGGTCGCCGTACCCCAGCTCGACCCGGCCGTCCTCGAAGAGGGTGACCGAGAAGTCGAGCAGCTGGTCCGAGCCGTTCAGCGGGTAGACGTCACGCCACTCGATGACGAACGCGTCCACGCCGTCGACCGTCGTCGCTCCGGTGAACACGTCGGCCTCACCGCGGGCGTCGAGGTCGTCCCAGAACGGGTAGATCGCCGCGTTCGGCACGGCCGTGGACGGGATCGCCCCGTTGCCGTAGGCCGTGCTGGACGCGAGGAAGTTCACGTGACCGTTGGACGCGACGTACGCCTTGGCGTAGCTGCCTCCATAGAGCGGGAAGCTGAACGGCAGGTCCACCGAAGCGGCCGCGTCGTCACCCTCGAGCCCGAGCGCGGTGGTGCCGGAGCGTACGCCGCTCGAGCCCTCCGAGCAGAAGTAGCCGTAGCCGTCGTAGGAGAAGACCACCTTGACGTTGTGGGTCTTGGCACCCGTGACCTCGATCTCCGAGCTCGTGGCCTCGGCACAGCCGGACCCCTCGGTGAAGATCGTGTACGTCCCCTCCGGAACGCCCGCGATCGAGTAGGTTCCGTCGGCGCCCGAGGTCGCGGACAGGTTGCCCGGCGAGAGCTGGACCTCGGCCCCGGCGATCGGGGCGTTGGTGCTGGCGTTGGTGACCGTGCCGCTGACCGTGTGCTTCGGAGCCTCGGCGAGGTCGAAGTCGACGGTCGTCGTGGCGTCCTGGGTGACCGTCGCGGATCCCGTCTCGGTGACGAAGCCGAAGGCGGAGGTGGTCAGGTCGTAGTCACCGACGAAGACGCCGGCCGAGAAGTGGCCCTCGGCGTCGGTCGTGAGGGTGCGGTCGAGAGCCTCGCCGTCGAGCTCGACGGTCGCGCCCTCGATCGGCTCGCCGCCGCTGGTGACGGTGCCGGCGACCGTGCCGCCCTCGGCCGGAGCCAGGGCGATCAGGCGCGCCAGGTCGAGGTAGCCCTCGCCGTACACGTTGTTGTTCTCGGCGGTGCCACCGCAGGTGGTGTCGTCGACGTCGGTCGCCGCCTCGTTGAGCAGGCGGCGGGTCTCCTCGACGTTACCGATCAGGGTCGGGTTGTAGCTCCACAGGGCGGCGACTGCACCCGCGAGGTGCGGGGCGGCCATCGAGGTGCCGTTGTAGCTGGCGTACCCACCACCCGGGACGGACGAGCGTACGTTCACGCCCGGCGCCGCGATGTTGGGCTTGACCAGACCGTCCTGGCCCGGGCCACGGCCCGAGAAGGAGGCGACGGTGCCCGAGGAGTCGACCGCGCCCACCGAGTAGGTGAGCACGTTCGCGCCCGGGGAGGACGTCCCCTGGCACATCGAGCCCGGGTTGCCGGAGGCCCACGAGGAGAACTGGCCGGCTGCGTTCCAGGCGGCGTTCACGTCGTCGAAGAAGGAGTCGATGTAGCCGACGCCGTTCCAGCCCCAGGAGTTGTTGATGACGTGCGGACGCTTGGCGACGTCCGGGTTCTCACCGGAGGCGTCGGTCGGCTCCAGCAGCCACCAGCCCGACTCGAGGAGTCCGGCGTCGGTGCCACAGCAGCCGTTGGTCTCGATCCACTCGGCGTCGGGTGCGACACCGATCTGGTTGCCGGCGCCGTCGTCGCCGATCATGGTGCCCATGGTGTGGGTGCCGTGGCCGTCGAGGTCGCAGGGACCGCTGGAGCAGTCGCCGTAGGCGTCGTACCAGTTGTAGTCGTGGGTGAAGGTGCCGTCACCGTTGTTGCCGCGGTACTGGTTCACCAGGGCCGGGTGGGTGTAGTCGGTGCCGGAGTCGACGCTGGAGACCACGATGCCGGCGCCGGTCGCGCCCTGCTCCCACGCCTCGGGGGCATTGATGAAGTCGATGCCCCACTCGATGCCCTGCGGCGCCTTGGTGGCCGTCTCCTCCTTGACCGGCTCCACGAGCGAGAGCTTGGCCCGCTCGTGGACGGTCTTGATCTCCGGGTCGGCGGCCAGCTTCAACGCCAGGTCCTCGGAGCCGTCCTTCACCAGGATCGCGTTCGAGATCGCGTACGTCTTGTAGCTGACCTTGGCGGCGTCGAGCTCGGCGACGGCGCCGGCCTGAGATGCCTTCGCCGTCTTCTCGAGCGCGTCGACGACGTACTGGCCACGCTCGGTCCAGTCGTCGATGGATGAGGCCGGGCCGAGGTTGGCCTTGTCGGAGAACCGGAGCCAGAAGTCGGTCGAGTCCGACTTCTCGAACTTCGACTCGAGGGTGGACGTGAGCTTGGCCGCAGGGGCCTTGTCGTCGGCTGTAGGGGTGCCGGCGAATGCGGGAGTGGCAAGCATCGCAGCCGCTGCGGCGAGTATGCCTGTGGCTGCTACGGCCGATCGGCCGAGGCGTGAATATCTCAAGGTGGGTCTCCTTGCGGAAACCGTCGGCAAAACCCGCGAACAGAGATCGTGCACATTCCCGGGTAATGCGGACGGATCGATTATTGCCACGGGAAAGCGTTCTCTCGATTTGTTACAGGCGCAGTCATTCAGAGCGCCGGAGCACGGCAGATACCTGCCAATGTCGTAAATGCGTCACAGCTCTAGACAAGTTGGCGAGGCAAATATGACACAGCCGCGTCATTGACACCCGCCCCCGGTATCGGCTCTGACGAATGCTCCGTCAAAGGCCGGGTCGTTGACGTAGGTCCGCTTTCCGTTCGCTGTACGTTTTTGTAAAAGGAGGGGCATGTCTGCGATCAAACGCGTGACGAACACGTCCGAGGCCGAGGCGCTGGCGGCGTTGCTCAACGGCGACTCCCGGACGAAGCCGACCGTGGTGGTGACGGTCGCGTCAGGACACACCGAGCCCTACGCCGATGTCGAGCGGATCGCGGCCGAGATCGGCGACCTCGCCGACCTCTACCTGGTCACCACCGGCGGACACACCTGGGCCTTCTCCAACAAGATGACGCCGGGCACGCAGGTCTACGGCGGCGCCGGGCGGGTCTACCCGGTCGGCCTGGGGTGGAACATCGATCTGAAGCAGGCCCCGCTGCGGTTCGCGTGGAACAAGTCCGAGGGCAAGAAGCTCACCGGGCAGCTCATCGACGACGCCCTCGACATGGCCGCGGCGGCCGGCCTCTTCGACAGCGCTCGCACCGCCTCCACCCGCGAGCGCCGCGCCGGCACCGTGCGCTCGATCATGAGCGAGCGCGCGCTGGTCGACCTCGTTGGTGGCGACATGGCCTCGGTCCCGCCTCAGCTCGCCCAGGCCGGGGTCCCGATCGAGCGCGTCCTCGCTCCGGGGATGCACGTCGACGGCGTACTGGAGAAGAAGTCACGCTGGCTCGACATCCGGGAGAGCCGTCCCACCGCCGAAGAGGCCTTGAAGACGTACGCCGCCGGGGACGTCGTCCCCGCCGAGGTGCGCTCCGTGCTGGCCGGCTCGGCCGACCTTCGCCTGCATCCCGACGTCACCGTCGAGCTCTTCCGCTCGGACGTGACCGGCGACCCCGACGACGACCTCTCGGCGCTCCTCACGCCCGGTGAGGTCGTGCTCGCGCGAGTCGTCGCCACCGGACCCAAGTGGCGGCTGTCGCTGCGCGAGGTCCGCGAGCACGACACGGCCCGCGAGGCGCTCGCCCTGTACGCCGGTGGTCCGCCCTGGCTCGACCCGGATGCTCCGCCGCCTGCGGTCGTCGAGCATGTCGATCCCGAGCCCGTACTGCCGGAGACCGCTCAGCTGGCCGAGCCGGTCGAGCCTGCTGCCGAGCCCGTTGTCGAGGCTCCGGCCAAGGCGGCGATCCCGAGCCCCGCGATGATGCCGCGGCGCAAGGGCGAGCCGGTCCGCGCGGTCCGACCGGCGCCTGTGCCGTCGCCCGAGCCCTCGCCGATGCCGGAGAAGGAGCACCCGCCGGCGAAGAAGGCCGCGGTGCAGTCGATGTCGCTGCAGGTCACCGCGATCAAGGCCGAGAAGGCCCACCTCGAGGCCGAGCTGACCGAGCTCCGCGACCAGGTGTCCGGGTTGCGCAACGAGCGCGTGCAGTTCGCCAAGGACCTCGCCCGCGCGGCCCGACAGGTCGAGACCCGCGACGCCGAGCTGGCCCGGATGCGCTCCCAGCTGCGCCGCGCCAAGCAGCGCACCGCGCCGCCCGACGTCGCACTGCCCGTCTTCGCCGACCGCGAGCGCGGCTTCCGACACCTGGTCGAGGCCGCCTGGGCCCGCCGGATCCCGGTCGGCGAGCAGCCGACCCGGCCGCTGCCGGACTTCGCGATCGGCGAGCGGTTCCTCGACAGCGTCGACGCGCTCGAAGGCATCGCCGTCGACAAGATCGCCGACGTGGTCATGGAGGTGCTCACCGGCCTGGCGGAACAGTCCACCGGCCGCGAGCTGCACCAGCTGCGTACCTCTGCCGGAGGCAACGCCGCGCCACAGTCCCGCCCCGACGGCGCGGTCTGCTACCGGGTCTCGATGCAGATCCATACCCCCAGCGCCCGCCGGCTGCACTTCTGGAAGTGCCCCGACGGCACCATCGAGCTCTCCCGCGTCGTCGTCCACGACGACATGGAGCCCTAGCTCAGCCCCAGCACCAGGTCAGCAGCCCGATGAGCGGGTCCGGGATCGACTCGAGCTCCACGGCCTCGCCGAGGATCGTGCCGTAGCGGATCTTGCGTCCCGACGCGGTGCCGAAGAAGCGGTGCAGCTGGTCGGCGACCTCCTCGCCGCGGTGCTCGGGCTGGTTCTGCAGCGTACGGAACTTGCCGCCCTCGCCGTTGGCCTCGAGGATCTCGACGATCCGCGCCGCCCCGATCGCCCGGATCATCTCGTCCTCGAGATCGCGGCGGCACGCGAAGAACCCCTGTCCGGAGAGGTCCTCGCCGACCTGTCGGCCGAGCGCGTTGGTGACGAAGTGCTCCTCGGCCTCGTCGTAGAGTCCGCCGACCCGATGCCCCGCGGCCGTCGTCTCCCGGATGAACCGCCCGGCGTTGCCGGCGCCGCCCATGGAGACGACCTCGATCCCGAGCTCGGCGAACTCCACCCCGTAGCGCGGAGCCAGCGCCTCCACCAGTGCCTTGTCGGACTCCCCCTCGACAAGCAGTGTGATCGGTCGCGTCATGGCGCACACGATAGAAGAACGTGCGCCGCCGCGCCTGTTCCATATATGCAACAAGCCGCAATAGGATTGCATATATGGAACAGGACGTCGGCCGCCTCGTCGCCGAGTGCATCGAGCACTCGGGGCTCAACGCGCGCCAGGTGGCCGCACGAGGCGGCGTGGCCGCGTCCACGGTCCACCGGATCCTCAACAACCAGGTCAGTCCGTCGGTCGCGACGCTCCACAACATCACCGCCGCCTGCGGGCTCGACCTGACGATGAGCACCTCACCTTTGGCATCCGCAGCAGCCGCCGCTGCAGCGCGAGCCATCCTCGACGAGAACTACCCAGCTGATGTGGCCCCCGACATCGAGCAGTGGGCCGCCCGGCTCGACACCTGGGCCGACGGCGACCCGGTCCAGATCATCGAAGAGGCGGCGCGCGCATCCGGTGTCCTCCATCGCCGCGACGCGATCCGGCTCAGCGGTGAGGCCACCATCGGCCGGCTCGCCTCCGCCGGCGACGCCTCGGGACAGCATTGGGCACTCTCCGGCGCGGCCGGCCTGGACCTTCCCTCCTTCGACGAGGCAGTCCCCCGAATCTCGGTCCTGTGGTGCGAGGATCCGAGCGAGATCCGGCCGCTGCTCACCGGCGGAACCCTCCGTCCGGCCTCCGCGCCGCACCGGTCCACCGTCGTCATCGCCGCCGCCGAACCCGACCTGTTCCTCGGCACGTTCGAGCGCGATCAGGTCGTCTACGCGGCCCCGATCCAGATCGCCATCGACGCCATCTCGGTCGGCGGCGACGCCGCGGCCCGCGCCCGCGAGGAGATCCGGACATGGTGACGAAACAGCCCCGCTGGGCGCCGGACCCCGAGACGTACGCCGCCCGCAAGCCGACCACCGACGACACCTACCGGGTGGTCACGGACCGCGAGGCCCGGGTGCGCGACACCGGCATCTGGTGGACCGAGGTCGACACCGACCGCGTCCGCCCGAGCGACACCGATCACGCCTGGCGCCGGTTCCGCGCGAGCCTGCCCGAGCTGATCTGGAACGCCGCGAGGCTCGAGGGCAACAGCTTCACCCTTCCCGAGGTCCGCTCCCTCCTCGACGGCGTCACCGTCGGTGGCCATCGGACCGCGGAGGAGCTGCAGGTCCTGGCGCTCGACGAGGCGTACGGCACGCTCCGCGACCTGATCGGGTACGGCAGGTTCCATATCGACAAATCGACGTCCGACCGTCTCAACCGGATCGTCGCCCGCCACGAGACGCTCGACGCCGGAAGGTTCCGCGGCGAAGGCACGCTGCGCCGCAATGGCAGCGAGCTGCTCAGAGCCCGCTTCGCCACGCTGCAGGAACGCCTTGCCGAGGCCGACGACCCACGGCTCCAGGCACTGATCTACTTCTGCTCCGCCACCCGGACCCGGTTCTACGCCGGCGCCAACAAGCGCACCGCCCTGCTGATGATGACCGGCATCCTGATCTCGAACGGCTTCGACGCCGTCACCGTCCCCTACGTCCGGCGCCTCGAGCTCGACCACGCCCTCGACACCCTCTTCGACACCGACGACGCCACCGAGCTGATGGCCTTCCTCATCGACTGCGCCGCCTCCGAGGGCTGACGGCTCACAGCACCAGATCGGCCCGATCCCGCGTCGCCCGCACCAACGCGGCGTTGCGCAGATCGCTCTCGGCGATCTTCGCCTCCGCCTCCTCCCGCGACCTCCCGCCGGCGAGGAACCGCTCGAGCAACCTGGGCACCAGGACGGCGTCCGGGACATCGACGAACCACACCTCATCCAGCAGCCCGCGTACGTCCTTCCACGGCCCCTCATCCAGCAGCAGATAGTTGCCCTCGGTGATCACGATCGGCTCGGCCTCAATCACGACTCCGCCCGGCACAGGTTCGTCGGTGACCCGGCTGAACGTCGGCCACTCGACCCGTCCCTGCCGCTCCCGCACACGTCGCAACGCCGCCACATACCCCTCGGCGTCGAAGGTGTCCGGCTCCCCCTTCCGCCCCCGCGCCCCCATCGAGTCCAGCTCCGCGTTGCTCCGGTGGAACCCGTCCATCGGCGCCACCACCGCAACGTTCCCGGACTCGTTGAGTACGTCCCGAAGCCGCTCCGCCAACGTCGACTTTCCTGCTCCCGGAGGCCCGACGATCCCGAGCACGAACCGGGCGCCCGCCTTCTCCCTGATCTGCTCCGCCAGCCGGAGGAGTTCGTTCTCACTGAGGGCCAAGGTAAACCTCCACGACGCACCCGAAGGCGACCCGGCAATCGGGCCTTTTACTAGACGATGACACTTTGTGAACGGTTCACAGAGTGTCATCGTCTAGTAAAAGGCATGACGAAACCCCGCTCACGCCGCGGGATCCCGCCATGCATCAAACTACGCCCGTGCGGTCACGACACCGCCACCTCGAGCTCGACCACAGCCCACGACAGCGGAGGCAAGGACAGCCGTACGCTGCCGTCCTGGACACCGACGTCGCGAAGCGGCACGAGCCCCACCCGGTCGGGTGCCGCCTCGACGTTGGACGCGTGCCGGTCGCCGCCCTCGGGGATGGTGAGGACCTCGGCGCTCGCCACCCGCGCCACCCCGAGCCCGCGCAGATCGACGGTCACCTCGGAGGCCTCGTCGAGGCCCCGGTTGGCGACGAAGAGCGCGACCCGACCGTCCGCCTCGGACCAGGTCGCGGCGGCGTCGATGACATCGACGTCGCCGAACTTCTCGGTCGGGATCTGGTCGGCGGAGACGGCGAGCCGCAGGATCTGCCCGCGGGCGAGGGAAGCCATCCGAGCGAACGGCCAGAAGATCGTCTGCCGCCAGGCTGGTCCACCCTGCTCCGAGCGGATCGGGGCGATGACGTTCACCAGCTGGGCCTGGTTGGCGATGCGTACGCGGTCACCGTGGCGCAGCAGGCTGTTGAGGAGGGTGCCGACGACGACGGCGTCGGTGACCGAGTACTCGTCCTCGATCAGCCGCGGGTGCTCGCGCCACTCCTTCTTCACCTGATCCGGCTGGTCCTCGGAGTCGAGGCCCTCGGCGTACCAGACGTTCCACTCGTCGAAGGAGATGTCGACCTGCTTCGTGTGCTTGCCGGCCGCCTTGACGGCGTCGATCGTGGCCACGACGCCGTCGATGAACGCGTCCATCCCGACGGCCTCGGCGAGGAACGAGGCGGCGTCCTCGGAGCGCTCCTGGTAGTACTCGTGCATCGAGATGTAGTCGATCTCGTCGTACGCGTGGGTCAGGACGGTGTGCTCCCAGCTGCCGAACGTCTCCATGTAGCGGTTCGAGGAGCCGACCGCGACCAGCTCGATCGAGTCGTCGACGAGCTTCATCGCCTTGGCCGTCTCCTGCGCCAGCCGGCCGTACTCGTGTGCCGTCTTGTGGCCGATCTGCCACGGCCCGTCGAGCTCGTTGCCCAGGCACCACAGCTTGATGTCGAAGGGCTCTTCGGCTCCGTTCTTCCGCCGCAGATCCGACCAGTACGTCCCGCCGGGATGGTTCGCGTACTCGACCAGCGCCCGCGCCTCCTCGACCCCACGCGTACCGAGGTTGATCGCCTCCATCACCTCGACGCCGGCTTCCCGGGCCCAGCCCATGAACTCGTGCAGCCCGAACTCGTTGGTCTCGATCGTGTGCCAGGCGCCGTCGAGGCGGCGGGGCCGGTCCGCGACCGGACCGATCCCGTCCTCCCAGCGGTAGCCGGAGACGAAGTTACCTCCGGGGTAGCGCACCACCGTCGGGCCCAGCTCCCGGACGAGCTCGAGCACGTCCTTGCGGTAGCCACGGTCGTCGGCGGTCGGATGGCCGGGTTCGTAGATGCCGGTGTAGACGCACCTCCCCATGTGCTCGACGAACGACCCGAAGAGACGTCGGGGTACGTCGGCGATCGTGAAGTCACGGTCGATGGTGATACGTGCGCGGGTCATGGCACGAAACTATTACATCGTTGTAATGACCCAGGCAAGAGTCTCCGCCTCCCCTATTCGGTGGATCCCTTCCGACCCCGACCGACCACGCCTCGATCACGAGTGCCAATGGGAAGCATGAAGTCCCGAAGGCCACGCTCCCGATGAGTACGACGATGCTCGTCGCCGCAGGTATCGGCTACCTGCTGGGCATCCTCGTCGGCGTGTGGATCGCACACGGCCGCTGGACCGCCCACTAGCTATCGCGTAGTGCTCGCCCGGACGACCAGCTCGTGCGGGATCGCCACCGCGCGCGGCGGGGACGTACGGTCATCGATCCGGGTCAGCAGCAGATCGACCGCCGCCTCGGCGAACGCGCGCCGGTCCAGCGCGACCGTGGTCAACGACGGGTTCATGAACCGGGCGTGCTCGACGTCGTCGAACCCGGTGACCAGGACGTCCCTGGGAACCTCGAGCCCGTGCTCCTGGAGCACGTGCATGGCGCCGAACGCGATCGAGTCGGTGAACGCCATGATCGCGTCGAACTCGACGCCGCGGCCCAGCAGCTCCTCCGCCGCTTCGGCCCCACCCACCATCGACCACTTCTCCACGTTCACCTCGAGCGCCGGGTCGTACGCGACGCCGTGCTCGCGGAGCGCTCGGTGGTAGCCCTCGAGCCGCTGGACGCTGGTGGCCATGGCATCTGTTGCGTCGGTCTCGCCACCCAAGACCGCTATCCGTCGCGCGCCGCGCTCGAGAAGATGGGCCGCCACCTCGTACCCCGCCTGCCGGCTGTCGATCAGCACCCGGTCGACCTTGTGCTGCTCGACCTCCCCGATCAGCACCACCGGCGGCAGCTGGTCGTCGTGGACGACGATGCTGTCCTGGAGCCGGATCGGGTTGAGGATCAGCCCGTCGATCTGGTGCTCGCGAGCCCGCGAGACCAGGTCGTACTCCCGCTTCGGCTCCGCCCCGGTCTCCTCGATCTGGACCGCCATCCCCCGCTCGTGCGCCACCTGCACCACCCGGTGCACCACGTCCGCCGAGAACGCCGTCGCCAGATCCGGCAGCGCCAGCGCGATCACCCCCGTCCGGCCGTTGCGCAGGCTCCGGGCACTCAGGTTCGGTACGAACCCCAGCTCCTCGACCGCCGCCCGCACCTTCTCCTGCGTGTCCGGACGTACGAACACCGTCCCGTTCATCACGTTCGACACTGTCTTCGGCGACACCCCCGCCAGCGCCGCGACATCCTTCACCGTCGCCCGCCGCGGCCCCCTGGTCATGATGTCAGCGTAGATGAGGGCGCCCCTGCGGCTTGCGTGGCGAGAACCCTTTGCCTGGATAAGTACGCCAAGCACCCCAGCCGGACAGAACTTTTATGTTCTCGTCTGGCGAATGCATGTTGACCAGGGTTGACGCGTGTCGAAAACCAAGGCCGGAACCCACCGACCTCTCCCCACAACCACAGCACAGACCCTTGCCTCACGCCTGCGTTATCTCCGCGAACAGGCCGGACTCACTCAAGAGCAGGTAGCAGGGACCGCCGACGTCTCCGTCCAAATGGTTCGACGCCTCGAAGCAGGAACCGCCAATCCCACTCTCGGCACACTCCACGCAGTTACCACCGCGCTCGACATCGCGTGGACCGACCTCTTCGTCGAGATCAAGTAATGGCCACTTACTACTTTGGAGAAATCCCGGGGCAGCCCATCGGTACCTCGTACGCCGCCCGCGTCAACCTTGCCGAAGCCGGCGTTCACCAAGTAAGGCAACAAGGCATTGCAGGAAACCGCCACATGGGATGCGCGTCCATCGCCATCTCAGGCGGCTACGAGACAGACGAGGACCACGGGCACGAGATCTTTTACACCGGTTCAGGCGGGCGGGATAGCAGAACTAAGAAGCAGGTCGCCGACCAATCCCTCGACAAGAGTGACAACGCTGCCCTCGTGCGCTCCGAGCAAACTGGTCTCCCGGTTCGGGTCGTTCGAGGCAAGGTGTCGGACAGTGAATACGCGCCTGCCAGTGGCTACCGATACGACGGCCTCTACAAGGTGATCAACCACTACGAGATCTACCCCGACGACGGGTTCCGTCGCTGGATGTTCCACCTCGTGCAACTCACCGCCGAGGAAGCCGCCCCGCACACGCCTCCTGAGAACATCGCCGCGAACAGTCGGGCGTTCGACGAACTCGGCCTCGGCTCGGAACCCCACAGCTCCGCTTCCACCCCACCGACCGACCCATCCCGAGTCGACCCGTTCTACGACGGGCCGATCGAACTCGTCCTCCCATCGGGCAAGACTGATCCCGGCACCAAGACCGTCATCAGCCAACGAGTTATCCGAGACACCAAGGTCACTGCCGCAGTGAAAGCCATGTACGCAAACACCTGCCAGATATGCGGAGTCCGGGTCGAAGTCAGGGTCGGCGGGTACTCAGAAGGTGCGCACATTCGACCTCTCGGCAGACCGCACCACGGCCCAGACACCATGAACAACATCCTCTGCCTCTGCCCAAACCACCATGCAGCCTTCGATAAGGGCGGGCTGTACCTAGACGACACCCTGACCGCTTACACCGCCGACGGATCAGTCCTCGGCACATTGTCGATGCACGATGACCACGACATTGATCTGAGCAACATCCGCTATCACCGCAACCACCACAAACACGGCGTCAACGAACACACATGATCACCCAAGCCGCTACCGGTCCCGGCGTCCCACTGGGCCTAGTGTCTCGCGGATTCTGCTTGCAGCCGCTGGCCCACCCCTGCGTGATGGGCCAGCGACAGGCTCCTGGGATCAGGCCTCCAAAGGCCCAATCAGGTCCGCCGCCCGTGCAGCCGCCTCATCGATACGTGCCTGGTCAGCCAAACAGACCCGGAGACAAGACGCGGCGACGATCGTCTCGATGGTCGGCGTGATCCGGTGCCCGCGAGAGCGCATGCCAATGACAACCTCGACCAACTGGAGCAGCAGCGTGCCGAGGAGATCGCGGTCGGGAGTCATTGCTGCTGAACGACCGGCGGTGATCTGAGTTCCCAGCCGCGCGTACGCATCTCGAAGCTCGTTACGTGCGGAGCCGAACGGCTCGAAAACATCCTTGCACTGCACCTCCGGAAGGCGGCTCAGCACGCCAGCGTTGCGCGGCGCAGCGGCGAGCGTACGCACGTCCAGCACGACCAACACGTGCAGCAGCACGTCCGGCCCCGCCCCGGCGTCAGCAGCCAGGGCCTCGATCCTCTCGATCCTGTCGAGCGTGGGCCTGACTGATCGCTGGAGCAGCTCGCCCAAGATTTCTTCCTTGTTGGCGAAGTGGAAGTAGAGCGACGCTTGCCGGATCCCCACCGCCTCGGCGATGTCTCTAGTCGAGGTCGCTGCGAAGCCCCGTTTCACGAACAGGCCGGCCGCGATGTCGAGAATCTCCTCACGCGGCGGCACCGACGTCGGTCGCCCGCCCGCGACCTGAGGCAACACACGAGGACGTCCAACCCGGCGAGCCACCATCGCTCCGCGGTGCGTGCTTGAAGTCATGTCTTTACGCTAGGTTCGATCTTGTCTCGTGCTAGTCTCACTTCGTCTCATATTGGTCCGGTTTTGGTCTCATGGAGTCTCATCATGTCTACGGAAGCGGCTCACCCCACGCGGGTTGATCAGCCGACGACGGTGCTCAAGGCGTTGCTGGAGCGGACGCATAGCGCGCAGTACGCGGTCTTCGTGCGCGACTACAACCGCCACGCTCGGACCGCTTCTCCCGAGATGAAGGCTCCCAGCCGCGCGACGTTCTACCGCTGGCTCAGCGGTGACCTCGGCACCCGTCCCCACCCCGGCCACCGCAGGGTGCTGGCCAGCATGTTCCCCGGTTGGGAGGTCGACGAGCTCACCCAGACTTGGGAGCCGGGGATGCCCCTGGTGCGTGAACGCACCGACCGCCCGACACCGGCGACCGTGGGCGATCTGGCTGGGGTTACCCATGTCTTTCAGAACCGGCCGGCGTTCCTTCGTGAGTTCTCCACGAGCCGCCTCTTCGACGCCGCCACAGAGGTCGACGGCTTGGGGCTCTCCCACAACCTGCTGTGTCAGCAATACCCCGATGGCGACCTTGCTGACCTGCTCGGTCGTGCCCGTGTACGCCTGTTGTTCCTGGATCCTGACGGTGATGCGATCCGAGTCCGTAACACCGAGGAGGGCCACGCCGAGGGACACCTGTCGGAGTGGACCCGGGCGAACCTTCAGGTCATCGCCAAGCACCGAGCCGGGCTGTCGCCCGAGGCAGCCGATCGTGTCCAGGTCCGGCTCTATGACGAGACCGTCCGCTTCCAGGTGTTGCTCATCGACGGCAACCTGGGGATCGTGCAGCCCTACCTGCCCCGTGGTCGTGGACTCGACAGCCCGACCTTCGTGATGCAGTCCCTGGTCGGCGCCCCGTCGCTCTACTCGACCTACCGCCAGATCTTCGACGACATTTGGGCTCGAGGAAGCGAGATCACCGCGTGATGCCAGACCTGGACAAGTATCTCGCGGCCGCCCACGACGCCGTCGACCTGGCCGACAGGATCCTGCGGGCGAACCGGGACCACGCCGTCGCCTTCAAAGGCGATCGGGACCCGGTCACCGAGACCGACCTGGCCATCGAGCGGGCCATGCGGGACAGCCTCCACCGCGCCACACCCGAGGCGGGGTTCCTGGGCGAGGAGACCGGCGGCAGCACCGACGGGCTCGCCTGGGTCCTCGACCCGATCGACGGCACCGCCAACTTCACCCACGGTGTCCCACTGACCGCGGTCAGCCTCGCCCTCCTCGACCACGGCGAACCAGTCATCGGCCTCATCGCGGCCGAAGCCGAAGGCGTCCGGTACGCCGCGGTGCGTGGTCGAGGCGCAACTCGAGGCGGAGCCCCCATCAGGGCCAGTGCGTGCACCGAACTCCGCTCAGCCATGGTCGCGATGGGCGATTACGCCACCGGCTCCGAAGCCACGGCGCGCAACCAGACCCGACTTCGCATCACGGCCGTTCTCGCTGCCCGCGCCCAACGCGTGCGCATGCTTGGCAGTGCCGCCATCGACCTCGCCTGGGTTGCCGCCGGCAAGCTCGACGCCTCAGTGATGCTCTCCAACAAGCCCTGGGACACCGCTGCCGGCGTACTCCTCGCCCGCGAGGCCGGCGCACAAGTCACCGACCTCGACGGTCGCAACCACGAACTAACATCGACCGCCACGATCGCAGCCGCACCGGGGATCGGTGACCACCTTCTCGACGCGTTGAGCCGAGACGACCCCGCCTGACTACGACACGGTGCCTGACCCGAACCCACCGACAAGGAGCATCCGTGGAACCCATCCCCATGACCCCGATCGCCCAGATCGTCGGCGGCCGCACCGATCCCACCGATGACTACTGGGGTGGCACCCAGGCGATCATCCGCCTCGACCCCGACCTGTACCCGGTCGAGGCGACCCAGGGTCTCGAGGAGTTCTCCCACCTCGAAGTCGTCTTCTTCTTCCACCTCACCGACCAGACCGACCTCAACCTCGGCCTGCGCCGTGCCCGCGAGAACCCGGCCTGGCCCGAGGTCGGCAACATCGGACACCGCAACATGCGCCGCCGCAACTGGCTCGGTATCTCCCGCTGCAAGCTCATCAAGGTCGACGGCCTCGACCTCCACGTCGAAGACCTCGACGCCGTCGATGGCACCCCGGTCATCGACGTGAAGCCATGGTTCGCCGAGTTCGGCCCGCGCGGAGAGACTCACCAGCCGGCTTGGGTCACCGAGATGCTCGGCGACTACTTCGCTCCATCGACCGAGGTCTAGCTGGCTACTCGGTAAACGGTGGCAGCCCTCGGCACCGTGGGCGAAACTGCTGTTTGGTTTCGGGAGCATCGGGGGACATGAAGTTGGGTGGTCGGGCACCGCTTCGAATACGCCGACACGGCGGGCGATCGCGTCTGCTCGTGACGTTGCTCGCCCTGACCTTCGTCGTCATCGGATCGGTCGTCGCCGGCTCGCCGGCGGGCGCGGCGGGTCTCGATGCGTGCAACAACGACGATGCGCCCATCCCTGCCTCCCCGCACGGCGCGGGGTCGTGGATCGTCCAGCTCGGCGAGAGCCCGAAGGACGGTGATCCTTTCGACGACGACGGCGTGACCCTGGAAGCGACCTACGGCACGACTCCGCAACTGTGGACCTACGACAACGGGTGCACGGGCCAGTTCGTGGCCGGGGCGGGGACGGCGATCGGGAACATCCTGCTCCAAGTCTCCGGCGCGATTCCGAACTGGACCCACGCGCTGCTGGCTGCCGTTGTCGACCCAGACTCTCCTGTCCAGGCTCTCGACAATCCGGTCGTCGATGCCACCCGTGCAGTCACCGAAGGCGTCTGGCGCCCATGGATCACCATCGCCGTTCTCCTCGTCGCCGCAACCGCGATCTGGCGCGCACGCACCGGACACATCGCCGGATCTGCAACCGCTGTCGCATGGGCTGGTGTCGTAATGCTTGGGACGACCCTGCTGATCTCCTACCCCGCCGAGTCGGTCCGCCTGGTCGATGACGGCGTACGCAACGCGGTCACGCTGATAGCGACGGGGTTCGAGGACCACCCAGCACCCGGCGAGAATCCAGCAGTAGCGGCGATCAACGGCCAGATGGACGAGGTCGTACGTTCCACCCAGTACCGCACCTGGCTCACCGGCGCCCTGGGCGACGCCGACTCTGCCACGGCCCGCGAGCACGGACCAGACCTGTTCCGGGCGACCCACTTCACCTTCGACGAATACGAGACCTACCGGTCCGACCCCGAAGGCGAGGGCAAGGCGATCGTCGAGGAGAAGCAAGACGCGTTCAAGACGATCGCCGAGCAGATCGACCGTGAAGACTCGGTCGCGTACGAATACTTCACGGGCGAGCACTGGGGTCAGAGGGTCACTGCCGGTCTGGTCAACCTGGTCGCGGTGATCGTGACCTGCGGCTACCTGCTGATCGCTGGGTTGGCGATCCTGCTCGCGTTCGTGCTCATCCGCCTCATCGTCCCGTTCGCGCCGGCCGCCGGGATCCTGTTCATGTTCGATCGCACCCGCGACCTGGCAGTGGGCTGGTTGCATCGCGTGATCGGCCCACTGGTCATGGGGCCGATCTACTTCGTCGTGGCCCTGTGCCTGCTCCGGTTCTTCAGCGCAGTTCTGACCAACGGCCAGGTTCACTACACCCTCAAGCTCGCCGTCTGCGCAGTCCTCACCTACGTCGCTTGGCGCTTCACACGTCCCGCTGCCTACGGGGTCGGACATATCTGGGGCGCTGCCGGGTTCGCCTGGGGGATGGCCACCGGCTGGCGTCGCCAGGCCGCTCCCTACCTCCCGCCTCCACCAGAAGAACCTCCCGCCGTAGCCACATCTGGTCGGCAGCCGCAGGCGATTCCAGGTCAATCAGCAGTCGGGCCGACCGCGCACGGCGGCCAACTGCCAGCGCTGTCGGCGCCAGTTCCGGCATTGCCACCATCTTCGCAGTCGTCAATCGCTTCAGCACCGTCTTCACCGGTTCGTCAATTCAAGAAGGACACTTTCGATGCCAGCCGGGCGGCGACCTACACCTCAGGAGACGCGTACCTGCCTGGAGATGCGCCGGCGCACCTTCCGGCAACGACGTTCCAGCCAGGCGATTCAACGCCCGGGTGGCGTGCGGTCAACCGAGGGCCGTACAAGCCGTGGATGGGCTATCAGGAGCAGATCACCGGCGTCCAGCGAACTCCGTCTGGCCACATCCCCGAGTATCACCTGCCGAACCCAGAGACAGGCTCCACGGTGAAGTTCGACGGGCATACGCAACGGGGTGAGGACCGCCGGGAGGTCTTCCTCGAGGCCAAGCGCGGCTATCGAGTGATGGTCTTCAAACCAGACTCAAAGATCGCAATCAGCATGGCTGACAGCCTCGTTTCGGAGGCGAATCGGCAGCTCGACGTGCTGCCAGAGGACGCCGAGCTGGAATGGCACGTCTCGGACGAGTTCTCCGCGAACAAGATGCGCACGCTCCTCGCGCAGCAAGGCATCTTCGAAATCGAAGTCATCTACACTCCAGAGATATGACCCAGACGGTGGACGACCTGGTGGCCTGGGCGGCGCGAGACGCGCACGTCTGGGCAGGCTGGCTTCCTCGAGACGAATCGCCCGAGACGATCGCAGCGCGCGCCAAGCGCCATACGAACGCGATCGGCAACTTCGTCGGTGCTGCGGCGTGGACGATCTCAAGTGGTGCACCATGGGACGGCGATCTTGCGGCTCTCGTTGCTGCACATCCAGTCAGGGACGACGAAGGCAACGTCGATGCAGCCTACGGCTATGTCTTCAGCCTCCACGCCGAAGGCACAAAGGCCGACGTGACGATGCGCTACATGTGCGGCGGGCGCGTCGCCGGTCGTCGTGGCCCGAACAATCACCTCACTGTCGAGGTGCGGCCCACCCAGACGGACGCGTTCACCGCTCGGGTCGTGGATGACATCGCGATCTCAACGATCGAGGCATGGGAACCGGCCGCATTGGCCTTCCGCGATGAAGAAACACTCATGACAGCGCGCCGAGGCGGTTGGTCGATCCCGGTCGGCTACCGCACCTGGATCGCAGACAGCGTCGGCCACGTCGATGCCGCAACTCACGGCATCGCATCACAGCACGTGGCCGGCGGCTCCTATCTTTCAGCGCCCGACGGTTGGGACGCCGACGCCGTTGTCCACGGCATGCTCCAGACCTTCTCCGCCAACGGTCTTGACAAGATCCGCCACACATGAATCGGCAGCGCGCGCTGATCGGTGAGATCTCTGCGCTCATACCGACCGGGCTGACCGGTCCCTGGCGCAAGCTGACCTTCAACCGCAGCGCCCTCTCCATGCTGTCCGAGCACGAACTCATCGTCGAACGACCCGACGGCACCCTCGACAAGTCCGCAAGAGTCCCGTTCGAGGTCGATGACCTCCTCAACGAACTCCGCAAGGTCATGTACACACCCGGCGCCGGCACCTGGATGTCAGCCCAATGGACCATCACTGACCTCGGCGACGGCCACGCCGACGTGCGCGCAACGTTCAACTACGACGGCGAGTCCCGATGGAGCATGCCCGTCCGTGCGTTCAACTACGCCATCGACGTTCGCGACTTTCCGCAAGACGACGGCGACGTTCCAAACTGGCTGCGCCAGCAGCTCGCCGAGGTAGCCCCCGAGTCAGCCTGATGGACGCATTAAGGCACCGTGAGCGACACCGCACCCGCATCCGTCAGTGACCGTGACGAGCGCGTGACCATCATCGGCGCCGGGGAGCCGAGACTGACGACGGCGGCGGTGGTCTCGGCACGGCCGGCCATCCCAGAACACGGAGACTGGCACACCAGCATGAGGGACAAGTCCCAATTATGCTGCGGACACTTCACATGTAAATGCTCGCATCGCTCTTCCCGCCGCCCAGGAACTCAGTTCCTTCACTACTCGCAAAGAGAAGAACGTCTCGCAAGTGATCGCCTGACGCAAGGAATGCTCAATCTCTCTGCGCGACCCTCGCCCCCCATGTTCCTCAACAACAGCTGATAGCGCAGATGCAATGTCGTGTGAACACAGAAGCGACTCTGGTGGCGAAACCTGCGAAATCTCAAGGTCTATTCGATTGGCGACTAGTCCTATGTCTAAACGCCCACCCGATCTCTGGACGGCAATCTCGCCAATCAACTCTCTGTGGCGCACTATCCCAGCACTTACACCACCGAAGGTCAGATTGCGCACCGAAATATCGTACTCGCCACACACAACAACGTGACGTAGTGCGCCAGCATGCAGCGAAACCGAGGACACGATCTCCCAGATTGAGTACGAACTCGATCGACGTAGTGGATGCGAAGGCCTAACACCGTGATTGATGGCAATCGTCTCGACTACCCGCGGGCTGGCAATCAACGCATCAACTACCAAATCGTACTGATCTGTAATAACCACGTTCGATGGGAACGCAGTAGCGGCGCCGTCAAGTTTGGAGAAATCCGCGTCAACCATACAGAGCGCCCAATCGATTCTCTCTGCTATCAGTTCAGCCGCAGCTTCGAGAACGGCGGTCTTGCTTCCCGCACATTCAGTCCGACAATCACCCTGATTCAGGTGCATGTCGAGAAGGCGACAGTCCTCGGTTCCTTCTACGACGAAGACAAGCCGTCCGTCCAATTGGCGTTCCATTACCAGGAGATTGACGAGCTCTTCACCTGTCATCGACGTCACCGCCTAACACCCCTCCCGTCCTCCAACTCTCCGAAAGACGGTCCCATTTCGACCGTATAACTTCTCCACTTTCCGAGAATCATCGGCGAATGGGTTGCCACAATGATTCGAGCAGAGGTGATATTGGCAACCCGAAGAATGTCATCTAAGAATCTGCGCTGCCACGAGACATGCAATGAGATCTCTGGTTCATCAATTAGGACCAGACCACCTGCGGCGACGTTGAAGATTAGGTCATAGAACATGATCAACTCGTGCTGCTCCCCCGAGGACAACTCTTCAGGACGAATCCTCTCGCCACCGGTCGTCTGGATTCTCAGGCCCTCGTCGAGGCTGACCTCGATCCTTTTCCGCAAGAATCGCGAATTGATGATGTCTACGAGAAGTTCCAAACGCTCGAGCAGATCATCAAAGGTTTGAAGCTTGCTCTCAGTGTCCTCAATGTAGGTACCAAGAACCACTGTCTCCCAATCCTTCAACTCCCGTCTCGGAAGATTTACCTCGGCTTCCGGCATGATTAGCGAAAAATTCGCCAACCGCGCTCTCTTCTCATTAAGAGCAACATGCCGGGCGCGAATTTCATCTTCACTAATCGTAACTTCGGAGGGGGTTCGCAGAATCCTTCGCGGAAAACTTCTATCGAGCCGAGCAGTAGCCCTCGAATTAGATGCCAGAGCGCTCCGAAGACGATTCCGTAGGTCGTGCGAGTATCGAGATACTGCAGCATCACCGAGACCTTCCGGAAGGCGCCTTCGCGCGCGCGTATCCCGTCGCCTTGAAAGCAAGCGCTGCGTCTCGATCAGCGTTACCTCAACCTGCCCGACGAACTCCTTGAAAGGCTCCGGGACGATAGCCCCACGATAGAATGGATAACGTGCAATAAACTCGTCCTCTTCCAGGATCTCGCCGTCGCGTTCATCAACCCAGATCCCAGGGGATGGGCTGTTCCAGAATTCCGCCTCCGAGTCTCTGCGCTGCATCTGCTCGCGCTCAGGCATGTACTCCCACTCATGGAGACTTTCGCCAGACCTTGAGATTGTGAAGTCGACCACATCATTGTCTCGACGCCTGCGACGATGCGCGGTGATACTCAAACCGTCACTCATAAGCACACGAGCACGACTAAACGGAATGGATGAAATCTTGATCGCGTCACACCGAAGAAGCGCGCTTATGATTTCCAGAGTTTTTGTTTTCCCCACACCATTGGGGCCATACAGAATCAAGAACTCCTGCCCGATCGGGAACTCCAAGATATGATTCAGTTCTCCAAATAGTCCAAGTACCTGAAATGCTACAGGCACTCGCAGGACATCTCGCCTTTCAATCTGCGCCAATTCCTGCACCAATCGTTCGGTTCTCGATTTCGGTTACTCAAGGTTTAACGAGGTCAACCAGATCCAGCATACGTGGGGATTGCGACCGATTCGGCCTCCTCGCCCAATAATGGGTCCACACGCCACCAGTGATACGTGACGCCGCCACGTCACTGCGACAGTCAATGTCCTGAGGGGCCACATTGGTAACGGCCTGGTTGCTGCAGCCTTCGGTTATCGGCATCGCGATGTCGACCTCTGTCACAGTTCCCGACATTACTTTCCGCCCCGACATCCTCGTGCGAAATCGTGCATAGTCATTGCCGTTCATGCCCATTTTGAGGTACGCACGGGCGCCAGTTCTGCTGCTCGCCTCCTGCTTACACCTCACGGCGCCAGCGGTCGGGGGTGGTGCCGTAGCGGGACTTGAAGCGGCGTACCAGGTAGCCGGGGTCGGTGAGGCCAGTGCGGGTGGAGATGACCGAGAGCGGGAGGTCGGTTTCGCGCAGGAGGCGGCGGGCTTCGGTGAGGCGACGCTCGGTGAGCCAGTCGAGGAGGGTGCGGCCGGTGCGTTGGCGGATGACGGTGGTGAGGTGGCCCGGGGTGTAGCCCAGGGTGCGGGCGAGGTCGCCGGCGGAGACCTTGGTGGCGTACGTCCGCTCGATCTCGTCGAAGACGCGGGTGACCAGTGGGTCCGGGGCGATGGGAGCGCTCAGTGCCAGGCGGGCGGAGGCGACGAGGAGGTTCGTCAGGATCGCGGTCACGGCGTCGTGGGAGCCGAGGCGTTCGGGGTGGCGCAGCTCGTCGGTGAGCTCGGTGAGCCACGCCCGCCAGCGCGGGCGCTCGGCCTCGGGAACCAGGCCGCGGCGGCCGTCGGCGGCGAAGAGGGCTAGCAGCGGGTGGTGGGCCCAGGTGAGCGGGGAGATGGAGGCGAGGGAGGGGATGGCGTCGGGGGTGAACGCCACCGACCAGGCCCGGGCGTGGGTGAGCTCGGCGAGCGACTCGGCGGCCACGACCTCGCCGGGAGCCACCGCGTGGATCTCGCCGTCACGCAGCGCCACCTGTTTGCCGTCGAGGCCGACGGCCCCTCCGCCGCGCTCGACATAGGCCAGCACCCAGAAGTCGTGAGCGTGCCGGTTGTCGGGAGGCAGGTGGTCGACGTCGCAGTCGGGATCGAGGGGGACGACTCTGACCGGAGGCAGGCCGGGACCCTGGTCCCAGGCATAGACCGGAGTGCCGTCGGCGCGGACGGTGCGTACGGCACGCGCGAGAGTCGAGGTCGGATCCGAAGAACGTCCCATGGTGACCGACTTCCCTCCCACCGCTGATCCGCAGAATGTCCCATCGTGGATGTATGACCACCATACAGATCATCGACGGCCGCGCCGAGGGCGAACGGGACCGCCCGTTCCTCCCCGGCATGGGCCGCACCTGGCTCCTCCCCCTCTACGACCTCTTCACCCGGTTCGCCCGCGTGCGCGCCCTCCACGAACGGACGGTCGAGCTCGCCGGCATCGAGTCTGGCCAGAGCGTGCTCGACGTCGGCTGCGGCACCGGCAACCTCTCCTTCTCGGTGCTTCGCGCCGTCCCGGGAGCCGTCGTCACCGGGCACGACCCCGACGCCGGCGCGCTGCAGATCGCCGCTCGGAAGGCGGGTCGTCGGGGCGTACGTATCTCGCTGGTGCAGGGGTACGCCGACCGGTTGCTGCCCGAGGACGGCAGCGTCGACCACGTCGTCTCCTCGCTCGCGCTGCACCACGTCGACGACGCCGGGCGCGAGGGGTTCGGACGTGAGGCCCACCGGATCCTCCGGCCCGGCGGCCGGCTCACCATCGTCGACTTCGGCGCCCCCGACCACGGGCACGGCGGGCACGGAAAGGGACACGGCCATGAGGGCCACCGGCACCGCGGGATGAACGCCTACACCGAGCGCAACCTCGGCAACGGGATCGTCGACCTGCTGACCGACGCCGGGTTCACCGACGCCCGCGAGGTCGACCACATCGACCACCGATTCGGTCCGATCACGATCGTGCAGGCGACTCGCTGACGGCCCGGGGGTTAGACCCGCGCCTCTTGGGCGGGCAGTCTGGCCCCATGTACTTCCTCGGAGTCGACCTCGCCTGGGGCGTGCGCAGGCCCACCGGCCTGGCCGTCCTGGACGAGGATGGCCGCCTCGTGCACGTCTCTGCCGCCAAGACCGACGACGAGATCGTCGCCGCCCTCGAGCCCTACGTCGACGACTGTCTCGTCGCGATCGATGCTCCCCTGATCGTCACCAACCCCACCGGAAACCGTCCGGCCGAGGCCGCGCTCAACAAGGACTTCGCTCGCTTCGACGCCGGCGCGCACCCCTCCAACACCAGCAAGCCGGAGTTCAGCGAGCAACCTCGAGGCGCCCGGATCGCGGCACGGCTCGGGCTCGACATGAACCCCCGGTCCGGTCGGCGGCGCCGGGCGATCGAGGTCTACCCCCACCCCGCGACGGTGGCCCTCTTCCGCCTGGGCCGGACACTGAAGTACAAGAACAAGTCAGGGCGTGACATCGACCAGCTCCGCGCCGAGCTGATCATGTTGTTCGGCCTGCTCGAGGGGCTCGCGAGCGCCGATCCGCCGCTGCTGCTCGACAACCCGTCCTGGCACGCCCTGCGAACGGCCGCCGAGAACGCGGTACGCAAGAGCGATCTGCGAGTGGTCGAGGACCAGGTCGACGCGGTGCTGAGCGCCTACATCGGCCTGTTCGCGACCCGCGCACCGGACCGGACCACCACGTACGGAGACTTCGCCACCGGCTACATCGTCACTCCGACGCTGCCCGACGACCTCCGCCCGACACCCCGCGGGCGAGCCGGGGCCAGGATCCACGACACCGCGACCGCGGTCCGTGAGTACGCCGCGATGCAGCCGACTCTGCAAGAAGCAGCCGACCAGTACGTACAGCTGGTGACCTCGATCCTCGACGACGCGGGCATCAACTACCTCACCGTGACCTCGCGCGCGAAGTCGGTCGCGTCGTTCGCGGCCAAGGCGGCTCGTACCGTCGACGGACGGCAGGTCTTCACCGACCCGCTCCGCCAGATCACCGACCAGATCGGGCTGCGGGTGATCACCTACGTCCACAGTGACGTCCAGGCCGTTGCCGACCTCCTCGACGACCAGGTGGTGGTCCACGACGACCGCGACATGGGCGAGGAGACCGCGAGCGAGGGCCGGTTCGGGTACGCCAGCCGCCACCTGCTGGTCAGTCTCGACCCCGCGCGCGAGGGCCAGGCAGCGTACGAGCTGTTGCGAGGCCGCCAGGCGCAGATCCAGATCCGCACCGTGCTGCAGCACGCCTGGGCCGAGTTCGAGCACGACATCCGCTACAAGGGCACCATCCCCAGCGAGCACGTGCCCGACTTCGACCGGCGGTTCACGCTCGCCGCCGGCCTGCTCGAGCTCGCCGACCGCGAGTTCTCCACGATCAGGGACCGGCTCCGGGAGGGCGCGACCGCCGCCAGCACGGAGGCTCCCGACGACGACCCGCGGATCAGCCCCCGGGAGCTGGCGGCGTTCCTGGCCGGCCAGTACGCCGACGCCGGGTGGTCGCGAACCGACCACTACGGGTGGATCTCCGGCGTCATCCTCGAGCTCGGCATCACCTCGCTGACCGAGCTCGGCGACGCGTTGCGCTCGGTCGACGAGGAGACCCTCATGGCGCGGATGGACTACCGCTATCCGCCGGGCGCGGTGCGGCGGCTCGACGACGCACTGCTCTGGGTCTACGGCGACACCTACGTCGGGCTGCGTGCCAATGCGCATCGGGAACCCGGCCTGCGGGCCAGGCTCGCCAAGATGCGCGACTCCGACTGAAATCCGATCCGGGCGCGGGCGCGAACTCCCGCTATGAGACACCTGGATCGCCACACCCTCGCCCATGCCGCCGCCGGTGTGCTCGCCGGAGTGGCTGGAATGTCCGCCGCGCACCTCACCGCTGCGCTGCTCACCCCGGCCTCGTCACCCGCCCTCGCCGTCAGCACGGCCGTCATCGACGCGACGCCCACGCCGGTCAAGGAGTGGGCGGTGCGCGAGCTCGGCAGCGCGGACAAGCCGATCCTGATCGGCAGCGTGCTGCTGGTCACGATCGCGTTCGCCGCCGCGATCGGCGTCGTCGCCCGCAGACGGCTGCGACTCGGCGTCGGACTCATGGCCGGCCTGGTCCTGCTCGCCGGAGTCGCCGTGGTCCGCCAGCCGCTCTTCGAGGTCGCCGACCTCGTGCCTACGGTGGTGGCGCTCGTCCTCGGACCCGTCGTACTGGTGCTGCTGACCCGGGCCCTGACCGTCGAGCGCACGCCGACTCACCGGCGTGACGCCCCGAACGAAGGCGCGGCCACCCGTCGCAGCGTACTGATCGGGTTCGGGGCCCTCGCCCTGCTCGCCGCCGCGGCCGCGACGGGCGGGCAGCTGATCGTGCGGGGGCGTACGGCGCTCGCCGACATCATGCTGCCGCGGGTCCGCGACCCGCTGCCGGCGCTCCCGGCAGGGCTGGAGGAAACACACCAGGGGATCTCCCGGTTCATCACCCGCAACCGTGACTTCTACCGGGTCGACACCAAGCTGGCCGTCCCGATCGTCGACCAGAACAGCTGGTCGCTGACCATCGACGGTGACGTCGACCGCGAGCTCACCTTCAGCTACGACGACCTGCGCGCGCGGGAGAACGTCGAGCACGACATCACCCTGACCTGCGTCTCCAACGAGGTCGGCGGCAAGCTCGTCGGCGCAGCGCGCTGGACCGGCGTACCTCTCCAGGAGCTGCTCGAGGAGGCAGGAGTCGGCACCCACGCCGACCAGATCCTCTCGACCGACGTCGAGGGCTTCACGATCAGCACCCCACTCGAGGCCGTGATGGACGGCCGCAACGCGATGGTCGCCCTCGGCATGAACGGCGAGGTCCTCCCCCGCACCCACGGCTTCCCGGCCAGGCTGGTGGTGCCCGGCCTCTACGGGTACGTCGGCGCCACCAAGTGGGTCACCAAGCTGACCCTGACCCGCTATGACGAGGCGACCGCCTACTGGACCGACCGAGACTGGGCCATCGATGCCCCGATCAAGCTGTCCAGCCGGATCGACACGCCCCGCCCGCTGAGCAACATCGAGGGCGGCCGCACCGTGATCGGCGGTGTCGCCTGGGCCCAGCACCATGGCGTCGCCAAGGTCGACGTACGCATCGACGGCGGCCGCTGGCAGCCGGCCGAGCTCGGCCCGGACGCCGGGATCGACTACTGGCGCCAGTGGTTCATGCCCTGGGACGCCGAGCCCGGGAGCCACCAGCTGGCCGTTCGTGTCACCGACCGCGGCGGCAACGTGCAGAGCGGGGAACGGGCCACCCCGTTTCCCGACGGGTCCAGCGGCATCCAGGAAATCGTCGTCACCGTCACCTGATCACAAATTGGCGAAATCCGATTCGGCCACCGTGCCGAAGCCCTCATGACAGCAAGAGACCAACCCTCGAAAGGCTCTCCCAATGAAGCTCAACACGATCACCCGCACCGGCAGCGTCGCCGCGTCCATGGCGCTCCTGCTGGGTCTCGGTCTCTCGGCATGTGGTTCCGAGGACACCGCGTCCGGCAGCGAAGGCGGGTCCAGCACCTCCGAGTCGACCGAGGCCGCGCCTGAGGAGTCCGAGGACATGGAGGCCGGTGCGCAGACCTTCGGCGAAGGCTGCAAGCTGATCCCCGCCGATGGTGCCGGCTCGTTCAACGGCATGGCGACCGCGCCGGTCGCCTCCGCGGCGAGCGCCAACCCGCTGCTCAAGACGCTGGTCTCGGCCGTCGGCCAGGCCGAGCTCGTCGACACCCTCAACAGCGCCGACGCGCTGACCGTCTTCGCCCCGACCGACGACGCCTTCGCGAAGATCCCGAAGGCCGACCTGGACGCCGTGCTGGCCGACAAGGACACGCTGACCAAGGTCCTCACCCACCACGTCGTGGCGGGCCAGCTCAGCCCGGACGAGGTCGCTGGTGAGCACGAGACCCTGGCCGGCGACATGATCACCGTCGAGGGCGAGGGCGAGGAGTTCACCGTGGGCAAGGAGAACGCCAAGGTGCTGTGCGGCAACATCCCGACCGCCAACGCCACGGTGTACGTCGTCGACACCGTCCTGATGCCCTGATCGGGACATCGGACCGGACATCCGCGAGGATCGACACATGAGACCGCTCAGCTCAGTTCCCTCCGGCGACTCGTCGCCGGAGGGAGCCGGGTCCCCGGGGCTTGCCGAGCTCCTCCGTCGCGTCGCCCGAGGCGACGAGGCCGCCTTCGCCGCCCTCTACGACGCGACCGCCGCCCGCGTGCACGGACTGGTGCTGCGGGTGGTCCGAGACCCGGCTCAGGCGGAGGAGGTCACTCAGGAGGCGTACCTCCAGGTGTGGCGCACCGCCAGCCGGTACGACGAGAACCTGGGCAGCGCCCATTCGTGGCTGCTGACACTGGCGCATCGTCGTGCCGTCGACCGGGTCCGGTCCGCGGAGTCAGCCGGCCGCAACGACACGGCCTACCACGGGACCACCCAGACCCCGCCCCATGACACGACGGCCGAGGCCGTGGAGACCTCCTTGGAGGCTCGCCGCGTCCATGCCGCCCTCGAAACCCTGACGGCAGTTCAACGGGAGGCGCTACAACTGGCGTACTTCGGCGGTTACACCCACACTGAGGTCGCCGCCATGCTGGACCTGCCGATAGGCACTGCAAAGACCCGTATCCGGGACGGACTGATCCGGTTGCGCGACGCGATGGGAGTGAGCAGATGAACGCGCAAGACATTCACGCCCTCTCCGGCGCATACGCGGTGGACGCCCTCGACGACATCGAGCGCATCCGCTTCGAGGAACATCTCGCCGCCTGCGCGGACTGCCGCGACGAGGTCGCCAGCCTGCGCGAGAGCGCCTGGATGCTCGGCAGCCTGACCGACACCGCACCTCCGCCGGAGCTGCGCGACCGTCTGCTCGCCGGTATCAAGGAGATCCGGCCGCTTCCGCCCGAGACCACGCCGAAGCACAGGGCCGACGAGGCTCCTGAGCCCTCGGACGTGCCGGCCGGACGTCGACGGTTCGGTTGGCGTACGTTCGCCGCCGCGGCCGCGGTGCTGGCCGTCGTCGGCACCGGAACGGTCACCGCCGTCGAGCTGATCCGCGACGACTCCAGCCAGACCATGACGACCGCGGAACGGGTTCTGAACGCGAAGGACGCCACGACCGTGGCCGTCGACCTGCCCGGCGACGCCCGGGCGCGGGTGGTCCGATCGGTCTCGGAGAACAGGGCGGTGCTGGTCACCTCCGACATGCCGGCCGCGCCGGACGGCAAGGTCTACGAGCTCTGGCTCCAGCACGACGACGTCATGGTCCCCGCCGGTCTGATGCCCGCCGGCAGTGACCAGACCGTCGTCCTGGAGGGTGATGCCGGGGACGCGAGTGCCGCCGGGATCACCGTCGAGCCCGAGGGAGGCTCCGACGAACCGACCTCGGCCCCGATCGCGCTGTTCGACTTCTCGCAGGCCACCTGACCTGCGAGAAGTGGGGAGCCGGCCGGCTCAGGCGTAGGGGTCGAGGGAGACCCCGGCCGGCTTCCCGCCCGCCAGCGCGTCGCCGAAGCGCGCGTCGGTGAGCTTGAACGTGGCGGCGCCGAAGTCGGCCGCGACGAGGCGGTCGCGGATGCCGGCCGGGTAGTTGTCCCAGCCGACCAGGCCCTTGACCTGCCAGACACCCTCGTGGTTCTCGGGCGGCTCGTCTCCGCCACCGGTCTTGGGGAAGCGGAAGCAGTGGGTGCTGCCGCCATCCTTGTGATAGACGGCCTTGGGGTGCGTACCGCCCTCGAACTGCAGTTCCGCCTCGGGCTTGATCTGATAGCCGGAGTGCTGGGAGACGGACATGAACCTCGCGTGATTGTCCTGCACCCACACGATGATGTGCTCCCAGTCGTGCCGGTGGCCGGCCGAGCCGGGGCCCCACGAGACCTGGTCCTTCTCGAAGTAGTAGCCGTAGAGGTAGGCACACCAGCCGTTGTTGCACTTCGAGCGGGAGTAGACGTTGGTGTTCTGCAGGTCGGAGAGGTCACGGCACTGGCCGTTGACCGTGCCGCCCATCGCCAGGCCGCCGTTGAGCGTGCCGTCCGGTCCGATCGCCGGGGTGCTGTAACAGCCATCGGTGTCGAAGTCGAGGGCCGGCTGCCAGGTGCGGTCGCCCTCCGGGGCCGAGGCCGGCAGCGCCGGGGGCGGGGCGGCCCAGGCGGCCGCCGGAACGAGGGAGAGGAGTGCGGCGAGCGGAAGCGCGAGGGCGAGCTTGCGCGTGAGTCGTTTCCCGAGAGTCATGGTGGGGGTCCCTTGTTCGTGGGGGAAGCGGGTGCACAGATGCAACCAGTGCCGCGATCGCGTGACAACCCCTTGTGTGTGAACGCGCCGGTAACGCTGCTCTCTCCCGCCCTGGTTGGATGGACCGGTGGACGCAACGCAGTGGCAGGAACGGATCACCGCCGAGCTCGCCGGTCTCGGGCAGCAGGAGTTCGTGATCATCGCTGAGCCCTCGCCGCCGGCGCCGGAGCCGACAGGCTTTCTGGCCCGGCTCAGGTCGAAGGTGTCACGGCCCGCCTCGCCGTCTCGCTGGGGGCAGGTCCTGTGCGTGGACTCGGTTCTCTACGCGGAGTTCGTGGGTACGCAGCACATCGGCGGCACCTGGGAGGCCTCCGTCGAGCAGCATGAGGCGCTTCGCGCGGCCGGCTGGTTGACCCCCGACGAGACGGACCCGATCGCCCCGGCGCCGGCCGTGCCGCACTACTGGCGCACCGTTCCGCGGACCGAGGCAGCGCTCGTCGCCGGGCTCCTCGTCGACGCCTTCCGCATCCTCGGCGCCGACTTCTCGACGCTTGGTATCCGCAGGGATCAGTAGGCGCCGAGCTGCTGGCAGAGCATGCGGTAGAAGGCGGTGTTGGTCATCGGCGTGAGCCTGTCCTCCAGCGCGAGATGGAGGCCGTCGGGGCCGTTGATGCCGGCGAGCTGCCACGGGCCGACCATGATCGACCAGGCGGTGCGGGCACCGAGCTCCTTCAGAACCACGTCGCGAGCGTCCTGGTCCTCACCCAACAGCTCGGCCATCCGGGCGGTCGGGAACGGACGCACCGACCCGGCCGCGCCCTTGACCGGGCGGATCTTCAGCGTGCGCACCAGGCTCGGGACCAGGTGACCTCGCGGGAGGTCGAGAGGCTGCGTACGGGTGCCGTCGACGCCGAGCTCGAGGTGGATGCCCGTGGGGTCGACCGCGGCGCGGTGCTCGAGACGCCCGCCCGGGCCGGCGAGGATCCAGACGACCTCCGTCGCCGCCGCGCTCATGCCGGGCTCCAGGTCGCGGCAGCGGCGTCGATCTGGGCGGCCCACGTCGCATAGTCGCTGGTCGGCACGGTAGCGGTCAGGGTGTGGCCGACTCCGTCGATCGCCACGAACCACTGCTCCATGGTCAGCGCGGAGCCGCCCGGCCCGTCGTACATCGCCAGCCGCCGCCCCGCCTCCTGCCCGGCGATCGTGAGACGCCCGAGGTCGATCGGCGTGTAGCCCGGCATCATCTCGGTGAACGCCATCTCCGATCCGACCTGCCAGTCGCGGAACCCCAGCTCGCCGTTGGTCTGGGCGGTCACCGTGAGGTTGGAGCGGAAGGTGCCGCTCGCGGGCGCGAGCGCCAGGAAACGTACGCCCTCGGGTGGCTCGACGCTCTCCCAGCCTTGCGGGAGCGTCATCGTCGTCTGATCAGACATGGTCACTTCTTTCCTGCGGTGCGCTTCTTCTTCGGGCGCGACTCGCGATACCACTTCGGCTTGATGAACGACGGGGTGGGCACGATGACCAGCAGCGGATAGACGAGGCAGGTGAGCAGGAAGAGCCCACCGATGACCGTCCATGCCGCGGTCTGCTCCGGCACCAGCCCGAACGCCGTCGAGCCGGTGATGGCCAGCGCGGAGATGCAGGGCAGATGGATGAGTACGACGTCCTCGCCCACACCGCCGCGGTTCCACGCGGTCGCCCAGGAACGGGCACGAGCGGAGAGCCCGAGATGTTGCCAGATGCTGACCCCGGCGCCGACGACGCCGGCGACGAGGATGAGTGCGGCCCAGATCATTGCGGTCCTAGTCCCAGAAGGTGATGGCGTCGCCGACATCGGAGGCTACCTCGCCGGCGCCCTCCGCGAAGTCGCTGACCCCGTCGACCACGGCCTCACCGAGCTCACCAGCCTCGTCGACCACGAAGTCAGCGGCCTTGCCGGCCAGCCCGGAGCCGATCGCACCACCGATCACGCCACCGACGACACCGCCGATCACCGTGCCCGGACCGGGGAAGATGCTGCCGATCGCGGCACCGGCCTGAGCGCCGGCCCAGGCTCCACCCGCGGCGCCCGCGGTCGTGATCGCGGAGGTGCTCACCGTGCGGCTCACCCGCTCCGTCGTCGACAGCGACGGGTCGTCGGCGTCCTTCTGCCACTGCTCCCACGCCGAGGTGCCGGCCGTGACCACCCAGCCGGCCCGGGTCGCCCACTTGCCCGCGGTCAGCCACTTGCCGCGTACGGCTGCCTTGTTGGCCTTCGCGTGCCAGTTCTTGTCGCTGAGCACCTTCGCGGCGCGCTCCAGCTTCGTCAGGCTCGACGGGCTGGCGAACCGGCCGTTCACCCGCGGCTGGAACGTGCCGTAGCGGCTCTTCACCATCCAGTCGACGCCGGCACCGGCTCCCAGACCGGCCAGCCCCAGGGCGTACGCACCGATCTGCATGCCGTCGGAGAAGTCTTTCGGCAACAGGCCCAGGTCCTCGAGGCGGTCCTCGATCCAGCCGTCGCCGGTCGACTTCGAGATCGCCTTGCCGAGGTCCTCGTGGGCGTTGTCCTCGTCCTTACGAGCCGTCTCGACCCGGCTGACCAGGTCGTTCCACTTCTCGACCTTGGTGTTGTGGGCGTTGACGTCGCCCTCGGACGCGTCCTCGCCAGGGTCGGTCGGCGGCGAGATCATGGTGCCGCTGACCGTGAGCCCCGCGCCGCTGGCCTCGGTGCGGATCGTCGACATCTTCGTCTCGACCGCCTTGAGGTCGCCCGAGAAGGTGGAGAGGCCCTTGCCCATGGCCTCGATGCGCGACTCGAGCTGGCGCAGGTCGCTCTTGCGCTTCTCCGCCTTCGACTCGAAGGCGGCGCCCGCCTGTCCCTTCCACGAGCCGGCGGTCTTGATCGCCTTGCCGAGGTCGTCGAGCGCGTCACCGACCGCGTCCTTGGCGGTCGTGCACGCGTCCGCCGCGGTCTGCGCCGCCGACGCGTCGCCGTAGACCTTCGTGTCCATCGCCTCAGGCATCAGTTGCCCCTCACCCTCTGCTCCTGGCGCCGGCCCGCGTCGCCGGCCCCGTGATCGGCGGTGGTCGCGTGGTCGAGAGCGTTCTGTACGCCGTCGCTGAGTGACCCGAGACCTTCCGCCATCCCTCCGACGGCCGCCGCCAGCGACGCCAGTGCCGTCGCGACCTCGGAGGACGACTCCCCGACGTCAGGTGTCTTCTGCAGCGGCTTGGCCTGCTTGAAGAGGTCGCCGCCGGCGGTGTCGAGGGTGTTCTTGATGGACCTGAGATCGTCGGGATTGACGTGCATGTCGTCGTCACTCATGCCTTCGTCCTACCCGCTCTCGCCGATTTCAAACACGCCGAAAGCAAAAAGCCCTATGCGGCGGTCTCGGCCGGGCTCCGCACGTCCTGCTCGCCCTCCACGAACTTGCGGGAGAGCACCGCGAGCGCCTCGTCGAGCTTGGCGTCGTCAGCACCCCAGTCGGAGAGCTCGGTGGCCAGCCACTCCTTGAACGCCGCGACCAGCTTGGCGAGCTCCTCCCTGCCCGCCTCCGTCAGGGCGTACGCCGTCTCGTCGCCGTGGAGGTAGCCCTCCGCCGCGGCGGTGGCGAACGCTGGCGCCAGCACCGCGCCCGGCATCCCGAGGCGGTGGCCGATCGCGACCAGCGAGGTCTCGCCGCCGACCCACTCGCGGATCCCGATCTGGCGTACGCACCACGCGGTCGCCGCGTCGAGATCGACCGCCGACTCCCGGAGCATGGTGAAGGTCTCCGGCGGCTGGCGCCGGATGAGCTGGGCGACGGCGACATCGAGGCGCATCGCGCTGTCGGAGGAGTTGGGCATCGCGAAGCCGTCGCCCGTGTCGGTCGCGGCAGCCCTCGAGGTGCCGCGTAGGGGCACTTCCTTGAGGAGGAGCGCGACCACGAATGCCAGCCCGGCGACAGGGACCGCGGCGAGGAAGACGATCTGCAGCGTCTCCGCATAGGCCCCGATGATCGGTGCGCTCTGAGCCTCGGGCAACGCGTGCAGAAGGGCTGGTGTCGCGACTTCGTCCGCGGAGACTCCGGCCGCGGCGAGGGCGGCGGGGAGTCGGTCGGCGAGCCCGTTGGCATAGACGGTTCCCATGATCGAGGCGCCGAACGAGCTGCCCATCGTCCGGAAGAAGGTCACGCCGGAGGTCGCGACGCCGAGGTCCTCGTAGGCCGCGGTGTTCTGAACGATGATCGTCAGGATCTGCATGCTCAAGCCGACACCCATGCCCATGATCAGCAGGAACAGCGACATCATCAGGGTGCTGGTGTCGGCGTCCATGGTCGAGAGCAGATAGAGCCCCAGCGCCATGATCAGGGCACCAGCGACCGGGAAGATCTTGTAGCGGCCCGTCCGGCCCACGATCGAACCCGCCACTGTCGATGTCACCAGCAGACCGATGACCATCGGCAGGGTCCGGATCCCGGACGACGTCGCGGAGACGCCGTGGACGTACTGCATGTAGGTCGGCAGGTAGGTCATCGCGCCGAGCATCGCGAAGCCGACGATGAACGAGAGCACGACGCTGACCGTGAACACCCGGTCCCGGAACAGCCGCAACGGCAGGATCGGGGAGAGCGCCCGCGACTCGACCCAGACGAAGATCGCGAACGCGACCGCCGAGCCAATGAACAGACCGATGATGGTCGCCGATCCCCAGGCGTACTCGGTCCCGCCCCAGCTGACGGCCAGCGTCAGCATCGAGGCGCCGAGGCCGACGAAGAGGATGCCGAGATAGTCGATCGAGGGTCGCTTGCCGCGGGCGATCTGCGGCAGCGTGAGGCTGGCGATCGCGATCACGGCGATGCCCAGCGGCAGGTTGATGTAGAACGCCCAGCGCCAGGAGAGATGGTCGGTGAAGAGACCGCCGAGGAGTGGCCCGAGCACGGTGGTGGCACCGAAGACCGCCCCGAGCGCGCCCTGGTACTTCCCTCGCTCGCGCAGCGGGATGATGTCGCCGATCAACGCCGTCGCGGTCACCATCAGGCCACCGGCACCGATGCCCTGTACGGCTCGAGCGCCGATCAGCCAGGCCATGTCGGTCGCGAACCCGCACGCGGCCGAGGCGAGGATGAAGAGCCCGGCGGAGACCTGCAGCATCAGCTTGCGGCCGAAGAGGTCGCCGAACTTGCCGGCAAGCACGGTCGCCACAGTCTCGGCCAGGAGGTAGGAGGACACCACCCAGGACAGGTGGCCGGCACCTCCGACGTCGGCCACGATCGTCGGCAGCGCAGTCGACACGATCGTCTGGTCGAGCGCCGCGAGCAGCATGCCGAGGAGCACGGTGCCGAAGATGAGATTGATCCGGCGCCGGCTCAGCGGAGGCTCGGCGTCCGACGTCGCCTGCGATGCTGCCATTGCGACCCCCACGGTCTCGACTGGAATCAAACTAAGCCAAACTCCAGGTCGGGGCGAGAGGCCTCGCGGAGTGTCAGGCAGCCTCCTCGTGGTGGTCGGCCAGGTCGCGGATCAGGCTCGCGGCCGGCTCGTGGACGAATTCGGCGAACCCGCCGAGCGCGGCAAGACCATCGGGCGGCGTGCCCGAACCGAGCGCCGTGATCGTCTCCGGTCGCATCAGCCACGCGGCCAGACACGCGGGATAGTCGGCAGGATGGTTGAACAGCTCGTCGAGCTCGACCAGCCCATCGTCATCCGGATTCCTGAACGCATGCAGCCCCGCGTCCATGGCGAGGTTGACCAGCCCGTACGGAATGTCGGTGAGCAAGCCGTAGTCGCGAAGCCCGCGGTGGGTCCAGATCTCACCCGGCTCGCGCCCCGGCCTGCCGGTCCTGTCACGCAGCGCGTCGATCCACCGCTCCGGCTCATCCGCCACGGCGTACGCCACTTCCTCAGGCACCCGCAGTGGCGCCGTCTCGAACATCAGGCCGTCGTCGATCGGCACGATCCGGCCGATCACGCACTCCCCGTCGTCGACGAGCAGACCAGCACCGATGTTGATCGTGGTCAGCTGCTCTCCGGTCCTCGGATCCTCCCAGAGCAGGTGTCGCGGCTCGTGCCCCCGCAGCCGTAGGCCACGCATCGGCGCCCGCACCCACTCCCAGATCCGGTCGGCACCGGCGATGAGGTCGCCGGATGCGTTGTGGCGCAGGAACGCCTCGAGCCCGCCGAGCTCGTAGAGGAAGGTCTGCCGGTAGACCCAGTCGCGATCCAAGATCTGGATCCGGTCGTCCTCCCGGTCACGTCCGGGGTCGGGGCCACCACGGACGTCCAGCGCGACACGGATCGCCTTCGACATCCGCCACTGGTTGCGCGCGTGGGTGCTCTGCAGCGCCTGCGCCACGATCCATCGCGAATGCGCCCACCTCGGCATCAGCGCCTCGAGCAGCCGCAGCTGTTCCAGCCGCTCGAGGCGCGACGGATGCCAGAACTGCTCCTTGTCGAGCTGGTCGCTGGTCGTGTGGATGATCTCCAGGGCCGACTTCACATCCCCGCGAGCCTCGGCGTCGTTCACCGCGAACATCGCGGGCCAATAGGGACTGTCGACGACCTTCTCCGCGAACGACCGCCGCCGCGGATCCCCGGGCCTGTTCGGTGGGCGAGGTGACTTCTCACGCTTCTTTCGTTTGGGCATGACCCCAGCAGACCCCGGATCTCTACACCCCGCCAGCGCCTATCACCGACCTGTGGATAACCCTGTCCCGAAGCTCGCCTGTGGACAGTGATCGGCCCGCCGATCAGGCAAGAGCGAGGAAGAGCTTCTCCATCTTCTTGGTGTCGACACTGTCGCGCCCGCCGTCGGCGAGGCACTTCTCCAGCCCGGTGGCGACCAGCGCGTAGCCGCCTCGGCTGACCGCCTTGTTGACCGCCGCGAGCTGGGTCAGCGCGTCTTCACACTCCGAGCCCTCCTCGAGCATCCGGATCACGGACGCGAGGTGTCCGTTGGCCCGCTTGAGTCGGGTGATGACGGCCTTGATCTCGTCAGGCTCGAGCTGCATCGTCGTCCTTCTTCTCTCCAGTGAGTGCTTCCAACATGCCAGTGAGGCGCTGACGCGCGTCCGCCGCGACCTCGGCGACGCCGGCGTCCGAGCTGAACGAGGTCATCGCAGCCGGGTCGAAGATCTCCACCCGGGTCTCCTCGCCCTGGGCAGCGACCACGACGTTGCACGGCAGCATCGTCGCGATCCGCGGGTCGGCCTCGAGTGCGCGATGCGCGAGCTGGGGCATGCAGGCTCCGAGGATCACCTGCTGCGGGATGTCTACACCGAGCTTGGCGTGCAGGGTCGCCTTCAGGTCGATTTCGGTGAGGACGCCGAACCCGGCGTCGCCGAGCAGGTCTCGCACGCGCGCCAAGGTCTCCGCGTACGACGCGGGGACGGTGGCACTGAGAGTGAAGCTGGTCATTGGTTCTCCTTCGTCTTCAGCGATTCTATAACCCCCCGGGGGGTTATGCTACCGTCTTAAGTGTAACCCCCCGGGGGGTTACGATTCTGAGGAGAGACACCTCCTCCACCGCGGCCGAAAGGAGCCATCATGACCACCACTACTGACCATGCCTCGCCCCACGGCAAGAGCGTCCTGCGGGACCTGGGGCCGCTCCACCAGGAGCTACGCAGTGCCATCCCCGACGTCTACAAAGGCTGGGGCGGGCTCTCCAAGGCGGCCTTCGCCGATGGTGCGCTCGACCGCAAGACGAAGGAGCTGATCGCCTTCGCGATCGGCGTGGTCGAGGGCTGCGATGGCTGCATCGCCTCCCACGGCCAGGCCGCCGCTCGCGCCGGCGCGAGCCCTCAGGAGGCAGCCGAGGCCATCGGCGTCACCTTCCTCATGCACGGCGGTCCCGCCACCATCCACGGCGCGCGAGCCTTCGACGCGTTCTGCGAGTTCGTCGACGCCCTCGACGCCGGCGAACCTCCCGCCTGACCACCGACCAGAACCACAGAAGCAGGAACCGAACAATGTGTCGCCCCGTCCGCTGCAAGAAGTGCAAGAAGACCACCTGGGCCGGCTGCGGCCGCCACGTCGCCCAGGTCAAGGCATCCGTACCCTCCGGCCAGTGGTGCGCCGGACATTCCGCCGATCCCAAGGACCCGAACGGCACCTGGCTGAGCCGCATCCTCGGCCACTGACCGAACGGAAGAAGCCCGTTCCAGGTCTGCGCTCCGGGCGTTCATCGGCGCCACTGCTGGTGGTCGTTCGTCCGACGAGCAGTCGAACTCGAAGGTGCGGCTACGCGCCTTCGGACATCTCCCGGAACTCCCCGTGCCAGCTGTGGTACCAGACGGCGCCGGTGACGGCGTTCACCGAGAGCATCCCCTCGATGCGGCCGTCCTGGAGCGTGTGCAGGGTGTAGTAACCGGGAAAAGCCTCGGCTTCGGCGACCGCGAGTCCGTGCTCCTCGGCCCACGCCTGTGCGGCGGCCCGGGCCTGCTCGGCGTCGAGCCGTACGGGGCCACTGGGCCGGGCCATCATCCCGTAGCGGGTGTTCCACATCATGGCCGGCCCGAACTCGAGCTGTACGGCCCCGGTCGACGGGTCGACCAGCACCTCGGTGGCCTTGGCCCCGTCGGACTCCTCGAGCTCGGCGTAGTAGTTGTTGGCGAACCGCATCACCTCGCCCACACGCAGCCCCGACCCCAGCGTCTCGGCAAAGTCCTCGGCTCGCTCCCGTGCCTCGGCCAGGTCGTCCACCGGGTCGCGGTCGCCGGCCAACCACCCCGACTCGGCCGAGCCGCCCATCATCGGCATACCCGTTCCGCCCCACGGGCCGAACCCGCGCCCGCTGTCGTCATCCTGGATGACCAGCCAGGCGCCGGAGGCGAGCATCGCGAGCAGGGCGACCAGCGGCACCCACAGCGTCTTGACCGTACGCATCACCGGGGCTCGCTCCCGGTGGTCCCGGAGGAGCGCAGGGTGGCGCGCATCGACCGGTACGTCTCCTCGTCCAGCTCCCCGGAGGCGAACCGTCGGTCCAAGATGTCCTCGGCGCTCTCCGTGGGTGCTCCGCCCCGTCGTGGTGTGGAGTCGCCCCAGGCGCCTCCGGTCGGCAGGACGCGGGCGATGACCCAGATGACCAAGGTGATCAGCCCGACCCAGAAGATGGTCATGGCGATCCAGCCCGCGGCGCCCATGCCGTATCCGTAACCCATCATTGTCGGCTCCTGTCCTCCGGGCGAAGTCCCACTGCGCGGCCGCGCTGCGCACCTCGCCTACATACAGCGATCGTCACGCGCCGACGGCGCCGGACACAGGGACGAAGGCCACACATCGGAGGGCCGGAAGGCCAGCGTTCGCGGGTGTCCTGGGCCTGCGAGTGGCCCGACCGATCGAGACGGCGACGTGGGAACCCACGGGTCATCAAGCACGTGGGCGCGGGCGACTCCGTGCTGCTCCGATTCGTGCTCGATTCCTCTGAACGACGACGATGTGAACCGCCCAGAACGGTCGCGTGTGGTGGAACGCCAAGAACCCAGCAAAAATGCCGTCCGGTCCCGCACCCTGAACTCGGGTGCGGGACCGGACTCATTCAGCCTTCAGGCTCAGCTGCAACCAGAGGTCGAGCCGCAGCCCTCGCAGACGTAGCAGGAGCCGGCGGGGCGCATCTTGGTGCCGCAGGTGAAGCAGAGCGGGCTGTCGATAGCCATGCCGCTGATCGACTCGAGCAGCTCGGCGGTGGTGTGGGCGGTGGCCTTGGGCGCCTCCTCGACGACCTCGGCCTCCTCCTCGACCTCGGCCTCGACCGGCTCGGCAACAGGAGCAGCAGCCTTGCGCTCCGGAGCCGGCTTCTGGACGAGCTCGGCGGCGGTGGTGCCGTTGCCGAGCTGCTCGTAGGAGCCGGTCTCGAGGTAGCGCTGACGCTCGTCGGCGGAGTAGATGCCGAGAGCCGAACGGTCCTCGAAGGACATGTAGTCCAGCGCCAGGCGGCGGAAGACGTAGTCCATGAGCGACTGCGCCATGCGTACGTCCGGGTCGTCGGTCAGACCGGCGGGCTCGAACTTCAGGTTGGTGAACTTGGAGACGTAGGTCTCCAGGGGCACGCCGTACTGAAGGCCGACGGACACCGCGATGGAGAAGGCGTCCATGACACCGGCCAGGGTCGAGCCCTGCTTGCCGAGCTTGAGGAAGACCTCACCGAGCTCACCGTCGGCGTGGGCACCGGAGGTCATGTAGCCCTCGGCGCCACCGACCGTGAAGGAGGTGGTGCGCGAGACGCGGGACTTCGGCAGGCGCTTGCGGGTCGGCGCGTAGACGATCTTCTCGATGATCTTCTCGACGACCTCGGGCTCGACCTCGGCGGCCGGAGCCTCCGGAGCAGCGGTGGAGAGACCCTGGTCCTTCTTGGCGCTCTCCGACTTGCCGTCGGCCAGCGGCTGGCCGACCTTGCAGTTGTCGCGGTAGATCGCGGTGGCCTTCAGGCCCAGCTTCCACGACTCCATGTAGACCTGCTCGATCTCCTCGACCGTCGCGGTCTCGGGCAGGTTGACGGTCTTGGAGATCGCACCGGAGAGGAACGGCTGGGTCGCGGCCATCATGCGTACGTGGCCCATCGGCTGCAGCGCACGCTTGCCCATCGCGGTGTCGAAGACCTCGTAGTGCTCCTGGCGCAGGCCGGGGGCGTCGATGACGTGGCCGTGCTCGGCGATGTAGGCGACGATCGCCTCGATCTGCTCGGGCTGGTAGCCCATCTTCTTCAGCGCGCGCGGGATCACCTGGTTGACGATCTGCATCGAGCCGCCACCGACGAGCTTCTTGAACTTGACCAGCGAGAAGTCGGGCTCGATGCCGGTGGTGTCGCAGTCCATCATGAAGCCGATGGTGCCGGTCGGCGCGAGCAGCGAGGCCTGGGCGTTGCGGAAGCCGTTGACCTTGCCGATCTCGACGACGTCGTTCCACACGCGGGTCGCCGCGTCGATGATGTTGCGATCGACCGGGTTGATCGAGCGGACCGCGTCGTTGGCGGCCTGGTGCTTGCGCATGACCCGCTGGTGGGCCTCGGCGTTGCGGGCGTAACCGGCGTACGGCCCGACGACACCGGCCAGCTCGGCCGAGCGCTTGTAGCCGGCACCGGTCATCAGCGAGGTGATGGCGGCGGCCATCGTGCGGCCACCCTCGCTGTCGTAGCCCAGACCCATCGCCATCAGCAGCGCGCCGAGGTTGGCGTAGCCGATGCCGAGCTGGCGGTAGTCGCGGGTGGTCTCGCCGATCGCCTCGGTCGGGAAGTCGGCGAAGCAGATGGAGATGTCCATCGCGGTGAAGACGACCTCGCAGGCCTGCTGGAAGCGCACGGCGTCGAAGGTGTCGTCGTCCTTGAGGAACTTCAGCAGGTTCAGCGACGCCAGGTTGCAGGAGGAGTTGTCCAGCGACATGTACTCCGAGCACGGGTTGGAGCCGGTGATCCGGCCCGTCTCCGGGTTGGTGTGCCAGTCGTTGATCGTGTCGTCGTACTGCAGACCCGGGTCGGCACACTCCCACGCGGCGATCGAGATCTTGCGGAACAGCTCGCGAGCGTCGATCTCCTCGATGACCTCACCGGTCGTACGCGCCCGGAGGCCGAACTTCTTGCCCTCCTCGACGGCGCGCATGAACTCGTCGGAGACGCGCACGGAGTTGTTGGCGTTCTGGTACTGCACGGACGAGATGTCCTTGCCGCCCAGGTCCATGTCGAAGCCGGCGTCGCGCAGCGCGCGGATCTTGTCCTCCTCGCGCGCCTTGGTCTCGACGAACTCCTCGATGTCGGGGTGGTCGACGTCGAGCACGACCATCTTCGCCGCGCGACGGGTGGCGCCACCGGACTTGATGGTGCCCGCGGACGCGTCGGCGCCGCGCATGAAGGAGACCGGGCCGGAGGCGGTGCCGCCGGAGGACTTCAGCAGCTCCTTGGAGGAGCGGATGCGGGAGAGGTTGAGACCGGCACCGGAGCCGCCCTTGAAGATCAGGCCCTCCTCCTTGTACCAGTTCAGGATCGAGTCCATGGAGTCGTCGACCGAGAGGATGAAACAGGCCGAGACCTGCTGGGGGGACTCGGTGCCGACGTTGAACCAGACCGGCGAGTTGAAGGCGAAGTGCTGGTTGACCAGCAGCCAGGTGAGCTCGCGACCGAAGAGGTCGGCGTCGGCGTCCGAGGCGAAGTAGTCGTTCTCCTTGCCGGAGGCGACGTAGGTGTTCACGACCCGGTCGATCAGCTGCTTCAGGCTCTGCTCACGCTTCTCGGTGCCGATGGCGCCGCGGAAGTACTTGGTCGTCACGATCGTCGAGGCATTGATCGACCAGAAGTCGGGGAACTCCACGCCGGTCTGCTCGAAGACGGTCTCGCCGGTCTTCCAGTTCTTCTGGACGACGTCGCGCCGCTCCCAGGTGATCTCGTCGTAAGGGTGGACGCCCTCGGTGCTGAAGATCCGCTCGATCTTCAGCCCGGCGCCCGTCTTCGACGATGCCTGTGCCTCTGCTGCCGTGTCTGTCATTTCGTTCCCCCTGTTGTCATCGATCGCTGTGCCGTACTGCTGGTCGGTGCTGATGGTGGAGTCCTTGCTCTGTTCTATCTGTTTCCGCTGGCTGTGCCGTTGATTGGCCCGAGCAGGTCGCTTCCCCACGGCCTGCCCGGGCCGGTCTGTGTGTCCCGTGGGACCTAGTCGGAGCCCACCGGGGCCTCGACCGGATGTTCTGCCTCGAAGTCCTGGACTTCCCGTTCCGTACGCAGCATCTGGATCTCACGCTCGAAGTCCTCCACCGAGCCGAAGGCCCGGTAGACGCTCGCGAAACGCAGGTAGGCCACCTCGTCGAGCTCGCGCAGCGGCGCGAGGATCGCCAGCCCCACCTCGTTGCTGGGAACCTCGGCCAGCCCCTGGCTGCGCAGCGCCTGCTCGACCTCCTGGCCGAGGCAGGCGAGCTGGTCCTCGGTGACCGGCCGGCCCTTGCATGCCTTGCGTACGCCGTGCACCGCCTTGTCGCGGCTGAACGGCTCCGCTGCGCCGGAGCGCTTGGCCACCATCAGCTGCATCTGCTCGACGGTCGTGAACCGCTTCCCACATTCCTGGCAGACCCGGCGGCGCCGGATCTGGCCACCGTCCTCGGCCACGCGGGAGTCGAGCACCTTGGTGTCGCTGTGTCGGCAGAACGGACAGTGCACGGTCGAGCCCCTCTCGTGAGACCTGTGGATCCAGGCCGTCTCATCGGCGGCCCGAGCCTGTGGAACCTGTGGATATGAGCGTGAGTCCCTGTGGAACAACACCCCCATCGCTGTGGGCCATCCGCCTGTTCATGTGAACTAGATGTGGATAACTACAGCGGTGTAACTACTAGATGTAGTGGTAACCGTACGCCCGCCCCCACGACGATGCAAGCGAGGGTCGCGTTTACCCGCGTGTCCGGCGTGTCGCCGGTCAAACACCGAAAGATTCCGGTTCAGCGGCGACGGACTGGCCTGGATGAGTAAGAATGACCCCCGTGACAAACATCTCCGGAGGAAATCGCGTCGGGTCGCGGAGAGGCACGCGCCCCAGAAGCGGTCCCCGGCCACCTTTCATCTTGCCTGCGATCGCGACACTGGCATTCCTCGTCATCTGGGGAGTGCTCGTGTGGGTCGCCGTCGGTTTCGGGGCCGACGCACGGGGAGGCGAATCCGGCGCCTGGGCGAAGCTCGCCATCGCGGCGGTCGTTGCAGTCGCCTGCCTCTTCCTGACCTTCACCTTCGCCGGGAAGGCCTGGCGGGCCTTCTCCGGCTCCCCCACCACGCCACCCGCCGACGACTACACCGGAAGCCACTCCAACGCCTACGTCGAGGAGCAGGACTACTCGGCCCCGGCCTACTCCGACCAGGCCTACCCTGAGCAGGCCTACCCGGAGCAGGACTACTACGGCACCGGCTCCTACGGCTACGACGACACCGGCTACGGCCGGCACAGCTCCGACACCGGGAGCCAGCCGCCCTACGGCGACACCTCGAACCGCTCGGCCTACACCGACACCGGCTCCCAGTCGCCGTACGGCTACCCCAGCAGCGATCAGGGCTACGGCAACACCGGCAGCCGGGCCGCCTACGGCGCACCTTCCTACCAGCCGCCGACCAGCCCGCCGCCCACGCCACAGCCCTACTACTCCAGCCCGCCGACACCGACGTCGACGCCGCAGAGCACTCCGGGGTACGGCTCTCAGGGATACGGCACGGACAGCTACCCCACCCAGCAGGCCGGCTCCCCGCAGTATCAGTCCGGCGCCTACCAGACCCCGACCGGCTACGGCCAGACCGGCTCGCGGGCTCGACTGATCCAGGATCCCGCCGCGACCCAGGCGATGCCCACCCAGCGCCAGCCCCAGGACCCGCCGGTCGAGCCGGACGACGAGTGGCCGCCGCGGCACAGCACCCGCAACAAGCAGTGGCCGCCGGCCGAGCCGGACAACCCCTACCGCGGGCGCCACTGACCCGACGCAGCGAGAGTGCTGCAGACGCTTCCCATCGTCTGCAGCACTCTCACTCTTTTCCCCGGTAGCCGGCTGCCAGGGTGCCCGCTGCGCGGGCTGACTCCCTCGAAGGAGCAGCCGGACATCTGTGCGGCGCCTTACGGCGCGGTCGGAACGATCAGCGTCTGTCCGGACACGAGCATCGAGGACTCGAGACTGTTGAGCTCCTTGATCGTCTGCTCCATCTCCCGAATCGAGGAGTCGGTGCCGGCGACGGCCTTCGAGGAGATGTCCCAGAGCGTGTCACCATCGCCGACGACCATCGTGTGGGCGGAGGGAGAGGGGCTTTTGTCCGCACCGTTCTCCACCGCGAACGCCACCTTCGCCCCGATCAACGCGATCCCGAAGAGCACGACGAGCGCAAATGCGAACACGACGACTCGGCCGCGACGAGTGAGTCGCACGGTCGAGCGACGCACCTCCGGCGCCGGGCGCGGCGGCTCGGCTACGGGCAGCACATAGACTGTTGCACTCATCTCACGGCCTCCTGATCACAAGTCTCTCGATCACGTGTTCGATCGAGCACATGTTCGAAGGTAGATCACGTGTTCGAACAACGCAAGTAGCGACCCCAAGAATTTTCGAACGCCGACACGCGCCGCCCATGAGGTCGAACAAATGTTTGATGTGGTGGTGCCAGAGGGACTAATGTGGTGACATGACCACGCAGAAGACAGGCACCGGATCAGGCGGTTCGAAGAAGAGCCGCGTCCGCGAGCTGCCCGACGGGCCGCCGGACGCGACCGGGCTCACGCCGCGTCAGCAGCGCATCCTCGCTCACCTGCGCGACAGCATCGAGCAGCGCGGCTACCCGCCCAGCATGCGAGAGATCGGCGCCGCGGTCGGGCTGACCAGCACCAGCAGCGTCGCCCACCAGCTCCGTGCGCTGGAGCAGCGTGGTCTGATCCGCAAGGACCCGAAGCGACCGCGCGCCCTCGAGGTCTTCCTCCCGGAGGTGATGGCCCACCGCAAGGCCATGTCCGGCGAGGAGCCCGAGTCGACGATCACCGCCGAGGCCGACATCAACCCCAACCCCGACGCCGCCATGGTCCCCCTGGTCGGGCGGATCGCGGCCGGTGGCCCGATCCTGGCCGAGGAGACCTCGAGCCAGCAGAGCATCGAGGACGTCTTCCCGCTGCCCAAGCAGCTGGTCGGCAACGGCGACCTCTTCCTGCTCTCGGTCTCCGGTGACTCGATGGTCGACGCGGCGATCTGCGACGGCGACTTCGTGGTCGTGCGCCAGCAGCCGACCGCCGAGAACGGCGAGATCGTGGCCGCGCTGATCGACGGTGAGGCCACCGTCAAGACGCTCTCCCGCAAGGACGGCAAGGTCTGGCTGCTGCCGCACAACGCTGCGTACGAGCCGATCGACGGCACCCACGCGACGATCCTCGGCAAGGTGACGGCGGTCCTGCGCAGCCTCTGAGCCCTGCGCCACACCTCCCGGAACCAGTCCGGGAACACTGCGTGAAATCCAGCCGCCGGCCCATGACAGGGCCGGCGGCTGCGTCGTTCCATACAGCGTGATCCAGACGCAGATCGACCGCCGCACCCTCATCGCCGCCGGGCTGGCGACCGCCGCAGGAGCCGGTGCCATCGCACTTCCCGAGCCCGCGGAGGCCGCGGGCGGCACGCTCAACCATTTCCAGCACGGCGTCGCCTCCGGCGACCCGCTCCCGGACCGCGTGGTCATCTGGACCCGGGTCACGCCGACGGCGGACGCGACTCCGGGGTCCGGGCAGGGTGAGGAGGTCCTGGTCCGCTGGGAGGTCTCGCCCACCGCCGACTTCGCCCGCGTGACCGCGAAGGGATCCCAGCAGACTGGCCCCGACCGCGACCACACCGTGAAGCTCGACGTCACCGGCCTGGCCCCGGAGAGCTGGTACTTCTACCGATTCACCTACAACGGTCAGACCAGCCGGGTCGGCCGCACCCGCACCGCTCCGGCCGCCGACGCAACCCCGGAGAACGTACGTTTCGGGGTGGTCTCCTGCTCCAACCTGCAGGCCGGCTGGTTCGCGTCCTACCGCCACCTGGCCGCCCGTGACGACCTGCACGCCATCCTCCACCTGGGCGACTACCTCTACGAGTACGCGCCCGGCGAGTACGGCTACGGCATGGCCAACGAGGACGTCCGGCCGCACGAGCCGGCCCACGAGATGCACACGCTGGCCGACTACCGGATCAGGCACGCGCAGTACAAGCGCGACGTCGACCTCTCCGCCGCCCACGCCCGGCTGCCCTGGATCGTCACCTGGGACGACCACGAGTCGGCCAACGACGCCTGGCTGCTGGGCGCCGAGAACAACGAGCCCGGCGAGTACGACTGGATCGATCGCAAGACCAACGCCAACCAGGCCTACGACGAGTGGATGCCGCTGCGCGTGGACGGCACAGCAACGGTGGAGACCGACGGCCACCTCCACGACCGCATCTACCGGCGGCTGCGTTTCGGCAACCTGCTCGAGCTGAGCATGCTCGACCTGCGCTCCTACCGCTCCCAGCAGGTCGCCCGCACCGACCTGGCCGGCGTCGACGACCCCGACCGCACGATCACCGGCGACGAGCAGCTGGCCTGGCTCAAGGACGGCCTGCTCACCGACGCCCAGTGGAAGATCGTCGGCAACCCGGTGATGATCGCGCCGGTCACCTTCGGCGCGCTCCCCAAGAGCCTCATCAGCCCGATCAACGACGTCACCGGCCTGCTGCCCGACAACGGCATCGCCTACAACGTGGACCAGTGGGACGGCTACACCGCCGACCGCACCGAGCTCTTCGAGCACATCCGCAACAACGCGATCACCGACACCGTCTTCGTCACCGGCGACATCCACTCCGCGTGGGCCTGCGACCTGCCGTACGACTCCGCCGTCTACCCGCTCGGCAAGACCGCCGGCGTCGAGTTCGTGGCCACCTCGGTGACCTCGAACAACCTCAAGGACATCCTCGGCGCTCCGCGCCGCACGGTCAGCCTGACGGTCGAGAACATGATCAGGACCGCCAACCGCCACGTCCGCTACCTCAACTTCGACGACCACGGCTACTCCGTCCTCGACGTGACCCGCAACCGAGCCCAGATGGACTGGTACGTCATCGGCGAGCGCAAGGACTCCAACACCACCGCCACCTGGACCAGGTCGTACGCCACCGCAACCGGAAGCAACAGGCTCCATCACGTCACGCAGCCCGTCTAGGCCGTGTCCGCCGGACACAGCGACGCTCTGCGCCTAGACTGCCCAGGTCTGCCTTCCCGAACGTCTGGTATCTCATGCGAAACATTGCCCGCCGGATCAACCGCAAACAACGATCCCTCGTCTTGATCGCAGGCATGGTCGTCGCGACGTTCGTCGCCACCATGCCCGCAACCGGTTCGACGCCGGCCACCTCGGTGCGGACCGGCGGTGACACCAGCGCCGAGCAGCCGGTGACGGAGAAGGCGGCCCGGGAGGCGCTCGCCGCAGCCAAGAAGGTCAAGCGCAACCAGTCGGTGCGCGGCACCCGCCAGGTCGTGCCCGGGCGGCACGTCGCCGGTCGGCCCGACGCGACCATCGCGCTGACCGACCTGTGGAACGCCAAGGACGCCCTGGACGGCTCCAACAAGGCGGCCGCGCGTGAGCTGCTCGCCCGCCCGCGCACCGCGACCCAGACCTGCAGCGACGTGGTCTGCGTCCACTACACGCCGGGCAAGGGCGGCGACCGTGCCTCGACGACGTATGCGAACCAGGTCCGTGACGTGGTCACGAAGGTCCACAACCTCTACGTGCAGGCGGGCTACCGCAAGCCCGCGGCCGACAAGTCGGTCACCCCGGGCAAGGTCGACATCTACCTGGAGAACCTCTACGACGAGGGCTACTACGGCTACTGCGCGCCCGAGACGAAGGTCTCCAAGACGGCCGCGACGGCCTACTGCGTCATGGACAACGACTACGCCACCAGCGAGTACGGCACGGTCAACACGCCCACCGAGAACCTCCGGGTGACCGCCGCTCACGAATACTTCCACGCGGTCCAGTTCGCCTACGACGCCGGCGAGGACCGCTGGATGATGGAGTCCACCGCGACCTGGGTCGAGGACGAGGTCTACGACAGCATCAACGACAACCGGCAATACCTGGGCTACGGCCAGCTCGAGGACCAGCGCAAGCCGCTGGACAACTCCTACGCGTCCAACCTCGGCATCTACGGCAACTGGATCTTCTTCCGCTACCTGTCCGAGCGCTTCGCCAAGGAGCGGGGGACCCTGCCGGAGGTGGTCCTCTCGATCTGGAACCGAGCGCCGTCGACCTACTCGACCACCGCCATCCGGCAGGCGCTCGCCGCTCGGGGCACCACGCTGAAGCAGCAGTACATCCGCTTCGCCGCCGCAAACCTGGCCCCCTCGAAGACCTACAGCGAAGGCCGGGCCTACTACCCGCCGGTCTACGACGGCCGCACCGCGCTGCCCGCCAAGCGACAGACCGTCGACGGCAAGTTCACCCTCAAGCACCTGACCTACGCCTCCCAGCGCCTCGTCCCGAAGAACGTCGGCAAGGGCTGGAAGCTGCGGATCAAGGTCGACGTGGCCCGGCCCAACGCCAACGGCGCCGTGGTCAGCATCTTCCGCACCGACGGCACCCGCGGCGTCTACTACCTCAAGCCCAACAGCAAGGGCATCGCCACCAAGACCATCGAGGGCTTCTCCTCGAAGCGGATCCGCAAGGTCGAGGTCACCTTCGCCAACGCGAGCAGCAACTTCAGCTGCGGCCAGGGCACCGCGTTCTCGTGCCACGGCGTCGCGACCCCCGACAAGGCCACCCACCGCTGGTGGGCGAAGACCTACCGCTGACCCAACCCACGCCGAGTCGGCTCGTCATGACGAGCCGACTCGGCGTCGTTTTCGGTTAGGACGAGGCCATCTCCGAGAGTCGCTTGAGGGCCTTCCGTACGACGTCGGGGTCGGTCGTGGCCCACATCGGCGGCAGGCTGGCCTTGAGGAACCCGCCGTAGCGGGCGGTGGCCAGGCGGGCGTCCAGCACGGCCACGACGCCGCGGTCGGTGGTGGTGCGGATCAGCCGGCCGGCGCCCTGCGCGAGCAGCAGCGCGGCGTGGGTGGCGGCGACCTGCATGAACCCGTTGCCGCCGGCCTTGTCGGCCGCCTGTTGCCGGGCCGACATCAGCGGGTCGTCGGGCCGCGGGAACGGGATCCGGTCGATGATCACGAGCTGACAGGTGTCGCCGGGGACGTCGAGGCCCTGCCACAGCGACAGGGTGCCGAAGAGCACTGTGTGGGGGTCGGCGACGAACTGCGCGGCGAGCTCGGGCAGCTGGGCGTCACCTTGGGCCAGCGTGGTCAGGTGAGGCAGCTTCTGGCGCACGACCTCGGCGGCAGCCTCGGCGGCACGCCGGGACGAGAAGAGCCCGAGCGTACGCCCGTCGGCGGCGTCGACCAGGTCGACGATCTCGTCGAGGGTCTTGGCGCCCATCCCGTCGCGTCCGGGAGGAGGCAGGTGGCGGGCTACGTAGAGGATCCCCTGCTTGCCGTAGTCGAACGGGCTGCCGACATCGAGGCCGATCCACGGCAGCACGTCATCGGTACGCTGCGCCCCGGCGCCCACCTCGGTGCGCTCCTCCGCCTTGAGCCCGAGGGATCCGGCCACGGGGCCGAAGTCGCCGCCGAGCTTGAGGGTCGCCGAGGCGAAGACGACGGTCTTCTCGGTGAGCAGCTTCTCGCGCATCTGCGCCCAGACCTGCAGCGGCGCGACGCAGAGGCGGGGCGGGATCCGGTCGCCGCCCTCGTTGAGCCAGATCACGTCGTGCTCGGAGGCCGCGGCCATCCGCTCGGCGGTGGTGAAGACCTCCTGCAGGCCACCCTTGGCCTGCTGGAAGCCGGGGTCGGCGCCCTCGGAGTCCTTCGGCTTCGGCAGCGCGGAGAGTGCGGACCGAGCGGCGTCGCGCACCAGCACCAGAGCGTCCGAGACCACCTCGGGGAGCGTGATCAGCCGCCCGGGCGAGGTCTCGTTGATCGCCGCGCGCAACGCGTCGGAGGCGTCGGCGAGGTCATCGGCCTCGGAGCCCTCGATGTGCTTCTGGGCCCGTCGGGCGGCCCGCTCCACCTCGGCCGCGGTCAGCTCGTCGGTCGCCGCCTGGGTCACCCGGGCGACGAGCTCGTGGGCCTCGTCGATCACGACGGCGTCGTACTCCGGGATCATCGGCACGCCCTCGATCGCGTCGATCGCGAGCAGGGAGTGGTTGGTGACGATCAGGTGGCTCTTCTGGGCCTTGTCGCGGGCTACCTCGGCGAAGCACTCCTCGCCGAAGGGACACTTGGCGGCGCCGAGACAGTCGCGGTGGTTGACGGAGACCTGGCGCCACTCGCGGTCGGTGTGACGGGGCGCGGAGTCGCGCTCGCCGCTGCCGCCCTTCTCCGCCTGCTTCTCGGCCCAGCTGCGCAGCTCGAGGACCTTCTCGGCCATCGGGCCCAGCGGGACGTCGACCAGGGTGCCCTGGTCGTCGGGGGCGCCCTCGCGCACCCGGTGGAGGCAGGCGTAGTTGGAGCGGCCCTTGAGGACGGCGTAGGAAGCGTCGACGCCGGGGCGCGAGCCGATCGCCTTGACCAGGCGCGGCAGGTCGCGCTCGACGAGCTGGTGCTGCAGCGCCAGGGTCGCGGTGGCGACCACGACCCGGCTGTCGTGGAGCAGCGACGGGACCAGGTAGGCCAGCGACTTCCCGGTGCCGGTGCCGGCCTCGACCAGCAGGTGCTCCTCGTCGGCCAATGCCTGCGCGACCGCGTCGGCCATCAGCACCTGACCCTCGCGGGTGGCCCCGCCGAGGGTCGCGACCGCATCCGCCAGGGCTTCACGTACGGGCGTCTGGGAGGCGGTCTCGGTTGCGGTCACTCGGGCAACCTTAGCCGTGGGCGGGGACAGTCTCCGATCGGCTCTCCGCGATCCGGCGGGCGACGATCTCCCCGAACTGCATGTGGCCCGCCACCGTCAGGTGGGTGTTGTCCGCGAGCATCGGCAGCTCGAGGTCGAAGACGTTGATGTACGTCACCCCGTACTCCGCCGAGACCCGCCGCATCATCTTGTTGACGACCCGGATGGCCTTGGCGCGGGAGTTCACCTTGGGCGCGCTGAGCACGATCACCTCGTGGCCCTTCAGCTCGTCCAGGGTGGCCCGGAAGCCCTTCTCGACGTCGTCGAGATCGCTCTTGGAGTCGTTGATGCCGCCCTCGAGCACGACCAGGTCGGCCCCCTGCGCCACCGCGTCGGGAACACGCTCGGGGAACGAGATCGGGCCGCACCGCTCCATCAGCTCGTGCGAGTAGCCGGTGCCACCGAAGCCGGAGACCCGCACCTCGCCGTCGAGATAGCGCGGCCAGGACAGCCCGGGGTCGTCCAGCCCGAAGCCAGAGGCCCAGGAGTCACCGATCACCACGACCCGCTCGCCGGCTCCGGTCACCACAGAGGCGCGGGTCACCGACTCGGCGGCCAGCCGGGTGCACAGGTCCTGGGTGACCGCGTTCCCCTGGCTCGCCTCCTGGCCCGGAAGCATGCCGTCGTCCT
>NZ_JBHZPJ010000010.1:2500-5695 GCF_042788075.1 Nocardioides sp. YIM B13467
AGAGCTCGACCGGGTTGCCGGCCGGGTCCTCGATCACGGCCTGGGCACCGCCCCGGCCATCGATGCGACTGGTGCGTACCCGAGCGCCGGCTTCGCTCAGACGCCGGAGCTCCTGGTCGACATCGGCCACCTCGAGCTGGATTCGGCTCCAGCCACCGGGGCTCGGAACCTTGCCGTCGTCGGCGGCCTGCCCTGCACCGCCGGCACCAGGGGTGTTCAGCATCAGTCGCAGCCCGTGACCCTCGAGCATCGCGAAGCCGCCGGCTCTCGGACCGACGTCCTCGAACCCGAGCTCGCGGTAGAAGGCGACGGCGGCAGTGATGTCGTCGACGATGTAGCGGAATCCTGGGATCATCTGTCTCTCCTTTCTGCAACACTACTGTTGCATAGTAGGCTCCTCGCATGGCTTCTCGTCAAGGGCGTACGGATCCCCGAGTGGTGCGCAGCCGGGAAAGAGTGCTCGAAGCGGCGCTCGCGGAGCTCGCCGAGCGGGGATACGGCGGATTCAGCATCGACGGGGTGGCGACCCGTGCCGGCGTCGCCCGGAGCACGATCTACCGCCTGGGGCACGACCGGCTCAGCCTGGTCGCGGCGGCCATGGAGACGCTCAACGTGCAGCCGCGCCCGGAAGCCGGCGGCCAGGACCCGCGCGCCGATGTGGTCGCGATCGTCGCCCATCTCGCCTCCGCCATGCAGTCGTCCCTGATGTCCGACTGTCTCCCCGCCGTGCTCGACGGTGCCGAGCGTGACCCGGGCCTGCGGGAGCTCCACCACCGCTACAGCGCGCAGCGGCGTACGCGGCTGGTCGATGCGCTCACCCGGCTGCGGGAGTCGGGGCAGGATGTCGGAGATCCGGAGCGGGCGGCGGAAGCGCTGGCGGGGGCGGTGTTCTATCGACGGCTGATGACGCCGGTGCCGCTGCGTACGGAGGAGGTCGAGGGGCTGGTCGCGACCGTTCTCGGGGAGCGATGATCCGGCGGGCTCAGCCGACGCCGATGTGCTGGTAGTCGAGGTCGATCAGGGCGACGGCACGGTCGCCGTACGCGTCGACGTCGCGGGGATAGGGCGCGCCGGTGTATCGGGTGGCGAGCTCGTCGATGACTCCCCAGCGGGTCTCGTCCTCGATCCAGCCGACGACTCGGCCGCGGAGGATGACCGGCATGAAGTCGTTCTCCTGCGGCGCCAGGGAGAGCGCGATGCGCGGGTCGGTGTGGAGATTGCGGTACTTGCGGCCGCGGTTTCCGGTGAGGAAGACGACGTGGTCGCCGTGGGTTCCGATCCAGACCGGGGAGGTGCGCGGGGCGCTGTCGGGCCCGATCGTGGCGACATGGGCCAGGGCGGTCCCCTCGAGGAAGGGGCGTACGTCGGGGTTGATCATCGGTCTTCTCCTTGCTGCGGTCAGTGGATGACGCGGTAGTGGAGGTGGGTGACGCCGGGGGCGGGGACGACCTCGACGATCTCGAGCGAGATGTGCTCGGGGAGCTCGTTGAAGAAGCGGCGGCCGGCACCGAGGAGGACCGGGACCTGATGGAGGACGATCTCGTCGACGAGGCCCGCGCTCAGCGCTTCGGTCACGACGCCGCCGCCCATGAGTCCGACGTCCTTGCCGCCGGCCCGCTCCTTGGCGAGGGCGATCGCCTCCTCGATGGTGGTGGCGAAGGTCTGGCGGTCGTGGGTCGCGGGAGCGGGACGATGAGAGAGGACGACCAGCGGAGCGGTGGGATGCGGCGCTCCTCCCTTGTCCCAGCCGGAGTCGTCGTAGGTGTTGCGGCCGGCGAGACTGACCCCGTCGCGTGCGGCCAGGGCGTCGAAGAAAAGGGCGCTCGGCTCGGAGAGCTTGAAGCCGTCGAAGACCTGGCTGGGTGTGTCACCGTCGAAGTACCACTCGAAGAGGACGCCACCGTCCCCCAGGCCGCGCCCGGGGCCGGGGCCACGTCCGGTGATGAAGCCGTCGACGGAGACCGAGAGTGCTGCGAGGACCTTGCTCATGTTCGCTCCCTGAATCTGAGTTTCCTGAAGAGACTCTGTGACCGTAACACTTTGAGTTCCCTCAAGGAACCCCAAATGGTAGATTCGTGTCATGCAACGTACGAACTTCGGTGACATGGCCTGCTCGATCGCGAGGACGCTCGATGTGATCGGGGAGCCGTGGTCGCCTCTCGTGCTGCGCGACATCTGGGTGGGCATGAACCGGTTCGACCAGATCCAGGCGGATCTCGGGATCTCGCGGAAGGTGCTCACCGAGCGGCTCGGGCACCTGGTCGAGCACGGGGTGCTGGAGAGGCAGGCGTACGACAACCGGCCGCGCTATGAGTACGTGCTGACGGCGAAGGGGCGCGAGCTCGTCGACGTTCTGATGGTGATGGTCGGCTGGGGTGACAAGTGGCTCGCGGGCGAGGCCGGGCCGCCGGTGCTCTACCGGCATCACGCGTGCGGGGAGATCGGGCGGGTCGATCTGCGGTGCTCGCACTGCGGCGAACCGATGCATGCCGACGACATCGATGTGCTGCCCGGGCCGGGGGCTGCGCCGGAGCCGGTCTCAGCGGGGTAGCGGACCGGTGTAGGCCTGCCGCGCCGTCTCCACGGCGGGCATGTTCGCCTCCGACCAGTTGCCGACGGCGGCGAAGACCGGCTGCAGGCTGCGGCCGAGGTCGGTGATGTCGTACTCCACCCGCGGTGGCACCTCCGCGTGGTAGCGGCGCTCGACGAGGCCGTCGCGCTCGAGCTGGCGCAGGCGCTGGGTCAGCACCTTCGAGGAGATCGTGCCGAGGCGGCGCTCCAGCTCCACGAAACGCTGGGTGCCGAACTCGTGCAGCGTCCACAGGATCGGGGTGGTCCATCGGCTGAAGATCAGCTCGACCGCCGGGGTGATCGGACAGGCCGCCACCGGCTCGTCAGTGCTCGGACGCCAGGTCATGTCGCTCCAATACTTACCTTGGGGAACCCACTGTATCGAGGGATCTAACGTCGTTTCGAACGCAGATCTCAACCTTTGATTGGAGACCTCGATGATCGTCATCACCGGAGCGACGGGGAACGTCGGGCAACCGCTCGTCGAGCTGCTGGCCGACGCCGGGCACACCGTCACAGCCGTCTCGCGCGGGATGTCGGCCCCGCTGCCGACCCGGCCGGGAGTCGCCACCGCGGTGGCCGACCTCTCCGACGTCACGACCTTGGCGCCGGCGCTGGCCGGCG
>NZ_JBHZPJ010000011.1:0-87716 GCF_042788075.1 Nocardioides sp. YIM B13467
TCGCGCCGGGCAGCTCCTGCTCCGGACGCATCGAACTCGGATAGGTGTCGACCCACTCCTGGTAGAGGTGCGGGCCGTAATACTCCTCGCCGACCAAGATGCGGTCTGATGCATCGATCTGAAGGTCATAGACGCCGGTCGGCGCTCCCTTCGGGACCGTCAGACTCACCGTCCACTCACCGGAGTAGATTGTGCCGGCCGTACGCACCGGGTCGGACCCACAGATGAAGTCGCCGTCCATCGTGCGACCGAAGCACACGCTCAGCAATCTCAACCCGTTCATCTCGGTCACGCCGATCCGATCCGTCACGGACAACACCGCCTTGATGGTCTTCGCACCGGTACGCACGTCGACGGACGTCGCGCTCAGGCTCTTGAGCTTCACCACCGGCGGCGCCGTGTCCGGGTTGGTGCTGGTCACCTGCATCGACGCGGTCTCGGAAGCGTTGGTCATGCGGTCCGCCGTATCGATCGCGGAGGCTTCCAACGACAGCTTGCCCCCAGGCGTCCACCTGGGCACGGTGACGTACCCCTGCCACCAGCCGTCGCGCACGCCGCCCGAGACCATGGGGATGAAATTGGTGTAGAGCTGCGCCGGGTTGTCGTCGGCGAGCCCGGAGACCCAACCCTGGACTCGGGAGACGCGAAGGTCGTCCTTGACATGGATGCGCACCCGGACCTTCGTGTCGCCGGAGTCCGAGTTGACCGTCGTCGGGGACAAGGAAGCCTCGACGATCACCGGCGCGGTGGCGTCGCGGAAGCATCCGTAGAGGTAGTCGTAGACGTCGTAGTAGCAGGTGTTGGTGCCAGCGTTGCCGTGGACATCGTCCAACCCGGTCCCGCCGGACAGCTTGTCGTTGCCGTCGCCACCGTTGAGAGTGTCGTCACCGCTCTCGCCCCAGAGCCGGTCGTGGCCCGGACCACCGTTGACGGTGTCCAGGTGGTTGTTCCCATGGAGCTGGTCGTCGCCGTCGTTGCCGGCAAGCCGGTCGTTGCCGTCTCCGCCGGACACCGAGTCGTTGCCATCTCCTCCGTTGATGGAGTCAGACCCTGCGCCTCCCGAGATGGCGTCGCCGCTCGTCCCGCCGCTGATGCTGTCGCCGGCAGCGCCCCCGTAGATGCGGTCCGCCCCTGCTCCGCCGGAGATCACGTCGAAGTGGTCTCCGCCGGAGATGACGTCACCGCCGTCCTCGCCCCAGATGTTGTCCTGCCCGGTGCCCCCGTTGAGGCTGTCCGGCCCGCCACCACCGTGGATCCAGTCCTCGCCGCTCCCGGCGAGCACACGGTCGGCCCCGTAGCTGGCATAGATGTGATCGCCGCCCGATCCGGCATCGACGAGATCGTCGCCGCCCTTGGCGTAGATGATGTCTCCGCCGCCACGGCCGCAGATGACATCGCGGCGAGATGTGCCTCGCAGGACATCAGCGCCGGACGTGCCGACGATCGTGCAGCGTACGCCGGTGGATGTTGTCGCCGCGCTCGCGGGGCTCGCCACGAGTACGGTCGCCGAGGCGGCCATCGCGACGATCCCGGCAAGCAGCCTGCGCCCCGTCAGGAGCACCATTCCTGCCTCCAGAAGATCCTCAGGCCCGCGTCAGCGCGGGCCTGAGGATCGTTCCAGATCCGATACCCCTCGAGGTAGTGAATTGGGATTCTGTGGAGCGATTGTCGAACGGGTCAGAACAACAGGGCCGTGCTCGGGTCTCCGACGATCCTGGCCACGTCGGCGAGGAAGAGGGAGCCGGCCTCGCCGTCGATGTGGCGGTGGTCGAAGCTGAGCGCGAGGGTGCAGACGTCGCGGGGCTCGATGCGCTCGTCTTCGCCGGTGCCGACGCGATGGGTCGAGCTTGTCGAGACCACCCACGGCTGACGCTTGATCGCGCCGACGGAGAGGATCGCGGACTCGCCCGGGTTGATGATCGGGGCGCCGCCGTCGATGCCGAACGGACCGATGTTGGTGATCGTGAACGTCCCGCCGGTCTGGTCGGCCGGTGGGGTCTTGCCGGTGCGAGCGGTGGCGGTGAGCTCATTGATCGCGGTGCCGAGATCGACCAGGGACATCCGGTCGGCGCCCTTCACGTTCGGCACCTGGAGACCCCTGGGGGTGGCCGCGGCGATCCCGAGGTTGACGTAGTCCTTGAAGACGATCTCCTGGGCGGCCTCGTCCCACCAGGAGTTGATGATCGGCGTACGTCGCATCGCCAGCAGCGTCGCCTTCGCCACGATCAGCAGGGGGCTGACGCGGACCTCGGCGAAGTCGCGGTTGGCCTTGAGGCCGGCGACCAGCTCGGACGTACGGGTGACGTCGACCGTCGTCCAGACGGTCACGTGCGGCACCGTGAATGCCGAGTCGACCATCGCCTGGCCCATCTGCTTGCGCAGGCCCTTGATCGGCTCGCGACGCTCACCACCTACCGGCGCTGCCGGCTCGGTCGACGACGCCGGAGCAGCCGTCAGATTCTCCAGGTCGGCGGTGGTGATCACGCCGTCGTCCCGCTCTGGGGTGACGGTAGCCAGGTCCACACCGAGGTCGCGCGCCAACTTCCGGGCGGTTGGCTTGGCTAGCACACCTGTGCCCGCGGCGGCGGCCGGCGCGGAGACCGTGCGGTTGCGGCGTACGACCGCGTCTTCCTTGGAGCCGTAGCCGACCAGCGTCAGCGGCTTCTCGGCCTCCTCCGGCTCAGGACCTGACGTCTCGGGCGACAGGGCTGACGTCTCGGCCGACGGGGCTGACGCCTCGGCCGACGGGGCTGACGTCTCGGCGGGGGCGTCGCCGATGCGGATGATCGGGGTGCCGACCTGGACCTCGGTGCCGACCTCGACCAGGAGCTCTTGGACGACCCCGGCATAGGGCGAGGGGAGCTCGACGACGGACTTGGCGGTCTCGATGTCGCAGACGGGGTCGTTGACCTTGATGACGTCACCGACCGCGACGTGCCACTCGACGATCTCGGCCTCGGTGAGCCCTTCGCCGACGTCGGGCAGCTTGAACTCGTTGGACGTCACCATGCCAGGCTCCTGTCGACGGCGTCGAGGACTCGGTCGAGGTCGGGGAGGTAGTACTCCTCGGCCCGCGCGGGCGGGTAGGGCGTGTCGAATCCGCCCACGCGCAGGACCGGAGCCTCGAGGGAGTGGAAGCAGGTCTCGGCGATCCGGGCGGCGAGCTCGGCACCGAGGCCGAGGTTGACGTGGGCCTCGTGGACGACGACGGCACGACCCGTACGCCGCACCGACTCGTAGACCGGAGCCATGTCCAGCGGCGAGAGCGTGCGCAGATCGATCACCTCGACCGACTTGCCCTCCCCCGCGGCCGCCTCGGCGGCGGTCAGGGCCGTCTTCACGGTGGGTCCGTAGGCGAGCACCGTCAGGTCGGTGCCGGTCCGCGTCACCCGCGAGGCGAACAGCGGACCAGGCGTGGCGTCGACGTCGACGTCGGCCTTGGTCGAGTGGTAGAGCCGCTTCGGCTCCAGGAAGATCACCGGATCCGGATGGGAGATCGCCTGCTGGATCATCCAGTAGGCGTCGACCGGGTCCGAGCAGGCCACGACCTTGAGACCAGGGGTGTGCGCGAACTGCGCCTCCGGCGACTCGCTGTGGTGCTCCACCGCGCCGATGCCGCCGCCGAACGGGATCCGGATGACCATCGGCATCGCGACCCGGCCGCCGGAGCGGTAGTGGAACTTGGCCACCTGCGACACGATCTGGTCGTAGGCCGGGTAGACGAACCCGTCGAACTGGATCTCCACCACCGGCCGGTAGCCCCGCAGCGCGAGCCCGACCGCCGTGCCGACGATCCCCGACTCCGCCAGCGGGGTGTCGATGACCCGCGCCTCGCCGAAGTCCTTCTGCAGCCCGTCGGTGATCCGGAAGACACCGCCGAGCCGGCCGATGTCCTCACCCATCAGGACGACCTTGTCGTCGTCCTCCATCGCGCGTCGGAGGCCCGCATTGAGGGCCTTCGCCAGCGTCATCTTGGCCGAAGCGGAGCCCGAGGCAGTGTGCGCAGTCATCGGGAGGCCCCCTCGTGCTCGAAGGAGGCGAGGTACGCCGCGTAGCCGTCACGCTGCTCACGCAGCTCGTCGGTCAGCTCGGTGTAGACGTTGTCGAACAGCTTGACCGGATCAGGCTCGGGCAGGGCGTGGATCCCGGCGCGCAGGCGCTCGCCGAACTCCTCGGCCTCGGCCTCCACCTTGGCGAAGAAGGACGTCGAGGCGCCGCCGCCGCGGCGCAGATAGGCCTCGACCCGGGCGATCGGGTCCTTGAGCTTCCACGCCTCGACCTCGTCGGAGACCCGGTAGCGGGTCGGGTCGTCCGTCGTCGTGTGCGCGCCCATCCGGTAGGTGTAGGCCTCGATCATCGTCGGCCCACCACCCTCACGGGCCCGCTTGAGCGCCGACTTCATGACCTCGTACGTCGCCAGCACGTCGTTGCCGTCGACACGGATGCCGGGGAAGCCGAAGCCCTGGGCGCGCTTGTAGAGCGGCACCTTGACCATCTGCTCGACCGGCTCGGAGATGGCCCACTGGTTGTTCTGGCAGAAGAAGACGACCGGGGCGTTGTAGGAGGCGGCGAAGACCATCGCCTCGTTGACGTCGCCCTGCGAGGACGCACCGTCACCGAAGTGGGCCACGACGGCGGTGTCGCGGGTCGGGTCGCCGGTGCCGACGAGGCCGTCCATCTGGACACCCATCGCGTAGCCGGTCGCGTGCAGGGTCTGAGCGCCGATGACGATCGTGTAGAGCCCGAAGTTGTGCTCGGCGGGGTCCCAGCCACCTTGGTCGGTGCCCCGGAAGAGTCCGAGCAGCTGCATCGGGTCGACGTCGCGACACCAGGCCACGCCGTGCTCACGGTAGGTCGGGAAGACGAAGTCCTGGGGCGCGAGGGCGCGGGCCGCGCCGATCTGCGCCGCCTCCTGGCCGAGCAGCTGTGCCCACAGGCCCAGCTCGCCGTGGCGCTGCAGCGCAGTGGCCTCGACGTCGAGGCGGCGGGTCAGCACCATGTCGCGGTAGAAGCCGCGTACGGCCTCGTCCTCAGGTCGGTCGGGTGAGAACTCGAAGTCGGGGTGCGAGACCCGTTCTCCCTCGGGGTTCAGCAGCTGCACCATGTCGGTGTGGCTGGGACTCGGATCCAGAAATTCAGTCATCACGCTTCCTTCACACGGGGTGGGGTTGCCACCGCTGGCTACGCCGATCACGGGCTTGTGACCCGTGGCACATCGGCATAGCCAAACGGTACCCGCCCCGCGTGCAGGAAGGGGCTCAAGTGAGCGCGAAGACCCGGATCGGCACCACGTCACGCGGCGGGTTCGGCGAGCTCGTGGTGTCCGCCAGGACGCGGCGCCCGAGGCCGGTCATCAGTGCTCGCCTCCCCAGGTGCGGTCGTTCACGAACTCGGCCGGCCGGAAGCGTACGTAGCGGCCCTCGCCATACCGCTCGGCGGCAGCATCGAGGACCTCCGCGGTGGCGGCGGCGCCCCAGCGTCCGGTGTCGAGCCGGTGCTCGACGGCCTCGACCGCGGCGAGGTCCTCGGCGACGGTGAACGCACAATGGCCGACGGTGTCGACGTAGGCCTGGCGCAACAACGAGGACCGGCCGGCGCCCCGGATCGTCTCGGCGTACTCCTCCTGGTACTCCACCGGCGCCAGGATGTCGACGAGGGTGTGGGTCGTGAGCACCGGGACCTGCAGGTCGCCGGTCGGGACCGAGGTCTGGCTCATCCAGCGCAGGCCGTCCTCATCGGGCTCGATGTCGGCGGTGGCGGTGAGTCGGCGAAGGTCGGCGCCCAGGCTCAGTCCGGCCCCGCGATAGAGCGCCTGGACCTGGCCGCGCTGCGCTGACTGGCGGAGCAGCCGCTGGTAGTCGACGCCGGCGGTCCAGCCGCTGTCACCGCCGGCCGCGTCGACGATGGTGTGGCGACGCCGGATCACCTCCGGCAGCGTCGCCCGGACCAGCTCGGCCTGGGCCGCGGCCAGCTCCTCGGGATCGCTCTGATCGACCTCAGGGAGCTCGGTCGGGGTGTTCAGCAACGCCGCGACCAGCGCGACGCGGGCGCGTCCTTGCGGGCTGCCGGCCGCCTCGTCGAGCGCCGTCACGATGGTGTCTACGGTCGCCTGGGACTCCTCGGGCGAGGTGAATCCGACCAGCGGGACGTCGGCGTCAGGCGCCAGCAGCCGCACCGCGGCGTGCGCCGCGTCGAGCTGGTAGTTGTTGAGCGCGACCCCGCCACCGACGAGGCCGCAAGTGCTGACGGCCGCGTCCACCCCAGCATCGGGGCGCTCTGCGATCAGGCTGGTGACCAGGCCGCCCATCGACCGGCCCATCGCGATCACCCGGTCGGAGTCCCCGGCCTCTGCCTCGAAGGCCGCCAGCGCGTCGATCTGGTCCTGCACGGCCGTGCCGAGGGCCCAGCCGGTCGTGGCGTACGACGAGGCGACCACCGCCGTGCCACGGTCGACCAGTGCCTGCGCGGTCGGAGCGAAGCCGTTGTCCCAGGCGGGGTTGTCGGTGCCGACCCGGAAGCCGTGGGAGAACAGGACGGTCGTGCCGTCCCAGTCCTCGGGCACCTCGGCCTGCCAGGTCGTGCCGTTGGGCAGCGAGCCGGTGAGGGTGGTGGACGCCGGGTCAACCGCAGCCGCGGGGACAAGCGGTGAGGCGACCAGGCCGGCGCACATCGCGGCGGCAAGAGTCAGGGAACGAGTGAGGCGCACGAGACATCTCCTTTGACAGGATCCTGATTGACAGGATTCCTGCTGATTTTGGTGACGAGCATCACTCCTGTCAAGGACGCTTGGCACAGGTAGACAACTAAGCAAGCGCTTAGTAAGTTGGCTGGACGCGATCCCCGGCCCAGGAGATGAGGAAGACGATGACTCGGTATGCCCGTGTGGAGTCGCTCAAGAGCGACCTCGGAGTGGCTGATCTGGTGGACCTCCCGGCACCACAGCTCGACGAGGGTGAGGTCATGGCGCGAATCGAACGCATCGCCCTCACCACGAACAACATGACCTACGCGGTCTACGGTGACGCCCTGGGCTATTGGAATCTGTTCCCGGCCGCGCAAGCCGGATACGGCTGCATGCCGGCATGGGGGTTCGCGGAGATCGTCGAGTCGAGGGCGTCCGACGTCACCACGGGGACGCGGATCTTCGGCTACTTCCCCATCGCGACCCACCTGCGGATGCGACCCACGACGGTCACCGCCCGCAGCTTCGTCGACGGTGCCGCCCACCGCACCGGCACGCCCGACGTCTACAACCTCTACGAGCTCCAGCCTCGGGACACCGATCCCCGGCAGGACAGCCTCACGGCCATCTACCGCCCCCTGTTCATCACCTCCTACACCGCCGCGGACTACCTGCGCGAGCGCGACTTCTTCGACGCCGAGCAGTTCGTGGTCTCCAGCGCGTCGAGCAAGACGGCGTACGGCACCGCCTACTGCCTCACCGACTCGCCGGCACCGAAGATCGCGCTCACCTCCGCCCGCAACATCGATTTCGTGAACGGCCTCGGCCTCTACACCGCGACCCACGAGTACGCCGATCTGACCGCCGTCGACCCGACCAAGCGGACCGTCTACGTCGATCTGTCAGGTGACCCCGCCCTGCGCCGCCGGGTTCACGAGCACTTCGGTGACCAGCTCGCTTTCGACTGCCTCATCGGATCGACCCATGCCGATCATCTCCCCGAGGAGGACGAGAGCCTCGTGGGACCGGCCCCGGTCTTCTTCTTCGCCGCGCTCCAGCTCGACGCCTACAAGGCCGAGGGCCAGTCGCGTGCCTTCATGCAGCGCTACCAGCACGACGAGCGTGGCTTCCTGGAGCATGTGGGGCGCCCGGAGCGGCCATCCATCGAGCTGCTCGAACACGCCGGTCTCGAGGACGCCCCGGCCGTGATAGCCGGCTTCCACGACGGATCGACGGATCCCGCCGTCGGCCACATCTTCATCCCCAACGCGGGCTGATCGCTCAGACCACGCCACCCGGCGACTGCTGCCGAGGGCCTGAATTTCCGTGGTCGCGGCCGTGGGGCGCCGCTAGAGTCGCGCCCCCTAGACCACCGGAGGCGCACCATGTCCGATCCGTACGGCTACAGCCAGCCCGTCGAACGGCCCAAGACCCTGACGTACGCGGTCTACGGGATGTGGCTCGGCGGCCTGCTGAGCATCGTCTCGACAGCACTCCTCTTCACCATGGACACCACCGAGATGAAGTCGCTGATGGTGACGGAGATGGAGAAGCAGCCGACGTACGACCCTTCAGTCTTCGACGCGCGAGAGATGGTGGACGTCATGGTCCCGATCATCCAGATCGGCGGGGCCGTCTTTGGGGCGATCGCGCTCGGGCTCTGGATCTGGATGGCGGTCATGAACGGCAAGGGCCGCAACTGGGCCCGCATCACCGCCACCGTCTTCGGCGCGCTCTCGCTGGCCGGCAGCCTGTCGAGCGTGGGCAACCTCGCCGGCAACGCGGCACTCGGCGGCGCCTCCATGCCGATGTCACCCCTCAGCGTCGCGCTCGCGGTCATCGACCCGCTGCTGGTGATCGCGATCCTGGTGCTGCTGTGGGTGCGGCCGTCCTCGGCGTACTTCAGTGCGGTCGGCGCCGCGAGGAAGCGGCAGCGCACCGGCTACTACGCCGGCTGAAAGAAGAGTTTCTTTCAGCCGAGCGACTCGCGCCCGTGCGGCTCGTCCCAGCCGGAGAGGTCGGGGCCGGCGGGGACGATCTGTGTGGGGTTCAGGTCGGTGTGGACGACGTAGTAGTGCTGCTTGATCTGGTCGAAGTCGAGCGTCTCGCCGATCCCGGGGGTCTGGTAGAGGTCGCGCGCGTAGGCCCACAACGCGGGGAACTCGACCAGCTTCTGCCGGTTGCACTTGAAGTGGCCGTGGTAGACCGCGTCGAAGCGGGCCAGCGTCGTGAACAGTCGGATGTCGGACTCGGTGAGCTGGTCGCCGACCAGGTAGCGCTGCCCGGAGAGCCGCTCCTCCAGCCAGTCGAGAGCCGTGAAGAGCCGCTCGTACGCAGCGTCGTACGCCTCCTGGGAGCCGGCGAAGCCACACCGGTAGACCCCGTTGTTGACCTCGGTGAAGACCCGCTGGTTGACCTCGTCCATCTCCTCGCGCAGCGCGCGCGGCCACAGGTCGGGCGCGTCGTCGGCGAAGAAGTCGGTCCACTCGTGGAAGAAGTCGTGGGTGATCCACGGGAAGTCGTTGGTGACGACCTTGCCGGAGGCCTCCTCGACGATCGCCGGCACCGTGATGCCGCGCGGATAGTCGGGGTAGCGCTTGAAGTAGGCCTCCTGCAGCCGCTCGATACCGAGCACCGGGTCGACACCGCCGGGGTCGAGGTCGAAGGTCCACGACCGGGCGTCGTGCGTCGGGCCGGCGAGACCGAGGGAGATGACGTCCTGGAGCCCGAGCAGGTTGCGGACGATGATCGCCCGGTTGGCCCACGGGCACGCGGCGGCCGCGACCAGCCGGTAGCGCCCCGGCTCGACCGGCCACAACGGCACGTCGCTCGGCCCGAACTCAGGTGTCCGCGCGTCCCGCGTGATCCGGTCCGGGATGTAGTTCATGTCCCGGTTGAACTCGTTGCCGGGCTGTACGTAGGTCGCCTGCTCCTGCATGGGCTCACTCTAACGTTGTGGTTGAATCCTGAAGCGAATCAGAGGTACGTCCAGGCGAGACCCGCAGCCTCCAGGATCACCCAGAACCGCAACGCACGCGAGATGAGCACCGTGAGCGTGAAGATCGGCAGGTTGAACCGCAGCGCGCCGAAGAGCACCGACATCACCGCGAGCGGCGGAAAGCCGGAGAGGCCCGACGCGGCCAGGAGTGCTGTGGCCAGAACCGGGCGCCCTGAGGTCCGGGCGTACCAGCGGTCATAGGAGCCCTGCCACTTGGGCGACTCGAGCTTCTTCCTGATCCAGGGGATCTTGGTGGATCCACGACCGGCGTAGTACCAGACCACCTTGCCGCCGGTCTGGCCGAGCCCGGCGACCAACCCGAGCAACGGTGGCCACCAACCGGAGTTCTGGGCGACGACGGACAGGTACGCCTCGGCGTTCATCACCGGGATGAGCGCCGAGCCGAGACAGAAGAGCAGGGTCCCGATCAGAAGTCTCATCGAGGCACGGGCAAGCCGATCCTGAGGAGCCGTCCCAGCGAGACGCACTTCATGATCAGCAGGGCCGTGGCGATCGCCAGGCCCACCCACATCCACCCGGTGACCAGCAGCAGGATCGCGAAGAGCCCCGAGTTGACCGCCTTGCCCGGGTGGGACCAGTTCCACCGCCACAGCGTCCGGTCGATGACGTAGAAGTAGTTCGGGCTCTTGATCGGCCAGGCCAGGTAGGAGATCGAGAGAAAGCAGTCGATCACCATGAACTCCGCGAGGTAGACGAAGATCGCAGGCGACAGGTCCGGCTGCAGGAACGCCAGCCCGACGTAGAACGCCGCCGCGCAGAGACGGTCGGAGAAGATGTCGAGCACCCCGCCGATCCGCGTCTCCTCATCGCGCCATCGAGCGACCGCCCCGTCGAGGCTGTCCCCGACCCAGTAGACGACCAGCGCGATGACCAGGAGCTTCAAGCTCTCCTGATACGCGGCGCTCGCTGCGAGCGCGACGGACACGATGGTGCGTACGAACGTGATCACCGTCGCCGACGTCCACAGCCGTTCCGCCTCGGGTCGGGCGCGCTCCTTGGCGTCGAGGACGACGGCGGTTTCGATCATGGTGCGGAGCATAGAGTGCCGATGGGCGTAGCCCGGTCGAACAGGCGCGCGGCTCAGCCCGGGTCGCGCACCAGGGAGGCGACGAAGTCGAGCTTGTCCAGGACCGCGGGCGGGATGACGAAGGGGTACAGATCGTCGTGGCCCATGGACCGGTTGATCACGTTCAGTGCGGCCGAGAGGGGCACCCAGATGTCGGTGACGACCTGCCGGAACGGCATCTCGGCGGGCACCGGGTCGGTGAGCCCGTACGCCGCCGCGGACCCGAGCGTGTCGCGGATGTGCAGGTAGTGGGCCCAGGTCTCGGCGAAGTCCTCGAAGGGGTGCATGGTGGCGTAGGTCGAGATGTAGTTCTCGGTCCAGCCCGCGGGCGGTCCTTCGGAGTAGTGGCGCTGGAGCGACTCCTCATAGGAGACCGACTCGTCGCCGAAGACCTCGGTGCAGCGCTCCATCAGCTCGGGCCCACGGACCAGCTGCCACTCGTAGTAGTGGCCGACCTCGTGCCGGAAGTGGCCCAGCAGGGTGCGGTAGGGCTCGTCGAGCGTCGCCCGGACGTGCTCACGGTAGGCGTCGTCGGACTCGGCCAGGTCGATCGTGATCACTCCGCCGTCGTGTCCGATGACCACGTCGGGGGTGGACGCGACGCCGTCGCTGGCCAGCAGGTCGAAGGTGAGCCCCTCGGCAGGGTCCTCGGCCTTGGTACGGATCTCCAGACCGAGGGTGTCGAGCTCGACCACGAGGTGACGTTTCGCCTGTTCGGCAAGGGAGTACTGCTGCTGGACGAACTCGGGTGCGGCGTCGTTGGGCCGGGTCCGGGTCAGCTCGCAGGCGAAGCAGATGCCGCCTTCGATGCGGGCCAGCCAGGTGCATCCCGTCTCGAGCGTGTTCGTGCAGACCCACCAGATGTAGCCGTCGCTGTCGACGTACCTGCCCTCGGGTGAGACCGGAACGATCGCGCGCTCCTCGCGGGAGTAGGCGAGCCGGGTGCCGCACGAGACGCACGCCGAGTTCTCGAAGTAGAGACGGTTGCCGCACTTCCGACAGGTGAACGCTTCCATGTCACCAATCATCGGCCGTCTCAGGCCGTCCCCCAGCTCTCGACGCGCCACTCGCCGTCCTCACGGACGAGGACCACGACCATCGACTCGTCCGGTACGGAGCCGTCCTCGGCGGTGTAGGAGACCCTGACGGTGACCTGGGCGGCGTCGCCGTACAACTCCGGCTCGCCGAAGACCATATCCCGGCTCACTGCGCGCGGGTTGGGGTCGGCGTAGGTCCGCTTCCCCTCCGCGGCGTCGATCATCGCGCTGGCGCCGCCCCCGTCGAGAAGCTCGTCGCCCTCGTCGGAGGCCAGCTCGTAGAGGGTGGCGACGGAGGTGGTCTCCATGAACTCGCGGGTGACCTCGGCCGGGGTCGAGCCGCGCGCCAGCAGCCAGAGCGTGAGCGCGGTGAGAGCCGCGGCGACCACCAGCACTCCGGATATGCGTACTCCGCGACGCCAGCGGCTGCCGCGGGTCACGATGCTCGCCCGCTGCGGAGGCTGTCCCACGAGCAACACCGTAACTTCACTCCTGCTGGTCGGGGGCCACATCGACAGAGACGGTCAAGGTCGAGGTGGTGGCTTCGGTGTAGATGACCCCCTTCACAGGAGGCACATCGGCATAGTCACGTCCCCAGGCGACGCTCACGTAGCGATCATCGGCCCTGGTGTCGTTCGTCGGGTCGAGGGCGAGCCACTGGCCCGTCCCCGCCCCGCCGAGGTCTGCCCCGTAGTGGGGCACCCACACCTCCACCCAGGCATGGGACGCATCGGCTCCGACGAGCCGCGGCTTCCCCGGCGGAGGGGTGGTGGCGAGGTAGCCGGAAACATAGCGGGCCGCGAGCCCGTGCGCTCGAAAACAGGCCAACATCAGGTGAGCGAAATCCTGGCAGACACCACCCTCGGCCTCGAAGATCTCCGGGATCGTCGAGGTGACGGTCGTGGCGGTGTCGTCGTAGTCGAACCCGGCATGGATCCGGTGCATCAGATCCTCCGCCGCCGCCACGATCCCGCGCCCCTCCGTCAGCGAGACGGCACCGAAGTCGTACGCCTCCTGGGTGTGCTCCACGAGCGGCGAGGCCACCGCCAGATCGGCCGCCCGCCAGGCGCCCGGCAGGCTCGGGTCCACCAGCGGCCGCGCCCGCTCCCACGGCTGGTCGAAGCTCGTCTCGTCATAGACCGGGGTGCTGACGTCGACCTCAGAGGCAGCCGTGATCTCGAGCAGCCGATGCGGCTCGAGGACCTGGAAGTACGTCACCGTGTTGCCATAGAAGTCGACATCGCTCGACTGGTCCGCGGGCGCAGGAGTGATGCGTACGCGTGTCTGCCGCACCGCCTGGTGCGGCAGCTCTTTCGGAGTGACATGGGCGATGCCGAACGAGTTGGTGACATCCTCGTCATAGGAGTACGTCGTCGTGTGGCTGACCCGGTATCTCACGCGCGGCATCGTATCCCGCCCACGGCCGCCACGAGTGGGCGAAAGTGGCCGCTCGGACACGCCCCGGCCTGCCACCTTCGCCCACCCGTGCAGTGCTTACAGAGACTCCTCGAGCACCACGACGAATCCTGGCCAGTCCGACTGGCGGAGTCGCGTTGCGAGGCGCTGGGCTTCTATCTCGTCGATCGCTTCCAGGTCGCTGTGGTTGACGGAGCCTCGCCCATCGAACTCGCCGTCCTTGTCGATCCACCGCACTCGCGGCGCACGGACAAGACCGCGGAGCTCGACGATCCGCCCCGGATGGTGACGGGTCAGTCCAGACGCATAGTTGTACGCCTCCTGCCCCTGTTGCCAGGGGACGACCTGCCCCTGGCGCCAGGGACCGTAGTAGGGGTCCCAGTCGTCCTCCCCGAGGACCGGCCCAACCCACTGGACCAGGTCACCGACGTGAAACGGCGTAGGTTCCGACTCACTCACGTCATCGTGCGGAATCCCCTTCCAGCCGGGGCTGTCGCGGGTGGTGCACACCAAGTCCTCAAACTCCGCATCGGAGACCACTCGAAGGTTCTTTACCTCGTAGACCGCGTCAGGGCAGTACCAACCGTCCTTGTCGAGCCACGACACGAACGTCCAGCCGTCAGGCAAGTCATCCACGACAACCCCTGGCAGCGCCAAGGGACCACCTTCGACAGGAGGACGCTTCCCCACCCAGACGATCCGGCGACCACGTGGCGGAGCAGGGAACGGCTCCTGCGGCTGGTGATCAGACGCGCTGCCCATGCCACCAACCTAGGACGCGGAGCAAAGTTGCCACTTCCTCACGACACCCGTGCCTCTCGGGTAGGCGGTCACAACACCGCTATCTCCTACTACGACAACGATGCTCGCGCCGCTGATCCGGTATGTGTAGTTCCTCTTGCCGTTCTCGCCGTCCGAGGCTGCTCCTCGGTTGATCGTCTTCTTGATACATGTCAAAGCGTCCGCCCAGTTGGGCACTTCGTGCTTCAACTCTACGTGCACGGCACCCCAGGTCGAGCCGTTCCCGCACTTGATCGCGACGGAACCTTCCCTAGTTGTCGTGATCCTCCAGAGTCTGTGCCCCCTCACCCTCGGGGACACATAGGCCGACTCATTGTCAATGACGTCTGCGCCGCACCCGTAAACGGCATCGGTCGCCTGGGCATTGGCCGGCACGCAGGTGACAGCCCACATCGACGCCGTGACAGCGAGCGCCGTGGCGACCCGCCCGATCAGCCTCAGCATGATGCGACCCCGTCCCAGCGATCCGGACCAGTCTGATTGAGATGGCGGTCGGTCCACGACGAACCAGCGGCGATCTTGTGACAGGCGCTGTCGGTCGCGAAGGCCCAGAGGACCTTTACCCGGGCGCTCATCGCACAGCCGTTCTTGACCTTGACCTTCTGGTACGGCCCAGCCGGGTTCGAGTACGTAGCAGTCACACATGCCGGCACAGGCGCTGCGGCCAGCAGCGCCTCGCCCGCGAGGTCGTCCTCCGCTATTGCTGCTGCTCGCTTGGCGGACACGCCGTGCGCGAGCAGCACCTTCACGATGTCCTGCTTGTGCCCCGCCGGCTGCTCAACCGCACCTACGGCATCCGGCTCTGTCAACCCCCTGGACGAAGCGCCAGCACGAGTCGCGGCGTTGGCCATCGGGGTTAGCGCCAAGGCTCCTGCGACGGCGATGGCAGCGACGCACGCCGCTGCATGTACCAAATTCACTTGAATCTCCCCGTTGAAGTGAGTTTGCCCAAGAATGTCGCCGAATTGTGCGGCAAGTATCCTGACGAGGTCACTACGTTACGGAGCCCGTGTAATCGTCGCTGCTGCAATTTCTGGAGCATCGCCGGCTCTCAGCCGCCCGCTCGTGGTAACGGCCGCGGCTCTGCTCAAGTGAGCGATTGCGCCGGGAGGGCGTTGAGAGGTTGCGGGGCGGGGCCGGTGGCGAAGTGGACGTCGCTGATGGCGTCGGCGAGGCGGACGAGCTGGGCCTGGACCTGGTCGAGGAAGGACTCCAGGTTGGGGCGGCCGACACCGCCGATGGCGACGAGGCCGGCGACCTCGGTGCGGTCGAGCATGTCGGTGATGTCGTCGAGGAGCCGCTCGGGGCGGGACGAGCCGGTCGAACCGGGGAGCTTGGTCAGATGCAGCCGCAGCTCGTGCAGGCAGAACGCGAGCGAGCGGGGGTTGTCGCGGTCCATGATCAGCAGGTCGAGCACTCCCCCGGTGCGTACGTAGCCCCGGTAGCGGCGGCGGTGGGTGACCGCGGACTCGGCGGAGGCGAGGACCGCGTTGAGCACGGCCCGGTCGACCTCGAGCCCCCTCCGCACCGTGGTCGTCGCGCGGAGCAGCTGACAGACCTGCATCGACCGCTCCAGGAACCGTCCCAGCCGGATCGAGTGGTAGCCCTCGTCGCGGATCATGCTCGCCACGATCCCCTGCATCGCCAGGATGCCGTGCAGCATCTCGGCACCCGACTCGGCGATCTGCAGCGAGTGCGGGTTGACCCGGAGCTCCTCGGCGGCCCGGTCGGTCGCGGAGAAGATCCGCCACATGTCCGGGCTGAGCTGGTCGCGTACGCCGCTGAAGGCCTGTCGCATCCCGGCCAGCGACTGCGCGGCCGACCCCGGACGGTCGGCGTCCAACAGCATCGAGCGGAACTCGGCGTCGATGTCGGCGTCCGCGTGGCCGTGCCCGCCCAGCCGGTCGAGCGCGCTCAGCATCACCTCGAGGCTGATGCCACCGGACGTACGCGGCCTGGTCCTGCCGGCTGATTTCTTCGGGGCCTCGGCCAGCACGTGCGTGGCCAGGATGAGCCGGATGAGGTCCTCGGCGCGCTCCGCGTAGCGGCCCGACCAGTACATGTCCTCGAGCGCGCGCGGGACGAGCACCGTGACCGAGCGCGAATGGGTCATCGGGAGCACGTCGGCCAAGCCCTGGTCGGCGTCCTGCGGCGACTCCTTGAGCACCCAGACGTCCTTGCTGCACGGCGGCAGCCCGGTCTCGTCGGCCCGGATCGAGGCCAGGCCACCGACCAGCGGGCGGTAGGCCGAGCCGTAGCGGAGCGAGAAGGTACGCAGCGTCAGCGGCCGGCCGACCGCGCCGCGTCCCTCGGCCCACGTCGGGGCCTGGGAGAGCGTGATCCTCTCCTGCCCGACGTGACGGTAGGGATCGGCCGCGATCCTGGCGCTCAGCTCCTCGGGCGTCCCGCTGACGATGGTCCCTTCCAGCGTCCGCACAACCAGGTCGTCCGCGGCCAAGCGGCGCTCGACCTCCGCGCGCTGGTCCGGGTCGCCGCACCACCAGGTGCCGAGCGAGGCCAGCCGCAACGGCTCCCCGAGCAGGGCCTCGCAGGCTGCGGGGAGGTAGGGAACGAGCCCCGGGTTCTCGAGTACGCCGGCCCCGAGCCCGTTGACCACGCGCACGTTGCCGCGGCGTACGGCCTCGATCAGGCCGGCCACGCCGAGCTGGCTGTCGCCGCGGAGCTCGAGGGGGTCCGACCAGGTCGCGTCGACACGACGCAGGATGACGTCGACCCGCTCCAGCCGGTCGCCGTGGCCACGCATGAGGACCTCGCCGTTGCGTACGGTCAGGTCGGCTCCCTGGACCAGCGGGAAGCCCAGCGTCGAGGCGAGAAAGGCCTGGTCATAGGCGGTCTCGGAGTGGGTTCCCGGGGACAGGACGACGACCCGGGGGTCGGCCTGGTCACCGGGCGCCGACTCCAGCAGCGCGCTGCGGAGAGCCGCGAAGTAGGGCTCCATCCGGTGCAGCCCGGCGTCGCGGTGGAGCTCGGGGAGCACCCGGCTGATCACCCGGCGGTTCTCCATCGCGTAGCCGATCCCGCTCGGCGCCTGGGTGCGGTCGGCGAGCACCCGCCACTCACCCTCGGGGGTCCGGCCCAGGTCGGTGGCGGCCAGGACGAGCGGCCGCGGGTCGTGGTTGCTGGCGCGGGCGGCGACGCGATGGAAGCCGTGATGGCCGAAGACCACTGCCGCCGGGACGATCCCGTCCTGAAGGAGACGCTGCGGGCCGTAGAGATCGACGAGGATCGCGTTGAGCAGCTCGGCGCGCTGGGCCAGGCCGACCTCGAGGATGCGCCACTGCGCCTGATCGATGACGAGCGGCACCGGGTCGAGCCGCCAGGGCTCGGGCTTGGCGCCGGGACGCAGGTAGGTGACCCCGTCATCGGCGAGGAACCGCTCCACGTCGTGGCCGATCCGGCTCAGCGTCGCCGGCGTGATCGAGACGGCCGTCTCGGCCATCGGCTTCCACGCGGGGCGCAGGGTGCCGTCGGGCCCGACGACCTCGTCGTAGGGCTGGTCGGTCGCGTCGAGGAGGCCGAGGGCGTCGGCGTACTCGCGAAGGACGGTCACCGCACCACCCGTCGGAGATCCAGGGTGTGCGGGTTGTCGGGAGTGGTGCCGCGGGCCGCGCGCTCGCGCATCTCCGCGACGTCCAGCCGGCCGGAGGTGTGGCCGCGCGCCTCGAACCTGCTCGCGCGGCGCGCCTCGGCCTCGTTGGCGTTCACCGGCGGGTGGTCGTAGCTGCGGCCGCCCGGGTGCACGACGTGGTAGGTCGCGCCGCCGAGGCTGGTCTCGGAGGCGATGTCGACGACGTCGAAGTGCAGCGGCGCCTGGACGTCGATGCTCGGGTGCAGGCTCGACCACGGGCTCCACGCCTTGAACCGGATGCCCGCGTAGAAGGTGTCTGGGACGGAGGTGGGGGTCAGCGGCACCGGAACACCCTGACACGTCACCAGCTGCCGGTCGAGGTCGATCCCTCTCGCCGAGATCTGGACCCGCTCGACCGACGAGTCGACGTAGCGGGCCGTCCCCGACCCGGTGGCCTCCTCCCCCAGCACGTTCCACGGCTCGATCGCCTGTCGCAGCTCGAGCTCGATGTCCCCCACCCTCGCGAACCCGATCCGCGGGAACCGGAACTCCGCGTACGCTGCCAGCCACTGCGACTCGAACGGGATCCCGTGGCGGCGCAGGTCGGCCACGACCTCCTCGATGTCACGCAGGCACCCCTGCGGGAGCAGGAAGTCCTCGTGGAGGGCACTTCCATGGCGGACCAGGGGCGCCTCGTACGGCTCCTCCCAGAACCACGCGACCAGGCTCCTGACCAGGAGCGACTGGAGAAGGGCCATCTGCGGGTGTGGCGGCATCTCGAAGCCCCGGAGCTCGAGCAGTCCGAGGCGTCCTCGGGAGGAGTCCGGGGAGTAGAGCTTGTCGATGCAGAACTCGGCACGGTGGGTGTTGCCGGTCAGGTCGGTGAGCAGGTGGCGCAGGGCCCGGTCGATCATCCATGGGCGGGGGTCGTCCTGTTCACGGGTGATCCGGGCGACCTCCTGGAGCGCGATCTCCATCTCGTAGACCGCCTCCGGGCGGCCCTCGTCGAACCTCGGCGCCTGGCTGGTCGGGCCGATGAAGCGGCCGGAGAAGAGGTAGGAGAGGGAAGGGTGGCGCTGCCAGTAGCGGATCAGGCTGGCCAGCAGGTCGGGCCGCCGGAGCAGGGGGCTGCGCTCGGGGCTCCGTCCGCCGAGGGTGAGGTGGTTGCCGCCGCCGGTGCCGGTGTGGAGCCCGTCGAGGTCGAACTTCTCGGTGGACAGGCGGGCCTGCCGGGCCTGCTCGTAGAGCGTCGTGATCAGCTCCCGCTGCTCCGCCCAGGTGGCGGTCGGTTGGACGTTGACCTCGATCACGCCGGGGTCCGGGGTGACCGTCAGCCGTGCCAGGCGGGCGTCCGGCGGCGGACCGTACCCCTCGAGCACGACCTGTGTGCCGACTTCGGTGAGAGCCTGCTCGATCACCCGGAGCAGGGCCACGTAGTCCTCCAGCCGATCGGTCGGCGGCAGGAAGACATGGACCAGCCCGTCGCGCTCCTCGATCGCGAGCGCGGTGGTCGGCGCCTCGTCGGGGTCGGTGACGGTGACCCGCGGGATCTCGGGGTCCAGCGGCTCGCCCGCGGTCAGGTAGGACGGTTCGCCCGGGAACTCCGGGTCGTGCCACGAGATCGAGTCGAGCGGCAGCCGCAGCCCGACCGCCGAGGTGCCCGGCGCGAGCACCAGCCGCCCGCGGCGGAACCGCCACTGCGGGCTCGTCCACTCCCCGTCGTTGGTGTTGATCGGGATCACCCACCCGACCGGCTCGGTGACCTCCTTGTCGAGCTCGGTGACATTCAGATCGCCCCGGTTCGCGGCGTCGTCCGGCTCGGGGCCGTCGGGGCGGCGTACCTCCTGGGCGATCTTCGCCAGCGGGTCCTCGTACGCAGCGAACACCTGCTCCGCGGGGAGCCCGAGGATCTCGGCGATCCTCCGCGCGACAGCGACCGTGTTGGTCTCGACACGCTCGCTGGCGCTCACGGTTCGACCAGCGGCCCAGGGGTCGGCGAAGAGGGTCTGGTCGCTCCACAGCGGCTGGCCGTCCGTACGCCATTGCAGGTCGATGTTCCAGCGCGGGAGGGGCTCGCCGGGGTACCACTTGCCCTGGCCGCGGTGGACGATCCCGCCCTTGCCGTAGATCTTGCGCAGACGTTCGGCCAGATCAGTGGCGAGCTCGCGCTTGTGCGGACCGTCTGCGTCCGTGTTCCACTGCGCCGAAGTCTGGTCGTCCAGCGACACGAAGGTCGGCTCGCCGCCCATGGTCAGCTCGACGCCGGCTGCCTGGAGACGCTGGTCGACCGCCTCGCCCAGGGCGTCGATCCGGGCCCACTCCTGGCCGGTGTAGGGCAGCGTCACCCGCGGGTCCTCATGGATCCGGGTGACCTCGTTGGCGAAGGAGAAGATGACCTCGACCGGGTCGGTGGCGCCCTCGATCGGGGCCGCGGAGGACGGGTGCGGCGTCGCCGAGAGCGGGATGTGGCCCTCGCCGGCGAACAGGGCCGAGGTCGGATCGAGCCCGATCCAGCCGGCTCCCGGGACGAACACCTCGCACCACGCGTGCAGGTCGGTGAAGTCCTCGGTCGGGCCGGAGGGACCGTCGAGCGACTCCTGATCGGCGGCCAGCTGCACCAGATAGCCGGAGACGAACCGCGCCGCGAGGCCGTACTGACGCAGCAGGGACACCAGCAGCCACGCCGAGTCGCGGCACGAGCCGATGCCCAGCCGCAGGGTCTCGTCGGGAGTCTGTACGCCTGGCTCCATCCGCACCGAGTAGGCGACGTCCGAGTTGACCGCCTGGTTGACGCTCGCCAGGAAGTCGACCGTGCGGAGGCCGTCCTCGGGCAGGGCCGGCAGCCGCTGCCGCCAGGCGTCGGCCGCCGTCGCCGACTCCACGTCGCGGAGGTAGGGAGCCAGGTCGGCCTTCAGCTGGGGCTCGTAGTCGAAGGGGAAGGTCTCGGCGTACTCCTCCACGAAGAAGTCGAACGGGTTGATCACCACCATGTCGGCGACCAGTCCCACGGTCACCTCGAGCTTGTCGGTCTTCTCCGGGAAGACCAGCCGCGCGAGCCAGTTGCCGAACGGGTCCTGCTGCCAGTTGATGAAGTGCGCCGACGGCGTCACCGACAGTGAGTAGGCCTCGATCGGGGTCCGGGTGTGCGGCGCCGGGCGCAGGCGTACGACGTGCGGACCGACCCCCACCGGCTGCGCGAACTCGTAGGTGGTCCGATGTTCGAGCGCAACCTTGATCGACATGGGGTCAAGACTGACCGATCGAGGTTGCACCGGGGTAACGAACCGCCGCCGCGCTCGAAATGCGGCATACCACGAAGGCGAATCGACGGGATCCGAATTCGCCGACTGGTAAACGCATTTCACCCGGACTAAATGCCGGGTTGTCGCGCCCAGGAAATTACCCATTCGCCAGTTCGAACGGCTCTATTACCCCCGGAGGTACATCAGAAACGGGCCGGCCCATCAGCCACCGCAAGCGATATCGCGCTCGCCCATCCCCGCAGGTCGGGCATGAACAGCGAAACTCTTCGCTTGGGACAAGACTGGGATTTCAACGCCAGTTGGAATGCGAACCGATGAGTTTACGTCATGCAAACCGGCTTTGGTATAGGAAATAACCAGTTCATTAGCGTTCTTGACATTATGGTTCAAATCGCTTCAGGATTCATCGGGCAGGACCCAACAGCAAGCTAAGGAGATTTCGTGAATTCTCGGACTCGAATCGCCGCTGTCGTCGCTGGACTCGCACTGGCCACGGTCGCCGCACCAGTCATGGCCAGCCCCGTTCCACCACCGATCCCTGACCCTCCGGTCCCCGGCACTCCGGGCACCCCGATTCCCGACGTGCCCGACACCCCAGACGTCCCGGAGACTCCGGACGTTCCCGGCACCCCGGAGACCCCGGACGTTCCCGGCACTCCGGACGTGCCCGACACCCCGGAGACCCCGGACGTACCCGGCACCCCGGACGTGCCCGAGACCCCGGACGTACCTGACACACCGGAGGTCCCCGACACACCGGACGTACCGGACACACCGATCCCGGACGTACCAGACGGCCCCGGGATCCCGGAGACTCCGGACGTTCCCGTTCCGGACAGCCCTGCCGCAGACGTTCCTGCCGCAGACGTTCCCGTCCCGGATGTCCCGGTCCCAGACGTTCCGGTCCCGGACGTTCCGATCCCGGACGTTCCGATCCCCGAGGTTCCCGGCGTCCCCGGAGTTCCCGGCGTTCCCGAGCTGCCTGGCGTCACCGACAGCCTGCTCGGCATCATCAACAGCCTCCCGGTCGTCGGCCCGGTCCTGACCGACCTGCTCAACTCGATCCTCGGGAAGCTCCCGCTGCCGTAGAGGCATGCACCGTCACACTCAACCAGCAGAGGTCCAGCAGCATCGATGCTGTTGGACCTCTGCTATTTCGCCGAGCAGGGCCGAGTCTCAGCCCTTCGGGAACGAACCCGCGAGCTCGATGAGGCGGGTGTTGGCCTCGGCCTCGCCGATCGAGACGCGTACGCCCTCGGGCGGGTAGGGACGGACCATCAGGCCGACCTCGTCGGCAGCCGCGGCGAACTCGGCGCAGCGCTCGGGGGAGCCGAAGGCGAACCAGACGAAGTTGCCCTGCGCGTCGGGGATGTCCCAGCCGGCGGCGCGGACGCCCTCGACCACCCGGATCCGCTCGGCCACCACGTCGTCGACGCGCGCCAGCAGCTCGGTCTGCCGCTCGAGCGAGGCGACACCGGCGGCCTGGGCGACCACGTTGACGCCGAAGGGCAGCGCCATCGCCCGCAGGGTGGCGGCGATCGGGGCCGGCGCGAAGGCGTAGCCGACCCGGAAGCCGGCCAGCCCGTAGGCCTTGGAGAACGTACGCAGCACCACCACGTTGGCCCGCGCGCGATAGGTCGCCACACCGTCGACGGCATCGTCCATGCGTACGAACTCGGCGTAGGCCTCGTCGACCACGACCAGCACGTGCTCGGGAACCTTCGCGAGGAAGGCGTCGAGCTCGGTCTGGGTGACCGAGGTGCCGGTGGGGTTGTTGGGCGTGCAGACGAAGACGACCTTCGTACGCTCCGTGATGGCGGCCGCCATCGCGTCCAGGTCGTGATGACCGTCCCCGGTGACCGGCACCTTCACCGCAGTCGCGCCGGCCGCGAGCACCGCGATCGGGTAGGCCTCGAAGCTGCGCCAGGCGAAGACGACCTCGTCCTCGGGACCGCAGTAGGCCGAGACCAGCTGGAAGATCAGCGCCACGGCGCCGGTCGAGAGGGCGAGCTCCTCGGCCGGCACCTTGTAGGCCGTCGCGAGCGCCTCGTAGAGCTCGGTGCTGCCCGCGTCGGGGTAACGGTTGACCCGCCCCGCCGCCTCGGCGGCGACCTCCACCACGCCGTCCAGCGGCGGGTAGGGGTTCTCGTTGGACGAGAGCTTGTAGGTCACCAGACCGGGCCGCTCCACCGGCGGCTTGCCCGCGACGTACGCAGGCATCGCAGCGACACTGGGACGGGGCTGTGGGGTGCTCATATCGTGAGATCCTAGGTCGGGATGACCTCGCCCCCGTAAACCACGGGGACGTCGCGGCCGACCACGATGTCGAGCGGGTTGGTGACGCAGCGCACGGACCCGCCACCGAGGTGGAGCTCGCTCATCTCGACGATCCGGATCGTGAAGCCCCAGCCCTCGAGGACGGTGCGGACGCGGTCCGGGCAGGACGGCATCACGATGGTGCGGCCGATCACGATCGAGTTGGCGGCGAAGGTGCTGAGCGCCTCCTCCTCGGTGATGACGAGCGGCTCCGGGACGAGGTCGAGGAGCGCCTGGGCCGACTCGGGAGCGAGCGCGTCCGGGCAGATGATCGCGCGGCGCTCGTCGAGCGGGCAGAAGGCCAGGTCGAGGTGGTACATCCCCGAGTGGGTCGTCCGTACACCCAGGACGCGCACGCCCATCTCGGTCGCCAGCGTCTTCAGCGCCATCTCGTCGGTGCGCGGCCCGGTGCCGGCGACCAGGTGGCCGGCGTACGGGAAGACGTCACCCGCCTCGAAGGTCGGCCCGACCCCGTCCTTGCCGACGTACGCCGTCCCCCAGCCGTTCGCGGCGAACCACTCGACCGCGGAGTTCGTCTCGTTGCGGCGCTCGGGGAAGCGCATGTGGGAGAGGAGCACGTGGCGTCGGCCGTCCGCGAGGGTGGCCGCGAAGCCGAGGTTCATCGCGTAGACCATGTCGGGGCTGTCCCCGCGCGGCGCGATGACGTCGACGCGCCCGCCGAGCTCCTCGATGGTCGCCTTCAGGGTGTCCCACTGCGCGCGAGCACGGACCGGATCCGGCTGGATCTCGGTGTCCATGAACGGGTTGATGGCGTAGTCGATGCGGTAGTGCGTCGGCTCGGTCATCAGGTAGTGACGGCCCCAGCTCAGCGATGTGCTCACTCGTACCCCTCTCAGGTCTGATTGACTTCAGATCGTCCGATTGCCTGATTGACTGATTGTCAGACAATCCTGTGCCGATAGGCTAGAGCACGAACGGTCATCACCGGAAGACGGCGCAGATAGGACAATGGGTCACATGCTGAAGCAGAGCCCGAAGCAACCAGCGCCGTTCGAGTCGCTCACCCTGGACGAACCCGCATCGACGGTCGACCGCGTCGCCGACGAGCTCCGCCGGGCGGTGTTCGAGGGCGAGCTGGAGTCGGGCACTCCGCTGCGCGAGCACGGTCTCGCCGACTCGCTCGGCGTCGGCCGCTCCACGGTCCGCGAGGCGCTGACCATCCTGGTCGCCGAGGGCCTGGCCACCCGCGCACCCAACAAGGGCGTCGCCGTCGCCACCCCCGAGGCGGCTTCGGTCCGTGACGTCTGCGCCGCCCGCTGGGTGCTCGAAGGGGCGGGGGTGCGCAACTGGCGGAGCGCCTCCGCCGAGGCGCGCCGGGCCGTGCACGAGTCGCTCGATGCGTACATCTCGGCGGTTCACTCGGAGCGCTCGACCTACCGCGAGCTCAACGAGCGCCACCTCGCCTTCCATCTCTCACTGGTTGCCCTCACCGGGTCACCGCGGCTGGTCGCGATGCAGGAGCATCTGGTGCTCGAGCTCAAGCTCTCGCTCGCCCAGGTCGACCGCATCCGCCGCAACGCCCACGATCAGGCCGAGGACCACGCCGCCCTCGTCCGCCTCCTCGACGCCGACCGCATCGAACACGCCGAGCAGTTCCTGGAGAAGCACCTCTCCGATGCCGCCCACGCCATCTGCAAGGCGCTCGGCCTGGAGCGGTGAATCCGGGGTAACACAGTCGCCACACCTCGCGCGCGCCCCTTATGTACGTCCCACGGAGCCTGCCACACTCACCAACATGCGCATCGTGACCTGGCTCATCACCAACGCCGTCGCCCTGGCCGTGGCGACCTGGCTCGTCGGCGGGATCTACTTCGACGGCCCGACCAGCGGCATGGACGAGGTCAAGCAGAAGCTGCTCCCGCTGCTGATCGTCGCCCTCGTGCTCGGCCTCGTGTCCTCCTTCGTCAAGCCGATCGTGACGTTCTTCGCGTTCCCGTTCATCCTGCTCACCCTGGGCCTGCTCCTGCTGGTGATCAACGCGGCGATGCTCGGTCTGACCGCGTGGATCCTCGGCCCGACCGGGGTGGGTTTCCACGTCGACGGGTTCTGGGCGGCGGTCCTCGGCGGCATCATCATCTCGATCGTCGGCTGGGGCCTCGATCGCGTGTGGCCGGAGAGCGACGAGTGAGGCCCAGATTCCACATCCGCCACGCGTTCTTGGCGGAAATGTAAAACTCGGGCCATGAAGATCGCGGTCGTCTGCCTGGGCAACATCTGCCGTTCTCCGATGGCGGAGGTGGTGCTGCGGGACCGTCTCGACGCCGCCAAGCTCGACGACGTCGAGCTCGTCTCCGCCGGCACCGGCGGCTGGCATGCAGGCGAGAAGATGGACCGCCGGGCGGCCGCGACGCTGATCGAGGCGGGCTACGACCCCGAGCGCCACCGGGCTCAGCAGTGGCCGGTCGGGGACCCCGAGACGTACGACCTCGTGCTCGCGATGGATGCCGACAATCTGGCCGATCTGGCTGGTCAGGCGCCCGAGAGCGGGCTGCGGATGTTCCGTGATTTCGATCCCGAAGGCCCCGGCGACGTGCCCGATCCCTATTACGGTGGTGCCGAGGGATTCCGGGAGGTGCTGGCGATGGTGGAGCGTACGAGTGATGCGATCGTTGCATCCGTCGCCTCGGCGAGGCCCGGTTCGTGACCCGTCAGCCCGCGGTCGCCCGTCGTGCCGAGCAGCTGCTCGGGGCGGCGGTGGTGAGCACATCTCCGGTCGCGGGCGGTGACATCTCGACCGCCACCAAGATCCGGCTCAGTGACGGCTCGCTGGTGCTGATGAAGGCTCTCTCCCCGCCGCGTGACGACTTCGTCGCCGCCGAGGCCCGCGGGCTCCGCTGGCTGGAGGAGTCGGGGGCCGTGAAGGTCCCCGAGGTGCTCGCCGCCGAGCCCGACTGCCTGGTCCTGCGCTGGATCGAGCCCGGCCGACCCAACGCCGAGACCGCCGAGGAGCTCGGCCGCGCGCTCGCGCGCCTGCACAGCACCCCGGTCTCGGGTTTCGGTGCCGACAGGGACGGGTTCATCGGCCGGCTGCCGATGCCCAACAAGCCCGCGGACACCTGGGCCGAGTTCTATGCCGTACGCCGCCTGCTCCCCTATCTCAGGGCCGCGCGTGACCGCGGCGCCATCGACGCCGCCGGCGCCGAGCGCGTCGAGCAGGTCGTCGGGAAGCTGCCGTCGCTGATCCCGGAGGAGCCGCCCGCCCTGCTCCACGGCGATCTCTGGAACGGCAACGTGCTCTGGGACCGGAGCAGCGAGGCCTGGCTCATCGACCCCGCAGCGTACGCCGGTCACCGTGAGGTCGACCTCGCCATGCTCGCGCTCTTCGGCCTGCCCCACCTGGAGCGGATGATGTCCGCCTACGAGGACGCGACGCCCCTCGCCGAGGGCTGGGAGGACCGCCAGGGTCTCCACCAGCTGTTCCCGCTGCTCGTCCACGCGGCCATGTTCGGCGGCGGCTACGGCGCCCGCGCCGCCACGGTGGCCGCTCGCTACCTCTGATTCCCTGGGAAACCAGAAAACCCCTGGTTACCCAGGGGTTTTCAGATGGCGGTGACGGTGGGATTTGAACCCACGGTAGGTCTCCCTACACAACATTTCGAGTGTTGCACCATCGGCCGCTCGGACACGTCACCGCCGAATAAGTTACAACCTCGGGGGGTCTTCGCCGAAATCGGGGCCGCTTCGCTGGGATCCGAAGAAGTCCTCCAGCAGCGCTCGCTGTTCCTCGGCCATCAGCCCGGCGACGACCTCGGGCCGGTGGTTGAGCCGGCGGTCGCGTACGACGTCCCACAGCGAGCCGACCGCGCCGGCCTTGTCGTCGTAGGCGCCGAAGACGATCCGCTCGACCCTGGCCAGGACCGCGGCACCGGCGCACATCGTGCACGGCTCCAGCGTCACCACGAGCGTGCAGCCCTCCAGGCGCCACTCGCCACGTGCCTTGGCCGCCTCGCGCAGCGCGACCACCTCGGCATGTCCGGTGGGGTCGGCCTCGGCCTCGCGTACGTTGCGGCCCCTCCCGATCACCACGCCGGACGGGTCGACGACGACCGCGCCGATCGGCACGTCACCGGTCGCCAGCGCAGCACGACCCTCATCGAGAGCGGCCCGCATCGGGGCCTCCCAGCGGTTGGCTGGGGTCACGCCGGCATGAGGCCGACGGCGTCGTCGAAGGCCTCGCCGCAGCCGATCGCCCGGGCGATCTCGGAGAGCGTCTCGTCGGGGTAGAGGTCGTCCTCGAACATGTCGTCGAGCAGCATGCCCATCTCGACCGCGCTCATCCCGAAGTCGGCGAGGATGCCGAGGTCGCCGGCGGGATCGGGCTCCTCCTCGTCCTCGACCTCCTCGGGCAACGGAAGCCCGAGCACGTCGAGAGCCGACGCGGCCAGCTCCCACTCGTCGGCAGCGGTCACGTCGGAGAGCAGCACCTTGGTCGCTGCCCCGTGGACCCGGACGATGACGAAGAAGTCCTCGTCGATCGCCGCCATCGCTATCGCACCGCCATCGCCTGGGAAGCGGTGGAGCGCGTGCGTCAGAGTCTCGACATCGGTCAGGAGGTCGTGAGCGAGTTCGCGCACAACCCAGGCGCCGTCCTCGCGATACATCGCGACGGCGAAGTCAACACCCTCGATCTGCTCCAGCTGATCAGACACACGACCAGAGTGACACCGAAACCGCCGTGGGTCTAGGCCGTATCTCTGAAATCCACGCTCAGCCCACGTCTCGACGCCGGTAGCCGACGAGGGCCAGTGCCGCGACGACCGACGACGCCGCCAGCAGCGCGACCGTCGGACCGGCGGTCCAGGTCTCGGTCGGGTACGCCGGCAGGTGGAAGAAGGGTGACAGCGAGCGGATCCCGTCGGGCAGCTTGAGCGTCTCTCCGAGGAAGGCGTCCAGCACCACCCATGCGACCAGCGCCCACGCCAGGACGGCGAACCGCGGCAACCACGCCAGGATCAGCAGGGCGAGGGCTGCGACGAGCAGCATCGCCGGCAGCTGGGCGAGAACGCCGAGGATCAGCTCGGAGACGCGCGAGCCGGAGACCTCGCCGGCGACCGGGACGTACCCCAGCACCATCCCCGCGCTCATCGCCAGTGCCACCAGCACCATGCCGACGACCGTCACGGCGAGCGAGCCGACCAGCCAACGGGTCCGCGTGAGCGGGGTGGCGATCAGCGCCTCCAGCCGCCCGGTGTCCTCCTCCGCCCGGAGCCGCAGCACCGAGGCGACGCCGAAGACCGCGCCGACCACTCCGAGAGTGAGATTGACGTAGCCGAGGAACGCGTCGATCAGGGCGTCGCCCGCGCCGGCCCCCAGACCCATCGCCTCGAGCATGTCGGGGTTCCCCTCCAGCATGTCGGGCACATCCGGGATGACGGAGCCATAGATCGCGGCGAGCACCGCCAGCCCGACCGCCCAGCCGATCACCAGGCCCCGCTGGGTGCGCAGCGCCAGACCCCACGGCCTCCCGAGGATGGCGGAGGCGCGCGCGGCACCGGGTCGCGGTTGCAACAGGCCGGCGCCGGCATCGCGTCGCGCGGTCAGCACCACGGCCAGCCCGAAGCAGACGGCCGCGGCCGCGAGCAGCACCCCCAGCAGCCACCATCGCTCCTCGCCGAACGCATTCACCCCCTGGGCCCAACCGAAGGGCGAGACCCAGAAGAGCGCGCTGTCGCCGACAGCGCCGACGCCGCGGACGACGTACGCCGCCCCCAGCAGACCACCCGCGATCGCGAGCGCGCCGCGAGCCGCCGCGGTGACCTGGGCGGCCGCCGCGGCGAGGCCGGCGAAGACGAGGCCGAGCATCGCGACCTCCGCCGCGTAGGCCAGCGACCCGGTCCGTTCCAGGCCCAGGCCGACCAGCACCGCGGCCAGCAGCCCGCTGATGACGACCGTCGCAGCGAGCGCGACCACGAGTGCGGCCACCTGTGCGGCGTGACGCCCCACGACGCCCGCGCGGACCAGCTCGGCCGCCCCGGACTCCTCCTCGGCACGCGTGTGCCGGACCACCGTGAAGACGACCAGCAGCGTGATGCCGAGCGTGACGATCAGGGTGATCTCGTTGGCGATGATCCCCTCGATCGTGTCGAGGGCGACCTGCCGGCCACCGGTGATTCGTGACGCCGCGCTCACGCCCGCCGTCGGTCCGTACGTGGCGATCTCGGCAGGCGTGTCGTACGTGCTCTTCACGGTGGCCGCACTGGCCGCCGAGATCCCGACGATTCCGAGGGTCCAGAGCGGGAGGCGCACCCGGTCGCGTCGCAGTGCCAGCCGGATCAGGGTCGGCGTACCGGCGAAGAGCTCGTGGGCACTCATCGGGTCGCCGTGCCTTCGTCGTCGCCGGACACCACGTCGCCGTACTGGCGAAGGAACAGCTCCTCCAGAGTCGGCGGGTGTGCCTGGAGCGAGACGATCCCGGCCCGGTGCAGGATGCCGACCACCTCGTCGAGATGGGCGGTGTCGACGGCCAGGGTGACCGTGTGCGTGCCGTGGCTGTCGTCGTACTCGGGGTCATGGACACCGGGGAGGGAAGCCAGGTCGGTGACCGGGGTCCGCGTCTCGGCGACGACCGTGGTGCGGGTCAGCGTTCGCAGCTCGGTCAGCGTGCCGGTCTGGACGGTGCGGCCGGACCGGATGATGCTCACCCGGTCCGCGAGCCGTTCGACCTCGGCGAGGATATGGCTGGACAGCAGCACCGTGGCGCCCCGCTGGATGACCTCCTCGACGCACTCCTGGAAGACCGCCTCCATCAGCGGGTCCAGGCCTGCGGTCGGCTCGTCGAGCAGGTAGAGGTCGGCCTCGGCGCTGAACGCCGCGACCAGCGCGACCTTCTGCCGGTTGCCCTTGGAGTAGGTGCGCGACCGCTTGCGCGGGTCGAGCTCGAAGCGCTCCACCATCTGCCCGCGCAGCTTCTCGTCGAGGCCGCCTCGCAGCCGGCCCAGCACGTCGATCACCTCGCCACCGGTGAGGCTGGGCCACAGCGGTACGTCGCCAGGCACGTACGCGATCCGACGGTGGAGCGTGGCGACGTCGCGCCACGGGTCACCGCCGAGCAGTCGCACGCTGCCGCTGTCCGCGCGGATCAGGCCCAGCAGCACGCGCATGGCGGTGGACTTGCCGGCGCCGTTCGGGCCCAGGAAGCCATGCACCTCGCCGGTCTCGACGTGCAGGTCGAGACCGTCGAGAGCTCGTACGCTGCCGAAGGTCTTGACCAGTCCGGTCATCTCGATGGCAGTCATTCTTCCTTCTCCTCCTGGGTGACGGTGTGCGGTGCACGAGTGCGTTCGATCAGCAGGCGAGCGGCGGCCGCCTGGGCGGGGGTGAGCTCCTCGATGACCGCGTCGATGACGAACTCGCCGCCGGCGCTCACCAGGTCGTGCTCGGACAGGGCGCACAACGACTCCTCCGGAAGCAGATCGAGGATCCGGTCGACGAGCGTGGTGACCGCCGGGTCGTCCGGGTCCGCGTCCGCGAGACGGTCGAACTCGTCGTACATCCCGACCAGGCGCCGGGTGAAGTCCTCGTCGCCGAGCAGCGGCAGCATCGGCGCGATCCAGCGGCTCGCGTCGGCGCCGGGGATGAACGCGAGTACGTCACGGTCGAGCCGGGCCATCGGGCCGGTGGCGCCGGCGGCCTCGACGCGGGTGAAGAACTCGACCAGCCTCGGGTCGGGGAGGTCGTCGAGCGCGAGGCGACCGTCACGTACCCGTTCCTGCAGCTCGGCGAGGCGTCGCCGCTGGGCGGCCAGACGCTCCTGCTGCAGAGCGAGGGCGGCGTCCATCGAGGCGACGATCTCGCCGAGGTCGCGCCCCTCCTCGTCCGCCAGCACCTGCCGCACCTCGTCGAGGCCGAGGCCGAGCTCGACGAGCCGTCGGGCGTGGCTGAGGAGCACCAGGTCCCGCATGCCGTAGACGCGATATCCGGACGCGGATCGCTCCGGCTCAGGGAGCAGTCCGACCTGGTGGTAGTAGCGCACCGTGCGGGTGCTCACCCCCGCCGCTGCCGCAAGCTCTCCGATCCGCATGAGACCAGTCAAGACCTTGACGGAGCGTCAAGGTCAAGGTCTGACTGGTGACGTAATGTTTCGCCCCATGGAGACCCTCGTTGTGGACCACCCCCTCGTCGCCCACAAACTCACCACCCTGCGCAACAAAGAGACCGACTCGTCGACCTTCCGTCGTCTCGCCGACGAGCTCGTCACGCTGCTCGCCTACGAGGCGACCCGCGGGGTGAGGGTCGCTCCGGTCGACATCGTCACGCCGGTAGCTCCGACCCAGGGCGTACGCCTCACCGACCCGCAGCCGCTGATCGTCCCCATCCTCCGGGCCGGTCTCGGGATGCTCGACGGGATGATCCGGCTGCTGCCGACCGCGGAGGTCGGCTTCCTCGGCATGGTCCGCAACGAGGAGACGCTCGAGGCGACGACGTACGCCGAGCGCCTCCCCGCCGACCTCTCCGGCCGCCAGTGCTACGTGGTCGACCCCATGCTCGCCACCGGTGGCACCCTCGCCGCGGCGATCGACTTCCTGGTCTCGCGCGGCGCCGACGACATCACCGCCGTCGTACTTCTCGCCGCCCCGGAGGGTGTCGCCGCTCTGGAGAAGGGTCTCGAGGGCATCGATGCCCCCGTCCGCGTCGTCACCGCCGCGATGGACGAGAAGCTCAACGAGAAGGGCTACATCGTCCCCGGCCTCGGTGACGCCGGCGACAGGCTCTACGGCGTCGCGGGCTGAGCTCGCGGCCCCTGTAACACGTCGTTCGTAGGACTATCCGGTCGTTCCCATGGGGCGAGTAGTCCTACGAACAGCGTGTTACACGAGCGGCGGAGGCTCAGGCCTTGATGGTCACCTTCTCCTCGACGTACGGCTCGGCCTCGGGGGTCTCGGCTTCGGCTGCCTCGGCGGCACGGGCCCTGCGCTTGGCGGAGATCGCCTTGAAGGGCCAGGTGAGGAGCTGGTCGAGGGTGAGCCGGCCAGGAGCGATCAGGCCGAGCACGAGGGCGGCGGCGCCCAGCACAGCAGGAAGCTCCCAGCCGCCCTGGTCGACGAAGACCTCGGTGGTGCGGTGGGCGTACCAGATCGCTCCGGCCATCTGACCCGCCAGCAGCACGCCCGCGATCGGGGCGAACAGGCCTACCGCCAGCAGGGCGCCGCCGACGAGCTCGACGTAGGTCGCCACCTGAGCGGCGATCGCGGGCTCCGGGACCCCCAGGCCGCCCAGGAACTGCTCGGTGCCGGCGAAGCCCTGGTCGTACTTCTGCCAGCCGTGCGCGACGAAGATCCCGCCGACCACCACACGGGCGGCAAGCAGCACGACGTCGTTGAAAAGCCCGGTGTAGGCGTTGCGCCCCACTCGACGACTCATGTCCGGTTCTCCTCTGGTCAGGTCAGAAACAGGGCGCACACGGTAGCGATGTGGGGTCCCGACCGGTACCGCCCGGGGCTTCCTCTCACCCGAAGGGGCTCTACCCAAACGGAAAGGCTGCTACGACCTCGTAGACCGGACGCTTCCTCGGCCCCTCGCCGAGCCGTGAGTGCACCAGCGCGAAGGACGAGACGGTCCAGGTCGGGCCACGGTACGCATCGAGCAGCCGCACCCAGTTGCTGAGTTCGGTCGGCAGGCCGGTCCGGGCGACCGTCAGATGGGGCCGGAAGCGGCCGCCGTCGACCTCGACCCCGGCCTTGACCAGGGCGTTCCGGCTTCCGGCGGCGACCCGGTCGAGCTCCTCGGCGGCATCGGTCGCGACGCCGGCGTAGAGGACCTTGCCCTCGGCCACGTTGGGGAAGGCGCCGCCTCCGGTGACGGTCAGGTCGAAAGGCGTACGCCGCCCCGCAGCCGTCTCCAGCCGCTCGATCGCGTCATCGAGGGACCTGTCGGGGACGTGCTCGGCGAAGGCGAGCGTCAGATGGAGCTGGTCGGGCGTCGACCAGCGGAAAGCGGCCGCGTCGCGGCGTACGGACAAGAACTCGTCGAGATCCTCGATCACCGACTCCGGCGGGATCACCGCCACGAACATTCGATTCATCGATGTCCATTGTGCCCGGCGCCAGGGGCCGGGTCACCTGAGTTGTGTGCCGAGGAGGTCGCCGACGACGTAGGTCACCAGCATCGCGAGCAGGCCGCCGGCCACGTTGCGCAGCGCCGCGCGGACGGGCGGTGCGTAGCCGAGGCGCGCGCTGGTCCAGCCGGTGACGGCGAGCGCGGCGGTGACGGTGAGTACGGTCCCCCAGATGCGGGCGCTGTCCGGGAGGAGCATGATCGACAGCAGGGGTAGCAGCGCACCGAGGGTGAACGACAGCATCGACGCCCAGGCCGCAGACCACGGCGAGGTGAGATCGTCGACGTCGATACCGAGCTCGAGGACGGCGTGGGCGCGCAGCGCGTCGCGATCGGTGAGCTGCTCCGCGACCTCGGCGGCGGTCTCAGGCTCCAGCCCCCGCTCGCGCAGGAACCCCTCCAGCTCGCGCAGCTCCTCCTCGGGCATCTCCCGCAACTCGCGACGCTCCTTGGCGATCAGCGACTCCTCGGTGTCGCGCTGGGTCGAGACGGAGACGTACTCCCCCGCCGCCATGCTGATCGCCCCCGCCACCAGTGCAGCGACGCCGGCGATGAGGATCGAGGTGTCGTCGGTGGTCGCGCCGGCGACACCCATCACGACACCGGCGGTGGAGACGATGCCGTCGTTGGCTCCGAGGACGCCCGCACGAAGCCAGTTGAGCCGATTCTTCAGGCCGTCGGCCCGCTCCTCGGCGTCCCCGTGGCCCGCGTGGGCACCCTCACTGGGGAGCGTCACTGCTCGCCTCGCCGGGGACGGGCTCCTGCGGGTTCTCGCAGAAACGGACCGGGCCGCTCTCGCCGCCGTGGTACTCGTAGGTCTTCCCCGCGGCCTCGAGCACCACGCGTACGCCGTCGGTCAGGACCATCGTGTACATCTTCCCGGGCTCGGGGCAGCCGAGGCTGCCGTCGCGCCAGGTCACCTTGTCGTTGGAGACGACGGTGATCTCTTCGCTCTTCACCCCCTGACGCTTGGCCAGGTCGGCGATCGCGGCTGCAACCTTCGGGTCCTCGGCGGGCGTCGGGTTGGACGATGTGGGCACGTCAGACACGTTAGCGCCTGGGTCGGTCGCCTCGGAGCCACATCCGGCGAACATCGGTGCCAGCGTCAGCGCCAGAACGGGTAGCAGGTACGCCGCGGGGCGGATCTCGCGCTTGCTCTTGTCGGTGCTGATCTCGGTGGGGGTCATACCCATGGGTACGTCAGCGGTTCGAGGTTCGTTGCGCACGGTCAGATCCCGAGCCGCGTCACACGCTCTCGCGTGCGCCCGCCTCCGCGCCCCGCGTCGGCCTCGCTGTCCCAGGCGTAGACCTCGGTCCCGGTGATGAAGACGCGCTCTGCGCGGTGGTCGGTGTCGAGGGGGTCTCCGGACCAGATGACCACGTCGCCGTCGAGCCCGGGCGCGATCGCCCCGACGCGGTCGCCGAGACCGAGGAAGCTCGCCGGGTTCGTGGTGATCGCGGCCAGGGCCGTGTCGCGCGGCAGGCCGTCACGTACGGCGAAGGAGGCCTGGTGGACCAGGAAGTTGATAGGGATGACCGGGTGGTCGGTGGTGATCGCGACCCGCACGCCCGCGGCGGCCATCGCGGCGATGTTGCGGTTGGCCCGGTTGCGCACCTCCACCTTCGAGCGGCTCACGAACATCGGGCCGTAGATGACCGGGATGTCCTTCTCGGCGAGCACGTCGGCGAGAAGGTGGCCCTCGGTGCCGTGGTTGACCACGAGGCGGTAGCCGAACTCCTCGCTGAGCCGGATGGCGGTGGCGATGTCGTCGGCGCGGTGGGTGTGCTGGTCCCAGGCGAGCTCGCCGGAGAGCACGCGGGCGAGGGTCTCCTTGCCGAGGTCGCGGTCGAACGGCTCGCCCTTCTCCTCGGCGGTTGCCCTCTTGGCGGCGTAGTTCTGGGCCTCGACGAAGGCCTTCCGGATGATGTTGGCGACGCCGAGGCGGGTCGACGGGGTCTTCTTCTGATCGCCGTAGACGCGCTTGGGGTTCTCGCCGAGGGCGCTCTTGACCGAGACCGAGTCGGAGACGACCTGCTCGTCGATGGTCCGCCCGCCCCAGGTCTTGATCGCGACCGTCTGGCCGCCGATCGGGTTGCCGGACCCGGGCTTGATCACCGCCGTGGTCACCCCGCCCGCGAGGGCGTCGCGGAAGCCCTCGTCCTCGATGTTGATCGCATCGATCGCCCGCAGCGCCGCGCCGTCGGGGTCGGTCATCTCGTTGGTGTCGTCGCCGGCCCAGCCCTCGCCCTCCTCGTGGGTGCCGATGTGGCCGTGCCCCTCGACGAATCCCGGGAGCAGCCACTTGCCTTTCGCGTCGATGGTCTCGACGCCGTCGGGGATGGCGACGTCGGCTCCTACGGCGGTGATCACCCCGTCCTCGATCAGGACCGTGCCGTTCTCGATCGGCTCGGCCGAGACCGGGACCACGTACGCATGGGTGATGGCGACAGAGGAACGCTGAGTCATGGCCGTCATCATGCCTGGATCGGGTGGCTGACGCGCCGGAAGAGAGATTCGTAGGTGTGGGCGGCGGTCGCCAGGCCGCCCTTGGTGTCCGCGCTGCCACGCCCGTGCAGCCGGCCGTCGCGTAGGTCACCGGAGAACGGGTCGGCGCTCCAACCGTCGCCGGGCGGCACCACGTCGGAGTGGCTGACGATCAGGAGTCCGGGCTCGGGCCCGACGCCGACCCGCGCGATCAGGTTCGCGCGGCCCGGAGCGACCTCGTCGAGAGCGACCTCGAACCCGCGCCGGCGACACTCCTCGGCGAGCACCGCGACGGTCGCGGCCTCCTCCCCCGGAGGGTTCTGACCGCGGGCGCGCACCAGCCGCTGGGCGAGCGCGACGACCTCGTCGGCATCGACTGAGGTCACCGGCCCTCCTGGACGAGACGGTCGACCGCTCGCCGGAGCCGGGCGATGCCCTCGGCGATCCGCGCGGGCGGGGTGGAGGCGAAGCAGAGGCGCATCGCGTGCGGGAAGAGCCCGCCGTGCGAGAACGCGTTGCCCGGGATCAGGGCGACGCCCTCGGCGAGGGCGACCTCGAACAGTGCGGTGGTGTCGACCGGCGGGTCGAAGGTGACCCAGAGGAAGAAGCCGCCGTCGGGATCGGTCCAGGTGGCTCGGCCGTCGAAGTGCTCGGTCAGCGCCGCGCGCATCGCCTCCTTCCGCTCCTTGTAGACAATCCGCTGATCGGTCACATGGGCGTCGAACCCACCCGAATCGAGGAACCCGGCGAGCTGCCGCTGCGCCGGCAGGTTGGTGCAGGTGTCCATCGCCTGCTTGGCGTTGATCAGCAGCTGCCCCAGCGACGGGTCGGCATCGACCCAGCCCACCCGCAGGCCCGGGGCGACGGTCTTGGAGAAGGTGCGTACCGAGAAGACCAGCGGGTCCCCCTCGGCCAGCTCGTGCAGCGTCGGCAACGGGTCACCGGCGAACCGCAGCAGACCGTAGGGGTCGTCGTCGATCAGGATCGATCCCCACTCGCGGGCGAGCTCGATGAGCCGGATCCGGCGCTCCAACGACAGGGTCGCCCCCGACGGGTTCTGGAAGGTCGGGATGGCGTAGATCGACTTCGGGCGGCGGCCGGTGCGGCGTACCTCTGCCTCCAGCCGCTCCACGTCGAGGCCCTCCTCGTCGACCGGGATCTCGAGGAGCTCGGCCGAGTAGGACAGCGCGGTCGCGCTGCCGTTGGTGTAGGTCGGCGCCTCGACGACGACAAGGTCGCCGGGGTCGGTGAAGAGCTTGTGGGCGAGGTCGAGACCCTGCATCCCGCCGGAGGTGATCGTGAGCCGGTCGGAGGTGGTCTCGTCGCTGGTGCCGGCCAACTGGGCCAGCAGCGCCTCACGCAGCGCCGGATCGCCCTCGGTGGCGGCGTAGTCGAAGGCGTGCGACTCCAGCGGCACCGCGGCCAGCGCGGCGGACGGGATCGCGTCCTGGGCCGGGCTGCCCATGGCGAGGCGGACGATGTCGTGGGTCTGCTCGGCCAGCAGCGACGTACTGGAGTCGATCACCGAACCCACGAGGTGCTCGATGCGTGCTGCCAGGGGCAGCCGGATGTCCGTGCGGATTGTCGTCGACATTCGACATCTCCTCCTTGGTGGACTACTCGTTGACGATCAACTGACGCGGCATCGAGGTCAGCGGCTCGGGCAGGTGCTCGGTGACCAGGACCGACTCGGAGAGCTCATAGGCCCAGCCGTCCATCCACATCCCGAGGATCACATGGAAGGCCATCCCGGGCTCGAGGACCGTCTCCTCGCCTGCCCGGAGGCTGACCGTCCGCTCACCCCAGTCGGGTGGGAACCCGATGCCGATCGAGTACCCGATCCGGGAGTCCTTGCTGAGCCCGTGGGCGGCGATCACCCGGGTGAAGGCGGCATGCACGTCGGCGCCGGCCGCGCCCGGTTTCATCGAGCCGAGCGCGGCCTCCATGCCCTCGGCGGTCGCGGTAGCGCAGTCGAGGAGCTTGGCCGACGGCGGCCCGAGGCAGACGGTCCGCGCGAGCGGGGCGTGGTAGCGGTTGCGTACGCCGGCGAGCTCGATCGTGGTCGCCTCACCCCGCCTCAGGACCCTGTCGGTCCAGGTCAGGTGGGGTGTGTCCGCGCTGACGCCGGTCGGCAGCAGCGGCACCAGCGCCGGGTAGTCACCGCCGACTCCGCCGACGCTGACCGTCTGCGCCGCCTGGATGTCGGCGACGACGTCGCACTCGCGCCGCCCCGACCTCACCCCCTCCAGGGCCGCGGTCATCGCCCGCTGGGCGACCTCGCCCGCGGCGCGCATCTCATCCTGCTCGGCCGCCGACTTCACCAGGCGTACCCAGTTGACCAACTCGCCGCTGTCGACGATCCACGTGCGCGGGATGGCCCGCTGCATCGCCAGGAACCCGCGCACCGGCAGATAGTGGGCATCGAGCTCCATCCCGACGACCGCGTCAGGACTGTCGACAAATAGATTCAGCTCCCGGGCCTGTGCGGCGATGTGGTCGTAGGGGTGGACGTCGGGCCGGTGGACCAGCTCCTCGGGATAGGCGTGGATCCGCTCCTGCGACAGCACCGACGTGTGCATGGCCCCGTGCGCGTCCATCGCCCGCAGGAACAGGTGCGGCTCTCCCTCGGCCGGCACCACCGCACACTGCGGCACGTAGAACGACCAGGCGTTGTAGCCGGTCAGGTAGTAGAGGTTCGCCGGGTCCGCGACCACCAGCGCCGCCCAGCCCCGCTCCGCCATCCGCTGCTGAACCTTCCCCAGCCGCTCCGCGAACTCCTCGGGGCCGACGACGCTCACCACACCGACACCGTTCCCGCCACTAGATCATCGTGACCGAACGCGCTGATTGTTGACAATAGACAGCGCGAGATTTCAACAGGCTGTCGCAGCGCCGAAACACCCGAAATACGCCGACGCCGCGCCAGAGAATCGCGTACTATTGTACGAACCAGTGCACAATAGTACGCTCTCGACATGGACTTCTCCGCTCCGTACCGAGTGCTGACTCCGACCCTGGACGGGCCGGTGCTGAACGCGCTCGCCGGAGTGGACCGATGGATGACCCGGACCCAGATCCTGAATCAGGTCGAGGACGCGAGCGAGGCAGGGATCCGCAAAACCCTGACCCGCTTGGTTGAACAGGGCATCGTGATCGAGGAACGAGTGGGCTCTCGATACACCTATTCCGCCAACCGGAGTCACCTGCTCTGGCCCAGCATCGACGCGATGTTCAACGCCCGTCGGACGTTCGCCGCTCGAGTCGAAGAGATCACGTCGGACTGGGAGATCCCACCAGTGTCGGTCGAACTGTTCGGCTCCGTCGCTCAGGGAACTTCCAACACCGCCTCTGACATCGACCTGCTCGTCGTACGCCGCGAACTGGACGATGAAGAGTCCGATGTCTGGGACCGCCAGATCGAGTCGCTGCATGATCACGTCGTGCAGATGACCGGGAACGCCTGCGACATTCTGATCCTGGACACCACAGAGTTCGCGGAGGCGCTGGCCCGAAACGACCCTGTGGCCACCTCGAAGACCAACGCGATCAGCGGTGTGCGCAGCGTCGACATACCTGCGCTACGCGACGCGAGCGCGGCGGCACGGCAGGCAGCGGTCTCTGCCCAGAGTGCCAGGCTTGCCGCGTCATTCAGCCGGCTCCTAGGCGATCAAGCGGAGTTTAAAAGGCTCGCCGACAGAATCGTTCAGGAGTCCGGCCTGCCCGAGACGACACGCTCTGCCCTGGCCGCGCAGGCAGCGCAGATCCGGAACGCAATCAGCCCCGAGACCGAGCGGAAGCTCGCGCGGATGCAGCGCGAGGTCGCAAAGATGGGAGACGTCTGATGGCGAAGCGCGGACGAGACACTCGCGATGTCGACAAGGCGTACGGCCGCAAGCGGCTCGCGAACGCGCGAGCGTTCATGACGCAGGCGAAGACAAGCGCCGAAACAGCGCGTGACGAGTTCGATCGTGCGGCCGCGGCCTCGTCGGCGATTCTGGCTGCGATCGCGGCGGCCGACGCTGCGTGCGCGCAGCGACTCGCTCAGGTATGGAAGGGCGACCTCGGGCAGGCACACACTCTCCTCCGGTCGGTCGCCGGTGGTGAGGCTGCAGCCTCTGCGCTGCAAAACGTCGTCGGCCAGAAGGCGGCGCTTCAGTACGGTGGCGAGTCACTCACCGAACCGAAACTTACCGCCATCGTGCGTCGCGCCCAGACGGTGCTGGATTTCGCCGAGGACCTCCAGCACTGAGCACGACCAGGCGCGGGCGGCCGCTCCCGAAGGAACGGCCGCCCGTTGCGTACGAATGAATTTTCGTTCGACTCAGAAGCCGAGCTCGCGGCCGATGAGCTCCTTCATGATCTCGTTGGAGCCGGCCCAGATCTTGGTGACGCGGGCGTCGCGCCAGGCGCGAGCGACGCGGTACTCGTTCATGAAGCCGTAGCCGCCGTGGATCTGGACGCAGTGGTCGAGGACCTCGGACTGTGCCTGCGAGGACCACCACTTGGCCTTGGACGCCTCGACCGGGGTGAGCTCACCGCGGGCGTGCGCGGCGACGCACTTGTCGACGTACGCCTCGGCGACCTCGATCTGGGTGACCAGCTCGGCGAGCAGGAACTTGTTGTGCTGGAAGGCACCGATGGACTGGCCGAAGGCCTTGCGGTCCTTGGCGTACTGCACGGTCTCGAGCAGGATCTGCTTGGCCTGCGCAACGTTGGCGACGGCGCACGAGACGCGCTCCTGCGGGAGCTCCTCCATCATGTGGATGAAGCCGCGGTTGAGCTCGCCGATGATCTCGGCGTCGGTGACGCGTACGTTCTCGAAGAAGAGCTCGGCGGTGTCGGACTCCTCCATGCCGACCTTGTCGAGCTTGCGGCCGCGCGAGAAGCCCTCCTTGTCCGCCTCGATCGCGAAGAGGGTGATGCCCTTGGCGCCCTTCTCCGGGTCGGTGCGGACCGCGGTGATGACCAGGTCGCAGGAGTAGCCGTTGGTGATGAAGGTCTTGGAGCCGTTGATGACCCACTCGTCGCCGTCGCGGACCGCGGTGGTCTTCAGCGCGGCCAGGTCGGAGCCGCCCGAGGGCTCGGTCATGCCGATGGCGAGCAGGATCTCACCGGAGGCCACGCCCGGGAGCCAGCGCTGCTTCTGCTCCTCGGTGCCGAGGCGGACCAGGTACGGGGCGGTGATGTCGGAGTGGATGCCGACGCAGGTCGGGTAGGCCGCGCCGATCTTGGCGAGCTCCTCGGCGAGGACCGCGTTGAAGCGGAAGTCGTCGGCGCCGGCGCCGCCGTACTCCTCCGGGATAGCGAGACCGAGGAAGCCGTTCTCACCGGCTTCGAGCCAGAACTCGCGGGGCAGCGCCTTGTCGGCGATGTGCTTGTCGGTGTGGGGCTTGACCGAACGCTCCAGCCACTGCTGGACGGAGGCTCGGAAGTCCTCGTGGTCTTCCTCATAGTGGTCGCGCTTCAGCATGCGTCGGAGTCTACGACGCAGTGGTTACTCGGTGGTAACCACTGTTCACCTGGTGATCCGGACCGGCGTACGCCACGCCACCACCAGCAGCGGAACCGAGACGACCAGGCCGACGACGAAGACGACGTGCAGCGCCGGCGCGAGGACATCGGCGGGCAGGGCTTCGAGCGGGGGCACCTCTCCCCCGGCGTACTCACGCCTGACCAGGCCGTTCGCGACCGCCCCGAAGAGCGCGACGCCCAGCGCCGAGCCGACCGAGCGGGCGAACATGTTGGACCCGGTCGCCACCCCGCGCACCTCCCAGTCGACCGCCGACCCGGCGGCGACGACGCCCGGGTTGACCGACCAGCCGAAGCCGAGGCCGAGTACGAAGCACGGGATCGCAAGGTGCCAGATCGACGAGCTCTCGCCGACCGTGACCAGCACCAGCCCGCCGACGATGACCAGCAACGCACCGAGGGCGACCGCGGTCCGGAAACCCTTCGAGAGGTAGATCCGGCCAGCCGTAGCCGCGGCGATCGGCCAGCCGATGCTCATCCCGGCGAGCGCGAACCCGGCCACCAGCGCCGAGTGACCGAGCACGCTCTGGGCATAGAGCGGGACGTACGTCGTCAGCCCGAGCATCACCACACCGACGATCAGGCTGGCGGCGTTGGCCGGGGCGAGGACGCGGTGCCCGAGGACCCACGTCGGCAGCACCGGGTCGGCGGCACGGCGCTCGACGAACCCGAAGGCGACCAGCGCCGCGATGCCGACCGCGAAGATCAGGTAGGACGGCCAGGAGGCCCACGCCCAGGCGTGCCCGCCTTCGAGCAGGCCGAGCAGCAGCGCGATCCCGCCGACCGTCAGCAGTCCCGCACCGGCCCAGTCGATGGCTCGATCGTCGGCGACAGCCCGACGGTCCTCGTGGAAGTGCCGCAGCAGCCACAGCGCGACCGCCCCGACCGGCAGGTTGATCAGGAAGATCAGCCGCCAGTCGAGGTAGTCGGCGAAGAGGCCGCCGAGCGTCGGCCCGACGATGGCGGCGGTGGCCCAGACCGAGGCGACGTACGACGTCGCGACCGCGCGCTCCTCCAGCGTGTAGATGTCGGAGACGATCGTCATCGCCATCGGCTGGATCGCCCCGGCGCCGATCCCCTGGATCGCCCGGAAGACGATCAGCGCGGTCAGCGACCACGCCAGACCGCACAGCAGCGACCCGACCAGGAACGCCACGATCCCGGCGATCATCACCGGCTTTCGCCCGAGCCGGTCGGCGACCTTGGCGTACAGCGGCGTGGTCACCGCGGTGGCCAGCACGTAGATCGAGAAGAGCCACGGGAACTGCTCGAAGCCGCCGAGGTCCTTCACCACGCTCGGCACCGCCGTCGCCAGGATCGTCATGTCGATCGCGACCAGACTGAGCGACACCATCACCGCGAGCAGGATCGGCCCGCGTTCGCTACGAAGTCCTACCGAGCTGCGCGTGGGTCTGGTCGTCGAGGTGGGCACATTGGTTAGCAATCCTCACGACTGCCCATTCATTCCTGTGGAGTCATTCCTCCAGCTCGGCGAGGTCGAAGACCTCGTCGGCGGGGGGCTCCTCGACCTGGAACTCCTTGTCGAAGTCGGAGAAGGTGAGCTCGCCGGAGCTGCCCTGGGTCCACTTCACGATCCGGTGGGGCTCGGAGGCCAGGACGTACGTCCGGCTCTCGGTCTCGCCGTGGGTGACGTCGAGACGGACGGCGGGGCCGTCGGCGGCCATCGCCGGACCGATCGCCTGGGCCTCGGCCTCCGCCGGGACCATCTGGGCGGTGAGGCTGTCGATGCTGCAGAAGGCGCGCAGGCTGGCCAGCTCGCCCTCGAGCTTCACCCACTTCTTCCCGACCCTCTTGGCGATGCGCTCGCCCTCGCCCTTGGCCGGCGCGATCGCCTTCCAGAACTCCTTGTCGCCCTGGTACCAGGCCGAGCCGTCGATGGAGCGCAGCGAGATCTGGCCGTCGCCGATGCTGACCTTGCCGACGCACGCGTCGTCAGCGGAGACGTCGAGGTCGACGGTGATCTTGGTGCTCTCCGAGTCGAGCACGTCACCCTCGACATGCACGGTCTTGATGTCGTGCATCGCCGTGCGGGCGTCCTCGGCGATCTGGTTGCCAGGCTCCTTCGCGTAGTCACGGGCCTGGGACAGCGATCCCTCCTCGTCACCACAGCCGGCGAGAGCGCTGGTCAGCGCGACGATGAGGGCGGTCGTGAGCACGGCATGGCGAAACACGCGGCCTATCGTGACAGAAATTACGAAGGGGTCAACGCACGAGGCCCTGTACGTCGGCAACCCACTCGGGCACCAGCTTGCCGGCGGGCCCCTGACGGGCGTCGTCGAAGAGGTGCGAGGTCTCGGACGGGTCCAGGTTGAGCTCGAGGGTCTTGGCGCCGGCGTGGGCGGCCATGCGTACGAAACCGGCGGCCGGGTAGACCGCGCCGCTGGTGCCGATGGCGACGAAGAGGTCAGCCTGGGCGAGCGCCCGCTCGATCAGATCGAGGTCGTAGGGCATCTCGCCGAACCACACCACATCGGGCCTCAGCGTGTCGTTGCCGCAACCCGGGCAGGCGGGGGCGTCGCCGAGGTCGTCGTCCCAGGCGAACCGGCCCTGACAGGAGTCGCAGAGGGCCGAGAGCAGCTCGCCGTGCATGTGCACCACTCGCCGTGAGCCGGCGCGTTCGTGCAGGTCATCGACGTTCTGGGTGACCACCAGCAGCTCGTCGCCGAGGACCTGCTCGAGCCTGGCCAGCGCGATATGGGCCGGGTTGGGCACCACCGCGCGCAACTCCCGGCGGCGGTCGTCGTAGAACCGATGGACCGTCGCGGGATCACGATGGAACGCCTCGGGTGTCGCCACCTTGTCGACATGGTGACCCTGCCAGAGCCCATCGGCGTCCCGGAAGGTCGCGAGGCCGCTCTCGGCGGAGATCCCGGCTCCGGTGAGCACGACAACTTTCACAAGGATTCAGGCTAGCGAGGTTGACGAAACATCCGCTGCCCCCGGAAGGCCGTTTTGGTCACTCGATCGGTACTTGTGATCGAACCGACGCCGTCCCGACGCCACTCCGCGAGGGTATGGACTTTTACTGTAAAGGACCCTTACTGTAATTCGGGTTCCTACAGTTCCCCACTCGGGAGGTCCCATGCTGACCAGACGATCTGTACTCGCCGCCACCTCTGCCGCCTTCGCCGTGCCGCTCTTCGGCGGGACCCACTGGCAGCCCGCACAAGCCATGCGCCCGCAACGAATCGGAGCCCAGGCCACCATCCAGCTCCGCTTCGTCAACCGGACCGGCGCGTACGACAACGCCTCCATCCACTTCTACATCGTCGGCACCAACCTGGCGACGGGCGAGCAGTCCCGGGTCACGCCCGAGGGCACCCTCGTACCCGTCTCGCTCGCCGACAACGGCGCCGACGGCTACGCCGACTACGCGATCCCGTTCTCGGGCAGCGGCGACACGCTCTCCCAGATCCCCGCCGACATGTCGGGCCGGATCTACTTCTCGCTCGGCGACAAGCTGAAGTTCAAGGTCAACGAGGGCAACGCGCTCGCCTATCCGGCAGCGTGGGTCGAGTCCGACCCCAGCTACGGCGTCCTGCACGACTGCGTCGAGTTCACCTACAAGAGCGGCCGGATCTACTGCAACACCACCATGGTCGACATGTTCAGCGTCCCGCTCTCGATCGCGCTGACCGGCGAGGAGTCGCCGACCACCGGCACCCTCGTCGAGGGCGGCCGCGCGAAGATCTTCTCCGCCGTCTCGGCCTCCCCCGACTTCGGCTCCCTCGTCGTCGACGACCGTCGCATCATCGCGCCCGGGCATGGCCTGGACGCAGGGCGGTTCTCCACGACCTTCTTCGACTCCTACATCGACCAGGTGTGGTCGAAGTACGCCGGTGAGTCGCTCGTGGTGAAGGCGAACAACACCACCTTCACCGGCCGGGTCAGCGGCGACCAGTTCGTCTTCGACGGCGGGGTCAAGGCGTTCAGCCGGCCATCGACCCGGGACGTGCTCTTCTGCGACGGCGCCCTGGCCGCCCCCAACGACGGCATCACCGGTCCGGTCGCCGCCGTGCTCGGCGCCGGCTTCAACCGGACCACACTGCTCGCCGCCGCCGACCAGCCCACGGGCGACCCGGGCGGCTTCTACCAGGGCGAGCCGGTCCATGCGTACTGCAAGGCGATGCACGACAACACGGTCGACGGGAAGGCCTACGGGTTCGCCTTCGACGACGTCGGCGGCTTCGCCTCGTACGTCGAGGACAACGCCTCCGAGATGGCCGTGACGCTGACCCCGTTCTGAGGCAGGTCCGGGCGGCGATCCCCTCTATCGGGGATCGCCGGCTCGGCTCGCCCACCGCGCCACGAGGGCCCGTACGGTCGCACCATGTCGTACGTCGTCCTCGTGGCGTGGCTCGTCCAGGCCGCGGTCGGAGTCCTGCTGCTCACGGGCTGGCTCCGGCATGGCCGCACCCACCCGCGGATCGTCGTCACGCACGTGGCGCTCTCCGTCCTCGGCGTCGCCTCCTGGATCACGTACGTCCTGACCGACCGCGTCTTGTGGGCGTGGGCCGCCTTCGTCCTCATCGCCATCGGCAACGGCTTCGGGGACAACATGCTCCTGAGGCGTACCCGACGGATGGGCGGCAGCCACCTCTCGACGGTCAACACCTACAAGCTCGCCCTCCGCTCGATGTTCAAGGGCCGACTGCCCTTCCGGGTCAGCTTCCACGCCATGTTCGCCGGCGTCGTCTTCTTCTCGACACTGGCCGTCTGCATCATCGAGACCGTCTAGGGCGGATTCGGCTCAGCGAGGCATTGGCGGTGCGGCGCACTGCCTCTGCCGGGATACTGAGGCCATGGGTGCGGGTGGGGCGGTTCTGATCATCGTCGTCGGGGCGATCCTGCTGTTCTTCGTGGCGGTCGGACTCATCCTGCTCGTGGCGGCCGGAGCGGTGCGGCTGTCGGGGAAGAACCCCAAGCCGCTGGCCTGGTCCGGGGTCGGCGTGCTCGCGGTGCCGGTGCTCTTCATCGCCACGCTGGTCGTGTGGGCCCAGGTCACCCGCGACCCCGACACCATCGAGCTCGACCTGCGCGAGCCGATCCAGCTCTCCAGCCTGCCCGAGGACAACGAGGAGTTCCCGGGGATGCGCGACTACAACAGCGACCGGATCGACCTGGTGCTGCCCGACGGCGAACGCTTCGAGGCCGAGGTCGACGGGGTGCTGGTCTGGTCCGACGACGGGTACGTCACCCGGGTCACCTTCGACCGGCGGGCCGACGAGGAGGGCGAGACCGAGTCCCTCACCCGGGAGTGGGAGAGGGAGCTCGGTGGCGCCGGCACCGTGGAGGCCGATCCGGACTACTCCGATCACGGGCGGGTCCGGGCAGCGGTGCTCGCCGATCCGGTCCCGTAGGGCCCACCCGGTCAGCCCGTCCTGTTGACCACGACGAACGGGCAGGCGAAGGGGTCGCGGTCGCCTAGGCCGACGCGGTTGAGGTGGCGGACGACGATGGCGTACGACTCCAGGAGACCGGCCTCGGTGTAGGGGACGCCCTGCTCGGCGCAGTAGGCACGGACCAGCGGCTGGGCGCGGCGAAGGCTGCTGCTCGGCATGCTGGGGAAGAGGTGGTGCTCGATCTGCAGGTTCAGGCCACCCATGAGCCAGTCGACCCAGCGCCCGCCGCGGATGTTGCGGGAGGTCAGGACCTGGCGGGAGAGGAAGTCGATCCTGGTGTCGCGCGGGACCAGCGGCATGCCCTTGTGGTTCGGGGCGAAGCTGGCACCCATGTAGACCCCGAAGACGGCCAGCTGCACGCCGAGGAACGCCGCGCCGAGGCCGAGGCCCAGGACCGAGCAGACCAGCACCGGCCAGCCGATCAGCCGCAGCGCCAGGAGCGCTCCCTCCGTACGGCGATGCTTGAGGTCCCGGTCACCGATCACGGTGCGGACGGCGCCGACGTGGAGATTGAGGCCCTCGAGGGTCAGCAGCGGGAAGAACAGCCATCCCTGCCGGGCGGTGAGCCACCGCTTGAGACCTGTGCGTCGCTCGACGTCCTCGGGTGTGAACAGCAGGACCGAGGGGCGGATGTCCTCGTCCGCGTCGACCTTGTTCGGGTTGGCGTGGTGGCGGGTGTGCTTGCGCATCCACCAGCCGTAGCTCAGCCCGACGACCAGGTTGCCGAGGATGCGGGAGGCCCATTCGTTCTTCGGGCCCGAGGCGAAGATCTGACGGTGGGCGCCGTCGTGGGAGAGGAACGCCGTCTGGGTGAACAGGACCCCGAAGGCCGCCGCGACCAGCAGCTGCCACCAGGTCTGTCCGAGGGCGAGCAGGGCGAGCAGCGCGAGCGCGAAGCCGGTGCCGAGGAGAGCCGCACGCCGGGCGTACGTCCTCGGCGACCGCGCCAGGAGACCCTCCTGCCTGACGCGACTCATCAGCTCGGTGTAGGCGTTGACCTGACGGTGTGACTGGCCCGGGAGCGTGGTCATCGTGGTCACCGCCCCAGGCGGCGCAGCCGCGCCATGGCCAGCGGCAGGCAGACCGCGATGATGGCGACCGGCCAGAGGACGGCCATGGTCAGCGCGTGCTCGCCGACCCAGGTGGTGGCGGGGGCGGCCATGTTGCCGAAGAGCTCGCGGGTGGCGATGACGGTGGAGGAGAGCGGGTTCCACTCGGCGGGGAGGGCGAGCCAGCCCGGCATCAGGTCAGTCGGCACGATCGTGTCGGCGACCATGGCGAGCGGGAAGACGAGCGCGAAGTACTTCATCGCCGCCTCGGGACCACTGACCAGCAGGCCGAGCAGGATGCCGACCCAGGAGAAGGCCATCCTGAGGAGGACCAGGAGCCCGAGCGCGGCGATCACCGCACCGAGCCCGAGATGGGCCTGCCAGCCGAACAGTGTCCCCAGCGCGAGCAGGATGGTCAGCTCGACCACCGCCAGGATCATGTCGGCCAGGGCGCGCCCGGCCAGCACCGCCACCGGCGACATCGGGAGGGATCGCATCCGGTCCAGCACCCCGCCGCGTACGTCCTCGGCGACCGAGATCGTCGTGTTGCCGATGCCGAACGCCATGGTGAGCGCGAAGAGGCCGGGGAGCAGGAACTCGCGGTACTCCGCCCCCGGCACGTCCATCGCGACCCCGAAGGCCTCACCGAAGACGAAGCCGAACATGGCCACGGCCATCACCGGGATCATCAGGGTGCCGAGGAGCTCGTCGGGGCGGCGTACGAGGTGGAGGAGGTGGCGCTTGGCCACGACCCAGGTGTCGACCGCCGCCCACGTGATGCGTGATCCGTGGGTCTCGGCGACATCGGTCATTGCCCCAGTAATGGGCACAGTCATCTCAGGCCCCCTCTGTCAGCAGCAGGAACGCCTCGTCGAGGTCACGGCCGCCGACGCTGGACTTCAGCTCGGCGGGCGACCCCTCGGCGACGACACGACCGCGGTCGACCATCGTGATGCGTGAACACAACCGGTCGGCCTCCTCCAGGTACTGGGTGGTCAGCAGCACGGTCGTGCCGGAGTCGGCCAGCTCGCGGACCGCGTCCCAGACCTCGAGCCGACTGCGCGGGTCGAGGCCGGTGGTGGGCTCGTCGAGGAAGAGCACCCGGGGGCTGCGGATGAGGCTGACGGCCAGGTCGAGCCGCCGGCGCATGCCTCCGGAGTAGCCCCGGACCGGGCGGCCGGCGGCCTCGACGAGGTCGAAGCGCTCGAGCAGCTCGTCCGCGCGGGCTCGTGCCTCCCGGGCCCGCATCCGGTGCAGGCGGGCGAACATCTCCAGGTTCTGCCGGCCGCTCAGGATCCCGTCGACCGCGGCGTACTGTCCGGCGATGCCGATGCGCGCTCGGACGCCCGCCCGGTCGCGGGCGACGTTGCGGCCGGCCACCCAGGCCTGGCCCGAGTCGAACGAGGCGAGCGTGGCAAGGATGCGTACGGTCGTGGTCTTGCCGGCGCCGTTCGGGCCGAGCAGACCGTGGACGGTGCCGGCGGGGACGGCGAGGTCGATGCCGTCCAGGGCTGCACCGCGACCGGGGTAGCTCTTGCGGAGCCCCTGGGTCCAGATGGCGGGTTCGTCGGTGATCATGCTGCGGTCTCCATGTCTGCGATCGGCGCGGCGGGCCGGACGGCCCGGGACGCGCGCGGGTTTGTCGTGACACCGGCCGGCGTCACCTCGTCGTAGCGGCCCAGTGCGATCCGGGCGATGTTGAGCAGCGACTCGCTGCCCTCGGCGTAGTAGCCGCAGTGGCCGGGGATGTCGCCGGTCCCGAACCTGGTCGCTCCGAGCTCGAGCGGGCCGCGACCGAGACCGAGACGCCCGACCCGCACCCGCGGGACCAGCCGGATCCGGTCGGTCTCGCCGTACGCGGCCCAGAGCCGGGTGCCGGTGCCCAGCTCGGAGCGCCGCACCGCACCCATCCCGGCGCTGCCCAGCGCCACGTAGTCCTCGGCGCGGGCGCTGGCGAGAGCAAGGCCGGCGACGGTCGACCCGTAGCTGTGGCCGATCAGAGTGAGGTGCGCGGCACGCGGCAGGTAGTGGGTCAGGTTCGCCAGGTCCTGCGCCCCGGCGTAGGCGGGGACGTTGGTGATCGCGTTGTACCACTCCGGCGGCGAGTGGTAACCCAGCCAGACCACGACGGCCGACCGGCTCTCGGGCGCGATCGTCTGCATCGTACGCAGCAGCAGCTGCCCACGGGATCGCGGACTGTGGGCCTCGGTGCTGGTGAAGTAGTTGCCGAGGTGGTGGCCGTTTCCGGGCACGATGACCGCGATATGGTCGGCGGTCGCAGCATCCCCGAAGACCTCCACGACCCGTGCCCCTCCGGGCGGGTCGCAGGCGAGCAGGCGGGGTCCGATGGATCCGTCGGCCTCGTTGAGGCCGTATCTGAGCGGCGTCACAACTGTCATGGCCGTGACGGTAGGAATCAGGTGCCGACCCGCGCGTCACTCTCGGGAGCCATTCGACCCCCTACCGGGGTAGTGCGGGATGTCCCTGAGAGCGCGTCCGGGAACCCGTCGAGCGTGCGTGCTGGGCGGCGCCCGGCCGGCGTATCCGGGTTCCCGGACGCGCTCTTAGACGTGTGGCGCGACCAGGCCGCTCTCGTAGGCGAACACCACGGCCTGGGCACGGTCACGCAGGCCGAGCTTGCCGAGGATGCGGCTGACGTGGGTCTTCACGGTCTGCTCGGCCAGGAAGAGCTCGGCGGCGATCTCGCTGTTGGAGCTGCCGCGGGCGATGTTCTCGAGCACCTCGCGCTCGCGCTCGGTGAGCTGCTTGAGGCGCGGGTCCGCCTTCCGGCGGCGCGGGGCGCGGGCGAACTGGGCGATCACCTGTCGGGTCACCGATGGCGAGAGCAGGGCCTCGCCGGCATGGACGACGCGGATCGCGGAGGCGAGCTCGTCGGGCGAGGCGTCCTTGAGGAGGAAGCCGCTGGCGCCGAGGCGCAGCGACTCGTGGACGTACTCGTCGGCGTCGAACGTGGTCAGCATGACCACCTTGGTCTGTGCGGTGGCCGGGTTCTCGGAGAGCTGCCGGAGCGCCTCGATCCCGTCCATCACCGGCATCCGGACGTCCATCAGCACCACGTCGGGATGCGTACGCCGCACCACCTGCAGCGCCTCGGAGCCGTCGGCGGCGGTGCCGACCACCTCGATGTCCGGCTGGGTGCTGAGCAGCGCCACGAAGCCGGAGCGCACCATCTCCTGGTCGTCGACGACCACGATCTTCACCGTCACGGGGTCTTCCTACCGCGTTTGGCGGGTGTGTGCACCGCGGTTTGCGTGGGGAGCCGCGCCTCGACGACGAACTCGTCGGCGGCGGCGCCGGCGGTGAGGCTGCCTCCTACGGCGCCGGCCCGCTCGCGCATCCCGATCAGTCCATGACCCCCGGCGCTGTCCGCGGCGGCCGGGGCGGCGCCGTCGAGCGCGTTGGCGACCCGGATCTCGAGGTCCTCCTCCCCCAACGTCAGGTCGACGCCGACGGGCTCGGACGGCGCATGGCGGCGGGCGTTGCTGAGCGCCTCCTGCACGATCCGGTAGGCCGCGGTGCCGACCTCGGGGGCAACGTCGGTCAGCTCCGGAAGGTCACCACGCACGTCGACCAGCTGCCCGGTCCCGCGGGCGGACTCGAAGAGCTCGGCCAGCCCGTCGATCCCCGGCACCGGGACCCGGCCCGACTGCCCCTCCTCCGTACGCAGCACGTCGAGCACCCCGCGCATCTGCCGCAGCGCCGAGGCCGCCAGGTCGGCGATCTCGGCGAACTCCGCCTCGGCCGCCGGGCTGACGTCGTCGACCCGGTGCGGCGCCGATCTGGCCTGCACGGTGATCAGCGACATGTTGTGGGCGATCACGTCGTGGAGCTCGCGGGCGATGCGGGCCTTCTCCTCGACGACCGAGCGGCGCTCGTGCTCCTCGCGCAACGCGCTGCGCGACTCCGAGAGCCGCCTGGCGACCGTGGCGAGAGCTCCCATCAGCAGCGCGAGCGAGGCGAAGTTGGCCACCTCGATGAGTGAGGGGACGAGGTCGTTCCAGGCCATCCCGACCACCGCTAGGACCACCCCGATGGCGACCTGGATGCCGAGGGTGGTCGCCGCCAGCCGCCAGCCGGCGACCAGGGTCAGCACCACCAGCACCAACAGCTGGGTCAGCGTCGGCGGCGGGATCATCCACGGCCACCCCTCCTCGCCCACCCTCGCGACCGCCAGCGCGGCCACGGTCACCGCGACCAAGGAGAGCCCCGCCGCCTCCACCGGACGCCGGAGCGCCAGCGGAATCGAGGCAGCATGCGTGACCCCGATGAGCAGAGCGACCCCGCCCGCGACTTCGTAGGGGTCGGTGGTCAGGACCGCGGCCTCCACGATCCCGAGCACGGTCGCGGCGACGTACAACGCCAGACGACCGCGACCGGGCCAGGTCTTCAACATGTTCAAGTAATACCAGGCACGAGAGCACGACCGGCTGCGCATCGACCGCACGAGAAGTGGTCACTATGGGCCCTCTCGATGGCCTCCGGAGAGCCCAAATCGACCACTCCTCACCAGCGGATGAGGCGTCATCGGCCCACGGCGGCCTTGTCCTCGTCCTGCGTCCGGATCGCGCCCTCACCGGACTCGATCCGGCCCTTCAGGCTGACGGTGATGTAGTGGGTCCAGGCGTCGTAGCAGACGTCGAAGCACTCGTCGCCGCGCGCGAGTCCCTCGTGGGTGAATGTGATTCGGGTCTGCTCGCCGTCGCGGGCGATGTCGAACCGTCCGGTCGTGCCGACCCACTCCTTCTTGTCGGCGATGAAGTCGAGGTAGCCGTCGGTGAACTCCCACACGACGCGCTCCCCCGGGACCAGCTCCTTGACGCGCTGCTTGGAGTAGTGGATGTCCGGCACCAGGTAGTACCACTCGGCGCCGACCTGGTCGGTGGGCCCGGCGATGTGGTGCCCCCACCAGGAACGTACGTCGTTGATGGCCTCGTACGCCTCCTGAGGAGTGGCGTCGACGGTGAAGGTTGCGGTCAGGTCGCTCATGGCTGTCCCCTTGGAATCGATGTGACTTGCATCATGCAAGTTTCACCGTAGACACAGACACTTTCATCATGCAAGTGATTTGCTAGGGTCGTCCTCGTGCTCGGAAAGACGTACGACGGCCAGATCTGCTCCATCGCCCGCTCCCTCGAAGTCGTGGGCGAGCGCTGGACCCTGCTGATCCTGCGGGACGCGATCTTCGCCGGCGTCACGCGCTACGGCGACTTCCAGCACAACCTCGGCATCTCCACCAACATCCTGAAGACGCGCCTCGCCACCCTCGTCGAGGCCGGCCTGATGACGCGCGACGACGCCGGCGACTACCGGCCGACGGCGATGGCCCATGGGCTGCGGCCGGCGCTGATCGCGCTCACCGAGTGGGGCGACACGTGGTTCGCACCCGACGGACGGCCCATCGACTACCTGCACGCCGACTGCGGGGAGCCCGTCCACGTCGAGGCCCGGTGCGAGCAGCACGGAGACGTCCCGCCCGACCAGGTCGTGGTGCAGCCCGGGCCGGGCATGCCCGCCGAGTACCTGGCGGCCCGGCGACCGATCCGAGACCGATGACCACCCCATGGCACAGCAGAGCCCGCCGCGAATCGTACGGCGGGCTCTGCTGTGCCATGGGGTCTCAGGCGTCGACGAGCTCTCGGTCGCTGGTCTCGCCGAGGCGTACCAGGGAGAACACGCTCAGCAGGCAGAACGCCGCGATGACGGTGGAGAGCATGACGGTGCTCGCGCCGGCCTTCTGCAGCGAGGCGAAGAGGAGCGGCGAGAGACCCGCGCCCATGCCGGCGAGCTGGTAGCCGAGCGAGGCACCCGTGTAGCGCGACGAGGTCTTGAAGACCTCGCTCATCAGCGCGGCGAGCGGGCCGTAGAAGGCGGCATGGATGATCGACTGGCCCAGGACGACCGCGAGCACCAGCAGCGCGACACTGCCGCTGTCGAGCATCGGGAAGAGCAGGTAGGCGAAGACCGCGGTCGCGACGGCCGCGGCCAGCACCACCGGCCGCCGGCCGACCCGGTCGGTGAGAGCGGACCAGCCGATGATGCCGATGACCGCGCCGGCCGAGGAGACCGTCAGCGCGTTGAGCACCGTCGGGCGCTCGAACCCGGCGCCGATGGCGTAGCTGATGAGGAAGGTGGTCAGCGTGCCCTGCACGACGAAGGCACCGAGCCCGACGCCGACGGCCAGCAGGAGCGTACGCGGGTGGTTGCGGAGGACGTCGAGCAGCGGCGTACGAGCCTCTGCCTTCTTCTCCTTCATCGCCTCGAAGGCGGGCGACTCGGTCACGCTGAGGCGGATCCACAGGCCGACCGCGAGCAGGACGATGCTCAGCAGGAACGGCACCCGCCAGCCCCATGCGGTGAACTGCTCGGGCGTGGTGACCGAGGCCATCACCGCCATCACCGCGGTCGAGAGGACCATGCCGGCCGGGGCGCCGGCGTTGGTGAAGGAGGCCCACAGCCCACGCCGGGACGTGGCGTGCTCGGCGGTGATCAGCACCGCGCCGCCCCACTCGCCGCCGATCGCGACGCCCTGGACGACCCGGAGCAGGACGAGGAGAACCGGCGCGGCCGCGCCGATCTGGCCGTACGTCGGCAGGCAGCCGATCAGGAAGCTGACCACACCCATGATCAGCATCGTCAGGACCAGCATCCTCTTCCGGCCGAGCCGGTCGCCGAAGTGGCCGAAGATCACGCCGCCCAGCGGGCGCGCCAGGTAGCCGGCGGCGAAGGTGCCGAAGGACGCGATCGTGCCGGTCACCGGGTCGAGGTTGGAGAAGAAGACCTCATTGAAGACCACGGCCGAGGCGGTCGAGTAGAGCAGGAAGTCGTAGTACTCGATCAAGCTGCCCGTGAAGCTGCTGGCGACGATCCGGCCCATCTGCGTACGTGGACCGGTCGTGCTACCACCGGAGGTGAGGGTCATGTGGGGGCTCCATTCAGGATTCCTGTTTATCAGGATTCCTGTCAATTCTGGGTGATGCACGTCACGCCTGTCAAGGAGCCACCACGACCGGTCTAGAAGGTGAGCACCGGTTTCACCGTGGCGCCCGAGACCATGTCCGCGACGGCCGTCTCGATGTCCTCGAACGGGTAGCGCCGGACCAATCGGTCCAGCGGCAGCCGGCCGTCGGCGACCAGTCGCGCGAGCGCTGGGATGAGGGTGCGGGTCTCGGCGTCGCCGAGGGTCAGGCCCGTCACCCGCTTGCCGGGCAGCATCGCGTTCACGTCGATCCCCACCTCGGTGCCGAACGGCGGCGCCCCGACGATGACCGCGGTGCCTCGGGCGCGGAGGGCGTCGATGCCATGGCGGAGTACGCCGGTGTTGCCGGTCGTCTCGACGACGCCGTCAGCGCCGCCGCCCGTCAGCTCCGTCAGCGCCGCGGCCAGTTCGTCGACCTGGCCGGCGTCGACGACGTCGGTCGCCCCCAGCTCGCGGGCCAGCTCGAGCCGCTCGGCCACCCGGTCCACCGCGATGATGCGGGTGGCCGGGGTCAGGCGTGCGGCCATCACCGCCGACAGGCCGACGGCACCCGCGCCGAGGACCACCACCGAGGACCCCGGGCGCGGCGCGAGCACGTTCCAGACCGCACCGACGCCGGTCTGCACCCCGCACCCGAGCGGCGCGAGCAGGGACAGGTCGGCGTCGGGCCCGACGCGTACGGCGCTGCGCTCGTCGACGACCGCGAGCCGCGAGAAGGAGGACTGCCCGAAGAAGTGACCCCCGATCGGCTCGCCCTTCCTCAGCACCGGCGAGGTGCCGTCCATGCGGCCGCCGCCGATGAGGTTGGCAGGAAGCCAGACGTCGCAGTAGGCCGGATGGCCGTCACGGCACTGGGCGCAGCTCCCGCAGGAGCTGAACGACAGCAGCACCTGGTCGCCGGGTACGAGGCTGCGTACTCCGGATCCGACCTCCTCGACCACACCGGCGCCCTCGTGGCCGAGAACGCCCGGGAGCGGGAACGGCAGTCCGCCGCTCGCCACGCCGAGGTCGGTGTGGCACAGCCCGGCGGCGACCATCCGCACCAGGATCTCGTCGGGACGGAGCGCGTCGAGCTCGACGTCTCCGATGGTGAACGGGGCGCCGGCGGACTCGACCACCGCGGCCTGGGTCGCGGTGCTCATGACTCGTCCTGAGGGGTCGGCGGAAGGGAGATGACGACGGATCGGACCTTCGTGTACGCCTCGAGTGCCTCCGGGCCGTACTCGCGGCCGAAGCCGGACTGCTTGACGCCGCCGAACGGCACCGCGGGGTCGAGCATGGCCCAGTCGTTGACCCAGACGATGCCGGCGTCGAGCCTGCCCGCGACCCGGTGCGCACGGGTGAGGTCCCGGGTGTGCAGCCCGGCGGCCAGCCCGTACGCCGTGGAGTTGGCGAGAGCGACGGCCTCGTCCTCGTCCGCGAAGGACTGCACGGTGAGGACCGGCCCGAAGACCTCCTCGTTGACGACACGTGAGTCGGCGGGCAGCCCGGTGATCACCGTCGGCGCGTAGTAGAACCCGTCGGCGAGGTCACCTCCGAGCTCGGGACGCACTCCACCGGTGACGATCTGACCGCCCTCCTGGCTGGCCAGGGCGACGTACTCCTCGACCTTCTTGCGGTGCTGGTCGCCCGCCATCGGGCCGATGACCGTCGCCGGGTCGCGCGGATCGCCGAGGGGTACCCCCGGGACGGCGTGCCGGAGGATGTCGACCACCGTGTCGTGGATCTCCGCGGCGACGAGCAGCCGCGGTCCGGCCATGCAGAACTGACCGGTGTTGAACACGAAGGCCTTGATGACGGCGCCCACGGCGATCTCGATGTCGGCGTCCGCGAAGACCAGGTGGGCGCCGTTGCCGCCGAGCTCCATGGTGACCGGCTTCAGGTGCTCGCCCGCGACGCTCGCCGCCCGGCGACCCACGGCCGTCGACCCGGTGAACGCGATCTTGTCCACTCCGGGGTGGCGCAGCAAGGCGTCGCCGGCCTCCGGACCGGTCCCGGTCACGACGTTGAGTACGCCGTCAGGCATCCCGGCATCGGAAAGGAGCCGCGCCACGAACAGCGCACTGAGCGGGGTGTCGTCGGCCGGCTTGTGCACGACGGTGTTGCCGGCCGCCAGGGCGGCCGCGATCTTCGTGCTGGACAGGATCAACGGGAAGTTGAACGGGGTGATGGCTCCGACCACGCCCAAGGGCTCGCGCCGGGTGTAGGCGAGGGCGGGGATGGGCGTGTCCCGCACGGACCCGTCGAGGGTCTGCGCCAGCGCTGAGCAGTACTCGTACTGCTGGGCCGCGGTCTCGACGTCGACGTGTCGGGCCAGGGTCACGGGCTTGCCGACGTCTCGGCTCTCGACCTCGACCAGCTCGTCGGCCCGCTCGCGGATCAGGTCGGCGACACGGTGCAGGATGCGGGCGCGGTCGCGGCCGCTCATCCGTGGCCACGGCCCGGTGTCGAAGGCCTCCCGGGCGGCCGCCACCGCGGCAGCGACGTCGGCGGCGTCGCCCGCAGGCACGCTCGTCAGCACCTTGCCCGTGCTGGGATCGGTGACGTCCATCCGGCGGCCGCTCACCGAGTCGGTCGACCGGCCGCCGATGAAGAGCTGCTGGTCCTCGTAGGTGGCGGGCATGTCAGTAGCCCTTGCCGCGGTGCGTCCCGACCGTCGGCCGAGGGTCGTGGACGGGTCTGGGGCGGCCGGTGGGGGTGCTGGCGAGGATCCGGCCGATATGCGTCCGTGGGCCGGCCGGGCGTCTGCTGCCATCGAGGGTGAGGGTCATTGCGGGCTCCGTTCAGGATTCCTGTTTATCAGGATTCCTGTCAATGCTGGGTGATGCCCGTCACCCCGTCAAGAGATGCGACGGTCAAAACCCTGATTGGCCCGCACTTGGACCAGGCTCAGGCCAGCCCGAGCAGGCGGATCGCGTTCTCTTTCAGCAGCAGAGGCCGGACCTCGTCCTTGATCTCGAGTTTCTCCAGGTCGCTGAACCAACGGTCCGGCGTGATCACCGGGAAGTCGGAGCCGAAGAGAACCTTGCGGCGCAGCGGGCCGTTGAGCTGCTTGACCAGTTGGGGCGGGAAGTACTTCGGCGACCAGCCGGACAGATCGATGTGGACGTTGGCCTTGTGGGTCGCGATCGAGATCTGCACGTCTACCCAGGGGACGGCGGGGTGCGCCATCACGATCTGCAGCTCCGGGAAGTCGGCGGCGACGTCGTCGAGGAGCAGCGGGTCGGAGTAGCGCAGCCGGATTCCGCGTCCACCGGGGAGGCCGGCACCGATGCCGGTCTGGCCCGTGTGGAAGAGCGCCACGACACCGAGCTCCTCCAGCGTCGCCCACAGCGGCCGGAAGTCGGGGTCGGCCGGGGAGAACGCCTGCAGGCCGGGATGGAATTTGAAGCCGCGTACGCCGTAGTCCTCGGCGAGACGGCGGGCCTGCTTGACGGCGGCCTCGCCCCTGCGGGGGTCGACGGAGCCGAACGGGATCAGTACGTCGGCGTGCTCGGTCGCGCGCTCGGCGATCTCCTCGCTCGACAGCGGCGGATGGTCGAGGCCGGTCGAGGCGTCGACGGTGAAGATCACCGCGGCCATGTCGCGCTCGCGGTAGTAGGCGGCGAGGTCGTCGACGGTCGGGGTGCGTGGGTGGTCGCCGCGGAAGTAGGCCGCCGAGGCGTCCATCAGCTCCTGGTCGAGCGAGAAGTGACCGTGGTGGTCGGCCTCGACGTGGGTGTGCATGTCAAGGGCTCGGATCGAGGCGGTGTCGATGCGGGGCTCGTAGCGGGTCATCGGGTGGTTCCTTCCGGGGTGCCGTACAGCTCGCGGACCCGGGACTTCAGCAGCTTCCCGGAGGCGTTGTGCGGGATCTCGTCGACGAAGACGACGGCCTTGGGGATCTTGTAGCGGGCGAGCCGTCCGTCGAGGTGCTTCAGCAGGTCGGACTCGGTGAGGGCGGAGTCGGGGCGGCGTACGACGACGGCGCGGCCGACCTCGCCCCAGCGCTCGTCGGGGACGCCGATGACGGCGGCCTCGGCGACGTCGGGATGGGTGTAGAGCGCCTGCTCGACCTCGGCCGGATAGACGTTCTCGCCGCCACTGATGAACATGTCCTTCACCCGGTCGACGACATAGAGGAAGCCGTCGTCGTCGAGCATCGCGACATCACCCGTACGCAGCCAGGGCCCGTCGAAGGCAGCCTCCGTCGCCGCTCCGTTGTGCCAGTAGCCGGGAGTCACGTTGGGGCCGCTGACGTGCACCTCACCGGCCTGGCCGGGAGCCGCTGCCTCGTTGCCGGGCGCCACGACGCGTACGTCGGTGAAGAAGCAGGGGGTGCCGGCCGAGCCGAGCTTGTCGAGTCCGTCGCCGGCGCGCAGCATGGTCGTCCCCGGGGAGGCCTCGGTCAGGCCATAGCCCTGGATGATGTGCAGGCCGCGGCTCTGCCAGGTGTCGAGCAGCGTGCGCGGGATCGGCGCACCGCCGCTCAGGGCCGAGCGGAGGCTGTCGAGGTCGGCGGTCGCCCAGGTCGGCTCCCGGGCGAGCGCCTGGTACATCGAGGTGACGCCGAAGAGCAGGGTGACCCGCTCCCGCTCGATGGTGGCGATCGCGGCGGCCGGATCGAAGCGGGCCGCGATGAGGGACGTACCGCCCTTGAGGAAGGTCGGGAGCAGCACCTGGTTGAGCGCGGCGGTGTGGAACAGCGGGGCGGTGACCAGGGCGATCTCGTCGGAGCGTACGTCGACGTCGACGAGCAGGTTGAAGGCGTTCCAGGCGATGTTTCCGTGGGTCAGCATCACGCCCTTGGGGCGGCCGCTGGTGCCGGAGGTGTATTGGATCATGAAGACGTCGTCCAGCCCGACCTCGACGTCGATCCGGTCCTTCGACGGCACGGCGAGGGTGTCCAGCCCGTGGCCGCCGTCGGCGGTGAACCGGTGGCTCGGCAGCCCGAGTGCCGCGACCGCCTCGGAGGAGACCGCCTCGTCGAAGTCGTCGGCGTGGACCAGCAGCGCAGGCTCGGCGTCGGTGAGGATCCAGGCCAGCTCGGGCGGAGCCAGACGGGTGTTGAGCGGCAGGAAGACCGCGCCCAGCCGGGCGGTGGCGAAGAGGGTCACCGCGAGCTCGATCGAGTTCAGGCCGAGGAAGGCGACCCGGTCGCCGGCCGCGACGCCGCGGGCGCGCAGCCCTTGGGCGACCGCCTCGACGAGGCGGTCCACCTCGGCGTACGTCACCACCGCGTCGTCCTGCACGAACGCCCGGGCGCCAGGGGTCATCCGGGCCCGGCGGGCGGGCCACGATCCGATGCCGCTGTCCAACATGTCGATCCTCGTTCGTCTCGTGGGCTCAGTCGAGCCCGAGGTCGGTCTTGATCTCCAGCAGCCGCCGCAGCGCCTGGTCGCGGCGCCCGACGAGGTCCTCGGCAGAGGTGCCGTCGAGCTCCTCGTCGACCCCGTCGACCAGCTTCTCGACCAGCCCTGCGGTGAGCTCCGGGTGACCGAGGTCGTCCCACCATTCGACCATCGGCGGGCCGAGATGCTCGAGCACGTGCCCGAGCCCGCCCGGGCCGCCGGAGAGGTGCTGGGTCGCGAAGGGGCCGAGCAGGGACCAGCGCAGCCCGGGGCCGTCGGCGATCGCGGTGTCGATGTCGGCGACCGAGACGATGCCCTGGTCGACGAGGTGGTAGGCCTCGCGCCACAGCGCCGCCTGGAGCCGGTTGGCCACGTGCCCGGGGACCTCGCGGCGGATGTGGATGGGACGTTTGCCCAGGTGGCGCAGGGTCTCCAGGGCCGCCTCGACCGCCTCCGCCGATGTCGCCGATCCGCCCACGACCTCGACCAGCGGCACCAGGTGCGGCGGGTTGAACGGGTGCGCCACGAGCACCCGCTCCGGGTGGTGGGTGCAGGCGTCCTGGAAGGTGCTCGGCATCAGGCCCGAGGAGCTGCTGGTCAGCAGTACGTCGCCCGCGGCGGCCGCATCGAGCGCGGCGAAGATCTCGCGCTTGACCTCCAGCCGCTCGGGTCCGCTCTCGAGCACCAGGTCGGCGGCCGCGCCGACCTCCTCGAGGCCTTCCGCGAACCGCAAGGAGCCGGCTTCTCCGGTTGGCACGGCCACCTGCGCCCGCAGCCGTTCTTCGGCACCCTCGGCCGGGTCCCAGGCGACCACGTCGAGCCCGTGCTCGAGCCCGAGCACCACCCAGCTGACCCCGATCGCGCCGGTGCCGACGACCCCGAGCGTACGAACGTTCTCACCGCTTCTCATGCGTCCACCTTCCGAAGGGCGCCGGACCTCGCCAGTGCCACGAACGGGTCGAGAGAGGCCGGATCCGCGAGCGCGTCCCGGCTGGCGACGTCCTCAGGACGTACGCCCTGCAGGATGCGTTTGGCCGGCAGCTCGAGCTTCTTGCCGGTGAGGTTGCGTGGCACCGCGGGCACCTCGATCACCTGGTCGGGGATGTGCCGCGGGGAGAGCGCCGACCGCAGCGCTCGGACCAGTCGTGCCCGGAGCAGGTCGTCGAGGCGGGTGCCCTCGTCGGTGACCACGAAGAGCAGCAGCTCGCCGTTGCCTCCGTCGGGGTCCTCGAGGTGGACGACCAGCGAGTCGGCGACACCGTCCACCTCCTCGGCGACGCGGTAGAACTCAGCGGTGCCGAGGCGTACGCCGCCACGGTTGAGGGTCGCGTCGGAGCGGCCGGCGACATGGCAGCTGCCGTTGTCGTGGAAGAGGATCCAGTCGCCGTGACGCCATACGCCGGGATAGTGGTCGAAGTAGGCCGCGCGGTAACGGGAACCGTCCGAATCGCCCCAGAAGCCGACCGGCATCGAGGGCATCGGCGAGGTGATGACGAGCTCGCCGAGCTCGCCGACCACCGAGCGGCCGGACTCGTCGTAGGCGTGGGCGTCGACGCCGAGGCAGCGGCCGGAGATCTCACCGGCGTAGACCGGGAGCAGCGGGTTGTTCTGCACGATGCCGGAGCAGACGTCGGTGCCCCCGCTGCCGACGTTGATCTGCGCCCCTGGGAGCTGGTCCCGAAGCCAGGCGTATCCCTCCGGCGGGAGCGGCGCTCCGGCCGAGCCGAGGACGCGAACCCGCAGGTCACCGAGGTCCTCGAGCACGACGCCGTCCTTGCGGCAGGCCATCACGAACCCAGGACTTGCTCCCATCACCGTTGCCCCCGTCGAGGCCGCGAGCCGCCACTGCCAGGTCAGGTCGGGGTGCATCGGGTTGCCGTCGACCATGACGATCGAGGAGCGGACCAGGAGCGAGGAGACCAGGGCGTTCCACATCATCCAGGCGGTGGTGGAGAACCAGAGCATCCGGTCCTCGGGCCCCATGTCCCACGAAAGGGCGTGGTTCTTGAGGTGCTCGAGCAGGATGCCGCCGTGGCCGTGGACGATCGCCTTCGGCCGGCCGGTCGTGCCGGAGGAGAAGAGCACCACCAGTGGGTGGTCGAAGGGCACCGGCTCGAAGGCGAGCTCCGCGCCGTCCTCCGAGCCGAGCAGGGAGGTCCAGGAGAGCGCGTCCTCGACACGATGCGGGCCGTACTCGACGTCGACCACGTGGCGCACCGACGGCAGCTCGGCCCGGATCTCAGCCACCTGGGAACGCCGGTCGATGTCCTTGGCCCCGTAGCGGTAGCCACCGGCGACCAGCAGCACGACCGGCTCGATCTGGGCGAAGCGGTCGATCACGCTGCGCGGCCCGAACTCGCTGGCGCAGCTCGCCCAGGTCGCGCCCAGGCTGGCGGTGGCGAGGTAGGCGACCAGTGCCTCGGGGATGTTGGGCAGGTAGCCGGCGACGCGGTCGCCGCGGCGTACGCCCAGCTTCTCCAGCGCCGCCCGCGCCCGGGCCACCTGGTCGCGCAGGTCGCCGAAAGTCAGCTCGACGTCGTCACGCGTCTGCGAGCGGCCGAGCACGGCGACCCGGTCGACGTCCTCGTCGGTGCCGAGCGCGTGCTCGGCATAGTTGAGCAGCGCCCCCGGGAACCAGCGCGCTCCTGGCATATCCCGCGAGGCGAGCACGGCCCCGTACGGAGCGTGCGCCTGCACCCCGAAGAACTCCCACACCGCCGACCAGAAGCCGTCGAGGTCGGTCACCGACCAGCGCCACAGCTCCTCGTGGGTGGTCATCTCCAGGTCGCGCTCGCGGGCGAGCCAGGCCAGGAACTCACCGACACGGGAGGTGGAGAGCACGTCGGCGGGAGGAGACCAGACGATGTCGCCCTGCTCGATGCTCACTGGTCCGTCACCTTCTTGGCCCGGCCGTCGAGGAAGTCCTGCATCCGCCCCTTCGCATCGTTGGTTCCCTGGGCGATCGCGGCCATCAGCGACTCCATCAGGAAGCCGTCACGAGGGTTCGCCTCGGCGATACGCGGCAGCGCCTGCACGACGGCGAAGTTGGTCTGCGGCGCGTTCTGGGCGATCCGGGCGGCCAGCTCGAGGGCGGTCTTGCGGCCGGTGCCGTCGGCCACGGCGTACTGGCTCAGGCCGAGCCCCAGGCCCTCCTGCGCGTCGTAGCGACGGCCGGTCAGCATCATGTCGGCCATCCGGGAGACCCCGATGAGCCGCGGGACGCGCACCGAGGCACCGCCGCCGACGAAGAGCCCGCGCTGCCCCTCGGGCAGGGCGTAGAAGGTGGACTCCTCCGCGACCCGAATGTGCGCGGCGGCGGCGAGCTCCAGCCCGCCCCCGACCACGGCGCCCTTCAGCGCCGCCACGACCGGGACCGGCCCGAACTCGATCTTCTCGAAGACCCGGTGCCACATCCGCGAGTGGCTGACCCCGGCGAGGGTGTCGCGCTCGGTCATCTCGGAGAGGTCGAGCCCGGCGCAGAAGTGGTCGCCGTCCGCGTCGATGACGACGGCGCGTACGTCTGGCTCGAGGCCATCGAAGAACCGCTCGATCCCGAGCACCGCCTCGTCGCTGAGTGCGTTCCGCTTCGCGGGCCGGGCGAGCGTCAGCACCGCGATGTCGTCGACGCGCTCTGCCCGCAGGGCATCGGGCAGGGGGGTTCCGAGCATGATGAACTCCTCGTGATTGACAGGAATCCTGATAATTGCAGAAGCAGGCGCCTCCCGCAAGCGAAGCGATGCTTGAATGACCGCATGACCGACGCACCCCTGCTGCTCTACGTCGTCAAGCAGCTCGAGCTCGCGACCCGAGCCCGCCTCGACGCCGTCCTGAAGGAATCAGGGGTCACGGCCCTGCAGTACACCGCCCTCTCGGTGCTCGAGCGCCGACCCACGATGAGCGCCGCCGACCTGGCCCGCGCCTCGTTCGTACGCGCCCAGTCCGCCGCCGATCTCATCGGCGCCCTCGAGCGCCGCGGTCTCATCGAGCGCCGCACCGACCCCGACAACCGGCGCCGGATGCTGATCAGCCTCACCACCGAGGGCCGCGCCTTCCTCGACGCGTACGACCCGCGCGTCGAAGAGCTCGAGGAGCAGATGCTGGCCGAGCTCGGGCCCGAGGACCGAGAGTCGTTCCGTACGTTCCTCGACACCGCGCGCCGGGCGCTCTCCTAGTCGACCGATCGCATCCCGCCCGAGGCAAAATTAGGTTAGCCTCACCTCATGAGACCCCACCTCGTGATCACCACGGTCGCTGCCCTGGCCCTGGCGCTGTCCGCCTGCTCCTCCGACATCGCCGACGACGACGGGGCAAAACCGGCGTCGGGAGCGTCATCGGTTCCCGACGGTCCGTGGAGCTTCACCGACGGCTCGGGTGAGGTCGTGAAGCTCGACGAAGCACCGACCCGGATCATCGCGCACGCCCCCGCGGCCGCCGCGCTGATCTCCTACGGCATCCGCCCGGTCGGCATCTACGCTGACGAGTCGGTAGAGACCGACCCGAACCTGGACGGCGTCGACCTGACCGACATCGAGGTGCTCGGTGAGGAGTGGGGCTCGATCGATGTCGCCAAGGCGTCCACGCTGAGCCCGGACCTGATCGTCGCCGACTGGTGGCCGGCGGAGAAGGCACACTCGGGGCTGGAGAACGGCACCAAGGCGAAGAGCAAGAAGCTCGCAGAGCTGGCCCCGGTCGTCGGCCCGTCCCAGGGTGGCTCCATCCTCAACCTCGCCGAGGGCTACGAGGATCTGGCCGCGAGCCTCGGCGCCGACGTCGAGAACTCCCAGGGAGCCAAGGACAAGGCGGCCTTCGAGAAGGCGCGCGACGGCTTCATCGCCGAGATGAAGGACAAGGACCTGACCGCGCTGGCAGTCTCCCCCGCCGACGACCTGCTCTACGCCGCCAACCCGGAGTACGCCCCGGAGCTGCTCGACTTCACCGAGTGGGGCCTGCAGGTGGTCACGCCGGACTCGCCGGACCCGGACTTCCCCTACTGGGAGAACCTGAGCTGGGAGAACGCCGACAAGTACCAGCCCGACGTCCTGCTGATCGACAGCCGCACCTTCGTCGACGCCACGAAGACGGCCGAGGGCCAGCCGACCTGGACGTCGATCCGCGCGGCCGAGGCCGGCCAGGTCATCGAGTGGCCGGCTTTCTGGCTGCACACCTACGGCGACTACGCCGAGGCCCTGACCAAGCTGACCGCCGACCTGGCCGACGTCGACGACACCATCGGCGACTGACTCAGGCGGTGACCATCCGGTGATCAGTTCTGTCGCCACCGCGACACCCGCACCGGTACGACGGCGAGCTTCCGGGCTCGCCGTCGGCCTGCTGCTGCTCGTCGCGCTCGTGCCCGTCCTCGCCTTCCTCAGCGTGACCCTCGGGTCACGCGACATCGCGCTGAGCGAGGTTCTCGACGCCTTCCGGCACTTCACTCAGACCTCCTCGGTCGAGGACACCGTGACCGTACGTCTGCGGGTGCCCCGGACCGTGCTCGGACTCCTCGCGGGCGCGGCTCTCGGGCTCGCCGGCACTCTGCTGCAGGGCCTGACCCGCAACGCCATCGCCGACCCGGGGATCATGGGCGTGAATGCCGGGGCGGCCTTCGCCGTGGTCGGCTCGATCACCCTGCTGGGCATCGGCTCGCTCGGGTTCCACGTCGTCGCGGCGTTCGCCGGGGCACTCGCGGCGACCGTGCTCGTCTACTCGGTGGGCTCGCTCGGACGCGACGGCGCGACGCCGGTGAAGATGGCCCTCGCCGGGGCCGCGATCACCGCCGGGCTGACCGCGGTGACGACCGGGCTGCTGCTCACCGATCTCGACGCCCAGCAGCAGTACCGCTTCTGGCAGGTCGGCTCGCTGGCCGGCCGCTACGCCCCGATCGTGACGGGCGTGGCTCCGTTCCTGCTGGTCGGCGTCGTCCTGGCGCTGCTGTGCGGCCGCTGGCTCAACGCGCTGGCCCTGGGCGACGACGCCGCTCGCGGGCTGGGCGTCTCCCTGACGCGCACGCGCATCCTGTCGTTCCTGGTGGTCGGGCTGCTCTGCGGTGCCGCGACCGCGGCGTGCGGTCCCATCGTCTTCGTCGGTCTGGTGGTGCCGCACGTGGCGCGGTTCCTGTGCGGTCCCGACTATCGCTGGGTGCTGCCCTACTCGATGGTGCTGGGTGCGCTGCTGCTGCTCGGCGCGGACATCCTCGGTCGTGTCCTGGGCGGCACCGGGGAGCTCCAGGTCGGCGTGGTCCTCGGCATCATCGGCGCCCCGTTCTTCGTGCTCCTCGTCCGCTACGCCCGGCTGGCGGACCTATGAGCACGACCGTCACCTCTCTGCGGCGCACGCGTCGCCAGCGCCGGATCCGGGCGGGCGTCGTACCTGCGGTCCTGCTCGTCGTCGCTGCCGTCTTGGCCCTGCTCACGCTCTGCTTCGGCTCGGTCCAGCTCAGCCTCGACCAGGTCCTGGCCTCGCTGCTCCACCTGCGCGACCACGCCGCCGTCGACTTCATCGTGCGCGACCTGACCGGGCCGCAGGTCAAGGCGGCCGTGTGCGTCGGGCTGGCCCTCGGCGCCGCGGGCACGATCTTCCAGCAGCTGCTGCGCAACCCGCTGGCCTCGCCCGACTTCGTCGGCATCTCCGCGGGCGCGAGCGTCGCGGCAGTCGCCGGCATCGCGGTGCCCGCCCTCGGCGGGGTGAGCATTCCGCTGCTGGCCTTCGGCGGCGGTCTGGTCACCGCCGCCGTGATGTACGTCCTGGCCTGGCGCGACGGCATCACCGGCTATCGCTTCGTATTGATCGGGATCGGCACCGCGGCGTTCTGCACCGGCGTCACCGGCTATCTCCTCACCCGCACATCGCTCACCGAGGCACGGGCCGCGCTGCACTGGCTGACCGGATCCATCGGCCAGGCCGGCGACGCGGAGAACAACGCGCTGCTGGTCGCCATCATCGTGCTCGTCCCGCTGGTGCCGCTGCTCCAGCGACTGCTCCGCGCCGTCGAGCTGGGCGACGACACCGCCCGCGGTCTGGGCGTACGCATCGAGGCGACCCGGCTCGCCCTGATCGCGACCGGCGTCCTGCTGACCTCGTTGGCCACCGCGGTCGCCGGACCGATCGCGTTCGTCGCCCTCGTGGCCGGACCGATCGCCGACCGGATGCTCGGCAGCGCCCGCGGCGGCATCGTCGCCGCCGGTGCGGTCGGGGCGATCGTGTGCCTGATCGCGGACTACGTCGCCATGAACCTGCTGCCGGTCGAGGTCCCGACCGGTGTCGTCACCGGCGCCGTCGGCGCGCCGTACCTGCTGTGGCTCATCGCCACCACCAACCGGAGAGGGATGGGCGGATGACCCAGCCGGAAACGACCCTGGCGCCGCGGCTCGCGGCGCGCGAGCTGACGCTGGGCTACGACGACCGGGTGGTCGTCGACCGGCTCGATCTGGACGTCCTCGACGGGCGGGTGACCGCGATCGTCGGCGCCAACGCCTGCGGCAAGTCGACGCTGATGCGGGGCCTCGCCCGGCTGCTGCGTCCCTCCGCCGGCGAGGTGCTGCTCGACGGGACCCCGATCCTCGACCGTGGCTCACGCGAGGTCGCCCGGGTCCTCGGGCTGCTCCCCCAGACCCCGGTCGCCCCGGACGGCATCACGGTCGGCGATCTGGTCTCGCGCGGACGCCACCCGCACCAGGGCTGGTTCCGCCACTGGAGCGCGCGCGACGACGAGGCGGTCGCCGAGGCGCTCGCTGCCACCGACACCGGCGAGCTCGTCGACCGCCCGCTGCGCGCGCTGTCCGGAGGCCAGCGCCAGCGGGTCTGGATCGCGATGGCGCTCGCCCAGCAGACCGATCTATTGCTGCTCGACGAGCCGACGACCTACCTCGACATCAGTCATCAGGTCGACCTGCTCCGGCTGCTGCGTACGCTCAACCGGGAGACCGGACGCACCATCGTCACGGTGCTGCACGACCTCAACCTGGCCTGCCGCTACAGCGATCACCTCGTGGTCATGGCCGACGGCCGGATCCTCGCCGAGGGGCCGCCGGCCGAGGTGGTCACAGCTGAGATCGTCGAGAAGGCGTTCGGGCTGCCGTGCGTCGTCGTGCCCGACCCGGTCGCCGGTACGCCGATGGTGGTTCCGGCGGGCGACTGAACCGCCGACCTCGCCGGAGGAGACTCGGTTGAACGTGGCGACGCCGGCCACGATGAGGGCCAGCGCGACGGCGAGGCCGACACCGATGCGCTCACCGAAGATCGGCACAGCGACGACGGCGGTCAGCACCGGGCTCACCGCGCCACCCACGGAGGCCCGGCCGCTACCGAGCGTCTTGACGGAGAAGGCGTAGCAGAGGGTCGACATCAGACCGGTCCCGATGCCCTGGAGCAGGGTGAGGAGCAGCACGTCGTCGAGCACGGCGGTGCCCGCGAGCAGGTGCGACGGCATCGCGCCGAACGAGGTCAGCACGAGCGCGGTCAGGCTCGAGACGGTGCAGACGGTCAGCACCATCTGCAGGAGCGTCAGGCCCGTGCGCTGCAGGCCCGTCGTGAACACCGCCCAGGCGAAGCCGCCGACGAGCAGCAGCCCGACCCCGCCCAGGGACGCACCGCCGCCGACCAGGAACCCGCTCACGGCGACACCTGCGGTGATGAGTCCCAGCGCGACCACCCGCCGCGGCGACAGCGAAGCCCGGCCACGCGCCAGCGCGAGCAGCGTGACGAAGAGCGGCACCGTGCCCGGGACCAGCATCCCGGTGAGCGCGGCACTGGTCAGCTGGGCGCCGAACGCGAACACGAGGAAGTGCGGGAGCCCACCCACGAGCAGCAGCGCGAGGACGTACGGCCGCTCCCGGCGTACTGCCCTGATCGTGCTCGGCAGCAGCGGAGCCAGGAGGACCACCGGCGTCGCGAACCGGAGGAACGCCACATCGGCAACGGTCAGGCTCGACCCACCGATGCCGCGCGTGCTCAGCGCGAACGACGACCACAGCACCACCGTCATCCCCAGCGCCGACCATCCCGCCAGCGCCCGATTCCCACCACTCGGTTGCATCCCCATAGCGCGCCACGATAGGAAAAATGAAGGCGCACATGATTGCCTGATCTGCCACACTCAGGCGACTCGGTGGCAGAATCTGCCAACATGCGTACGATCGACGAGACCGACAAGCACATCCTCTGGGAGCTGCAGCAGAACGGCCGCCTGACCAACCAGGAGCTCGCCGACCGCGTCGGCCTCTCTCCCTCGCCGTGCCTGCGCCGCGTACGAGCCCTGGAGGATGCCGGAGTGATCAGCGGCTACCGCGCCGTCGTCGACCCGCACACCGTCGGCATGAACATCACCGCGTTCGTGCGCATCAAGATGGCCACCCACACGACCGCAGCGGTCGAGACCGTCGAGGAGCACCTTCGCGACATCCCCGAGGTCACCGAGGCGTACGTCCTGGCCGGCGACCACGACTACCTGCTGAAGGTCGTCACCCCGTCGTTCGAGACCTACGAGAGGTTCCTGCGCGACAACCTCCGCACCATGCCGGCGCTCGCCTCGATCGAGACCACCTTCGCCTTCGGCAACACGAAGGAGAGCTCCCCGCTCCCCCTCGGCTGACCCCTCGGCGTCAGAAACCGACTTCTCGGCGGGCTGGGGTGTCGTCGCAGAACCGCTCGAACGCACGGGCGGCGGCGTCGATCTGGGCAGCCATTCCACGCAGACCACCGCGCCCGACGGCTCGCCTGGTCTCACTCTCGAACAGCGCACGGTCGTAGGCGGTAAGCATCCCGACCAGCCGCTGCCGAGCATGTCTCCCCGACCCCAGAGGCTGGACGAAGACCTCGACCAGGTCGTCCATCCAGTCCAGCTCGAACTCGACGAGGTGATCCGGCATCGCCAACCGGACCTCGGTGCGGCCGACGCGGTCCACCTGCGTGTAGGTCGTCGGCGCGAAGCGGGACGCCACCGCCTCGGCGACCGCCTGCGATCGGCGCCTCAGAATGTCATTTCCAGTGCTCGACACCGCGCCTCCTCCCGAACGTGACCAGCGGTCATATGACCACCGGTCACAGACTAGGGGCGCCGCCGCAGCACGGTCAAGGGACCCGAGCGAAGCACGCTACGATGCGAGCGTCCAGCCATGAGAGGGGGCGGGTGGCGCCAGTGCCTACGCCGACCTGGGAGCGCCTCCCGGAGGCCAAACGCGATGCCGTGCGCCGGGCTGCGGAGGAAGAGTTCGGGGTCCGGGGCTACAACGCCGCCAGCCTCAACACCATCTGTCGTGAGGCCGGGATCTCCAAGGGCAGCCTGTTCCAGTACTTCACCGACAAGGCCGACCTTTTTGTTCACCTGATCGCCCGGGCCAGCCACGACATCCGAGCGGCGATGGAGGCCGCCAGCGCCGACTTCCCGTGGATGACCGACTACATCGGCTCGGTGAACATGCTCATGGATGCGTGGATCGACTACTTCTACGACCACCCACGGCACCGGCAGATGCTGGTCTCGGCCAACCTCGAGCACAACCCCAGCGCGCTCGCCGCCGTCCGCGAGGCCGTCTATGTCGACTACCTCGAGGTCATCGGCGGCATGATCGATCTCGGCATCGCCATCGGCGCACTCCGCGAGGACACCGACCGCGATGCCCTCGTCGCCGCCATCATCATGCTGCTTCCGCACATCGCCCTCGGCCCTCACGTACGCGGCTTGGACCCGCTCCTCGGCCTCGCCGGCTCCGACAGCACCCACGCCATGTCCGTCGGCCGCCGGCTGATCCAGGTGCTGATGGGCCAGTACGTCACTCAGTCGGTGCCGAAGGAACCGTGACGCCCGGCTCCACCGGCGAACCGAGTCGCTCCGGCGACGGTGTCGGTGGTGACCGAGACGACGCCGTGGCGGTACTCCGCGGCGAGGGCGTCCTGCTCACTGAGCCCGTCCTGCTCCAGCACGGAGAGCCGGTCGTGGCGCATGCAGGTCTGCGGGAAGGCGGCGAGCTGGCGAGCCAGGTCCTGCGCGGCCGCACGAGCCTGGCCGGGTGGGACGACACGGTTGGCCAATCCCATCCGCAGGGCCTCCTCCGCCCCGACGGGACGGCCGGTGAGGATCAGGTCCATGGCGTTGCTCGCGCCGATCAGCCGAGGCAGCCGGACCGTGCCACCGTCGATCAGCGGTACGCCCCAGCGCCGGCAGAAGACGCCGAAGACCGCGTCCTCCTCCATGACCCGCAGGTCGGCCCAGATCGCCAGCTCCAAGCCTCCGGCGACGGCATGGCCGGCGACGGCGGCGATGACGGGCTTGCCCAGCCGCATCCGGGTCGGACCCATCGGGCCGTGCCCGTCGGGCTCGAACCGGTTGGGGTCGCCACCGGCGACCGCCTTCAGGTCGGCGCCCGCGCAGAAGGTGCCGCCTTCACCGTGCAGCACCGCGACGGCGGCATCGGGATCGGCGTCGAACTCCTCGAAGGCGGCCACCAGGGCCTCCGCCGTCGCCCGGTCGACGGCGTTGCGTACCTCTGGACGGTTGATCCCGATCGTCGTGACCGGGCCGTCCTTGGTGACCTCGACCGTCATGCCGGGAGCGCGCGCTCGAGGATCGCGGTCAGGTCACCGCGCGGGGACAGGGTGCCGAACGCGCCGCCCCAGTCTCGGCCGAGGCGCGAGGAGCAGAACGCGTCGGCGACGGGAGCCGGTGCGTGCCGGAGGAGCTGCGAGCCCTGGAAGACCAGCGCCATCTGCTCGACGATCCGCCGGGCGCGGAACTCGAGGTCGTCGAAGGAGGTGAACTCCTTCTTCAACCGGTCCAGCGCGGCGTCGTAGCGGGCGTCGGCCCCGGCGGCGAGCTCCGCCTCGGCCAGGAACGCGTCCAGGGTGTGCGGTTCCTTCGCCAGCGCTCGCAGGGCGTCGAGCGCCGCCACGTTGCCCGATCCCTCCCAGATCGAGAGGAGCGGCATCTCGCGGTAGATGCGCGCGACGTCGAAGTCCTCGATGTAGCCGTTGCCACCCAGGCACTCCAGGGCCTCGTTGACCATGAACGGCGCCCGCTTGCACACGTAGTACTTCGTGACCGCCAGCGCGATCCGGCGCAGCGCGGCCTCGCCCTCGTCCCCGCGGATCGCCCGGTCGTTGGCACCGGCCAGCCGCAGCATCGCCGTCGTCGCCGCCTCGGACTCGACCTGCAGGTCAGCCAGTACGTTGCGCATCGCCGGCTGCTCGATCAGCGGCTTGCCGAACGCCGAGCGATGCCGGGCGTGGTGCGCCGCCATGGTCAACGCGGTGCGCATGCCTGCCGAGGAGCCGATCACGCAGTCGAGGCGCGTCATGTTGACCATCTCGACGATGGTGCGGACCCCGCGGCCCTCCTGGCCGACGAGCCAGCCGGTCGCGGCGTCGTACTCGATCTCGGAGGAGGCGTTCGACCTGTTGCCGAGCTTGTCCTTGAGCCGCATGAAACGCATCGCGTTGCGCTCACCACCGGGCAGGACGCGCGGAACGAGGAAGCAGGAGACGCCGGCGGGCGTCTGAGCGAGGGTGAGGAACAGGTCGCTCATCGGTGCGCTGGTGAACCACTTGTGCCCGCGCAGGACGTAGGTGCCGTCGGGCTGCTCGGTCGCGGTCGTCGTGTTCGCGCGTACGTCGGAGCCGCCCTGCTTCTCGGTCATCGACATCCCGGCGATCAGACCGCGCTTGGTCTCGGGGTCGCGCAGGCCGAAGTCGTACTCCCGGTTGGTCAGCAGCGGCTCGAACCGTGCGGCCAACTCTGGGTTCGCACGCAGCGCGGGGACGACCGCATAGGTCATCGAGATCGGGCAGCCGTGACCGGCGTCGACGTTCCAGGCGTAGAACTTCGCGGCCCGGGCGACGTGGGCACCGGGCCGGTCGTCGGCCCACGGGGCAGCATGCAGACCGTGCTCCACCGCGACGCCCATCAGCTGGTGGTACGCCGGGACGTACTCGACCTCGTCGACGCGGTGACCATAGCGATCATGGGTGTGCAGACGCGGGGGCACCCGTTCGGCGAGGCGGCCCCAGTCCTGCGCCTCGGCGGTGCCGGCGAGGCGGCCCAGCTCGTCGATCTCCGGGAGCGCCCACGCAGCGCCCTCGCGCTCGAGACCCTCCCGCAGGACCGGGTCGCCGGCCGTGTTGTGGCCCACCAACGGCGGGACCTGGTTGCTGACCACATGGGTGGAGTGGGCCTGGTGCGTGCTGGTCATGATCACGATGTTACATAATTCGTGACAACCGTGTCCATAAGTGTTGCATGAGAGGATGCGAGAGTGGTTACCGCGCGCGATGAACCGACTCCGCTCTCCGCCCGCTCCACCATCCTGAGCCTGATGCTCGGCGCGCACCCGAACCCGCTGACCCCAGCCGACCTCGCCCGCGCCGGCCAGTTCTTCGGCATCGCGCCGGCGACCGTGCGGGTCGCGGCCACCCGCGCCGTCAGCGACGGTGACCTGCGCAGGACGGAGGCCGGCTACCGGCTCGGCGAGCGGCTCGTCCAGCGCCAGGCTCATCAGGACGAGGCGGTGCACACGGCGGACAGACCGTGGGACGGCTCCTGGGAGATGGCCATCGTCGTCACCGCCGGCCGCCCCGGCCCCGAGCGCGCCGTGCTGCGCGATGCGCTCAAGGCGCACCGACTCGCCGAGCTTCGCGAAGGGGTCTGGACCCGGCCGGCCAACCTTCAGCGTCCGCGCTTCTCGGATCCGGTCCTCCAGGCCTTCACGGCGACACCCGAGCAGGATCCGGCCGAGCTCGCCGCCTCGTTGTGGGATCTCGGCGGCTGGGCGCGCGAAGGTGAGCGCCTGCTCGAGCTCCTTTCAGCCACGCCCCAGCCCGCGCTGCGTCTCGCCACGGCCGCCGCGATCGTGCGCCACCTCAGCGAAGACCCGCTCCTCCCCGTCGAGCTCCGCCCTGCGGACTGGCCGGCAGCGGACCTACGAGAGACCTACAGCGCCTACCAGCGTGAGCTGAGCGAGCTCGCCGCGCTGCCTCGCTGAGCGGCTCGGCTCAGGAGGTCAGCGATCCGACCCGGCGCCTGCGGGGGTCACCGGATCATCGACCGGCCCAGGCATCGGACCGCCGCGCAGCGGGAGCCGGGACGCGGCGCGCCGCTCGTTGTCGCGAAGCCGCCCCTCGTAGTGGCTGAAGAACACCTTGGCGACCAGGTCGCGGCGGCTGCGTACGCCTGTCTTCTCGAAGACGTGCTTGAGGTGCTGCTGGACCGTGTGCGGCGAGATGACCAGCGCCTGGGCGATCTCTACCGTCGACAGTCCCTTCAGCACGAGCTGGGTGAGCTCCTTCTCGCGGTCCGTCATCCCGTACGCAGACATCAGGAGTGTCGCGATCCGCGCGGGGTGAGCGGGCTCGACGATGACGGCCACCTGTGGGTCCGGTCGCGTCGCGAGAACGGCGCCGTGCAGCACGATCCAGGTGCCCGATTCGCTGAGGACGCGCGAGGTCGCCACCTCACCCGACTCTCCCGGTGAGTCGACCGAGCGCAACGCCCGCGCCGCGACCGCGGCGACCGCGACCGGCACGGCACCCGGGGCGGGACGAGGGAGATCCGCGAGCCATCGCTCGACCCCTTCGGTCGCCGAGTCGATACCGAGCGACGAGTTCAGCACGACCAAGCCAGGAGCCCCGGTGGAGTCGGGGTCGGAGGCCTCGCCCAGCAGGAGCGCGTTGCGCGCCGCCTCCGCGAGGCTGGGAGCTATCGCCCGCAGGAACTCCTTGTCGGCACCGCAGAACATCGGCCGGCCAGGTTCGCGGTAGAGGGCCAGCGAACCCCAGACGACGCCCGCGCGGGTCCGCAACGAGACGATGATCTCCTGGTCGCCGCCGAGCTCCATGTTCGACTTCCACCGCGACGTCGACGACGGGTCGCCATCGGTGATCTCGTAGAGCGTCGAGACGCCCAGTTCCGACTTCGCGACATCGCTGAGCTTGTGCACCCCGTCGGCGCGGTATTCGTTGTCGAGGAAGTCGGCCGGGAGCACCGGCAGCAGCTCGTCGAAGTGGCTGGTGATCAACAGCGACGCGGGATCCAGCGTGTAGAAGCACGGCGCCCAGTAGTGCGGGATCGCGTCGGCGATCGGCTCGCGGCACTCCCGCCACAGCGCCACCAGATCGAGCCCCTGTCTGCTCAGGCGCTCGATCTTGTCCTGCGACCGCTGACGGGTGCGCCGGTTCACCCGATCGAAACTACTCCCTGCGAAGGGTCAGCTGAATGCCAGATTGCTGGTATATCGCGCGTTCAGAGCGGTGCCTAGCGTCGACAGCATGGACATTCACAAGATCTCACACGACGTGAGCCAGCTGGCCGACTGCGCCATGGTTCCGGGGCTGGGATTCCTGCCCGTGAACGCGTTCGTGCTGCATGCGCAGGAACCGGTCGTCGTCGACACCGGGCTCAGCACTCCCGACAAGCACTTCCTGAACGACCTCGCCATGGTCATCGATCCCGCCGACGTACGGTGGATCTGGATCACCCACCCCGACCGCGACCACACCGGGGGCGTACGGGCGTTGCTCGACGCGGCTCCGAACGCGCGCCTCATCACCACCTTCGGCGGCGTCGGGATCCTCGGCTGCGAGTGGGAGGTCCCGCTCGAACGCGTGTACCTCCTCAACCCGGGTCAGGCGATCGAGGTGGGCGACCGGACCATCCGAGCGTTCCGCCCTCCCCTGTTCGACAGCCCGGTCACGACCGGATTCGTCGACGAGAGCACCGGCGCGATCTTCACCTCCGACTGCTTCGGCTCACCGGTGCCGAGCGCCGAGATGGCCACCTGCGCAGACGTACGCGACGCCGGAGACGTACGTGAGGGGCAGCTGCTCTGGGCGACGATGGACAGTCCGTGGGTCGCCAACGTCGACGAGGCTCGCTACCGCCGGACGATCGAGCCACTTCGATCTCCCGAACCGTCTGCCATCTTCTGCACGCACCTGCCTCCGGTGCTCGCGCACACGGACACCATGTTCGACACCATCAGCCAGGCCCCTGGTGCACCGTCCTTCGCGATGCCCGACCAGCGCGCTCTCGAGGAGCTCCTCGCGACCTTCGCCCCGGGGGTGCCGTCATGAAGCTCGCGATGTTCGGTGGCAGCGGGTTCGTCGGCGCCCCGGCGCTCGCCCTGGCTGCCGAGCGCGGACACGACGTCCGGGCACTGATGAGGTCCTCGAACCGAGACGTACCTGCGGGCGTCGACGTCGTGGTGGGCGACGTGCTCGACCCGGAAGCGGTCGCCCGGACGGTGGCCGGCTGCGAAGCCGTCGTGTCGACCCTCGGCGGGTGGGGCGACAACGATTCGATCGACCTCGGCGCCCGTAACGTGCTCGCCGCCATGCGCGACGAGGGGATCACGCGGATCGTCTTCATGGAGGGCTTCAACATCCCCTTCCCCAAAGACCCACGCAACGCCGGCGCGATCTTCATCGACACGGTCGTACGTCTGCGCAGCCCCAGCCACGTGCGGAGCCAGCGTCGTCTGGGACTCATGCTGCAGGCGTGCGACGACCTCGACTGGACGATGGTGCGAACCCCGATCGTCCGTGCCGGGGACCGGACCGGTCGGACCGAGGTCGGCACCCTCAGGATGGGTCCACGAAGCCATATCACGACCGGCGATCTGGCCGAGGCGCTGCTCGACGCCGTGCAGGATGGCCGGCACCTGCGCGCGGCCCCCATGGTCCGCTCGGTCTGAACCACTTCGGTGCACAGCCATGACTCCGCCGGCTTTCATGGGGCGAGCGGGATTCACGCGTTCCGTATGACGCCGGTCTCCATGTCGATTGGGTAGGTTGCGAGGGTGCCATCTGTCGAGCTGGCACGAATCGCGCTCGGCCGAGATCAGCAACCCTCAACGTCACAGCAAGGAGATCGAGATGGACCTGATGGAAGTCACGGAACGCGCGAGGCTGCGTCGCGAGGACGCCGCGGCTCGCCTGCGTGCCCTGGCCGACGCGCTCGCCAGCAACAACGAGGTCGAGTTCGAAAGAGAAGGACTGCGCTTCAAGGTGCGCGTCCCCGACGAGGTCGACTTCAAGCTGGAGGTCGAGATCGGCGACGACGAGCGCGAGGTCGAGATCGAACTGAAGTGGTGACCGGAGGCTCGGCGCGGACTACTGCAGTGCCGCGGTCAGCCTCATCACGTTGTCCAAGTACGCCGCGCCGCGCGAACGTGTCAGCCAGTCCTCGAGGAGCAGCTCCTTGGAGATCGACCGATAGTTGTCCTCGACCTTGCGCATCTCGGCGACGACCTCGGGTCCGAGAAGCATCAACGAGACCTCGTAGTTCAGCACGAACGAACGCATGTCCATGTTGCTCGATCCCAGAACCGCGACATCGTCGTCGACGCTGAAGAACTTCGAGTGCAGGACCGCGGGCGCCGGATAGAGGTAGATCCGCACCCCCGCGCGCAGCAGCGCCTCGTAGTAGGAGCACTGGGCGTGGTAGACCATGAACTGGTCTCCGGCCTCGCTCACGAACAGCTCGACCTCGACGCCCCGCTGCGCGGCCGTGGTGATGGCGTACAGCAGCGACTCGTCCGGCACGAAGTAGGGACTGGTGATCGACAGCCGGCGTTGTGCCGAGTACAGCAACAGCGTGAACGCGCGCAGGTTGTTCTCCGTCGAGAAGCCCGGCCCACTCGGGATCACCTGCCCCTCGATCTCGCCGGCCGGGGGCGGGACCGTGCCGAGCTCGTCGGTCAGCTTGACCTCCGTCTCGCTGTACCAGTCGGTGCAGAAGAGCAGGTTGAGAGCGCTGACCGCCGGTCCTTCGACGCGGGCCACCAGCTCCGTCCACTCACGACCCAGCTTGTGGTTCGCGGGCTTGTTGTAGCCGGGCTCGATCAGGTTCTGCGAACCGGTGAACGCCACCATCCCGTCGATCACCAGGATCTTGCGGTGGTTTCGCAGGTCCGGGCGGCGCTTGAACGGTGCGACCGGCAGCATCGGGTGCCACTCGATTCCGGATGCATCCAGCCGGGCGGTGAACTCCTTGTACCCCGGGATGCCCTTGGATCCGAGGTGGTCGAAGAGCAGCCGGACCTTCACCCCGCGATCGACGGCCCGCGCCAGCGCCTCGTAGAAGGGGCCGGTCACGTCGTCCCACGCGGTGATGTAGAACTCGACGTGCACCCATGTGGAGGCCTTCTCGATCTCGGCGGTCATCGCCGCGATGGACTCGGCATAGACCGGGAACAGGTCGATCCGGTTGCCGGGCGTCACCGGCTGCGCTCCCAGGTTGCGGCTCAGCGTTGCCACCGAACGAACGTACGCCGGTCCGGGGAAGTCGCTCTCGAGTGTGGGCACGTGCGCCGCTCGCGCCGCCACAAGTGCGTTGACCTCAGCCTGCTGTTCGTTGCGACGGCGCCCGAGCTTGGTTCGCCCCAGGACGAGGAAGATCACCCACCCGAAGAGCGGCAGTACCAGGATCAGGAGCAGCCAGGCCATGCCGCTGGACGGCCGCCGGTTCTTGGGCACCACGCCCAACGCGACGATCTTCAACGCAAGGTCGATCAGGTAGAGGGAGACGGCGATCCATGTGGCCATGCTCGGAAGTCTGGTGGCCGCCAGGCCGCGCGTCCTCACCCAACATGCGTGAAGACCGGCGCTGCGGCACGACCAGGGCGCGTGCTCAGCAGGTTTCCTGGACGTCCGTGATGAGAGTCCGTACGTCGCTGCCAAACGTGGAGAGCGCAGTCGCGGCGGCACTCAGAGTGGCGGCGGAAGCACTCTCCTTGGCCGCGTCGATGCTCGCGGTGAGCGCGTCGTAGCTGGCCTGGACGGTATCGATCTGGCTGGAGAACTCGGCCTTCGCGTCGGACTTGACGTCGGACAGATCCGACCCGACGGCCTCGAGTCCGCGCTCCAGGTCGCTCAACGCGCCCGAGGAGGACACCTCGATGTCCCGCACCTCGTCGACCGAAGCCTGAAGGTCGTCGACGGAGCTGCACACAGCGGGTTGGTCTTCGCCGCACCCGGTCAGCGGTGTGGCCAACGCCAGTGTCAGGACAGCGACGGGGATGAGCTTCATGGTGGCTCCTTCGATGGGTTGCCGCCCGCCGGGGATCTGGGCACGGCCCCGAACGACGTGGGGCCCATCATTCGCGGGAACGGGTCCACTTTCGTCACACAGAAGACGTGAACATCGTCGACCGGAGCCTCGGTCTCCCGGCGAGCGCGCTTCACCAGATCTGCATGATGCGGACTGAACCGTGGTGGGGGTGAATGAGGCGTACGGACGGCGAATCGAAGGGTCGCGGTCAACTCAGAGCGAGCCGGAAGGACGGTCCGGAGTGCACTACGCCGATCGACTCCACCGCTTGGCCATCAACCAGACGGACTGGTCCGAAGACCCCACGTACGCGGCCGACGAAGCGTGGCTCGAACCCATGCTGGATGCCCGAACTCTGGCCCTGGTCCGACTGGCCGCACTGGTTGCGGTCGGGGGCGAGGTCCCCTCCTACGGTGCCGCCGCAGATGCAGCCGTCGACGCCGGCGCGAGCGCTGCTGAGGTCGTCGACGTACTGATCGGTGTCCTCCCCGTCATTGGTACGGCACGCGTGGTCGCAGCCGCTCCCCGGCTGGCGATGGCGCTCGGCTATGACACCGACGCGCTCGAGCAGGAGCATCCGGCCGGGACAGGAGATCCCCATGAAGCACGCCTCCACCACCGCCCCTAGCGAGCTTCGGGCTCGATCGTTCGCCTGGACCTTTCTGCTGGGTGTCGCAGCGCTGACGATCGCGCTGGCCGGGCTGAGATCCATCGCTGACATCGTCGGGCCGGTCCTCATGGCTGTGGTCATCACGATCACGTTGCACCCGATCCGCCTGTGGCTGGAACGAGGCCGGCTTCCCGGGTGGGTGATCTCGTTGCTCATGCTGGCGTCGGCAGTCCTTCTGCTCTCGGTCTTCGCATTGGCCCTGATGGTGTCGGTCGCCCAGCTGGCAGCCCTCGTGCCCACGTACGCCGACCAGATCGCCGAGGGCGTCGCGAACGTGGGGAACACCTTGCGGGACGCGGGGGTCAAGCAGGAGCAGATCGACGCGGTGGTGAACGCGTTCGACCCGGGCCAGATCATCGACGTGGCCATGTCGGTGCTCTCCGGCACCCTCGGCCTGGTCACCGATCTGTTCTTCCTGATCACGGTGCTGCTGTTCATGGCCTTCGACACCGACTCCACGCGCCGCAGCCTGAAGGTCTTGGGTGACCGGTTTCCCGACCCGGTCGCCGCACTGGACAACTTCGCCCACGGCACCCGCAACTACATGGGTGTCTCGGCAAGCTTCGGGCTGGTCGTCGCCGTCATCGACGGGGTCGCCCTGTACCTCCTGGACGTCCCCGGAGCCTTCGTGTGGGCCGTGCTGGCATTCGTCACCAACTTCATCCCGAACATCGGCTTCATCATCGGCGTCATCCCGCCGGCCCTCATCGCCCTGCTCGACGGCGGGCTGGGCCTGATGGTCACCGTCATCGTCGTCTACTGCGTCATCAACTTCGTGATCCAATCCATCATCCAGCCTCGTGTGGTGGGCGACTCTGTCGGTCTCTCGCCAACGTTGACGTTCCTCTCTCTGGTGTTCTGGACCTGGGTGATCGGACCGATCGGCGCACTGCTCGCCGTCCCGTGCACTCTGCTCGCCAAAGCCCTCTTGGTGGAGGCCGACCCGCGCGGCAGGTGGGCCCTACCCCTGATCTCAGGGAAGCCGGACACAGAGCCGGGGCCGGAGCAGTCCGGCCCGGCCGAGCTTCAGCCTGAGGGAACGCCAGAATGAGATCGGCATGGACTCGAACGACGGGACTCCGTCCTCGGAGAGCCAGACAGGCCCAGCCGCCGAGCCGGCCGACGATCCGGCCCGGGCCCGCGCCGAGGCCGCCCTGGGGCGTCTGCCGTTCGGGTTGCAGCGGCGGCTGGGATGGCTGCTCGACAGGCGGCCGGGACGGATCTTCCTGCGGGCGGCCGCGGGACTCCGCCGGATCGAGGTGTTCGACCGGTCGATGACCATCGCGGCCCAGTTCTTCACCTCCGTACTCCCGGTACTCATCCTGATCGCCACCCTGGGCTCGAACAGCGACAGGTTCACCGACGCGATCGAGATGCCGGAGCAGACCCGGCAGGTACTCGAGGGCGCCGTCGACAGCGGTGATGCAGCGTTCGGCATCGTCGGAGCCATCTTCGTGCTCGTCTCGGCGACCAGCCTGTCTCGCGCGCTGACCCGCGCCTTCGCTGCGATCTGGGGACTTCCGCGCCCTCCGACCAGATTGAGGTCAGCCTGGCGGTGGCTGGCCGTCGTCCTGGTATTCGCGCTCTCCCTGGTCGTCGTCCGTGCTGCCGGCGAGCCCCTCGGCTCCCTCCCCCCTCGGGAGCTGTGGCCACGGGTGGTCTCGTTCTCCTGGGACGTCGCGGTCGCAGCGTTCATCCCCTGGGCGCTGCTCGCCGGCGCCGTTCGCGCCAGGATGCTGATGCCGGGCGCGCTGCTGTTCGCTCTCCTGATGATCACAGTTCGCCCCGCCACCCAGGCATGGCTCCCCGTGGCGCTCGAGGCAAGCGCCGACCGGTACGGATCCATCGGCGTCGCCTTCACCTACCTGACCTGGCTCTACGTCGCCTCCTTCTGCTTCCTCTCGACCGCGCTGGTGGGCCAGGTGTTCGCGACCGAACCCGGAATGCTCGGTCGACGCGTCCGGCGGTGATGAGGCCCTCAGCCCCGCTGGGCCACGATCCGCCCGTCGTCGACCGCACGACGCAGCGACGCGTAGTCCCGCTCGTTCTGGTCCGCGTAGGCCTCGGCGAACGTCGAGACCGCCCGATCGAACCGATCACCAGAGCCGAGGTAGCTCGCGATGGCGACCGGGTCACCGGAGCGGGCGTGGGCCCTTGCCAGTGTCCACCCACACATCCGGGCGTACCCGGTCATGGCAGCCGGGTTCATCGCCTCCACGATCGCCGAACCCTTGCCGTCCCACAGCTGCCGGACGAAGAAGTCTCGCTCGACGCCGTCGAACCCGCTCGCCGTCACCCAGCCGAGCATCACGTCGCTCGCGGACTGCATCAGTCGCTGCCCCTCGACGACCCGCTGACCGTGGCTGGTGTACGCGCTCTTGCCGAGGAAGGGCTCCAAGACGGATGCCTGGGCCTCCTTGGCCTGGAGGAACAGCGGATCCTTGTCGTCGTTGCCGACCAGCAGCACGATCCAGGAGCGGGTGCCTACGCTGCCCACCCCGACCACCTTGCGTGCGGCGTCGGTGAAGCGAAACCCCTCGAGCAGGTGCCGGTGGTCCCCCTGCAGGGTCCGGCGGTAGATGTGCAGGATGGCATGGAGCGTGTCTTCGACCTCATGAAACTCCTTGTCGGGCATCAGCTCCTGAATCCTGGCGATCATCGGAGGATCGTTGATCAGGCGCGGGCGTCCATCCACGATCTCCACGAGCTTGGAGAAGGCCTTCAAGCTGTTCATCGACCGGGCCTTGGCCATGTTCTTGCGGAAGCGCTTGACCTGCTTGGCCGTGAACTGCGAGCTCAGCAGGGCGTCCAGCTCCTCTACATCCAAGCGGGCGTACCACACGTCGAGCTTGCGCATCTGTGCCAGATCCTGCATCGCCTGTCGGTAGGACGATGCGGCAGCCATGTTGACGGCCTTGCGCTCGGCATCGTCGAACTCACGGTCACGCCCCGCGACCGCGAAGCTCGCCACCATTCGCTTGACGTCCCACTCGAAGGGGCCAGGCAAGGTCTCGTCGAAGTCGTTGAGGTCGAAGACCAAGCGCCGGTCCGGTGCTGCGAACGACCCGAAGTTCGACAGGTGCGCGTCGCCGCACAGCTGGACCGTCAGGTCCGTACGCGGCGCACTCGCCAGATCTGCCGCCATCAGGTAGGCGGAACCACGGTAGAACGTGAACGGGTCCACCAACATCCTGCCGTAGCGGAGTGGCACGAGCTCTTGCAGCCGACTGCTTCCCTGCTCCTCGAGGAGGTCGACAGGGTCGGCCCGGTCGGGCGCCGGTTGCCACTCGCCGTGCACCGAACGCGGGACCTTCGCTCGCGCCCCTCGGCCTGCCGAAGCCCGCTCCGCCAGGGTGAGGTGGTGGGGCCGACGTGCCTGGGTCTCGATCGAGCTCATCAGTCCATGTGACCTCACGCGCCCGTCTTTGGCATCACGCAGCCTGTGTGACGCGTCGGCGGCTGCGTGATGCCGATGACGCTGACCACGAAGCTGTGCAGGTGAACCGAGTCGACGCGGCCGTACTGGATCATCGCCAGGGCACTCCGCACCAACAGACACGCCGCTGCCCCAGGTCGCGGCGCCCCGGGGCAGTGGCTTGGACGGGACTCGGCGACGACGTCGGACCAGGTCAGAGGGTTGTGGTGAGGACTCCTCCGTCGGCGCGTAGAGCGGCGCCGTTGGTGGCCGAGGAGAGCGGGCTGGCCAGGTAGGCGGCGAGGTGGGCGATCTCGGCGGGCTCGATGAATCGCTCCAGCAGCGAGGTCGTGTTGCCCGCCGCGATGGCGCCCTTCAGTTGGTCGGCGGGCATCCCCTGCGCCTGCGAGATCTGCGCGACGGTCTCGGCGACGCCGTCGGAGTACGTCGGTCCACCCAGGATGGTGTTGACGGTGACACCGGTGCCGCGAGTGAGCTTCGCCAGGCCGTTGCCCAGGGCGAGCATGCCGGCCTTGGTCACGCCGTAGTGGGTCATATCGGCGGGGACGTTCACACCGGACTCGCTGCTGACGAAGATGACCCGGCCCCATCCCCTGTCCAGCATCGCGGGCAGCGCGTGCCGCGACAGACGGACGCCGCTCATCAGGTTGATGTCGAGGTACCGCTGCCAGTCCTCGTCGGAGATCTGCCCGAAGGCGCTCACCTCGAAGACACCGACGTTGTTGACCAGGATGTCGACCTCGCCGAGCGACTCCAGGAGCGCACGCACCTGGCCAGGGTCCGCGAAATCGGCGGGGATCCCGGTGACGTCCGCGGTCGGCACGGCGGCCCGGAGCCGCTCGACGGCTGCGTCGACACGCTCCGCGGACCGCCCGTTGACGACGACGGCCACCCCCTCGTCGGCCAGGGCTCGTGCGATGGCATAGCCGATGCCTTGCGTCGACCCGCTCACGAAGGCCCTCTTCCCGGTCAGCCCCAGGTCCATGATTCCTACCTCTCCATCGCCGCTTCCAGCGTTCAATTGACTTGCTCAGGCAAGTCAAAAGTAGGTCGGATGACTTGCCCAGGCAAGTTAGCGAAGCGGCACGGCCGCACCGTTCTCGCGTACGCTGCGGTCATGCCCGACGCCATCAGAGCCACCACCGCCACCACTCCCCCGGAGCTCACCGGCGAGGACCTCGAGACCTGGGCCGCCCTGGCGACGGTGCTGGAGTGGCTGCCCCCGGCCCTCGACGGCCAACTCCAGAGGGACGCGCAGCTGACCCACTTCGAGTACGGCATCCTGTACGCCCTGGCCAAGGCGCCAGAACACACCCTCCGGATGAGCGTCCTGGCCGGCTACGCGAACAGCACGCTCTCGCGACTCTCGCGAGCAGCGGTGCGGATGGAGTCCAGGGGGTGGTTGCGCCGCACCCCCGACCCCGCCGACGGGCGCTACACACTGGCGATCCTCACCGAACCCGGGCACGAGAAGGTCCGACAGGCGACCCCCGGTCACGTCCAGGTCGTCCACCGGCTCGTCCTCGACCGCCTGACGAAGCCTCAGGCCCGGCAGCTGCGCGAGATCAGCCACCGGATCATGCGGGCCATCCGCGACGAGGACGGCTGGGCCCCGCGGTCACGGCCCGAGAGCTCCGACTGAGCGCTCGACTGCCCGGGCCCGGCATCGGGATCGACCACCTGGGATGCTTGGCGCACAGGCCGGGCGCAGCGCCGACTCAGTAGTACCAGGGGTAGGGCGACCAGTCGGGCTCGCGCTTCTCCAGGAACTGGTCGCGGCCCTCCTGGGCCTCGTCGGTCATGTAGGCCAGACGGGTGGTCTCACCGGCGAACATCTGCTGGCCGACGAGGCCGTCGTCGAGGAGGTTGAAGGCATACTTCAGCATCCGCTGGGCAGTGGGCGACTTCCCGTTGATCTTGCGGCCCCACTCGAGCGCGACGTCCTCGAGCTCGGCGTGCGGGACGGCGCGGTTGACGGTGCCCATGCGTACGCCGTCCTCGGCCGAGTACTCCTCGGCGAGGAAGAAGATCTCGCGGGCGAACTTCTGGCCGACCTGGCGGGCGAGGTAGGCGGAGCCGTAGCCGCCGTCGAAGCTGCCGACGTCGGCGTCGGTCTGCTTGAAACGCCCGTGCTCGGCGCTCGCGAGCGTCAGGTCGCACACCACGTGGAGGGAGTGGCCACCGCCGGCGGTCCAGCCGGGGACGACGCAGATGACGACCTTGGGCATGAAGCGGATCAGTCGCTGGCACTCCAGGATGTGCAGCCGGGCGAGCTTGGCCTTGTCGATCGGGGTGGGCTCCTCCGCGCCGGTCCGGCCGGCGGCGTACGCCCCGCCCTCCTCGTACTGATAGCCCGCCTTGCCGCGGATGCGCTGGTCGCCGCCGGTGCAGAAGGAGTGCTTGCCGTTCTTGACCGAGGGGCCGTTGCCGGTGAGCAGTACGCAGCCGACATCGGCGGAGATCCGGGCGTGCTCCAGCACGCGGAGGAGCTCGTCGACGGTGTGCGGGCGGAAGGCGTTGAGTACGTCGGGGCGGTCGAAGGCGATGCGTACGGTGCCGTGCTCCTTGGCCCGGTGATAGGTCAGGTCGGTCAGATCCTCGAATCCGGGGACTTCGTCCCAGCGGCTCGGGTCGAACGTGTCGGAGACTCCTTCGATGGCGCTCATGAGGGTGAGGCTATCCGGGGTCGGAATAGCCCGCGTCCCCGGCTGTTGTAGTGGGCATGACCGAACTGCAAGGTGAATATGTCCCGAGCACGGCCGACTGGGTGCGCGACCAGGTTGCCGCGTTCGAGGCCTCCAACGGCGCCGAGGCCAACGTCCTCGAGCGCGACGGCAAGCCGATCATCCTGATCACCAACCGCGGCGCCAAGACCGGCGCGATCCGCAAGACCCCGCTGATGCGCGTCGAGCGCGACGGGAAGTATCTCGCGGTGGCGTCGTTGGGCGGGAGCGACAAGAACCCCGCCTGGGTGGCGAACTTCCGGGCGTATCCGGATGTCGCGCTGCAGGACGGCGGCACCAAGAAGGCGTACGTCGCGCGCGAGCTCTCCGGGGCCGAGCGGGACGAGTGGTGGGCCTACGCCGTGAAGACCTGGCCGACGTACGGCGAATACCAGCCCAACACGTCCCGGATCTTCCCGCTCTTCCTGCTGGAGCCGGCCGGCGAATAGCCGACGAATAGCCCGTCAGTTGACCGCTGCGTAACCGGGACAGTGCCACGGCTGTCGGTTCGCGACGCTAGGGTCTGTGAACATGCCGTTCCTGCTGCGCGTCGAGCTGCCCGATATCCCGGGTTCCCTCGGTCGCCTCGCCTCCGCCATCGGTGAAGCCGGTGGCGACATCGAGGCGATCGAGATCGTCGAGAAGAACAAGGTCGACGGAAGAGCTGTCGACGATGTGCTGCTCGAGACCCAACCGGGGACGATGCCGGACTCCATCGTGTCGGCGTGCAACGAGCTCGACGGCGTGCAAGTCGTCTGGATCTCCCGCTACGCCGCCGGTGGCAACCTCTTCCTCGACCTCGAGGCCGTCGAGGACCTCACCGAGAACGCCCGCGAGGCGCTCGACCGGCTCGTGGACGTGCTTCCCCTGACCTTCCGTGCCGACTGGGCAATCCGCGTCCACCGCGTCAAGGGCATCAGCCGAGCCACCGACGGCTCGCCCGAGCACGTCCCCTTCATCGAGCTCGACCGCCCCGAGCGGATCGAGGTCGAGGGTGAGGACGAGAACATGTTCGCCGGCGCCCGCATCGACGGCAACGAGATCGTCATCATCGGCCGCCGCGGCGGTCCCGACTTCCTCGACTCCGAGCTCGCCCGCCTCGGCCACCTCGCCTCCCTCGCCACCTCCATCGCGCGGTCCTGACCCGGCTCAGTGGCCGAGGCGCTGGCGGAGGCCGGAGGCGCGCTGGGCCCGGCGGGTGATCGCGGCGGTGACGGCGTCGGGGGTGCCGACGATGCGTACCCGCTCCTGGGCCCGGGTCACCGCGGTGTAGAAGAGTTCCCGGGTGAGCAGGGGCGAGTCGTCGGGCGGGAGCAGGACGGTGACGGACCTGGCCTGGCTGCCCTGGGACTTGTGCACGGTCATCGCGTGCAGGGTTTCGATGTCACCGAGGCGTGAGGGCGCGTACGTCGCGCCGCCCGCGATGGCGACGCGCAGGTCGCCGCCGGCGTCGGTGTAGGTGACCCCGGTGTCGCCGTTGAAGAGACCGAGACCGTAGTCGTTGGCTGTGACGAGGACCGGCCGGCCCGGATACCACTCATGACCCCAGCCGATGCCGAGCGGCTCACCCGTGGTCTCGGCGAGGCCGCGCTCGATCTGCCGGTTCCAGTGGGCGACGCCCCAGGGTCCGTCGCGGTGGGCGCAGAGGAGGCGGGATTCGTCGAGCATCCGTACGCAGCGCTCCGCGTCGCCCGCGAGCGCGGCCTCGTGAAGAGCCGCGGCGTGAGCGACCAGGCCGCGCTCGACCTCGGCCACCCGGGTCTCGTCGGCAGGGTCGA
>NZ_JBHZPJ010000012.1:0-23801 GCF_042788075.1 Nocardioides sp. YIM B13467
CCCCCCCCGCGGCCACAGACCTCATCGATTCTGCCCAGGAGAAGACTCATGAACATTGCACTGTGGATCGTCGCCGGCCTGATGGCCGCCATCTACCTGCTCTCCGGCTTCGGGAAGCTGTTGGTCCCCAGGGAGAGGATGGCCGCGATGGGCGACGCCTCGCGCTGGGTCCTCGACTTCCGGCCCAGCACCCTCAAGGTCATCGGAGCACTCGAGATCCTCGGCGCCGTCGGCCTGATCCTGCCCGCCCTGCTCGACACCGCGCCGATCCTGGTCCCCCTGGCGGCCGTCGGGCTGACGCTGGTCATGACCGGTGCCGTGATCCTGCGGATCCGCCGTGGCGAGACCAAGCTCGCGCTGGTGGACGCGACCTACCTCGCCTTGACCGCTTTCGTGGCGATCGGCCGCTTCGCTTGGGCACCCTTCACCGGCTGATCGGGCCGGCTCTCGGCGGGTCAGACCGTCTCGAAGCCGGCCATCATCGCCATGTCCTCGTGCTCCAGGTTGTGGCAGTGGATGAGGAACCTGCCGGCGTACCTCTCGAACTTCACCCTGACCCGCACGGCCTCGTAGGGGCGTACGTCGACGGTGTCCTTCCAGCCGAGGTCCATCGAGCCCGGGCCGCGGTTGCCGCGCCGCAGGACCTGGAAGGGCGAGAGGTGGACGTGGACGGGGTGGTGTGCGTCGGTGAAGAACTCCCAGATCTCGGTGGACTCCAGCGGCACCTTGGCCTGCGGCACCGCCGGGTCGAACGGCTTGCCGTTGATCCCCCAGCCCCGTCGGCCGTGCACGCTCGCCTTGCGGAAGTGCCACCTGCGGACGACGGCGCCCTCGGGCTTCTCGGGCTCGGGTACGTCGGCCAGCCGCTCCGGGATCTGGACGTCGTCAGTCGCTCGCCGGGCGATGCGGAACCGCATCACCTGAGCGGTCCGGCCGGTGCCGAGGCCGTTGCGCATCTCGACCGTCGTCCCCGGCGCGAGCGAGCGGAAGTCGACGACGACGTCGAACCGCTCGCCCGAGGCCATGGTGATCTCGCCGTGCTCGACCGGGGCCGAGAGCAGCCCGCCGTCGGACCCGATCTGGGTGAACTTCACGGGCTGCCCGTCGGAGGTGCGCAGGCTCAGTGCGTAGCGGCGCGCGTTGGAGGCGTTGAGCAGCCGCAGCCGATACTGCGCCGCGTCGACCTCCGCCTCGGGCCAGGGGGCACCGTTGACGAGGATGACGTCGCCGAGCACGCCGGCCATGTAGCGGTCCTCGACACCGGGCTCGCCGAGAAGCTCCGGGTCGAGCGCCGGGTAGCGCAGCGAGCCGTCCTCGTCGAAGGCCCGGTCGGCGATCATCAGCGGCAGCTCCCGATCGCCTCGTGGCAGCGAGAGAGCGTCCTCCTCGTCGTCGCGGATGATGTGGAAGCCGGCCAGTCCACGCCACACCTGCGGGGCGGTGAAGTCCATCCGATGGTCGTGGTACCAGAGCGTCGTCGCCGGCTGTTCGAGCGGATAGCGGTAGTCCCGCTTTCCTGTCGTGACCTGCGCCTTCGGGTCGTCCATGGTCTCGTGACCTCCGCCGTGACCGCCGCCGTGACCGGCATGGTGGGCGTGGTGCGACTCGAAGCCCGGCGGGACCAGAAGGTCCGTCGGCCAGCCGTCGCTCTTCGCCGGGGTGTGCCCGCCGTGGAGATGCGTCGCGGTCGGCAGCGTGAGGGAGTTGGTGTGGCGTACGGTCACCGCCTCGCCGCGGCGGGTCTCCAGCGTCGGCCCGGGGAAGCCCCCGTCGTACGTCATCATCTCGGTCCGCAGCCCGGGCAGGATCTCCACCGACGCGGTGCGCTGAGAGATCTCGATCAGGTCGCCCGAAGGCCGCTTGACCGGCGGCAACGGCAACGGAGTCTCGTACGCCTTCGGCAGCCGTGCCGCGCTGCGCAGGATCCGTCCGGTCTGCTCGGGGGCCTCGCCGCACGCGACCAGCGATCCGGCGACCGGTGCGGCCAGTCCGGCGCCGAGAAGGGTGCGTCGTCCGATCCTCATCGCCGGACCTCCCGCGGGCTGCCGGCGCCGCGGCGCAGGGCGGCGATGGCCACGGCCACCGCCACGCCGACGGTGAGGACGCCGACCGGGACGTGCAGCTGGAGGACTCGGGTGTAGCCGAGGATCGCCTGGACGTGGATGAGGAAGAAGAGCGCGACCGACCAGACGAGGAACCACCAGCGCCCACGCATCGCGACGACGGCGCCCGCGGCGATCGGCAGCAGCAGCCCGAGGCCCTGCAGCGCGACCGCGCCCGCGGAGTGGAGGCCCAGCGCCTCGAAGGTCCCGGCGAAGTAGGAGCCGATGAAGATCGGTTGCCCGATCGCGAAGAGCGCGGTCGCGACCGCGACGGCTCGGAAGCAGAAGAGGCTGACGCGTGGTCGGCGCTGGCGTATCTGTGTGGTCACACCACGACGATATGTAGCCGCGGTACCTATGACATCGGGCGTTCCCCTGACCGCCGACGGATCCTCGTCGGGGTCAGCCCTGGTGGGTGAAGACCTCGTCGCGGGCCGTGTCGAGACCGATCTGGAGGGCACCGCGGAGCACGGGGTCGCCGGAGATCTCGGTGGGCACGACGGTGGGGACGTTGGGGCCGAGGGCGGCGATCGCCTTCTGCACGCGTGCGGCCAGGACCGACCCGCCGGCACGCCCGACCTCGCCCGCGAGCACGCACAGCTCGGGGTCGAGCACCACGCAGATGCCCGCCAGGCCGAGGGCGAGCCTCCTGGCCAGCTCCTCGAGGAACGGCTCGGCGTCGGGGTCGCCGCCGGCGGCCGCGCGTACGCAGTCCACACCGTCGCCGCTCAGTCCGAACGCCCGGGCGAGGGTGTCCATGGCCTCGACGCTGACCAGCGACTGGAAGGCGGCGTGCTGTGGGCTGTCGGTGCCGTGGGGCGTGGAGGCGCCCGGAACGGCCAGATAGCCGATCTCGCCGGCACCGCCGCCGGCGCCGCGGTGGAGGCGACCGTCGACGATCACCGCGAGCCCCAGCCCGCGGTCGATCCAGGCGAGCACCGAGTCCTTGACGCCGCGGGAGGCTCCGGCGGACTGCTCGGCGAGCCCGGCCAGGTTGACGTCGTTCTCGATCAGTATCGGCCGCTGGAAGCTGTGGCGGAGGTCCTGGAGGACACCCGCGCGCCAGTCCGGCAGATCGTTGGCGAAGCGGAAGTCGCCGGTGCGCGGGTCGATCATGCCGGGCGTACCGATCGAGAGGCAGCGGAGCTGCGCCATCGTGATGCCGGCGCTCCGGGTGGCGTCGGCGACGGTCGCCCGAACCGCCTCGACCGGGTCGGAGGCCTCGTGGGGGTCGAGCGCACCGGTCGCCAGCTCGGTGCCGGTGATGTCGGCGACCGAAGCGGTGATCTGGTCGGGGCCGATGTGGAGGGCCGCGACATAGCCTGCCGACGGGACCACGCCGTAGAGCGCCGCGTTGGGTCCGCGACCGCCCTGCTGGGTCCCGACGACCTCGACCAGGCCGCGCTCGCCCAGCCGGGTCAGCAGCTGTCCCGCGGTCACCTTCGAGAGGCCGACGAGCTCGCCGAGCCGGGTCTTCGTCACCGGCCCGTTCGAGAGCATCAGGTCGAGCGCCGCGCGGTCGTTGGTGTCGCGGATCAGGTGTGTCTTGGGCGGTCTGGACATCGGCGGCGCTCCTTTCGAGGGTCGGGGTGGCGTACGGAACGCCAACCTAACAATTGCAGGGCTCGCGCCGGTGTTTGTCCACGATGGGTCTAGACGGTAACTGTAAAGGAACCTTACAGTGGGGGCTTCGATCGCCATCCATCTCAACCCCCTCAAGGAGTTTGGAATGCGTACTAAGACAAAGATCGCCGTTCTCGGCGGGATCTTGCTGGCGCCCGTCCTGGCCATGCTGCCGACGAGCCCAGCAAGTGCGCACGGCTACATCTCGAACCCGCCGAGCCGGCAGGCCCAGTGTGCTGCCGGCACCGTCGAGTGCGGGGACATCAAGTACGAACCGCAGAGTGTCGAGGGCCCGAAGGGCCTGACCAGCTGCTCCGGCGGCAACTCGCGGTTCGCCGAGCTCGACGACGACTCGAAGAACTGGCAGGCCACGACGGTGGGCCGGAACCAGACCTTCACCTGGTCGCTGACCGCCCGGCACAGCACCAGCACCTGGCAGTACTTCATCGGTGGCACCAAGATCGCCGAGTTCGACGACGGTGGCGCGCAGCCGCCGGCCACCGTCGAGCACCAGGTCGACTTCGGGTCGTTCACCGGCCGGCAGAAGGTCCTCGCGGTCTGGAACGTCGCCGACACGACCAACGCCTTCTACGCCTGCATCGACGTGAACATCGGCGGCACCGCGACCGACCCGGACTCGCCGGCACCGGTCGCCGGTGAGTTCCCGGTCAGCGAGGAGCAGTTCAACCAGCTCTTCCCCAACCGCAACCCCTTCTACACGTACGCAGGCCTCGTCGAGGCGCTCAGCGCCTACCCGGAATTCACCAATGCTGGGGACGAGGCGGTGCAGAAGCGGGAGGCCGCGGCGTTCATCGCCAACGTCGCCCACGAGACCGGTGACCTGCTCTACGTCGTCGAGCAGAACGAGGCCAACTACCCGCACTACTGCGACCCCAACCAGTCCTACGGCTGCCCCGCGGGCAACGACCAGTACTACGGCCGTGGTCCGGTCCAGCTGAGCTGGAACTTCAACTACAAGGCCGCCGGGGACGCGCTCGGGATCGATCTTCTGAACAACCCCAACCTGGTCGCCACCGATCCGGCGGTCGCCTGGAAGACCGGGCTCTGGTACTGGAACACCCAGAACGGCCCGGGAACGATGACCCCGCACGCGGCGATGGTCAACGGCGCCGGCTTCGGCGAGACCATCCGGTCCATCAACGGCGCCATCGAGTGCAACGGTGGTAACCCGGCCCAGGTGCAGAGCCGCGTCGACAACTACACCGAGGTCACCTCGCTGCTCGGGGTGGACCCGGGCGGGAACCTCTACTGCTGAAGCGGAGCCCGAAGCAATGAGGCACTGCTGAGAAGGACGCCCCGCACAGAAACCGGCGGCGTACGCAGCCCCACCTGCGTACGCCGTCGTGTTTCTGTTTTGTGACAAGCGCCCAACGAGGTTCTGCCTCCGTGCCGGTGTCGGCCGCCCGGCCGCACCCCTACCTTCGAGTAGCAACCGGATCCCCGGACAGCCCGGGGCCGGACGGACTAAGGAGCATGCTCGGTGCTCAGATCACTCTCTCTCCGAATCGCCGCGGTCGCCGCGGCCGTCACTCTCCCCCTCTTCGGCCTGGTAGCGCCGGCCGAGGCGGAGAGCCCCTACGAGCGCGGGCCGGACCCGACGTCGGCCAGCGTCCTGGACAACGGCACGTTCTCCCTCTCCACCGCCTCGGTCTCCTCCCTGGTGACCGGCTTCGGTGGCGGGACGATCTACTACCCCACCTCCACCACCGCAGGGACCTTCGGCGGCGTCGTACTCGCCCCCGGCTACACGGCCTCCTCGTCGTCCTACTCCGCGGTCGCACGCCGGGTGGCCTCGCACGGCTTCGTGGTCTTCGCGATCGACACGAACTCCCGCTACGACCAGCCCGACAGCCGTGGCTCGCAGATCCTGGCTGCGGTCTCCTACCTGAAGAACAACGCCTCCTCGACGGTCGCCTCGCGCCTGGACGAGACCCGGATCGCGGTCTCCGGCCACTCCATGGGCGGTGGCGGCACACTCGCGGCGGCCAACCAGGACTCCTCGATCAAGGCCGCGGTCGCGCTGCAGCCCTGGCACACCGACAAGACCTGGCCCGGCATCCAGATCCCGACCATGATCATCGGTGCGGAGAACGACAGCGTCGCGCCGGTCAGCTCGCACTCCATCCCGTTCTACACCTCGGCCACAGGGGCCCGGGAGAAGGCGTACGGCGAGATCAACAACGGCGACCACTTCATCGCCAACACCGACGACGACTGGCAAGGGCGCCTGTTCGTCACCTGGCTGAAGAGGTACGTCGACGACGACACCCGCTACTCGCAGTTCCTCTGCCCGGCGCCGTCCTCGATCAACCTGTCCGACTACCGCAACACCTGCCCGGACTGATCCGTCGGTCCCGACGTACGAGATCGAACCGGCCACCTCGGGGGAGGTGGCCGGTTCTTCTGCACCCACGTTGGAAGATGGGGGCATGACCGGAAATAGTGGAAACGGCGGAAACAGCACAGGCATCCGCGTCGCGTCCGTCGACGACATCCCGGAGGGCGAGGGGATCGCCATCTCCTCCGACATCACCGGCACCGAGGACGACATCGCCATCCTGCGTGACGACAACGGCACCTGCTGGGCCCTCAACGACACCTGCACCCACGAGACGGCCTCGCTGGCCGAGGGCTGGGTCGAGGACGGCGACGTCGAGTGCCCCCTGCACTCCTCGCGGTTCAACCTCAAGACCGGCAAGGTCGACGGGCTCCCGGCCACCCGCGACACCGTCCCGCACCGCGTCGAGGTGCGCGACGGTGAGGTGTACCTGTTCCCCGGCGAGAGGCCGTGACGGTCTCGTCGGTCCTCGTCGTCGGCGGCGGCATCGCCGGTGTGTCGACGGTCGCGGAGCTGCGGAAGAACGGGTACGCCGGTGATCTGACGCTCCTCACGGTCGACCCGTTCCCGTACGACCGTCCGCCCCTGTCCAAGGAGTACCTGGCAGGGGCGAAGGACCTCGGCTCGATCGCGCTGCAGGCTCCGGAGTGGTACGCCGAGCAGCGGATCGACCTGGTCACGGATGCGTTGGTGGTGGATCTGGATCCGGCTGCCGGGACGGTGGCGCTGTCGGACGGCCGCAAGCTCGCCGCCGACAGGATCGTCCTGGCGACGGGCGGACACTCGCGGTGGCCAGCCTTCGAACGCGTCGTTCGGGAGCTGCTCGACCGTCCACCAGCAGGCGAAGGAATCCCGCGCTCGACCACCGGGATCCACACGCTGCGAAGCGCCGAGGACGCCGATGCGCTGCGGCACGTGCTGCTCTCGCGCGCCCGGCTGCTGGTGCTCGGTGCCGGCCTGATCGGGGCCGAGGTCGCCTCGACCGCCCGGAAGCTGGGCTGCGAGGTCGTGCTCGTAGATCCCGCCGACCCCCCGATCGCGGCAGCGGTCGGCACCCGGGTCGCTGCGTGGCTGCACTCCCTGCACGCGGTCCACGGTGTGGAGACGGTGGCCGCCACCGTCGAGAAGCTCGAGTCGACGAGGGCCGGAGTCGTGGCACACATCGCAGGCGAGGTGGAGCCACGTACGTTCGATGCCGTCCTTCTGGCTGTGGGCATGGTGCCGGACACCGCCCTGGCGAAGGCGGCCGGCCTGGAGGTCGACAACGGCGTCCTCGTCGACGACCGCCAGGTCACCTCGCACCCGAACGTCCTCGCCGTCGGTGACTGCGCCCGGCGCCGCGACCGCCGCCGTGCGGAGCACTGGGAGGCGGCGCTGCACGACGGTCAACGGGCGGCGGCGACGATCCTCGGTGTCGACGCCGGCGCGGAGACCGCGCCGTGGTTCTGGACCGACCGCTACGACCTGCATGTCGAGGTCGTCGGTGAGATGCCCGAGCCGGATGCGGAGCACGAGGACGTCGTACGCGGCACCCTCGGCAAGCCGCCCTTCTCGGTGTTCACTCTCCGCGGCGAGCGAGTCATCGGCGCGGTCGCGGTCGACGACCCCAACGCCGTGCGCGCGGCTCGCCGGATGATCGACCGAGGGGTCGACGTACGCGCCTCCGACCTCGCCGACCCCGCGACCGACCTACGAAAACTGCTGCGGGGATCCAGGTAGCGAGCCCGGGGCCGGGCAAAATCCCGCCATGGCGGGAAAGTGGCGAGTGACCAGTGGCAACACGCCGGCACAATCCCGCCATGGCGGGAAAATGCCCCCGCCCCGCCCGGGCACAAACGAAGGACGGCGCCCCGCGAGCAAGTCGCGGGACGCCGTCCTAAGGGAAAGTTCTCAGACGGTCAGCTGAGCCGGCTTGGACTGGTTGGCGACGCGGTTCTCGGAGTCGATGAACCAGGCCAGCTGCTCGACGCGGGTGATGATCGCGTGCAGCAGGTCGGCGGTGGTCGGGTCCTCGGAGTCGATGTCGTCGTGGATGTCACGAGCGGTCTTCGAGGTGGCGTAGAGCGCGGCGGCGGCGAGGTCGGCGGCCGTCGCGGTGTCGACCTCGGTCGCCGGGAGCGGCGCGAGGGTGGTGTCCTCGGCGACGGTGCCGGTGCGGCCGTCGGGGAGGATGTAGAGCGCACGCATGCGCTCGGCGACCTCGTCGGTGAAGTCGCGGGCGGCGTCGACGACCTCGTCGAGGACGAGGTGCATGTCGCGGAAGTTCTTGCCCACGACGTTCCAGTGCAGCTGCTTGCCCTGCAGGCTGAGCTCGGTCAGGTCGACGAGCAGGCGCTGCATCTGGGTCGCGAACGCCGGGCTCGGGACGAACGCCGGGTGCGAGGTGTGGGTGGCGCTGCTCGTCGCGGTCTGCGTGGCCATGTTCGGTGTATCCCCCTGGATAGGTGTGGGTCTTTCGTGGTGACACCCACTGTGCCACCTTTTCTTGAACCATTCCAGAAAGGTAAGTCTTCCCTAAGTCGTCACCAAGTCATCGCGGGCGGCACCTGCGACGCCGTAGAGTCGGCTTGTGCCGCCAGCCGGAGTCGATCCAGCCCCTCTCGTCGCGCGGGTTCGCCGCCCGGAGGTCTTCGAGACCAGCCGGCTGAGCGAGGACGCGCAGGTCGAGGCCTGGGAACGCCACAACGCCAGCGCCCTGGTCGCGCTCTCCTGCCGACCCATCGACGGCCACGGGTTCGACGCGCAGGAGGTCAACCTGCAGCTCGACGAGATCCATCTGGCGCGGGTCCGGGCCACTCGCCACGTCGTCGAGCGTCCGGCCAGCCTCGTCAAGGAGATCCCCGCCCGGTCGATCGCCGTCTACGCCAGCCTCCGCGGCGAGGCGATCCTGGAGTACGCCGGCCGCCGCAAGGTCATCCGGCCCGGACAGCTGATCGTGTGCGACGTCGACGCACCCTTCCTGCGGGGCTTCGGGCACGGGCTCGAGGAGCTCGCGGTCAAGGTCCCGGTGGACGCCTTCGCGGCCCGCACCGGGATGGCGTCGATGCCGTCGCCGCTCGTCCTCGACGCCGGTCGCGACCAGAACCCGCACGGCCGAGCTCTCGTACAGATGGTCGGCCGCGCCCTGCGGCCGCACGACCCGGTCCCGGCCGACGAGGGCGCCGTGCTCGACCTGATCTCGGTGATCGCCACCGACGGGAAGGTCTCGCTGGCCACGGCCCATCGGGCGGCGGCGAAGGCGTTCATCGAGGACCATCTCGCCGACCCCGGCCTCTCCGCCACCACCGTAGCCGCGGGCGCCGGGATCTCCGAGCGTCACTTGTCCCGCCTCTTCGCCGACGCCGGCACCAGCGTCCCCCGCCACATCCTCGGCCGCCGCCTCGAGCTCGCCTACGCGATGCTCGTCACCGGCTCGGACCCGGCCATCCGCACCGTCGACGTCGCCGAGAAGTGCGGCTTCACCTCTGCCTCGTACTTCTCCCACGCCTTCCGCAAGCGCTTCGGCGTCGCCGCCGGAGACGTACGCCGCGCCGCCCGAGCCTGACCCCAGCCGAGTCCGCACTTGTGGCGGCCGAATCCTCAGCTGTGGCGTACGAAAGTCGACTTTCGTACGCCAAAACTCACTTCTCGGCGCCCAGAACTGACTTCTCGGCGCGAAAGGGTGACAAGTCCACCAAAGTCCGATAGGTCTTCCATGCGATTTTCCGCCAACCAGACCCTGGTTCCCACCTGTAGGGGCGGTGGCGGACGACACTCTCGAACACCCCACACTCTCTAAGGAGAAGTACGTGCGCAACGGACTCACCACCGGACGCGGCCTGAGCTTGGCCGCCGCCGGTGTCGCAGCGATGGCGCTGACCTTGACGGCCTGCGGGTCGGGCGGCATCGACGACGAAGGCGGTGGCGGCGAGGACACGCTCACCATCGGCTTCGTCTCGACCGAGACGGGCTCCTCGGCGCCGTTCGGCGAGGCGAACAGCTTCGTCGTCGACGAGATGGAGGCCTACTTCAAGGACCACCCGGTCAAGGTGGGCGACAAGGAGCTCGACGTCGAGATCGTGGTGCGCGACGCGCAGAGCGACACGACGAAGGCCGGGGCGGTGGCCGGCGACCTGATCAACAAGGACGGCGCCGACATCATCGTCGCCTCCTCGACCCCCGACATCGTCAACCCGGTCTCGGAGCAGTGCGAGGCCAACTCGATCCCGTGCATCACCACGGTCGCCCCGTGGCAGCCGTTCGCGATCCGCAGCGGCGACAAGCCGGCCGAGCTGAAGTACAGCTACCACTTCTTCTGGGGCCTCGAGGACGTCGCGACGGTCTACGCCGACATCTGGGGCAAGGTTCCGAACAACAAGAAGGCCGGCGGCCTGTTCCCGAAGGACCCCGACGGCGAGGCATGGGGCGCCAACTTCCCGGCGCTGACCGAGGCGTCGGGCGTCAAGATCGACAACCCGGGCAACTACCCCAACGGCACCAAAGACTTCTCCGCGCAGATCAGCGCGTACAAGGGTCACGACGTGCTGGTCGGCGTCCCGATCCCGCCGGACTTCACCACGTTCTGGCAGCAGGCGAAGCAGCAGGGCTACAACCCGAAGGTCGCCACCATCGGCAAAGCGCTCCTCTTCCCGAGCAGCGTCGAGGCGCTGGGCCCGATCGCCCACAACCTCTCCACCGAGGTGTGGTGGACCCCGACGGCTCCCTACGAGTCCTCGCTGACCGGCCAGTCCGCGCAGGAGCTGGCGGACGCGTACGAGGAGAAGACCGGCAAGCAGTGGACCCAGCCGCTGGGCTTCGCGCACGCGCTCTTCGAGGTCGCGACGGCGGCGGTGACCGAGGCCGGCTCGACCGATGCCGACGCGATCACCAAGGCGCTGGCCGGGCTCGAGGTCTCCACGGTCGTCGGTGACGTCGCCTGGGGCAAGGACGCGAACGTCCCGCCGTACGTCGCCAAGACCTCGCTCGCGGGCGGTCAGTGGCGCCAGGTCGAGGGCGGGGAGCACCCGTTCGAGCTGGTCGTCGTGCAGAACTCGCTGGCTCCCGATGTACCTCTCGGGGGCGAGCCCGAGGCGCTCAAGTGACCTTGCTTCACGTTGACGACCTGGCCAAGTCCTTTGGCCAGGTCGTCACGGCCCGCTCCGTCTCCTTCCACGTCGCCGCGGGCGAGGCGCTCGGCATCGTCGGGCCCAACGGCGCTGGCAAGTCCACGCTGCTCAACCTGGTGACCGGCACGCTCCCGGCAGACGCCGGCACCATCCGCTTCGACGGCACCGACGTCACCCGGATGCCGGCGGCGCGCCGTACGGCCCTCGGGATCGGACGTACGTTCCAGGTCCCCCGCCCCTTCGATGGGCTCACCGTCTTCGAGAACGTGCTGGTCGGTTCCACCTTCGGTGCGGGCACGCGCCGGAAGGAGGCCAACGCGCTGGCCTGGGAGGCGCTGGAGACCGCCGACCTGACGCACCTGGCCAACACCCCCGCCGGCTCGCTGCGGCTGCTCGACCGTAAACGGCTCGAGCTCGCCCGCGCGCTGGCCACCCAGCCGCGGCTGCTGCTCCTCGACGAGATCGCCGGCGGCCTCACCGAACATGAGCTGCCGGCGCTGATCGAGACCATCTCCGCGATCCGGGACGGCGGCACCGGAGTCGTCTGGATCGAACACATCGTGCACGCGTTGTTGCAGGTCGTGGACCGGTTGATGTGCCTGGCCCAGGGCGACGTCGTCGCCACCGGCGACCCGCGCGAGGTGATGGCCTCGGACGCGGTCGCCGCCGTCTATCTCGGCTCCCCCGACCTGGAAAGCGACACCCCATGACCAGCCTGCTCGAGGTCGATGCGATCGACGTCGCCTACGGCGACTTCCACGCCTTGCACGGCATCACGCTCCGGGTCGCCGAGGGCGAGACGCTGGCCGTGATCGGCGCCAACGGTGCCGGCAAGTCGACGCTGCTGAAGACGATCGCCGGCTTGCTCCGGCCGAGCGCCGGCCAGATCCGTTTCGACGGGCACAACGTCTCCCACACCCCTGCCCACCGGCGGGTCCGCGAGGGCATCGCGCTCACGCCGGAAGGACGCCGGATCTTCGCCTCGCTCACCGTCGAGGAGAACCTCAAGGTCGGCGCGCACGGGCGTCGGCCCGGCCCCTGGAACCTCCAGACCGTCTACGACGCGTTCCCGCTGCTCGCGGAGAAGAGAACGCGCCGGGGAGCGCACCTCTCCGGTGGCGAGCAGCAGGCGACCGCCATCGGCCGGGCGCTGATGTCCAACCCGAAGCTGCTCCTGCTCGACGAGGTCTCGCTCGGCCTCGCCCCGGTCGTGATCGCCGACATCTACAAGGCGCTCCCCACGATCGCCGCGAAGGGGACGACCGTGCTCGTGGTCGAGCAGGACCTCACCCAGGCACTCACCGTCGCCGACCGGGTGCAGTGCCTGCTCGAGGGCCGCACCGTCCTCGAGGGCGCGGCTGCCGACGTCACCCGGGAGCAGGTCCAGGCGGCGTACTTCGGGATCGACGAGCAGGAGGTCGGCTGATGGACTGGATCAACGCGGTCCTCCAGGGAGTCCTGCTCGGCGGGCAGTACGCACTCCTCGCCTGCGGCCTGAGCCTCATCTTCGGCGTCATGCGCATCGTCAACCTCGCCCACGGCGTCCTCGCCGTCGCCTCGGCCTACCTCGCCTACTGGCTCGTCCAGCAGACCGGGATGCCGGCGTTCCTCACCATCGTGATCGTGATCCCGGTGCTCGCCGCGGTCGGCTACGCGATCCAGCGCGGTCTCTTCAACCCGGCGCTGCGCCACGGGGAGCTGTCGCCGCTGCTGGTCTCGTTCGGCCTGGCCGTCATCGGCGCCAACCTGCTCCAGGAGATCTTCACCGCCGACTCCCGCAAGATCTCGATCGGCACCCTGTCGACCGCGTCCGTAGAACTCGGCGGCCTGCGACTCGGCGTCTTCTCGCTGATCACGCTCGTGGTGGCGGTCGGCGTCATCGTCGGCCTGCAGCTCTACCTCTCCCACACCCGCATCGGCCGCGCGATGCGCGCGACCAAGGACGACCCCGAGGCGGCAACCCTCATGGGGATCGACGAGAGGCACATGTACGCCCTGGCCACGGCGATCGCGATCGGCACCGTCGCCCTGGCCGGTGTCTTCCTCGGCATGTCGACCCAGTTCAGCCCGACGTACGGTGATCTGGTCCTCATCTTCGCCTTCGAGGCGGTCATCATCGGCGGCCTCGGCTCGCTGTGGGGCACGCTTCTCGGCGGCCTCGTGCTCGGCGTCGCGCAGACCGTCGGTGCCCAGATCGACCCGGCCTACGGCGTCCTCGCCGGTCACCTCGTCTTCCTGGTCGTACTCCTGTTCCGGCCCCAGGGCCTGCTCCCGAAGGCGGTCGTCGCATGACAGCGCTTGCACCGGCCAACCTGAAGGTCGTACGCGGCGGCTGGCCGTCACTGGCAGGCGGCGGCGTCCTCGCCGCGATCGTGGTGTTCCTGGCGGCGGCGCCGTGGTTCGTCTTCAGCCCGGGCGACGTGACCAACCTGGTCACGCTCTTCGCGCTGATCATCCTCGGCACGACCTGGAACCTGATGGCCGGCTACGGCGGGCTCGTCTCGATCGGGCAGCAGGCGTTCATCGGTGCGGGCGGCTACGGCGTGATCAAGCTCGCCGACGTCGTCGGGCTGCCGATCCCGGTCGCCGTCGTGGCGGCCGGTGTGGTCTGCGCCGCCCTGGCGATCCCGACCTCGTTCCTGCTGTTCCGGCTGGTCGGCGGCTACTTCGCGATCGGCACCTGGGTGGTGGCCGAGGTCTTCAAGCTTGTCACCCAGGAGCTCCCGGGCTTCGGTGGCGGGTCCGGCCTCTCGCTCACCGCCTTCCAGGGCGTCGACCGGGTGACCCGGATCGCGACCGTCTACTACCTGGCGCTCGTGCTGGCGGTGCTCGTGGTGCTCGCGACGTACGTCCTGATGCGCTCGCGCGTCGGGCTGGGCCTGACCGCGATCCGTGACGACTCGGTGGCGGCAGCCTCCCTCGGCGTCGCGGTGCGGCGTTCGCAGCGCCTGGTCTACGTCGCCGCGTCCGGCGGCGCCGGCCTCGCCGGCGCGCTGATCGCGGTCAACGGTCTGCGGGTCTCGCCGGACTCGATGTTCTCGGTGCAGTACACGGCGTTCATGATCTTCATCGTCGTGATCGGTGGGCTGGGGACGATCGAGGGCCCGATCCTGGGCGCGGTGATCTTCTTCGCGCTGCAGCAGCTGCTGGACTCCTACGGCACCTGGTACCTCATCGCGCTCGGTGCCGTCGCGATCGCCGTGGTGCTGCTGGCGCCGCGCGGGTTGTGGGGGCTGGCGACGCGGGGTCGCTACGAGGTCTTCCCCGTCGGTCACCAGGTTTATCCACAGGCTTCTCCACAAGGGGCCAAGTCTGTGGATTTCGACTGATTCTGGACTGATCGGTCCTGGTGTCGAGGTAGGCTCGGCGCATGGCGTTCACCACCAAGGGCATGGCCACGCGCCAGCGACTGCTCGAGGGCGCCGCGGACTACCTCCGCAGCACCGATCCCGGGACCGCGACGTTGGACGACATCCGCGCGGCCACGCAGACGAGCAAGAGCCAGATCTTCCACTACTTCCCCGGTGGCAAGGAGGAGCTGTTCCTCGAGGTTGCCCGCCTCGAGGCCGATCGGGTGATCGAGGACCAGCAGCCGCACATCAGCGAGCTCGACTCCTGGGCCGCCTGGGACCGCTGGCGCAAGGCCGTCATCGCGCGCTACCGGGTGCAGGGTGCCCACTGTCCGCTGGCGTCGCTGATGAACCAGGTGGGCAGCGTCCCCGGGGCCGCAGAGGTCTCGACCACGCTGATCGCCCAGTGGCAGGACCATCTTCGGCGCGGCATCGAGACCATGCAGGCGAACGGTTCGGTGAGCGCCGAGATCGATGCGCGGCGTACGTCGGCCGCGATGATCGCCGGGATCCAGGGCGGTGTCTCGGTGCTCATGGTGACCGGCCGGACCGACCACCTCGAGGCGATCCTGGCGCTGCTGATCAGCCACCTGCGCGACTCCGGACCGGTCGCGGCGTAGGCCGACGTCGTCCGCCCCACGAGCCGACCCCGGCCCGCAGCGGCATGCCGCGCGGACCGGGTCGGCTGTGTCCGAGAAGTCAGCCGAGGATCCTGCGGAAGGTCTCCTGCAGGTCGGTGGCGAAGGCCTCTGGATTCTCGTAGTGGACGAAGTGGCCGCCCCTCTCGTGGGCGTTGACGTTGACCACGTTGAACAGACCGCGGGTCGGACCGTTCTCGAAGTGCGCGATGCGTTCCTCGACGGTGTCGATGGCGGGCGGGTACGCGTCGCCGAGCAGGAACGTGAAACCGGCCGGCGCCTCGACGACGGGCTGCCGGTCGTGGGACGGCACGAACCGGTAGCGCTCCGCGTTGCGGTACATCCGGATGGAGGTGCCGATGGACTGAGTCACCCAGAAGATGGTCGCCTGCGTGAGGATGAAGTCACGAGGGAACGCCGCCTCGAAGTCACCGCGCTTGTCGCTCCAGGTCTTCCAGCGCTTCAGCAGCCAGGCGAGCATGCCGATCGGGGAGTCGTTGAGACCGTGCGTCAGCGTCGAGCCGTCCAGCATGTGCGCGGCGACGTGCGAGGCGTAGGTGTCGACGAAGTTCTTCCAGCCGGCTCGCCACTCCTCCGACGCGTCGTCCGGGGTCTTGGCCCCGTCGGTCAGGTCCCAGAACCGCTCGTTCTCGAACATTCCCGGCGGAAGGTCATGGCCGAAGTGCAGGCCGATGATGCTGTCGGCGTACTTGTGGCCCAGGGCGCTCGTGACGAGGGCGCCGTAGTCGGAGCCGGCCACGGCGTACTTCTCGTGGCCCAGGACCTCGGTCATGAGCTCGTGGATGATGTCGGCGATCTTCCAGTAGTTCAGATCGCCCCGGCCGACGGGCGTCGAGAAGCCGAAGCCGGGGAGGTCCGGGATGACCAGGTCGAACGACAACGCGGGGTCGCCGCCGTGGGCGCCCGGGTCGGTCAACGGCCCGATCAGCTGGTAGCTGAACTCGCCGGGCCACGGCCAGCCGTGCAGGACGACCAGCGGGATCGGGTTCGCACCCATGCCGCGCGCGTGCACGAACTGCACGGGCGTGCCGCCGACCTCGACCTGGTGCCGGTCGTAGGTGTTGAGCCGTTCCTCCTGTGCGCGCCAGTCGAAGCCGTCGGCCCAGTACTCGACCAGGGGCTTCAGGTAGGCGGTGCTGATGCCGTAGTAGCCCTCCTCGTTGTCGAGGTCGTCGAAGTAGCGGGTCTTCCGCAGGCGGTCCCGGAGATCCTCCAGGGCGTCCTGAGGGATGTCGATCTTGAAGGGGGCGAGCTCGGTGGTGTTGTCCATGGTGTGTGCTGCTTTCCGGGTGAAGGTCAGTTGGTGAAGTCGAGTCGGACGCGGGTCTGGGTCAGCTCGGCGATCCGCCAGGAGCCGTTGGGCCTGACGAACCGGGCGTGGTAGTGCCCGAACCCGTGCATGTGGCGGAAGGGAATCGCCTCGGACACCTCGGCGTCCTCGGGCCGCGTCACGATGTCCTCCATCGCGAAGATGCCGCGAGCGCTCGTCTCGGAGTCGACATCGATCTCGTCCGAGAACAGGTGATGGATGAGGGTGACGCCGGGGCCGCCGCTGGCGCCGACGGTCGCGGTGATCTCGTCGCGGCCGTTCATGTGCAGCCAGACCGATCCGTCAGGCTTGTGCGGGGTGAACGTGCCGTCCTCGGTGAAGAGGTTCGCCAGATCGTCCCAGCGTTGGTGGTCGGCGTAGCGGACGTAGCGAGCCATCAGGCGTCGTACGTCCTCGGTGATGGTGAGGCGCTCGAGGGTCTTCATGACATTCCTTCCGTGTGGACTACATGGTCCAAACAGGATGCTCCGCAAACTTTGGACCCACAAGTCCAGAAGCTCGGCGGAGTGAACTACGCGCCTTACTGACGGGTAACATTGCCTGGGTGACCGAGACTTCGTTCCCCACGACCACACCCGAGGCGTACGTCATCGGGCGTTCCGAGGGCACCAGCTTCACGCTGACGGTGGTCCGCGCGGCGGGCCCTGGCGCGGCGACGGTGCTCGTGGTGCCCGCGATGGGCATGCCGGCGGGCTACTACGACAAGCTGATCGTGGCCTTCGCCGAGGCGGGCATCAACGTCGGGCGGATGGAGCAGCGCGGACACGAGGAGCTCGGCGGCCGCATCGCCGGCTGGTCCTACGACTTCGGCTACGCCGACCTGGTCGACGACATCGCCGCCGCCGTCGACCGCCTCGGCGAGCTGGTCCCGGTCGCGGCCGGGGCGACGTACGTCCTCGGGCACAGCCTCGGCGGCCAGGCCGCCAGCGCCTATGCGGCACTGCACCCCGAGTGCGTCGCCGGCCTGATCTACGTCGCGTCTCAGACGCCCTACTGGCGCAACTACGGCCCGGGCTTCCTGGTCGCCAGCCAGGCGATGGGCCTGGTCGGCCGGGTCGTCGGCCACTTCCCCGGCACGCAGCTCAAGTTCGCCGGGCGTGAGGCGCGCACCCTGATGAAGGAATGGGCCCGGTACGCCCGCACCGGCCGTCTCCGCTTCGGCAGCCCGGCCCGCGACGTCACCGGGGACATGCGGGCCCTGGCCAAGCCCGCGCTGATCGTCTCGATCGAGGGCGACTGGCTGGCCCCCAGCGCGACGGTCGACGAGATCCACCGGCGGATGCCGGGTCTCGAGGTCGAGCGGGTCCACCTGGACGAGCCGGGCATCGACCACTTCAAGTGGGCCCGGAAGCCCGGCTCGACGATCGCGGCGGTCCAGGAGTGGCTCGCGCGGCGCTAGTCGCGTACGCATTTCCGCCAACCGGCGCGCCCACCTTTGATGCCGCCCGCGCGGGCCGGTAAGACTCGCCCTGAGACTGCGATCACACACCCCACCGCGGTCTCGGAAAGGTGAGGAAATGCCAGTCTTCGACGACGGCCAGAAAGAGACCGAGATCCCCGAGACCGAGGATGTCGTGACCACCGACGTTCTCGTCGTGGGTTCTGGTCCGGCCGGCGCGTCCGCCGCGCTCTTCCTGAGCGAGCTCGGTGTCGACAACATCATGATCACGAAGTACCGCTGGACCGCGAACACCCCGCGGGCGCACATCACCAACCAGCGCGCGATGGAGATCTTCCGCGACCTGGGCATCGAGGAGCAGGTGCTCGCCGACGCGACGCCGCACGAGCTGGTCGGTGACACCGTCTTCTGCACGAGCATCGCCGGCGAGGAGATCGGCCGCATCCGCACCTGGGGCACCCGCCCGGACCGCGAGGCCGACTACCAGCTGGCGAGCCCGTGCCTGACCGTCGACATCCCGCAGACCTACCTGGAGCCGATCCTGGTCCGCAACGCCACCGAGCGCGGCACCCAGACCCGGTTCTCCACCGAGTACGTCTCGCACGTCCAGGACGAGAACGGCGTCACCACGACCGCCCGTGACCGGCTGACCGGCCACGAGTACAAGATCCGGTCCAAGTTCCTCATCGGCGCCGACGGCGCCCGCACCCAGGTCGGCGCCGACATCGACCTCCCGCTCGAGGGTGCGATGGACATCGCCGGCTCGATGAACATCACCTTCAACGCCGACCTCTCCGAGCTCGTCGACCACCGCCCCTCGGTCCTCTACTGGGTCATCCAGCCCGGCTCGAACGTCGGCGGCATCGGCACCGGCCTGGTCCGGATGGTCCGTCCGTGGGACGAGTGGCTGATCGTGTGGGGCTACGACATCAGCCAGCCGCCGCCGGAGCTGACCGAGGAGTACGCCGTCGGTGTGATCCGCGACCTGCTCGGCATGCCCGACCTGGAGCCGGAGGTGACCGGCTACTCGCTGTGGGGTGTGAACGAGATGTATGCGACCCACGCCCAGAAGGGCCGTGTCTTCTGCGCCGGCGACGCCATCCACCGGCACCCGCCGTCGAACGGACTCGGGTCCAACACCTCGATCCAGGACTCCTACAACCTGGCCTGGAAGCTCGCCGCGGTGCTCCAGGGCTATGCCGAGCCGTCGCTCCTGGAGTCCTACTCCGCCGAGCGTGCGCCGGTCGCCAAGCGCATCGTCACCCGCGCCAACCAGTCCGCGCGCGAGTTCGGCGAGCTCTTCGAGGCGCTCGGCGTGGTCGGGCTCGAGGGCGAGGAGATGGCCAAGGCCATCGAGGAGCGCAAGGCCAACACTCCCGAGGGTGCCGCCAAGCGCGCCGCGCTGGTCACCGCGATGGAGCGCAAGAACTACGAGTTCAACGCCCACGGCGTCGAGCTCGGCCAGTTCTACGAGTCCAACGCGATCGTCTCCGACGGCACCCGACCGGCGCCGACCGACGACGAGGACCTCTACCACCGGATGTCGACCTCGCCGGGTGCTCACCTGCCGCACGCCTGGGTCGGCGACAACGTCAAGAAGCACGCGATGCTCGACCTCGCCCCCTACACGAAGTGGACGCTGATCACCGGCGTCGCCGGCGAGGCGTGGTCGGAGGCGGCGGAAGCTGCCCGGACGAAGTTCGGGATCCCGCTCCAGACGGTCGTGATCGGCCCCGGACGGCCGGTCACCGACCTCTACTTCGACTGGGCCAAGCTCCGCGAGGTCGAAGAGTCGGGCGCCATCCTGGTGCGACCCGACAAGCACATCGCCTGGCGCGCCATGTCGCTGCCCGAGGACCCCGGCACCGCGCTGGGCGAGGCGGTCGCGACGCTGCTGGGCAAGGCCTGATCGTTCCGGTCGAGCGGGGGGATTCGATGAAGTTCACGCATGAGTCGCTGCCGCAGCGGGTTCGCTTCGCCACCGGCGAGGCGCCCGCTGCGGTGGCAGCAGAGATCGACGAGCTCGGCGCACGGCGGGTGATGGTCATCGCCGGCGCGCGCGAGGCCGAGCTCGCCGCGCGGGTGACGGCCGACGTACCGGTCGTGCTGCGCCACGACGAGGTCGTGATGCACGTCCCGGTCGAGGTCGCCGAGCGGGCTCGCGAGCGGGCGGCCGAGTCCGCCGTCGACGCGCTGGTGTGCATCGGCGGTGGCTCGACCACCGGCCTGGCCAAGGCCGTCGCGCTCACCACGGGACTGCCGATCGTTGCGGTCCCGACGACGTACGCCGGGTCCGAGGCGACCAACGTCTGGGGCCTGACCTCGGGCGAGACCAAGACCACCGGCATCGACGCCCGGGTCCTGCCGCGGTCGGTCGTCTACGACGCCTCGTTGCTGACGACGCTGCCCGGTGAGATGACCGTCGCGAGCGGCCTGAACGCGCTCGCGCACTGCGTCGACGCGATGTGGGGTCCGCGGGTGGACCCGATCGACCGGGTCAACGCCGCCGAGGGGATCCGCGGGCTCGCCGCCGGACTGCCGCTGGTCGCCGCGAATTCAGAAAGCATCGAGGGGATCGAGCAGACCCTCTACGGCGCCTACCTGGCAGCGGTCTCGTTCACGTCCGCCGGCTCCGGGATGCATCACAAGATCTGCCACGTGCTCGGCGGCATGTTCAACCTGCCGCACGCCCAGACCCACGCGGTCGTGCTCCCGCACGTGCTCGCCTTCAACGCGCCGTCCGCCCCCGAGGCGGAGGCGCGGATCGCTTCGGCCTTCGGGGCGCCGAGCGCGGTGGCGGGGCTGGCGGAGCTGCGTACGACGCTCTCGGCGCCGAAGGCGCTCAAGGACTACGGCATGCCCGAGGACGGCATCGCCAAGGCGGTCGCGCCGATCATGGCCGCCATCCCCGACAACAACCCGACCCCGGTCACCGAGGAGAACCTGACCGCGCTGCTGACCGCGGCGTGGGCGGGAGAGGAGAGCTGATGAGCGACGTAGCTGGCGTAACGCCGGAGCAGCAGGCGGTCGAGCAGACCCTTGTCGACACCGTCGTCGCGTCCTTCGACGCCTGCGAGGACCCGCGCCTGAAGGAGGTCATGGTGTCGCTGACGCGTCACCTGCACGCCTTCATCCGCGACGTACGCCTCACCGAGGACGAGTGGAGCGCCGCCATCGAGTTCCTGACCCAGGCCGGTCACATCACCGACGACGTACGCCAGGAGTTCATCCTCCTCTCCGACACCCTCGGCGCCTCGATGCAGACGGTCAACATCAACAACGAGGCGTACGCCGACGCCACCGAGGCCACGGTCTTCGGACCGTTCTTCGTGGAGGACTCCCCGGCGATCGAGCTGGGCGGAGACATGGCCTTCGGCGCTCCGGGTGAGCCGTGCTGGGTCACGGGCACGGTCACAGGAACAGACGGAAAGCCGCTGGTCGGGGCCAAGATCGAGGTCTGGGAGGCGGACGAGGACGGGCTCTACGACGTCCAGCGCGATGCCGGCGCGAGGGCGGCCCGGGCGCACCTGTTCACCGACGCCGAGGGCGGCTACCGATTCTGGGGGCTGACGCCCACGCCGTACCCGATCCCGGACGACGGCCCCGTCGGCAAGATGCTTGCCGCGGTCGGGCGCTCGCCGCTGCGGGCCTCGCACCTGCACTTCATGGTCACCCACGAGGGCTGCCGCACGCTGGTCACCCACATCTTCCCCGAGGGCGACCCGATCGGCTGGAAGGACACCGTCTTCGGGGTCAAGGAATCACTGATCAAGAGGTTCGAGCGGCAGGCCGCCGGGACGCCGACCCCGGACGGTCGGGACGTCGACGGCACCTGGTCGAAGGTGCGGTTCGACATCGTCCTCGCGCCCGCCGGCGCCTGAATCGTCCCTGGCGTGCTCTTCGGGCACAGGGGTGTTGCTCCGGCACGCCAGGGACCCCCTCACGGTGCCGGATGGACGGTGTAGGTGAAGTCCTCGTCGAGAAGGACCTCGCCATCACCGGAAGCAGGTCTCGTGGTGATCGTGAGGTGGTCGGTCACGCGGGAGTCGGGTGGATACGAGTCGAGATAGATCGGCACCTCGGTCCAGGTCTGGCCCTCGGGAACGAGCGAACCCTTGACGTCGAGCCCGCCCGGCGGCGCCGGATGATCCAGGGTGATCCGGAGGGTCCCACGCACCCACTCCTCGGTCCCCGCGGGCGTCAGGACCGGCTCGTTGACCGTGAACCGGTCCCCGGCCCGGAACGGCCGGATCTCCGGCCGGACCTGCATCGTCCGAGCGGCGCTCTTCCCGTTGCGGGTCACCCTGATCGTCACGTTGAACGCGGGCAGCGTCCCGACGGTCGGCGCCTTCGTGACCGCCGTGAACGACGCGGTACGCCGCCCGGCCTGAACCGTGAGCGTGCGCGGGACCGCGACCCAGGACGAGCTCGAGGTCAGGCTCACCGCCAGCGACGTCTTGGCGACGCAGTCGAGCGTGACCGTCCCGGTGGCATTCTGACCGGCGTGGACGTAGGCGGGTAACGCCACCGCAGTGGGCACCGGCGTCGGGTAGCACGGGGTCACCGTGCGGACGAGTGTCGCGCGGCGTACCACCTGCCGGTAGACCGCCTTGACCCTGCCGCTGCTGCGGAGCGTCGTAGGTGAGGTCCGGACGGTGACGGCGCGCGTGCTCCGGCCGCCGGCGACATAGACGTACGCCGGGACCCGGATGCCGGTGCTGGCCCACAGCTGCACCTTGACGCGCCTGGGGGCACGGCAGGTGAGCCGGATCGTGGCGGTGGTCGACGTGCCTCCGGCCACCGTGCTCCTGGCGAGCGTCAGCGACTTGAGCGCCGGCCGACAGGCCGCCTCCGCTGAGGGTGCCGTCACCGCGGCGGGCACGTTGAGGACCGCGACGGCCAGGACGATGCCGAGGGCGAGTCGGGCGAAGCAGCGGGACATCTTCGGAACGTATCGGGACCGCCGGTACGTGCTGCTGGCACGCACCGACGGTCCCTCAGATCAGGTAGTGCCTCCTGGCCGGGGCTACTCCTGGGCGTCGGTGTCGGCCGACGCGAAGTCGACCTTGAGCGAGTCCAGGATCGAGGCGATGGTCTGCTCGGTGCTCGCCTTCTCGATCCCGGCCTCGTGGAGGATCCCGGCACCGTCCTCGTACTCGAGGAGGGCGAGCAGGATGTGCTCGGTGCCGACGTAGGAGTGCTCGAGCCGCAGGGCCTCGCGGAAGGTCAGCTCGAGCACCTTCTTGGCGTCGGCGGTGAACGGGATCATCTCGCCGACCTCGCCGTAGGGCTCCGGGGTGGCGGCGGTCGCGGCGGCGCGCACGGCGTCGAGAGTGACGTCCTGGGCCCTGATCGCGTGGCCCGCGACGCCCTCCGGCTCGGCGAGGAGACCGAGCACGAGGTGAGGTACGCCGGTCTCCGCGTTCGCGGCCTTCCGAGCCTCCCCCTGGGCGGCGACGACCACCGTGCGGGCTCGCGGGGTGAACTTCGCGAACCCGGCGTTCGGGTCGAGCGCCGTCTCGCCGGCCTTGGGGACGTACTTCTTCTGAGCCGCCTGCTTCGTCACTCCCATCCGGGTCCCGATCTCGGTCCAGGAGGCCCCCGAGCGGCGGGCCTGGTCCACGAAGTGCCCGATCAGATGGTCGGCCACCTCGCCCAGGTGCTCACCGACCACCATCGCGTCGGCCAGCTGGTCCAGCGGCTCGGTCCGAGCCTTCTTGATCGAGTCGATCAGGGTGTCGAGGCGTACGGCCTTGAGGGCAGGGTCTGCATCGCGGGGAGTCGTCATGCGTCAACTCTAGGTTGACGATGACATGGCGTCAACCTTTGGTTGACGCGTGATTCGGGGTCGTGGCACAACAGGAAGCGGGGTGG
>NZ_JBHZPJ010000013.1:0-64388 GCF_042788075.1 Nocardioides sp. YIM B13467
TCCCCCCGCCGCTGCGATCAGGATCTGAGGAGTCGACGGGTCACGTCACCAATCGACGGTTCCAGCCTTAGACCGCGTCGGGCCTGCCGTGGGGGCCCACCGGCTCCTTGTCGTGGACGCTAGGCTCGATCGGTCGCGTCGAGTCAACCAGGTAGGCAGGTTCGAGGCCTAGCGCGTCGGCCAGCTTCCAGATCACGTCCAGTGTGGGGTTGAACGGTTTGTAAGTCCGATCGTTCGGATCCGGGCTGGCGCTGCCGCGATTGTTGAGGATCGCCTGGACGTGCGTTCGGCTGATGCTCGCCTGCTCGATGAGCTGCTGCTGCGTCCAGTCGAGCTCATCGAACCGTCGTCGAACCTTCTCTGCGACCAAGCTGGAGCGCTCGGCGAAGTCGGGGTTCTTGGCGGACGCGGGCATCGAAACCAGCGTTTCCACCCACGAGCATCGAATCGGCCCAATATATTGGGCCAAGCTCAATGAATTGCCCATCTGGAAGCGGTGCTCATGCCCGACCAAGACGCAGTCGCGTCGCTGTCGAAACCTGTGTTGAACAGTCCCTACGAGCTGCCGGCCAAGCACTTCGAGATCGGTCTCAATGGGCCCACTGGCAAGGTTCTCGATGGCCGCCGGCCCAGTGAGTCATTTATTCCGGTGGCGCCGACCCGCAAGGGCAAGCGAGGGGGAGATGACTCTGTTCAAGAGATGCTCATGCTCACTCAGGAGCAGGTGGTCCGGAACACGCAGATCGATGACCTCCGGCGGGAGGTAGCGATCTGGCGAAACCGCGACTACGACGGGGTGACGCCGACGACCCGAAAGCTTCTCATCCATTGGCGGGAGGACGATCGCGACAACCGGGTCCTCTTCGCTCAGCGAGAGGCCGCGGAGACAGCCATCTTCCTCGCCGAGGTCAGCGGTCGACGGCAGGGCTATCGGGACTGGCGTGGCCAGCTCGACGAGGTCAACGACGAGCACAACGCGGGCCTGCCGCGTATCGCCCTCAAGATGGCGACTGGCTCCGGTAAGACGGTCGTGATGGCGATGCTCATCGCCTGGCAGACGCTCAACAAGGTGATGACTCCTCGCGATGTGAGGTTCGTACGCCGATTCCTGATCATCGCGCCCGGCATCACCATCCGAGATCGCCTCCGCGTGCTCCAGCCAGGCGACAGCGACAACTACTACGACAAGCGCGACCTGATCCCGGCCGATCTGCGCCCGCTCCTGGGCAAGACACAGATCCTGATCGTCAACTATCACCAGTTCTTGCTGCGCGACGCCAAGGAGATCAAGGGCGTCAGCAAGACGACCCGCAAGATCTTGACGGCGGGCAAGGAGACCGACCAGTTCAAGGAGACCGACGATGCGATGGTCTCGCGGGTCCTGCGCGGGTGGGGTGTCGGATCGGGGAAGAAGCAATCGGAGATCCTGATCATCAACGATGAGGCGCACCACTGCTACCAGGACAAGCCGATCACCGTCGAAGGCGAGGCGGCTGACCCGGAGGACAAGGACCGCAACGCAGATGCCCGAGTCTGGTTCAAGGGGATCCAGGCGATCTCGCGCAAGGTCGGCGTCAAGCAGGTCTATGACCTCTCTGCGACCCCGTTCTATCTGAAGGGATCGGGGCACAAGGAAGGGTTCATCTTCCCGTGGGTCGTCTCGGACTTCGCCCTGATGGATGCGATCGAATCCGGCATCGTCAAGGTGCCGCGTACGCCCGTCGATGACAACGCCGCCAGCGACACCGTTGCCTACCTCAACCTGTGGGACCAGATCAGCGACGCGCTGCCCAAGCGGAACCGCAAAGACCTCAGTGCGGCGACCTATATCTATCCCGATGCGCTGGTCGGCGCGCTGCGCAGCCTCTACAGGTCATATGAGCAGTCCTATCGCAACTGGCAGGAGACGCTCGAGCCACTGGGCCACACCCCGCCGGTCTTCATCGTCGTCTGCAGCAACACCGTGGTTTCCAAGCTGGTCCACGATTGGATCGCCGGCTACGAGGTCGACGGCCGCTGGGCCGCCGGAAAGCTGGATCTCTTCAGCAATGTCGTCGATGGCGAGCCGTTGGCCAGACCGCGCACGATCCTGGTCGACTCCGCGCAGCTGGAGTCCGGCGAGGCGATGAAGAAGGACTTCAAGGAGGCAGTAAGCACCGAGATCGAGGCGTACAAGCACGAGCTCCGACTCCGCAACCCGGGTGTTGACACCGACAACATCACCGACGAGCAGCTGCTCCGCGAGGTGATGAACACCGTCGGCAAACCCGGCCGCCTCGGCGAGCAGGTGCGCTGCGTCGTCTCCGTCGCCATGCTCACCGAGGGTTGGGATGCCAACACGGTGACTCACATCCTCGGCATCCGCGCGTTCCGCAGCCAGCTGCTCTGTGAGCAGGTCGTCGGCCGCGGACTACGCCGTCGGTCCTACGACGTCAACGAGGACGGGCTCTTCGAGCCCGAGTATGCCCAAGTCTACGGCGTCCCGTTCGCTTTCATCCCGACCGACAAGCCGGTCGGTCCGGAGCGGCCGCCCCAGCCCTCGACCCTCGTGCGGACTGTGCCGGGACGCGAACGGCAGCGCATCACCTTCCCGCGGGTCACCGGCTACCGGCTGGAAATTCCGGAGCGTGGCCAACTTTCGCTCGGAGGTGAGATCGAGCCGTTCTTGATCGGCCGTGCCACGATCCCCACCACCGTGACCGCAGCGCCGGTGATCGGCGAGGACATCACGATCCGCGACGAGCCCTCCGCGGTGCGCGAGCAGACGGTCGCCTTCGAGCTCGCGAAGGCGTTGGTCGGCAAGCAGTTCCGAACCGGCATAGGGGAGGGCGACGGTGACCTTCGCCCGTGGCTCTTCCCGGAGTTGGTCACCCTGTGCCGACAGTGGATCAAGAGGGCCGTGCGCGTCGAGCCGGGATACAGCCTCGGCCATCTGATCGCCCTGCCGCAGACCTTTTCGCGCGCTGTCGACGCGGTTTACGGGGCGATCGTCCGCACCAGCGACGCGCCGCAGCGGCTGCGACCGATCCTGAGCCAGGCTGAACCGGTCGGCTCCACCGCGAGGGTCTCTTTCACCACCCGCAAGACGACCATCATCGCAGATCCCGACCGCTGCGAGGTCTCCCATATCGTCCTCGACGGCGACGGAGGCAACACCTGGGAGCAGATCCTTTCGGCGTACGCCGAGGGCAATCGTGACGTTGCCGCGTACGTCAAGAACGACCATCTGGGCTTCGAGGTCCCCTACGTCCACGAGGGCAAACGGCACGACTACGTGCCTGACTTTCTGATCCGGCTGCGCCCGCGCACCGACGACCCGATGGAGCCAGTGCGCACCCTGATCGTCGAGGTCTCCGGCGGTCAGAAGCGGTTGCATACGCCCGACGTCGTGGACCTGAAGATCCTCGCGGCGCGCGACACCTGGTGCGTCGCTGTCAACAACCACGGTGGCTTCGGTCGCTGGGGGTATCTGGAGATCATCGACCCGCCGCGCGCGAAGTTCGACCTCAGTGAAGCCATCGAGTCGCTCTACGCCGACGGCCCGATCATCGGCGACCCCCAATTGCTCGACATCGTGGAACGGAGGGTGCAGCGTGTCGCCTCGTAAGGGCTCAGCGCCGAAGGCTCCCATCAAGGTTGAGTCGATCCACCACGGTGACAAGCGGCCGAACCTGCCAACACCTGACGCAGCCGAGGTCTGGGGCGTCCCGCCTGAGGTCGAGGAGCGTCGCCAGATCCTGGTCGACCGCGATATTTCGCTCGACCCTCAACTGGTGTGGAAGGGCAAGTATGGCGACGAGAGCCTCCCTGAGATCGACGATGCCGCCTCGCTGGAGGCTGATGCTCCGCCGATCTACATCCAGGAGAAGATCGACCCCCGCGTCCTCATCGAGGACCTTCGCCGCACTGCTGCGGTGCCGGCTGACGAGCCCGAGCTGACGCTCTTCGACTCCTTCGACGGCCTCGACGAGCTCGACCGCGTCGAGTTCTATGCCCACCAGGCCAACTGGTCGAACCGGATGATCCTTGGTGACTCTCTTCAGGTCATGGGTTCCCTGGCTGAGCGTGAGGAACTGCGCGGTCAGGTGCAGATGATCTACCTCGACCCGCCCTACGGCATCAAGTTCGGCTCGAACTGGCAGGCGTCGGCGCGTAAGCGGGATGTCAAAGACGGCAAGCTCGAGGATGCTGCCCGCGAGGCCGAGCAGATCAAGGCATTCCGTGACACCTGGGAGCTCGGGATCCACTCCTACCTGAGCTACTTGAGAGATCGCCTGCTCGTCGCCCGCGAACTGTTAACGGAATCCGGCTCCTGCTTTGTGCAGATCGGCGACGAAAACGTCCACCTCGTCCGGAGCTTGATGGATGAGGTCTTCGGCTCTGAGAACTTTGTCAGCCAGGTTGCCTTCAATACGACGAGTGGCGCTGGCAGTTTTGCGGGCGGGACAAATGTCCTGGCTTCGATTGCGGACTACATCCTGTGGTTCGCGAAAGACTTGCAGTCTGTCAAGTACCGCCAGATCTACTCGACGAAGACAGCGGGCCAGGCTGGTGCGAGCAAGTACTCGACTGTCGAAGAAGCTGACGGCAGTCGGCGGCCCATCACACGCGAGGAGCGCGAGTCTGGTGTCGTTGCCGGCAGGCTGATGGTCGATGACAACCTGACATCGCAGACGACGCGAGTTGGTCAGACCACCGTCTTTCCTGTCGAGGCTGACGGCAGGTCCTTCGTGCCGGGCACTGGTGGGTGGAAGACAAACCGTGCCGGAATGGACCGTCTCGTAGCCGCTCGGCGTGTCACCCCGGCCGGACGCACCCTGCGGTACGTCCGGTACTTCGACGACTTCGCTGCCACGCCGCTTGCCAACGTCTGGAGCGACATCGGGGGTGTTCAGAGCCGGGCCGACCCGAAGATCTACGTCGTCCAGACGTCGGCGACAGCGATTCAGCGCTGCGTGCTCATGTGCACTGACCCCGGCGACCTAGTTCTCGACCCGACATGCGGCAGCGGCACGACGGCGTACGTCGCCGAGCAGTGGGGCCGCCGGTGGATCACAGTCGACACCAGCAGGGTGGCGCTGGCGCTGGCGCGACAGCGCCTGATGGGTGCGAAGTACCCGATGTACCTGCTCGCCGACTCCGAGAAGGGCCGCCAGGCGGAGGCGAAGGCGACCGGAAAGCCGCTCCCGCCTGCACCAACAGGTGACGACATTCGACACGGATTCGTCTACGAGCGCGTCCAGCACATCACCTTGAAGTCGATCGCGAACAATCCCGATATCAGAGAGGGGATGTCTCGTGGGGAGGTCGACGCTGCCATCAAACGGCACGCCGACTTCGAACTGCTCTACGACAAGCCCTACGAGGACAAACAGGCGGTTCGGGTGGCCGGTCCGTTCACGGTAGAGAGCCTGAACCCACATCGCAGCCTGGCCTTCTCGGGCACACCGGAGTCGACCGAGACGATCAGTGAGCAGACCGGTGTCGAGCAGCCGAGCGGCGCGACGTACGAGCGCTCGATGCTCGATAACCTGCGCAAGGCCGGGATCCAGACCGGCAAGAAGTCCGAGCGGATCGAGTTCGTGTCCCTCGACGACTACCCGGGCAGATTCATCCAAGCGGTCGGGGAGACGAACGCCGGTCTGCGGGTCGGAATCGCGATCGGGCCAGAGTACGGGACCGTCGACCAGTACTTCGCCAAGACGGCGGCACATGAGGCCATTCTGGCCGAGAACATCGACCTGGTGTGTGTGCTGGCCTTCGCCTTCGACGCGCGCACCGGTGTGGTCACAGAGGTCTCCGCAGACGAGGCGGCCGAGGCCGCAGAAGATGCAGACGTCGCACGAGTCGCCGGGGAGCGCCGATTGGGCAAGATCAGGTTGCTCTTCGTGCGCATGAACTCCGATCTCCTCATGGGGGAGGAGCTCAAGAAGACCGGCGCTGGCAACCTCTTCACCGTCTTCGGTGAGCCAGACATCGACCTGCATACGCTAGAGGACGGTCGTTTCGTGGTCGAACTCAACGGCGTCGATGTCTACGATCCGACGACCAATGAGGTTCGCAGCAACGACACCAGCCAGATCGCATTATGGATGATCGATACCGATTACAACGGCGAAAGCTTCTTCGTACGTCACTGCTACTTCACCGGTGGCAAGGATCCGTACGAAAGGCTCAAGCGCTCGCTGAAGGCGGAGATCGACATCGACGCCTGGGCAACCCTCAATGGCACGACCTCTCGTCCATTCGACGCACCGGACGCAGGGAAGATCGCAGTGAAGGTCATCAACGACTACGGCGACGAGGTCATGAAGATCTTCGAGGTCCCGGGGAGTGAGCACGATGAGTGAAAATCGATCCCTGCGCGACGGCTTCGATGGCTGGATGCCGCAGTCGTACCAGGACCAGGAGTATGCCCTGACCGCGGGGCTGATCAGCCTCGATGCGAATGTGCTGCTCGACCTCTATCGGTTCAACGATGCCGGCCGTGATGGCGTGCTGGAGGTGCTGGCCAAGCTTGATGACCGAGTCTGGGTAAGCCATCAAGCGGCCCTGGAGTTCTGGCGTACGCGGATCTCGGTGATCGACAACCGCAACAAGTCGACCGAGACGGTGCTGGGGGTGCTGGCTGAGCAGCGCCAGAAGGCGCTCAACGGTATCGCCGCCTGGGGCCGCAGCACGTTCGTCCCTGATGCCGAAGAGGCAGCGATCCGCGACGTACTGGAGAAGGCGAGTGACCGGATTCAGGCTCTGGTCGAGGAGCAGGCGGAGGAGTCCGGCAAGTTCTCGCACGATGTCACCGAGGACTCCGTGGTCCAGCGCCTTCTCGACCTGCTGGCGGGCAAGGTGGGGGCGCCGCTCCCACCGCAGGAGCATGCGGAAGCACTGAAGGAGTCGGATCGACGAGTCAAGGAGAAGTTGCCGCCCGGCTACCGCGACGCGGAGAAGGAGACGGACGGCAACCCGGACGGAGCGGCCGGCGACTATCTGGTGTGGCATCAGTCGTTGTTGGAGGCGAAACGGCGGGGCCTCCCGTTGATGATCGTCACTTCTGACCTCAAAGAAGACTGGTGGTGGCGAAACCCCAAGGGGCCCCAGGTGTACGGACCTCGAGGAGAGCTGGTGGAAGAGGCGCTTCGTGTCACCGGTGCGAAGTGCTACATGCTCGACACTCGCGCGCTCACCAAGCTCGCGAAGCCAGTGCTCGGCCTCGAGCTCACGCCGGAGGCGCTCCGGTCAGTTGACCGCAGCACTGACATTGTCGAGTCGTTCTGGTCAAGCCGAGCTGTCGATGAGCTGCTCAGTCGTCTCGATGCTGAGGGTGCCGTTCAGGCAGACGTGATCCGCCGGGCAGCCGAGCTGGGCGGCATCATCGAGCGCGAAGAGATCTTTGAGATGGCGGGCTACGAAGAGAACCGACGCCTCAGCGGATTCTCCAAGCCGGTCATTCGGATCACCAACGAACTTGTCGCCGAGGGCCTGCTAGCGGTAGACGCACTGCCGATGCTGACACCGGTTTGGGAAGGCAGCGTGGCCGTCGAGTACGAGATTCCGATCGAGGTCGCTGAGATGCTCAGTGGCGGCATCGACGACTGACCACCAACTAGATGCTGTGCGTCTTGGATCAACGTTGATCGCGCACAAAAATATGCGACCGCCAACTTTCGTCGGCGATTCTAGAGTTGAAGAGGTCGGAAAGATCGGCCACCGTGAGTGGTCAGGCCTTCAGCCGATACACGGTTCTGCGCTGACCGGTACCGCCGAGGATGTCGACCAGGCCGAGGTCGCGAAGGCGTGTCACCGCGTAGCGGACCTGGCGATCGGACAGGCTGAGACGGGTTGTCAGCTCGCTGATACCGAGAGGTCCGTCAGCGAGTTCGGCTAGGACGTCGGCGCCGTTTGTCGGCACGGGAGGGCCCTCGGCCAGTGGAGGCACTCCGCCCGCGGTCGGTCCCAGACGATAGGTTCGGCCGCGTCCTTCGCCGACAGGGTCGGCGAGGCCGCGTTCGGCGAGATCGGTCAACAGAGTGCGGGCTTTGGTGGAGTCCATCGGGAACATGTCGCGCAGGGACCGGTTCGTCCAAGCCTCCCCGTGGCGCATCGCTGCGAGCGCGTGGCGTTGGGTATCGGTCAGTCCGCGAGCCGCGGGAAGGTTCGCCAGCCAGTCGAGATCGTCGGGATCCAGAAGGGCATGGTCTGGCACGATCGCTGTGAATCGGATGCCGACGTCGACAAAGTGCGGTGGCGTCATTCCTGCCTCGGTCAACGCTCGTCGGACGGTTACGATCCCGGATCCGATCCCTTCGATCACGCGCCTGCCGTCGCTGGTGCGTACGTCCTTGCAGATGTCATACAGGCTCTGGTTCCGGGCGTGGCCCCCGGTTCCGGCGCCAAGCTGCTCGACAGTCAGGCCGTGCAGTCCTCCTGGGTTGGCGATGATGAGACGGTCGTCGAGGAGCGTCATCGTCACGCGTTCACTCAGCGCGTGGGTGCCGAGGTCGCGGTGAACGAGTGCGTTGGCGACCAGTTCGCGTACGGCCTCTGCAGGGTATTCAGGCTCGTCTCGGCCGTGACCGTCCACGCCGAAACGGACTCTCGTGGAAGTGTTGCGGCGCACCCAGGAGACTGCCTGATCGAGCAGCTCTGGAAGCGGCCCGTCGAGGTGGGCGATGTCTGAGCTGCGGGTCCCGGAGGGGTCTCCGCGACGGGGAGCGACGCTAGCAGTGATCGACAGCGTTGGAAGGAAGGTCTGCGGGAAGCGACCGAGCGCGTAGAGGCCGGCAAGTGTGGGCGTTCCGTCGCGGGTGACGACTCGTGTGTAGCGAAGGACCTCTTCGTCGGGCAGGCTCGAGAGCCTGGGCGAGCGGGCTTTGCAGTTCGCGACGTACCTGGCGACGAGGTCGCCGTCGAGATCGCTGCGAAGGGCCTCGGGGACAGGAGCCTGGTCGTTGCGGGAGATGCCGCGGTTGGCGACGAAGCCTTGTCGTTCCTGCTCGGAGATCGGGTAGTCGCCGTCATAAGAACGCACGTAGGCATGGCCGGTTGCGGTGACTTCGCACGGTTTGTCGGTTGATGGGAGTTCACGTACGCGCGCGACCATGACGGTGCTTCCGTCGACCTCCTCGGAGGAGAAGGACACTTGAAGGGGTGGTGACACCGCGTCGCGGGCCTGGCTGCCCAAGCGGCTCTTGGCGTCGACAGCGTCGTAGACGCCGACTGCCTCGAAGCCGGTCCGTTCGTTCAAGCCGAGAACGATGACACCACCACCTGGCATGTTGCCGAATGCGGACAACGTCGGAGCTAGATCGCTCGGATAGCCCCTGCTTGCTGCCTTCGACTCGATGTCGCTTACGTCGCTGCCTTCCGTGCGCAGCAGATCGACGATGTCCGCCACGGGCAAACTGACACTGTCCACAGCGTGGAATATACAGCATTTGGTGTCAGGGTCTGTCAGTTTGTAAATTTGCTGGTCAGGTGGAGATCTCTGATGTACGAATCGAACGCCCGCTCGCACGCCAGGCGGCGACTGGGACGTGCGGCCCGCTCCGTCGGCGTAGGCTCTGTGTAATGGCAGATGCTCAGGAGATCGTGGTCACCCTGTCGGCACCCGACCTCGAGGCGATCCGTGAGCTCGTCGCCGAGGGCAACGTCCACAGCGTGGCTGACTTCGTCCAGCGTGCCGTGCGGGTGCTGCTCGATGACGTCGAAGCTGGCGGCGAGATGTCCGCTGGGGCGCTCGAGATCGGCGAGAGCTCGGACGAATTGGTGCAAGCGCTCGATGAGATCGCCACGGTCTTCCAGCGGAATCGCGGCTGAGATCGGATTGGTCGTGGCTGACACCTGGCCCGGGCTTCGCTGTGACGCCCGGGCCAGGGCAGGTCACTTCGCCCAGTCGGCGTTCCAGCCCTCGACCGCGTCGGCGGGGCGGGGGGAGGGGCCGGTGTAGATGGCGCTCGGGCGGATCAGGCGCCCGGTCTTCTTCTGCTCCAGGATGTGGGCGGACCAGCCACCGGTGCGGGCGCAGGTGAACATCGAGGTGAACATGTTGGCCGGGATCTGGGCGAAGTCGAGGACGATGGCGGCCCAGAACTCGACGTTGGTCTCCAGGACGCGGTCGGGACGCCGGGCACGGAGCTCCTCGAGCGCGGCCTTCTCCAGGGCCTCGGCAACCTCGTAGCGGGGCGCGTTGAGCTCGCGGGCGGTGCGGCGCAGGACGCGCGCACGCGGGTCCTCGGCGCGGTAGACGCGGTGGCCGAAGCCCATCAGCCGCTCACCGGAGTCGAGCAGCCCCTTCACGTAGGCGGAGGCGTCGCCCGACTTCTCGACGTCCTCGATCATGCCGAGCACGCGCGAGGGGGCACCGCCGTGCAGCGGGCCGCTCATCGCGCCGATCGCGCCGGAGAAGGCCGCGGCCACGTCGGCGCCGGTGGAGGTGATCACCCGGGCGGTGAAGGTGGAGGCGTTCATGCCGTGCTCGGCGGCCGAGGACCAGTAGGCGTCGATCGCGTGGGCGTGGGCGGGGTCGGCCTCGCCACGCCAGCGGATCAGGAAGCGCTCGGCGAGGGTCTTGCCCTTGTCGACCTCGCGCTGCGGCACGATCGGCAGGTGGATGTCGCGGGCCGACTGGCCGGCGTACGAGAGGACCATGACGGCCACGCGGGCGAGGTCCTCGCGGGCCTGCTCGTCGGAGATGTCGTAGGTCTGCCCGAACCCGAAGGCGGGCGCGAGCATGGGGATGGCGGCCTGGACGTCGACGCGCACGTCACCGGTGTGCACCGGCAGGTTGTAGGCCTCTGCGGGCGGCAGGCCGGGGCCGTATGAGCCGTCGATCAGCAGGCCCCAGACGTTCTCGAACGGCACTCGGCCGACGATGTCCTCGATGTCGACCCCGCGGTAGCGAAGTGCCGATCCCTCTTTGTCGGGCTCCGCGATCTGGGTCTCGAAGGCCACGACGCCCTCGAGACCGTGCTGTACCTGGCTCACTGCCGTCTCCCATTCTCCTAGTGTCGTTGCGCATTCTGCCCCACCCGCCCAGAAGATAGGCTCGACGGCATGGATCTGGCGGCTGAGCTGGCGGCAGCACGAGAGCACTACACCCGCAGCGGGCTGCACGAGGACGACCTCGCGAGCGACCCGTTCCTGATGTTCGAGAGGTGGTACGCCGAGGCTCGGGACGCGGGCATCGTCGAGCCCAACGCGATGGTGGTCTCGACCGTCTCGGTGGACGGAGCGCCCTCGTCGCGGACCGTGCTGCTGAAGGGCTTCTCGACCGAGGGCTTCACCTTCTTCACCAACACCGCCTCCCGCAAGGGCTCCGACCTCGCGCACAACCCGCGCTGCGCGGTGCTCTTCCCGTGGCACCCGCTGGAGAGGCAGGTACGCATCGACGGGCTCGCCCACGAGCTCTCCCGCGAAGACGTCGAGGCCTACTTCTCCCAGCGTCCGCGGGGCTCCCAGCTGGGTGCGCACGCCTCCCACCAGAGCCGGGTCGTCGCCGGGCGCGAGGAGCTGGAGGCCGCCTACGAACGGATCGAGGCGCAGTTCGACGGCCGGCCGGTCCCGGTGCCCGAGGAGTGGGGCGGCTACCGGGTCGAGCCGGAGCGGGTGGAGTTCTGGCAGGGCCGGCCGGGGCGGATGCACGACCGGCTCGTCTACCTGCGCGAGGGCGACAAGTGGCGCACCGAGCGGCTGGCCCCGTGACGGGCCCCTCGAGAGGGATGGAGCAGGTCACCCAGGCGCTCGGCGGACGGATCGCCTACGGCGCCGATTACAACCCGGAGCAGTGGCCGGAAGAGGTCTGGGGCGATGACGTACGCCTCATGCGGGAGGCCGGGGTCAACCTGGTCAGCGTGGGGATCTTCTCCTGGGCCCTGCTCGAGCCCGAGCCGGGGACGTACGACTTCGACTGGCTCGACCGGGTGCTCGACGAGCTGCATGCCGGCGGGATCGCCGTGGACCTGGCGACGGCGACAGCGAGCCCGCCGCCGTGGTTCCTCGAGCGTCACCCGGAGGCTACGCTCGTCGACCAGATCGGCAACCCGCGCGCGTTCGGTGCGCGCCAGGCGTACTGTCCCTCGTCGACCGCCTACCGCGACGCGGCCACGACCCTCATCACCGAGCTGGTCAAGCGCTACGACGACCACCCGGCGGTGGTGATGTGGCACGTCAACAACGAATACGGCTGCCACAACGACCACTGCTTCTGCGACGCCAGCGCGGTGGCTTTCCGGCGCTGGCTGCAGGAGCGCCACGGCTCGATCGAGAAGCTCAACGACGCATGGGCGACGGCCTTCTGGAGCCAGCGCTACACCAGCTGGGAGCAGATCGGGCCGCCGCGGCAGGTCTCCTACGGCAACTTCGCCAACCTCGGTCAGCAGCTGGACTGGTGGCGGTTCTGCTCCGACGAGATCCGCGACATCTACCGGGTCGAGGCGGCGGCGGTGCGGGCGCACTCCGACAAGCCCCTGACCACCAACTTCATGGGCTTCCGCAAGTCGCTCGACTACCGCAGCTGGGTCGACGTCGGAGACCTCGTCTCCAACGACCACTACCTCGACGCCGCTGACGAGGACCGCACCCCGCAGCTCGCCATGACCGCCGACCTGACGCGCTCGCTGGCCCACGGCGAGCCGTGGCTGCTGATGGAGCACTCCACCTCCGCGGTCAACTGGCAGCCGCGCAACATCGCAAAGACCGCCGGCGAGATGCGCCGCAACTCCTTCCAGCACGTCGCGCGCGGCGCGGACGGCGCCCTGTTCTTCCAGTGGCGTGCCTCGCGCGGTGGCGCGGAGAAGTTCCACTCCGCGATGGTCCCGCACGCCGGCACCGAGAGCCGGCTCTGGCGAGACGTCGTACGCCTCGGGGCGGATCTCTCCGCGATCGCGGAGGTCGCCGGCACCCGGGTGGAGCAGGCGAGCGTCGCGATCGTCTTCGACTGGGACTCGTGGTGGGCGGCGACCTTCGACTCGCACCCGTCGGTCGACGTCGACCCGATGGCGACCACCCGGGCCTGGCACAAGGCCTGCTGGGCCCGCAACCTCGGCGTCGACATCGTGGGTGTGACCGACCCGCTCGAGGGCTACGACGTCGTGGTGCTGCCCGTCCAGTACCTGCTCGCCGACGAGACCGTCGACAGGCTCACCGCTTTCGTCGAGGCCGGCGGCACCCTGGTCGCCACCTACTTCACCGGGATCGTCGACCAGCACGACCACATCCGGCTGGGCGGTTACCCGGGGGCGCTGTCCGATCTTCTCGGTGTGCGGGTCGAGGAGTTCTGCCCGCTTCCCGAAGGCGACGAGATCCCGCTGACCGCCTACGGCTCCGGTGCGATCTGGAGCGAGCGCGGCCGCGCCGTCGGGGCCGATGTCGTTGCTGCGTACGCCACCGGCGACTGCGCCGGCGATCCGGCGGTCACGCGCAGACGCGTCGGCAAGGGCACCGCCTGGTACGTCGGCACCGAGCTCACTCCCGGCGCCCTCGACACCCTGGCCACCCAGATCTTCACCACGACCAAGCCGGTCGTCGGAGGTCTCCCCGAGGGCGTGGAGGCGATCCGGCGGGTGGGTGAGCAGGGGACGTACGTCTTCGTCATCAACCACACCCACGAGGCGGTCATCGTCCCCGTCCGCGGCACCGACCTGCTCTCCGGCAACGAGGGCGGCCCCCACCTGGTCCGCGCGGGTCAGGTGGCGGTCATCCGGGAAGATCACTGAGAGCTCGAAGATTACTCTCACCCGAGATACAATCATGAGAGAAAGTATTCTCTGCGAGTTGAGGGGTACACATGTTCGTTGGGCGAGGTCGGGAGCTCGCTGCCCTCGATCGTGAGTTCGCAGCCGTCACGCGCGGCAAGCGACTCGACCGAGGCGTGGCGGTGCTGATCCGCGGTAGGCGTCGCGTCGGGAAGTCCCGTCTGGCGGCCGAGTTCGTCGCCCGCCAGCAGGTGCCGTACGTCCACTTCCAGGCTGCCCGAGGCGCGTCCCTGGCCCAGGAGCTGTCGACGCTCTATGAGGCGATCGCGGCCTCAAACCTGCCGATGGCCGATCTCGCCCGTGGCATGTCGGCGCAGAGTCTGACGACCGCTCTCCAGCAGCTCGCGACCTTGCTCCCTGACGACCGGCCATCGGTGGTCATCCTCGACGAGATCCCGTGGCTGCTGGAGTCCACCCCAGGTGGGGGAGGTGAGCTGCAGCGCGCATGGGATCTGCACCTGTCCCGCAAACCGGTCCTTCTCCTTCTGCTCGGCAGCGATCTCGGGATGATGGAGCGGCTGACTGGTCCTGAGGAGCCATTTCACGGGCGAGCGACCGAGATGGTCCTGCACTCGTTGTCGCCGAGCGACGTCGCAGAAATGACGGGCACGCACGGGACCGATGCATTCGACGCCCATCTGGTGACCGGCGGCCAGCCGCTCGTGGCGCAGGAGTGGGAGCCGGGAATGTCCCTCGACGACTTCCTGGCAGGCAGCTTCAGCCACTCCACCAGTGCGCTGCTGGTACACGGGTCCCGGATCCTCGACTCGGAGTTCGGAGAAGGGAGTGCGGCCCGGCAGGTGCTCAGGGCGATCGGTGGCCAGGGTGAGCGGACCTTCTCCTCGATCCAGCGAGGCATCCTGGGCCCGACCGCTGTCAGTGGGACTCTTACCCGCACCTTGGCCTTGCTCGCGGACAAACGGATGACAGCAGCCGACGAGCCCCTCTCGACCAGACCCGCGCCGAAGGACAGGCGCTACCGGATCGCCGATCCGGCGTTGAAGTTCTGGCTCGCTTTCGTCGAGCCGTCTCTGCTCGACGTCGACTCCGGCCGCCCTGATGTCGCGCTCGCGCGAGTGCGCGCCGGCTACTCGTCGTGGCGCGGACGTGTGATCGAGCCGGTCGTACGGGATGCCGTCTTCAGACTCAGCCGTGAGGAATGGCCCGAGGTGCGGGCCGTCGGTGGGTGGTGGCCACGCAGCAACAATCCCGAGATCGACCTCGTCGGTGCCGACACGCGCCCTGCCAATCAGATCGCGTTCGTCGGCACGGTGAAGTGGCGTACGGACAAGCCGCTGAGCGAGCGCGACCGGCACCAGCTGGCGCGGGACTCGGCTGCTGTCCCGGGTGCCGACCCACGCACCGATCTGGTCGGGGTCTGTCCGGCCGGCGCCGAGCCGGAGGCGGCTTTCACGAAGGTCTGGACTGCCGACGACCTTCTGGATGCGTGGCGCTAGATCTGTAGCGGCGGGGCTTGCCCTCGCCGAGGTCGGCGAGGGTGTCGACGCGCCGGACGGTGACGTCGCGGGCGAGCATGGTGCCGAGGCGGGTGGCGACGGTGTCGGGATCGCCGCCGGCGATGGTCGCGACGACGGTGCCGTCGGCGCCCTGCTCCACCGACCAGCCACGGGCGCCCGCGTCCTGGAGATGCTGGGTGAGGTCGACGCAGGGGACGAGGGCGCCGGCCGGGGTGGTGAAGACGGTGGCCTCGCGGCCCTCGAGGGCATCGATCGCGAGCCTGTCGTCGACGCGAACCAGGCGGCCGGTGTCGCCGGTGCGGTAGCGGACCAGCGGCAGAAAGGCGTTCTCACCTGCGGTGACGACGATCTCGCCGATCTCGCCCTCGGGGAGCGCGGAGCCGTCGGAACCGAGGATCTCGACGTGCACCCGCCGGTCGGCGACGACGAACGGGCCGCCGTCGGTGCTGACCGCCACCGGCCGGGTCTCGTGCAGCCCGTAGACGTCGATCACCGGGCACCGGAAGGTCCGCTCCAGGTCGGCGCGCAGAGTCGCGCTCAACGCCATCGCGGAGGAGAGGATCGCGATCGGGCGTACGACGTCGCGGAGGTCGAGGAGATGCTCCAGCGACGTGGGGTGGCCGGAGATCACCTGCGGGTCGGCGTCGCGCAGGAACGCCCGCTGGCTCTCGAGAGGCCACTCGCCGGGGTGCAGGTTCACCCGAGCGACCAGGCTCTCGCCGAAGCCGGGAGCGACCGAGACGTACGTGAACGCCTGGCGCTGCCACACGACCTGCACCACGGCGAAGCGAGCCGGATCCGGCGCCCAGCCACCGGCCAGCCCGGCGATCAGGTCGCGGAGCCAGTGGAACCCGCGGGCCAGCTCGTCGGGATCATCCGGCATCACCAGCGCCGCCCCGGTGCTCCCCGAGGAGGTGCCGTGCAGCATCCGCCGGTAGTCGGCGTCCAACGGCACGAACCCGCCGATGTCGTCGACCAGGTTCTGCCGGCTGATCAGCGGGAACTCACTGAGGGTGTCGAGCGGCCCCCGATGCCGACGGTACGCAGGCAGTGACCGCGCCACCGCCAGGTGCTGCTCCAGCCAGCCCGCGAGCGGAAGCTGTGACCGGGCCGCCTCCTGCTCGGCCGGAGTGAGCCGGTGGCCGACCCGGTGCCGCCATCGTGGTGCTGCGGGGTGGGTGTCCGCCGCGGCCAGGCGAGCTTCGCCGGCAGCCGAGAGGCCCGGCCAACGTTCGTCGTCGGTGAGGGCGGCCGAGGCCATCGGGGTGTATTCGGCCAGGTCAAGCGGGTCCTGTGTCTCGCTCACGGTCACTCCGGGCTATAGCGGCTGGCGGCCTCACGCGCTCGCGCGTCCTCCAGACGCCGCCGGATCTCGGAGCGGTGCTCCCGGTCGCGCCGGGCCCGTTCGAGCGCCTCGGCGCGGGCGGCGGAGTCGAGGCGCGACAACAGCGCGCGGGCGTTGCGCTCGTCCTCGCGCGCGGGCAGCTGCCCGTTCCACAGCAGGAAGGTCCGCGCCGCCTCCTCCCGGCGCTCGGACTCCTCGACCCAGCGTTGCGGTTCGACGACCGAGGCCAGGCGCAGCGAGAGCGTCACCAGCGTCCGGTCGAACCGGTCCTCGCGCAGCGCGGCCGAGAACGGCCCCGCCAGCTCCTGCGAGGCGATCAGCCACAGGACGACGCCGGCTCCCTGGCGTGCGACCGCCTTCCCGGTCGCGGCGACCCTCCGGGCAGCGGCGATGAACCGCCCGTCGGAGGTGTCGAGCACGTCCCCGGCCAGCGCCACGATGTCGACGGCGTCGTCGAGGAACCACGACGGCGTGGTCGAGATCCGGGCCATCACCTCGTCGACCGACGGTCCCGGCGCCAGCCCGTTCCAGGCGGCGTCGAGGTCGAGCTCCTCGTCGAGCCAGGCCTCGAACAGCTCCTCGTCAGCCAATGCTCGCTCCCTTCGCTGTGCCTGCTGCTGGATAGCCGGCGATCCGGGCGGCGAGGGCTGCGCATGCCGCGGGCGCCTGCATCACGTCCGGGATCTCGGCGACGTCGTAGCCGAGCCGCTCGGCCTGCTCGCGGGCCTGCCCGCGCCAGTGTCCGATGATCATCAGTGACCCGGTGTCGATCACGCGCCGCACGGCGGGGGCCACGTCGGCGTACTCCTCCTGGCCGCGGCCCAGGAACGTGTCGAGCCCGGCGTCGGAGAGGACGACGAGGTGGCGCTGTCCCTCGGCCGGCCGCTCCGCTGATGGTCTCGGGCTCCGCTTCGACAATGTCTCGGGATAGCGGGCACGCAAGAGGTCCAAGGGGAAGGTCGTGCCGCCGCCGAAGTAGGTGGTCAGCTGGCGCATGATCTCGACCCGGTCGCGCGTGTAGGCGCTGTCGCCGGCGACCTGCCCGGCCGAGCTCCACGAGGTGACCCGCACCCGCCCACCTCCGCGCAGCACCGAGAGCGACAGGATCGTGCCGGCGACGATCGCGGCCGAACCGCGCTGCGGGTTCGTCATCGACCCCGAGGAGTCGAGGTAGAGATCGAGCAGGACCGGCTCGTACGCCGGCTCGGGCTCGTCCGCGATGGACGTACGCCGCCGCGTGGTCACTCCCGGCACGAACACCGCGCCCGTGGTCAGCGTCGCCGGCCAGTCCAGGTCGGCCAGGTCGTCGCCGAGCTCCCACTCCTCAAGAGGACCGGGGATCGCGGGCCCGGCGGGAGCGAGCCCGCGCTGGACCAGGGGTGCGACGTGTGGGCGGGCCTCGGCCTCGTACCAGGCGGCCATCACCGCGTTGGGGTCAGCGCCGGCCATCAGCTCCAGCGTTCGGGCCAGCCCGAGCGCCTGCCCGCTGCCGTCGGAGGCGGCCGCGGCGGCGTCGCCGTCGGCGAGGACGACCTCGGCGTCGTCGGGGTGCACCAACGGCTTCTGCAGCCGTGGGTCGCCGATCGCTCCGGCGAGCTCGGCCGCGCTGGGCGCACCCGGCGAGTCCTCATGGCACCCGCTGCTCTTGAAGCCCAACAGCAGGTAAGGCGCCATCACCATCGCCCAGGGCACCGCGCCGCTGACCGGATCGGCGGCGAGCGTACGCACCACGTCGGCCACCGTCGTCGCGTCGTGAGCAGGGTCGAGGCCGGCTCGCGGGTCGTACTCGAGCTCGGCGACCTCCCGTTTGGCCTGGTAGACCTCGTTCCGCTGCTTCGACTTCGAGCCGTGCAGGCGGCGCCGGGCGTTGCGGAGCTGTTGCTCGTAGTCCGTCCTCCACCGTGTCGGCGGCTCGGGCCAAGCCAGGTCGCCCTCGGGGAGTCGCCAGAGGAGCTCGTACGCCCGCTGTACCACCCACCACAGCTCGTTGTCCTCCGCGCCGCGCAGACCCTTGGCCAGCGAAGGCGCGGCGAGGGCCCGGGTGAGCTGCACCATGTCGGGGGTCTCGTCCGGGGCGAGCCGGGCCCGCTGCAGCTGCATCACCCGGTCGTTGATCAGCATGTCGGACCACAGGTTGGCGCAGAACCCGCTCGAGGCGACCAGGTCGAGGTGGTGCTGCCGGTCGTAGAGGTCGATCACCCGCGCCATCTGCTGACGGATCTTCAGCGAGTCGACCCGGGTGCTCGGGGAGAGCACGTGGTGGCCGATCTCGTGAGCGAAGACGCTGGTCAGATGCCCTTCTCCGCCGTGGCGGGCGAGCTCGCCGGGGTCGACGTTGACCTCCGGTGGAAACCCGAACCAGGCGAAGCTGCCCTCGTTGGAGCGGGTGTGCACGACCGGGTCATGGAGATCCACGCCCCACAGGTCGAGGGCCGCCTCCCAGGCCTCGCGCTCCGCCGCGGTCGGCGCTCTCACCCGGCCTCCCGCACGACCTCGAGCAGGTAGGACGTGGGCACGCTGACCACCCGGACGCCGGGGCCGCCGGGGCCGCCGGGGCCGCCGGGGCCGCCGGGGCCGCCGGTGTCCGCCGGGTCGTCGCCGGCCAGCGAGACCGAGTGGCCGAACAGGTCGGCGTCCACCGCCCACAGCTCCTCGCCGACCTCCACCAGCCACCGTCCCTCACCCGCCGCGATGACGTCGCCCGGGTGTGCCAACCAGGGTCCGCCGAGCCCGGCGAAACCGCCGATCCGGGCGATCAGATAGGCACGGCCGAGCTGCTGCCAGGCGGGCCAGAAGAACCGGTCCGTACGCTGCCCCTCGACGAATCCGGCGACGTCGGCACCCGGCATCCCGAGCGCCGCGCCGACCGCGTCCGCGAGCCCGGCGTCGAGACAGGACGACGCCGCTCTGAGGGCGTCCTTGCGCAGCCCGATGACTCCCGCACGCCAGGCGGCCACGGCGGCCAGCTCCTGGACCGCCGCGGTCTCGCGCACGCGCGAACCCGCGGCCAGCCCGGCCGCCAGGGAGGCGCCGAAGAGCCCGGTGTCCCCGCCCCAGCGGGCGACATTGGCAACGGCCAGCTCCAGGTCGAGCCCGAGGACGGCAGGCAACCCGCCCGGCTGCCGAGCCACCGAGGCGTTCACCGAGTGCCCAGGACGCCGGATCATGAACCCTCCAGCCAGTGGAGGTAGTTGGAGTAGCGCTGGTGGAGATACTTCAGCGCGACCAGGTCGTCGTAGTCGCGGCCGTAGATCTTGCCGACCTTCGAGATCCGGCGGACCTCCGACTCGATCCGGGTCAGCCGCTGCGAGACGGTCAGCCGGTCGAGCCCGTCCAGCCCGCCCCCGAGCTCGGCGAGCAGGTCGCCGACGGGATCGGCAGCGTCGAGGCCGAGCGCGACGAACTGCTTCATCGCGGTGTCGAAGAGGTCGACGAGCCAGGAGGCCGGGTCGTGGGCGAGCTCCTTGTCGCCGGCCTCGAACCGCGGGTGCTGCGGGTTGGGCAGCAGCTTCCCGCGGAGCACGAACGGCACCATGGCGCGCACGTCGTCGAGCCCCACGGACGAGGCACCGCGGAACCAAGCCGATGCCTTGGCGTACAGGATCAGGGTCTGCAGTGCCCGCACGGAGAGTCCGTTCAGGGTCTGCGCGCCGAGGTCGACGACCAGGTCGGCGCCGGAGTTGGCGTCGATGACCGCGCTCACGTCCCCGCCGGCGGTCGCGACGACGTCCTTGGTGCGGTACTCGAACCGCCGCCCGCCGTGCTGCACGAACTCGAACTGCCCGGTGAAGTACTCCAGCTTCCGGCGTACGTCCGCGGGCAGCGGCACCGCCCGGATGGCGGCAAGCATCGTCGACTGCTCGTCGGAGGAGAAGACGAGGGAGGACGGCACGTGCTCCTCCGGCCGCTCACCGGCCTCGACCCGGGTGACCAGCTCGTCGAAGAAGCGGCCGTTGAAGCCGAACGCCTGCACGGTGACGTCGAGCCGGTCCTTGAGGGCCTGGATGACCTGGAACGTCCCGCCGCCGGAGTCGTCGTTGGCAGTGAAGAACCAGCTCTCCACACCCTTCTCAGGCGCCGTCCGGCGCAGCTGGTCGTGGCTCTCCACGTAGCCCTCGGCGACCATGGTGAGCAGCGCCGACTGGGTCTTGGTCGGGATGCGGTTGTACTCGTCGACGATCTTGACCTTCTGGGTCAGCCACGACTTCCAGGCGATCGTGATCTCCGCCAGCGACCCGGCGGCGACGAGGTCGCGCGGCAGCGGCAGCCCGACCAGGTCCGACACGGTCAGCTGCGGCTGCCCCTGCTGGAGGTGGCGGCGTACGTCTTCCGGAGTCGCCCCGGACAGCACCCCCATCAGCACCGCGAGCGTCGTCTTGCCGCGGCCCGGGCCGCCGATCATCAGGCACTTCCCGCCGACCGCGAAGGTGAGCAGCGGCAGCAGCACGTTGGAGGAGTAGGCCGGCTGGGTCGGCAGCGTGATCTCCGCGCCGGCATCGCCGAGCGGGAACCGGTTGGCCTTCGCGGCGTCGAACTCGACGTCGTAGAACGGCGAGATCACCGCCTTGTTGACCAGCCAGAAATACGTACGCCGCAGCTTCTCGTCCAGCTCGACGGTCTCGTCCGGGGACCGGAAGAGGTCGGCGGCGGTGAGCCCGTCGCGGGGCCCGCCGTGGTGGACGTGCGGCACGGTCGGCGAGGCCGAGGTCTTCTGCCAGCGGTCGCTCATCTACCCAGCTCCTCCAGTGACGGGCCGATCCGGTTGCTTCGCCCGAGCAGCGGCTCGAGGAACTCTGTGGTGGCGACGAGCCGCTCCTGCACGCTGCCGCGGACCTCGAGCCAGGGCACCGGCTGCTCGGCCAGCACCTCGCGGAACCGCGCCTGCATCCCGCTCCGCACATGCTCGCCATCGCGCATCCCATCCTGCACGAACGGGATCTCGTCCCCGGTCAGGACGTAGGCGACGGGCGCGTGCTCCGCAGCGCGCTGGACCAGGTGATCGGGGGTCGGGCCGACGTAGCGCTCATGCCACAGCGTCGTCGCCAATACGTCGGTGTCGCAGACCAGGACCGGCTTCGGCACCCGTCTGCGGGCGGCGTCCTCCCAGCCGATCTGCCGGTCGACGATGAGGTCGAACTCGTCGCTGCGCCAGGGGGTGAACAGGCCGCCGGGGCGGATCTCCGACCAGAGCCGGCCGTACTCCGGGACGCAGTGGGTGCCCAGGTCGGCGGCGAGTCTCTCGGCCAGCGTCGTGGTCCCGGTCGACTCCGCGCCGAGCACCACCACCCGCTCGGTGAGCCAGGCGCGGACCGGAGCCGGCAGCTCGGCCCAGTGCTCGGTCAGGTCGGGCCGTACGGCGGTGCCGGAGACGGGATTGAACACCCGGCCGGGATCGACCTGGACCCACGTCGCGTCCAGGCGCCGGGCGAGCTCCTCGCCGTAGGCGTCGGAGGAGAAGACCGCGTCGACCGGGGCCGGGAGCAGCTCGGAGATTACGACCATGTGCTCGTCCCACGCGGCCGGGTCGTCGAAGTCGACCCGGGCCTCGTCCATCGCGGCGACCACGTGGGCGGTCGGGTGCTCCTCGCGCAGCCACTCCGCGCGCACCTCGAGCGGGATGGTCTCCACCTGCGAGCCGAGGAGCTCGACGGTGACCCTGTCGCACGCCCGCAGAGCCGCGCGGATGAGCGCCTGGTGGCCGGCGTGGAACGGGTAGAACTTCCCGAGCACCAGGCCGTGACCGAAGGTCTTCTCAGCTAGGTAGGGCTCAGACACTCGCGACCTCCGGCTCGCGCTGGCCGACCAGCACCCGGCGCCAGTCCCGCAGCGCGACCAGGACGATCACGCAGAAGCCTAGATAGAGCACCGCGGTCGGCCACAGCCCCTTGTAGGCGTACAGACCGACGGAGACGACGTCGACCGCCAGCCAGACCAGCCAGCACTGCCACCAGCGGCGGTTGAGCATGATCTGCGCGATCACGCTGCCCGCGGTCACCGCGGCGTCGGGGAGCTCGGTCGTGGAGTCGGTGAAGGCGAACAGGACGTACGCGATCGCCGCCAGCGCCACCACGAACCCCAGCGCCAGGAGCAGCAGCGTGCGCGCCGAGGCGACCCCGACGAACGCCTCGTCACGGCGCAGGTGCGCCTCCGACTCCCGTCGCCGGGCCACGGCCCAGTCGACCCAGCCGGTCACCGAGAGCACCATGAACATGATCTGCAGCGCCGCGTCGGCGTAGAGCGCACTTTCGGCGAAGACGACCAGGTAGAGCGCGGTGTTCGCGATCCCGATCGGATACGTCCACATGCTCCGCCGCGCCGCCAGGATCACGCACGCCGCCCCGGTGACGACCCCCGCGATCTCGACCCAGTGCGCCACCAACCAACTCTGCATGGCCGAACCCTATGGGACGCGAAGGGCCCGGATGCTCGGGTTGAGCATCCGGGCCCTTCGGGGCGGTAGGAATCCCCGGTTAACCGGGGAAACCTGCACTTCTCAGGTGTTGCAATGCCAGAGAAGTGCAGGGATACCCTGTTAACCGGGTATCCCTGCAGCAGCTCAGTGGCTGACCGCCGCCTTGGCGTCGACGATGCCGGCGCCGTAGAAGCCGTTCGGGGCCTCGCCACCCTCACAGGTGTGGGTCGAGGTCGCCGTCGTGCCGTTGGGCAGGTGGCGTACGTAGGTGAAGTCCGCCGGGACGGGGCAGGCCTTGTCGGTGGCCGACTTCAGCAGGATCTTCTCGACCTTGAACGGCGAGAGGGTCTTGCCGGAGCGGTCGTGCTTGCCGTACTCGCCGACGATCAGCGCGGCCACACCAGCAGCGTGCGGGGAGGCCATCGAGGTGCCCTGCAGGTACTGGTAGTAGGAGCACTCGCCGCTGGAGCAGTCCGAGACCGCCCACGGCACCAGGACCTCGCCGGTCGCCGGGTCGATCGCGCCCTCGGCCACACCCAGGTCGTACGGGTAGGCGGCCAGGATGGTCGCGGCGAAGTCGCGCGTGCCGTCGGCGGTGTCGTACGCATCCCCACCAGGCGCCGCGACGTCGACGAAGCCGTCGCCGTAGCTGGAGTAGTAGGACTTGCGCTCGGACGGACCGGTGGAGCTGACCGCGATGACCCCGTTGCCCTCGGTGGGCATCGAGACGCACGACTCCGGGTCGAGCAGGTCACGGACGTAGGCGGCCTCGCCGGGCTCGCTGGCGTAGTCGGGGCTGCTCGCGTCGGTCTGCGGCTTGGTGTAGTCGATCGCCTGGTTGCCGGCGGCCGCGACGAGGGTGACGCCACGCGCGCGGGCGTAGTCGAGGGCACGCTGCATCGCGGTGATGATCGTGACCTGCTCGGCCTGGTCCGCGGCCGAGTCGGCCGGGTGGTTGGTGCAGTTGAACAGCCACGGGTCGACGTAGTAGCTCATGTTGACCACGTCGATGCCGTTGCGGCCGGCGTAGGTCAGCGCGTCGACCGACGGCTGCAGGAAGAAGTAGCCGGAGTCCTGGCCGGCGCGCAGGTTGACGATGTCGGCCTGCGGGGCGACGCCGGAGATGCCGACGCCGTTGACCGGCGAGGCGATGGTCGAGGCGACGTGGGTGCCGTGGCCGTTCTCGTCGACGTCGGCCGCGTCGCTGCAGGACGCGTCGGGCTCGTCCTCACACGGACCGTCGACCACGGCGCCGTTGGCGTCGACCGGGATGTCGGTGGTGAAGTTGCGGCTCAGCCTCGCGTCGAAGTTGGGCGCGATGTCGGGGTGCGACCCGTCGACACCGGTGTCCAGGATGCCGACGCGGACACCCTTGCCGCGCTCGGTCTTGTTGGCCGCGGCGGCGTCGATCTGCTTCATGTCCCACTGCAGACCGGAGAGCGGCTCGGTCTTGCCCTTGGGCTTCGGCGCCTTGGGCCCGGTGCCCTTGGTGCCGCTGCGGAACTCGGTCTCGACCTTCGACACCTCCTGCTTGCGGGCCTTGCTGGCCGCGTCAGGAGTCGTGGCGCCCACGATCCTGTCCTGGGCCGCGCCGACGAGGGCCTTCGAGGCGTTGGCCGCCTCGGCGAATCCCTCACCCGCGGTCACCGTCGCGACTCCGATGGCACTGTTCTCCGAGACGATCTCGCCCCCCGCGGCCTTCACCGCGGCACGGGCGCTGGCGGCCGAGGATCCCTCGGCATATGCCACGACATAGCGGACCTCCTGGTCAGAGGTGGCGTTGCCCGAGTTCGCCATGACGAGGGTGCCGGTGACCCCCAGCGCGACTGCGGCCGCGCCTGTCAACAACCTACGCATGCTGTCTCCATTCCTGGATTCGGTGGTCGAGATTGTCGGGACCACCCGCTGCCATGGCCCTTGTCGGCCCGACAGTGGGCCCAGCATGCCCTAGTCGGCATCGTGTCGAACAGGGTTTGGAGGCAGCATCCACCCATAATTAGGTTTGTGAGTGAGTGCTCACTCACTTACCCTTGTCCACGTGGACGAACGACGTACGCGGGCCAAGCCGATTCCCGCAGCCGACCGGCGCGCCGCGATCATCGCGGCGACCGAGACGCTGCTGATCGAGCACGGCACGGCGACAACGAGCAGGCTCATCGCCGAGGCGGCCGGAGTCGCCGAAGGCACGATCTTCCGGCACTTCCGCGACAAGCGGGAGCTCTACCGGGCGGTCGCCGAGAACGTCTTCGACCCGACCAGGGGCGGCGACTCCATGGCGGAGGTGGTGGAGGGCAAGGCCGACATCGAGGACAAGCTCCGTGCCGTCATCGACCTGCTCGCCGCGACGTCGCAGCGCGGCCTCCTCGTCATGATGGCCGTGCGCTCGGCCGTGACGGAGGAGCCGGACCCCGAGGGCGTACGTCATCCGCCCGGTCCTCCGAAGTTCCTCATCGAGGCCAACAAGGCCCTCATCGACAACCTGACGAGGCTCGTCTTCGAGCCGCACGTGAACGAGCTGCGGCTCCCGCCGCGAAAGGCCGCGCTGGTGCTGCGCAGCCTCACGATCGGGGCTTGGCTCCCCGGTCTGAACCGAACGAACCAGCCGTTGAGCAGCGAGGACGTCATCGACGTGCTGCTCGGCGGGATTCTTATCAGGCACAGCTGACCAGAGAGACCCCTGAATGCTTCTCCGACTGCTTAGGGACTACCTGCTCCCGTACAAGAGATTCCTGGTCGTCATCGCGATCCTGCAGCTCCTCTCGACCTCGGCCTTCATGCTGCTGCCCAGCCTGAACGCCGACATCATCGACAAGGGCGTGGCCGAGGGCGACACCGGTTACATCATGAGGATCGGCGCGATCATGCTCGGCGTCGCGCTGGTGCAGATCCTCGCGTCGATCGTCAGCGTCTACTTCGCCGCCCGTAGCTCGATGAGCTTCGGTCGCGACCTGCGGGCGGCGATCTTCGCGAAGGTCGGCTCCTTCAGCGCTCGCGAGGTCGGCCGCTTCGGCGCCCCGTCGCTGATCACCCGGACCACGAACGACGTCCAGCAGGTCCAGATGCTCGCCGTGCTCACCTGCACCCTCGCGGTGATGGTGCCGATGATGATGGTCGGCGGCGTCGCGATGGCGATCCGCGTGGACGCCGGGCTCTCCTGGCTGCTCGCGGTCGTCATCCCCGTGCTGCTCATCTCCATGACCGTGGTCGTCCGCGGCATGGTCCCCAACTTCCGCAAGGTGCAGGAGCGCATCGACGCGGTCAACCGCATCCTGCGCGAGCAGATCACCGGCATCCGGGTGATCCGGGCGTTCGTACGCGAGCGTCAGGAGACCGAGCGCTTCGCGAAGGCCAACGATGAGCTCACCGACGTCGCGCTGCGGGCCGGGCGCTGGATGTCGACGATGTTCCCGCTGATGATGCTGGTCATCAACGTCGCCAGCGTCGCAGTGATCTGGTTCGGCGGCATCCGGGTCGACAACGGGTTGATGCAGGTCGGCCCGCTGACCGCCTTCCTGCAGTACCTGATGCAGATCCTGATGTCGATCATGATGGGCACCTTCATGCTCATGCAGGTCCCGCGCGCCGCCGTCTGCGCCGACCGCATCGCCGAGGTCCTCGACACCGAGACCAGCGTGACCCCGCCGGCGGCGGGCGTCACCGAGATCTACCGGCACGGGCACGTCGACCTGACCGGAGCCGGCTTCACCTACCCCGGCGCCGACCACCCCGTCCTCCACGACCTCACCTTCGAGGCCAGGCCCGGGCAGACCGTCGCGATCATCGGCTCCACCGGTGCCGGCAAGACGACCCTCCTGGGCCTCATCCCGCGGCTCTTCGACGCGACGGCCGGTGTCGTCCGCGTGGGTGGGATCGACGTACGCGACCTCGACCCGGCCACCCTGCGCAGCTCCCTCGGGCTGGTGCCGCAGAAGGCCTTCCTCTTCACCGGCACCGTCCGCTCCAACCTGCTCCACGGCAAGCCGGACGCCACCGACGAGGAGCTCTGGCACGCCCTCGAGGTCGCCCAGGCGCGTGACTTCGTGGAGCGGATGGCTCCAGAGGACGGCACCGGCCTCGACGCCGAGATCGACCAGGGCGGCACCAACGTCTCCGGTGGTCAGCGGCAACGTCTGGCCATCGCCCGGGCGCTGGTGAGGAGGCCCGACATCTATCTCTTCGACGATTCCTTCTCCGCGCTCGACGTTGCCACCGACGCCCGGCTCCGCGCCGCGCTCGCCCCCGAGACCCGCAACGCCACGGTCATCGTGGTCGCCCAGCGGGTTTCCACGATCCGCGACGCCGACAAGATCCTCGTCCTCGAGGACGGCGCCATCGTCGGCGAGGGCACCCACGAGGAGCTCCTCGCCGGCAACGCCACCTACCAGGAGATCGTCTCCTCCCAGCTCAGCGCAGAGGAGGCCGCGGCATGAGCGACCAGACGAACGGCCAGACAGATGGCCGGACAGATGGCCAGATGAAGAAGACCGAGCGGATCGTACGTCCCCAGGGCGGCCTCGGCCCGATGGGCGCGGGCGGCGCGGTGGGGGACAAGGCGATGAACTTCGTCCCCTCGGCCAGGCGGCTGCTGCGCCGGATGGCGCCCTACAAGGTCCATGCCTTCGCCACCATCGGCCTGGCCGCTATCAGCGTCACCCTGATGTCGCTCGGACCGTGGCTGCTGGGCAGGGCGACCAACATCATCTTCGGCGGCGTCTTCTCCAGGGAGTTGCCGGCGGGGGTCACCCAGGAGGAGGCGGTCGAGGGTCTGCGTGCCCAGGGCGACGACAAGCTCGCCGACATGCTCTCCGGGATGGAGTACGTCACCCCGGGCCAAGGCGTCGACTTCGACGCGCTGCGCAGCGCGCTGCTGGTGGTGCTCGCCGTCTACCTCGTCGCCTCCCTGCTCTCCTTCGTGCAGGGCTGGATCCTCAACTCGGTCGTCCAGGGCACCGTGAAGGGCCTGCGCGAGGACGTCGAGAAGAAGGTCCACAGCGTCCCGCTGTCCTACTTCGACAAGCAGCCGCGAGGCGAGCTGCTCAGCCGGGTCACCAACGACATCGACAACATCAGCCAGACCCTGCAGCAGACCTTCAGTCAGGTGCTGACCGCTCTGTTCACGCTGGTCACGGTGCTGTTCATGATGTTCTGGATCAGCCCGGTGCTGGCCCTGATCGCGCTGCTCGCGGTGCCGGTCTCGCTGGTGGTGACCAGCGCGGTGATGAAGCGGTCGCAGGGCCAGTTCGTGGCCCAGTGGCGCCACACCGGCAAGCTCAACGGCCACATCGAGGAGACCTTCTCCGGCCACGACCTGGTCAAGGTCTTCGGGCGTCAGGAGGAGGTCGAGAAGACCTTCGCCGAGGAGAACGACAAGCTCTTCGCCGCATCCTTCAAGGCACAGTTCATCAGCGGGATCCTGATGCCGCTGATGATGTTCGTCGGCAACCTGATGTTCGTGGTGGTCTGCGTGGTCGGGTCCCTCCGCGTCGCCAGCGGCGCGCTGAGTCTCGGTGAGCTGCAGGCCTTCATCCAGTACTCGCGCCAGTTCACCCAGCCCATCACCACCCTCGCCTCGATGATGAACCTGCTCCAGTCGGGCGTCGCCTCGGCCGAGCGGGTCTTCGAGCTGCTCGACGCCGAGGAGCAGACGCCCGATGTCGGCACTCCCCGGACAGGTCTGATCGCCTCGGGCTCCGCTTCGGCATACGGCAGCGGTGCCGGCGAGGTCCGGTTCGAGCACGTGAGCTTCTCCTACGATAAGGACAGGCCGCTCATCGAGGACCTGTCCCTGGTGGCCCGTCCTGGGCAGACCGTCGCGATCGTCGGCCCCACCGGTGCAGGCAAGACCACCCTGGTCAACCTGATCATGAGGTTCTACGAGCTCGATGCCGGCCAGATCACCCTCGACGGCGTCGACATCGCCTCGATTCCCCGTTCCGACCTGCGCGAACGCACGGGCATGGTGCTCCAGGACACCTGGCTCTTCGAGGGCACGATCCGCGACAACATCCGCTACGGCCGGCCGGACGCGACCGAGGAGGAGCTCCTCGAGGCGGCCCGGGCGACGTACGTCGACAGGTTCGTGCACTCGCTGCCGGACGGCTACGACACCCTGATCACCGACGAGGGTGGCAACCTCTCTGCGGGCGAGCGGCAGCTGATCACCATCGCGAGGGCCTTCCTCGCCGAGCCGTCGCTGCTGATCCTCGACGAGGCGACCTCCTCGGTCGACACCCGCACCGAGCTGCTCCTGCAGCACGCCATGGCGGCGCTGCGCTCGGAGCGTACGTCCTTCGTGATCGCCCACCGGCTCTCCACGATCCGCGACGCCGACCTGATCCTGGTCATGCGCGACGGCGCGATCGTCGAGCAGGGCAACCATGCCGAGCTGCTCGAGGCCAAGGGTGCGTACGCCGAGCTCTACCAGTCGCAGTTCAGCCACGCCCTCGTCGAGGAGCCTGCCTGAGAAATAACCCTTTGATCCCGCGATGGCCCGGCGCCTACCGTTGAGCCACACGGGAAAGGAGGTGATCCGATCAGATGAAGAACGATTGGATGCGTGAGGTGGCTGCTCGCTAGCAGCTTCCCCAACTACGGATGGGGGCTGGCAATTCACAAGCAGCCACCCGACCCGCAGGCGTACCGGACTCATCCACCGGGTTGGCCGCCAGGCCCGCCTGCGGGTCGCCCCGTTTTTGCGACTGGCGACAAGTTGCGTTTTGCAACTAATCCGACGTACATTGGTTGCCGATGTTCAACCAATTCGCGTGAGAGCCGAGTCCCACTTGTCAGAGTCCCAGCAGTCCTCGCAGGCCATCGCGGCGCCGCAGATGACCCACCGCCAGATCATGGAGGTCCTCTCCGGCCTTCTGATGGCGCTCTTCGTCGCCATGCTGTCCGGTACGTCGGTCGCCAACGCCCTGCCGCGGATCGTCACCGACCTCGGCGGCACCCAGGGTGGCTACACCTGGATCGTCGTCTCGAGCATGCTGGCGATGACCGCGACGATGCCGATCTGGGGCAAGCTCGCCGACCTCTACAACAAGAAGGTGCTGGTCCAGGCCGCGCTCGGCCTCTTCATCGTCGGATCGGCGATCTGTGGTCTGGCGCCGTCGATGCCGGTGATCATCACCGGCCGGGTCATCGCCGGCCTCGGCATGGGCGGCATCATTGCATTGATCCAGGTGATCATCGCGACGATCGTCTCCCCGCGTGAGCGCGGTCGCTACTCGGGATACATCGGCGCGGTCTTCGCCCTGGCCACGGTCATCGGGCCGCTCGTCGGCGGCGTGATCGTCGACTCCCCGCTGGGCTGGCCCGGCGTCTTCTACGTCGGCGTGCCGTTCGCGGTGGTCGCCTTCATCCTGCTCCAGAAGACCCTGCACCTCCCGCACGTACGCCGCGAGGTCAGCATCGACTACCTCGGCGCATTCCTGCTGGTCGCCGGCGTCTCCACGCTGCTGATCTGGGTCACCCTGGGCGGCGACTCCTTCGCGTGGACCTCGCCGATGTCGTACGCCCTGGTCGCCGGCAGCGTCCTGGTGCTGGCCCTCGCGATCCTGGTCGAGGGCAGGTTCGCCAAGGAGCCGATCATCCCGCTGCGCCTCTTCCGCGACCGCACGATGATCCTCTCCACCCTCGCCTCGTTCTTCGTCGGTGCCGGGATGTTCGGGGCGACGGTCTACCTGCAGCAGTACTTCCAGACCGCCCGCGGGATGACGCCGACCCACGCCGGGCTGATGTCGATCTGCATGGTGCTCGGACTCTCCGGTGCCGGAATGGTCACCGGACGCCTGATCAGCTCCACCGGACGCTGGAAGCGCTACCTGATCTTCGGCGGCGTCATGCTGCCGATCGGGCTCTACCTGCTCAGCACGATCGACGAACACACCAACCTGGCCCTGGTCGGCGCCTTCATGGCCATCCTCGGTCTCGGTGTCGGTGCCACCAACCAGAACCTCGTCCTCGCGGTGCAGAACAACCTCGACAACAAGGACATGGGCGCCGGGTCCTCGGTCGTCGCGTTCTTCCGGTCGATGGGCGGCTCGATGGGCATCGCGGCGCTCGGCGCCGTGCTCTCCCACCGGGTCGAGGACGTCATCACCGACGGCATCCCCGAGCTGGTGGCCAGCGGAAAGGTCACCCCTGAGGAACTCCAGAGGCTGCAGGGCGGCGGCCTCGCCGACCCGGCGAGCATGCCCAGCGCGGTGCAGGCCCTCTACGAGCACGCCTTCGCCGTCGCCACCGCCGATCTCTTCCTGGTGGCCATCCCGTGCGCGGTCATCGCGCTGGTTGCGATCCTGGGTATCAAGGAGGTTCCGCTCAAGACTACGATCGAGGACCTCGCTGACGATGAGATCGCTCCTGAGGTCGCCGCGGGGCTCGAGGCGGGGGGAGCGGGCCGGAGATGACAGGGATGACAGCCATGGACAACGCCGCCCAGGGCGAGCAGTTCGAGGACGGTCCTCGCGGTGAGTCGCTCAGCCGGCTCGAGTCCGAGGTCGGCGTGCTCGTGTGGAGGGCCAAGCGGGCGATGAAGGCACGCGGCCGGATGCTCCACCCGGATCTGCCGCCCGGTGGTTACATGATGCTGACCTGGATCGCCGAACGTGGCCCGGTGCGCGCTTCCGCGCTGGTCGACGGACTCGGGATCGACAAGGGTGCGGTCAGCCGGATGGTGCAGGCCATGATCGACCTGAACCTGCTCCAGCGCCATCCCGATCCCGAGGACGGGCGGGCCAGCCTCGTCTCGGTGACCGCTGACGCCCGCGAGGGGCTCGAGCGGGTGGCCCGGGAGCGTCGCGTACGTTTCAACGACCGGCTGGCCGACTGGAGTCTCGACGACATCGACCGGCTCAGCGCTATGCTTTCCAGATACAACGAAGCCCTAGAACCCCAGGGCTCCTAGGGGATCGCGCCGCGATGATCTCTCCTGCAGGCCGACGTCGTTCGGGACACACCCTGCTGGGTTCGGTTTTTCTGACTGATTCAAGGATGTAGGATTAGCCCGTGAGCGATCTCATCGATACCACCGAGATGTACCTCCGCACGATCTACGAGCTGGTCGAAGAGGGAATCGTTCCGCTGCGCGCCCGCATCGCCGAGCGCCTGCACCAGTCCGGCCCCACGGTCTCCCAGACCGTCGCCCGGATGGAGCGCGACGGTCTGCTCACCGTCGAGGGTGACCGCCACCTGCAGCTCACCGACGAGGGCCTTCGCCTGGCCACCCGGGTGATGCGCAAGCACCGCCTCGCCGAGCGGCTGCTGACCGACGTCATCGGCCTCGACTGGGAGCTCGTCCACGAGGAGGCGTGCCGCTGGGAGCACGTCATGTCGGACACCGTCGAGAAGCGACTGCTCGACCTGCTCGGCGACCCGACCGAGTCGCCCTACGGCAACCCGATCCCCGGTCTCGACGAGCTCGGCGGCAAGCCCGCCGACGAGGACTTCATGGCCGGCGTCCAGTCGCTCACCGCCGCGGCGAGCTCCGAGCGCGCCACCGTCCTGGTGCGCCGCATCTCCGAGGAGATGCAGAAGGACGAGTCGCTGATGAGCGCCCTGCGCCGGGTCGGCGCGACCCCGGACCAGACCGTCGCGATCAAGGCGACCCCCGACGGGGTCATGCTCGGCTCCGGTGGGGAGACCGCGGAGATCATCCCCGAGGCCGCGGACCACATCTTCGTAAAGGCGCTCTGACCCGCAGGTTCGCGTTGGTCGGCTCCACGAGTCGTCTTCGGTGTGTCAACGCTGTGTCTACTTCGAGCCCACTCTTGTAACCGCGGGTGAAATTCTCTCGACGTCGGCAGATTCTGGCACATGACTCTGGACCGATTACGCCATAGATGCTTAAGTTTGAAGTGCAAGGCCTGCTGGAGGCCCGTTATCGATGTGGGCTTCGGCAGTTGTCATGTCGAGACTTGCGGGGGTCTCCGGAGGGGAGAGCTCTATGGAGGTCGTTCATCTGCCCGCTCGCGGTCGCGAGCTGGATGAGACGTTCCGCCCAGTCGCCGTCCACCACACCGACACCGGCCTGACCCGTCACCTCGAGCGTGGCGAGGAGATCGTGCTCACCGACCTCGGCGGTGACTACCACAGCGCCAAGGTGCTGCTGATCGACGAAGGCCCGGTCTACCACTTCTTCATCGGTGCCAGACTCTCCGTCGACGAGGCCGCCGGCCGCATGGCCGACCTGCCATTCCAGTCACGCTCTGCGTGAGGCCAAGGTGGTGAGGAACTCGCTGGTGCCGACCTCCAGCTTGTACGCAGCCTCCCCATCGCCCCTGGTGGCGCCGCGGTTGACGATGACGACCGGGATCCCGGCCTTCGCCGCCCGGCGTACGAACCGATAGCCACTCATCACCGCCAGACTCGAGCCCGCGACGAGCAGCACGCCCCCCTTCCCCTCGTGCTGCTCGCCGCGGGCATCGGCGAGAGCCTCGACCGCCGCCATGCACCGGGCGACCCGGTCCTTGGGGACGTTCTCGCCGAAGAAGACGACGTCAGGCTTGAGGATGCCCCCGCAGACCTCGCAGTCGGGCACGACGAAGTCCTGCGTCTCCTCGAGCGCGACGTCGCCGTCCGGCCGGGTCTCGACATCCGCGTGCGCCTCGGCCCATCCCGCGTTGAGCGCCTCCATCCGCGCCTGGAGGTCGCGACGCGGGCTCAGCGTGCGGCAGGACAGGCAGATCACATCGGCCACCCGGCCGTGCAGCGTGACGATCCGGCCTCTGCTGGCGAGCTCGGGTGCAGCCTGCTCGTGCAGACCGTCGACGTTCTGGGTGATCAGCAGCTCGGGGTCGATCGCGGGCAGTGCGCGATGGCCGGCGTTCGGCACCGCGCTGCCCATCCGCCGCCAGCCGAGGTGGCTGCGCGCCCAGTAGCGCTGCCGCTCCTGCGGGCCAGAGATGAACTGCTGGTAGGTCATCGGCTGACGTGACGGGCTGCCCGGGCTGCGGTAGTCGGGGATGCCCGAGTCGGTCGAGACGCCGGCCCCGGTCAGCACCACGAGGCGCCGGTCCTGCAGGAGGGCCAGGGCAGCTGCGTACGAGTCGGTGTTGCTCGCCTCCGGGGCGAGGGTCACGAGGCGTACCTGCCCTCGGCGCGAGCCTTGCGCTTCGCGGCCTCGACCTCACGGTTCTTCTTGGGAGCGTTGGTGACCAGGTCGTCGAGGAGATGCCGGGTGATGTGAGCGATCTCGGCGACGGCGTGGTCGAAGGCCTCCTGGTTGGCGGCCGAAGGCTTGGTCGTGCCGCTCACCTTGCGTACGAACTGCAGGGCGGCAGCGGTGACCTCGTCGTTGGTGGCGGGCGGCTCGAAGTTGTGGAGCGGGCGGATGTTGCGGCACATGCCATCCACGGTACCTGGATCGAGGCGACGGTCAGCGCGATCGGCCGGGGGTGTGGGAGGGTGCCTGGCCACGCGGATGCGGGGGCATCGGCCCGCCGTTGGGCGTGGCGCCCTTGGCCTGCCTCACGTCGTCGGCCGGGGGAGCCGGCCGCGGCACGACGCCGTCCTCGAGCAGTTGGCTCGCCATCAGGGCGGCCTGGGTGCGGTGGCTGACGCCGAGCTTGGCGAGCAGACCGGTGATGTGGTTCTTCACGGTCTTCTCCGCCAGCACCAGACGGTCGGCGATCTGCCGGTTGGAGATGCCCTCGGCGAGCAGGACCAGGATCCGGCGCTGCTGCGGAGTCAGGTCGGCGACCACCTCGTGCATTCGACGGCGCTCCTCGACGTTGTGGACCACCTTGGCGGCCGCCTCGGGGTCGAAGAGGGTGTGGCCGCTGGCCACCAGGCGTACGCCGGAGACCAGGCTCGTCGCCTCGATCTGCTTGAGCACGTAACCGGCCGCCCCGGCCATGATCGCCTGGCTCATCACCTCGTCGTCGGCGTCGGTGGCCAGGATCATGCAGCGGATGTCGCTCTTCATCGCGAGCGCCTCGCGGCAGAGTGCCACGCCGGAGGCGTCGGGCAGGTGCGCGTCGAGGATGAGTACGTCAGGACGCAGCGTCGCGATCAGCGGCCGTGCCTCGGCCGCGGTGCGGGCCTCACCCACGACCTCGATGTCCGGTTCGGGCAGCAGGACCGTACGCACGCCGACACGCACAACGTCGTGACCGTCGGCCAGCAGAACGCTGATCACCGCGTCGCCCACAGGCTCGTCTCACTCATCTCATGGTTGGGGATGGTGCCTGGTCGTTCACTCAAATGCTGATTCACCGAAAGAAACCGCTCAAGAGTATCCCTATTGATGCAACATTTGATCACTGAGAGACCCGTGCCGTCTCGGATTTCGTTGCTTCTGGAAAGGTAGCGGTTATGACGTCTCCTCGCGATCTCGACATCGTCCTGTTCGGCGCGACCGGATTCACGGGCGGTCTGGTGGCCGGATATCTCGCCGAGCACGCGCCCGAGGGACTGCGATGGGCGCTCGCCGGCCGCTCCCTGCCGCGGCTCGAGGCCGTGCGTGACGGGCTCGACTCTCCTGGCGTCGAGCTCCTCCAGGCCGACGTGAACGATTCCTCGTCGCTGGCCGCGCTGGCGGCTCGTGCGCGCGTCGTGATCACCACCGTCGGGCCCTACCTGGAGTACGGCGAGCCGCTCGTCAAGGCCTGCGCCGAGGCCGGCACCGACTACGTCGACCTGACCGGAGAGCCTGAGTTCGTCGACCGGATGTTCGTGAAGTACGACGCCACCGCCCGAGCCAACGGTGCCCGGATCGTGCACGCGTGCGGGTTCGACTCGATCCCGCACGACCTCGGCGCCTTCTTCACGGTGCGCGAGCTCGCCGCCGGCGGGGAGATCACCGGGCCGCTGACGATGAAGGGCGTCGTCCGCTCCAACGCCACCTTCTCCGGCGGCACCTTCCACTCCGCTCTGGGGCAGATGTCGCGGCCCCGGGAGATGGCGGCCGCATCGCGCGAGCGCCGGGCGCTCGAGGAGCGGCCGAAGGGGCGTACGTCTCGACCGGCGCTAGCCCCATTTTCTTGGCGAACCCTGGGCCGCGACAGCGAGCTGGGCTACTGGCTGCTGCCGCTGCCGACCATCGACCCGTTCATCGTCGCCCGCTCCGGGCGGGCGCTGGAGGCCTACGGCCCCGCCTTCACCTACTCGCACTTCGCCGGGACCAAGACACTGAGGTACGCCGTCGGCGGCGCGGTCGGCGTCGGTGGCCTCGCCCTCGCGATGCAGGTGCCGCCTCTGCGCGCCAAGCTCGGTGAGCGGGTCAAGCAGGGCACCGGGCCCTCTGAGCGCCGGCGTGAGAAGTCATGGTTCACCGTCGACTTCGTCGCCGAGTCCGGCGGCCGGAAGATCCACACCAAGGTGTCCGGGGGCGACCCCGGTTACACCGAGACGGCGAAGATGCTCGCCGAGTCGGCGCTCTGCCTGGCCTTCGACACGCTGCCCGAGACGTCTGGTTCGGTGACCACCGCGGTCGCGATGGGCGACGCGCTCCTCGATCGGCTCCAGGCCGCGGGGATCCGTTTCGAGGTCATCGACGCGTCCTAACTCGGGTCGCGTGCGCCTCGCGGAGGCGCAGTTGAGGCGCGTGGGATCAGGGACGGCATCAGCGTCGTGGTGGTGCCGGGTCGAACCTCGTCGGGCGAGGTGAGCAGGCGGGCGAGCGCTGCGACGGCGCGCGCGGCGATCTGGTCGAACGGCACGTGGACGGTTGTGAGAGGTACCGGCAGTCGCGCTGCCAGGGGGATGTCGTTGTAGCCCACGACGGAGAGCTGGTCCGGAACGCTCAGTCCGGCTGCTCGTGCGGCTGCCAGGACGCCGACGGCTGTGTTGTCGTTGACGGCGAACACGGCGGTGGGGCGTGGTGAGGTCGAGAGTATGCGGCGGCCGACTTCCTCGCCGGACTCCATCCCGAAGGTCGAGGGGTGGATGTGGCGCTCGATGTCGTCGATGCCGGCTTCTGTCATCGCCCGCCTGAACCCAGCGACACGTCCGGCGGCGCTCGTCGCGTATGCCGGTCCGGCGACCAGGGCGATCTCGCGGTGACCCAGATCCAGGAGGTGGCGGGTTGCGAGGTAGCCGCCGAGCTCGTCGTCGCCGACGACTGCTGGTGTCACGCCGTCGTGTCGTAGTGCGAGGACCAGCGGGACCCCGCGTTCGCGGAGGTCGGGAATCACCGTGTCGTCTGGTCGTGCGGTGGTGAGGACCAGGCCGTCGACGTGTTGGTTCAGAAGGCTCTCCACTGCCGACCGTTCGGAGTTCGGGTCGTCGGCTGTTGTGGCCACGATCGCGAACATCTGTCGCTCGGCGGCAGCGGCGGCGATGTTCTCGAAGAGGATGGCCATCACTGTGTCGGTGAGTCGTGGCACGAGCACGCCGATGGTCCCGCTCTGTTGGCGACGCAGGGCGGATGCACGGGAGTCCTTGCGATAGCCCAGACGGGCAGCGACCTCACGTACACGCTCGGCCGTCTCGTTGCGGGAAGGCGGCAGCCGTTCGTCCAGCACCCGGGAGACGGTCGAGGTGCTGACGCCGGCCTCTCGGGCGACGTCGCGGATCGTCGCACGCGCGGATCGTGCGTGGCCTGCTGTATCCGTCATGTGTCGCCTCCTCCCCGTCGGCGTGAGCATAACCGCTCCGGAAGCACGAGACTGCGGAGCAGGACGGCCCGGCCGGCAGGTGGTGCCGGTCGGGCCGTACGTCCGCTACCGGGTCACAAGGTGGAGAGCATGGTGGTGACGGTGTCGATGAGCTGATAGCACATGGCGATGATGGTGATGAGCCCGACCGACGCGAGCACGTTCTGCCACCAGTGGTTGCGCAGGGCGCCCATCAGGCGCCGGTTGTTCGCGAGGATCACGAGCAGGACACCCAGTAGCGGGGCGATCAGGACGGTCATCGCCTGTGCGGCGATGATCAGCTGCACTGGTGATGTGCCGGCGGCGAGGATGGTGACGCCTGCGCCGAAGGTGAGTACGCAGACGATGCCGATCCGCACTCGGGTGGACGCGATCTGGTTCCCGAGCCCCAGGCCGTCGGCGAGAAGCGTTCCGCCCGCGGTGGCGTTCGCGATCATGGCGGAGAGGGCGGCGCCGAAGAATCCGAGGGCGAAGATCGTCCGGCCGACCTCGCCGGCCACGGGCTCGAGGACGGCGGAGAACTGCTGGATCGTGGCCCCTGCAGGTCCGCCCTCGCCGGCGAGAGTTGCCGCGGCCGCGGCGATCACGAGTGCGGTCATGATGCCGGGAGCGAGGATTCCGGGAATCGTGTCGGCGAGCGTCGTGTCACGGTAGTCCGCGGCCCGGAGGCCACGTTCGCGGCTGGTGTAGCCGGCGTAGAAGGCGGCGTTGAGGGAGAAGTTGGTTCCGACCAGGGCAACGATGAGGAGTCCGACGCCGTCCGGCACGGTGGGCACGACTGCGCCCTCGGCTACTCCCATCCAGTCCGGCTTCGTGACGATGGCCGTGACGATGAAGGCGGCCGCCATGAGAGCGACGATGGCAAGTACCAGCTTCTCGATCACCTTGTAGGCACTGCGCGTGAAGAGGATCGCGACGACGAGGACGCTGCATGCGATGGTCCAGATCACCGGGTTGCCGCCGAGCACCAGCGAGAGGCCGAGGCCGGTGCCCACGGCGTTCCCGACCGAGAAGCACAGCGTGATGCCGAAGACTCCGAGTCCGGCCGCGACGCCTGTGGGCTTACCGAGGGTCTCCTTGATGGTCGCTACGACGGAACCGCGTGAAGAGATGCCGATGCGGATGCTCATGTCCGCGAAGACGAGCATCAGCACGGTGGAGAGCACGATGACCCAGATCAGGTCGTAGGCGTACAGACTTCCTGCCTGGACGGCAGAGACGAGATTGCCTGGCCCGAACTGCCATGCGCCGACGATGAAGGCGGGGCCCATCAGCTTCAGCATCTGGAGGACTCCACGCCTGCGAGGCGGGGAGACGGGGTGGCGCGGGGCGCTGAGGGCGTCGGATGACACGGTGGCTGGTACATCAGTGGGGCGGGACATTGAAAGGTCCTCTCATCTCGGCACGTCCCCGAAACCAGCGGAGATGTGCGAAAGAACGCTCACGACGCAACTGGCGTCGGGCGGGGACGGCAGCCGACCGTGACAGTCGCCATGATGCCGTCGATGGCTACTCCGCGAGAAGCCTCTGTCGGTGACGACGACGGGATGCGGAGCGCTGGGCGGCGAACTGGGGGTGTCGCCGGTCGTGTGGTGCGGGGTGGGTGGTGCGGGGTGGGTGCCGGCCCACGCGGGTTGCGGCGGGGCCGGCACCGTGTTGCGAGAGCTCGGGTGCCTGAGGTCGGCCTCAGATGATGCCGGCGTGCTTGAGCGCGAGCGAGATCTCGCCCTGGGCCTCGGGCGCCAGCGGCAGCAGCGGCGGGCGTACGGCGGCGTGCTCGAGCTTGCCGCGCTCGACGAGGGCCAGCTTGAGTGCGACGGTTCCTTCCATGTGTGACCCGCGGTGGTAGACGTTCTTGGTGACCGGGAGCAGGGTGTCGTGGATGCGGCGAGCCTCGGGGTAGTCCTTGGACTTGCCCGCCGCGATGAACTCGATCAGCAGCTCGGGGGCGATGCCGCCGTAGCCGACCAGCAGACCGTCGACGTCGAAGATGGTGTGCAGCAGGTACTCGTCGTGGCAGCTCAGGATCTGCAGGTCGGGGAGCTCCTGGCGAAGGACAGGGATCTCGGTGTCCCAGCGGCGCATGTTGCGCACCCCGTTCTTCGTTGCGAAGACGCCGGGCTGGGCCCCGATCTCGAGCTGGGTGGCGAGGTCGTAGCTGGCCTTGGTGGCGTCGGGGTACTGGAACAGGATCAGCGGGAGGCCGGATTCCTCGTGCACGATGCGGTAGCGCTCCTGGGGCGCGCCTTTCTGGTAGCCGAAGCGCAGCCAGCCGTGCGAGGGGTAGAGAAGACCGGCACGTGCGCCGGCGTCGGCTGCTCGCTTGGCCTCGAGTCCGGCGACCTTGTCGCCCTCTCCGGTGATCCCGGCGATCACGGGTACGTCGCCGGCGTTCTCCACAGCGACCTCGATCACCCGCACCTGCTCCTCGGGGGTGAGGTAGGTGCCCTCTCCGGCGTGGCCCAGGTAGACGAGGCCGGTGATACCGGGGATCGAGGCGTACCACCGAGTGAGTGAGGCGAGTGCGTCGTAGTCGACCTCGAGGTCGCGAGTGAATGGTGTGACGGGCGCGGGAGTGAGGCCGCGAAGGTCGAGGTTCATGAGCTGGGCTCCTCGTGTTCTGAATCGGATGGGAACGTTAGCGGGAACGTTCCCATTCATAGTGTGTGACGGACCTCATAGAGTCAAGGGGCGGATGAGAACTTTGCATTGGGTACGCGCCTACATAGCCGAGAGGCCTGGGGTGCGGGTAGCGACGCGAGATGCCAATTGCTTCAGGGTGCGAGCCCTGGGTCGTCAGCAGGGTCCGCTGCTGGGCCGGCTTCGGGCACGGCCGCTGCTGCAGATGGGGAGCTGCCGGACGGCTGCTCTGCTTGTCTGGTGCCCCAGGCAAGAGTCGAACTTGCGACCTTTCGCTTAGGAGGCGGCTGCTCTATCCACTGAGCTACTGGGGCATTCGCGGATATCTTGCCATGGTGGCGGGTAATACTACGGTTTGGGGTTCGGTGCGGTCAGGGGTCAAACTTGTGGCCCTCGCGTAGGTTGAGTCACCGTCGACTCAACCCGAATCCCCCCAAAGACAAGCGACGAATGACGGTGATCTATGCCTGACTCCTCCATGCCTCCCCGACGTGGGGGTGCGGATTCAGGCTCCGGCGTGTCCGGATTCGAGTGGATGTACGGCGCCGACGAGCCTGAGAGCAACGAGTCTGGGGGGACTCATTCCGGCCGTGGTGCTCGGGTCGCCGACGTACCGACCGACCAGCCGTCGGCGGAGCCCGGCGGTGGCCGGCGGGCCGCGCGTCCGCAGTCCGACTTCGTGTCGCCGCCGCCTCCCGGGCCTGGATCGGGATCGTCGGGCGGTGGCCGTCGAGCAGCGCGACCGGCGCGCCAGGAGCCTGCTCAGCCTGCGCCTCCGGCTGTCGAGCCGCTGCACGCAGAACCGGTGCGACGGGAGCCGACCCGCGCCGAGCGCTTGCAGGCGATGGGCCGGGGGACCCCTGGGCCGTCGCCGATACCTGCCCCTCCCGCCCCTCAGGAGTGGGATCCCGACGCGACGGCCGTGGCCCCTCCGTTGCGCGAGACTCCGCGCCCCGGACGCCGAATACCCGCGCCGCCGGCCCCCGTACCCTCCGTCGAGGAGACCGCGATCGCGCCTGCGCCGGAGTGGTATCGCCAGGATCCTCACCCCGCCCCTCCCGCCCCCAAGGTCCCTGACCAGCAGCTCGCCCCGCCGGCGGCGCGCGAGTTCGATTGGAACGACCCCGGCGCAACCGCTGTCGCGCCCCGGCCTGACCCGGCCGACCGGCCCCGAGGGCGTACGTCTTCACGCGACGAGCTGCACGAGGCCCGCCACGAGGCCTATCCCGCCCCGGACCGCCGGGGTGCTGCGTACGCATCGGGTTACGACGACGAGCCCTATGACGACTATCCGCCCGAGGGTGGCTACCAGGAGCCGTACGCCTCCTACCCGGAGGACGAGCGCGAGGATCGTGACAAGCCGCGGGTCAGTGTGTGGCAGGTGCTCAGCTCGACCTTGCTCGTGCTGGCGCTGCTCGTCGGACTCTTCACCGTCTACACCTACCGCAGCCTGCGGTCGAACATCAGCACCGTCAGTCTCGGCGAGAAGGCTGCTGATGTTGGCCCGAAGGAACCGATCAACATCCTCGTGATGGGTTCGGACAGCCGCGACTGCAAGGGGTGTGGCGTCGACGGTGCGAGCGGTGGTGGTTCGGACACCAACATCCTTCTGCATCTGTCCGCCAACCGGAAGTTCGCGTACGGCGTCTCCATCCCGCGCGACACGATGGTGAATCGGCCTTCGTGCAAGACCGAGGACGGAAAGACCGCTCCCGCTGAGTACGTGCGGTGGAATGCTGCCTACGCGACGGCCGGTCCGACCTGCACGATCGAGCAGTTGGAGTCCGTGGCCAGCGAGATGTGCGGCGAGAAGTGCGACATCACCGTCAATCATCTCGTCGTGGTCGACTTCGCGAGCTTCAAGGGCATGGTCGATGCCATCGACGGGGTCGACGTCTGCATTCCCGAAGAGGTCGACGACCCATACACCGGCGCTCACTTCGACGCAGGCGATCAGAAATTGACGGGCAAACAGGCGCTCAACTACGTGCGTTTGCGGCATGGCCTGGGCGATGGTGGCGACCTCGACCGGTCCAAGCGCCAACAGGCGTTCATCGGCTCGATGGCGGCCAAGCTGCTCTCCGGCGACACCCTGTCCAGTCCCACGAAGGTGCTCAGCTTCCTGAACGCCGCGACCAAGGGTTTGACCATGGACGAGGGTCTCAAGGACAACCTCGACACGATGGCGAAGATCGGTGTCGGGTTCCAGAGCATCGGGATGGAGAACATCAAGTTCCTCACCATCCCCACGATCGCCGATCCTCAGAACCCTCAAGCCACTGTCGTGCTTGATAAGGAGAAGGCGAAGAACGTCTTCAAGGCGATCGCGAACGACAAGCCATTGACCAAGAAGATCGCCGCCGGAGCCTTGGACGTCGGCGAGGCCTCGGGCAAGAAGAGCAAGAGCTCAGGCGACGGCGACGCAGCTCCGGACGGCGGCGCGACCGATGGCGAGACGGCGGAGTCGTCACCCACTGACGAGGCCGGTTCCGGCGAGTCGGCGGACACCGCCTCGGGCGGTGCCAGCGCATCCGAGGAAGAGCTTGCCCAGATCGCCGAAGAGGCGAAGGCGGCACGCGAGCGTGCGGGACTCTGCTGATGGCTGAGGACACCTCGCCCGAACCGTATGCGCCGGACGAACCGGAGGAGCCGGAGTGGAAGCGCAAGCAGAGGCTGGCGCGGATCTTCGGTGACGTACTCCCCGAGACGACCAGCGACGAGCGGGAGTCGTCGGCGGAGTCGGAGGAGTCGGCGTCGGATCGATGGCTGAAATCGCAGGTGCCGCCTCACCACGGTGGGTGAGACGGCACCTGGGCGCGAATGCCTCAGCGAACGGCGATGCTGTCGCGGATCTGCTTGAGGATGTCGATCTCGGTCTCGCCCGGCTCGGGGTCCGGGAAGAAGCGCTCCTTGGCGTGGGTGTAGGGCTTCACGATCATGAAGTAGACGACCGTGGCCAGGATCACGAAGGAGATCACCGCGGTGAACCAGGCGCCGAGGTGGATGCCATAGGGCGTCCAGTCGGAGAAGTCTGGCGTGCCGCCGATCCTCCCGATCAGGTCCATGATCACCGTGACGGTGGCTGTCACCACCGAGGCGAACGCGGCTCCCATGATGAAGGCGACCGCTAGTTTGATCAGGTCGCCCTGGAGCAGGAACTTCTTGAAACCGCTCATTTCTTGCTTTCTCCTGTTGCTCATTGTGTGAGGTGAAGGAGACCCCGGATGTGGCGTGCGTTGGCCGTCAGTACGCGAAGGTGAGGTAGCCACCCACCCCTGCTGATGTGACGTCCTCGACGCTGTTCTCGGCGACTCCGACGATGACCAGACGTCCCGCCGAAGTGTTCGTGACGCCAAACCCCTCGGTCTTTCCCTGTGCCATGGAATCATCCCGGCTCGGCTCCACGGCTTGAGGGAGGCTGAGGATCAGCGTGTCGGTGGTGACCCGGGCGGTCTCGGCGGTGGCGGGGTCGGTGGCGTAGAGGTCGACCGTGTCGCCGACATGGAGCAAGCCGGCCATCTCGGCGTCGGGAAGCCGGACCGGGACGGCCACCAGGTCGGGGTGGCCCTCGGTCAGCCCCGGACCCACGAGACGTACGTCGGTGACGGGCTCGCCGCGCCGCAGGGGCGCTGCGAGGCGCTCCCCGAGCGGCGCTTCGGCGAGGTCGGCGGGCACGTTGGCGGGGTCGGTCGAGACGTCGGTGAGGTCGGCAGCGGTGAGGACCGTGCCGACCGGCAGATCTCGGGAGGCGACCGCCATCGTCGAGGTGTCGGGTGGGTCGGGCCGGGTGGCCGACAGGCCGATCGCGACCGCGGAGGCGGTCAGCAGGAACGCCAGCAGGCGTCGATGGGCGAGAACCCCGCGGCGTACGCGGCGGGAGAAGGACGTGATTCGAGTGAACATGCGGGCACGCTAAGTCGCCCGCGTGATTCCCGCATCTCGCTATCCACAGCCCAGGTCACGTTGTGGATGACCCTGTGGATAACCCGCCGAAGCGGGTGATCTCAGTCCGAGGAGCTGGAGGCGGCCGGCGCCGGGGAGGAGGTGCTCGAGGACGACGTCGTCGAGGACGTGGAGGACGTCGACGAGGAGGACCCGGAGCGGGAGTCGGTGCGGTAGAAGCCGGAGCCCTTGAAGACGACGCCGGCGGCGCTGAAGACCTTGCGCAGCTTGCCGCCGCACTCGGGGCACTCGGTCAGCGAGGCGTCGCTGAAGCTCTGGAACTGGTCGAAGGCGTGGCCGCACTCGGTGCAGGCGTACTGATAGGTGGGCACGTTTCTCCTAGAACAGAATCTGGCACTCGACGGGCGCGACTGCCAATATTAGCGAACGCCTAGGAGAAGCGCTGCATTCCCTCCGCGCTCGCGGCCGCTCCGACCGCCCGGTCGTGCGCCTCGACCGGCACCGAGACGCCGATCTCCCACGGATAGAGGAGTACGCAGGTAAAGGTTCCGGCCGGCACCCGAGCCAGGATCCGGTCGTAGGATCCGCCGCCCCGCCCCATCCGATGCCCACGTGGGTCGACGGCCAGGCCGGGGACGAGAACGACGTCGGCGCCGGCGATCGCGGAGACGCCCAACCGCTCCCCGCCGGGCTCCAGCAGCCCCCGAGGCGCCCGGGCCAGCTCTCCGTCGTAGACGGCCCAGTCCAGGTCGTTGTCCGGCAGAAGACAGGGCAGCAGGATGCGTTTCCCGGCCGCGTCCAGCTCGTCGATAAGAGGTCCGGTGCCCGGTTCGGTGCCGATCGAGACGTAGAGAGCAACCGTTCCGGCGCTGCGTACGTCTGGAATATCAGTGACCACCTGCGACAGGGCACGCGCGAGCGAGCCCAACCGGGGGAGCCCGATGCGCCCCCGGCTGGTCAGCAACTGGTCGCGTAAGGCAGTCTTGCGCCCCACGAAGTCAGCGGGGGCTGGACTATCAGAACCCGGAGGGGTGTGTGAACCCGACACAACGACAGCCTAGGCTTTCCTCTATGGGTAGCCCAGGTTTGGCCAAGGCAATGGCGAAGATGCGCGATGCCGGCGTGGACGACGTCGCGGTGCAGACATTCGCACATTACTACCGCCAGCTCGAGCACGGTGAGACCGGGATGATCCCGGAGGAGACCATCGAGCCGGTCGACATCCCGTCGATCAGCGACGCCGTGGTCACCGATGAGGAGGCGCACGCCGCCATCTCGACCACCGCGGTGATCAAGCTCAACGGCGGCCTCGGCACCTCGATGGGCATGGACCGCGCGAAGTCGCTGCTGTGCGTGCGCAAGGGTCTGAGCTTCCTGGACGTGATCGCCCGCCAGATCCTGCACATGCGCGAGAAGTACGACGTACGTCTTCCGCTGCTGCTGATGAACTCCTTCCGCACCTCCGAGGACAGCCTGGCCGCGCTCGAGCGCTACCAGGACCTGCCGGTCGAGGGTCTGCCGTTGGAGTTTCTGCAGAACCGCGAGCCGCGCCTGCTCGTTGACAACCTGACCCCGGTCGAGTGGCCCAAGGACCCCGAGCTCGAGTGGTGCCCGCCGGGCCACGGCGACATCTACACCGCCCTGCTCGACACCGGGCTCCTCGACCTGCTCATCGAGCAGGGCTACGAGCGGGTCTTCGTCTCCAACTCCGACAACCTCGGCGCCGTCCCTGACGAGAAGGTGGCCGGCTGGTTCGCCAAGTCCGGTGCCCCCTTCGCCATCGAGGCCGTACGCCGCACCCCGAGCGACCGCAAGGGCGGTCACTTCGCGCGCCGCAAGTCCGACGGCCGCCTGATCCTGCGTGAGACCGCGCAGACCCGCGATGAGGACAAGGTGGCGCTGCAGGACCTCAACCGCCACAAGTACTGCTCGACCAACAACATCTGGTTCGACCTCAAGGCGCTCAAGAAGGTCCTCTCCGAGCGCGACGGCATCCTCGGCCTGCCGCTGATCCGCAACGAGAAGACCGTCGACCCGGCCGACCCGAAGACCCCGAAGGTCGTCCAGATCGAGACCGCCATGGGCGCCGCGATCGAGGTCTTCGAGGGCTCGCAGCTGATCGAGGTCGGTCGCGACCGGTTCGTGCCGGTCAAGACGACCAACGACCTGCTCGTGCTGCGCTCGGACGTCTACGACATCGGCGAGGACTTCGTGCTCGACCAGGTCGCCGACGAGGTGCCGTTCATCGACCTGGACGGCGACTACTACAAGTACGTCGCGAACTTCGACGAGCGCTTCCCCGAGGGCGCTCCGTCGCTGCGCAAGGCGTCCTCGCTCACCGTCAACGGCGACTGGACCTTCGGCAAGGGCGTCCAGGTCATCGGCGCGGTCTCGCTCGACGGCGCCGACGCCGAACGCGTCGCGCCCGCCACGGTCCTCTCCGACTAGTGTTGGCGGGGTGACCCCCGCCGAGTACCGCGAGCGAATCCTGGCCGACCTCGAGCCGATGCCGGCCTACCCGCAGCCCTTGATGGACTGCCTCGGGCTGGCGGTGGCGGAGGACATCCATGCCGAGGTCGCGCTCCCGGGCTTCGACAACTCCTCGATGGACGGCTACGCGGTCCGCTACGCCGATGTCGCGACCGCGTCGGCCGAGGCGCCGGTGCGGTTGCCGGTGCTCGGTGAGATCGGTGCGGGGCAGGCCTCGCTGCTGGCGCTCCCGCCGGGTGCGGCGGCGAAGATCATGACGGGTGCTCCGCTACCAACGGGTGCCGACACGGTCGTGCCGTACGAGTGGACCGACCGCGGCGTTGCCGAGGTCGAGATCCGGCAGACGCCGGAGGAGGCTCAGCACGTCCGCTACGCGGGCGAGGACGTCGCCAAGGGTGACCTGCTCATCCCCGCGGGCACGGTGCTCGGCCCGCGCCACCTGGGGCTGATCGCCTCGGTCGGTCGCGCCCAGGTCGCGGTCCGTCCGCGGCCGAGGGTGGTCGTGCTCTCGACCGGCACCGAGCTGCGCGAGCCCGGCGAGACCCTGGGCCACGACTCGATCTACGACGGCAACTCCTTCCTGCTGGCCGCCGCCGCCCGTCGCGCCGGCGCGATCGCCTACCGCGTCGGGATCGTGCCGGACGAGCCGCGGGCGTTCATGACCGCGCTCTCCGACCAGCTCGTCCGTGCCGACCTGGTGGTGACCTCCGGCGGTGTCTCGATGGGCGACTACGACGTGGTCAAGGAGGCGCTGACGCCGGAGGGTGTCTGGTTCGGTCCGGTGAGCATGCAGCCGGGCAAGCCGCAGGGGTTCGGCCGGATCGGCGAGGAGCGCGTGCCGGTCCTGTGCCTCCCCGGCAACCCGGTCTCCTCGTTCGTCTCCTTCGAGCTCTTCGTCCTCCCGGCGCTGCGCCGGCTGATGGGCATGACCCCCGAGGCACGGCCCGTACGCCGCGCCGCCCTGACCCACGCGGTGCGCTCCCCGAAGGGCAAGGAGCAGTATCTCCGCGGTTGGTACGACGGCTCCCGCGCCGGCGTCTCGCCCATCGGTGGCCCGGGGTCCCACCTGATCGGGGACCTCGCCGGCGCCAACTGCCTGATCGTCATCCCGCCGGAGACGACCTCGCTGGACAAGGACGCCGAGGTGGACGTGATCGAGCTGGACGTGGAGTTCTGATGGCTGACAGGTTGACCCACGTCGACGAGACCGGCGCGGCCCGGATGGTCGACGTCTCCGAGAAGGCGGTCACGGCTCGTACCGCGACCGCGTCCGGGCGGGTGCTGGTCGCACCGGAGGTCGTCGAGCTGCTCCGCGGAGAGGGCGTACCCAAGGGCGACGCGCTCGCCGTCGCCCGCATCGCGGGGATCATGGGCGCCAAGAAGACCCCCGACCTGATCCCGCTGTGCCACCCGCTGGCGGTCTCGGGCGTCAAGGTCGAGCTGGGCGTCGCTGACGACGCCGTCGAGATCACCGCGACCGTGAAGACCACCGACCGCACCGGTGTCGAGATGGAGGCACTGACCGCGGTCGCGGTCGCCGGACTAACCGTCGTGGACATGATCAAGGCCGTCGACAAGCGGGCGGTCATCACCGATATCCGGGTCGAGACGAAGACCGGCGGAAAGTCGGGTACGTTCCAGCGATGAGCCTCAAAGCGACCGTCGTCGTGGCCTCCAACCGCGCCTCGGCCGGTGTCTACGAAGACACCACCGGCCCCCTCCTGGTCACCTTTCTGGAAGAGCTCGGTTTCGTGGTCGGCCCTCCCGAGGTCGTACGCGACGGAGACCCGGTCGGCGAGGCCATCGCCCGCGCGGCCGAGGAGGGGGCGCGGGTCGTCCTGACCACCGGCGGCACCGGGCTGACCCCCACCGACCGCACCCCCGAGGTCACCCGCCCGCTGCTCGATCGTGAGATCCCCGGCATCGCCGAGGGCATCAGGGCGGCCGGAGTGGCCAAGGGGATCCCGACGGCGCTACTGTCCCGCGGTCTGGCCGGTCAGATCGGAGCGTGCGTGGTGGTGAACCTTCCCGGGTCCCGGGGTGGCGTGAAGGATGCGATCGAGGTCCTTCGTCCGGTGCTGCCCCACGCCGTGGAGCAGAGTGTAGGAAGCGACCATCAGTGACCGATCCCGGCTGGCCCGCCGTCCTCTCTCACGGCGCGGTGACCCTACGCCCGCTCGACCGCACCGACGCCAAGGCATGGACCGAGGCGCGCCGTCGCTCGGCTGCCTGGCTGCACCAGTGGGACGCGACCGTTCCCCCGGGATCGAGCGCGCGGCCCACGACGTTCGCGAGCCTCGTACGTCGTCTTCGGCGTCAGGCCAAGCGTGGCGTGACCTATCCGTTCGCGATCGATGTCGACGGTGTTTTCGCTGGTCAGGTCACGGTCAACAACATCGTGCGTGGCTCCGCGCAGTTCGCCTCGATCGGCTACTGGATCGACCAGCGCTTCGCCGGACGCGGCGTGATGCCGCTGGCGGTGGCGCTGGTCATCGACCACTGTTTCACCGCCGCGCGGCTGCACCGGATCGAGATCTGCATCCGCCCGGAGAACTCCAACTCGCTTCGCGTCGTGGAGAAACTGGGCATCAACGAGATCGGATATGCGCCCCGATTTCTGCATATCGACGGTGCCTGGAGAGATCACCGTATCTTCGCGATAACGGTTGAAGAATGTCACCAAGGAATGCTGGCCAGGCTCGGTTTGTCACCTGAATGAGGCATTGACTCGGCGTGTCCTGCTGAAATCACACAAGTCACACGCGACACACCACTGCACGTCCGCCTACGGGCTGGTAATGGCTCCTACGCTTCTTAACGTGGACCCGAGCGCACTCATCTTCGTCGCCCTCGCCGTGGCGTGGGCGGTGTACTTGGTGCCCAAAGCGCTCGAACAGACGGCGACCGCCGAGGACGGGACCAAGAGCCGGGCCAGCGCCGCCATCTCCAAGTCCCGCCGGATCCTCGCACGGCGAGAGGCCACCGGCAAGGACTCCACCGATCTGGTGACCGAGAAGTCGCCGAAGAAGCCGGAGGCGGAGGCCGAGGCGATCCCGGAGCCCGCTCCGCGACCCGTCCCGATGGCCGTACGCCGCCGCGCGGCTCGCGCCGCGGCCAAGCGCCGCAGCATCGTGCTCGGTGTGCTCGTCCTCGGTCTCGCCGTGGTCGGCGCGCTCGCCGGCTTCGGTGTCTTCGGGCCGGTGTGGATCGCGATCCCGGGCGCGCTGGTCGTCGCCTGGCTCGTCACGTGCCGGGTCAGCGTGCGCCACCAGCGTGAGGTCTGGGCGCGGATCCCGTTCCCCGAGGACATCCCCGAGCCCGAGCCGGTCGCCCCGCCCCGGGTCACCTTCGACATCGACCAGGACACCGGCGACCTGGTCGCCGTCGTCGAGCACGACGACACCGGCGAGCACCTCCCCGCGGGTGCCTGGAAGCCGGTGGAGACCCCGCTGCCGACGTACGTCTCCAAGGAGGCCGCGCCGCGCCGCACGGTCCGCACCATCGACCTGGACGCCACCGGGGTGTGGAGCTCGGGTCGCAACGCCGCCGACTCCGAGCTCGTCCGCCAGGCCGAAGAGGCCGAGCGCGCCGCAGCCGAAGCCGCCGAGGCTGCCCGCGGCCGCGCCACGGGCTCCTGAGGCCATACTGATTGGGTAACACCCGCGACGAGGTGCTAACGTTTCTCATCGCTTGGGGCTGTGGCGCAGTTGGTAGCGCGTCTCGTTCGCAATGAGAAGGCCAGGGGTTCGAATCCCCTCAGCTCCACCCGGTGAAAACCCCGTCTCAGTAAGCATTTCGATGCGGAACGGACGGGGTTTTCTCCTTTTCACTTGCCCTTCCCTTCGTCTTGTGCCCCCCTGGTGCCCCCCGGGTCCTTCTGAGCACCCCTGTGGCCGGTGTCGTTGAGCCGGTCCAGGCTTGCCGCGTCGGCACCCGTGCCGAGGAAGTGGAGGTAGAGGTTCGTGGTCGCGATCGACTCGTGACCCATCCACTCCTTGACCGTCCCGACGTCGACGCCGCGAGCCAACCACAGGCAGGCAGCCGTGTGACGGAGGTCGTGAAGCCGTCGCCCCTGGCCGGTCTGCTCCCACTTCAAGGTTCGGGTGACGGCACCTCAGTGGAGGGTCGCCCCGGTGTCGGTGGTGAACAGAAGATCGTTGGCCTTCTTGCCGGTCGTCATCTGTTGCACCAGCGGAAGTACGCGGTTCGCCAGGGGGACCCGACGAGAGCGCCGCCCCTTGGTGGACTTGGTCTCGTGACCCTCTGTGCGGGAGCGACGAACGCGGAGGCCAGGGGTCGGAACCTCGACGAGGTCGGCCACGGTTATGGCGCGAGACAGCCCCCGAAGACGCAGCGCACCGGATAGATCGAGTCGTCCGACCCGGGGGCTGATGACTTGGTCGACCGGCGCGTCTCGGCGGCAAGATTCGGTCAGAGTTCCGGCTCCCAGCGAAGGAACACCCAGTGCTCACCGGGCAACAGATCGCGGGTCGAGTGAGGGATTGCCCGGAACCCCACGGACACCTCGGGCGGGTAGTCAGCGATGCAGTATGTCTCGGCCAGGGAAACGCACTCCTCTTGCACCTCGCCGACGTCGCCCTCGTACAAGAAGCGACCTTCGATCGTGCCTTGCTCCGAGGAGCCTTCGTACTGCACGGCCACGCCACGCAGGTCGGCCGTGACCTGCTCCCAGAGGGCGCGCATCATCGACAGCATCACGTCGGACCGCATGTTCGTCACGGGGTCGAGTATCGCCTCCTCTTGGGCGACCCCGGGTCAGAAGGTCACCCCGACCGGTTTCGTGAGAACTTTCTCTGCTGACTCAAGGCGGCCTCCGGCCGCGTGCGCGGCCCCCGGGGGCGTGCGGCCTGGCGGCCGGTCCCCCTACGTGCCGCGCAAATGAAGAAGAGCGCCCAGTCCGTAGACCAAGCGCTCACTCTTCAGTCGTCGACCAGATCGACCCAACCCGCCAGCCGTCCGGCCTATGTCACGATGACTCCGTGATCGACTCAGCGGAGCAGTTCGTTCGGCTGCGCACCAGCGACGACCCAGCCGACTACAACCGTGCCGCTCGTGACGAAGCGTCCGAGACCACCTGGCGCGACGTGATCGAGCGGTTCCCAGACATGCGTTTCTGGGTGGCCCAGAACAAGACCGTGCCGCTGAGCGTGCTCGAGGTACTCCGGCACGATCCCGACGAGAAAGTACGCCACATGGTCATGACCAAGAGGTCGTGGGCACGAGCGCACCCGGACGACACGTCCCGCCCCCGAGGACTTGAGAATACCCGCACGAAGGACCGGCGCGAGAAGTAGGGGGACCCTGCACCACGATGCCGACCAGGCCGACCCGTTCAGCAGCTCGACGACCGGACCCGCATCGTTGCGTACGTATTCCGCGCTACCGGCGATCACCGTCACGTCGGCCGCCAGGCACGGCAGGAGGCTGGCGACGAGGGGGAGGGGGCCGCCGCTACCGGCAGGGACATTCCCTGCGATGCTTCCCAGGCCGATGTAGTTAGGCAGCGTGGGGCAAGCCCCAGACCCCCGCCAAAGGGGCCAGATGCCGGATCGGGTGACGCTCCGCCCCCGCGATACGGACTTGGTGGGTGGATTGGATTTGTGCCCCCCAGGTGCCCCCGGCGTCGAAATTGGGGTGTCGGAATGCAACGTATGCATTAGCACCTCACGCGGGAAAACACCGATGCCATGGGATGACACGCCTTCGCAATGAGAAGGCCAGGGGTTCGAATCCCTCAGCTCCACCAGGTGAAAACCCGGTCTCAGTAAGCAATTCGTTGCTGAACGGGCCGGGTTTCTGCTTTCCGCTCGCCTGTCTCTTCGCCTTGTGCCCCCGTCGTGCCCCGGAGGGTCCTGAACGCCAGGCCGGGGCCCTGCGCCGGGCGTAGCATGGGCTTGCGCCGTGTGCGTCAACCGGGGGCGGCGCAGTCGTCGGCGAAGACACCGGAGGGTCCTGTGAACAAGGCTTTGCTGAATTCCCTGACCGAAAAGGAAGCAGCTCTCGTCCGTGAGGCGGACCCTGCTGTCCTGCGCGAGCTCGACGAGGACCAGCTCCTCGAGCTTCATGAGCGGGTGAGACGCGAGCGCAGCAAGCACATGAAGGTCTATCGCCGCGGTGCCAGCGCCGCAGTGGAGAGTGTCGGCGGACGCGGTAAGGCCTACGACCAGAACCAGCGCGCCAGGGCCAAGGTGGAGGTCTTCGAGTCCGTGTTGGCGCAGGTCAGTCGACAGGTCAGCGCGGCGGCGAGGAAGGCCTCGCAGGAGCTGCGGGCCGAACGGATCGCCGCGGCGCGAGCCGCCACCAGCGCAGGGCCACCTCGTGAAACTCCCGCGAACGACGGGGCCACCCCTGTGCCCAGCGCGCGGCGGGACGCGACGCGGACGACCGGAGGTCTCAAGCGTGACGCGTCCTCTCGTGCGCAGGGCGCCCGTCGCCAAGGTGCGCGCGACGCGCGCTGAGCACGTCCCTTGGTCCCGTCGCGGCGGTGAGCCGTCCAGACGGGGCGGACCCTAGGCTGTGGCCATGTCGGCACGTCAATGGATGCTCGGGCTGGAGCGAGCCTGGGATGCGGCGAGATTCCGTCGGGCAGGGTCGCGGGTTCCGGCGGACTTCCGGATCGAGTGCTACGGCGGGCACGGGAGTGCCGAGGGGGTCGTGGTACGCGGTCGGGTCGTCGACGATCCGCCGCCCTCGGAGGCCGTCGAGGGCGAGGGCGCGGGGGCTGCCGTACGCCGCATGATCCGCCACTTCGTGACCGACGAGCTGCCGGGTGTGCCGCTGCGGGTCACCGTGGGTGATGCCACGGTGGACGCGGTCACCGATGACGAGGGCTACTTCGTGGCACGGCTGCGGCCCGACCCGCAAACGCTGCAGGCTCCGTTGACGCGCGGCGCCGTCGAGCTGGCCGGCGAGTACCGCGGGCTGGCCGGCGACCACCGGGCCACGGTGGAGGTCCGCGTGCCCGTTGGTGAGGCGCAGTTCGGCGTGATCTCCGACATCGATGACACGATCCTCGAGACCGGGGTGCAGCGCGTCGGGCGGATGGTGCGTCAGACCCTCACCGGGTCGGCGCTCACGCGTACGCCGTTCCCTGGCGCGCCCGAGCTCTACCGCGACCTTGCCGCCCGCGCGAACCCGGTGTTCTACATCTCCTCCAGTCCGTGGAACCTGCATGCGTTCCTGGACGCCTTCATGCGCCACCGTGACTTCCCGCGCGGGCCGCTGCTGCTGCGCGATCTGCTCGGCAGCGCCGACGGCCGGGAGCCGAAGGGCGGGCGCATCGATGAGGTCCTCGCGCTCCATCCCAGCCTTCCGTTCGTCCTCCTGGGCGACTCCGGTGAGCACGATCCGGAGATCTACGCCGACGCCGTCCGCCGCCATCCTGGGCGGATCCTCGCGGTCTACATCCGCGAGGTGCGGCTCGATCCTCACGACGGCCGCGTCGAGCGCGTGTGGAGCTCCATGGGCGACGAGGTGCCGCTCGTGCTCGTCGCCGACAGCGAGGCGGTACGTCGCCACGCCACCGGTCTCGGCCTCCTCTGAGAACGGCACGGCCTCGAGGGCCTGCGACCCGTACCGCCTTCTAGTTGTTCGCGAAGTGGCGGACGAGCTGCCGGTGCCGGTACGTCCCTGGGCCCGCTAGCCCTGCGGCAGGCCGACGCTGTTCTTCTGGAAGTCGAGCAGCCGTTCGTTCTCGTAGGTGATCCGGCGGGCGGTGCCCTCGAGCTCGCGGAACATCTCCTTCAGGTTGCGAATCCCGTCGGACGACTGACGCGCGATGAGTCCTGCCAGCTCGAGAGCGACCGCCTCGGCCTCGCCGGCAGGAGCCGTACGCTGGGCGAGGCCCATCGCGACAGCCTCGTCCGCCCCGACCGGGCGCCCGGTGTAGATCAGCTCCTTGGCGCGCGAGAGGCCGACGAGCTGGGTCAGTCGGGCCGGGCCGACCGGAACGCCCAGCCGAGCGCCCGCCCACGCGAGCTTCAGATTGTCCCCGGCCACGCGTAGGTCGCAGCCGGCGACGATCTCGGCGCCGGCGCCCACGCAGTTGCCGACGCAGACAGCGATCGTCGGCACGGGCACCTGATCGACGAGCCGATAGAGCTCCGCGAACGCCTCCATCCGGGCGACTCCGCCTGCCGGGTCCAGGGGTTCGGTGACGTCCGCGCCTGCGCAGAAGGCGTCGGGAGATGTCGTCGAGAGCACCACCGCGCGAATCTCGCCGTCGTCGGACAGCTCTCTCAACGCGTCGTTGAGCAGGCGCAGAGTCGGGGCGTCGAGGGCGTTCCGCTTCTCGGGACGGTTGAGCCGGAGGATCTCGACGTCTCCGCGCCGCTCCCGTTCGAGGCTGGTCATGGCCGGTCCACGAAGATGTCGTACTCCAGGTCGCCGGTCCCGCCGTACTTCGAGAAGTCCGTGACTCCGGCATCCCGAAGCACGTCCACATCCAGGAACGAGTTGCCGGTGCACTCGCGCGAGGGCCGCCCCAGGATCTCCACCGCCGCGTCGGCGACGATCTCGGGCGTACGCGACCTCTCGACCGCTGCGTCTCCGCCGAGGAGGTTCTGAACCGCGGCCGTGGCGATGAGGGTCTCCGGCCACAGGCAGTTGGCGGCGATGCCGTGCTCGGCGTACTCCGCCGCCCAGCTGAGCGTCAGCAGACTCATTCCGTACTTCGCCAGGGTGTACGCCGGGTGCGCGCCGAGCCACTGCGGCGACAGGTTGATCGGCGGCGACAGCGACAGGATGTGCGGGTTGGTCGATGCGCGCAGGTGGGGAAGCGACTTGCTCGTGAGCAGGTACGTCCCGCGCAGCTGGATCTGGGTCATCAGGTCGAAGCGCTTCATCGGCAGGTCTTCGGTGCCGTCGAGTGCGATCGCGGAGGCATTGTTGAGCACGATGTCGATGCCGCCGAACCGCTCGACGGTCTGTGCGACGGCGTTCTCCACCGAGGCCTCGTCGCGGACATCGCCCACCACTGCCAGCGCCTGACCGCCCGCTTCCTCGATCTCGGCGGCGGCGGTGTGAACGGTGCCGGGGAGGCGTGGGTCGGGCTTGTCCGTCTTCGCCAGCAGCGTGACGTTGGCTCCCAGCCTGGCCGCGGCGATGCCTACGGCTAGGCCGATGCCGCGACTGCCGCCCGACATGATGATGGTGCGTCCATTAAGGCTCATGCCTGGGGACGTTACAGATCGTCTGCGGCTGTGGCAATGATGTAAATAACACATCGTCTGCGGGTGCGGGATTCATGTAAGATCCGGAGGGATGTCACCGACTCGACCCGATGCGAGCGCCCTTCGCCCTGTGTCCGCCCGATCGGCGCTCCTGGGTCTGCTCATGAGCGCCGAGGTGCCGACGTTGTCCGCCCGCGAGCTCGTCGCGGGTGGCCGTCTGGTCGGCTTCTCGGAAACGACGGTCCGGGTCGCGCTCTCCCGCATGGTCGCCGCCGACGACCTGGTCCGAACCGCGGACGGGAGATACCAGCTCTCCGAGAGGTTGAGCCACCGCCAGCGCCGCCAGGAGGCGGCGATCCACGTGCAGACCGGCGCCTGGGACGGTGACTGGGACATGGTCGTGGTGACCGCTACCGGCCGCTCCGCCGCCGACAGGGCGAGCCTCCGGGCGACGCTCGCGGAGCTTCGTCTGGCCGAGCTGCGTGAGGGTGTCTGGGTACGCCCGGCGAACCTCGATCTCGTGTGGTCCGATGACCTCGCCGGTCTGTGCGAGCGGCTGACGATGCGGCCCACGACCGACCCCGCGGAGCTTGCCGGCAGGCTGTGGGACCTGGCCAGCTGGGCCGACCGGGCGCGCGAGCTGCTGGCGGCCACCGACACCGACGACCCCGTGCTGCGGTTCACCGCCTGCGCCACCTCCGTACGTCACCTGCTCGCGGATCCCGTCCTGCCCGACGAGCTGCTTCCCGCGAACTGGCCAGGTGCCGCGCTGCGGAAGGCCCACCTCGACTACAAGGCCTGGCTGATCGACACTCGCCAGCGCGGTGAGCTGTCGGCCACCGTGTCAGGCTCCGAACAGCAGGTAGAGGCCCATGTAGGTGTAGAGCACCATCGCGATGAGTAGCGGCAGCTGACCGGCGACCTGGTGACGCCGTGGGAGGATCTCCAGGGCACGGTCGTGAGCTGCGATGACGCCCAAGACGTGCCCGGTCACGATGGAGACGACCTTGGTCGTGGCCAGGAGGGTCGCATGCTGGGAGAACCAGTAGTTGACCTCCCAGTCCCCGGTCCCGAACAGATTCGCCTCGGTTCCGACGGGGTCGCTGATCTGGATCAGAGTCTGTGAGCCGACCTGCACGAAGAAGCTCAGGTAGTGCGCCACCATGTAGCCGACGACGATCGGGACGATGGAGTGAGCGAGCTGACGCGGGATCTGCCAGCGATCGACGCTCTCATCGACCCCTGTCGCCATCGACGCCGCCATGAAGACGACTCCGACGACGGCGACCGCCGTCAGGAGCCCGGCCGTTCCCAACACCGCCGGATCGATGCCGCTGGACTGGACGAACCGGATCCAGGTCACGCTCTCGCGCCAGCTGTCGTATGCGGTGCTTGCGAGGAGGACCGCGACCGTGGCCACCAGTCCTGCTTCGCCCGGCACCCGGGCAAGGTGGCGTAGCGGACTGATCCAGACGAGGTCGCCTTCGTCGGTGCGTCCCCAGGGTGAGAGGTGGGCCAACAGGGTGGAGTAGACCTCGAAAGGGTCGGCGCGCTCGAGCCAGCGTCCGCCGAAGATCGCGCCGCCGAGCAGCATCGCTGCCAGGTAGCACGCGAACCACGCGCGAACCGAGCCCAGGTAGGTCGCTTGGGGTGAGACGAGCTCGAGCCAGACGAAGGCGAACAGACCGATTGCTGCGGGCCAGTACCCCAGGCGGGCCGGATATCGGCGAATGCCTTCGCCAGGTGGTCGCCCCGCGACCTTCGCGAGGATCAGGTGGAGGGTGCGGGCCGGGCTGACAGCACGGTAGAAGCGGCCGAAGAGCAGCGAAGCCGGGACGATGCCGACCCAGAGCCAGACGTAGACCACGCCAAAGGTGGGGTTGTTCAGCAGGTCCGGCCCGAACAGGGCGGGCCAGAGCATGAAGCAGAAGAACGCCATCCCGAGCGCACGGACGCTCATGGTCCAGCCAGGACTGTCCAGGAACGCGGCGAGCCCGGCGGGGACGGCTCGTTCGCCGCCGGCGGTCGAGAACCGCGGCGTACGCCACGCCAGGAGCAGAACGACGAACGACAAGGCGAGGGCGGCGGTGCCGCCCACGATCGCGAAGGAGGCGGGAATGGGCAGGTCGGCGCCCCCGCCCAAGCCATGCATGGGCAGGATCAGGGGAAACAAAGTCAGTGCACCTCGATGAGGGCGACGACGGCGCCGGTGTCGTGGTCCTCGACCTCGACGGTGCCAGGAGTGTTCACGACGATCTCGCCGTCCGTGGTCCCCTCGGCGAACTGGACGAACTGCTCCGGGGCGGAGTGGATGTGCAGTTCGCCGGCCCGATCGGAGTCGATCTCCACGAGGAGCTTCTCTCCGGTGCCGAGATGGATCTCCTCCGCATTGGGTGACACCTCCTCTCCGTCGATGATGATCGTGAGCAGCGGACCGAGATCGGTCGACTCGGTGCTGGGGCTGACCGGAGCTGCCGGCGATGAGGCAGCCGAGGGGGTCACGGAGGACGTCGCGCCGGCCGGCTCGGCCGGTGGGGCGGTGTCCTCGGCGCCTCCGCACGCGGCGGGCGCGAGGACGAGTGCGAACGTCGCAGCGATGGTGGTGCTGAACCGCCCGAGAAGGCGGAGACGCGTAGGCATGGATACCTCTCGTGTGAGTTGTGTCTGATAGTTCGCCCGCACGTGCCACGACAGTGCGCCGAGCGGGCCCTAACCGGGGAGGCCCGAACCGGGTAGCGCTGCGAGCGCCACGACGGTGGCCGAGGCTGACACCGCCGCCACCTCCCGCAGCCGCCGGCGACCGGGCTTGTCTCGCCGGCCGTCGCTCTCCTCGAGGTCGGATCTACGCCGCCGCTCCCGGTACAGGAGTGCCACCCCCGTGCCGAAGATCACCACCGCCAGCGCGCCGTACGCAGCCAGCTGCCAGCCGGCGGTCGTGGTCGTGGTCGCCGCGAGCAGCAGCACCGCAGCGCCCACCGGCATGATCCGGGCGAGCAGCCGCGTGGCGGGCGCCATCTGTCCACCGGCTCGACGCAGGACCGTCCACAGCATCACCGCGGCGCCGACGCCTACCGCGGCCGCGAGCAGGAGCGCGGTGTCCGCGGCCACGCTGAGCGGCCCCGGTCTCCCCGGTGCGTGCGGGCGGGCGAAGACCCAGGTGGCCGCCAACGCCGAGGCGGCACCGAGCACCGTCGCCGCGGCCGTCCAGCGCTCGACCGAGGTCCGGGCCGGCTCGCTCCGCAGGAGCTGCCAGAAGCCGAGTGTGAGCGGCAGCAGGACGAGCAGCCTGGCCATGAGCGCCGCCCCGATGTACGACTTGACCGTCCCGGCGAGGAGCGCCGGGTCGAACGCGTCACCGAGCGAGGTCCGGGCGGCGTAACCGCCGAACGAGAGCAGTGACACGAGCGTCGCCAGCACCATGGTCGCCCACGTGTACCGGAGCAGACGGCGCGATCCCGGGCGGCGGACGCCCTCAGGCCAGACGACCCCGAGCACGAACACGGTCCCGACACCTAGCACCAGGGCGGCTGTCGCGAGGACTCCCGCCACCGTGTACACCGTGACGACGACCGGGTCGCGGTCGACGACGAGCCCGGGGACCGCGGTGAGCCTCGCCGCGGAGAACACAGAGAAGGACGACGACCCGACCATCGGTTCGAGGGTGCTGGACGGCACCGACCAGACGACGGAGTAGATCCCCTCGTAGCGGGTCTTCGGCATCGGCACGGCAATCGCGTCGTCGGCCCCCGGCGGGTTGTACGGCCGGGTCGACACGATGCGCTCGCCTGCGGGATCAGTCATCTGGACCGTCGCGAGCTCCGCGGGGACGGGCCGGTCGAACGTGATCCGGACCTCGTCGGGGGACTTGACCGTCTCGCCGTCCGCCGGACTCACCGAGACCAGCACCGGGTCACCGGATTGCGACGGCAGCACCGTGAGCAACACTCCCCAGCAGACTGCGACCAACACAATCAGCCCGATCACGCGCCGACGGAACCCGGGGCGGGGTGGGGTCGTGACAGCCTGTGGGCGAATCTCCTGCGCCGTCATCGGCCAGCCTCCTGCATGATTGGGAACTCCTGGGAAAATGTCGGCCCGGCGACACCCGGCTTGACTTCGTCGGGACGCCGGGCCGTGCGGAGACGGTCCGGGGCTGGGCTGCGCTGCCCAGCCCCGGACCTTCGGTGGTGTCAGATGGTGATCAGCAGGCCGACTTGTCGATCGGGTTGATCTGCTCGCAGGTCAGACCCTTTCGCCAGGCCTCCGGGATCTCCTGTGACCAGCCGTTGTAGACCAGCGGGAGGGCCAGGACGCCCTGTCCACCCACACCGGGGTGGGCGACGAGCTCGTCGTCCATCTTGGTGTCCGACGTCGGCCCCAGCGTCAGCTGGCCGGCGATGGCGGCATCCGAGATGTCGCCATCGTTGTTCGGGTCGACGTCGATGACCTGCATGGCGTTGGAGAACTTGTTGGAGACGTAGGCGTAGTAGCCGCCACCCTCCTTGGCGCCGAAGTTGGCGCCGTGGCAACCGGCGTTGCACGGCAGGTCCTTGATCAACTTGTGTGTCTTCGGGTCGATCACGTTGACCGTCTGGGACAGCGTGTTCACCGCCAGCAGCGCCTTACCGTCCGGGCTCACCGGCAGCTGGATGGTCAGTCCGCCCCACGGCTTGCCCTTCTCAGGACCGGACTTCGCGTCGTAGTTCTGCCACAGGTCGATCGTGGAGTTCTTGGCCACACCGCCGTCGGGGGTCGCACATGCGTCCTCCTTCAGCGACACGCACGACACGCTCATGCCCAGGAAGTTGGACAGGTACGCCTTCTTCGAGTCCGGTGTCATCGACGTGGCGATCGGGAACGCCCCGACGGGCTCGTGCCTGACGGTCCCCGAGTCCATGTCGGCGATGACGGCCTCCTCGGTCATCGTGTTCGGCGCGACGACCGTCTTGCCGTCATGGCTGGTCCAGTGCGCGTGCGGGTGCGGGGTCATGCCGCTCTCCGGGTCGGCATGGATGCGCTTGACGATCTTCGTGGCCCCCGGTGCCGCCTCGACGATGTCGGTCCCGGCGTTGATGCCGATCGTGAGGTTGTCGTTGCCCGGACGGGTCATCACGTGCGCCGGGTTGGGCCCGACCTCGAGGCTCCGCACGAACTTCCCGGTCTCCCGGTCGAACACGTCGGTCTCGTTGTCGAACCACTCGTTCCCGTACAGGTACTTGTAGGTCTTGTCCGCCCACATGTTGTGGACGTTGTTCATGTTGATCTCGGGGGCTGCGATCTTCCGATCGATCGTCCAGTCCTCGGCGTTGATCTTCGTGATGGAGCCGTGCTTCTCCTTCCCTGCGTAGTCCTCCATCTGAGTGGCCATCCAGACCTCACCCACACCAGGTGTGGTCGGCTTCTTCAACGCCGGCAGCTTCCTCGGGTAGTCGAACTTCTGGTCGAAGTACGCGTCCAGGTTCGGGATCAGCACCGGCTTGCCGTCTGCGTCGTACTGCAGGATCGGGGCGGGCGGCTGGACCGGGTTCCAGGACACCTCCTTGGTGCTGCTGAACTGCTGCCAGTTGTTCGGGTTGGTGATCGTGAAGAACGCGTTCACCAGCCGCTGGATGATGTCGGCGTTCGACGGAACGGGCTCGGGCTTCCCGTTGACCACCAGCTTCTCGCCGAAGTCGAGACCCAACGTGAGCGGGTCGTCGACGACGACCGCGCCGAGCATGTAGGGCGCGACCGAGTCGGTGAAGGCGTACAGCCCCGGCTCGGTGAGCTGGATCGTCTTCTCGCCGAAGAAGGCGCCCTTGGAGTCCATGTACGGGAACCCGTCCGCCCCTTCCGGAGCGATCAGCCCGATCGGGTTGCGGATTCCCTGGGACTTGGCCGGGTCCACGTTGAACGTGACGGTGACCGGAGGCCCCTCGACCGCGAACTCCTGGAGGGAGTCCAGGACACCCGCCAGGTCAACGCCGACCGGCAGCGAGCTCAGGTCGACCGGCTCGCCCGCCGGCATGTCGGCTACGGTCGCCTCGAGCTGGCCGATCAGGTCCTCGGCCTCGGCGGCCTTGGAAGCCGCCTCCGGGGAGGACTTCGCGATGCCCTGCACGGTGGCAAGGGTCGAGTCGAGGGCCAGCGGGTCGGTCGGTGCGCCCGCCCCGCCGGCGGTGCCGAGCCCGCCGAGGAGGTTCTCCACCAACGACGCGTCAGTCGGCAGCAACGGGCCGCCGATAGAGGGCACTCCGCCAGCAGGCACGGCGACCCGGGGGAGCACGCCGACCGCGAGGGACTTGCTGCCGAAGAGATTGAGACCGGAGTCGAACCATCCTCCGTTCTCGTCGGTCAGGTCGAAAGTGATGGGGAGCGGGCCCACCCCGACCGGCTGCTGGCCTGCCGCCGGCACCGTGGTCAGACTCGCCGCTGTGATCGCCGAGGCCGCCGCCACGGCCACTGCGCCGAGCCGTCGTCGTCGCTTCCTGGTCCCCAAGAAGCCTTGGGGAGCTGATTCAGACATAAGAATGCCTTTCCGTTTCGCGCATTGATTTCGAGCTCCAGGGGGAATTTGGGGATTCCGAGGAGTGCAATCCACTAAATCCCGCGCTCATTAAGGGCCCAGAACCCTGGCTGAAATCTAATCGTTAATGGGACCTCACAACCTCACGAGGGTATTAAGATCGGGCGCCTATTTTCTCGATAATACCCCCGGTGGTTTCGCCTCGATAATACCCCCGGGTGCTTATCTGAGACCTCTAATGTGCGCCTGGAAACAGCCGCCGAAAAGGGCAAAGCCGGATGCCGGAATGCTCTTTTTACTGTCGCGTTACGTTGCAGCGACGAATCAGACATACCTGGTCGGCCTACTGGCTATCTGGCCCAAACGGCTGTTCTACAAAACCTGAAACATCCAAAGCAAACCTCTGAAACATCCAAAACAAATTGGGTTCAAGGAGGGAAAAGTAAAGAAGGAGAGGCCATGCCCAGTCTTACCTACGTTCACCAGGAAGGCTTCAGAAGGGCGGTCCGGGTGTTGGGTCGTGCGGTCACCCCGTCGGTCTCCGCTGCTGTGACGACCGTCGTACCGATGGGGTTGGCATGACCACGATCCCCATCGAACCCTCACGGCCCCGGGCTGGTGTCGGCACGCCCGATCGAAAGCGTTCCAGCGCCCTGCTGTGGTTGCTCGCTCGACGCGTGCACTTCATGGCGGGCCTTCTGGTCGCGCCGTTCCTCGCGGTGTTGGCGTTGACCGGCCTGGCCTATGCCTTCACTCCCCAGATCAACGACGTGCTGTACGGCGACAAGCTGTACGTGGAGGCGCAGACAGGAAGCCCGCGACCGCTGTCGGAGCAGGTCGAGGCCGCACTCGCCGTCCATCCGGACGCCCATGTCACCTCGGTCATTCCGGCGGAGGACCCCGACCGAACCGCCCAGGTCGTGCTCGGGGGCATCGAAGGCCTGAAACAGACCGGGAGCCCCTTCTCCTCGGAGTCGCTGACTGTGTACGTCGATCCGTACACCGGAGGCGTCAACGGCGAACTGGTCACCGTGGACAACCGCCCACCCGCGCAGGTGTGGCTGCGCGAGCTCCACGGCAACCTGCACCTGGGCGACCTCGGTCGGCTCTATTCCGAGTTCGTTGCCAGCTGGCTGCCCTTCATCGTGCTCGGTGGCCTGGTGCTGTGGCTCAGCAAGCGCGCCCGTGGCCGATCCCTGCGGACCGTGCTGGTTCCGTCCTTCACCGCGAAGGGACGAGCGCGCAATCGGTCCTGGCACGGGGTCCTGGGTCTCTGGCTGGCGGTCGGGCTGCTCGGCATCAGCATCACCGGCCTGACCTGGTCGAACTATGCCGGTGGCCGCGTCGACGCGGCGATCACCGCCCTGAACGGCAAGACCCCTTCGCTCTCCATGCCGGAGGTGACGGCCGTGGACAGTGCTGAGCCGATCAGTTTCGACCGTGCTGTCGAGGTGGCCCGGTCGGAAGGCCTGCAGGGTGAACTCACTCTCGTCCCACCGCACGCCCCCGAGGGGCCCTTCACTGTCAAGGAGTCGTCCGACGGGCTGCCGATCCGCAAGACCTCCGTCGTCATCGATCCCTACACCGAGCAGGTCACTGCCCGCCAGGACTGGGAGGACTACCCCCTGATGGCCAAGCTCACCAGCATCGGTGTCGATGCCCACAGCGGCACCCTGTTTGGTCTGGCCAACCAGCTTGCGCTGGCCCTGCTGGCCTTGGGATCGCTCGCGCTCCTGGGCCTTGGGTATCGGATGTGGTGGCAGCGCCGGCCCACTCGGCCCACTCGGTCCGGGCGTTCCTCCCCGGCCCCGGTGTGGCGCAACCTGTCGGTGCCGATGCTGGTCGTGGTGCTTCTCGCTGCGGGTGCCCTGGGCTGGGCGATGCCGGTCTTCGGCGTCACCCTCGTCGCATTCGTCGCCCTCGACGGCACCGTGAACACACTGCGGCGGCGCCGTGCCCGGGTGAGCACTGCCTGAGGCGTCCCGCCACGACCGGTGGTTGGACACGCTCACCAAGCCACATCCGACGACGGAGAGGCGCCGCCGAGGGCCGTCAAAGCCTCGGCGGCGCGTCACCCTG
>NZ_JBHZPJ010000014.1:0-42559 GCF_042788075.1 Nocardioides sp. YIM B13467
GAGTCGGCGCGTCAGAACGCGCCGACTCGGCGATGGCGGGGGATGGCTAGAGGACTGTGATCCAGGGGTGGTCGGGCAAGGTCTGCTCGAGCGCGCGCCGCAGCCAGTGACGCCGACGGTCGTCGAGCAGCGGCACGGTGTTGTCGAAGTCGAGCTGGTCCTTCGAGCGGAGCCCTGGGGACTTGTAGAGGAGCTGGATCTCGGGCTGGAGATAGCGGATCCCATCGCGCTCCCAGACCGCCTCGGACATCGGCATCCGGATCGACTCCTCACGCCGATAGACCCACTCACCGGCGGTGCCGGGGTTGAGCAGCAGGTCGTACTCCCACGGGTCCTGAGCGCTCCGCCGCGTCCAGACCTGACCCTCGGTCTCCCAGAGGACATCGTCGGCGCCGTCGGGATCGTCGTCCGGGAGTAGCGGACGCAGCGCCGTGGTGCCTGCGGCCCATACGTCGAAGCGCCCTGCCAGATGCTTGCGCAGCACGGCGAGATCGCTGCGGAGCACACAGGTGTCGGTGTCCTCGTGCTCCCGACGTACGCCGGTGAACGCTTCGATCGCCCAACCGCCCGCGACCCACCAGGTGCCGGGATAGCCCTCGAAGAGGGCGGCCACGTCGGCCGGTGTGCGCGTCGCCCAAGGCCCGTAGAGCCGCTCGAACTCGTCGTTGCTCAGATCGTTGACGCCCACCCGCGAAGCCTAGCTGCGCGGATGGGCGTCGGGAGTGGGTCAGCCGACGGACGGCTTGGCGTCGGCGGTGACCTCGACGCCCTCGGCGAACTCGACGAGCTGCTCGTCGGTGAGGTGGATGGTGTTCCACATCTGGATGACGACGGTGAAGTCGCCGTGGGTGTACTTGAGCACCGTCGCGCCGTCGGGGGTGGTGACGAGCGACGCGGGCCGGCCGGAGACGGAGGTGTTGGTCGAGTCCGTGGGCGCGGCCGAGCTCGACTCGAGCATCACCACGATCTTGTCCTGGAAGTCGCTGACCGAGGACTTGTCCTCGGGCCGGGCGACGGCGAGGACGTACGGATCGGATCCCTGCAACACGAACCCTTCGGGCACCTTCGCGACCGTGAAACCGGGCACCTGGGTGCCGTCGTAGTCGACCAGCCGTACGTTGTCGGCGGCCTGGACGGTAGGCGCTCCCTCGTTGCCGGAGGTCAGCGCGATGCCGCCGAAGGCACCGCCGACCGCGAGGGTCAGCGCGGCGCCGCCGAGCGCGGCGCGCTTGATCCGGCGCCGGGAGAGCGCCCGGTGGCCGCGGCGAAGGTCGGCGGCGGCGTCCTCGGTCATCGAGGCGGACGGGGACGGGGTCAGGCGGGCGAGGCGGTCGATCACGTCGTTCATCGGGAGTCTCCTGTCAGTTGGGTGGGGGTGAGCAGCGCCCGGAGCTTGTCCAGGCCGCGTGCGGTCTGGGACTTCACGGTTCCGGTCGAGCAGCTGAGCGCGTCGGCGACCTCCTCGACCGAGAGGTCGTGGACATGGCGGAGCACGACGGCCGCGCGTTGCCGGGGCGGGAGCTCGGCCAGGGCGGCGACCAGCTCCGGATCGACCATCGCCGGGTCCTCGACCGGTGCCTCGGGCAGCGTGACCGCGCCCTGCTCGCGCCGGAAGAAGGGGCGCCTGCGGTGGTCGGTCAGGCAGTTGACCAGGGTGCGGCGAGCGTACGCAGCGGGGTGCTGGGACGCTCGCCCCCAGGCCAGATAGACCTTGACCAGGGTCGACTGGACCAGATCCTCGGCCAGGTGGGCGTCGCCGGCGGTCAGCAGCCGGGCAGTGCCGACGAGCGGCGCTCGGTGGCGGCGTACGAAGGCCTCGAATTCGGCGTCTTGGGAACGTCTCACGCACTGTCAACGGATGCGGGGCACCGCGGGGTTGCACCGGCCCACCATCCGAATCGAATGGGTCACGCGTCAGCGCGCGGATTAGGCTCATCCCATGACGACCAACAGCCCTGCCAAGACCGCGATCGAGGAGATCACGGGGCACGAGGCGTGGGCGATCATCCGGCGCTCCTCGCGGGCGGGTGACCGGGACACGGTCGGCATGCTGGCGGGCACCCGGTCCGTGGTCGAGTCGCTGCTCGACGTACCTCTCGAGGAGGGCACCCCGGAGCCGGGGAAGGTCGCCGACCGACTGCTCGCGGTGCCGTTCCGGCAGGTGAGCGAGCGTGGCTTCGAGGCCCACGACGACGGCACTCCGCTGGTGGTCGTCGACGTGGAGCGCGAGTGGGAGTTCTCGGTCGCCGAGGTGATCGAGGCGCTTCCCGACGTCCCCGTGGAGTTCGTGGATCGTGGCGGGTTCGACGTGGACGACGACACCTACGCCGACCTGGTCAAGACCGTCATCGAGGACGAGATCGGCCAGGGCGAGGGCGCCAACTTCGTGATCGGCCGTCACTACCGGGCCCAGCTCGACGACTGGAACCACGACCGCGCGCTCACCGTGCTGCGTCGCCTTCTGGAGCGCGAGCGCGGGGCCTACTGGACCTACTGCTTCTTCACCGGCGACCGCTACCTCATCGGCGCCTCGCCGGAGCGGCACGTGAGCGTCCACGGCGGCGACGTCCGGATGAACCCGATCTCCGGCACGTTCCGGCTGCCGCGCGACCTCGAGGGCAGCCCGGAGAAGATCGCCCACGATCTCAAGGGGCAGCTGACCGACTTCCTTACGGATCAGAAGGAGGTCTACGAGCTCTTCATGGTGGTCGACGAGGAGCTCAAGATGATGTGCGACATCTGCGACCAGGGCGGCCAGGTGCTCGGGCCGTTCCTGAAGCCGATGTCGCGGCTGATCCACACCGAGTATCTGCTGGCCGGTCGCTCGGCGCGCGACCCGCGCGAGATCCTGCGCGACACGATGTACGCCGCCACCGTCACCGGCTCGCCGGTGGAGAACGCGTGCCGGCTGATCAAGAAGTACGAGCCGGAGGGCCGTGGCTACTACGGCGCCGCCCTCGCGCTGCTCGGCCGTGACGAGTCCGGTGCTCCGACGGTCGATTCGCCGATCGTGATCCGGACGGCGGACGTGTCTGTCGACGGCCGGCTGAAGGTGAGCGCCGGCGCGACGTTGGTGCGCGACTCCGACCCGACGTACGAGGTCGCCGAGACGCACGCCAAGGCCGGCGGGATCCTGTCGGCCTTCGGACTCGTGCCGGCCGCGCCCGCGCTCGCCCAGGACGTCTCCGAGCTGGTCAACGACGAGGACCTGCTGCTGACCCTGGCCGCGCGCAACCGCCGGCTGTCGTCGTTCTGGCTCACCGACCAGGGCGACGAGGAGCCCTCGGCCCACCTCGCCGGGAAGCACGCGGTGATCCTCGATGGCGAGGACGATTTCGTACGCATGCTGCGCCACGTCCTCCGGGTGCTCGGCATGACCTCCTCGGTCGTCCGGCACGAGGACTACGAGGACGGTGCCTTCGCGGGTGCTGATCTCGTCATCGTCGGGCCCGGCCCGGGTGACCCGCGCGACGGAACCGATCCGAAGATGGCCAAGCTGCGTGCCGCCGTGGCGTCGCTGCTCGAGACCGAGCAGCCGTTCCTGGCGGTCTGCCTCGGCCACCAGGCGCTGTGCCACCAGCTCGGGATCGGGCTGCACTACAAGGACATCGTCTTCCAGGGCACCCAGACCCGTGTGGGTCTCGGGTTCGGCGGGCGGCCGCGTCGTGAGCGGGTCGGCTTCTACAACACCTTCGTCGGACGGGTGGGGTCCACGGAGCTGCCCGCGGGGGTGTCGGTCGATGCCGACCCCGAGACGGGCGACATCCACGCCATCTCCGGGCCTCACTACGCCGGCATCCAGTTCCACGCGGAGTCGGTCCTCACCGAGCGCGGCTACGACCTCATCCACGACGTCGTCAGCGATCTGCTCGCCCAATGAGCGACGTCGTCGTGGTCGACCACCACGACTCCTACGTGTGGAGCCTCGTCCACATGATCGCGCAGGTCACCGGGGCCCTTCCGGATGTCGTGGAGCACGACGAGGTGAAGCTCGGGGACCTCTCCGGCTACAGCCATGTGGTCCTCTCGCCCGGGCCCGGCCATCCGGCCGATCCGGCGGATTTCGCGGTCGGGCGGGACGTACTCCTGGACGCGGGGCGGCCCGTCCTCGGGGTCTGTCTGGGGATGCAGGGGCTGGTGACCGCCTACGGCGGTGTCGTCGACCGGATCGAGCCCGCCCACGGTGAGGTGGCCCGGGTGACGCATGACGGGCGCGGGGTCTTCGCAGGCATCCCGTCGCCGCTCGAGGCGGTCCGCTACCACTCCCTGGCGGCCGTCTCGATCCCCGATGTCCTGGAGGTGACGGCCCGCTCCGAGGACGGGGTCGTGATGGGCGTACGTCATCGGCTGCTGCCGCTGGAGGGCGTCCAGTTCCACCCCGAGTCGGTGCTCTCCCAGCACGGTGCGGCGATGGTCGCGAACTTCTTGGACCGACCGGGGACGCGATGAGCGTCGAGGACCTATTCGCCGAGGTCGCCGCCGCCCACCCGCGCTGCGTGTGGCTCGACGGCGGCGGCGCGCGCGAGTGGTCGGGCACGCGGTCCCTGATCGGCTGGCTCGAGGACGACGACGTCTCGCTGACCTACTCCGCCGCTCCCCGTGAGGTGCTGCGCCACGCCGGCGGCCGGTCCGAGGTCGTCGGCGACGACATCTGGCAGGTCCTGGAGCGTGAGGTGCGCCCGGGGGAGCAGTGGTTCGGCTACCTCGGCTACGCCTGCCGACCCGATCTCCCCGCCGCCCCGTCGGACGACGTTCCGGATGCCGTCTGGATGAGACCGTCGCATCTTCGGCTCTTCGAGCACGAACTTCTCCGGCAATCCCTGCACTTCTCGGGTGTTGCAACGCCAGAGAAGTGCAGGAATACCCGGTTAACCGGGTATTCCTCCCCGCCGTCCCCCGCCTACCGCGCCGCCTTCGACCAGGTCCAGGAGGCCCTCCGAGCCGGCGACACCTACGAGGCGAACCTGACCTACCGGACCACGGTCCAAGCCGAGGCCGACCCGGTGGAGACCTACCTGCGGCTGAGGAGCATCAACCCGGCCCCGTACGCAGGGTTCCTACAGCACGACGTCGCCGGCCACGCGGCGTGGTTGCTGAGCTCGAGCCCCGAGCGGTACGCCCTGATCGACGCGGACCGCGTGATCGAGACGAGGCCGATCAAGGGCACGACCCCGAGGGGCGCGAGCGACGCGGAGGATGCGGCCAACGCGGACCTGCTGCGTACCGATCCCAAGCTCCGCAGCGAGAACCTGATGATCACGGACCTGCTCCGCAACGACCTGGCGATGGTCTGCGAGCCGGGGACCGTGGAGGTGCCCGGCCTGATGCGGGTCGAGTCCTACCCGAGCGTGCACCAGCTGGTCAGCACCGTCAGAGGCCACCTGCGGGACGAGATCACCACGATCGAAGCACTGCGCAGGCTCTTCCCGGCCGGGTCGATGACCGGTGCGCCCAAGCTGCGCACGATGGAGGTCATCGAGCGTGCCGAGCGGGAGCTGGGTGGGCCGAGGGCGGCGTACGCCGGTGCTTTCGGCTGGATCTCCGGCGACGGGCCGGCCGATCTGGGCGTCATCATCCGCACGCTGACGACCCACGACACCCACACCTGGAAGATCGGCACGGGCGGCGGGATCACGGTCAGATCCGACGTCGCAGAGGAGGCCGCCGAGGCGCGGTTGAAGGCCGATCGGGTGCGCGCCTCCCTCGGCAGATGATCAAACAGGTGAAAAGACGGCGACACGTTGAGACGGCGGCCGTTGTCTATTGGATCGTTCATAAAACGGGGACTACCGTGGACTCATCATGGCGACCATCGACGACAAAGCCCTGCCACATGTGATCGTGCTCTTCGGTGCGACCGGTGATTTGGCGCGCCGCAAACTCCTGCCTGGCCTGCTCAGACTCAACGAGGCCGGGCTGATGACGGATGCTCAGATCGTCGGCACGTCATTGGAGGATCTGTCCGACGAGCAGTTCATCGAGTTCGCTCGCGAGGCGTGCGAGGAGTTCGGCAAGGGCGACATCACCGACGAGCGCTGGGCGGCGTTCGGGGGGATGCTCTCCTACGTCTCGACCAAGGAAGGCCCGCACGCACTCGCCGACGCGGTGAAGCTCGCCGAGAAGAAGCTCCAGGGGCTCGGCAGCGACGTGCGCCGCCTCCACTACCTCAGCGTCCCGCCCAAGGCCGCTCAGGACGTGATCCGTCAGCTCGAGGAGGCCGACCTCGTCGAGCGGGCCCGGATCATCATGGAGAAGCCTTTCGGCACCGACCTCGAGTCGGCCAAGGAGCTCAACGCGAAGATCCACGAGGTCTTCAGCGAGGAGCAGATCTTCCGGATCGACCACTTCCTCGGCAAGGAGGCCGCGCAGAACATCCTGGCCTTCCGTTTCGCCAACGGTCTCTTCGAGCCGATCTGGAACCGCAACTTCATCGACCACGTCCAGATCGACATCCCCGAGACCCTGGGCCTGGAGGGACGCACCGCGTTCTACGAGAGCACCGGCGCCTACCGCGACATGGTCGTGACCCACCTGATGCAGGTGCTGGCATTCATGGCGATGGAGCCGCCGACCTCGCTTGCTCCCGACCCGATCGGCGAGGAGAAGAACAAGGTCTTCCGCTCGATCCGGCCGTTGGACCCGCGCAACGTGGTGCGTGGTCAATACTCCGGATACCGCGGCAAGAACGAGGTCGCCGACGACTCCGACACCGAGACCTTCATCGCGATGAAGGTGATCATCGACAACTGGCGCTGGGCGGGCGTTCCGTTCTTCCTGCGCACCGGCAAGAAGCTGGCCGAGGGCGCGCGGATCATCTCGATCGCGTTCAAGGAGCCGCCGCTGACGATGTTCCCGGCCAACTCCGGCGCCGGCACCCAAGGTCCCGACCACCTCACCTTCGACCTCGCCGACCAGTCGAAGATGTCGCTGTCGTTCTACGGCAAGCGCCCCGGGCCCGGCATGAAGCTGGAGAAGCTCTCCATGCAGTTCGCCACCCAGGAGACGAGCTCCTCGACCGGCGTCCTCGAGGCGTACGAACGCCTCATCCACGACGCCATGCGTGGCGACCACACCCTCTTCACCACCGCCGAGGGCATCGAGACGCTCTGGGAGATCTCCCAGCCGCTCCTCGACAACCCTCCGCCCGTGCGCCTCTACGCTCCCGGCTCCTGGGGACCCAACTCGATCCACCAGCTGATCGCCCCCCACGCCTGGCGCCTCCCCTTCGAGCGCTCCTGGCGCGAGACGAAGAAGCACTAGCCGAAACGGCGCGTACGTCGGCCGAGAAGTCACTCCGGTCGGCCGAGTCGGCACGAGCGTGACGTGTCGGTCGACGCGGGTGACGTCTCGGCTATGGGGCGTTCGCGCTCAGCTGCTCGAGGAGGGCTTGGGCGGCACGGTCCATGGCATCGCCGTCGTAGGGCTCCAGGTCGACGGAGTTGAAGCTCTGGATGAGGGTGCCGTTCTGGACGAAGCCGGTGACGGCGTACGAGTTGACGCCCTGCTGCTTGACCAGCCGGGCGTCCTCAGCCCCCTCGATGTCGGGCTCGCTGACGTCCCCGGACTTCACGTCCATGGTCTTCCACGCCTCCGCGAGGGTGCCCTTGAAGGGCAGGTAGTTCAGTTCGTACGCAGTCCCGCCCGACTCCTCGGGAAGCAACGCGCAGCGGGGTGCCGCCGAGGTGCCCTTCTCGACGCGGAGCTGGGCGCCGAGGGCCTTCTCCACGGGGGAGATGTCGAGCCCGTCGCACGGGTTGAACGTCTCCTTGGAGGCATGCTCCTCGGCTCCGCAGGCAGCGAGGGAGAGCAGCGCCACCAGGCTGGGCGCCAGAACGGCGTATCTCAATGCTTCAACCCTCAATTGTTCAACACCGCCGTGGGCGGTTCGGTCGGCCGGGGTGACGTCGAGCCGGGCAGGCGCATGGTCATCCGCGCGCCACCGTGCGGGGAGCGAGCCGCGGAGACCGATCCGCCGGTGCGCTCGGCGACCTGCCGGACGATAGCGAGGCCGAGCCCCGACCCGGGCATCGAGCGAGCCTCCGTGGAGCGGTAGAACCGGTCGAAGACGTAGGGGATGTCGTCCTCGGAGATGCCCGGCCCCTCGTCGTCGACGTTGAGCACGCCATCGCGGAGCGCGACGTGCACCGTGCCCGACTCCGGAGACCACTTGGCGGCGTTGTCGAGCAGGTTGGTGACCGCCCGCTCCAACGAGCTGGCGTCGCCCATGACCCACCACGGCGTCATCTCCTCGGTGAAGGTCACCGACGGTGCGCGCAGACGCACCCGGGAGAGCGCCCGATCGACCACCTCGGAGAGGTCCACCGTCTCCAGCGTCGGCTCGGCCGGCGCGTCGCGGGCCAGCTCGACGAGATCGCCGATCAGGTTGGTGAGCTCCTCGATCTGGGCGCGGATGTCGCCGAGCAGCTCGGCCCGCTGCGCGCCCGAGATCGAGGCATCGGCCTGGGTGAGGAGCTCGACGTTGGTGCGGAGCGAGGTCAGCGGCGTACGCAGCTCGTGCGAGGCGTCCGCCACCAACTGTCGCTGCCGGTCTCGGGAGGCGGAGACGGCGGACAGCATCCGGTTGAACGACGTGGCCAGCCGGGCGATCTCGTCGTCCCCCTCGACCGGGAGCGGGGTGAGATCCTCGGTCGTCGCGATCCGGTCGACCGACGCGGTCAGCCGCCTCACCGGCCGCAGCCCGCCTGCTGCCACCACCCAACCGGCGAACGCCGCGGCGACGACGCCGGCCGCGCCGAAGAGGAGCACGACGAGCCCGAGCCGCTTGTACATCTCCTGCTGTGGCCCCAGCGACTGCGCCAGCATCAGCGCGGAGTTGCTGTCGGGGATCGGGACGGTGACGACGCGGAAGACGCCTACCTTGGTGGAGACCGTACGGACCGACTGCTTGGCCTCGCGCTTGGCCACCGCCTCCTCCGGTACGCCGGGACGCGGGAACGTGCCGAGCGTCGGCGACCAGTAGTTGTGCGAGTCGTCGACTTCGGCGACCTGGATGTCGCCGGCGTTGAGCACCCAGGTCGGGAAGGCCGCGCCTGTTCGTGCGTCCTGGATCGACGCGGTGTTGGCCGCGGCCGAGGTCGCCCGCTTGAGCAGCGACTCATCCATGTTGGCCTGCAGCTGGATGCGCACGACGAAGTAGAGCCCGATCGCGATCAGCGCGATCGAGCCGGCGACCGCAAGGGTCGTCAGCAGGGTGACCCGGCCCGCCAGAGAGCCGCGATAGCGCGAGCTGGTTGCCGGCGTGGTCACGGCGCTGCTCACGGCTCCTTCAGGACGTAGCCGATGCCGCGTACGGTGTGGATCAGCCGGGTCTCACCCTCGGCCTCGGTCTTGCGGCGCAGATAGCCGACGTAGACCTCAAGCGAGTTGGCGGTCGTCGGGAAGTCGTAGCCCCACACCTCTTCGAGGATGAAGGACCGATCGAGTACGCGGCGGGGCCGGCGCAGGAACATCTCCAGGAGCGTGAACTCGGTGCGGGTGAGCTCGATGGATCGCTCGCCGCGGGTCACCTCGCGGGTGGTGGTGTTCATGGACAGGTCGGCGAAGTGCAACGTCTCCTCGTCGTCCTCGCCGACGGGGGCCGCGCGGCGCAGCAGCGCACGCAGCCGGGCCAGCAGCTCCTCGAGCGCGAACGGCTTGGTGAGGTAGTCGTCGGCCCCGGCGTCCAGGCCGTCGACCCGGTCGCCGACGGCGTCGCGGGCGGTCAGCACCAGGATCGGTACGTCGTTGCCGGCGGCGCGCAGCGCCTTGGTGGCTTCGATGCCGTCGAGGCGGGGCATCATCACGTCCATCACGACCACGTCGGGGTCGTGGTTGGCGATGCCGGCAAGCGCCTCGGCGCCGTCGCCGGCCAGGGCGACCACGTAGCCGTTGAACTCCAACGACCGGCGCAGCGACTCACGCACGGCCTTGTCGTCGTCGACGACCAGCACGTGCGGCTTGTCGCCGGTGCTGTCGCTCGGGGTGGCAGGGCTGTTCACACTCCTACCTTGCCACCCCTCGCTGAGTCACCGCTGAGAGGACGCCGGTGTTTCCGCTGAGATCTGCCGGGGTGCAGGAATACCCGGTTAACCGGGTATTCCTGCACTTCTCTGGCAATGCAACACCCGAGAAGTGCAGGAAACACCGGAGAAGTCAGGCGTTCTCCTTGCGGAACGTGGAGATGCCCCACCAGACCGCGAAACCGAACAGGGCGACGGTCCAGCCGACGCCCCAGCCGATGTCGGCCACCCCGAGGTCACCGAAGAACGAGGCTCGGACCGCGTCGACGATGTGCTTGGTCGGGATGACGTCGGCGAGCGTCTCGAGCCACTGGGCGCCGAAGCTCATCGGCAGGAAGATGCCCGACAGCAGCAGGATCGGCATCAGCAGCATGTTGGTCACCGGCGCCATCACGTCCTCGCTCTTCACGAGCAGCGCGAACGCGTTGGAGGCGGCGGCTCCGGCGCCACCGATCATCACGGTGATCGCGATCCCGACGAGGATCCCCACCGGCTTGAAGTCCATCCCCATCAGCAGGCCGAGGGCGACCAGGATGATCGCCTGCACCAGGATCTGCAGCAGGTCGCGGTAGAGACGGCCGAACAGCAGCGCGCCGCGCGAGGCCGGGGTGACCCGCTCCGCCTCGATGACGCCCTCGCGCCACTCGCCGATCAGCGAGAAGCCGGCGAACATGGCACCGAAGATGCCGAGCTGGACGAGCATGCCGGGGACGAACCAGTTGTACGCGTTGCCACCGAGCTCCTCGATGAGCGGCTCGAGCAGTGGGCCGAAGAGCACGAGGTAGAGGATCGGCTGCATCACGCCGATCAGCACCCAGGCCGGGTTGCGGAGGTTCATCCGCAGCTGGCGGTTGAAGACGACCATCGACTCCCGGAAGAAGCCGGACTTGAGGACGGGCTGCTGGAACTCGGTCATCAGCGGGCCTCCTGATTCTGCTTGGTGGCCTCTTCGGCCTCGGGCGCGCCTGCGTCGGCATCGCGCAGGGATCGTCCGGTCAGCGTCAGGAAGACGTCGTCCAGGGTGGGGCGGGCGACCTCGATCGACTCCAGCGAGACGCCGTTCGACTCCAGATCGCGCAGCAGGCCGGGGACGGCCTTCCCGGCCCGCGGCACCCGGCCGCTGACCAGTCGCTCGTCCACCTCGATGGTCTCCGAGATCGAGCTGAGCTTGTCGCGCGCGATCGCCACCTGCTCGTCGGTGGCGACCTCCAGGGAGACCAGGTCGCCGGAGACGGCTGCCTTGAGGTTCTCCGGGGTGTCGTTGGCGACGATGCGGCCCTGGTCGATGACCATGACCCGGTCGGCGAGGGTGTCGGCCTCGTCGAGGTAGTGGGTGGTCAGGAAGACCGTGGCCCCGTGATCCGTACGCAGCGAGGCGATGTGGTCCCACAGGTTGGCCCGCGCCTGCGGGTCGAGGCCGGTGGTCGGCTCGTCGAGGAAGACCAGCTTGGGGGCGTGGATCAGCGCCATCGCGATGTCGAGGCGGCGCTTCTGCCCGCCGGACATGTTGCGAGGCTTGCGGCGCCACAGCCCCTCGAGCTGAAGCCGCTCGAAGAGCGCCTGGCCGTGGGCGACCGCATCCTTCTTGGACATCCCGTAGAGCATTCCGTGGTCGACGACCTCGTCGCCGGCGTAGGCGCCCGAGAAGGTCGATCCGACCTGGGAGCAGTAGCCGATGCTCCGCCTGACGTCGACGGACTGCTTGGCCACGTCGAAGCCCGCCACCGTGGCGGTGCCAGCCGTGGGCTTGAGGAGGGTGGTGAGGATGCGCAGGGTGGTGGTCTTGCCGGCGCCGTTCGGGCCCAGGAAGCCGACCACCTCGCCCTCTTCGACGTCGAGGTCGACTCCGTCGACCGCGACGACTTCTCTCTTCTGCTTGCCATGGCCGGAGGCGAATGTGTGCCTCAAGCCGCGTGCGTGAATCATGTGTCACTCCCTTGTGCGTGCAAGTCCCAGACAAGCACGGACCACTGACGACAATCACCCGGTTTTTACTCGGATGTTCAAACTTGAATACCACGAGTGTTCAATTTTGATCCCCCGGATGTCAAACCAATTCGAGCGAGACCCGCGTCGGCTCAGCCGCGCAGCATCTCCCGGTAGCGCTTCCGGTCGGCGTCCATCTGCCACCCCGGGTCGTCCTCGGCCGGTGTCCAGCCGGGAGCGTCGCCGGCGAAGGCGAATTTGCCGCTGCGTACGTCGTCCAGGAGCTCCACCAGCCACGCCCGCTCGGAGCGGAGCTTGTCGAGCTGGAGGCGCAGCGCGGCACCGGTGTGGGGCGGTGCGACGTGGGCGTTGGCCCGGATCGCGGCGTCGAGCTCCTTGTCGGTGCGCTCCAGGGCCTGCAGGCGGACGCTCAGCTGCTGGATGACGGCGGGACGCTCCAGCAGAGGCGCCAGCGAGAACGCGGCGTAGAAGGAGACGCCGTTGTAGACGTCCACAGCCTGCAGCGAGCGGGTGACCAGGCGCTCCAGCTCTGCCCGGCCGCTGGCGCTGATCTCGTAGACCGCGACCGTGCGCCCGTTGTCGACCAGATCGTGCCTGGTCAGGTGGCCCTTCTCGGTCAGCGAGGTCAGCGCGTGGTAGATCGAGCCCGGGTTGATGTTGGCCCACTGGTCGACCTGCCACGACATCAGCTCGCGCCGGATCTGGTAGCCGTTGACGGGCTCGAACAGCGCCACTGCCCCCAGCAGCAGCATCCGTGTGTCGTCTCCGGCCATAGGGAGATTCTAGGGGCGACACGACCGGGCCTCATTGGGACGTCAGCTGCCAGAGATGGCCGTCGGGGTCCGCGACCATCGCGCGGTAGTCACCCCAGGGTGCCGCCTCCGGCTCGATCACCCCGCGCCCGAGCGCCGTGGCGGCCGCATAGCGAGCCTCGACCTCGCCGCGCGAGCCGAGCTCGATCGTGACCAGGCACTGCCTCGGGCCCTGCTGCAGGGTCGCCGCGTCCATCGGCTCGTCCGCGAGCTGGCCGGTGACCCATTTGAACCCGCCGGTGGGGATCATCATCACCTCGCAGGAGTCCGACAGGGTCGCGCGAAGCGGTTCGGGGACCCCGTCGTGGACGAGCTCGCCGGGAGTCTCGAGGCCGAGGCCGTCGCGGAGGAAGGCGTGGGACCGGGTGCGGTCCCGGGTGGGCAGCGCGATCGTCGTACGCATCCGGAGCTCCTCAGTGACAGCAGTGGTCGGTGGTGGGGGCGGTGTCGGATCCGAGATCGTCGTCGCGTCCGGCGGCGAGCCTCGACCACTGCGCCGTCGGGCGACCGCTCACGCCGGCGCGGTGGTTGGTCGTCGGCGACTCCTCGCTGCGGAACTGGCTGCCGTCGATGCCCGTGCGCCGCGGCCAGCCCTCAGGTGAGTCCTCCCAGGTCTCCTGCCGTCCGTAGACGGTCATGTCCAGGATCCCGTACGACGCCGACATCGGCTCCACGCCACGTCCGGTGGTGCGGTAGGTCTCGAAGACCCGGTCGCCGTCGCGCAGGTAGCAGACCTTGCCGCCGAAGAACCCGCGGGCGTCGAGGATGTCCCACGACTCCTCGGGCACGGAGTACCACGGCATCTCCCACCCCATGAAGTCCCGGTAGCGGGAGCTCTCCGGGTAGGGCCCCTGGCAGAAGACCGCGTACGTCACCCCGCGCGAGTGCAGGTAGCCGAGGTCGCTCACACCGCCGCTGAAGAACGTGCACCCCTCGCACTGGTCGGCGGCGGCATGGCCGGTGTGCCACATGTGGTAGCTCGCGAAGAGCTGGGTTCGCCCCTCGAAGGCATCCAGCAGGCTGGCCCGCCCGGCGCCGCCGACGAGCGGTGCGGCCGCGTCGACCTCGGTCATCGGGAGCCTTCGGCGGGCCGCGGCGAGAGCGTCGCCCGCGCGAGTGTGCTCCTTCTCGCGGTCGAGGAGCGCATCGCGCTCGTGCAGATAGGTCGTCCGGTCGACGACGGGTGGCAGTGGGGTCGTGGTCATGATGACTACGTTAAACATAGTTGATACTCTTGTGAAGAGAGTTTGGAGGATCGATGCCGAAGAAGCAGACGTACGCCGACCTGGGTGATGCCTGCGCGACCGCGCACGCCATGGACGTCATCGGCGACCGGTGGAGCATGGTGATCGCGCGCGAGCTGGTGCTCGGTCCGCGCCGGTTCGCCGACCTGGCCTCGGCCGTCGTCGGGATCACGCCCGCCGTGCTCACCTCCAGGCTGAAGGCGCTACGGGACAGCGGCGTCGTCGAGCAGGCCCAGCTCGACGACCTCGGACGGACCCGCGTCTACCGGCTCACCGAGTGGGGGCAGGGGCTGGAGGACGTGATGCGGTCGCTCGGTCACTGGGCGCAGCGCTCGCCCGGCTTCCCGGTGGCGGAGGGGAGCATGACCCCCGACGGAGTGATCGTGGCGATGCGGACCATGGCCCCCTACGCGACGATGGCCGACTGGGGCGTCGGCCCCGTCCGGATCGCGATCGAGCTGCACGACGAGCGGCGTCCCGCCGCGGGCGTACGCCGCTACCGGCTGCACTGGGACGAGGACCGTTTCGAGCTGACCGAGGGTGCGGACGAAGCGCCCGCGGCGACCGTCTCCGGCGACTCGTCCGCCTGGGCGGACGTCGTCTTCGCCGGAAGTCCGGTCGGGTCGATGGCCGTCGAGGGCGACCGGCGAGCCGTGGAGCGGGTGGCTGCTGCGTACGCCGCGATCGCGTGACGCCACCTTCGAGAAGACACCGCATTTCGCCGGCGCGCCGGGACCTCTGGCACTGACGACCCGTAGTTCGGGCTCACTACGCTCGATGGGATCGAATGACTCGGAGAGGATCGACGTGACCCTGAACCTGACATACGGGGACCTGGGAGACGCGTGCGCGGCCGCGCACGCACTGGACCTGATCGGCGACCGGTGGAGCCTGATCGTGGTGCGCGAGCTGATGTTCGGGCCGCGTACGGCACGCGACCTGGAGTCCTCCGTGATCGGGGTCAGCACCGACGAGCTCAAGGACCGCCTGCAGTTCCTCGAGCACGCCGGCGTCGTGGTCGAGACCGAGCTTGGCTACATCACCAAGACGACGGCCTACGCCCTCACCCCGTGGGGCCGCGAGCTCGAGACGATCCTCGGAGCGCTCGGCCGCTGGGCCCACGGCTCGACCCGCTTCCCGATCATGTCCGCCGGGATGACGCCCAGCGGCGTGATGGTGGCGATGCGCACGATGGTGCCCGCCGGCAGCGCGACGACCCCCGAGCCGATCAGCGTCGCCTGGGAGCTGACCGACGCCCGCCGTCCAGACGCCGACCCGCAGCAGTTCCGGCTCGTGTGGAAGGGCAACCAGTTCGACCTCGCCGAGGGCACGCTCGAGGACGCCGACGTGACCATCGCGGGCGACTCGACGGCCTGGACCGGGGTCGTGTTCATGGGCTTCCCCGTGGACGCCGCGATCGCCGAGGCCGGGCTCAAGGTCGAAGGTGACCGCGCCGCGCTCGACCGCGTGCTCAGCCTGTTCGCGGACACGCTCGCCCAGGCCAGCTGAGGTTCTTCGGTCGGCTCCGCCCCTGCTAGGGGGCGGGGTCGGCGCAGAAGGCGATCAGCTCGCCGCGGGCCTTGCCCTGCTCGATCAGCTGGCCGACGTCGAGCGGGACGTGCTTCAGCTCGCCGAGCGGGGAGCGGATGATGGCGCTCTGCCGGCGCCAGGGCGCGATCGTCGGCGGAGCCACGCAGTGGTGCTGCTCGAGCATCGCGGCGAGCTCGGGCTGCTCCCTCTTCGCCAGCGACCGGGGCTCGGACGGCGTGGTGACGGCAACCAGACAGAAGGCCGCCAGCGCGGTCAGCGCGCATACCTTCATGGCGACGACGACCAGCGTCAGATGTCGCGGAGTGTCCGAGTGCACGTCCTTCACAACGACGAATGGGCCCGACGGTGACGGCTGCGTCGGGCACTATGACGAATGTCCCACCCGGACACCGGGAGCAGACCAGGAGCAGAGTCGCTAGTGTCGCGTCATGCCTTCGCGTACGTCTTCCTGGTTCTCCTCGCCCGCCGAGGCCGTCACCCGTATGGGAGACGTCGGCTACCTCGCGGACGACTCGACCGCGCTGACGACCTACCTCGCGGGGGCGCTGGAGAAGCCGGTGCTCGTCGAAGGACCGGCCGGTGTGGGCAAGACCGAGCTGGCCAAGGCGATCACCCGCGCGACCGGGGCCGAGCTGGTCAGGCTGCAGTGCTACGAGGGCCTGGACGAGGCCCGGGCGCTGTACGAGTGGAACTACAAGAAGCAGCTGCTCCGCATCCAGGCGGCCAACGACGGCCAGGCGTGGGAGGAGACCCACGACGACATCTTCTCCGAAGAGTTCCTGCTGACCAGGCCGCTGCTTACCGCGATCCGCCGTGAGGAGCCGACGGTGCTGCTCATCGACGAGGTCGACAAGACCGACGTGGAGGTCGAGGGGCTGCTGCTCGAGGTGCTCTCCGACTTCCAGGTGACCATCCCCGAGCTCGGCACGATGACCTCGACCCGCCGTCCGCTGGTCGTGCTCACCTCCAACGCCACCCGTGAGCTCTCCGAGGCGCTCAAGCGACGCTGCCTCTACCTCCACCTCGATTACCCCGACGCCGACCGGGAGCGCGAGATCGTGCTCTCCCAGGTGCCCGGTCTCGACGACAAGGTGGCGCGTCAGCTCGTCTCCGTGGTCGGCCGGCTGCGCGAGCTGGAGCTCAAGAAGTCGCCCTCGATCGCCGAGTCGGTCGACTGGGCGCGCACCCTGATCGCGCTGGAGATCACCGACCTCTCCGACAAGGCCGTCGCCGACACCCTCGGTGTCGTCCTCAAGCACTCCTCCGACGTCGACCGTGCGGTCCGAGAGCTGCGGTTGAAGAGGTGACTCTCCTCGACCGGCACATCGAGTTCCTCGAAGCGCTTCGGGGAGCCGGGCTGCCGGTGTCGCTCTCCGAAGGCCTCGACGCGGTCACCGCCCTCGGCCTGATCGGCTGGAACGACCGCACCCAGGTCAAGGAGGCGTACGCCGCGACGCTGGTCAAGCGCGCCAACCAGCGAGCTACCTTCGACGGGCTCTTCGAGCTCTACTTCCCGCGGATGGTCGGCTCGGGGATGGACGCTGATGCCGAGGCCGCCGGGGTGGCGAAGGACGGGCCCGAGGCGCTCTCCGAGTTCACGTCGCGACTGAGCGAGGCGCTGGAGGCCGACGACGTCGAGATGCTCCGCCAGCTGGCCGCCGAGGCGGTGGCGCGCTTCGGCGCGATGCCCGGCCGTGGTCCCGGGCTGAGCTCGTGGTCGTCCTACACCGCGCTGCGCCGGCTCTCGACCGACGAGCTCACCTCGCGGCTCATCGAGGGGCTCCAGCAAGGTGGTTGGACCGAGGAGGAGGCGGCGCGGGTCGGATCCCGCCGCGTGGATCGGTTCAGCGGTCTCGTCGAGGCCGACGCCCGCCGCCGGATCGCGGAGGAGAAGGGCCCCGAGCAGATCGCCAAGATCGCCGTACGCCCCACCATCGAGAAGCTCGACTTCCTGCACGCGCGGCGGGCCGACCTGGAGGCACTGCGGCGCGAGATCTACCCGTTGGCGCGCCGGCTGGCGACCCGGCTCACCCAGGAGCATCACGCGCGCCGGCGAGGAGCGGTGGACCTGCGGCGTACGCTCCGGTCCTCGATGTCCACCGGCGGCGTCCCCGTCGACCTGCGCTTCAGGCCGAAGCGGCCGCACCGCACCGAGCTGGTGATCCTGTGCGACGTGTCGGGCTCGGTGTCCAACTTCGCGACGTTCACGCTGATGCTCGTCTTCGCGCTGCGCGAGCAGTTCGGCAAGGTGCGCGCGTTCACCTTCGTCGACGAGATCCACGAGGTCACGTCCTACTTCAAGCCCGGCGCCGACCTGGTCGACACGATGACCGAGCTGACGAAGGCGACCGAGCACGCGGCCCGGATGGGCCGCACCAACTACGGCCGGGCCTTCTCCCTCTTCCAGGAACGTCACGCCGACGCGCTCGGCCCGAAGTCGTCGCTGCTGATCCTCGGCGACGCCCGCTCCAACTACTCCGACCTCGCCGTCGACTCGCTGCGCGCGATGGCCGAGGCGAGCAGGCACGCCCACTGGCTCAACCCCGAGGTCCGTACGCAGTGGGACACCGGTGACTCCGAGGCGACGCGCTACGGCTCGATCATCGAGATGCGGGAGTGCCGCAACCTCACCCAGCTCTCCGAGTTCGTCCACGACCTGGCCTGAGGCCGGGCCATTTCGGGGCCGGGCTCACTGCAGCTTCAGGTCGAGCCCGTAGACGATCCGGTCGGCGACCCCGACGGAGTCGGTGACGCACACGACCCGGTCGTCGGCGAGGAACCGGCGCCGGTCGGAGAGGACCGGGGTGCCGTCGGGGATCTGCAGGTCGAAGGTCTCCTGCGGCGTCGGCATCCGCGACTCGATGTCCATCGCGACCGTGGTGACCTTCACGCCGACCGTGGCCAGCAGGTCCTTGATCGGCGGCTGCGGCCACTCGTCGGACGGGGTGGCCAGCGGGGTGTCGATGACCAGCGGGTAGGGGATGTAGGCCGTGGTGCGGTATTCGGCCGTGTCTCCGCTGATGAAGAACGTGAAGGTGGTGCTGAGCAGCTCGCTGCGTGGGTCGAGGTCGAAGGCCTCCCCGAGCTTCTCGCCGGCGGCGATGACCTCGTAGGAGTGCTCGACCGAGATGCCGTCGTCCGGGCCGCGCGGCGGCTGGTGGTACGCCGCGTCCGGCTTCGCCGGGTGGCTCGGGTCGGTGATCAGCATGCTCATCAGGTCGTAGCGGGTCTTGGTGGCGTCGCGTACGAAGACACCACGACCCTGCTCGCTGGTGATCAGGCCTTCGTTGCGCAGCACCGCCAGACCCCGCCGGATCGTGGCGCGGTCGTAGGGGAATGTGTCCATCAGCTCGGGCTCGGTCGGTAGACGCTCGCCGGGCTGGTAGGTGCCGTCGTCGATCTGGGCCCGCAGATAGTCGGCCACGTGGAGGTATTTCGGCAGGCCGCGCGGACGGGGGTTACTCATGGGAGAACACGTTACTGAGGCGTACAGATCCCGAATAGCCGCATAGCCCCACCCTTTCCGCCTTGACCCGTTGCAATGAGTGGACTTATGGTCGAACGTGTCTCGGGGCGTTGGGCGACATGGCCCAGCTGTGACACCGGCGTCTCGAGGCACTCAACGACGAGAGCCATCGACATTCCTTGGGGGGAATTCGTGTTCGTAGACGACAGACTCAGCATGGGGTCCAGTGAGAGGCCGCCGGTCCTGGCCAAAGACCCGCTGGTCTACCGCACCGACCGAGGGAGCTTCTGGCACCTTCGCTCGGGCAAGAGGAGCAACGGGTACGTCATGACCGTGTGCGGCCGGCGGCTGGGGACGTGGCACGTGCTGCCGCCACGCAGGCTCAGCAAGGTCGCGCCCGACCAGGTCTGCGTCGGGTGCCTGCGCAAGACGCCGATCGGTGAGGTGAAGCGCCCGAGCGGGTCAGGCGACCTCGAGAAGGCTGAGGTCGGTGAGCCACTCGACCGGCGCGACATCATCGGTGTAGACCGTCCCGCCCCGGATGCCCGGCTCGAGCCGGGCGGCGGAGTCGGTGAGGGTGCCGGCGAGGTCGGCGGGCTGCGACTGCGCGGTGGCGATGAGGTTGGCGGCCGGATCCGCATCCGGGTCGACGGTCGCGATCAGGTGGGTGTTGGTCGGGCCGGAGTCCGACCGCCACACGGCCTCTCCGAACGAGGTCCGCAGCGTTGCGGTGAGGACCTTCTCCAGCGCTGTCGAGCCCTCCGGGTGGGCTGAGTTCACGACGAGCACCCCGCCCGGGTTCAGGTGGGACTTCGCGAGCGCGAAGAACTCCTTCGTGGTCAGGTAGAACGGGATGTAGGGCTGGTGGTAGGCGTCGACCATGATCGCGTCGTACTTCCGGGTCTGCTTCTGCAGCCACGGGCGGGCGTCGGCGGTGTGGAGGTGGAGGTTCGGCTGGTCCTTGAGGTCGAAGAGCTTCTGGCCGACCTCGGTGACGTCCTCGTCGATCTCGACGGCGTCCACCCGGGTCTCGGGGGCGAAGTGGCCGAACTGGCGCGCGGTCGTCCCGGCGGCCGAGCCCAGGATCGCCACCGACTTCGGGGCCTCCGCGCCGGCGTACGACAGCGAGAGCATCTCGTCCCAATAGGCGCCGGTGAGCCATTCGCCCTTGTTGTAGACAGAGTGCACGGCGTGACCCTCGTTGAGCTCGAGGTAACGGCTGCCGTCGTCGTACTCGACCACGCGGGCGTACTGGTATTCCGTCTCCTTCTCCCAGATCACCTCGCCGCCGTTGCTGGTCAGGGTCTTGATCGAACCGGTCGGCAGAGCGATCAGGGCGAGGATCACCGCCGGTACGACCGCGGCCGGGAGCCGGCGCTTGACCAGGTGCGGGATCGCGCAGATCGCCATCAGGAGGGCGAAGATCAGGAACGTACGCCGCGTCCCGACGACCGGGATGAGCAGCAGCGAGGCGGCGAAGGTGCCGACCAGGGAGCCGACCGTCGAGATCGCGTAGAGGCGCCCGGCCGCGTGGCCGGCGTCCTCGACGGCTTCGACGCTCAGTCGGACGGCGTAGGGGCTGACTATGCCGAGCAGGAAGAGCGGGATCGCGAGGAGCACGCCGACCCCGACCAGCGAGCCGGCGAAGGTGGCGATGCTGAGCTGGTCGACCGCCTTGACCGCGAGCGGGAGGAACGGGTCGGCGACGAACGGCACCGCGGCCAGGAGGGCCGCGGCGGCGAGCACGATCTTGGCCAGGCCGGAGGGGTGCGGGTTCCGGTCGGCGATCCGGCCGCCGACGGAGTAGCCGATCGCGAGCGCCACCAGCACCGTGGCGATCGTGTTGGCCCACACGATGGTCGAGTCGCCGAACCACGGAGCGAGCAGCCGAGCCGCGGCCATCTCTGACCCCAAGGTGCCGGCACCGACGGTGAAGACGAGAAGCTCAAGCGCACGCGCACGCAGTTTCATGGAGGTGAACCTATCCGGCTGCTCCAACGTCTGCACAGGAGGTTGGTTCCGGCCCACGTCTGGCCTTGATCCGGTCGAGCACCGCGGGCTGTCCGAGGAGTACGCCACCGAGCACCAGCACCATCCCGAGCCCGCTGATCGGGGTGAGGTGTTCGCCCGCGAAGGCGAGGCCGATGAGGATCCCGGCGACCGGGTTGAGCAGGCCGACCAGCGACACCGCGGCGGCGGGAAGGCGCCGCGCGCCACGGAACCAGACCGCGTAGGCGACCACGGTGCCGGCCATGCCGATGTAGGCGTAGCCCCCGATCGCAGGCAGGTCGAGCGCGGGCGGCGGACCCTCGACGAGGAGGGCCACCGGGGCGAGCGCGAGGCCTCCCAGGACGAGCTGCCAGGCGGTGAAGGTGAGCAGTCCGACCGGCGGCTGCCAGACCTTCACGAGGATGAAGCCGGTGGAGAAGACGGCGACCGAGGCGAAGGCGGCCAGGACCCCGATCAGGTCGAGGCTCGCGCCGCCACGGAGCACCAGCAGGGCAACGCCGATGGCGCCGATGACGCCGGCCGCGAGCGATCCGGCCCGCGGCCGCTCGCCGGCGAAGGCCCAGGCCAGCAGCATCACCACGATCGGAGAGACCGCGGTCAGGGTGGCGGCGAGGCCGCCGGGGAGCCGGTAGGCGGCGACGAAGACGAGGGCGAAGAACGCCCCGAAGTTGAGCAGTCCGAGCGCTGCTGTCCGCCACCACCAGGAGCCGTGGAGCAGGCCCGGCCGGAGCGCCAGGAGCAGCAGGCCGAAGGGCAGCGCCCGGACCACCGCGCCGAACAGTGGTCGGTCCGGAGGCAGGAACGTCGCTGTCACGAAGTAGCCCGACCCCCATGCCACCGGGGCGATCGCGGTCAGCGCGAGGGTCACGAATCTACCTTCCATGGAAGCTATAATACCTTCCGCGTGAGATATATTCCATTGTCATGGCAGACCACGTCTCGACCGTGATGGCGCAGTGGGAGCGGGAGCGCCCCGACCTCGACATCACCCCCCAAGCCGTCATCGCCCGGCTGCACCGCCTCGCGCTGCGTCTCACCGACGAGCTCGTCAGCGTCTATGCCGAGCACGGACTGGGCGAGGGCGAGTTCGACGTCCTGGCGACGCTCCGACGGCAAGGCGCTCCGTACGCCCTGACTCCGAAGGAGCTCGGCGAGCAGACGATGGTCTCCTCGGGGGCGGTCACCAAGCGGGTCGACCGCTGCCTGGCCCAGGGCTGGGTCAGCCGGGACCGCCGGGACGAGGACGGCCGCGGGCGCCGGGTCGCGCTGACCGAGCGTGGGCGCGAGCTGATCGACGCGGCATTCACCGACCACATCGCCAACGAGCACCGCCTGCTCGCCGTCTTCACCGCGGCCGAGCGGCGGTCGCTCGCCCGGCTGCTCGAGAAGTGGGCCGAGCAGACCGGGGCTTGAGGTTGCCCCAAGGGGAAGCACCAATCTGCTTCCACCGGTGACCTTCACCGGGGAGGATGGTGATCATGAGCGAGCGTCAGCGAGCGCGCACGAGCGGCCTGGAGGGGCTCGTGAACATCGGCGACTTCGCCCGGGCGACCGGGCTGACGCCGAAGGCGCTGAGGTTGTACGACGACCTCGGTCTGCTGCTGCCCGCCGAGGTCGACGCGGTCTCCGGCTATCGCCGCTATGGGCCTGACCAGGTCGAACGCGCACGCCTGGTGGCCGAGCTGCGCCTGATCGGGATGCCGCTGGCCCGGATCCGGGAGGTCGTCGACATGCCCGCCGCACTCGCGGCGGTCGAGGTCGAGACGTACTGGCGCCAGGTCGAGGCCGACACGTCGACGCGTCGCAGAATGGTCTCCGTCCTCGTCCACCGATTGAGGAGCGAGGCACGTCAGATGACTACTTCAACCGAGACCCTGAACGTCGAGTTCGGCGTCAGCCACGAGACCGGAAGCCGGTCCAGCCAGCAGGACGCCGTCCTGGTCACCCCGGAGCTGATCGCTGTCGCGGACGGTTTTGGTGAGCGCGACGATCTTGCCGGGGCGGCCCTGACTGCGTACGCCGCCGGCGGGCTGCGGTCGGCCATCCAGGAGGTGTTCGCGGAGGTGCCGAAGTCGGGCACCACCCTGACCGCCGTCGATCTGCACGGCTCGACCGCGCGGATCACCCACATCGGTGACGCCAGGGTCTTCCTGGTGCGGGACGGAGACGTACGCCAGGTCACCCACGACCACACGGTCGTCGCCGCCATGGTCGAGGCCGGCCAGCTGACCGCCGACGAGGCTCGTTCCCACGAACACCGGGCGCTGCTCAACCGCGCCCTGGTCCCCGGGGTGGTCGCCGACGAGATGTCGCTCGAGCTGCTGCCCGGTGACCGGCTGGTGCTGACCACCGACGGCGTCCACTCCTACGTGGACGACCTGAACCCGCTGATCACCGCCGAGGCCGGCCCGCAGGCGGTCGCAGACGCTGTGGCCGCCGCTGTCGTCGCCGCCGGAGAACCGGACAACCACACCATCGTGGTTGCCGACCTGGCCTGACTTCTCAGGCTTTTCCTGCACTTCTCTGGCAATGCAACGCCTGAGAAGTGCAGGGATACCCGGTTAACCGGGTATCCCGACCCCCGCGCCCGCCCGCTCAGAACCAGCGGGACCACCAGCGCTGCCGCGCTGCCGGTGCCTCGTCAAGCTCGGCGGCAGCGGCGGCGAACGAGTCGCGCAGGGAGGGGTAGACGAGCTCGATCTCGGGGTGCTCGACGAGCGTCTGGGCGATCCGGTGGGTGAGCCGCTTGCCGACGGTGGCGATGTGGCGTACGACGGCGTCGACCTCGTCGTCGGTGAGCTGTTGCGGGTGGAAGGGCTTCGGCGGCTTCTCTCGCAGCAGCTCCCGCATGGGCTCGAGGGAGTCGATGTCGTACCTCAGCGAGAGCGCGCGCAGCTCGTCGTCGGCGATCTTCCGGAGCCGCTCGTGGTCGGCGGGAGGCACCAGGGTGTAGGTCGTCGGCCCGAGGGGGCAGGACTGCAGGTGGACGTCGAGGCGCTCCTGGAGCTGCGGCCCGAGCGGGAGGACGTTGAGCGCGCGCTTGATCTCGAGCGCGTGCAGCGAATAGGAGAGGTTGATCTGCCTCAAGGACAGGTCGCCGAGCCCGGCGGTGTCGATGGCGGCGGTGTCGAGCAGGTCGGTGAGAAGGCTGCCGCCGACGAAGAGCTCGGGAAGGTATGGCCGGAGGACGAGCCGGGAGCGCACCACCTCGGAGTCGAGCGCGTTGTAGAGGTGCTGGTGACCCAGCCAACCGCCGTACGCATCAGGCGACGCCACGAACGGCTCGAGATGCCCGAGCCGTTTGACCCGCTGGTTGTAGTCGGACTCCAGGAAGGCGAGGGGATCGCGGACGTACAGGACGAACCGGGTCTGCGGCGGCAGCAGCTCGGCGATCCCGGGCAGCTCGGGGAGGAACGCCTCGGAGGAGAGCAGCAGCGTGTGGCATCCGCTGGCCTCGAACTCCTCGAGCGTCCTGGCGACCTCGTGGGACGAGGCCACGAAGAGGTGGCCCGAGCGCTCCAAGAGCGAGCCGGCGTTGCCGGCGCTGATGCCGTTCTTGTCGACGCTGTGCTGAGGGTAGAAGATGCCGGCCTTCGCGAGCTTCTCCGTGTTGGCGTGGAAGAACGCCTGGACCGCGGAGGTGCCCGTCTTGGGGAGGCCGGCATGGACGACGATGGACTTCACAAGGACCGATCAGGTAGGCGTCAGAGTGCCCTCCGCGATCGACTGGCCGGTGTCCGAGCACAGGTGAGGTCGGGGATGGTGCCGAGGGCGCGACCTACACCGTATCGACTCACGTCATCGAGGCAAGCCCGCAACTCAGCCGAGGTATCCCAGACTGCGGATCCGCCCGATCTCGTCACGGAGCTCGTCGTGGGCGGCGTTGTCCGCAGCCCGCCCGCCGGCGACGTAGTGGCTCTCCTCCGCGGTGGTGCCGTCGTAGACGACCGTGAACCGGTGTCCGACACCCGCGTTGATGAGCCCGCCGAGGAGCGCCACCGGGTCGGAGCGGTCCTCCAGCGACAGCACCCGCGTGGTCTCCGGAACCCGCGGCGCTGCCGCGCCAGGAGCACCCACGGTGACCACCTGGTCCACGACGTACGCACCCCCGGCTGCCGCCGCGATCGCTGCCGCCGCGGTGCCCCCGGCTGCGGCGCCGACGAGCATCACGTGGGAGCCGGCCTCGACCGCCTCCTCGATGGTCCTCGACGCGGTGGCGATGTAGTCGGAGAGGTCACCCGAGACGAGCCGCAGGCGCCGGCTGCCGGCGTACGGGCCCGGCAGATAGGCGATGTAGCGGCCGGGCGCCGTCTTCTGGACGGCGACACCGGTCTCGGTGGCCTCGAGGGTGCGGATCAACTCCTCGATGGTGGCCGGGGTGGCGGCGGTGACGTCGCCGGCCGCGGTGTCCTCCTCGGTGGAGGCCAAGGCCCCGCCGATGTCGCGCAGCGCGTGTCCGGCGTCGGTCGCGAACGCGTCGATCCCGGCGGCCCGCAGCGCGCCCGCGGTGGCTGCCCCGGCGTCGTCCCCGCGCGGGAAGCCGGCAGTGAGCAGCGAGCGCAGCTCGAGCGACTCGAGCAGCCCGCCGCCGGTGGCGATGTGGTCCATCAGCTCGGGATGACCCTGGGCGAGCTCGCCGAGATAGGCGGTGACGCCCTCACGGTCGAGCGCGTCGGTCTCGATCAGGCCGGCGGACAGCAGAGACCCGCCGAGCTCGACCTCGGGGGCGAGGTAGTCGAGCGCGTTGGCCGCGATGGCACCCAGCGTGCTGCGGGCAGCGGCCTGGAGCTCGTCGATCCAGCGGTAGGTCTGCACGGTAGCCCGCACCGAGAGCGCATCGGCCTCGAGCGCCTGGCTGAGACCGAGGACGCCGCCCTTCTCGGAGGTCGCGGCCCGGATCTCCTCCTCGGCCGGCTCCCAGGTCTTCGCGGAGAGCTCGGCGGAGGAGGTGATGTCCTCGTCAGCCAGGATCTCGGCACCGAGCTCGGCCCACTCGCGCAGCTGCGCGCCGGCGTCACCGATGGAGCCGGCCAGACCGAGGATCTGCTCGTACTTGTCCTCCGGACCCGCGGGCGGCGGCACCGAGTCGGGGGCGCCATCCGGGAGCGGTCCCAGACGGTTGATCGGATCGTTGGACGAAGAGCTCATCGAGCCACCTCCGCGAGAACAGGGGCAAGGTCTGCGGCGAGCTCGGACGGCTCCACAGTGGTGATCAGCAGTGTCAGCTCACCATCGAGCGACACCGTACGCATCGAACGCCAGCCGTCGTTGACCAACGTCCAGGAGACCGTGCCGATCAGCGGGTTCTCCGGACCGGCGGTGGTCGCGACGATGGCACGCAGCCGGCCGTGGGCCTCGGTGGACAGCGCCTCGAGGGCTCGCGAGACGACCACGTCGCCCTCGGTCAGCACCGGCACCAGATCACCGCGCCCGGTGCGCAGCGCCTCGAAGACGGCGTCAGCGGTCGCGAACGGGACCTCCAGCTGCTCGGGCACCGCCGAGGCCAGCCGGGCGGTGTCACCCGGCAGCGTCGCGGTGCGGCCGAGCTCGGTCGACCAGGCCGCCGAGGGATACCAGGAGAGCTCGAAGACGAGCCCGTCCACGGTGGCCAGTGAGGCGGCTGCCTCACCCTTCTGCCGGTGCCAGGCGCGGCCACGGAGGCCGTCGACGACGACATCGAGGTCGACGACCACCTCCGGGGTCGCCAGCAGCCCCAGCGCGCCGGCGATCCCGGCGTCGAGGGTCCCGTCGGCGTCGAGGAGGTCGCGGCGCTGCAGCGAGGTGCTGCCCTCGCCGAAGCCGGCGACGGCGCGGGCCAGGGCCTCGGCCTCGGCGGCCGAGCGGGTCTGCCCCAAGCGGGCGTCGAGCCCGTCATCACGGTGCGTCGCGACCTCGAACGGGAGCGGCGCCCCGATGGTCTCGCAGGCATGGGTCAGCTCGGGCAGGGTCAGGCCGACGCGGCGGGGCACGCCCGCCCACGGCTCTGTCGGCGCCGCCGGAGCGGGGCCCAGGTCGATCGTGGTCATCGGAAGGTGACCTCCAGCCAGTCCTTGTGGCCCGGCTCAGGGGCCTCGAATCCGTCGAGCTTGTCCTCGGCGATCAGCGCCTCGGCGCGGGCCTCGGCCTCGGCGATCTGCTCCTTGAACAGGTCGACCTGATTGAGGTGCTTGGCCAGGGCGTCGGCCGCCCGGTCATGCTTCTCGGCCGAGCTCCGCAGCGCGGTGGCACGCTCTTTCATCCGCCCACGGAGGGACTCGGCAGCCCGACCGTGCCATGGCACGGCCTCGGCCTGCACCACCAGCTTGTCGGCACTCGCGCGGATGTCGCCCGCCTGCTCTCGCAGATGGCTCACCCGACGACGGATCACGTCGCTGTCGCCGTACATATCCCTCCTCGGACAGGTCTCTGTGATGGTCCTACCCCGCAGGAACGGTTTCTAAACGTAAAATCGTGAACTTTCTCAAATTCGCTCGAGACGCCCTATCGCAGCACGGTGGAGAGGCGGTCGAGGCCCTGCTCGATCTCGGCGGCGGAGCCGGCGAAGGAGAGACGTACGAAGCGGTGTCCGTCGACCGGGTCGAAGTCGACGCCGGGAGCCATCGCGACGCCCGTGCGGTCGAGGATCTGGTGGCACCAGGCCATGGTGTCGTCGGTCCAGCGGCTGACGTCGGCATAGACGTAGAAGGCGCCATCGGCCGGAGCCATCTCGGTGACCCCGAGGGAGCGGAGGCCGTCGAGGAGCACCCCGCGGTTGGTCGCGTAGCGGGTCACGTGACCGTCGAGCTCGGCGTACGCATCCGGGGTGAACGCCGCCACCGCGGCATGCTGGGCGAGGGTCGGCGGGCAGATGGTGAAGTTGCCGACCAGGACGTCGATCGCGCGTCGCAGGTGGGCGGGCGCCAGCAGCCAGCCGATGCGCCAGCCGGTCATCGAGAAGTACTTCGAGAACGAGCCGAACACGACGGCGTCGCGCGAGGTCTCCCAGGCGCTGCGGCCGCGGCTGCCGTCCCCGCCGTAGGTCAGCCCGTGGTAGATCTCGTCCGAGATCAACTGGATCCCGGCCTCCTCGCAGTAGCGAGCCAACGCGGCCAGCTCCTCGGGCAGCAGCATCGTGCCGGTCGGGTTGGCCGGACTGGCCACCACGAGCCCCTTCAGGCCGACGCGCTCGTGCAGCTCCCGCACCTGCTCCACGGTCGGCTGGTAGCGCTCGGCCGCACCGGTCGGGATCTCCACGACCTCGCACCCCAGGGCCGCGAGCACGTTGCGGTAACAGGGATAGGACGGCCGGGCCATCGCCACCCGGTCCCCGGTGTCGAACGCAGCCAGGAACGTCGCCAGGAAGCCACCGCTCGCGCCCGTGGTCACGACGACGTCCTCGGGGGAGACGTCGATCCCGTGCCACGCCCGATGGTGCCCCGCGATCGCCTGGCGCAGCTCCAGGATCCCGGTCGCCGGCGTATAGCCCAGCGGGTCACCGCTCTGCAGCAGCCGCACCGCCTCGGCGCTGACCGCCTGCGGCGCCCCCGTGGACGGCTGCCCCGAGGTGAGCGAGATGAGATCGGCGTACGTCCGCTGCCGCTGCGCCGCCCGCTCGAGCATGTCCATCACGTGAAAAGGAGGCACGTTCGCGCGTTGGGCGACAGTCAGACGGTCCATGGGAGCAAACATTAGGATGCAGATCCATAGGTCGGAGGGGGGCCCGGCGCACATGAGCTTCGATGTCCATCAGTTCGACCTGTTCGTGCTGATCGGCTCCCTGGTCACGCTCCTGGCGATCCTCGCGGTGCGGATGTCGACGAAGGCCGGGCTCCCGTCGCTGCTGATCTACCTGCTGATGGGCGTCTTGCTCGGTGAGTCGGTGCTCGGGATCCGGTTCGACGACGCGGCGCTCGCGCACGCTGTCGGCTTCGGGGCGCTGGCGCTGATCCTCGCCGAAGGCGGTCTGACGACGTCGTGGAAGGACGTACGTCCCGCCTTCGGTCTCGGGCTGATGCTGGCCACGGTCGGGGTCGTGGTCTCGATCGGGGTCGTCGCGGTGGGTGCGCACTACCTGCTCGGGCTCTCCTGGCAGCTGGCGTTCCTGCTCGGGGCGGTGACCTCGCCGACCGATGCGGCCGCGGTGTTCTCGGTGCTGCGGGTGGTGCCGTTGCCCAAGAGGCTGACCGGTGTCCTCGAGGCCGAGTCCGGGCTCAACGACGCCCCGACAGTGGTGATCGTGACGCTGATCGCCAGCGGTGCGATCGCTGAGCACCATCCGGTCGTCGTGGCCGGGATCGTGGTCGGCGAGCTGCTGCTGGGCATCGTCGTCGGCCTGCTCGTCGGGTTCGGCGGAGCCTGGCTGATGCGGAGAGCCGCTCTGCCCGCCGCCGGTCTCTATCCGCTGGCGGTGATGACGCTGGCCCTCCTGGCCTACGGCGGAGCGGCGTGGCTGCACGGGTCCGGGTTCGCGGCGATCTACGTCGCCGCACTCGTGCTCGGCAACTCCGAGCTGCCCCACCGCGGCGCCACCAGGTCCTTCGCCGAGGGTGTCGCCTGGCTGGCCCAGATCGGGCTCTTCGTGATGCTCGGGCTGCTGCTCTCCCCGGGGCGTATCGACCTCCAGACGATCGGCCTCGCGCTCGCCGCCGGCCTGATCCTGACCTTCATCGCCCGGCCCGCATCCGTGCTGGTCAGCACGGTGGTCTCCCGGATGACGTGGCGCGAGACCGTGTTCGTCTCCTGGGCCGGGTTGCGTGGCGCGGTGCCGGTCGTGCTCACCACCATCCCTCTGGCCGCGGGTGTCGACGGCGCCGAGGACCTCTTCGATCTGGTCTTCGTGATGGTCGTCGTCTATACGCTGCTGACCGGCCCGACGCTGCCGTGGGTCGCCCGGGTGCTCGAGGTGGCCCGCCCCAACGACCCACGCTCGCTCGACCTCGACGTCGCGCCGCTTGAGCAGATCGCGGCCGATCTGATCCAGCTCCGGATCCCGCGCGAGTCACGCCTGCACGGCGTCGAGGTCAGCGAGCTCCGACTGCCCATGGGGTCGTCGGTGTCGCTGCTGATCCGCGACGGACGGACCCTGGTTCCGGACGACACCACGGTCCTCCGCGCCCGCGACGTCGTCCTGGTCGTCGTGCCCCGCCATCAGCGTGAGCAGGCCGAACGGCGCCTCGAGATGGTCAGCCGGAAGGGACGCCTGGCCGGCTGGCTGCGCTGAGGGGTGGGTTGGAATACCCGGTTAACCGGTGAAACCTGCACTTCTCAGGTGTTGCAATGCCAGAGAAGTGCAGGAATACCCGGTTAACCGGGTATTCCGACCTCGCAGATCCGTGCGGGCGCGCCTATTCGACCGGAGGGCTGCAGATCGTGGCGTCCGCCTTGGCGGTGACGGTCTTGTCGCCGCCGGTGACCTCGGGGAAGTTCTCGCCGGTGACGACCACGATGCCCGGGATGTCGGACTTGGTCTCCACGATCTTCGCGTCACCGAGCCAGCTCGCGACGAGCGCGGCTGAGGGAGCGTTCTTGTCGGGCGTCCACACCTCGACGGTCTTCAGCTTGGTGCCGCTGGGCGCGTTGCCGGTGGACCCCTTGACGAAGCCCGCGTCGACGAGGTCCGTCATCGCCCGGGTGGCGAGCCCGGCGCGCGTGCTCGCGTTGAGCACGGTCACGACCACCTGCGACGGGTAGACCTCGGAGCCCTTCTTGACCGGTGCGTCCACGCACGGTCCGACATCGACCTTCTGCGGGAAGGGTGCGGTCATCGCGTTCCATCCCCAGGCACCGGCCAGAGCGACCGCGGCCGCGAGCACGGCGAGGATGATGAACGTACGAAGTCCCGTGAGGGCCGAATCGAGCATGACGCCGAGCCTAACCGCTCGGTCTGCCCTAACCGAGGCTGTGCACGCGGGCGTGCAGCACGTTGCGCTGCTGGAGCGCCGCGCGGAGCGCCCGGTGGAGCCCGTCCTCGAGGTAGAGCTCGCCGTTCCACTCCACGACATGGGCGAAGAGGTCGCCGAAGAACGTCGAGTCCTCGTTGAGCAGAGCCACCAGCTGGAGGGTGTCCTTCGTGGTCACCAGCTCGTCGAGGCGGACCGTCCGAGGAGGCAGCGCGGCCCACCCCTTGGTCGTCAGACCATGGTCAGGGTAGGGGCGAGAATCGCCGACACGCTTGAAGATCACCCTCGTGACTGTATCGCCCCCTGACCAAATCCCAACATAGAGTCCTGGTCATGACGGATGCTGCTGCTCTCTCAGAAGCGGTCGGGCCCGGCTACCAATTCGAGGGTTCCGCCCTCGAGCTCGGGGGCCTGATGGCGGACGCTGAGACGTTGTTGGAGACGCCGATTCGCATTCCCTTAGGGATGTTGAACCGGCATGGGCTGGTCGCCGGCGCGACCGGCACGGGAAAGACGAAGACCCTGCAGCTGCTCGCCGAGCAGCTCTCCGCAGCCGGGGTCCCGGTGTTCGCCGCCGACATCAAGGGCGACCTCTCCGGTCTGTCCGCGCCCGGCGAGTCCAGCGAGAAGCTGACCGCACGGGCGGCCTCTGTCGGGCAGGCCTGGCAGGCGCGCGGGTTCCCGGTCGAGTTCTTCGCGCTCGGCGGCGAGGGCACCGGCATCCCGGTCCGGGTCACGGTCGACGCCTTCGGGCCGACGCTCCTCTCCAAGGTCCTGGATCTCAACGAGACCCAGGAGTCCTCGCTCGGTCTCGTCTTCCACTACGCCGAGAAGGCCGGCCTGAAGCTGGTCGGGCTCGACGACCTGCGGGCGGTGCTGCAGTGGCTGGTCTCCGACGAGGGCAAGGCCGATCTCAAGGGCCTGGGCGGCCTCTCGTCCGCGACGACAGGGGTGATCCTGCGTACGCTCATCGCCTTCGCCGACCAGGGCGCGGACGAGTTCTTCGGTGAGCCGGCCTTCGCGGTCACGGATTTCGTACGCAACGACGGGGAAGCCGGGATCATCTCGTTGCTCGAGCTGCCCAACCTGCAGGACCGGCCGGCGATCTTCTCGACCTTCCTGATGTGGCTGCTCGCCGAGCTCTTCCGGGCGCTGCCCGAGGTCGGTGACGTCGACAAGCCCAAGCTGGTCTTCTTCTTCGACGAGGCGCACCTGCTCTTCAACGATGCCTCTGACGCGTTCCTCGACCAGATCACCAACACGGTCCGGCTGATCCGCTCCAAGGGTGTCGGCGTCTTCTTCGTCACCCAGAAGCCGACCGACGTCCCAGACGACGTGCTCGGCCAGCTCGGCTCGCGCATCCAGCACCAGCTGCGGGTCGCCACGCCCAACGACGCCAAGGCCCTCAAGGCCAGCGTCAACACCTACCCGACCTCCTCCTACGACGACCTCGGCGCGGTCATCCAGACGCTCGGGATCGGCGAGGCGATCGTGACCGTCATGAACGAGCGCGGCGCGCCGACGCCGGTCGCCTGGACCCGGCTGCGCGCCCCCGAGTCGCTGATGGGACCTGCGGACGCTGCCGCGATGGAAGCCGCCGTCGCTGCGTCGCCGCTGGCGGCGAAGTACACCGCGTCCGTCGAGGTCGAGTCCGCCGTCGACCAGCTCAAGGCGAAGACGGACGCGGCGGCGGCCGCACGCACGGCCGAGGCGGAGGAGAAGGCGGCCAAGAAGACCGCCCCGAAGAAGTCCTCGGGGTCGCGTTCGAGGTCGCGTGACGACGACGACTCGATGATCGAGACGGTGGTGAAGTCGACCGCCTTCAAGCAGGCCGCGCGCACCGCTGCGAGGGAGCTCGTCAGGGGAATCTTCAAGCGCCGCTGAGGCTCCTCGGTATCTGATTGGCTCGAGCATGGGCAGACTCCTTATCGTCTGCTCATGCCCGACCTTCTCCTCCGGAACGTACGCATCGTTCCGCTCTCACCCCGGGCGACCGTGCCTGCCGGGGTGGTCGACGTTCACGTCGCCGACGGTGTCGTGTCGGCGGTCGGAGAAGGCCTGTCCCGACCGGATGGTGTCGAGGCGTACGACGCGGGTGGCCGCTGGCTCGTGCCGGGTCTGTGGGACGCCCACACCCACCTCGGCCAGTGGACGCTGCGGGCCAGCAGGCTGGACCTGCACGGCACCCGTTCGCCTGCCGAGGCGCTGGCGCGGGTCGCCGCGGCCGCTCGCGCCCTCGATCGGCAGAGTGAGCCGGGTGAGGCGATCGTCGGGATGGGCCACTCCGCCGGCACCTGGGACCGCTGGGGCACCGTCTCCGAGCTCGACTCGGTCACCGGCGGCATCCCCGCGATCCTGGTCAACCACGACTTCCATCACGCCTGGCTGAACACCGCCGCGCTCGACGCCGTGGACCTGCCGCGCCGGGAGGACATGGTGCAGGAGACCGAGTGGTACGAGACGTATCCGCGGGTCGCGGAGCTCTTCGAGTCCAACGGGAGCACGCCGGCGGCCTTCCGCCGGATGCTGACCCGGACCGCCGCGCTCGGGGTGGTCGGGGTGACCGACTTCGAGGTCGGCATCCGGCTCGACGACTGGCGGTCGCGGTGGGCGGCCGGCTGCGACCTGGTCCGTATCCGGGTCGCGACCTACGCCGACCAGCTCGACGAGGCGATCGCCGAGGGGCTGCGTACGGGGGACCGGCTGCTCCCGGACGAGGACCGGCTGACGATGGGACCGCTCAAGATCATCAGCGACGGCTCGCTGGGCACGCGGACGGCATGGTGCTGCGACCCGTACGCCGATGACCCGGACAGCTGCGGCGCGCCGAACCAGTCACCCGACGAGCTGCAGGGACTTCTGGGGAAGGCGCACTCGGCCGGCCTCGAGGTGGCCACGCACGCGATCGGTGACCGGGCGGTGTCGGAGGCACTGGCGGCGTACGCGATGACGGGGGCGCGCGGAAGCATCGAGCACGCCCAGCTCGTACGTCGCGAGGATCTGCCGCTGATGGCTCGGCTCGGGATCACCGCATCCGTGCAGCCGGCGCACATCCTCGACGACCGGGAGATGACCGAGGACGTCTGGCCGGGGCGGGAGGACCGCTGCTTCGCGACCCGCTGGATGCTCGAGGAGGGAGTGCGGGTTGCGCTCGGGTCGGATGCTCCGGTCGCGCCGCTCGACCCGTGGCTGGCCATCGCGGCCGCGGTAGGTCGCTCGCGGGACGGCAAGGAGCCGTGGCATCCGGAGCAGGCACTCACCGTCCAGGAGGCGTTGGCGGCGTCGGTCGACGGTCAGCCCACGGTCGCTCCGGGATCACGCGGCGACCTGGCCGTGCTCGACATCGACCCGCTCCGGGCCTCGGTCGGTGATCTCGCCGCGATCGCCCATGGCGGGGTCGTACTGACCGCCGTCGGCGGCCGGATCGTCCACCGCAGCTCCTAGCCACGGGTCCGGAAATTGAGCGAAGGCCCGGCCGTCGTCGGCCGGGCCTTGCGCAACGGGATCTTGGATCCCCCCATTTAGCTGCTGGTCACGCGGACCAGCGCACCGAGTCGTCGACGAAGTCGGCGAACACGTGAACACCGCGCAGGTCCTGGCGCTCGTCCATGAGCTTCGTCAGGGCACTGGCGTGACGGAACTTGAGGCTGTGCTGCTTCGCGGCACTGTTGGCCTCAGGCTGGGTGGCGGTGAGTGTTTCCATCGAGGTCCCCCCTACAACGGATAGATGGTGTGCATCGTGGTTTGTCCTGCGCATCAAGCATCCCGCCCGCAAGTCGCAAGCAGGTTGTTTGAACGTTACAAGCCGGTTTCGGTAAAAGAAATGGCTGTCGATGCCTGTCGCGGTATCTGCCGAGCGATAGGGCCGAATCTCGCTAGACAAAGGCGATGGAGCCTCAGTCCGCGGCGGATCTGAGCGTGTCGACGGCCTGGCGGGCCTGCTCGAGGAGCCGCAGCGCGGCGCTCGCGTCGGGAAGGTTCGGCTCCGGAGACCAGAGCTGGTCGGCATCGCTGATCGGATCGGCGCCGTCGATGATCGGGTCGAGGTCGGTCACCAGCGCGCCCTTCGACGGGTCGCCGGCGAGCGACGAGCGGATCACGTCGCCGTCGATCGGAGACGCCGAGGCGATCAGGGTGGCGTTGCCGAACCTCGCTCCCGCGAGCGCGGACCCCTGCACGATCATCGCGACATGCCCGAAGACAGTACGCAATGTCGCGAGCTCACGACGGGTGAAGAGCAGCTCGGGGCCGGCGACGGAGTTCAGCACGAGCCGGCCCTCCTCGCGAAGCGCGCTGCGTGCCGCGGTCATGCACTCCAGCGAGGTGAACGCCGGCGGGATCCGGTTGCCGACGAAGATGTCGATGACGATGGCGTCGTGCTCCGCGTCCGGGTGCGCCTCGAGCCACGAGCGTGCCTCGGCGGTCTCCATCGTGATGCCCGGGGGAAGCGGGAACCGTGACCTGGTCAGCTCGACCAACGCGGGCTCGATCTCCACGACCGTCTGCGTGGTCGCCGGCCACCGGTGGGCGACCGCACGGGGAAGGGCGAGCAGCGCCCCACCCAGGTGGGCGGCGCTGCGGGGCGCCTGGTCCCCGAGCGCAGCCAGCATCCACCGGATCGAGGCGAGCTTCGGCGGCTGCGCCGGGTCCTCCCCGAGGTGGGACTGGGCGACGCCGTCGATCTGGATCGCCCAGCCGTCCTCCTTGCGTACGAGATCGGCGGTGCTGCCGTCCGAGAAGACGATGCGCTCGAGGCTCGCTGATGGCCCGGAGGGTGTTGACATACGTCGATCCTGCCAGACACCATCGCGCCCGAGCCGGGACATTCCGGTAGCCTTCTGGCGTTGTTGGTCAGCGCCGAAAAATACTCGGACATCGGGCGTGAGGGAGTTCTTGCGGTGGAGATATGGGAGGTCGCCGAAAATGACGACCGGATCGAGGGTCTCACCGCCGACGGAAAGCCGGACCCGGCCTACGCCGCCTCGCTCGGTCTGAAGGACGCGCCGCTGGGCCGTCGTGCGGGCGCGGCCGCCGTCGACATCGTCTGCTACCTGCTCCTGCAGGTCCCCTACCTGGTCTTCACGCTCCCGCTGTTGCTGAAGCTCGCCCAGGGCAAGTTCGGCTTCGCCCGGTTCCTGAGCCACCCCGACTTCATGCTGGCTGCGATCGCGGGCGGCGCCACCGTGCTGCTGAGCCTGATCTACGTCATCGTCCAGATCGTCTTCCACGGCCGCCGCGGGGTCACGCTGGGCAAGTCCGTCGCCGGAGTCCGCTCGATCAACGTCAAGACGCTCGAGCGACCGGGCGTCGGCCGCGCCTTCCTCCGTGCCCTGGTGCTCTGGGGCTCCGGGATCATCCCGATCGCGCCTATCGTCTTCCTCGCCTCGCCGCTGTTCGACAAGGAGAAGCGGAACCGCGGCTGGCACGACAAGGTGGCAGAGTCCTGGATGGTCGACGTTCGCGAGGGCCTCGACCCCTACGACGAGAAGCGGATGCGCATCGCCCGCAAGACGGTCGCCGCCGCGCCCGTCGCGCAGCGGAAGTCGCTGCCCTCGCTCACCACCCCCAACGATCACGACGCCGGCAGCTACCGGCCCTCGGGGCGGGTCAGCGCCGGCGTGCTCGGTGTCTCCCGTCCGAAGGCGAGACACGACGAGCCGGGCGCCTCTCCTGGTGGCGCGCTCGCGACCCCGCCGTCGGGACCGGTGGCCCCGAAACCGGTGACCCCGGCGATTCCGCCCTCGCGCGCGGTGACGCCCAACCAGGGCCAGACGGTTCCCCCGCCGCCTCCGACCCCGACGCCCACGCCTTACCCGGCACCGACCCCACACCCGGCTCCCACGCCGACGCCTGCTCCCACGCCCGCTCCCACGCCGCTGCCCACGTCCGGCGGCCAGCAGCCTCCGGCGCAGCCGCGCGAGCGGGGCATCATGCTCAAGGTCGACTCCGGCGAGCGGATCCCGGTGACCGGCCTGGTGCTGGTCGGCCGTGACCCCGCCCTGACGGAGAACACGCTGGGGGCGCGTACGGTCTCGATCATCGACGTGTCGGTCTCGAAGACCCACCTCTCGCTGCGGCCCAGCGGCGACGGTGTCGAGGTCACCGACCGAGGTTCGACCAACGGCACCGTGGTTACCCACGAGGGTGCCACCCGACGACTGAACGCCTGGGAGCCGGTGCTGGCGCCGGTCGGGGCGATGATCCGGTTCGGCGACCGCTCGGCCCTGGTGCGTCGCGGGTGACCGCCGCTCCGACCGCCGCACGATCTCGCTGCATTGACTTTTGGCACGTTGACGAGGGGAACGAAGGATGAAGGTCAAGCTCACTCTGCACCGGCCCGGTGTCGCGCCGGCGGATGTGATCGTCACGGCTGACTCCACGGCAACGGCGGGAGACGTCGCTCGGCACATCGCCGACGCGGACCCGGCGCGCTCCGTGATCGCTAATGAGCACGACATCTTGACCCTGGCCGTCGCCCCGCCGACCGCCGACCGGATGGAGCCGCTCGAACCCGACGTCCCCATCGGTGACGCGCCGATCGGGTCCGGGTTCGCGGCCGCGGTCGTCAACATGGGCCCGGACAACGAGACGACCGGCTCGCGGCGCAAGAGCGTCGGTGTGCTGCGGGCGATCGACGGTCCGGTGCGGGGACAGGCGTTTCCGCTGACCACCGGCCACGCCTCGATCGGCCGCGGTCCCGAGAACGAGATCGTGCTCGCCGACCCGATGGTCTCCAAGCGTCACGCCCGTATCGAGGTCGACCGCTCGGTCGAGCTGGTCGACCTCAACTCGGCCAACGGCGTCGTCGTCGACGGCACCCAGGTCTCCCGCGTACGGCTGGCGCCGGACACGCCCGTCGTCATCGGCAGCACCACACTGGTCATGCAGCTCTCGGCCGACTTCCTCTCCGCCGTCGAGGACCCGGTGCTCGAGCGCGGTGGCGGCCTGCTCTTCAACCGAAGCCCGCGGGTCGACGTGCGCTACCCCGGCACCGAGCATCCGCCGCCGTGGATGCCGACGGAGATGCAGAAGAAGCTGTTCCCGTGGTTCGTGCTGATCGCGCCGATCATCATGGCGCTCTCGATCTACGCGATGACCGGCCGCGCCCGCGCGCTGCTGCTGGTCGTGATGACCCCGATGATGGCGGTCGGCAACTACATCAACCAGCACCGCCAGGCCGGCGCGAAGCAGGACCACGAGATCGAGCTCTTCGAGCGGCAGTTCGAGAAGCTGGAAGAGGTCTTCTACCGCAGCAAGCCCGAGGAAGAGCTGGCGCGCAACGAGGAGGTCCCGGCGGTCGCGGAGGTCTTCGAGCAGGCGATGCAGCTCGGCCCGCGGCTGTGGACCCGGCGTCCCGAGCACTGGAACTTCCTGGCCGTACGTCTCGGCACCACCCGCGCCCTGTCGCGCAACTCGATCGCGGAGCGTGACACCCAGAACGGCCTGCCCGAGTTCATCGAGCGGATCGACCGTCTGAAGGAGCGCTACAAGTACGTCGACGACGTACCCCTGCTGGAGTCGCTCCCCGCGGTGGGTTCCGTGGGTGTCGCCGGTCCGGCCGGCCCGGCCGCCGACGCGATGCGTGGGCTCGCGGTGCAGCTCTTCGGCCTGCACGCGCCCAACGAGGTCGTCACCGTCGCCTTCGCCGACCCGGACTGGGTCGAGGAGTTCGAGTGGCTCAAGTGGCTCCCGCACACCACCTCGGAGACCAACCGGTTCAAGGACATGCCGCTGGCCGACTCCGCGCCGACGGCCAACGCTCTGCTCAGCGCGCTGGAGGAATACATCATGCGCGCCGGCCGGACCGCGGAGCACCGCGGCCCGTTCGCCGAGAAGTGGAACCCCATGCAGTACGGCACCGACGTCGCCCGGGCCGGGGAGGAGACCAACGCCCGGGTGCAGGTCTCGATCGTCGTCTTCGTCACCAACGATGCTCCGGTCGACCGGGCCCGGCTGGTCCAGGTGCTCGAGCGCGGCGCCGATGTCGGCGTACACGCGGTCTTCATGTCCTCCACCGTCGAGGCGTTGCCAGCAGTCTGCCGCAGCTTCCTGGACGTGAGCGACGGCCTGGAGCGTGCCACCGTCGGGCTCGTCCGCAACGGCGACCTCTACGAGGGTGTCATTGTCGAGGGTGTCTCCAACGCCTACATGGACATGTTCGCCAAGCGGCTCGCGCCGGTGGTGGACGCCAGCACCGTCGTCCACGACTCCTCCGACCTGCCCAACTCGGTCGGGTTCCTGTCGCTGGTCGGCAACGAGGTCGCCGAGGACCCGCACTCCGTGGTGGAGCGCTGGCGTCAGAACAACTCGATCATCGACCGCTCCGACCGGCCGCGGCCGCGACTGAAGAAGGCGGGCAACCTGCGCGCCATCATCGGCCAGGGAGCCTCGGACGCGATGACGTTGGACCTGCGTACGCAGGGCCCGCACGCCCTCGTCGGCGGCACCACCGGTGCCGGTAAGTCCGAGTTCCTGCAGGCATGGGTGCTCGGCATCGCCTCGGCCCACTCGCCCGACCGGGTGACGTTCCTCTTCGTCGACTACAAGGGCGGCTCGGCCTTCGCCGACTGCATCGAGCTGCCGCACTGCGTCGGTCTGGTGACCGACCTGAGCCCGCACCTCGTACGCCGTGCGCTGACCAGCCTCAAGGCCGAGCTGCACTACCGCGAGCACCTGTTCAACCGGAAGAAGGCCAAGGACCTCCTCGAGCTGGAGAAGCGACAGGACCCGGAGTGCCCGCCCGCGCTGGTGCTCGTCATCGACGAGTTCGCGGCATTGGCCGGTGAGGTGCCCGAGTTCGTCGACGGCGTCGTCGACATCGCCCAGCGAGGTCGTTCGCTCGGCATCCATCTGATCATGGCGACCCAGCGCCCGGCCGGTGTCATCAAGGACAACCTGCGGGCCAACACCAACCTCCGCGTCGCGCTGCGTATGGCCGACGAGACCGACTCCAAGGACGTCGTCGACGACCCGATCGCCGGGACCTTCCCGCCGTCCCTGCCGGGCCGCGGAATCGCGAAGACCGGACCTGGTCGCCTGACCCCGTTCCAGTCCGCATACGCCGGTGGCTGGACGCGCAACGACGAGGTCGTCACCGCTGACGTGAAGGTGGCCGAGCTCAAGTTCGGTTCGATCACGGAGTGGGAGCCGGAGCGTCCACCGGAGAGCGACTCGCACGACGAGGACCTCGGCCCCAACGACCAGAAGCGGATCGTGGCCAACCTGATCAAGGCCTCCGCCACCGCTGGTCTGATGACTCCGCGGCGACCGTGGCTCGACGACTTGGCGTCCGTGGTCGACATGCGCGACCTGCCGCTGGAGGGCGACGGACAGATCCTGCTGGGCCTTGCCGACCTACCAGAGCGTCAGCAGCAGAACGCGATCTACTTCGCTCCCGACCGCGACGGGTCCCTGCTCATCTTCGGGTCCTCCGGTTCGGGCAAGTCGACCCTGCTGAAGACGATCGCGACCGCCGCCGGCGCCCGTCCGGAGCTCGGCCGGGTCCAGGTCTACGGCCTCGACTTCGCCTCCGGCGCGCTGGGTGCGATCGAGCGTCTTCCGCACGTCGGCTCGATCATCGACGGCGACGACGCCGAGCGTCTGCAGCGACTGATGCGCACGCTCGAGCGGGAGATGGACCGTCGCTCCGAGCTGTTCTCCAAGGCCGCGGCCGCGAACCTCACCGAATACCGTGAGATCGCCGACCAGTCGATGCCGCGCATCCTGCTCCTGATCGACAACTACCCCGAGTTCAAGAAGGAGTGGGAGATCGCCGCCGGTCGCGCGCCGTTCTACCAGTCCTTCATGCGGGTCCTCGGCGAGGGCCGTCCGCTCGGCATCCACGCGGTGATCACCGCCGACCGCAGCGGCTCGGTGCCGACCGCGGTCTTCGCGAACATCCCGCGCCGAGTCGTCATGCGGCTCTCCGACCCGAGCCAGTACGTCCTGGTCGGAGCACCCAAGGACGTACTCAACGAGCAGTCGGTGCCCGGCCGCGCCGTCGTCGACAAGGCCGAGGTGCAGCTGGCCGTTCTGGGCGGCACGACCAACGTGGCCGAGCAGACCAAGGCCCTCGACGAGCTGGTCTCGCAGCTGCGCGCCCTGGGTGTTCCCGAGGTCGGCGAGATCGGCGCCCTGCCGACGAAGATCTCCAGCAGGGCCATGCCGGCGCAGGCCAACGGGCAGCCCGTCTTCGGTATCGCCGACGACACCCTGTCCGCGCGTGGTTTCGACCCGATCGGCTCGTTCATCATCACCGGCCCGCCGCAGTCCGGTAAGACGAACGCCCTCAAGGCGCTCGTCGAGTCCGTCGAACGCTTCGACCCCGAGGTGAAGCTGTTCCACCTCGGCAGCCGTCGCGCCGTGCTCGGCGACTTCCGGCCCTGGGTACGCAGCGCCACCCGCCCCGACGACGAGAAGGCGCTCGTCACCGAGCTCGCCGAGATCGTCGCCGACGAGTCCTTCCCCGGCCGCATCATGATCGTCGCCGAGGACATGACCCACCTGGCCGACGGTCCTGCCGACCGCCCGATGCGCGCCCTGCTGCAGGCGATCAACAACTCCGACCACCTCTTCGTCGGCGACGCCGATGTCACTCGAGCCGGCGGCGGCTCGGGCGTCATGGGTGAATGGAAGGCCGCCCGCCAGGGACTCGTGCTCAAGCCCGACACCTACGACGGCGACACGCTGTTCAAGGTTCCGTTCGGCAAGCTGAAGCGCACCGATTTCCCTGCGGGCCGCGGAATCTTCGTCCAGGCCGGGCGCATGGTGACCATGCAGATGCCGCTCGCGAGCGACTCCGAGGGTTCTGCATGAACCTCTGCATAATTCCGACAACGAATCCGTTTTTACCCTTCACAACCTTGTGAGGAGTGGCCTACGGTGGCGAGCGCCGTTCATACGGCGCCATGTAATGAAATCGCGGGAGAGGGCTAGGATCGATGACTGATTTCGGGGCAACCTACGACGAGATGACCGGCACTGCCGACAAGCTCGACCAGGGCAAGGACACGATCGAGTCGGCGCTGGACGAGTGCCAGGGCTACGTGGACGAGCTCGTTCAGGACGGGTTCAAGACGGAGAAGGCTTCTGGCAAGTTCCAGGACGGCTACACCGAGATGACCACCGGCCTCAAGGACGCCATCGCTGGTGTCGAGGACATGGCTCAGGCTCTGCGTGACATGGCGACCGCCATCCAGGACCTGGACTCGCAGCTCGCCGGCGGCTGAGCCACAACGCTTGTCAGATGGTGGGCCAGCATCCATGGGCCCACCATTACCGGTCTCGGCCAGATGTTGCGGTCTCGACTACCCGCCGTTGCGCTGCTGCGACCCCCTAACCGGGACTACCAGAAACTTTACTTTCTGAGATGTTTAGAACCGGCCGTAGCGGGTAGGACTACCGCGACGACGTTGATTGCCCGGATCTCGGACCACAGCCGGGATAGCGGTGTCGGCTCGTCGGGCTCATGCTTCACGACCATGTGATGTGTGAGTGATGGTGACGGACGGCGCCGCAACGGGTGTCGTGTAATGAAAATTGCGGGAAAGGCAATGATCGATGAGTGACTTCGGGGCAACATACGACGAGATGACCGGCACCGCCGACAAGCTCGACCAGGGCAAGGACACGA
>NZ_JBHZPJ010000015.1:0-46634 GCF_042788075.1 Nocardioides sp. YIM B13467
CTGCCCGACCTGCCCACCTGAAGACAGCCGCGCCGCTGGTCGAGCCGGATTCGTGAGGAACGAGCGAATCCGTGTCGAGACCAACACAGTCCCCTCGGCACGCGACAGGACTGTGTTGGTCTCGACACGCTCGGCCGCAGGCGGCCTCGCGGCTCGACCAGCGGGCGCTGACTCCGGCTACCCTCGGCGACGTGCTTGAACTGACCTTCCGTGACGCCGACTTCTCCGACGTCGAAGCCCTGGTCGTGCTGATCGAGTCGGCCTACCGCGGCGACGCCTCCCGTGCCGGGTGGACCACCGAGGCCGACCTGCTCGCGGGGCAGCGCACCGACCCCGAGGGCGTACGTGAGGTGATCACCGCTCCGGGCTCCCGCCTCCTTGTCGCCGAGCAGCCCGAGCGGCCGGGCGAGATCCTCGCCTGCTGCCAGCTGCAGAAGCGGGAGGCGTACGTCTATTTCGGCATGTTCTCCGTCTCGCCGCAGCTGCAGGGAGCCGGCGTCGGCAAGGCCGTCATGGCCGAGGCCGAGAGGATCGCGCGCGAGTGGGGCGCGGAGGAGATCCGGATGACCGTGATCCGCCAGCGCGAGGACCTGATCGCGTTCTACGAGCGGCGCGGGTTCGGGCGTACGGGACGCTTCGAGCCGTTCCCCTACGGCGACGAGCGCTTCGGCCGCCCGCTGCGTGACGACCTCGAGTTCGCCGAGCTCGCGAAGCCTCTCTGACCATCGCCATCCCGGGATTTTCTTGCACTCGCAGGGGTCGAGTGCTAAACATGAGGCTGGCACTCTTACCATGAGAGTGACAACAACCGGACCGGTGACGTTGAGGCGTCGCGAGCGGCAGGGAAGGGTTCTGCCGGGAGTGGCGTCGTCCGTCGCGGGCAACCCATCGGACCGGATCCAACGAACTTCCCAAGTGAAGGATCGCAGGAGCAATGCCGAAGCTCATCGCTTTCAACGAGGAGGCCCGTCGGGGTCTGGAGAAGGGTCTCAACACCCTCGCCGACGCCGTCAAGGTCACCCTCGGTCCCAAGGGCCGCAACGTCGTGCTCGAGAAGAAGTGGGGTGCCCCCACGATCACCAACGATGGTGTTTCCATCGCCAAGGAGATCGAGCTCGAGGACCCCTACGAGAAGATCGGTGCCGAGCTGGTCAAGGAGGTCGCGAAGAAGACCGACGACGTCGCCGGTGACGGCACGACGACCGCGACCGTTCTCGCCCAGGCGCTGGTCCGCGAGGGCCTGCGCAACGTCGCCGCGGGTGCCAACCCGGCCGGCCTGAAGCGCGGTATCGAGGCGGCCGTCGACGCCGTCACCGAGCAGCTGCTCGCCCAGGCCAAGGACATCGAGACCAAGGAGCAGATCGCTGCTACCGCCTCGATCTCCGCTGCTGACACCACCGTCGGCGAGATCATCGCCGAGGCGATGGACAAGGTCGGCAAGGAAGGCGTCATCACCGTCGAGGAGTCGAACACCTTCGGGCTCGACCTCGAGCTGACCGAGGGTATGCGCTTCGACAAGGGCTACATCTCGGCCTACTTCGTGACCGACCCGGAGCGTATGGAGACCGTCCTCGACGACCCGTACATCCTGATCGTCAACTCGAAGATCTCCAGCGTCAAGGACCTGATCCCGGTCCTGGAGAAGGTCATGCAGACCGGCAAGCCGCTGGTCATCCTGGCCGAGGACGTCGACGGCGAGGCTCTCTCGACGCTGGTCGTCAACAAGATCAAGGGCACCTTCAAGTCCGTCGCCGTCAAGGCTCCGGGCTTCGGTGACCGCCGCAAGGCCATGCTGCAGGACATCGCGATCCTCACCGGTGGTCAGGTCATCTCCGAGGAGGTCGGCCTCTCCCTGGAGACCGCCGGCATCGAGCTGCTCGGCCAGGCCCGCAAGGTCGTCATCACCAAGGACGAGACCACCATCGTCGAGGGCTCGGGCGACCAGGGTCAGATCGAGGGCCGGGTCAACCAGATCCGCGCCGAGATCGAGAAGTCGGACTCCGACTACGACCGCGAGAAGCTCCAGGAGCGCCTCGCCAAGCTGGCCGGCGGCGTGGCCGTCATCAAGGTCGGCGCGGCCACCGAGGTCGAGCTCAAGGAGCGCAAGCACCGCATCGAGGACGCCGTCCGCAACGCCAAGGCTGCTGTCGAGGAGGGCATCCTCGCCGGCGGTGGTGTCGCGCTGATCCAGGCCGCCGCCGTCGCGTTCGAGAAGCTCGAGCTCGAGGGCGACGAGGCCACCGGTGCCTCGATTGTCAAGGCCGCCATCTCGGCGCCGCTGAAGCAGATTGCGATCAACGCCGGCCTCGAGGGCGGCGTCGTGGCGGAGAAGGTCGCCGGCCTCCCGCAGGGCCACGGCCTCAACGCCGCCACGGGTGAGTACGTCGACCTGCTGGCCGCGGGCATCATCGACCCGGCCAAGGTGACCCGCTCGGCGCTGCAGAACGCCGCGTCGATCGCCGCGCTGTTCCTCACCACCGAGGCCGTCGTGGCCGACAAGCCGGAGAAGGCCGCCGCTGGTGGCGACCCGACCGGTGGCATGGGTGACATGGGCGGCATGGGCTTCTGAGGCGCAAGCCGAAGAAGCGATCAGCACAGCTGAGTCCGTTCCGCTAGAGCACAAGCAAGTGCCCCCGCCGACAGGCGGGGGCACTTGTCGTTTTCCTCGGGGCCGTGGTTGCGACGGCTACTCTCGACGGCATGAGCCCGAAGGCGATGTCGGCGCTGGCGATCTCGGCCGTGCTTCTCGCTGGATGCGGCGGTGAGCCGGCCGCTGCGCCGTCGTCTCGCGCAGCGAAACCGTCGACCTCGGCAACGCCCTCATCACCCTCCCCGAGTCCGTCGGAGACGCTGCCACCGGTGACCGACAAGGTCTCGCTGCCGCAGCTGATGCGGGAGGACTTCCCGGGCGGCGAGGTGAAGGTGTTGCGGGAGTCGGGGAGCACGGATGCGTACCGGCGCTTCGAGGTCAGCTACCCGAGCGGTCCGCTGACGATCACCGGAGTGCTCTTCCGGCCGCGGGGCGCAGGGCCGTTCCCCGGGGTGGTCTTCGCGCACGGCCACATCGACACCGACATCTACGTCACCGGGCAGGGGCTGAAGCGGGAGCAGGACCGGCTGGCCCGGGAGGGCTACGTCGTCCTGCACACCGACTACCGCGGTCACGCCGGGTCGTCCCCCATCCCGGAAGGAACCGAGGAGGACGAGAGCCGACTCGGCTACACCCGGGACACCATCAACGCCGTCCAGGCGATGAAGCGACTTCCGTACGTCGACCCCGACCGCACCGCGCTGCTCGGCCGCTCCATGGGTGGGGGAGTGGTGATGAACGCGCTCGTCGCCCAGCCGGGGCTGGTGCGGGCAGGGGTGACGTACGCGTCGGTCTCCTCCGACATCGTCGACAACATCAACCGGTGGGCGGTGCCGTCGCGGCCCGACGAGGTGGCCCGGCTCTATCGGCAGCACGGCGATCCCGAGACGGAGCCGGAGTTCTGGGAGGGGCTGTCGGCGCGGACGTACTTCGACCGCATCGAGGTACCGCTCCAGATGCACCACGGGACCAACGACGAGTCCTGCCCGATCAGGTGGGCCTACACCACCCGGGACCTGATGGAGACCGCGGGCGTGCGCCAGCGGCTGTGGGTCTACCCCGGGGAGCAGCACGCCTTCGGGCCGCAGTGGGACCTCTCGATCCGGCGGGTCATCGGGTTCCTCGATCGTCATCTGGCATGACCTGACCAGGCGATGAGGAGGGGCCCAGCAGTCCCATCTTTTTGGGGACTTTCGACACTGTCTCGACAACAGCTCGGTAACGCAACATTGGTGCTCCACACAGTGGCCGACTGCGGGGAAGCGTCTGGATCTGGGGGGCTTTGAAGCCCAAGGGAATATCCGGGTGAAGTTCTGCAGCGGCGGGCGGGGTCAGGGCTCTTCGAAGCCAGGGCCCCGCCTGCGTGTGTCAACCTGCGGACCTCCAGCGGGTCCCTGGATGGCACCCAGTGATGGGGCATGATGTTGGCATGAGCGAGCGCCAGCGAGCGACAGTAGGTCTCAGGCCGCCGCGTCCGTACGGTGGCGCTTGCGCTACGGAGGCGGCGGCATGAGCGTCGACCTCGGACCTAAGACCGGGATGCAGCCGCCGCGGTCACCGTGGCGTTGGGTCGCGGCCGTGATCGCGGCCGCGGTCGTCCTCGTCGCGATCGTCGCCTCCTTCGGCCTCCTCAGCTCCGACGACACTGCCGAGGACCCCGACGCCGCACCTCCGTCGCCGACCGCGACGGTCACCGAGACCGCGCCGGTCCCATCGTCGTCCGCTCCGGCCGGGGGCGGCGGGACGACTGAGCTGGCCGTCGTCGCGGACGCCGCCCGATGCATCCCGCCGACATCGAAGTGGCTCTCCCAGAACGCCGCGCTCGCCTTCGAGGGCACCGCGGAGAGTGTGACCGAGAGCGAGGCCGTGCTGCGGGTGAAGACGTGGATGTACGCCGACGGAGTCGGTGGCACTGACACCGTCCGGATCACGCTGCCCGCGCCGAGCACGATCCCGATGCCCGAGTTCGAGAAGGGCAAGAACTACCTGGTCGCGGCCAAGGGCGATGCCAAGGTCATCGGCTGTGGCTACAGCGACGTCAAGAGCGCGAAGCTGCAGAAGCTCTACACCGCCGCGTTCAAGTGACGATGATCGCCGGCCTGCTCCTGGCCGCCGGCGCGGGTCGGCGGATGGGCATGCCCAAAGCGCTGGTCGACGACTGGCTGGTGCGGTCGATCGAGGTGCTGCGCGAGGGCGGCTGTGACGACGTGCTCGTCGTGCTCGGCGCCGCCGCCGACGAGGCGCGGGCGCTGCTCCCGGCCGATCAGCGGGTCGTCGTCGCCGAGGACTGGGATGAGGGGATGGGAGCGTCGCTGCGGGTCGGCCTGGCGGCGCTCGGGCCGGATGCCGAGGCAGCGCTTGTTCACCTCGTGGACCTGCCGGACGTGGGGCCTGATGTGGTCGCTCGCGTGGTCTCGACAGGCTCGACCACAGGCTCGACCACGAGCTCGACCACTGGGCTGGCCCGGGCGGCGTACGCCGGGGTTCCGGGCCATCCGGTGCTGATCGGGCGCGACCACTGGGCGGGGGTCATCGAGGCAGCCGTCGGCGACCAGGGCGCCCGGGGTTACCTGAAGACCAATGACGTACGCCTGGTGGAATGTGGCGACCTGGCCGGCGGGAACGACGTCGACCGCCGCTGAACGAAAATTCGTTCGCCCCCTCCTTAGAGGTTGTCCAACCCTGAGCCAACGCTTCGCGTTCTAGGCTCGGGACATGGACCTGACGCCCCGGGAGATCGCCGACCGCCTGGCGGCGACCGGATACCTGGCCGACCCGGAGCTGGCGACGGTGACATTCCTCGCGCTGCGGATGCAGCGGCCGCTGTTGCTCGAGGGTGAGCCCGGAACCGGAAAGACCGCACTCGCCGAGGCCGTCGCCGAGGCGCTCGACCTGCCGCTGGTGAGGCTGCAGTGCTACGAGGGGATCGACGCCACCCAGGCGCTCTACGACTGGGACTTCGCCCGCCAGATCCTCCACCTTCGCGCCCTCGAGGCGGCCGGTGGTGCGGGGGAGGTGGAGGAGGCCGAGAAGTCCCTCTACGACGAGCGGTTCCTGCTTGCCCGCCCGGTGCTGGCCGCGCTGCGTCAGGCTCCGTCGGTCCTGCTCGTCGACGAGGTCGACCGGGCCGACGACGAGTTCGAGGCGTTCCTGCTCGAGGTGCTGTCCACCTACCAGGTGACGATCCCGGAGTTCGGGACCGTCGCTGCGACGGTCCCACCGGTCGTAGTCCTCACCTCGAACCGCACCCGCGAGCTCCACGACGCCCTCAAGCGCCGCTGCCTCTACCACTGGATCGACCACCCGGGCCTGGACCGCGAGATCGAGATCGTACGCAGCCGGGCCCCCGAGGTCGCCGACGAGCTCGCCCGCCAGGTGGTCACGGTGGTCCAGCAGTTGCGCGGCGCCGAGGGCGCGAACGCCCTGCTCAAGCCCCCGGGCGTCGCCGAGACCCTCGACTGGGCCCGTGCCCTGCACCACCTCGGGGTGTCAGAGATGGACCTGGAGAGCGCCGCCGCGACGCTCGGCGCGCTCGTCAAGCACCGCGAGGACGCCGACCGCGTCCGGGCTGCCCTGGATCGGCTCCTGACGTGACCGACTTCTCTGGCAAAACTGGCACTTCTCAGGCAATGCAACGCCAGAGAAGTGCAGGAATACCCGGTGAACCGGGTATTCCTGCGGCGATCTTCCTCGGCTTCACCCGGGCGCTCAGGGCGGCCGGGGTGCAGGTGACCCAGGACCGCGCCCACGGCTTCCTGCAGGCGACAGCGATCGTCGGCGCCGGTGACCCGACCGCCACCTACATGGCCGGACGGGCGACGCTGTGCGCCGGCCCCGACGACCTGCGCCGCTACGACCAGGTCTTCGAGGCCTGGTTCGGGTCGACGGCGAAGCTGCCGGGGCCGCAGGGGCCGCCGAGTACGGTCTCGGTCACCTCGACCCTGCCCGAGACCGAGCCGCAGGAAGGCGAGGGGGAGGGCGAGGAGACCGACGACCTGATCAGGGCTCGCGCCAGCGAGATCGAGACTCTGCGGCACCGCGACGTCGCCGACCTCGACCCCGCCGAGCAGGAGCGCCTGGCGGCCTTGATCGCCCGGCTCCGCCCCCGGGCGCCACGACGGAGGACGCCGCGGCAGGACCCTTGGCGGCGAGGGCGCGTCGACGCCCATCGCACCCTGCGGGCCAGCCTGCGACACCTCGGCGAGCCGGCCGGGATCCACTACCGCAGGCGTGGCGAGCGGCCGCGTCGCGTGGTGTGGCTGATCGACGTGTCCGGCTCGATGAGCTCCTACGCCGATGTGCTGCTGCGGGTCGCCCACCGGGTGAGCTCGACGACGGGGAGCGGCTCGGTGTTCACGATGGGCACCAGGCTCACCAACGTCACCCGCGCGCTGCGCCACCGCGACCCCGACCGCGCGCTCGTCGCGGCCGGCGAGACGGTGCCCGACTGGTCGGGCGGCACCCGGCTCGGTGACAACCTGCAGGCGTTCCTGCGGCGACACCAGGGACTTGCCAGAGGCGCGGTGGTGGTCATCGCGAGCGACGGCTGGGAGCGCGGCGACACCGCGCTCCTCGAGGAGCAGGCGGCGAGGCTGCACCGCCTCGCCCATCGGGTGGTGTGGGTCAACCCACACCGTGGCAAGGTTGGATATGAACCACTGCAGCGAGGCATCGTCGCGGTGCTGCCGCACGTGGACGATTTCGTCGCCGGACATTCGCTGGCGACGTACGAGGATCTGGTGGAGGTGATCGCGCGTGCGTGACGTACTCGACGATCTGATGAAGTGGTGGGAATCCGGCGAGACCGTGGCGGTGGCCACCGTGGTGGCGACGTTCCAGTCAGCGCCCAGGCCCCCGGGCGCGTCGATGCTCGTCGGCCCCGACGAGACCGCCGTCGGCTCGGTCTCCGGCGGCTGCGTCGAGGGCGCCGTCTACGAGGTCGCTCGCGAGGTCGCCGAGACCGGTGTGCCGGAGCTCAACCGCTACGGCGTCTCCGACGACGACGCGTTCGCGGTCGGGCTGACCTGCGGCGGCATCCTCGACGTCTTCGTCGAGAAGGTGTCCCAGGAGACCTTCCCCGAGCTCGGCGAGCTCGCCGAGGACGTACGCAGCGGCAGCCCGGTAGCCCTGGCGACCGTCATCGAGCACCCTGACCCCGAGATCCTCGGGCGCCGCGTCCTCATCCGCCCCGAAGGCGTCAAGGGGTCGCTGGGCAGCGCCCGGATGGACGACGCCGTCCACGACGACGCGCTGGGGCTCTTGGCCCACGGCACCAACCAGACACTGTCGTACGGCATCGACGGCGAGCGCCGCGGCGAGGGCATGCGGGTCTTCGTCTGGTCCTTCGCGCCCAAGCCCCGGATGCTCGTCTTCGGCGCGATCGACTTCGCCGCCGCCGTCGCCCGCGTCGGCGCCTTCCTGGGCTATCACGTCACCGTCTGCGACGCTCGCCCGGTCTTCGCCACCAACTCACGCTTCCCCGAGGCCGACGAGGTCGTCGTCGACTGGCCCCACCGCTTCCTGAACCAGGAGGTCGAGGCCGGCCGCATCGACCAGCGCACCGTGATCGCCGTCCTCACCCACGACCCGAAGTTCGACGTACCTCTCCTCGAGGTCGCCCTCCGCCTCCCCGACATCGCCTACGTCGGCGCGATGGGCTCCCGCCGCACCCACGACGACCGCCTCGCCCGACTGGTCGACGCCGGCCTCACCGACGAGGAGATCGCCCGCCTGAGCAGCCCTATCGGCCTCGACCTCGGCGCCCGTACGCCGGAGGAGACCGCCATCTCCATCGCCGCCGAGATCATCGCCGGCCGCTGGGGCGGCTCCGGCGAGCGCCTGGCCACCACCAACGGCCGCATCCACCAGGACGTGGAGTACCGCTGAGATTCGCCGAGGACCGACCTACAGCTCCTTCTCGTAGTAGAGCGCCCGCGGCCCGGAGCCGCGCCCCTCGTGGTTGTCGAAGCCGAACTTCTCGTACAGCGCACGGGCCGAGGTGTCGTCCTCGCTGGTCCCCAGGTCCATGTAGGTCACGCCCCGGGCCTTCGCATCCTCGATGATCGCCTGCAGCAGGATCGTGCCGAGCCCCTGCCCGCGGCGGTCGGGCACGACGTACAGCTCGGCGAGGTAGGCCTCGAGCTCGGCTGCGGTGGTCTGCAGGCGGAAGCGAGTGATGCCGTGGCCGACCGCGGGGTCGCCGATCAGCATCACTGTCGTGTCGCCGTTCTCGACCAGGCGGTTCAGGTGTCGGGCGAGCTCGTCGGCGGGCGGGGCGGGGTAGGCGTACTCGGTGTTGAAGTCGACCTGCAGCCTGGCCGCCGTCTCGAAGTCGGCCCAGTTCGTGGCGGTGCGCGTCTCCATGCCTCCACTGTGGCACCGGAACCGGATTCCGAACACCGCGGAGGGGATCGTGAGGTGCGTCACAGGGTGCTACCTTGGCAGAACCGAGCCTCAAACGGCCGAGCTCCAAAGGGGGAGTGATGGTTCGTAGCGATCTGCAGGAGCGCCGCATCAGCGCGGCGCGGGCGTGGACCGCCTTCGTGGAGAGCGGCGACGCCGCCGAGGACTTCGTCAGGCCGGAGATCCTGACCAGCTGGACGCGGTCGGCGACGGCCATCCCAACCGACGTGCGCGAGGCGCCGCTGGCCGACGAGGACGAGACGCGCGAGATGTGGCGCGGCTCGCCGCTCCAGGTGGCGGTCGAGCGGGTCGAGGAGGAGCTGCGGTGCACCGCCGACGACGGCGACCTGGTCATCGCGGTTACCGACCCGGACACCCGGGTGCTGTGGACGTACGGCGGTCGGGTGATGCGGCGGAAGGCGGAGTCGGTCAACTTCGTGCCGGGCGGCCGCTGGGACGACGAGAGCGCCGGCACGAACGCGCTCGACCTCGCCAACCGGACCAACTCCCCGACGACGGTCTTCGGGCCTGAGCACTATGCCGAGGTCGTGCACAACTGGGTCTGCTGGGCCGCGCCGCTCCACGACCCGGTCACCGGCAAGCACCTCGGCGTCCTCGACCTCTCCACGACCTGGGACCGCACCCATCCGATCGGACTGGCCACCGCTCGCGTGATGGCGCGCCTCATCGAGAGCGCACTGCCCAAGCTGCCGACTCAGCGAGAAAGCGAGGAGGCGATCGAGCAGCCCGGGCTGGTGCTGACGCTGCTCGGCACCGCCGAGACCTGGCTCGACGGGCAGCGGCTGCTGCTCAACCGTCGCCAGACCGAGATCCTCGCCCTGCTCGCGCTCCACCCCGAGGGCCTCTCGCTGGAGCGGCTGCACGCGATGGTCTACGGCGACCAGGCGGTCACCTTCTCGACGCTCAAGGCGGAGGTCTCCCACCTGCGCCATGCCCTCGGCGGCCAGGTCGCCTCTCGTCCTTACCGGCTGCTGATGCCGGTCGTGACCGACGTCGAGCAGGTCCTCGCCCTGGTCCGGCACGGCCGGGTCGCCGCTGCTGTGGAGGCGTACGGCGGTGATCTTCTGCCCGGCACCAACAGCCCGGCTCTGGCCGAGATGGCCGAGTACGTCGCGGTCGCGCTGCGCGAGGCGCTGATCGCCGACCCGCAGCCCGACGCGGTGCTCAGTTACAGCGAGCTGGCTCCCTATGACACCGAGGTCGTCGACGTCTGTCTGCGCCGCCTGGGCGGCAGCGCGCACCCGGCGTTGCCCCTGCTCAGGGCACGCTTGGCTGCCAGCCGCTGACCAAGAAGGGGTACGCGACCCGAGCAGCCAACCGGAGCCCAACCCTGCGCGTCCTACTGTGATCTGGCCCACACAGTGACGTCTGGCAGGGAGACAACATGGCCCGGATCAGCATGCGCGTCGACGGTATGAAAGTCACCGACGACGTCGAACCGCGAACGCTGCTCGTGCAGTACCTTCGCGAAGGACTCGGCAAGACCGGCACGGTGATCGGTTGCGACACCAGCAACTGTGGCGCCTGCACGGTCCATCTCGACGGCGACTCGGTGAAGTCGTGCAACGTGCTCGCGGTGCAGGCCGACGGGTGCGAGGTGACCACGATCGAGGGCCTCGCCGACACGGTCGAGAGCGACCTCCACCCGGTCCAGGAGGCATTCCGCGAGTGCCACGGCTTGCAGTGCGGATTCTGCACGCCGGGCATGATCATGCAGTCCGTCGACCTGCTCAAGCGCAACCCTCAGCCCAGCGAGGAAGAGATCCGAGAGGGCATCGAGGGCAACCTGTGTCGCTGCACGGGCTACCACAACATCGTCCGCGCGGTGCAGTACGCCAGCGGCCACCTGGCCACGGCTGCCAGCCCCAAGGGCGCGACCGAGGAGGTGGACGCGCTGTGACCGCCGTAGAAGCTCGTCCGGAGCAGACCAACGAGATCGGCCGCGATCGTCGCCGCAAGGAGGACGCGCGCCTGATCACGGGACGGACCCGCTGGACCGACAACATCAACCTGCCCGGGATGCTGCACCTGGCGATGGTGCGCAGCCCGTTCGCGCACGCCCGGATCACCGGCATCGACACCAGCGCCGCGGAGGAGTCCGAGGGCGTGGTGACCGTGCTGGCCGCCAAGGACTTCGACGAGAGTCTCGGCGTCTGTATCAACGCCTGGCCGATCACGCCCGACCAGAAGACGCCGGCCCACCCGCCGATCGCCTCCGACCGGGTCAGCTTCGCCGGTGAGATCGTCGCGATCGTGGTCGCCCGGTCCGCGGCCGCAGCACGGGATGCCGCGGAGATGGTCGAGGTCGACTACGAGGAGCTCCCCGCGGTCGTCTCCCTCGAGGAGGCGGTCAAGGACGAGGTGCTCGCGCACCCCGACCTCGGCACCAACAAGTCCGCCCTGTGGGTCTTCGACAGCGCCCAGGCCGGCACCGGCGGCAGCGTCGACGAGGCGATCTCCTCCGCGAGGAGCGATGGGATCGTCATCGAGCGCACTTACCGCCAGCAGCGCCTGATCCCGGCATTCATGGAGCCTCGCAGCGTGGTGTGCGACCCGACCGGTGAGCAGATCACGGTGTGGAGCGCCACCCAGATCCCGCACATCCTGCGGTTCGCGCTCGCCGCGACCACGGGTGTGTCCGAGTCGAAGATCCGGGTGATCGCGCCCGACGTCGGCGGCGGCTTCGGCGGCAAGCTCCAGCAGACGCCGGAGGAGATGATCGTCTTCGCGATCGCCCGCCGGCTCGGCAAGCCGGTGAAGTACACCGAGACCCGCTCCGAGTCGCTGCTCTCCGCTCACCACGGGAGGGACCAGATCCAGAAGCTGACCCTCTCGGCCACGAAGGACGGTCAGGTCACCGGCCTCAAGGTCGAGCTCGACGCCAACCTGGGGGCGTACGTCGCCATCGTCGGCGGCGGTGTCCCGGTCCTCGGCGCCTTCATGTTCAACGCGATCTACAAGTTCCCGGCCTACCAGTTCAACTGCCAGACGGTGTTCACCAACACCACCTGGACCGACGCCTACCGCGGCGCCGGGCGGCCGGAGGCGACGTACGCCATCGAGCGGCTGATGGACGAGCTGGCCGCCGAGGTCGGGGTCGACCCGCTCGAGATCCGGGAGAAGAACTGGATCAAGCACGAGGAGTTCCCGTTCACGACCATCGCCGGTCTGACCTACGACTCCGGGAACTACGAGGCCGCGACCGCCAAGGCGAAGGAGATGTTCGGCTATGACGCGCTCAGGGCCGAGCAGGCCGAGCGTCGCGCCAACAACGACCCGGTCCAGCTTGGCATCGGCATCTCGACGTTCACCGAGATGTGCGGCCTGGCACCGTCGAGGGTCCTCGGCAGCCTCGACTACGGCGCCGGCGGCTGGGAGCACGCACAGGTGCGACTGACGCCGACCGGCAAGGTCGAGGTCATCACCGGGGCCAGTGCGCACGGGCAGGGGCACGAGACCGCGTTCAGCCAGATCGTGGCCGACCGTCTCGGCGTGGCCTTCGAGGACGTGGAGGTGCTCCACGGCGACACCCAGATCGCGGCCAAGGGCTACGACACCTACGGGTCCAGGTCGCTGGTCGTGGGTGGTGAGGCGCTGGTGCGGGCTGCCGACAAGGTGCTCGAGAAGGCCAAGCCGATCGCTGCCCACCTGCTCGAGGCGAGCGTCGACGACATGGAGTTCACCGGCGGCAGGTGGACGGTGCGCGGCACCGACCAGGGCATGTCCATCGGCGAGCTGTCCACGGCGGTCTTCGCCGCGCACAACCTGCCCGACGGGGTCGAGGCCAACCTCGACTCCGAGGCCACGTTCGACCCGGAGAACTTCAACTTCCCGCACGGCACCCACCTGTGCGCGATGGAGGTCGACACCGAGACCGGTCAGGTGAAGATGCGGAAGTACGTCTGCTGCGACGACATCGGCAACATCATCAACCCGCTCATCGTCGCAGGTCAGGTGCACGGTGGCCTGGTCCAGGGCATCGCTCAGGCGCTGTGGGAGGACGCGGTCTACGACGACGCCGGGACCCTGGTGTCGGGCTCGTTCGTGGACTACCTGCTGCCGACGGCCGCCGACACGATCAGCTTCGACATCGACCACACCACCTCGCCCGCGACCACCAACACGCTCGGCACCAAGGGCGTCGGCGAGGCCGGCACGATCGCCTCCACGCCGGCTGTGGTGAACGCGATCGTCGACGCGCTGCGACCGCTGGGCGTGCACGACGTGACCATGCCCTGCACACCGGAACGGGTGTGGCGGGCGATCAACGAGGGCTCGTCCGGTGGCGAGACCACCGGTGCGGCCGCAGCACACTTCGATCCGTCGACGGGCATGTCCGGGAACGTCGACCGCACGGAAGGAGACGTCCAGTGATTCCCGCATCGTTCGACTACGTCGCCCCGACCACGGTCGAGGAGGCGCTGGCCGCCCTCGCGCAGTACGGCGACGAGGCCAAGATCATCGCCGGCGGACAGAGCCTGCTGCCGGTGCTGAGGATGCGCCTCAACGCTCCGGAGTGGGTCATCGACCTCGGCCGCATCGACTCGCTCCGCGGCGTACGCGACGAGGGTGAGTCGATCTTCGTCGGCGCCATGACGCGCCACTGTGACGTCGCGGCCGATCCTCTGGTCGCCGAGCACGCGGCACTGGTCGCGCGTGCCACGGCGACGGTCGCCGACGAGCAGGTACGCCACCGCGGCACGTTCGGTGGCGCGCTCGCCCACGCCGACCCGGCGGGTGACCTCGGAGCCCCGGCCCTTGCCCTGGACGCCGAGTTCGTCATCGCCGGGCCGGCCGGGGAGCGGGTCGTCCCGGGTGCGGAGTTCTTCCAGGGGCTCTTCGAGACGGCCGTCTCCGAGGACGAGCTGCTCATCGGCGTACGCATCCCGAAGCACACCGGATGGACGGCTCACTACGAGAAGTTCGTCCGGGTCGCCCACCAGTGGCCGATCTGCGCGGTCGGCGCGACCCTCAAGGTCTCCGGCGGCGTGATCGAGGGCGCGGCGATCGGTCTCACCAACATGGGCTCGACCCCGTTGCGTGCCGCCGGTGTCGAGCAGGCGCTGGTCGGCCAGCAGGCCACCGAGGAGGTCGTACGCAACGCCGCGGCCCTGGCCGCGGACGGCGCCGAGCCGCCCTCCGACCTCAACGGTGATGCCGACTACCGGCGTCATCTGGTCACGGTGCTGACCCGGCGCGCCATCACGAAGGCCCTCGGGGGCTGAGGCGTGGACCTGACGCACGAGTTCACGGTTCCGACCTCGGTCGAGGAGACCTGGAACAGCTTCCTGGACATCGGCTCGATGGCTGAATGCTTCCCGGGAGCCCAGGTCACCTCGGCCGAGGGCGACACCTTCACCGGCACGGTGAAGGTCAAGCTCGGCCCGATCGCCATGGTCTACGCCGGCTCCGGCACCTTCGTCGAGAAGGACGAGGCCGCCCGTCGCCTGGTCGTCGAGGCCAAGGGACGGGACAAGCGGGGCAATGGCACCGCCGGCGCCAACGCGACCTTGACGATGGCCCCGGAGGGCACCGGTACGAAGGTCGAGATCGTCACCGATCTCGCGGTCACCGGAAAGCCCGCCCAGTTCGGGCGCGGGGTCATGCAGGACGTCTCCGACAAGTTGCTCGGCCAGTTCGTCGCGTGCCTGGAGTCGAAGTCAGCCCCCTCCGCAGCTCCGCTGGTCGAGCCCGCGAGCGAAGCGAGCGGTGTCGAGACCAACACGGCTCCATCGAGCGTGAGAGGGGACCGTGTCGGTCTCGACACACCTCCGCCTAGCGGCTCCGGTGGCTCGACCAGCGCCGGGCCGAAGCACGCTCAGCAGCCCGAGGCGATCGACCTCGGCGCCACGGTCGTGCCGGTGCTGATCAAGAACTACGGCAAGAAGTTCGCCATCGGGGTAGCGGTCATCGCCGCGGCGGTGATCGTCTACAAGCTCCTGCGAGGTTGAACCCGTCGCGCAAACCGGATATCACCCGCGCAACGTGGATAGCGGGGTGCCAGTCGACCTCTCTAGCGTTTCCACTACGCAGACCCCGCTGCGAGAGGAAACAGAAAAGTGAAGATCGCGGTCATCGGTGCCGGGTTCGCAGGCGTTGCCTCGGCCAAGGTGCTCACCGAGCTCGGTCATGACGTCACCGTCTACGAGAAGGCCCCGGATGTCGGCGGCGTCTGGAGCCGGACCCGTCGCTACCCGGGCCTGACGACGCAGAACAACAAGGACTCCTACACGCTCTCGGACCTGAGGATGCCGAAGGTGTTCCCCGAGTGGCTCAGCGGCGAGCAGGTGCAGAGCTATCTCGAGATGTACGTCGAGAAGTACGAGCTCGCCCCGATGATCAAGCTCTCCACCGAGGTGCGGAGTGCCCAGCCGGCTGGAGGGGGCGGCTGGGACATCACCTTCGCGAGTGGCGACGGCGAGACGACCGAGCACCACGACCATCTGGTCGTGGCCAGCGGCGTCTTCTCGGAGCCGTTCACCCCTGCGTACGACGGGGTCGACGAGCTGGAGGCCGCCGGTGGCCGGATCCTCGCGGCGAGCGAGCTGCACGACCTGGAGACTGTCAAGGGCAAGGACGTCGTGGTCGTCGGCTACGGGAAGTCGGCCTGCGACGTGGCCGTCGAGATCGCCAAGGAGGCGGCCTCGACCACCGTGGTCGCGCGCCAGCTGCTGTGGAAGATGCCCCGCAAGATCAAGGGCGTCCTCAACTACAAGATGCTGCTGCTCACTCGCATGGGGGAGGGGCTGTTCCCCTACCAGAGCATCAGCGGGGCCGAGAAGGTCCTGCACGCGGGCGGCTCGAAGATGGCGGGCTCGATGGTCGGCAGCGTCGAGTCGGTCACCACCAGCCAGCTCAAGCTGAAGAAGCTCGGGCTGCTGCCCAAGGGCCAGTTCACCGACATCGCCCGCTCGACCGTCTCGCTGGCCACCGAAGGCTTCTTCGAGGGCGTCGAGGCCGGGGACATCGCCGTCGAGCGCGACACCGAGATCGCCGCCTTCGAGACGTTGGAGGGCAAGCCATACGCCGAGCTCGCCAACGGGCGCGCGGTGCCCGCCGACATCGTGGTGACCGCGACCGGGTTCAAGCAGGAGCTCCCGTTCTTCTCCGAGGAGATCCAGGACCAGCTCACCGACGACAACGGCGACTACCAGCTCTACCGCCAGATCCTGCCGCTGAACGTGAAGGACCTGACCTTCGCCGGCTACAACTCCTCGTTCTTCTCGCCGCTCTCGGCCGAGATGAGCGCCGTCTGGATCGGCTCGTACCTCGGTGGCGGCCACGAGGTCCCGCCGGTGGAGGAGATGGAGGCCCATGTCACCGCGCGGCTGGCCTGGATGCGGGAGCGCACCGACGGCCACCACGCCCGCGGCACCAACATCATCCCGTTCTCGATGCACAACATCGACGAGGTTCTCGGTGACGTCGGCATCGACGTCAGCAAGCGGGTCAAGGCCGTGCAGTGGCTGCTGCCGATCAACCCGAAGGCGTACGCCTCCATCACTCCCAGACTCGTGGAGAAGCTGGCAGCGAGGAGCTAGTACGGCGAGATGCCGGTACACCAGGGTGGGACCGGCATCTCGTTCGGGCCAGGACCTGGGCTGGGACTTTAGACAGTGATTGCGCCGCGTTCGCGTTGACGCGGCGCGGGCTCCGCTACGCTCTTCGGTCAGTCGAGCCACGCCAGGAGCCTCCATTGCCCCGTCCCCTGCTGGGCCGCCACACGGTCGTCGCCACCACTGACGTGGACCAGGCCAGAGAAGCCGTGGCCGAACGATTCTGTGCCCATTACCTGGCGCTGACCAAGGCAGGTTCCCACCTCGACATGGTGCACAACGCCGCACCGCTGGGCGAGGACGTGATGCTCAACTACATGCGCTACGGCGACGAGGTGCGGATCACTCCCGGCACCTTCGACGACTTCTACCTGATCCAGCTCCCGCTGGCCGGCACCGCCAAGGTCAAGGTGGGGGAGCAGGTCGTCCTCGCCGACCGCACCCGCGCCTCGATCGGCTCCCCGACCGAGCCGGTCGACATGCTCTGGTCCGACGGCTGCGAGAAGCTGCAGGTCTACATCCGGCGCAGCGCCGTCGAGGAGGCGGCCGCGGGCATCGGCGGCTCCGGGCCGGTGGTCTTCGACCCGGCGCTCGACCTCGGCCGGCCCGAGGTGCGCGACTGGCTGAAGATGGTGCGGCTGGCCTACGACAACGTCGAGGCCGGTGGCTCGCTGATGAGCTCTCCGCTGGTGGCCGCGCCCTACGAGCAGGCGCTCATCGGGGGGCTGCTGACGATCCAGGCCAACACGTCCCTCGAGATCGTCTCCGAGAACGCATCACCCACCGTCTCCCGGGCCGTACGCATGGCCGTCGACCTCCTCGAGGCCCACCCCGAGCGCCCCTGGAAGGTCGCCGAGCTGGCCCAGAGGGTCGGCGTATCCACTCGCACACTGCAGGAGGCGTTCCAGCGCGACCTCGACACCACCCCGTTGGAGTACTGGCGGCGGACGCGGCTCGACCGGGCCCACTCCGACCTGCTCGCCGCCGACGCGACCGCCACCTCGGTCACCGAGATCGCCGCCCAGTGGGGCTTCTTCCACCTCGGACGGTTCTCCCAGGCGTACCGGGCACAGTTCCAGGAGCTCCCGTCCCAGACCCTGGTTCGATGACTACGCGCGCCCCCTCTGAGTCGAATTCACCATGACTGGCTGTGCCGATACGAAGCCCGGCTTCCAGTAGCGACCTCGTGCTCTGAGCGAACAGCGCCGATAGCCGCCGCGGTCGAGAGAGAACGCCTGGTCCGGAGAACGGCACATTGGGTGACCTTGAGTAAAGACTTCCGAATTGACGTGGCGGCCGCTGCGGATGCCCGTATAGGTTCCTGGCTCGCTGCTCGGGCACGACTTTGATTCGTTCTGTACGCGTGTGTAGCCGTTTTCGCGTACAGATCTCCCCCACTGCTTCTCTCCAGGAGTTCTCGTGCCTTCTGTGTCTCGAGCGATCGTTCGCGCTGTTTTGACGTCCCTGATCGGACTGTTGAGCGTGGTGCTGATGCTGGCAGGGCTGGCGTTGCCGGCGACCGCTGCGCCTCCGGGTGCGATCGCCGCCGCTGCTCCGCGGGTCGCACAACTGAAGGCGCCAAGTCCGGCGGTGGCGGCGAAGCCGTCGGCGCGGTTGAAGTCGGCTGCAGCCACGGTGGGGGAGAAGCGGCGTAAGGATGCGGGTTCGGTCAAGCCGTATCGAGTGCGGGAGCTGACGGGACAGCGGCGCGAGCGATCGACGACGCATCTGATGTCGGATGGGACGCGTCAGGTCACGTTGAGCACGGCGCCGGTGCATTGGCGTAAGTCGTCTTCGGACGATTGGCAGCCGATCGAGACCCAGGTCAACCCGGGCGCTGGTGCGACGGCGTTCGCGAACGAGTCGAACGTGTTCGAGACCCGCTTCGGCAAGTCGCGCCACGATCTGGCCTCGGCCACGGGTGATGGCTGGTCGGTCTCGCTGGGCGCGGTCGGCACGGACGGAAACCTGACGCCCGAGGCGAAGGGTTCCCGGGTCGATGTCGATGATGTTTTCGGCTCTGCCGATCTGCGTTACACGGTGGCGGCGGGTGAGCTGAAGGAGGAGATCCTCCTGCCCGATGCCGCGGCCGCCCCGGCGGAGGGTTTCACCTTTGCGTTGGATCTCAAGGGTCTGGTTGCCCGCGAGATCGAGGGTGGTGCGATCGGGCTCTACAAGAGCAAGGACGCGAAGCGGCCGCGGTTGGTGTTGCCGGCGCCGTACATGACGGATGCGGCCGGGGTGCGCTCGGATGAGGTGACCCAGAGCCTGGGTGAAGCCGACGACGGCACGACGACGGTGACGGTCACACCGAAGGCCGACTGGCTCGACCAGAAGGCGCGGGAGTGGCCGGTCAGCATCGACCCCACCCTGGTCTATGCGCCGGATGCAACGGACGGTCAGGACACCTCGATCGCCCAGGGTGCGCCGACGACGAGCTATCCGGGGGCCTCAACGATCACGGTTGGAAAGGGCACGTCCGGTCTGTGGCGCGGATTGTTCAAGTTCGACACCTCGGCGATCCCGACCGATGCTCAGGTCTATGCCGCGCAGCTGAGGTTGCACTTCTCCTCGGTGCACAACACCGAGACCGACCCGATCGAGATGCGTGCCTACCAGGTCACGAAGGCGTGGAGCGAGGACACCGCGACCTGGGACGGGATGAACACCTCGTTCACGAACATCAACTACTTCAACCAGTTCCTGGTCGATGACTCCGACAGCGGCGCGACCTCGTTCAGCGGTCCGTGGAAGGACGCTGCCGACGGGAACGCGATCTACGGCTCGTACTCCTCGCTGGGCTCGGGGACTACGGCAGACACGTTCGACTGGAACGCAAAGCTGCCGTGGGCTGGTCTCTACGAGACCGACATGCGCTACCTGCCGGGCGCCTCGCGCGGGACCCCGACCTATACCGCTACCGGTGATCAGGGCACGAGCCCTTCGGTCGGGATCGACCAGACCGCGACGGCGGGGCCGTGGATGCGGGTCTCGACCCAGCAGCACTTCGCCCCGGGTGCGACAGCCCGGATCCGGATGACCCGCCAGAGCGGGTCGACGGCGACTGCGCCGATGGCGGATGCGGTGCGATGGATGGAGTACGCCCGCGCGTTCAAGGGCGAGACGCAGCGCGATGGCTGGCACACCTACGGCATTGGGTCGATGGTGCAGAACTGGGTGACGAACCCGGCATCGAACTTCGGGCTGACGGTCAAGGCCTACAACGAGTCCACCACTCCGCTGGGTGGTCCGTACTACCACTCCAGCGATGCTGCTTACGCCTCGGAGGCCGACGGTGACACGCGTCCGCAGCTGGTCGTGGTCCTTGGGCAGCCCGGCCCGGTGCAGAGCGTCCCGTCCACGGTGCACGCCGATGGCCCGGAACTGTCGTGGTCCTCGGCCTCGGACCCGTCCTTCGCCCAAGACGATGATGTAGCGGAATATCAGATCTTCCGTGGCTGTGTCTCGCTGCCGGCCTCAGCTCCTGGGGGCGGGTGCACGACACCGGTCGGTGAGGACTTCACCACCGAGTACGCCCGCAACGGTGCCCTGAAGCTGGTCGGCACGGTCCCGGCGGACACGCTGCAGTTCCGCGACGACACTGCGCTAGCGTCGACCGCGACGGAGCAGGCGTCGTACCGCTACTGGGTGGTGGCGCGTACGGTCGCCGACACTCAGGCACCGTCCTCGGGTGGTAGCGCTGAGGAGGGCCGCGACGGCACGGCGGTGGGGGCGCCGGTGACGGTCCAGATCCCGCAAGAGGGGCGGATCGCACGGATCTTCACCGCCAGCCCGACTGTCGATGTTGCCGACACGACTCTGTCGGCCGTGAAGCCGACCACGAACCTGCCCAACCCCGATGAGGTGACGGCAGGTGACCGGACCTGGGTGCAGGCCGGCAACAACCACGCCACCTATGGTGATGAGCGGGCGGTGTTCGGGTTCGACACCTCCCCGATCAACCGGCGGGTCAAGGTCACCTCAGCCTCGTTCGAGCTGTGGAAGTCCTCGGGTACGGGTGCTACCTCGACCTATGACCTGCACGAGCTGACCAGTGGGTTCGTCGAGAACCAGGCGACCTGGCAGCGTGCCTCGACGGCGCAGGACTGGACCGATGGTGGCGCCTACAAGGCCACCGCGGTGGCCTCGGCGAGCATCGGCAACGGCCAAGACCGGGTGAGCTTCGACAGCACCGGGTTGAAGTCGACCGTGCAGGGCTGGGTCGACGGGACCGCGGGCGCGCCGAACGGGTTGCTGCTCAAGATCCGCGACGAGGCAGCCTCCACCCACCGCATCTCGATCCTGAACAGCGAGGCACTCGACCCGAACCTGCGGCCACGGCTGCGGGTGGAGCACCTGGTGAAGAACGACGACCAGGTCTTCGAGGCACCCACCATGCCGCAACGGTTCGTGCCGGGCACGATCACCCGCGTTCCGGTGACGGTCACCAACACCACCGACACTGCCTGGCCATCGACCCTGGAACTCACCTACCGGTGGACCGAGCCCGATTCGACCCAGGACATCACCGTCGAGGGTGACCGGCTCAAGGTTGCGGTTGGGCGGGCGTTGGAGCCGGGTGAGTCGGTCGACCTGACCTTGCCTGTGCGCACCCCGATCAACTCCGATACCGGGTCGAAGCGCCTTGCGTATGACTTCTATCTGGATCTGCGTAACACCGCCGATGGCGCCTGGTGGTCCGCGGCTCATGCCTACAAGCCGGGTGGTGGCCAGAACTCCACGCCGGGCTGTGCGATGGCCGCTACCGGGTTGCTGTGCCAGGACCGCTATGTCGAGTCCGCGACCTCCAGCGCGCTCGGGTTGGAGAAGTTCGGCACCTACACCGGCGAGGAGACCGGTGCCGGATCCCAGGTCTTGACGAACCTGACCTCGGGCAACGAGTCGTGGTCCTACGAGGCGATCTCGAACCCGTCGGTCGGCCCCGCGGCGTTCGTACGGGCCACCTACAACTCCAAGGACGCTACCGATGTGGGCGCTGGGTGGGGTGTCTCGGTTCAGCCCGGCACCTTGACCCGGCTCGGGTCGAGGCTCTCGGTTCCTTCGGGTGGATCGACCAACAACCTGATGACGTTCGTCGATGGTGACGGCACCGGCCACACCTACAAGATCAACGACGACGCGGGTACGCCGAACATTCTGGAGTACGACCGGCCCGCTGGCGTGGCTCTGGAGCTGACCAGGGATGCGACGGCTGACATCGCTCACCAGTGGGTCTTCACCCGCCACGACGGCACCCGGTTCTTCTTCAGCGGTGACAGTGGGCTGCAGACCTCGGTCGAGGACACCTACGGCAACAAGCTGAACTTCGTCTACACCGGCACCGGCGAACAGCGCCTGGAGAAGGTGATCGACACACCGCGGGGTGTCGCCCTCGCCGACGGGCGCACCGTGCTCGCCTTGACCTGGGACACCGCCGGGCTGGTCTCCATCACCGACATCGCCGGCCAGAAGCTCTCCTTCGGCTACAACACCGCCCACATGCTGACCAGCCTGAGCGACACCGCTGCCCCGGTCGAGGGCGTGGCCACGGCACCGGTGAAACGGTTCGGGTTCACGTATTCGAACGACTCGGCCAACTCGAACACGTTGATGACCTCGATCACCGACCCCAGAGACAACATCTCCCGGATCGCGTACTTCACCTCGACGGAGAACTCTGCCTACGCCAACTGGCCCAAGACCTTCACCGACCGACGCGGCAAGACCACCGACTTCACCTACTCCGATCCCGACGGCTCCGAGGGCGTGGACAACCGCGCCGTGGTCACCGACCACAACACCACCGCCTCCCCGGGCGGTGGCACCCCGGGCAGCCCCGGAGACACGGTCACGACCTACCGGGTCGACGGGTACGGCCGGACCACGTCGGTCACCGACTCGTTGCAGCGCACCACCAACCTCGGCTGGGACCGCGACCACAACGTGATCCGGCTCGAGGAGGCCAACGGCGCGGTCTCGACCTGGGACTACGACAACCGCACCGGCTACCCACTGACCATCCGCGACGCCCAGACCGTCAAGAACGGCGGCGCCGGGGTCCGGTTGACCTACGAGCGTCTCCCCAACGCACCAGGTGCGCCGACAGCGTTGAAGACCAAGACCTCGGCCGCAGGCCGGGCCTGGACCTTCACCAACGACCCCGCCACCGGCGCGTTGAAGAGCGTCGCGGACCCGCTCGCGAACACCACCAGCTACACCTACACCGCCACCGGCCTGCTGTCGACCGCCACCGACGCCAAGGGCGCGGTCACCACCTACAACACCTATGACGTCTCCGGCATGCCGACCAAGGTCACCAGCCAAGTCACCGCCACCACCGACCAGTCCTCATCGATGACGTATGACCCCCGCGGCAACACGCTGACCGTCACCGACCCGCTCAACAATGTCTCCACCGTCGAGTACGACGGGTTCAGCCGCCCGACCAAGGTCACCACCCCCGGTGACGACTCAGCACCGGGCTCGCCGAAGGCGACCCGTACGACCGTGTCGGCCTACGACCTCAACGACAACCTGACCTCCTCGACGGCCGCCAACGGTGCGGTCACCACCAGCACCTACAACGCGACGGATCTGCCCACCCGTCAGGAGTTGCCGGACAACAACACCACCGGTAGGGCGATCACCACCTCCTATGACGATCTCGGGCAGCTGGTCGAGCAGACCGCCCCCGAAGGCGTGGCCACCACCAGCAACGCCAACGACTTCGTCACCCGGTACGTCTACGACAAGGTCGGTCAGCAGATCCGCGTCGATGTTCCGTTCGTCGACACCGACGGGACCAGCAAGACCGCCACCACGACGTCGAGCTACGACACAGTGGGGAACCTGGTCATGACCGTCGACCCGGTCAAGAACGCCACCACCGCGGACTCCGACTACACCGCCAAGGTCGGCTACGACCTCAACCACCGCCCCATCACCTCAACGGACGCGAAGGGGTACGTCACCAAGACCGAGTACGACGCCGACGGTCTTGTGACTGCGACCGTAGACCCGCGCGGCGTCCGGGTCCGCAAGGTCTACGACACCGCCGGCCGCCCGATCGAGACCCACGTCCCCCACACGGCCTGGGGCGCGACCTCGGCGCGGGACCAGGTCACCAAGACCACGTACGACAAGGTCGGCCAGGTCACCAAGACCACCAGCCCGACCGGCCGAGCCTCCGAGACCATCTACAACCTGGCCGGCGAGGCGGTCCAGACCAAGGCACCGTTCAAGGCCGGGGATGCGGCCCACCCGAACCCGTCCTCGACGTTCTACGAGTACGACAAGGCCGGCCGCCTGATCAAGCAGTCCCTGCCGACGTTCGCCTCGAGCGCGCCCACCGAGGCAGACGAATGGGCCAGCTACGACTACTTCCCCTCCGGGGAGATCAAGTCGACCACTGACCCCTACAGCATGGTCACCAGCTACCTCTACAACCAGCTCGGGCAGCAGACCCAGCGCAAGTTCTCCAACCCTGCGGTCGACGACGCGACCCGCACGACGTCGATGTCCTACTACCCCGACGGGTCCCTCGCCGGTAAGGACGACCAGGCACCCCGCGAGCTGATCAAGTACTACACCAACGCGCTCGCCGCCCACTTCACCGCCAACCCCACCGCGAACTGGGCCACCGTCACCGGCACCGACCCCAACATCGACGGCTCCAACTACCGCACCCACCCCGCCGCAGCCGCCGGATCCGCCGGCGCCTCGGACACCGCGACGTGGAAGGTGAACCCGGACAACGACGACACCTATGAGGTCAAGGCCTCCTGCCCGGTCCGCACCGACACCACCACCGCCGCGACCTACACCATCAACACCGCTGATGGCGCCAAGACCGCCACGATGAACCAGAAGGCCTGCACCACCGCCAACAAGTGGGTCTCCCTGGGCTCCTACCGGTTCGACGCCGCGACCACGAAGACCATCGTGCTCAAGCCGTCCGCCGACGGGGTCGTGGTCGCCGACGGGATCCAGTTGGTTCCCTCCAAGGCCGGCCCGTCGAAGGCCTACGTCTACACCTATGACCGCAACGGTCTGACCACCCAGGTCAAGGACAATACCGCCGGCGCGAAGACCGACACCTACAAGACCAGCTACGACGGCCTCGGCCGCGCCGCGACCGCCACCGAGCTCGTCGGCACGACCACCCGTCGGACCACCGCCTACACCTATGACCTGAACTCCAACCTGACCAGCACGTTCGCCGACCGCAAGGTCGATGCTGACACGGGTGGCGGGAACCTGGCTGCGACCCGCTACACGGGTTACACCTACGACGTACGCAACATGGTCGCCACCGTCGCGACCGGTCCGCAGTCGACGTCGGCGAATAGCCGCTACTCCTACGAGTACGACTCCCGCGGGCTCCCAGTCTCACTGACCAAACCCAACGGGAACCGGGTCGGCTACTCGTTCTACGAGGACCGGCTGCTGCGGACCTCGGACGAGCGCACCAGCGCGGAGCGGGGCAAGCAGGTCGTCGCGGCCCATACCCTGGACTACGACGCCGACGGGCAGAAGACCTTCGACCTGGCCAAGCTCGACCAGGCGGGCACCACCGGAACGCTGGACCAGCGCTCGACCTTTGCGTACACCCCGGCCGGCCAGCTCGCTGGTGTGGACAAGACCGGCGCCGACGCAGGCGACGATGAGACCTACACCTATGACGCGGCCGGGAACACGATCTCCCAGGTGATCGGGTCGGTCACCACGACCTCGAACTTCGACCGCAACCGGCTGACCAACAGCGCGGTCACCGGCAACGGGACTACCTACAGCCGATACGACTCCTACGGGCGTCTGGTCAGCCGGGACAACGCCGGCCAGGTCGTCGAGCGGTATGCCTATGACGGATTCGACCGCACGACCCGGGAGCAGCGGTTCGACTCAGCGGGTGTGTTGCAGCTGACCAAGACCCAGTCCTTCGACCCCTTCGACCGCACCACCACCCAGACGACCGCGATCACCGGGAAGCCGACCAAGTCCCTACGGTTCACCTACCTCGGCACCTCCGACCAGGTCGCGGTCGAGGAGGAGAAGAACACCGGCGGAGCGTGGGAGGTCTCCAAGAACTACGCCTACGGGCCGAGTGGTGAGAAGTTGCAGTTGACCGACACCCCGGTCAACGGTTCGACCACCGAGACCCAGTACTACGGCACCAACCCACACGGCGACATCGAGACCCTGTCCAAGACCGACGGCACCACTGCCTCGACCTACCGCTACACCGCCTACGGGGCCCCCGACAAGAAGGGCACCACCGGCCAGGACGCCTACTCCACCGCCGCCAACGAGACCGACAAGATGGCCGCCGACCTCGACACCGTGAACCCCTACCGGTTCTCCGGCAAACGGATCCACGGCGGCACCGGAACCTACGACATCGGGTTCCGTGACTACGACCCCGGCATCAACCGGTTCCTGACCCGCGACTTCTACCAAGGCGCCCTCAAGGACCTCGCCCTGGGCACCGACCCGTGGAACACGAACCGGTACGCGTTCGGTGGCGGGAACCCGATCGGTGGCATCGAGCTCGACGGGCATCAGTACGCCGCCGACAACGGAGGCGGAGGGTCGGTTAGCAGCAGCTTCCTCGACAGCTTCTCGAACTGGTGGGATGACGTCACCACCACTCTGTCCGGTGGCGGTGATGCGCCCAAGACCTGGACCTCCGACGGCCTCCGAGAACCTGCCCCGGTTACCAAACCCAATCCGAGCGTCCCGGTCTCGACTGGCGATGGCGGAGACGTCATCGGCGGAGGGGTCAATGCAGCCACCGAGACGGCGGCGGTAAGCGGGGGCGCGGCCATCCCGATCGCCATGCTGTTCGGGTTCGACCCACTCGGTGACCTGTCACGGAAGACCAACAAGAAACTCGATGTCGACACCACGACCAACGCCTACGCGGCTGGCGGGGTCACCTTCGACGTCGCGACTGCCTTGGTCGGCGGCATTGCTGGCAAGGTCATCAGCAAGGTTGCTGTTGCCGCAAGAACGGGTGCGCGGGCCTGCTCGTTCAGCGGCGCGACGCTTGTCCTCATGGCCGACGGCAGCAAGAAGCCGATCGATAAGGTCAAGAAGGGTGACAAGGTCCTCGCGACCGATCCCGAGACCGGGGAACAGGTTGCGAAGACCGTCACCGGGACGATCAGGCACTGGGACAGGATGTCCGACCTGGTCCTGGTTGACGGGACGGTCCTGCGGACGACTGAGGATCACCCGTACTGGTCGGTCGACGACCACCGCTTCGAGCGGGCGGACGAGCTTGAGCCCGGTGAGAAGGTCCTGGGCGCGGACGGCCGCGAGGTTGCCGTTGCCGGTGGTCGCTGGGTTACCGGTCGTGACGGCTGGGCCTACAACCTGTCGGTCGAGGGTATCCACACCTACCACGTCGGTGACGACGAGATCCTCGTCCACAACACCTGTCTGACGGCGTTGAATGGCTGGAGTAGCCAGAGGCTCCAGTTCGGCAACTCGCAGTTCCAGTTGGACAAGCGCGGGATGACGCATATCCTGCAGCGGCACCACCCCAGTTACTGGGACGGGTCTGTGAAGGCGAAGCAGAGTTTCTTCGATTCGTCGATGTCGATCGATGACGTGCAGTCAGCGATCGGTGATGTGGCTCGGCAGAACCGCGGCGCGCTGATGGACATCGGAGCGGGCAGCGGCCAGGTGCAGGGAACTGTCAACGGTGTCGACTACGTCTTGGGTGTGTCCCGGGGACGGATCGGCCAGTTCTATCCAGGGATGTTGCCATGAACCGAGTACGGATTCAGAGCTACGTGCGGATTGGCGCGGAGTTCCAGCCGATCCAGGACATCAAGCGCTACGACGGAGACTCGATGTACGTGCCAGGTGCGGTGAGTCTGGTCGTCGACGAGGTAGAGTTGATGGGCATCGAGCTCTGGGATGACATCAACTGGCTGTGGCCCTTCATCGTCCAAGCAGTCGATGACTACCGAAAGACCGGGACGGGCAAGCGAGGGTTTCCGGACCAGCCGATCTCGTTCAAGGTCGAGGCTGCATGGCCAGGGCACGCGCTGGTGTCGGTGGTCAGTGACTCCTTCGAGCACAAGGCGGTCGTACCCGAGGATGAGTTGTACAGCGCGGTCGCGTATGCCGGTTTGACTTTCTTCACCGAACTGCATCGCATCTGTTCCGAGTATGAAGGGGACGATGCAGAAGTCGGCGTGCTTCGCTCCTGGCTGGACGACACCTGACTCGACGACGAAGGGCGGTCGAACCCACGTCTTGGCCGCCCCTTCGTCGTTGAGGTCGGACCGATGTCCCTGACAGACCCCTATGAGGACCGGCTGCTGCAGACCTCCGATGAACGCGAAAACTGAGCCGTAGCCGCCGTTGACATCCCGTGGTTTCCCGAGCATGGTTCCCGGTCGCCCTGCATCCGGGCATTAGCCAGTCGTACCCTCCAGGCATGGACACCATTCCGGTCGCGGCTGGGTTGCGACTCTCCCGACCGGCGTAGGCGGCCGCGCCACCGGCGCAGGTGCCTGCGTCACGGAACCGATGCTTGGTGGCGGATCACCAGCCATCGCAAACATTCCCGGCTATGAGTGGACAGGGGAGTTCGTCTCCGACGTCTTCGGCGATACCTCGTCAAAGCAATCAACTCCTGCCACCTGATCGCCAAGTCGCTAGGCGGGTCCGGAACCGACAAGGCCAACCTGGCGACGTGCTCGCGAGCGGCGAACACGTTCAGCAAACGGGGCTCGCAGAACGGAGGAATGGCGCCGTTCGAGTTAGCCGTCCAAGCGGAGGTGAAGAGCGGCAACGACGTCTTCTACAAGGTCACGGCGCAGTACTTCGGCGATCGTGTCGTCCCTTACGCGTTCAAGCTCTCGGCTTGGTCAATCGGCTCGGACGGGGAGAGGACGACCATGTTCGAGAACGAAGTGGTGAAGAGTGAGGTTCACGGAGTGAACCTTGGCGTTCAAGACGACGCCTACGGGCAACCCGTACCACTCATGTAGCAGCGTCTGATCGGAAGATAGAGATGGACATCGCACCGTTGATCCGAATCGTGGATGCGCGAGAGAGAACTTTTGACTGGCCCGCCATCGCAGAGGGATGGGGGGCGGTCCCTCCCGAGGACTATGTCCAGTTCATGCGAGACATCGGCCCTGGAGAACTTGGCGACTACCTCTCGATCATGGCTCCGACAGCCGATCTCGACGCCATGCGAGGCGTCGATGCCGAGACTCTTGGCGATCATCTGGCGAGTTCGGCGGCCACCGCTGATCTCGGGGACGTCGGGGTGTTCGACATGGCGATCGAGACGCAAGACGCGCAACAAACCTGGGAAACCGGGATGATTCCCAGAAAGGCGCGTCTCGCAAACACTGAGCTGAGGCTGCTGTGCTCGGCGGTGTCGAACGACGCGAATCAATACTGTTGGGATCTTGCGGACGATTCACGCCCGATTGTCGTCTTTGATCGGGGATTCCTGGAGTGGAATGCGTACGATCTGTCGTTCACCGACTTCCTTGCCGGCATGATCCAGGACTCGATCCCGAACTACACCGGGGATCGGATCGCGAGCCATCTGGGGTGGGAGGTCCCTGTGACGTACAAGGTTCATCAGAACGATCGCTGGTAGATCTCCAACCGAGGGACCGGACCGCGAGACGTGTTGGTGGCGACACCGCCTACTACGACGTGCGCAACATGGTCGTGACCGTCGCGATCGGCTCGGCTCCGATGGGTGCTGATCGTGGCTGCTCCGACGAGCCGGAGCTCACCACTGGGGTTCGTCGCTGAACCCGCCGTAGTCGTCCAGGTCGGCGTCGTCGCGGCGGTAGGCCTCGCCGTCGCCGTTGCGCCGGTCGAGCTTGTCCTCCTTCTCGTCCTGGTTCTGCGGCTCCTCGGGCGGGTCTTCCTGCTCGTTGGGCTTGATCCGCACCTTCGGGGTCAGCTTCTCCTTCAGGCGCTCCTCGACGGACTCGCCCTGCTGGGACTGCTCGGGGCCCTGGCCGGAGTCGGTGGGGCAGTCGCCTTCCTTCAGGGTGGCCAGCGCGTCCTCGTAGGCCGCCTTGGCCCCGGGCTGGTCGCCGGCATCCCGGGCGCGGTCGCCGATCGCCTCCTGGGTCAGCGACATGTTGATGCGTACGGTGCACTCGTGGTCCTCGGGCACGCGCTCCAGCGCCTCGCCGTAGTAGGCGATCGCGCGGGCGTTCTCGCCGAGCAGGAAGGCTGCGTTGCCGGCGTCGAAGTGGGCGATCCACGGCTGCAGGAAGTTGAGGTCGCGGTTGGCCGAGTAGTGCTCCATCGCGGTCGCGGCGTCGCGTACGTCCCAGGCGTCCCGGCCACTGCGATCGTGGTGACCCATCAGGATCACCTTCCCCAGGAGGGCCAGCCCGATCACCACCGGCACGATCCCGGCGAGCAGCAGCGCGCGTCGCACCTGCTCGCGAGGGGTGCGTAGCGGTTGCGGCTCGGTCGAGTCGGCAGGCGTCTCGGTGAGCGTCACGACAGCACCTCCTCGGCCTCGTGTGCACGGCGGCGATGGCCCCACAGCTCCCACAGCAAGAGTGCCAGGAGCGGGAAGCCGAAGAGCCAGGCCCGGGACGTCTCGCCGCCGGCGGAGGTCTCCTCGGTGAGCATCTCGGAGTCCCAGGTCGAGGCCTCCGTGGTGATCTCCTTGGTCTCCTTCGTCGTGCGGTGAAGTGTCTGAAGACCCATCTGACCTGCGATCTCGCGCAGGTTGGCGAGGTCGATCCGGGAGCGGGCGTCCTGGCCGTCGCCGTCCTTGAGGTAGCCGTCCTGGGGACGTTCGTCGTCCCAGGGCATCCGGCCGCCCTCCTCGGTGCCGTAGCCGAGCACCATGCCGCCGGCCGAGAGGTCGTCGACCTCGGCGAACGACTGCTGGTCGACGCCCTCGCGGGTGTTCTCGCCGTCGGAGGCGAACACCACGATCCGGCGCCGCTCGGGGAAGCGCTCCTGATCACGCTCCAGGGCCTCGATCATCTCGTCGCGCGGAGCGTCGACCATCGAGCCGGACCCGTCGAAGGCCCGCTCGGCGTAGAGCCCGTCGACCCAGGCGTTGAAGGCGGTGGTGTCGTAGGTGAACGGCATCTCGGTGCGGACGACCTCGCCACCGAAGGTGATCGCGCCGAACCGCACCGAGGGCAGCGCTGCCGAGAGCGCCTTGAGGTCCTTCTTGAGCTGCGTCATCCGGGCCTTGCCGCCGGGTGCGTCCTCGGCGACCATCGACCGCGTCCGGTCGACCACGACGAGGACATCGAGATCGGCCGTACGCATCTCCGCCGGCGCCGCACCCCAGCTCGGTCGCACCAGGACGACGACGGTGAGCAGGACGATCAGCGCGCGGCGTACGAGCGTGAGGATCTGCCACCCCCGGGCACTCATCGGGCCACCTCGCTAGGGGGCCGGGTCTGTGCGGGCAAAGCGCCCCGCGGCGGTGTCGGCCGGGACGACGAGCCGGGGGAGAGCCGCCCCGAGCGGACGAGGGCGTAGACCCACCCGGCGATCAGCATGAGGACCCCGAGGACGATCGTCGCGATCGGCCAGCCGGGAGCGTCCCGGATCTGGTACTTCGGCGGCTCGACGACCTCGTCGGCGGAGAGCCGGTCGATGCCGGCCAGGATCGAGTCGATCGAGCCGTCGTCGCCGAGCAGCGAGAAGGTGCCACCGGTGTCGGTCATCGCCTTGTCGAAGGTGGCGCGCTTGTCCTCCTGGAAGCTGAGGTCGGCGGAGCCGATGCCGTAGAGCTGGACGTCGCGCTCCTTGGCGAACTCGGTCGCCTCGGGCAGCGTGTAGACCGGCGGGCCGCCCTGCGGGTCGTTGTCGGAGGCGACGATGACCGCCCGGCCGCGCTCGGAGTTGGACAGGTCGAAGCGCTTGACGCAGGAGACGATCCCGTCGCTGATCAGGCTCGCCCGCTCCTTGCCGAGGTAGGTGCCGGCGACGTACTCCTGGTCGCCGAGGGCGAAGGCCCGGCCGGCGCGCGCCAGCTCGTCCTGCACCCAGCCGTAGTCGTCGGTGAGCGGGAAGACGGTGACCGCGGCGTCGCTCCACAGCACCAGGCTGACCCGCTCGCCGTTGAGGCCGGCGACGAGCTGGGAGTAGGCCTGCGTGACCTGGGTGTCCTCGTCGAACATCGAGGTCGAGGCGTCCAGGCAGAGCACGATGTCGCGGGTGGAGTAGCGGTTCTGGGTGATGTCGGTGGTCTGCGGCCGGGCGATCAGCCAGATGCACCCGATCACCGCGAGCGCGATCCCCGCGGTCTGCCACCAGGACAGCCACCGCTGCTGGGTCGCGAGCTCCCGGAACCGGGGGAGTCGCTTGAGGCGCTCGGTGTGGGCGACGAGCACGGCGTCGGCCGGACGGCGATGCACCCGCGCGGCGAGCACGACGATCGCAGCGACGGCGATCACCGTGACGACCAGCATGATCACGCCGAGAACGGGCCATCTCAGGTCCATGTCGTCACCACCTGACGGGCCCGGCTCAGCGCCTCGGGGAAGCGCTCGGCAGCCTTGCCCTCCTCCTCGGAGGCGAAGGCGGGCGGGTACATCACCTCGACGGCCATCGCCAGCGGGCGTGTGCGGGGGTCGCTGCGTACGGTCGCCTTCAGGTCGGCGAGGACCATCTTGTCGGCCGGGATCTGGCTGACCTCGGCGACGTAGTCGCGCACGGTGCGGCTCAGGTGCTGGTGGCCGACCCGCGCCGGTACGTCGCCGCGGTGCACCGCCCGCTCGATCCGGTCGATCTCGGCCAGGTGCTCGGCACGGAAGTCGCGCGGCTCGGGCACCCAGGGCGTCTCGACCTCGACGACCGGCCGGCGCTTGCGGGTCAGCAGGATGACCGCGAGGTAGTAGAACGCCACCGCGGCGAGCAGCGCGAGCGCGAGCACCAGCCACCAGCCCGAGTGGGCCAGCGGCTGCTGGAACTCCTCGGGGACGCTACCGGCGCGCATGGCGGTGCCTCTCCAAGAGGTGGAAGACCGCGCCGATGGCGGTGGCGTCGTCCTGCACCCGTTGATAGGCGATGCCCAGGCGGTCCAGGGTGCCGCGCAGGCCGTGCTCCTCGGCGGCGGCCAGCTCGGCGTACTGCGCCTGGAGGACCGCGTCGCCGGTGAGCCATCCCGGCAGGGCGGAGACGGTGTCGATGTCGACCGTCGGGGCGCCGCCGGCCACGGCGGTGGTGGGGTCGAGGTCGTCGATGCCGGCGACCAGGACCTCGTGCTGGACGGTGAGGCGGCGCAGGACCGCGGCCATCTCGTCACTGACCGAGTGCTCGTCGGTGACGACGAGCAGGATCGCCCGGCGGCGTACGTTGGTGGCGATGTGGCGCAGGACCGCGACGATGTCGGCCTCGGCGGAATCGGGGGTGATCGCCTCGTGGGCCTGCCCGAGCGCCCGCTCGAGCGCGACCTCGGTGTCCGCGGGCTTGGTGAGCTTCTGGGTCTCCGAGTCTCCGTAGGCGACCGCGACCTTGTCGCCGTGGCGTACGCCCAGCCAGCCGACCAGGCCGGCGGTGAAGATCGCCAGCTCGCGCTTGGTCGTGGTGCCGGTCGCCTGGGCCGCCATGCTCCGGCCGGTGGAGATCGCCAGCAGCACCAGATGCTGGCGCTCGGCCGTGAACCGCTTGACCAACAGGCTCCGGGACCGGGCCGTCGCCTTCCAGTCGATGTCCTTGACGTCGTCGCCGGGGACGTACTCCCGCAGGTCGTGGAAGTCCATGCTGCGCCCGGTCTGGACGCTGGCGTACTCCCCGTCGAGCAGGCCCAGGACCTTGCGGTGGGCATGGATCATCAACCGCGTGCGGATCCGGGGAAGGTACGTCGCCATTCTGTGCCTGATTTCCTGGCGCCACTCAGGGGCTCGGGACAGCGCGGACCAGCGCGTCGACCAGCATCTCGGGCTGGACCTTCTCGGCCAGCGCCTCGAAGCTGAGGTGGAGCCGGTGGCGCAGGATGCTGTGGCGCAGCTCGCGCACGTCCTCGGGAGTCACGTAGGAGCGGCCCAGCAGCAGCGCCGCCGCGCGCGAGGCCTGTAGGAACGCGATCGAGGCACGCGGGGACGCGCCGATCTCGACGTAGGAACCCGTCTCCGGCCCGAGGAGCTGGCGGGCGTTGCGGGTCGCCTGGACGAGGGCGACGATGTAGCGCTTGATCGCCGGGTCGACGTAGATGCGCTTGGTCAGCTCCTGGAGCCAGATCACGTCGTCGGGGTCGGCGACCGGACGGGTCACCTCGTGGTCGGGCCCGAGCGTGCCGGCCTCGATGCGCTCCAGGACGACGAGCTCCTCGGCGTCGCTGGGGTAGTTGACGATCTCCTTGAGCAGGAACCGGTCCATCTGCGCGTGCGGGAGGACGTAGGTGCCCTCCTCCTCGATCGGGTTCTGCGTGGCGAGCACCATGAACGGGCGCGGCAGCGGGTGGATGTGGCCCGCGATGCTCGTCTGGCGCTCCTGCATCGCCTCGAGCATGGCGCTCTGCGTCTTGGCGGAGCTTCTGTTGATCTCGTCCAGCAGCACGAAGTTGGCGTGCACCGGGCCGAGCTGGGTCTCGAACTCGTGGTTGCGCTGGTCATAGACCTGGGTGCCGATGATGTCGCTCGGCAGCAGGTCGGGGGTGCACTGGATCCGGGAGAACTTCGCCTTGACCGTCTGCGACAGCGTCGAGGCGGCCAGCGTCTTCGCCAGCCCGGGCACGCTCTCGAGCAGCACGTGACCCTCGGAGAGGAGCGCGATCAGCAGCGCCGTCCTGAGCCGCTCCTGGCCGACCACGCGGCTGCTGAAGGCGGTGCTGACCCGCCCGACGATCTCCTTCGCCCTGGCGATCTCCTCAGCGGACGGAGGGGCGAGGGCGGGTGCGGTGGTGGTCAAGGCGGCTCCAGGGGCGTCGGCTGTCGGTCCCATCCTTTCCTACCAGCGTACGGAACGCATCTGGGACCCACCTCGGGACGGTTGAGATCGGCGCTGGGTGGGCTTTGCGGTACGGGAACGGTACGGGTTCGAGGCGACCGTGGGACCGACCACGATGGCCGCAGAGATTCCCTCAGAAAGGTTCACCGTGCCCCACCTCTCCACCCGGCTACGAGTCCTGCTCGTGGCCTTCGCCCTCGTTGCCGGCCTCGCGCCGATCGGCGTCGCCGTCGCGACGAAGCCGGTCCCCGCAGAAGCAGGCTCGATCCGGATCGACATCGCGGCGATCCAGTCGTCCACCGACTCCTTGCGGTACCAGCGGAACTACCTCGCCGCACACCGCACCTGGAGGGCGTGGTCGCCGCGGCTCTCGCGCGTGAGCAGCCACTTCGACGCGATCGAGGGCCAGTTGATGGGGCGGGCGAGGACCGCCGTGGCGACGTACGAGGCGGCCTTCCTGACCCGCGCGAGAAATCGCAGCTACGTCAGTGCGGTCAGGGTCCTCGACACGTTCATCAGCAGGATGAATGCCGCGATCGACAACTACTACCGCGGCGAAGGGTTCAGCATGCGTCCCTTCGGCTGATCCCGAACCTCAGAAGACGTTGCGGGGGCGGAACTGGACCGAGATCCGGGGGCCGGCGGAGGCGACCTTGGGGATGGCGTGCTCCCAGGTGCGCTGGCAGGAGCCGCCCATGACGACGAGGTCGCCGTGGCCCATCTGGATGCTCATCCCCTTGCCGCCTCCGTGGGGGCGTAGCGCGAGGCGGCGGGGGTCGCCGACGGAGACGATCGCGACCATCGTGTCGTTGGTGCGGCCCCGGCCGATCTTGTCGCCGTGCCAGGCGACCGAGTCGTTGCCGTTGCGGTAGTAGCAGCAGCCCGCGGTCACGAACGGCTCGCCCAGCTCTGGCAGGTAGTGGGCGGTGAGGCGGCCGCGGGCCTCGGCGAGACGGGGGTGGGGGAGCGGGTCGCCCTGCATGTAGGTGTGCAGGAGCCGCGGTACGTCGACGACGCGGTCGTACATCTGCCGGCGCTCCTCGTGCCACGGGACGTCGCTGACCAGGGCTGTGAAGACGTCGTCGGGATCGGGCAGCCAGCCGCGGGCGATGTCCACCCAGGCTCCGCGATCCAGCTGGATCCGCTCGTAGGTCGTCTCGGTGGTCTCGTCGTCTGTGGGGGCGAAGAGTGTTCCCTGGAAGTCCACCCCGCCACCATACCTCGGTATCGAACACGTGTTCTAGTGAAATCGAGACATTGTCGTTTCGTTGCGGTTGATCTGCCTCATCTCGTTGCAATGTCACAACTTGACCAAACTCGGGACGTACGCGAGGTGTACACCTACGCTCTGGTCATGGTCCGGTCGGTCGAGGGAGAGCGGTCGCTCAAGCACGTCCAGATCCGTGAGTACGTCAGGGAGCTGGTCATCGGCGAAAGCCCTGGAGCCTCAGCGCCCTCCGAGCGGGAGCTCGTCCAGAAGTTCAGCGTTGCCCGAGCCACCGTGCGGCAGGCGCTCGACGCGCTCGTCGCCGACGGTCTGCTGGTCCGGATCCCGGGCCGGGGCACCTTCGTGGCGCGTCCGCCGCGGGCGGCAAGCCCGGTGCTCGGGTTCAGCGAGGAGATGGCGCGCCGGGGGATGCAGGCGTCCTCCGAGACGCTGTTGCTCGGCCGCGAGAAGGCCGGGCCCACCATCGCCCGCTCGCTGGGCATCAGGGAGGGTGCGGCCGTCATCCACTGGCGGCGACTGCGCCGTGGTGACGGGGTGCCGATCTGCATCGAGGACGTCTACCTCGACGAGGCGATCGTGCCCGGGATGCTCGAGCGGACCGCGCCGACCAGCCTCTACGCCGAGCTGGCCAGTCGCCAGATGCGGCCGTCGTGGGTCGACGACACGTTCCGTGCCGACGTGGCCAACATCGAGGAGGCCACCCTGCTCGGCCTCTCCGTCGGTGTCCCCGTGCTTCGCAGGCAGCGGAAGTCGGTTTCGGGGGACCGCTACGTCGAGGTGTGCCGCTCGGTCTATCGCGCCGACCGCTACGCGCTGCACCTGCAGCTCGGTCCGTCCTGACCTGCTGAGCTGTTCAGAGGTCTCCGAGCGGCGCGACCACGTCGCCGCTCTCCTCGCAGACCCAGATCGGGTCCGGACCTCCCAGGTCGGGGGTGATGTGGAGCGAGTGCACCGGCGACTCGGGCGGACACGTGGTGCACACCGGCCAGCGCGCGGAGGCCTCGCCGTCGAAGAGCAGGTCCTGCACGTCCTGGGCGACCAGGCCGGCGACGTACGCCTTGCCCTCCGGCCACTGCTCCACCCACCAGCCGCGCTCGGTCATCGCGTCCTCGAGGGCGGAGACGGCTGCCGCACCGGCGAGTCCGCGGGCATCGAGGTCATGGAGCACCCTCGCCCGAGCCTCGAACAGCACTGTCGTGTTCATCAGGAACCATTCTTGCCGACCGGTCAAGGCTGTGGGGTCAGGGTGGCACCCAAGAATGAACACGGTAAGAATGGCCCGTGATCCTCATCGACCCGCCGAACGTACCCAGTCGCGGCCGGATGTGGTCTCACCTCGCCAGCGACACCTCCTACGAGGAGCTGCACGCCTTCGCGAGCCGGATGGGCATCCCGGCCCGAGGCTTCGACCGGGACCACTACGACGTACCCGCCGAGGTCTACGACGACATGGTCGCCGCGGGTGCCGTCGAGGTCACCTCTCGGGTCCTGGTCGCTGCTCTCCTCGCCGCTGGCCTACGCCGCCGCAAACCCCATTAGCCCAGGCGTCACGTACGTCGGCCGAGACGGCACCGCGGTGACTACTCGGCCGGCGCGGCTGACTTCTCGCCCGGCGGGAGCGACGCCTCCGCTGGGGTGGACATCCGTCGCGTGGTGAGCCAGATGGCCGCCGCGATGAGCAGGCCGAGGCCGCCGCCGAGGACGAAGCCGCCCTGCCAGCCGATCATGTCGATGGCGAACCCGGCGGTGGGGGCGCCGACGGCGCTGCCGAGGGTGATGGCCGAGCCGTGCCAGCCCATCACCTCGCCGCGTACGTTCGAGGGGACGCTGCTGGTGATCGCCTCGAGCGCGGCGGTCAGGGTCGGTGCGCAGAAGAAGCCGCTGAGCAGGAGCAGGACGGCGAAGGAGATCGGGTCCCAGGCGAACGCGGTCAGCACCGTCGTCGCACCCAGCAGGACCAGCATCACCGCGGTGGAGGGGTGGCTGTTGAGGGCGCCGTAGATGAGTGCGCCGAGCAGCGAGCCGAGCGCCCAGATCGCCATGACGATCCCGAGCAGAGCGGTGCGGTCGAAGTCGCGCATCGCGGCCACGGTGCCGAGGTCCTCGGCGATGAGGATGAGCGAGGCGGTGAAGGTGCCGGCGAGCAGGAGCGTGACGCCCGGGTTCACCCACGAGGGGAGCCCGAAGCGGCGCTTCGGGACAGCGTCGCTCGGGACGGCGTCGCTCGGGACGGCGTCGCTCGGGACGGTCGGCTCTCCCTCGGTGATCATCGGGTTGAACAGCCACAGCACGACCGCCGCGGCGATTCCGAGCCACTGGATCAGCAGCAACGCCTGGGCAGTGCCGAAGTAGCTGGCGCCGAGCACGCCGATCACCGGACCGACCATGAAGCCCAGCTCGGTCATCATCGCGTCGGCGCTCAGCGCCGCGGTGCGCTGCCCCGGACCGACCGAGCGGATCATCACCTGGCGCACGACCGAGAAGGACGGGACCGTGAAGAGCCCGGCGACGGCGACCAGTGCGAGCAGCGGGAGGTAGCCGACCCAGGGAGCGATCGACCAGGCGATCGGGAGTACGGCTAGCGGGAGCAGGAGCGTACGCCGCAGGCCGAGGCGGTCGAGGAGCCGGCCGAGCCAGGGCGCCGAGATCGCCATCGCGATCGCGAGGACCGTCGAGACCAGGCCGGCCTCGGCGTAGGAGCGGTCCAGGGGGCCGACCACGTGAAGAGTCACGATGACGGAGGACGCCGGCATCGGGATCCGCAGGAACAGACCCAGCACGAGGATGCGGCGAACGTCGGGGATCCGCCACAGCTCGGCGTACGTCTGGAAGCTCACCGGCAGATTCTGTCACCAGCGAGGGGTCCGGAACGAATTGTTATCGGTCGGGCGACAGGTATGTGTTCAGGGTTGCCATCTCGGCCGAGATGTTGGCCCGCGCGGCGGCCTCCCAGCTGATCCTCGCGAAGGGTGTCGAGAAGAGCGACTCCTTCTCCAGCAACCGCTCCAGGACCTGGGCACGACCGACGCGGAACTCCTCGTCGGAGAGGTGCTGGTACTCCTCGCGGACGGTCGCGGCGTACTCCGCATAGCGTTCCGCCGGCGCCGCCAGGATCGCCAGGTCGGCGTCGGAGAGCACCCGGCCGCTGTGGTCGTCGGGAGCGGGGTCGTGGGTCTCGGTCAGCCGCACCAGCCGGGCGACCTCGGCCACGGCGTCGGCATCCAGGTAGGCGCCCAGCGCGTCCTCGGCCCAGGTGGCCGAACGCTCCTCGGCGTCCCGCTCCCCGTCGTAGACGGAGTCGTGGAAGAACGCCGCCAGGGTGACCGTGAGCGGGTCGAAGCGCTCTCCCTCCGCCCGCAGCTCCTCGATCCGGTCCAGCACCTCGGTGAGGTGCCGGCGGTCGTGATAGCGGCGGGTCGGTTCGTCGTACGCTGCCAGGACGTCATCGAGAAGGTCGGTCGCCTCTGGCAGCGGCCAATGTTGAGGGAGCTCCATGAGCCAGAACGCTAGCGTCAGGCGTGGTAGGCGCGCACCCACCTGGTGTGCGGGTTGGCTGTGATCTTCTCCAGCGTCGTCGCAGGTACGTCGGTCACGTCGGTGACCACGAAGCCGGTCTCACCGGCGGTGGCGAGGTATTGACCGGTCACGTTGACACCCTCGGCGGCGAGCAGCGCGTTGAGCTCGGCGAGCACGCCCGGGACGCTGTCGTGCAGCAGCGCGAGGCGCGCACCGGCGGCCAGCGGCGGCGGCTGGACGGCCGGCAGGTTGACGCTCAGCGCGGTGGAGCCGGAGCGGATGAAGTCGCGCAGCTTGCCGGAGACGAACCAGCCGATCTCCTCCTGGGCCTCCTGCGTCGAGCCGCCGACGTGCGGGGTCAGGATGACGTTGTCGAGACCCTGCAGCGGGCTCTCGAAGGCGTCGCCCTGGGCCTTGGGCTCGATCGGGAAGACGTCGAGCGCGGCGCCGGCGATGTGGCCGGACTCGATGTGCTTGCGCAGCGCGTCGTTGTCGACGAGGAAGCCTCGCGCGGCGTTGATGAACAGTGAGCGCGGCTTCATCTTCGCGAACTGCTCCTCGCCGAACATGCCCAGGTTGCCCGGGCGTCCGTCGATGTGGATGGAGACCACGTCGGCCTCCTCCAGGAGCGCGTCGAGGGATTTCATCCGGCGCGCGTTGCCGTGGGCCAGACGGTCGGCGATGTCGTAGAAGATGACGTACATCCCCAGCGCCTCGGCGATGTTGGAGAGCTGGGTGCCGATGTTGCCGTAGCCCACGATGCCCAACGTGCGGCCGCGGATCTCGTGGGAGCCCTTCGCGGACTTGTCCCAGACGCCGGCGTGCATCTTCTCGGTCTTCTCGGGCAGCCGTCGCGCGAGGGAGATGATGTAGCCGATGACCAGCTCGACGACCGAGCGGGTGTTGGAGTAGGGGGCGTTGAAGACGGCCACGCCACGCTCGGCGGCGCCGGCCAGGTCGACCTGGTTGGTGCCGATGCAGAAGCAGCCGATCGCCTTGAGGTCGGTGGCCGCGTCCAGCACTCGCGGGGTGATGTGGGTGTTGGACCGGATGCCGAGCAGCGTCACGCCCGGAAGGTCGGCCACCAGCTCGTCCTCGGAGAGAGACTTGCTGCGCAGCTCGACCTCGAAGCCGGCCTTCTCGAGGTTCTCGACAGCGACAGGATGGATGTTCTCCAGGAGCAGCGCCTTCATGGCTCAAGCCTAAGACGCCGGACGTACGCCTCCTCAATCGTGCCCGAGGGCCGGACGTCAGTCCGCGGCGGTTCTCAGGACCAGTAGATGACGACCCCGTCGCCGATGTCGACCTGGTCGTAGAGCGAGGTGATGGCGCCGTAGTCGCGCACGTTCACGCAGCCGTGGGAGGCGCCGTTGTAGCCGTTGGCGGCGAAGTCGGGGGAGTAGTGGACCGCCTGGCCGCCGGAGAAGAACATCGCGAACGGCATTGGGGTCTTGTAGATGGAGGAGACGTGGTCGCGGCTCTTGGCGAAGACCGAGAACTGGCCCTCGCGGGTTGGCAGCTCCTGCGAGCCGAACCGCACCTCGACGCTCATCTGTACGGTCCCGCCGACGACCCAGCGCAGCACCGAGGTCGACTTGTCGATGCACATCACCCGGCCGGTCAGGCAGCGCGGGTCGAGCTTGCCGGAGGGCACCGGCGGCGGCGCGTTGGTCAGCTCGGCCTCGGTCGGCTCGCGGGTCATCGCGTGCAGCCGGTCGAGGGTGGTCTGGTCCACGAAGCCGGTGACCGCGATGCCGCGCTTGCCCTGGAAACCGGAGACGGCCTCGGTGGTGACGTTGCCGTAGAACCCGGTCACGCCCGCGTTGAACCAGCCGATCTGCTTCAGGCGCGCCTGCAGGTCACGTACGTCGTCACCGCTGTCACCCTTGCCGAAGAGCCGCGGGCCCGAGGTCGGGGACGGCTTCGGCTCGGGCTTCGGCTTGGCGCTGGGCGACGGTGTCGGCGTGGCGCTCGGCGATGCCGATGGGCTGGCGGAGGAGGAGCCCGCGGCCGGTGACGCGGTCGCCTCGGGCGCAGGCGCGGCGGCCGGCTCCACGGCGCAGGCCGCGAACGTGGTTGCCAACAGGGCGGCGAGCGCCCCGGCGATCAATCCCCGGATGACCATCTTCATCGCCTCACTTCGGACCAGGGCCCTCAAGGTGCTGTTACTTCAAGTAACGCTGGGCCGACGACATGGTGATGTCCGAACCGGGCTCTCCGGTTGCATTTCTGCGGGAAATGTCCCGGATGTTGGGACGATCCCTCAGCGAAGCGGTCGCCGGACGCGGCTGAACCAGCGGCGTACGGTCCGTTTCAGCCGGTGTCGCGAGGTGTTGCACTCCACCAGAGGCAGGGTGAGACCGGCCCGGTGGGCGTCGGCCAGCTCGCGCAGCAGGATCTCCGCGGCCACCCGGGTGTCGTCACCCGCGTCGTGGGCCTTCAGCTGCTCGACCGCGTAGTAGGCCGCGATGGTGGCCAGCGACTTGTCGGGCACCTCCAGCGCGAGCGCCTTCGCGAACCGCATCGTGCACAGCCACTCCAGGACCTCGAGCCGTACGCCGGCACGGTCCGACTCCACGGCCACGAACGTCCAGTCGAACGCGGCGTTGTGGGCCACGAAGACCCGGCCGGCGAGGCGCTGGGCGATCGCGGGGGCGACGTCCCGGAAGAGCGGAGCACCGGCAAGGTCGGCGCTGGTCAGGCCGTGGACCTCGACCGGCCCCGGGTCGACGCCGACGCCGGGGTTGACCAGCGTCTCCCACTCCGACTCGGCGGTGCCGTCGGCGGAGATCTGGCGGATCGCCACCTGGATCACGCGGTCGCGGTAGGGGTCGAGCCCGGTCGTCTCGACGTCGAGAACCGCGTAGCCCCGGCCATTGCGCCGGGCTTCGCTCCGGCCGCGTGATTCGGTGGTGGTCACAAGGCTGACGGTATCGGTGAGCACCGACAGTCCTGGCCGGTGTCCCCGCGGGCGGAGCTAGCCCGACACCACGCCCAGAGCCACGATCCCGACGATGAAGAGCAGCAGCACGACCATCATGAGGACGAATCCGAGGACTCCGGGCTTGCGCTGCTTCTCGTGCCCGATCGCACCCTTGCTGAACCCGGTCAGCGGCGTGGCGTAGAAGACCGGAACGGTCTGGCCCTCGGCGACGTCGAAGCTGAGCGACGCCTTGCCGAACTTCCAGGTCCACTGGGCGTACATGTCGACGTTCCAGCGCCCCGGCGGCACCGGGAAGACGTTCCGGCCGTACTGCGTCGGCATCTGGTGGCCGTTGAGCAGCACCGTCGGCACGATCATGTTCGAGGTCATGTGGCTGCCCTGGATCGTCAGGTCGATCCACCCCACGGGCGGCTGTCCGGGCACTGGCTGGCCCGACTGGTCCGGCATCGTCATGGGGCGAATCATGCCCGACGTGCGGGACCCTCGCCGCTCAGACCTCCACGCTCCCGCCGTCGCGCCAGTAGTAGCCGTCCTCGCGCATCATGAACCCCTCTTCGAAGAGGTAGCGGCGCAGCGCGGCGACGTCCTCGTGGAACCGCCCCAGGATCTCGTTGACCTCCCGCTCGGGGTAGACCTTCCCTGGCTCGAAGGCCTGCGCGAGCTGGTTGAGCACCACCAGCTTCTTGACGTGCTTCGAGGGGATCGTCAGCAGCCGCCCGTCCTTGCCGAAGAACCGCCTCAGGGTCTCGGCGTCGTCGGGTCGGGGCTGCCAGGTCGCGCGAGTCACCATTTCATCGTGGCCGATCAGGCTGGGCGATGCGACTGGTTTCTCTGCCGCGTCCGCCGGCGCGTCCGCCGCCGTGCCCGGCTGACGAGGTCGTGGGCGGCGGAGGCCCAGTCGGCGTACTCGAACTCGAAGCCTGCCTCGAGCAGCCTCCCCGGCACGACACGACGGCTCTTGAGGAGCAGCTCGGTGTCCGTACGCAGCGCCCACGCCCCGATCTCGGCCATCCAGCGAGTGGCGGGCAACCCGATCGGCATCGCAGCCTCCTTCCGCAGGGCGCGCATCAGGTCGCGCTGCGGAAGTGGCCCCGGAGCCGCCAGGTTCACCGGTCCGGCGATGTCATCGCGCCCGATGAGCAGATCGCAGGCGCGTACGAAGTCGGTCTCGTGGATCCAGGAGACGAACTGGTCGCCGCCCGCGACGGGCCCGCCGAGACCGAGGCGCGCCATGGTGAGGAGTACGTCGAGGACGCCGCCCTTGTCGGGGCTCATCACCATCGCCGAGCGGAGCGCCACCTGGCGGGTGTGCGGTGTCGCCGCCGCGGCCTGCTCGGCCTCCCAGCTCTTGGCGATCCTCGTGGAGAACTCCCAGTAGGCGGGCGTGTCGGGCTCGCTGCCGCCGATGATGCCGGTCGCCTCGTCGTTGGGTGCGTCGAGGCGGTGGGCGTAGATCGTCGCGGTGCTCATCTGCAGCCACGTGTGCGGCGGAGCCGATGCCTTCGCGATCGCCTCGCCGACGACCCTGGTCGACTCGATGCGCGAGTCCATCATCTGCTTCAGGTTGGCGTCGGTGTAGCGGCAGCTGACCGTCCGGCCCGCGAGGTTGACCACCACGTCCGCGCCGTCGATCTCCTCGGCCCAGGGGCCGATCGTCCGGCCGTCCCAGAGGCGATGGCGTACGCCTTCTTCCAGCTCTTCCTGGTGGCGAGAGAGCACCACGACCTCATGTCCTCGCGTGCTCCAGGCACGCCGCAGGATGCCTCCGACCTGGCCGGTTCCACCGGGGATGACGATCTTCATGGAAGCGACCATACGACCTATTTGAGCGATCGCTCAAGAGATGCGCTACCTTGAATTTGAGCAATCGCTCAAATTGGTCGAAGGAGGCGTACATGGCTGATCGAATGTGGTCTGTGTTCTGGGCGTTGTGCCGCTGGTGGTTCTTCGGAGTCGTCCTCGGAGTCATCGTCGGAGGATGTGTGGGGAGCGCGGCGATGCCGATCTTCGGAGTGCTCGCCGGAGCCTGGAACGGCGGCATCGTCGGTGCCATCGTCGGGCTGGTAGAGGCGCCACTGGTCGCACCCGCGGTGCTGTTCCCTTCGTCGACGGTCATCGACCGCATGTGGTCCGGCCTGGTGGGCTTCGCGGTGACCGCTGCGTTGGGCTACGTGATCTTCGTGGGCCGAGCGTCCGAGGCCGGCTTGGAGGACCTGGGGCCGCTGCTGGGCATCGCGGGGGCGTCCGGAATGGTGGCGTCCTGGTTCGGAGTGGCAGTGACACGGCGTGTACGGATCCCGCTGCCGGTCGTGGCGCTCTCGGCTCCTGCGCTAGGCCTGATCTGCGCTGTCGGGGGCGTCTTGTCCTGCCTCTTGCACGAGGGGGCGTCGGAGCCGGATCTCATCGCCATGTCCGTGCTGTCGGGACTCGCCTGTGGGGGCATACTCGGCGCAGTGCTGATCGTCTTCAACCAACTGATTGCCGAGGAGCCCCCAGCGAGATGAACCCCACCAAGGCCAAGCTGATGCTGGCGGTGACCGACCTGCTCAAGCAGGAGGGGATCGCCGGTCTCTCGGCGCGGGCGGTCGCCGACCGGGCGGGGGTCAACCAGGCTCTGGTCTTCTACCACTTCGGAACCGTCGTGGATCTCGTCGACCAGGCGTGCCGGGCAGCGACAGACGACGTGGCGGCGTCCTACCGTGACGAGCTCGCGGAGGTGACCTCGCTGAGCGAGCTGCTGGAGCTCGGACGGGGGCTTCATGAGCGGGAGCGAGCCGCGGGCAACATCACGGTGATGGCTCAGCTCCTGGCTGGTGCGCAGCGGGACAAGGCACTGGCCGAGACCGCGCGCTACGCGTTGGGCCGGTGGAACGAGGAGATCGAGGCCGCGGTCGCTCGTGCCCTGGAGGGGAGCCCCGTCGAGGGTGTGGTGGACGCGCCTGGGCTGTCGCGCGCGATCAGCTCGGCGTTCATCGGGCTGCTCATGTACGACGGTGTCGATCGCCCCGGCGCGGATTCGGCCTTCGCGTCCCTCGAGCAGCTCGGCACGCTCGTCGAGGTCATCGAGGATCTCGGGCCCGCGGCCCGGCTCGTTCTTCGGTCCCGGCTCAAAGGCCGCGGCTAGCGCGATTCTATGTGCGCCTGGTGAAGCGGATGTTGCCGTTGGGCAAGCGCTCATGAAGGTACGCGGCGTCGTGGGCGCGGTGGTGATGATGGCTGCAGAGCAGGGCGGCGTTGTCGAGGTCGGTCGCGCCGCCTTGGGCCCATTCGATCCAGTGGTGGGCCTCGGCCCAGGTCCCGGGGATGTCGCAGCCCTCGGCCTCACAGGTCGCCGACCTGAGCAGGAGGGCGCGGCGTTGGGCAGCGGTGAAGAAGCGTTCCTTGCGCCCGAGATCGAGGACCTCCGAGGCACCCCCGAGGACGGCGGGAAGGATGTTGGCGGTGCAGGCCAGCCGCCGGGCTTCGGCGGCGGTGATCGGGGTGCCGCCGACGATGCTGGCGATGCCGGCCTCGTTGCGGAGCTGGTCGATATCGATCGTGACGATCACCGTGGTGGCGTCCCCGCCGTGGATGGGGAGCCGGGTCGGGTCGAGGGTCTCGAGCAGCTGGCAGAACGCTCGTCCGAGGCGCCGGTGGTAGGGCAGGTACTCGCCGGTCTCGGTGCGGGTGCCGTCATCGCGGCGGGGTGAGGCAAAGGCCTCCAGGTTGGTGGCCAGCCGATCGGCGGCCGCATCGGGGATGACCGCGGAGATCCGGGTGGTGCCGTCCCCGAGGCGTCGCATGGCCAAGTGGGTCTTCTTCCGGGCGTGGGCCTCCTCGGCGGCGAGGCGTCGGGCTTCCTCGGCTTCGGCGATCTCGGGGTCGATGACATCGAGGATCCGGCGCCCGAGGCGGCGCAGCTGGGTGGGGTCGAACCGGGTCGCGTAGGCGACCAGGGCCTCTTCGGCCTTGATCCGGGTCTCGGGGTCGAGGTCGGCGGGGAGGTCGTCGAGGGCGTCGACGATGACGTGGGCCTGGGCGGGGTTGCAGGCACCGGCCCGCATCGCGGCCGCGACCAGCCCGTAGGAACGGTCCAGCGCCTGAGCCAACCGGAGGTCGGCGCGCAGGGTCTCGGGGCGTTGGTGGGTGTGGTGATGCAACCACGCCGCCACATCCCGCGCCGCACTCTCAGCCGCGACGTCATCGGCGGCCACCATCACGCGCAGCTCGAGCTCAGCCAGCTGTGCCTTGGCCCGGGCGATCTCGAGCAGCGTGGCGGCCTTCTGATCGGTGGCCATGAACAACGTATTCGCCTCAGAGACCAGACCAAGCGAGGCGGTGATCGCGACCACGGCCCCGAGCACAGGGTGTTGGGGTTGTTGCAGCGTGGTCATCGAACCGGTCACCTCCCGACGTACGAACTCTCCACACCCGCGCACGCGGATGTGTGTTGGTTCGCTGGTCTCGGAGGCCCGG
>NZ_JBHZPJ010000016.1:0-3262 GCF_042788075.1 Nocardioides sp. YIM B13467
TTGTTGTTTTTGTTGAGGGTTTATGAAAGATAAGCCCTCGGCCTATTAGTACCGGTCGGCTGGGCATCACTGCTGTACACCTCCGGCCTATCAACCCCATAGTCTGTAGGGGGCCTTAACCCATAAAGGGTGGGAAACCTCATCTTGAAACGTGCTTCCCGCTTAGATGCGTTCAGCGGTTATCACTTCCGAACGTAGCCAACCAGCCATGCACCTGGCGGTACAACTGGCACACCAGAGGTTCGTCCATCCCGGTCCTCTCGTACTAGGGACAGCCTTTCTCAAGTTTCCTACGCGCGCGGCGGATAGGGACCGAACTGTCTCACGACGTTCTAAACCCAGCTCGCGTGCCGCTTTAATGGGCGAACAGCCCAACCCTTGGGACCTACTCCAGCCCCAGGATGCGACGAGCCGACATCGAGGTGCCAAACCATCCCGTCGATATGGACTCTTGGGGAAGATCAGCCTGTTATCCCCGGGGTACCTTTTATCCGTTGAGTGACCACGCTTCCACATGCCGTGGCCAGATCACTAGTTCCGACTTTCGTCCCTGCTCGACATGTCTGTCTCACAGTCAAGCTCCCTTGTGCACTTACACTCGCCACCTGATTGCCAACCAGGCTGAGGGAACCTTTGAGCGCCTCCGTTACACTTTAGGAGGCAACCGCCCCAGTTAAACTACCCATCAGGCACTGTCCCTGAACCAGATCATGGTCCGAAGTTAGACATCTAGTACGACCAGAGTGGTATTTCAACGATGACTCCACACACACTGGCGTGTGCGCTTCACAGTCTCCCACCTATCCTACACAAGCCGAACCAAACACCAATACCAAACTATAGTAAAGGTCCCGGGGTCTTTCCGTCCTGCCGCGCGTAACGAGCATCTTTACTCGTAGTGCAATTTCGCCGAGTCCACGGTTGAGACAGCGCCCAAGTCGTTACTCCATTCGTGCAGGTCGGAACTTACCCGACAAGGAATTTCGCTACCTTAGGATGGTTATAGTTACCACCGCCGTTTACTGGGGCTTAAATTCTGAGCTTCGCCGTGAGGCTAACCCGTCCTCTTAACCTTCCAGCACCGGGCAGGAGTCAGTCCGTATACATCGTCTTACAACTTCGCACGGACCTGTGTTTTTAGTAAACAGTCGCTTGGGCCTGGTCTCTGCGGCCCTTCACGCTTCCCCCAGCTAGTGGGTTCACGATCCGGGCCCCCCTTCTCCCGAAGTTACGGGGGCATTTTGCCGAGTTCCTTAACCATGGTTCGCTCGATCGCCTCGGTATTCTCTACCTGATCACCTGAGTCGGTTTGGGGTACGGGCGGCTCATGACTCGCTAGAGGTTTTTCTCGACAGCATAGGATCATCGACTTCCCCAAACGGGTCCGTATCACGTCTCAGGCATACAGTGTGCGGATTTGCCTACACACAGCCCTACACGCTTACCCGTAGACAACCATCGCTACGGTTCGACTACCTTCCTGCGTCACCCCATCACTTGACTACTACACACTTGGGTCCCATGTTCCACACACACGCCTCACCCCGAAGGGATCGGTCACGCATGCTTCAGATGGTTAGCATCATGCGCCTCATCATGGGCGTCATTTCGCCGGTACGGGAATATCAACCCGTTGTCCATCGACTACGCCTGTCGGCCTCGCCTTAGGTCCCGACTTACCCAGGGCAGATTAGCTTGACCCTGGAACCCTTGATCAATCGGCGGATGTGTTTCTCACACATCATTCGCTACTCATGCCTGCATTCTCACTCGCGTACCGTCCACCGCTGGATCACTCCGCTGCTTCACTCGATACACGACGCTCCCCTACCCACCCCGGAAAACCGGAGTGCCATAGCTTCGGCGGATAACTTGAGCCCCGCTACATTGTCGGCGCGGAATCACTTGACCAGTGAGCTATTACGCACTCTTTCAAGGGTGGCTGCTTCCAAGCCAACCTCCTGGTTGTCACTGCGACTCCACATCCTTTTCCACTTAGTTATCGCTTAGGGGCCTTAGCTGATGGTCTGGGCTGTTTCCCTCTCGACAATGGAGCTTATCCCCCACTGTCTCACTGCTGCGCTCTCACTTACCGGCATTCGGAGTTTGGCTAACGTCAGTAACCTGGTCGGGCCCATCGGCTATCCAGTGCTCTACCTCCGGCAAGAAACACGCAACGCTGCACCTAAATGCATTTCGGGGAGAACCAGCTATCACGAAGTTTGATTGGCCTTTCACCCCTAACCACAGGTCATCCCCTCCATTTTCAACTGAAGTGGGTTCGGTCCTCCACGCCGTCTTACCGGCGCTTCAACCTGCCCATGGCTAGATCACTTCGCTTCGGGTCTAGAGCGCGCGACTCAATCGCCCTATTAGGACTCGCTTTCGCTACGGCTTCCCCACACGGGTTAACCTTGCCACACACCGCTAACTCGCAGGCTCATTCTTCAAAAGGCACGCCATCACCCCCACTGCCAAAAGGCCGGCCGGGCTCTGACGGATTGTAGGCACACGGTTTCAGGTACTATTTCACTCCCCGCCAGGGGTACTTTTCACCTTTCCCTCACGGTACTGGTCCGCTATCGGTCATCAAGAAGTATTTAGGCTTAGCGGGTGGTCCCGCCAGATTCACACGACATTCCACGAGTGCCGTCCTACTTGGGAAGTACATCAACCCAGCCAAACACATACGATTACGGGGCTATCACCCGCTACGGCCCAGCTTCCCAACTGGTTCACCTTCATGCTTGGTTTCTTACTGAGCTCACCGCCGGCAGACGATGAAAGACATATCCCACAACCCCGACTACCCAACAACTGCCGTCTATCACAGGTAACCGGTTTGGCCTCATCCGATTTCGCTCGCCACTACTCTCGGAATCACTATTGTTTTCTCTTCCTACGGGTACTGAGATGTTTCACTTCCCCGCGTTCCCTCCACACGCCCTATAGATTCAGGCGCAGGTAACACGACATGACTCGTGCTGGGTTTCCCCATTCGGACACCCCCGGATCAACGCTCGGTTGCCAACTCCCCAGGGCTTATCGCAGGCTCCAACGTCCTTCTTCGGCTCTTGATGCCAAGGCATCCACCATGTGCCCTTCATAGCTTATCTCTCACAAACACTCAACAAAAACAACAAACACAACAACATCACATTTCAAACATCACGTTGTCGAGCCTGTCATGCGCTACGAAGACCACGCACACACCAACACCCCAAACCATTCGACAGAACCATCAAAGACAGAATCATCAAAG
>NZ_JBHZPJ010000017.1:0-26920 GCF_042788075.1 Nocardioides sp. YIM B13467
CCCCCCCGAGGCTCGTTAGGATCTGGGCGTCCGTTGTCTCGGAGAGGGGACTTGAAGGTGCATCCTGGGGCACGTCGTCGAGCGGGACTCGTTTCCGTTGCCAGTCTGGCGCTGGTCGCCACCGCCTGCTCGGGTGATCTTCCCGCCTCGGTCGAGGAGGGGTCTGAGGTCGCCGTCGCGTGGACGGAGTCCTTGACGAGCACCAACCCGGCGAGCGCGGCGAGCGTGACCGATGGGAACCTCGACATCGCCTCGCTGACCCGCGGGGCCTTCGGCACCCTGGTCAACGACACCGTCGAGATGGACGAGACCTTCGGCAAGGTCACCATGGAGGGCGACAAGCAGGCCCGGGTGCGCTACGACCTGGCCGAGCCGACCTGGTCCGATGGCGTACCGATCGACACCGCCGACCTCATGCTCGCCTGGGCGGCGACCTCGGGTTACTTCGCGACCTCCAAGGAAGGCAGCGATGGCAAGGTCGACTTCGGCGCGGTGCCGACCGGTCTGACCAAGAGCGCCTACATCCCCGAGGTCGACGAAGGCGCGCGCGCCATCGAGGTCCCGCTGGTGGTTCCGGTGGTCGACTGGCGTACGGCCCTGGACGTCGCCGTGCCGGCGCACGTCGTCGGGCAGAAGGCGCTGAAGATCGAGGACCCGATCGAGGCCAAGGAGGTCGTCGAGACCGCGATCGAGGAGTCCGACACCGCCAAGCTCACCAAGATCGCGGAGGTGTGGAGCTCGTCGTTCGCGGTCGCCGAGAACGGCAAGGCCTCCGAGGAGGCGCTGCTCTCCAGCGGGCCCTACCGGATCTCGAAGATCTCGGTCGGCGAGAGCGGCCAGGAGGTCGACCTGGAGGCCAACCCGGAATATGCGGGTGAGGCGAAGCCGACCTACGAGCAGGTACGCCTCACCCCGGCCAGCTCCGACGCCCTGGACAGCCTGGGGGAGAAGGTCGACGTCGTCCAGGTCACCCCGACCAAGGCCAACCGGAAACAGGTGCGTGACCTCGAGCGCCGTGACTACGGCGTCGCGAACGCCAACGACGGCACCATGTGGGCACTGATCCTCCGCACCGACCGAGGCCTGTTCAAGCGCAAGGACACCCGCACGGCCTATCTGCGGGCAGTGCCCCGCGGCGACATCGCCGAGGGCGGCGCGGGCGAGTGGGCCGAGACGTACGAAGCCACCGATGTCGTGCTGTTCCCGCCGGGTGGCGAGGGCTACCAGATCGCGACCGAGGACTCCGGGTTCTCCACGAAGTTCAAGGCCTCCGAGGACGCGACGGCCCCGCGCGGCGCCAAGGTGTGCATCTCCTACGACAAGTCGAGCGCATTCGCCTCGGGCGCCTACGACACCATCTCGAACGTCGTGGACGACGAGGGCTGGGGCACCACCGACTGTGGTGTGTCCTCGGCCGACAAGGTGTTCTCCGGGAGCAAGTGGGACGCCGCGCTCGTCCGGATCCCGGTCCCGCAGACGCCGGAGGAGATCTCGGCGCAGTGGGGCAGCAAGGGCAGCCGGAACGCGACCGGCGGCGGCGACCGCGAGCGCGACCGCCTCATCAGCGAGCTGGCCCGCACCGCCGACCCCTACGAGGCCCGCGACGTACGCGTCCAGATCGAGAAGACGCTGGTCCGGGACTCGATAGTCGTGCCGATCGTGATGAACCCGACGGTGACGGTGATCGACAAGAAGGTCGACAGCGTACGTCCCCGCTCCGGACAGGTCGCGCCGCTCGTCTCGACCATCGTCGAATGGTCGCCGACCAAGAAGTAGACGACTTTTAGCGCATTGGAGTGGTTGGGTTCCGCCACCCTTGAATAGGGTGCGGGCATGACGACGCTTCATCCCGGGGCAGTGTTCGGCCACTACCGCCTGGATCGCATTCTTGGCGAGGGTGGAATGGGCGTGGTCTATGACGCCTTCGACACCAAGCTCGAACGGCAGGTCGCCCTGAAAATGGTGCATGCCCACCTCGCCGACCGACAGTTCATCGACATGTTCATCCGCGAGGGGCAGACCCTGGCGCAGATCAGGTCGCCCCACATCATCGCGATCTACGACATCGGCGAGCAGCAGGGCAGCCCGTTCATCGTCACCCAGTTCATCAAGGGCGGTGATGTGACCGGACTCGTACGCAGCAACGGACCGTTGGCGCCGCACCTGGCCTGCCTGGTGAACGCCCAGGTGGCGGGGGCGCTTCACGACGCCCACCAGGCGGGGATCATCCACCAGGACGTCAAGCCGTCGAACGTGCTCGTACGTAACCCCGCGAGCCCCCTCGACCCGTTCGCGTACCTGTGCGACTTCGGGATCGCGACCTCGTCCTCCGACTCGCCTGCCGGCGGGATCACCGGCACCTGGAACTACCTGGCGCCCGAATACATTCGCGACGAGCGTGACGCGCAGGGCCGGCCGATCTCGCCGGAGCCGTCACGAGACATCTACGCGGCCGGCTGCATGCTCTGGTTCACGCTGACCGGCAAGCTCCCCTACTCGGGTGCGGCCGTGCAGGTGGCGATGGCCCACCAGAGCGCGCCGATCCCGCAGTTCGTCGGCTCCGACGACTGGACCAAGGCAGCCAACCGGATCCTGCAGCTCTCGATGGCGAAGGACCGCCGGAGCCGTTACCAGAGCGCGGCAGTCTTCAAGGACGACCTGTTGAAGCTGCGCGAGATCACCGCGCCCGCTCAGCTCGTGCCCGCGCCGTCGATGACCGACCCCAACCCGGTGCCGATCCCGGTCTCGGCCGTGCGGGCGCCCTCCGAGAGCGAAGCCATCCTGATCGAGGAGGCGCAGCGGCCGTCCAAGATCACTCCGCTCCGGGTCGGTGCCGCGATGGTCGGCGTCGCCGCACTCGGGGTCGGCGGAGCCCTCGCGATCACCCAGCCCTGGGTCGAGCACGGGCCCGAGCCCATCGTGCCGACCGTCAAGGGCGCTGCGTACGCGGATGTGAACGGGGACAAGTTCGGAGACGTGATCACCAACGTCCAGAACCCCGACGGCGAGGGGGTGGATGTCGTCACCTGGAAGTCGGACGGCCGCACGCTGACCCCGTCGAAACCCGTCACATACGACGACCCTGCGCTTCCGGCCGACAACGACGGGGGCGAGGTATTTCCGCTCTGCGGCGACTTCACGGGCGACGGGAAGAACACGCTCGTCACCTTCGTGCGAAGCGAGAAGGGCTTCGAGTTCCACGGTGATCTGGAGGGATCCCTCAAAGCTCCCGCGGGGGTTGTCGAGCAGGGCAAGAAGATGACGGGCTCGAACTTCTATTACGACCTCGGCACCGACGACTTCGACGGTGACGGTGTCGCCGATCTGTTCATGAGCGCGCACTTCGGCAACCCGAACCCCGATCTCGACACGCAGGGGAGAAGGGCCGGGGACGGCACGATCTGGGTCTACCGAGGCACGGGGTCAGGGTTTGCGGAGCCGACACTCTTCGCGTCCTATCCGGCCGTACCGGTGGAGCAGGTCGCGGTGGGCGAGTTCACCGGCGACGAGAAGGCCGATCTGGTGGTCCTGAATCGGGTCGAAGGTAGTCCGGAGGACATGACCCTCACGTCTGGCACGTCGGACTTGGACCTCTACCAGGGAGAGGGGACGTCTGTCGCTGCTGCGAAGCCGTTCTCCTTCAAGCATCAATCGATCAGCTCGTTCGTCGCCGGTGACGTCAACGGCGACGGTCGCGATGAGATCGTCGCCGCGGAATCCGGTCGTGGCGAGGGCCAGTCGATCACCGTCGGCACGTTCAGCGAGGACCTGACCCAGTTCTCGATCGCCAACCGGGGGAAGCTTCCCAAGCCCCGCAACACCCTCAAGACCACCAGCAGGTATCCCGTGACCGTTGCCGACGTCAACGGCGACGGACGGACCGACATCGTCGCGGCTACGCAGGACACCAGCGAAAGCCCCTACGCCTTCTACGTGGCGCTGGCCTCGAAGACCGGCACGTTCCCCGGTCACATGATGGCGACGTGGAAGAAGTCGCCCGACGATGTACGCCGCTACAACCTGATGGGAGGAACCCTCGGATGAGCGATTCCACCGGAACCCCTGACAACGCCCCGCGCGGGCCCCAGCAGTCGTTCGAGCGTCCGCCGGTCGACGACCCCGACAAGACCACGATCAGGCCCCGGGTCGCTCGGCCCAGCGGACCTTCCAGTACGCCGCAGCCACCGCCGCCTCCTGCTCCGACACCACCGCCTCCTCCGACCCTGCCGCCGACCCAGGCCCCGCCGCCCCCGCCTCCCCCTGTGCAGGCCCCTTTGCCGGCGACCGTGCTAGGAGCGGATGCGCCCGGCATGATCGGGCCCTACCGGCTCGAGCAGCAGGTGGCGTCCAACGAGATGGCGGTCGTCTACAGGGCCACCGACACCCGGCTCAACCGAGCGGTCGCCATCAAGGTGCTCCTCGGGCACGGTGCCCGGGACCCCGAGTTCGTGTCTCGGTTCGACAAGCAGGCCACGCTGATGGCCAAGCTGGACTCGCCCCACATCATGGGCGTCTACACCAACGGCCGGACCAACGACGGCGCCCCCTACCTGGTCTCCCAGTTCGCCGACGGCGGCGACCTCGGCTCGCTGCTGAAGGCCCGTGGCCGTCTCCCCGGCCCGCTGGCCGCCGACATCTGTGCCCAGATCGCCGATGGTCTCGCAGCCATCCATTCGCCCGAGGTCGGCGTGGTGCACGGCGACGTGAAGCCGTCGAACATCCTGCTGCGCGACGGCAACACTCCGCCTTACGCCTACCTTGCCGACTTCGCCGCGGCGCGCGCTGATGACTCCGCGACAGCCAGACCCGGGATCCACTCCGGTGCCTGGAACTATCTGGCCCCCGAGCGAGCGATGGGCGCGCCGGCCACTCCGGCGAGCGACCTCTACTCGCTGGGATGCCTGTTCTACGAGCTCGTCACCGGGACCGTTCCCTTCACCGGGGCGAACGACGTCGAGACCGCGATGGCCCACGGATCACAGCCGATCCCGACGCTGCCGGGTCGCGATGACTTCACCCTCCAGGCCAATGATCTGCTCTCCGGTGAACGTGGTCTGCTCACCAAGGATCCGGCCCAGCGTACGAACGAGGCGGTCCGGGTTCGGGACCGTTTCGCCGCGATGGCCGGGCGACAGATGGGCTTCGCGTCCGGAGCCACCGTCACCCTCAAGCGTGCCAAGGCCAAATGGTGGATCGCCGGCGCGGCGGCGCTGGCGGTCGTCCTCGCGGGCGGCACCGCGGTTGGAGTCACCCTCGCGACCACGGAGAACACTCCCGCGAAGCCCAAGCCGGCCGTGAGCGGAGACATCGACGGGGACCGGCTGGGCGACCTGGTGCTCGGTGCGCCGTTCGGTGACGTCAACTACAACTGGGACAGCAATGCCGCGACCCTCTTCGCCTCCACCGGCAAGGGTTTCGAGGCCGGCACCACCAAGGGCCTCAAGTTCGGCAACCTGCTCGGCGACCTGGACGCCGACGGGCGGGTCGACGTGGTGCAGGTCTCCGGCATCGGATCCTCGTTCAACGTCGACTCCAACGCGAAGCATCAACCCGACGGCGCCATCCAGGTGCCGGCGTCCGGCAAGCGCCTGGCCATGTTCTGCGCCGACTTCAACGGCGACGGACGAGACGACATCGGCATGATCTCGGTCGGCAACGGGACCAAGCTCCCTGAAGAGGACGCCGACCTGGCAAAGCTCAAGGACCTCGAGTTCCAGATGACGGTCATGCCGAGCAAGGCCGACAACACCTGGGGCAAGAGCACCGACTGGTACACCGGTCCCTGGCAGGGCCCCACCTTCGACGTCAACTTCGACGTCGGTGACTTCGACGGCGACAAGCGAGCCGACGTCATCATGGGTGCCAGGGAGGCATCACCGGCCGCAGTGGTCCTGCTGATGAGCCAGGGCTCGAAGCTCACCAAGACCGACCTCGAGGTGCCCGGGCCCGACGGTGATCGGGTCGCCGGGTCGTCCAACTTCGCCGACGTCAATGGTGATGGCAAGGACGAGCTCATCACCCAGGAGATCGTGGACCAGAAGTGGGCCATCCGCGTCTACTCCTACGACCCCGAGGGCAAGAAGTTCGTCGCCGAGCCGTCATGGGACATCGACGACCCGGTCAAGAACGACGACGCCCTCAGCGGGTCTCAGATCCCCGCGGTCGCCGACGTCAACGGTGACGGTAGGGACGACCTGGTCAACCCGCTCCGCGCAGGCGACGGGGACTACGAGTATCTCAACAAGGCGTCGGTCCTGATCTCCGGCAAGGACGGGTTCACCGCCGAGACGTGGGAGATGCCCGCCGCCGACGAGTACGAGACCCACCCACCGTTGCGCAAGGCGTCCAACAACAACGGCACCGGAACTCTGTAGAGCAACGGCCCGCGACCTGGATCAGGTCGCGGGCCGTGGCATCTTTCGTGGCGGGTGAACTACACCGTCGACTCGCTCCAGGCCAGCTGGATGACCTCGATGCCGCGGTCGCGGGTGACGAGGCGCCCACGACCCGGCAGGGTCGGGACCGGCTTCAGGTTGCCGATGAGCGGGCCCTCGTCCGGGTTGCCGGAGAGCAGCAGGCCCGGCATCGCCAGGTCGCGCATCGACTGGATGACCGACTCGTAGAGGGAGCGCGACGCACCACCCGAGCGGCGGGCGAGGATGACGTGCAGACCGACGTCGCCGGCCTGGGCCATCAGCGGCTGCAACGGAGCCAGGGGCGAGCCCTGCTGCGTCGAGACGAGGTCGTAGTCGTCGACGAGCACGAACAGCTCGGCACCGGACCACCACGACCGGCTGCGCAGTTCCTCGGGGGTGACGTCGGGGCCCGGGATCCGCTTGGTCAGGTACGCCGCCAGGTCGTTCAGCGTCGGGTTGGCCTGCGTCGCGGAGGTGAGGTAGCCGACCAGGTAGTCCTCGGGGATCTCGCCGAGCAGCGAACGCCGGTAGTCGACCACCGCGATCTGCGCCTCCTTGGGCGTGTGCGTCCGCATGATCTCGCGGGCGATGCTGCGCAGCATCGAGGACTTGCCGGACTGGCCGTCGCCGAAGACGAGCAGGTGAGGCTCGGTGTCGGGGTTGAGGCCGACCGGGGCCAGCTCCTTCTCGTTGATGCCCAGAAGCAGTCGCTTGCCGGGCTTCTCCTCGGTGACCCCGGCCTGCTCGCGGATCCGCTCGATCGTGATCCGCTCCGGCAGCAGCCGCAGCTTCGGTCCGGCGGGACCCTGCCAGGCGGCGGACACCCGGGAGATCAGGTCGTCGACGCCATCGCCCAGTGTCGCCGCCGAGCCGTCGCCGTCCATGCGGGGCAGGGCGCTGAGGAAGTGGAGCTTCTCCTTCACGATGCCTCGACCCGGGCGCCCGGTCGGCACCAGGGCGGCGAGCTTGCGGTCGAGCTCGGAATCCATCGGGTCGCCCAGGCGGAGCTCGAGCTTGGTGCCGAAGACGTCGCGCATCGAGGAGCGGAACTCGGCCCAGCGACCGGCTGCGGCAACGATGTGGACGCCGAAGGTCAGGCCGCGCGGAGCGATCTCCTGGATGGCGTACTCGAGGTCGTCGAAGTCGGCGCGCAGCGTGCCCCACCCGTCGATGACGAGGAAGACGTCGCCCCAGCCGTCGTCGGCCTGGCCGCGAGCACGGCGGGTGCGGTAGGTCTCGATCGAGTCGATGCCCTGCGCCCGGAAGTAGGCCTCGCGGCGGTCGATGATGCCGGAGATCTCGGCCAGGACGCGGCGTACGACGTCGGGCTCGGAACGAGTGCCGACACCGGAGACGTGCGGGAGCTTGGCCAGCGGTGCGAAGGTGCCGCCACCGAAGTCGAGGACGAAGAACTGCACCTCCTGCGGCGTCATGGTCAGCGACATGGACGTGACGATGGTGCGGAGCGTGGTCGACTTACCGGTGCGGGGCGCACCGATGACCGCGACGTGACCGGCGGCCCCGCGCAGGTCGACGGTGAGCGTGTCGCGCAGCTGCTCGCGCGGCTTGTCGACGATGCCGAGCGGCACCACCAGTCCACCGAGGCGCTTCCAGGCCGGCGAGTGCAGACCGAGCTCCGGCGAGGTGGTCAGGTCGGGCATCAGCGTGTCGAGCGTGTCGGGGATGTCGAGCGGCGGCAGCCAGACCTGGTGGGCCGGGGTGCCGTGGCCGGTCATCCGGTCGACGGCGATGTCGAGCATCGACTTCTCGACGCCGTCCGCACCGACGACCGGGGTGGCCGGACGCTCTTCCTCCTCGACCGGCATCGCCAGCTGCTTCACCTCGGCGATCGAGAACGGGAAGATGCCCTGCAGCTTGCCGCCCTCGTCACGGCGGATCCGCGACCCCGCGGCCGGCGGCCCCGAGACGTACGCAGCCCGGAACCGCTGCATGTTGGTCGGGTCGGGTTTCAGGTAGCCGAGGCCGGGAATCGCCGGGAGCTCGTAGGCGTCCGGCACACCGAGCACGGTCCGCGACTCCTGCGCGGAGAACGTGCGCAGACCGACGCGGTAGGAGAGGTGCGAGTCGAGACCGCGCAGACGGCCCTCCTCGAGGCGCTGCGAGGCGAGCAGCAGATGGATGCCGAGCGATCGGCCCAGACGACCGATCGCGACGAACAGGTCGATGAACTCGGGCTTGGCCGAGAGCATCTCGGAGAACTCGTCGACCACGATGAACAGCGACGGCAGCGGATCCATCGAGGGGTCCTGCGTACGCGCCTTCTCGTAGTCCTTCAGAGAGGAGAAGTTGCCGGCTTCGCGCAGAAGCTCCTGGCGGCGGGTCATCTCACCGGAGAGCGCGTCCTGCATACGGTCGACCAGGGTGAGCTCGCCCTCGAGGTTGGTGATCACCGCGGAGACGTGCGGCATGCCCGCCATCCCGGCGAAGGTCGCACCACCCTTGAAGTCGACCAGCACCAGGTTGAGGACCTCCGGCGGGTGGGTGAGCACCAGACCGAGGACGAGGGTGCGGAGGAACTCCGACTTACCGGAGCCGGTCGCGCCGATGACGAGGCCGTGCGGCCCCATGCCCTGCTGGGCCGACTCCTTGATGTCCATGTAGATCTGCTGGCCGGCCTCACCGACGCCGACCGGCACGCGCAGCCGGTCGCGGTTGGCGCGAGGACGCCAGGCGACGTCCGGGTCGAAGGAGCGTACGTCGCCCAGACCGAGCAGCGCCATGTAGTCCTTCGGAGCCGCGATCTCGGTGTCCTGAGGCGTCTCGGCGGCCGCGTCGGAACCCTCCGGGGCCACCGTGTAGAGCGCGGTGAGGCGGCGGGCGTAGGCCTCTGCGTCGGCCATGCTCATCTGGTCCACGCGCAGACGGACCGGGTCCATGCGTACGCGCACCTGGTAGCCGGAGACCGTGTTGTTCTCGTCGGGCTCCTCGTCGTCGATGAGGAACCGCACCCGGCTGGAGTCGAACAGCTCGTCCCAGTGGGTCGGCAGGTCGATGACGGTGACGCCCTGGATGCCGTCGTCCGGGAGCACGTGGTTGCCCGGCGGGACGGAGCCGCCGTCGACGATGACCACGACCTGCGGCGAGGGGATCCGGTCGTCGGTGCCCCAGCGGGCGCGCTCGCCGACCTCGGTCGGGAGCAGGGCGCCGAGGTCGTTGATGTTGGTGACCACCATGCGGCGCGGCCCGACGGCGTCGACCTCGCGGCCGCTCTGCGCGTGCGGGAGCCACTTGACCCAGTCCCACTCGGCCAGGTTGCGCTCGGAGGTGAGCACGGCGACGATCAGCTGCTCAGGGGAATGGAAGGCCGTCATCCCGCAGATCAGCGCGCGGGCGAGCGCTCGGGCCTGGTCCTCGTTGCCACAGATCTCCATCTTGTCGAACCCGCGCAGGTTGGTCGCCGCCGGCAGGTCGGGTTGGACCCGGTGGACCGTCAGCAGCCGGTGCAGCGCGCTCGCCGAGGCCGGGTCGACCTGGTCGATCGGGGTCTGCTGGGGCGGCACCAGGGTCAGGGCCAAAGGCTGGTGCGCGACGCCGTAGCGGACGTCGAGATAGCGCTTGTGGGTGTTCGAGCGCTCCCAGAGCCGGCTGCGTTCCTCGGCGATCGCGGGCAGCGAGGACGGCGCCGGATAGTGCCAGGTCAGCGCCTTGCGCTGCTGCTCACCGGCCCTGCGCGCCGACTGCCGGATGCCGGCCAGGTAGCGCAGGTAGTCGGTGCGCTGCCCACCGACCTGCTTCTGCTTCTGCTTACGCTGCCGGTCGATCTGCACGAAGATGAAGCCGAGCGTCGCGAAGAGGAACATGCCGGCGGCGATGTAGCGCTGGATCGGCGGGGAACCGCCCGCGCCCGACTGCATGGTCGCGATGAGCACGATCGACCCGAGGCCACCGAGCATGGGGATGGCGTTCATCAGGATGCCCCCGACGCCCTCGCCCTCTTCGATAGCCGGCGGAGCATTCAGAGCCAGTTCCCCCTCGGGGACCTCCGGCTCCTCGGTGCGGGTACCGCCGGCTGTCGCAGCGATGGTCACGTGTCCCCCTGAGACTGGTTCAGTGCCCCGCGGGCCCGGATGCCGCAGGTGGTCAGGATCTTAGAGTGCCCGCTACCCGGCTACTACCCTTAACCGTGCCGGTCGGGTAAAACGGGCGGTGGAGCTTCCGATGTGGAACTCTGTCACAGGGTCATCACGCATCCGGGAGGTGTCATGCCCACTCAGACGGCCGATGCCGTTGAGCCGGCGCTCGCAGCAGGCGGCCTGGCGGTCACGGTCCACGGCACCGCCGGAGTGGTCGACATCGTCGTTCCGTCCGATGCGCACGCCTCGGACCTGGCGCGGGAGTACGCGACGGCCGTCGGCCTTCCCGCGGCTCCGGTGCTGCGCGACCGCCGTGGAGAGGTGATCCAGCCGGACGCGTCGCTCGCCTCCCGCGGCATCGCCTCGGGCGCCCTGCTCGCCGCCGACTCGCCGCCCACCCAGGCCTACGCGCGGCGCGAGGTCGTCGAGACGGCCGCCCCGGTCCGAGCAGGCAGCTTCTCGTTCTACTGGGTCGGTCTGGCCACCCTCCTGGCGGTCGCTGCGGCCGGGTTCGGAGCCCAGGCCGACGGTTGGCAGCGACTGGCCATCGCCGGTCTGCTCGCGCTCGGCGCCTTGATCGGCATCATTCCCGCGGGGCCGTACGCAGCGCGCCGAGCGATCGCCGCTCCGGCCTTCGCCGCCGGCGCCGCCTTCGTCATCACCGTCGACCCGGCGCCCGAGACGCTGCCGATGGCGGTCGGCGTGGCCGGGTTGAGCGCCGCGGTCGTCGCGACGATCTCGCGGTCGCTCGTCGACACCGTCGACGAGGCCTTGAAGATCTGGACGACGACCGGCGTCGTCGTCTTCGTGGTGACCGCGCTGTGCGCCCTGCTCGGCACCTCGCCGCAGGTGCCGTGGTCGATCCTGTTCGCGGCGGCCGCTCTGGCGGCGCGGATCGTCCCGTCGTACGCCGTCGACGTCCCTGACTCCTATCTCCTCGATGTCTCCAAGCTGTCGGTGACCGCCTGGTCGGCACGGGCCAAGACCACCTCCGGCAAGGCGACGGTCCCGATCGACGAGGTCACCGAGGTGGCAGGGCGTGGCGCCCGCACCCTGGCGGCGGCCTCCTGGGCGGTTCTCGCCGTGGTCGCGGTGAGCGGACCGGCGCTGGTGGCGACCGCGACGGACGACGTGGACCGGATCGGCGGCTGGTTGATCACGCTGGCCGGTGCCTTCGTCATCCTGCTCTCGGCGCGCAGCTATCGCTACTGGCTTCCTCGCGGCGTACTCCGGGTTGCCGGGGTTATTGCGCTGGCGGTCGGCGTCCGTGCCTTCGTAGGCTGGGCCGACCCGGAGCTGGTCTCCTGGTTCGGTCTGGGAGTCGTGGTGATCGGGTTCGCCGTCATCATCGCGGCGATCGCGACCGGCCGGGGCTGGCGCTCGGCGAAATGGGCGTCTCGGGCCGACTGGGCGGAGTCGCTGTGCGGCGCCGCGGTCATCGCTTCGTTCGTGGTTTCCTCAGGGTTCTTCCGACACCTGTGGGAATCAGGTTTCAACGGCTAGGCAGCAGGGCTGAAAAAGTTCAGAGATTTGTGTTTAGAACTCCGGAGACGGGGTAAGAACACATTGTCCGGACCTCGGGGGAGCCCATCGGGAGCCGGGCTCCAACAGGTATCTAACCTAGGAAAGCCGGTTCCGCCGGTGGAAGGACAGCACCATGAGCAGTGAGATCAAGCAAGGCCAGGCGATCAACACCGCCGTCAACTTCATCAACGAGACCAAGGCCAAGCTGCAGAGCGTCAACAGCCGCACCGTCTCGGAGGCCCAGGCGGAGGGCGCATCGGGCTGGAAGGGTGCCGGCGGCACCTCGTTCCAGCAGCTGATGAACACCTACAACGAGAAGTCGCGCGAGATCACCAACGCGCTCGACGAGCTCACCGCGGGTCTCGAGAACGCCCGCAAGGTCGGTAGCCAGGCCGACGAGGATGTTGCCGGGCAGTCCAGCTCCGTCACCTCCAGCATGGACAGCATCTCCTACAAGATGGGTGGCTGACCACCCGGTCAGGCCGCATTTCAAGCACAGGACTGGAAGGAACTGACATGGGTGAAGAGATTGTCGTAAACCACGGGAAGATGGGCTCCATCACCGACGTCCTGCTCAAGGGCGTTGCGGACATGGACCGCGAGCTCGACGAGCTCGAGCGTCACATCCTCGGCCTCCAGGAGAACTTCACCGGTGAGGCGGCCACCGCCTACAACCGGGCGCAGGCCAAGTGGAACCAGAGCATCCGCGAGCTCGGTATGGCTCTGGACCGCGGCAGCAAGTTCGTCAACGAGGCCAACGCCAACATGCACGACGCGGACCGTCGCGGTGCCGGCGGCTTCGGCGGCTGAGTTCTTCAGCACACAGGCAAACACGAGGGGATCGGTGCGGGGCACCGGTCCCCTCAGTGCTTGTTTTATGGCAAAGTCAGCGCTGATGTTCGCTGTCTGATTCAGCGGGCGCGAGGTAGGTCTAGCTCTCGGGACATTCGGTCGGTTCGTCTCGGGCACAGGCACGACGCGAGGAGTTCGTGAAATGACGCAGGCGCAGGTGGCGCCCACTGGGCTGGTCCGGGTCACAGTCGCCTCCGGCACACGTCGGATGGATCTGGTGCTGCCAGGCTCGGTGCCGGTGGCGGAGCTCGTGCCTGAGCTTGCGCGAAGCGTCGGGTTGCTCGACCCGCAGACGGCGTACGCCGGCTACCGCGTCGTGCTCGCCGACGGCCGCAAGCTCGCCGGCGACCTCGGTCTGATCCCGCAAGGCGTCGAAGACGGTGGCGTGCTCACCGTGAGCGCCGGTATCGACGACAAGCCGCCGCGGGTCTATGACGACGTGGTCGAGGCGATGACCGACGTCGTCGAGAGCGAGATGGCCCCCTGGAAGCCGGAAGCAGGACGACGTACGTCACTCCTGGCTGCTGCGCTGCTGCTGCTCCTCGGTGCCGGTGCGCTGTGGACGCAGGCTCCGTCGATGCTCGCCGGCGTCGCGGCAGGGGTGATCGGCATCGTCCTCGCCGGAGGCGCGATCGTGCTCTCCCGGCTCGAGGCAGAGAACGACGCCGCGATCGCCGCGGTGTGGATCGGTGAGGTCTACGGCGCGGTCGCCGGCTTCCTGATCGGCTCGGCCTCCCTCGATGGTGGCGTCGGGATGCCGCTGGCCTTCGCCGGCGCGGGCGCGATGCTCGCCGCCGCGATCGGCTTCCTAGGCCTCGGCGAGGCCCGGATGCTGGCGATGCCGGGGGCGCTCGTGGGTGGCGTCTTCCTGGTGGCCGGCATGCTGCTGACCATGACCGGCTGGAAGGCCGGTGTGGTGCTCGGGATCGTGCTGGTCGTCGTGGTGCTGGCCGGCAGCTTCTTCCCGTGGCTCGCGCTGAGCACGACCAAGACCGACGTGCCCCAGCTCTATTCCGACGAGGACATCAACCTCGATCCGGACGAGATCCGGGCCGACCAGGTCAGGGTCGACGCCAAGGTCGCCCACGAGATCCTGGTCGCGATCTCCCTCTCCGTCGGCGTCCTGGTCGTGCTGACCTCGCCGTTCGTGGTGCGGCTCGGGCTCTTCGGCACGCTGCTGGCTCTCGCCGCGTGTGTCGTACTGATGCTGCGCACCCGGCAGTACCGGACGGGGTCGGAGGTGCTCGTCGGGCTGGTCTCCGGGATCGCCGGCCTGCTCGCGATCGGTGCCGCGCTGCTGGTCTACCACGAGTCGTGGCGGCCGACGACCGCTGTCGTGCTGGCGGCTGCGGGTGGCGTACTCCTGGTCCTGACGCTGGTCCCCGACGTCGGCTCGATCCGTCGTGGTCGCCTGGCCGATGTCGCCGAGACGACCTGCCTGCTCGCGATGCTGCCGCTGATGGTGCTCGCCTCGGGCCTCTTCGGCGCCGCGGTGGCTGGTTTCTGATGGCCAGCAAGAAGGACCTCGTAGAGGCGCATGCCTTCAGCCGTCGCCGGCTCGTCTCCGCGTTCCTCTCCGGCGCTCCGGGCGGGCGCGAGGTGGAGCCGGCCCGACCGGGTCGTTCGGTCTTCGGTGGCGTCGTACTCGCGGTGCTGCTCATCGCCGGCGGGGCCGTCGCCCACTTCCTCTCGCCCAAGGCCGCGACCGGCTGGGCCGACGAGGACGGCCTGATCGTCACCAAGGGCGGTGCGCGCTACGTCGTCACCGGCCCGGACAAGGCCAAGGAGCTGCATCCGGTCGTCAACCTGGCCAGCGCGCAGCTCATCCTCGGTCTCGACCTGGAGAAGAGGTCAAAGGTCATCGACCAGGAGGAGATCGACAAGGAGTTCCCCGGCGAGACGATCGGCCTCTCCGGCCCCCGTGTCCCCGAGGAACTGCCGCAGAAGTCCGACTTCATCAACACCGGATGGACCGCGTGCACCGCGAACGGCGCGGGGACGTTCCTGAACATCTCCGCGGCCCCCGACGTCAAGGCCGCCGCCGACACCGGCTTCATGGTGCAGACCGAAGAGGGCAGCTACCTCATCGCGGAGCACGAGACCACCGACGGATACACCCAGGCGTACAGCTACAAGATCGAGGGCGACTCGGAGACCTACGCCGACCGCACCTTCGATGGGCCGGTCTCGACGCCGACCGTTCCGCAGGCTTGGGTCAACCTCTTCCCGTCCGGCGCGCCGCTGTCGGGCAACTCCTTCGGAAGTGCCTTCACCAAGGTCGGTGGCACGGTCGAGGGCGAGGAATACCCGATCGGCACCAAGGCCAACTATCAGGCCAACAACTACCTGATGACCGAGTCCGGCTGGATTCGGCTGGACGACTTCGCCAGCGAGATCTATGACGTCGCCTTCGGCAGCAAGGGCAACCAGCAATCGCTGAGCTCGCAGCCGAACATCAACGGCGAGCGGCTGGAGACCTCGTGGCCGGCGTCGACCCTCGAGCCCGGAACCGGCAGCGTCTGCGCCAAGCTCGAGACCGAGGACAAGACGACCGTACGCCTCGGTGTCGACCCGGGTGAGAGGGCCTGGCCGTCGTCGGAGCCCCCCGCGGCGACCGACTTCACCGCGGCCCGGGTCGATCCCGGCAAGGGAGCCTTCGTCTTCGCCGCCAACGGCGAGGAGCTCCAGAAGCAGAGCGCGACGCCCTACCTGATCGACGCCCGCGGCACCGCCAACACCCTCGACGGCAAGCTCACGGTCGAGCGGCTCGGCCTGTCGAACGACTCGGGTCCGATCGTGCCCGGCACGTGGCTGAGGCTGCTCCCGGCCGGCGCTCCGCTCTCGACCGAGCTGGCGTTGTGCCCGCCGACCACCGGAGAGGTTCAGGAGAGCAAGTGCGTGGCGACCGAGTGACGCTGGTGCGTACTGGCATCGCGCTCGCGGCCGCCGTCGGTGGGCTGACTCTGCTCGGCGGCCCGAGCCCTGCGTACGCAGCGGAGGAACGAGCCGACTGCTCGGCCTATGCGCAGAACACCGGTGGCGGTGCCCCGCAGAAGGCGGAGACCAAGACGGCGCCGGTGCCGGAGACGGTGGCTCCGTTCGCGATCATGCGGATCGGTGAAGCGCAGAAGGTGAGCAAGCAGGGTCAGGGGATCCGTGTCGCGGTGGTCGACTCCGGTTACAGCGCCAAGGCGCAGGACTATCGCGGCACCGTCGCAGCTGGTCTGATCACCGGGATCGCGCCCAAGGCGACGCTCAGCGACCACCCGGTCCTGAAGGTCGGCCAGGAGAAGTCGACGATCGACGCCAAGCGGATGGTGGCCGAGCTCAACTCGCTGGCCAAGGGCAACGCGAAGGGGCTGATCGTCGACATCGGTCTGCCCGCGACAGAGGGCGCCGCGGGCCTGGAAACAGCGGTCGACACGCTCATCAAGAAGGGGGCCATCGTGGTGATGGCAGCGGACTGGTCCGGTGTCGCCACGGCGACCGACCGGGACATGGGCCCCAAGGTCTTCCCGAACGCCAACGACTCCGTGGTGACGGTAAGCGCCTCCGGCACCTGGGCCTCCGACCCCGACTCCACGGTGCTGCCCAACTCCAACACCGACGTCGCCGCGCCGACGTACGGGGCGCCGTCGAAGACGCTCTTCGGCCAGCCGTGCTGGGTCGACACGATCTCGACGTCCTTCGCCTCCGCCGAGGTCTCGGCCGTGCTCGCCCTGATCTGGTCGACCAACCGGAGCTGGAGCGCCGCCCAGGTCATCGACCGCCTCTACAGCACCACGTCGGGCCGCGAGGGCCAGGGTGGCCGGTTCTGGGGTGCCGGCGTGGTGAACGCGTACGACGCTCTCACCCGTCCCGCAGTCAAGGAGGCCGCCGAGCCGCCGGATGTCGAGCAGGCACCGATGGCCCGGGAGAAGGTCGACCCGCTCGCGACCGTCCGCGAGAACGCGATCTGGTGGGGCATCGCCGGCGGTGGTGCGCTCGGTCTCGCGCTGGTCCTGCGACCGTTGTTCGCGCGGCGCAAGAGCTCGATGTAGCGCCTCAGACCGAGCGGTCGAAGGCTTCGCGTGCTGCCTCGACCTCGGGCAGTGTCGTGGTCGTCCAGTGGTACAGCCGGTCGATGAGGTCCTGCAGGGTGCTGCCCAGCGGGGTGATGCGGTACTCCACCGCGACCGGGCGTGTGCTCAGCACCATGCGCTCGACCATGCCGTTGCGCTCCAGTCGACGCAGCGCGGTGGTGAGTGACTTCTGGGTGACCGCCGGGATCGCCTGGCGCAGCTCGTTGAAGCGGCGTGGCCGCTCGCACAGCGTGTCGAGCACCTGGAGCGACCACTTGTCGAGGAGCTGATCGAGGAGCTCGCGATGCTCCTGGGTCAGGCGCAGCGGGCTCGGGCTGGTATCCGGCATGACACCTAGTCTCGTTGAAGTGTCCTCTGGATACCAAGTACACATGAGAAACCTTAACTCCTGGAGGGAATCTCATCGTGTCCGTCGATCTACTCACCCCCGAAGGCATGTTCCAGCCCGTGCCGTATCACCACGTCTCCGTCGCCACCGGCACCCGCCACGTCCACGTCGCAGGGCAGATTGCCCGGGACGAGCTCGGTCGCGGGGTAGCTCCGGGCGACCTCGCCGGCCAGCTCGCCCATGCCCTCCGCAACACCGCCCGCGGCCTGGCGGGCGTCGGCGCGACCTTCGCCGACGTCGTACGACTTCGGTTCTTCGTCACCGGCTGGACCCCGGACAAGTACGACGACTTCGTCGCCGGGCTCGAGAGCGTCATCGACGAGCTCGGCATCCCGCAACCGCTGCCGCCGTTGTCCGCTATCGGCGTGGACTATCTGTTCGAGCCCGACGTGCTCGTCGAGGTCGAGGCGTACGCCGTGCTGGACTGAGGCGCCTCACGTAGACGGGGCCATGGCGAGGTGGCGCCAGGTGCGGTGCCGCCACGCCTGGTACTCGGGGGGTGTCCAGCGCAGTGTGCGCGTCATGTGGACGTACGTCTCGGCGTTCGCCAGCAGTGCGCTGGTGGCGATCACCCACTCGAGGTCGGCATCGGGGCTCATCAGCCCGTCGCGGTGCAGCTTCTCCCAGAAGGCGCGCACCTGCTCGAGCGTCGACTCGCGAGCCGCCTGGGCTGCCGCTGCGATCAACGGCTCGTCCGCCTCGGCCTGCATGGCTACGGCGAGGACGGGCGCGATGCGATCCATCATCAGCGCGGTGCCTTCCGCGTCCGCAGCGAGACGCTCCTCGAGCGTGGGGGCGTTCATCACCGTATCGATCCAGTCGCGATCGGCCAGGGCGATCGGCAGGGCGTCACCGACGAGGGCCACGTCGACCACTCGCTTGAGCAGGTGTGCCTTGGTGGCGAAGCGGACGTAGATGGTTCGGTCGGAGACTCCTGCGGCTTTGGCGACGTCTGTCAGCGCGGTGCCGCGATAGCCGCGCTGGGCGAAGAGTTCGTGGGCCGCGGCGACGATCGCCTGCTCGGTCCGCTCGGCACGAGATCCCCTAGCGGGGGGATTGACTTCTGAAGGCACGAGTTGCAGTATAACTGCAATTAGGAAATTGCAGTCACACTGCAAGTCAGGAGTGGACATGAGCGACCACGAAGCACCGGCTCTCGCCGGCGTCCACCACCTCAAACTGCCGGTCGCCGACCTTCGGCGATCCCAGCGGTGGTACGAATCAAGGCTCGGGTACAAGCTCGTCGTGGAGTTCCAGACGGACGGCGAGCTCGACGGCATCTGCCTGGTGCACCCCAACGGTGGCCCGAACCTGGGCCTGAGACTCGATCCCGAACGCGCCCGTGCCGCCGCCGGTTTCGACTACTTCTCGATCGGAGTGGCCGACGAGGGCGCCCTCCGCACGCTCGGGGACAGGTTGACCGAACTCGGGGAGCGGCACGCCGGCGTGCAGCCTGCGACTCTCGGCTGGATCCTGCCGCTGCTGCACGATCCGGACGGTCACGAGGTGCGGTTCTACACCCTGCAGCACCACACCGAACCGGACCCGGAGGACGTCCTCGTCGTCGACAACCCGGTGCAGGCGGCCAAGCGCAAGGCCGCGGCCCGGGCCGAGCACGCGGTGGGCTGAGGGATGAACGTCAAGAAGATCGCCCGCGGCGACCAGCCTGTACGCCGCGTTGACCGCGAGCGGGCGCCGCGGTGGGCAGTATCGGCCGGCTGGGCGTACATCGGCGCGGTCGCGGTGCTGGCGGGGTATGTCGTGGTTGCCGTCACCATCGGAGCCGGCTTCGAGCGGGATCTCGTGGCCGCAGCCGAACGCGAAGGTGTGGCGGTCAATGCGCTGGCGAACTCCACGCAGGCCGAGATCACCCAGGATCATCCGGTCTACGCACTGCTCACGGGGCTGCTCCTCTTCGTGTCCCCGGCGCTCCTGGCTCTGGCTGCCCGCCAGATCCGCACCGGGGCGCCCGGACGACTCGCCCAGCTCGCGTGGTGGTCGGCAATGGCCACGCTGGTCGTGTGGTGGGCGTACGTGGCTCTGGGGTTGGGCCTGTTCGCCGATCCGGAGAATCTGCCGCCTCTCGTGCGGGACTTCGATGTGCTGACGGTCCCGCTGGTTTCCGCCTTGTCGTTGCTCGCGCTCGCGTCGATGGTGTTCGCCGCGGAAGCGGTGCGCGGTCATGGCGTCGTCCGCCGGGCGGGACGTGCGACCACGGTCGTCAGCATCCTGCTCGGCGTGGTCAGCGTCGTGGCTCTGGTCGGCACCGGGTTCGCGGACCCGGTGGCACCGATCGTGATCGTGCCCGGAGGACTGATTCTCGGGATCGCGCTGCTCCGCGCGCAGCGGCCGGCGCACACTGGATAAATGAACGGCGCCTGACCTGCTCGAAAGCAGATCAGGCGCCGGTTTGTGCTGGCGGATCTGGGGGGATTCGAACCCCCGAGGGCGTTAACCCAACACGGATTCCAGCCGTGCGCCATAGGCCACTAGGCGACAGATCCGTGAGGGATCCTACGCGGCTCCGTGATCATGGAGGAAATCGGCGGGGGGCCAGCGGGTGTGCTTTGGGATCGGCGAGCGGACTCGTCTAGACTCTTCGGCAACCCCCCATGTGGTGACATCTTGTCGAACCTCCCCAGGGCCGGAAGGCAGCAAGGATAAGCGAGCTCTGTTGGGTACGTGGGGGGCCTTTTCTTTTCCCGCGCATGCTCGACGGCGAGACGGTGCTGAACGTGCGCGGCGGGTGGTTACGAACTGTCGGCGGTCGCGGCTAGGGTCTATCGGGTGGACGCACCGCTAGCTCTCTACCGCCGCTACCGGCCGGAGACGTTTGCCGAGGTCATCGGCCAAGATCACGTCACCGGCCCGCTGCGCAATGCGCTGGCGGGCAACCGGGTCAACCATGCGTACCTCTTCTCCGGGCCACGTGGCTGCGGCAAGACGACCTCGGCGCGGATCCTGGCGCGGGCGCTGAACTGCGAGAAGGCGCCGATCGCGGATCCGTGCGGGGAGTGCGAGTCGTGCCGGGACCTGGCGCGCGGCGGGCCCGGCAGCATCGACGTGATCGAGATCGACGCGGCGTCGCACGGTGGCGTGGACGATGCCCGTGACCTGCGGGAGAAGGCGTTCTTCGCGCCGGTGAAGAGCCGCTACAAGGTCTACATCATCGACGAGGCCCACATGGTCTCGACGCAGGGCTTCAACGCGCTGCTCAAGCTCGTCGAGGAGCCGCCGGAGCATCTGCGGTTCATCTTCGCGACGACCGAGCCGGAGAAGGTCATCCCGACGATCCGGTCGCGCACCCATCACTATCCGTTCCGCCTCTTCCCGCCCAAGCTGGTCTCCGACTACATCTCGACGCTGTGCGAGAAGGAGGGCATCAACGTCGAGCCGGCCGCGCTGCCGCTGGTCGCGCGCGCGGGCGCCGGGTCGATGCGCGACAGCCTCTCGGTCATGGACCAGCTGCTCGGTGGTGCGGGGCCTGAGGGCGTGACGTACGAACTGGCCGCAGGGCTGCTCGGCTACACCCCGGACGCGTTGCTGGACGAGGTCGTCGACGCCTTCGCGGCCCATGACGGCGCCGCGGTCTTCGGTGTCATCGACAAGATCATCGAGACCGGCCAGGACCCGAGGCGATTCACCGAGGACCTGCTGCGGCGGCTGCGTGACCTGGTCATCGTCAAGGCGGTCCCGGACGCGCCCGCGACTGGGCTCATCGACGTCTCCGAGGACGGCGGCGAGCGGCTCGTCGCCCAGGCCGGACGCTTCGGTCCACACGATCTTTCGCGAGCCGCTGACGCGGTCGCCACCGGTCTGACCGAGATGCGCGGAGCCACCGCTCCCCGACTTCTGCTCGAGCTGATCTGTGCCCGGGTGCTGCTGCCCGCCGCGGACGGTGCCGACGGTCTCGCGGCTCGGCTGGACCGTCTGGAGAGGCGGATCGAGATCAGTGGTACGCCGACGGTGACCGCTGCTCCGGCGGCGGCCGCCCCCGCCCAGGACCGGCCGGTGCTCAAGCCGTCGGTCGGTGCGCCGGGGCACGAGACCGTCGCTCCGGCGGCGCCGCAGCCCGAGCCCGCCCAGGCGTACGCCCCGACCCCCGAGCCGGCCCGCGAGTCCGCTCCGGCCGCGGAGATGCCTCCTCAGCAGGCGCCGGCGGCGCCGGAGCCGCCGAGCCAGCCTCAGTCGCAACCACAGGCTCAGCCACAGACGCCGCCCCAGACACAGCCTCAGGCGCAGTCCCCGGGCGGTATGGGCAACGTGGACGTCCGCCGCCTGTGGGACGACGTGATCGCGCAGACCAAGGGCCTGCGCCGGGCGACCTGGTCCCTGGTGGGCCAGAACGCCCAGGTGGTCGACTTCCGCGACGGTGTGCTCACCCTCGGGTTCGCCTCGCCGGGTCTCCGCGACCGGTTCGCGACCGGCGGGCACGAGCCGATCCTCGGGCAGGCGCTGGTCAACGTGATCGGCATCCAGCCGAAGATCGAGGCGATCGTCGCGGGCGGCGGCCAAGGGGCCCCGCAGCGGCACGCCGCGCCTCCGCCGCAGCCGAGCCAGCCCCAGGAGCCCACCCAGCCGCAACAGCCGCCGGAGGCATCCTGGAACGAGCAGGCGCCACCGCCCGACTGGGCGGCCGAGCCACCGCCCCCCGACCAGCCACCCGCCCCGCCGGAGCCGCCGGCGACGTCATCGATGCAGTCGGCCGACCCGGGAGCGATCGCGCTGGCTCGGGAGGCCATCCGGCCGACGCGTGCGGCCGACTACGAGCCCCCTGTCGACGACACGGTGGCCCGCCTGGCGGAGGCGGATGCCGCGGTGAACCCCGACGACCAAGCCTACGACGGGCCTGCCGCGATGGGCGCCGAGGCGCTGCTCGCTCAGGAGTTGGGTGCAACGATGATCGAAGAGATTCCTCACAACTAGGACGGCACAGATGACGAACCCACTCGAAGGCCTCGGCGGCGAGGGCGGCTTCGACCTCAACGCGATCATGCAGCAGGCCCAGGCGCTGCAGAGCCAGATCGTCGACGCCCAGGAGAAGCTCGCTGAGACGATCGTCGACGGCACCGTCGCCGGAGGTGCGGTGACCGTCAAGCTCACCGGCACCGGCGAGCTGGTCGGCGTGGAGATCAAGCAGGGCGAGTTCGACGGCAGCAACCCCGACGACCTCGAGGACCTCGGCGCCGTGATCGTCGCTGCCTACCGCGAGGCCAAGGGCAAGGCCGACGCCCTCGCGGGTGAGGCGATGGGCCCGCTCGCGGGCGGCCTCGGCGGCCCCGGTGCCCCCGGCGGCGGCGAGCCGCCGTTCAAGCTCGGGTTTTGAGATAAGCACAGCTAGAGACAGGCGATAACCAAGTTGTACGAGGGTGTGGTCCAAGACCTCATCGACGAGCTGGGACGGCTGCCGGGCGTAGGTCCGAAGAGCGCCCAGCGGATCGCGTTCCATCTGCTCCAGGCTGACCCCGCCGACGTACATCGGCTTGCCTCGATCCTCAACGAGGTCAAGGCGAAGGTGAAGTTCTGCTCGGTCTGCTTCAACGTCTCCGAGGAGGAGACCTGCCGGATCTGTCGCGACCCGCGTCGCGAGCAGTCGGTGCTGTGCGTGGTCGAGGAGTACAAGGACGTCGTCGCGATCGAGCGCACCCGCGAGTTCCGCGGCCGCTATCACGTGCTCGGCGGCGCGATCAGCCCGATCGACGGGATCGGCCCCGACCAGCTGCGCATCCGTGAGCTCGTCCAGCGGCTCAACGACCCCGGGATCACCGAGGTGATCCTCGCCACGGACCCCAACCTCGAAGGCGAGGCGACGGCGACCTATCTGACCCGTCAGCTGAGCCCGCTCGGGCTGAAGGTCACCCGTCTGGCCAGCGGTCTCCCGGTCGGTGGCGATCTGGAGTACGCCGACGAGGTCACCCTCGGCCGAGCCTTCGCCGGACGCCGCGCGGCTGAGTAGCCGTTACCTGTGCGATCCCTAAGAGCCGACTCTTTACCCTCGTCAGGGCGCGACTTCGGCGGTAGCCTGACGATTCAAGGGACCTCGGGAAGGGGGCCGTCATGACGAACGACTTGACCGGCAAGGACTTCGCCACCAGCATCGCCGACTCGGTGGAGAGCTTCCTGCTCTCGGTGCGCGCGATCGCTGCGGACGGCGATGGTGGCAGCGCTGTCCCGATGCTGCTGCTGGAGGTGAGCCAGATCCTGCTGGCGGGCGCGCGACTGGGCGCCCAGCAAGACTTCGAGCCTCGTGAGGAGTTCCAGCCCGACGTGGGCATGGAAGCCGACGTCGACGAGCTCCGGATGGGGCTCGCCGAGATGTTCGGGGACATCGACACCTACAGCTTCGTCTTCGATCCGTACAGCCCGGACGTGGTCGACAGCCAGATCTCCGACGACGTCGCCAGCCTGGTGACCGACCTGGAGTACGGCCTGCGTCACTACCGCCTCGGCGACGTCGACGAGGCGCTGTGGTGGTGGCAGTTCAGCTACGTCAACAACTGGGGCAACCTGGCCGGTGCCGTGCTCAACGCGCTGCTCACCGTGGTCGCTCACGACCGCCTCGACTCCGAGCCGTTCACCGGTGAGGACGAGGACCTGGCTGCCGCTGATGAGATGCTGGAGAAGACGGCCGCATCGGCAACGTAGACTTTCCCGCCGTGGGAATCGTCGTTCAGAAGTACGGTGGCAGCTCGGTCGCAGACGCTGCAGGCATCAAGCGCGTCGCTCAGCGAGTGGTCGCGACCAAAGAGCAGGGCCACGACGTTGTCGTGGCCGTCTCTGCCATGGGCGACACCACCGATGAGCTGATCGACCTCGCCAACAAGGTCTCGCCCGACGCGACCGCGCACGCGCGTGAGTTCGACATGCTGCTCACCTCCGGCGAGCGGCAGTCGATGGCGCTGCTGGCGATGGCGATCAACGACGTCGCGAACGAGCGCGGGCTGGCGTACGAGGCTCGGTCCTTCACCGGGTCGCAGGCCGGTCTGATCACCGACGCGCAGCATGGGCGCGCGAAGATCCTCAGCATCACCCCGGAGCGGATCCAGGCAGCACTCGCCGACGGTGCGATCGCGATCGTGGCCGGTTTCCAGGGCGTCTCCAAGGACACCAAGGACATCACCACGCTGGGCCGTGGCGGCACCGACACCACCGCGGTCGCGCTGGCGGTGGCGCTGGATGCCGACGTCTGCGAGATCTACACCGACGTCGACGGCGTCTTCACCGCCGACCCGCGGATCGTCCCGACCGCTCGCAAGCTGAGCTCGGTCGCCTTCGAGGAGATGCTCGAGCTGGCGGCCTCCGGAGCGAAGGTGCTCCACCTGCGCTCGGTGGAGTTCGCCCGGCGTCACAGCCTCCCGATCCACGTACGCTCCTCCTTCTCGACCCTCAACGGCACCGTGGTCAAGGGCAGCATCGACGCGGTCTCGCCGCATGCCGACCACCAGCGCAGCGGCGACGCCGGGATGGAGGCGCCGATCGTCGCCGCCATCGCCCACGACCGCAGCCAGGCCAAGATCACGGTCGTCAACGCACCCGACGAGGTGGGCGCCGCGGCGAAGGTCTTCGAGATCATCGCCGGGGTGGGCATCAACGTCGACATGGTCGTCCAGGACTCGTCGGCGGCCGGCACCGACCGCACCGACATCACCTTCACGCTGCCCCGCGACGACGCCGAGCGAGCCGGGAAGGTGCTCGAGCAGGCGCGCGGTGAGCTCGGCTTCGAGAGGGTGAACACCGAGCCCCGGATGGGCAAGGTCTCCCTGATCGGTGCCGGGCTGCGCACCCAGCCGAAGAAGATCGCCGACTTCTTCTCCGCGATCGCGCAGGCCGGCGTCAACATCCAGATGATCTCCACCTCTGAGGTCCGGGTCTCGGTCGTCGTCGGCGACGACGAGGTCGACCGCGCCGTGCAGGCCGCCGCAGAGGCGTTCAGTGACGTGGAGGTCGAGAAGGTCTCCTACGGCACCGACGCCGATGGCGACACCCCGGAGATCGTCGGCGTGGCCCACGACCGCGGTGAAGCCAAGATCACCGTCGCCGGCGTCACCGACGAGCCCGGCGAGGCCGCCCGCATCTTCGACACCCTCGCCGACAACGGCATCAACATCGACATGATCGTCCAGAACGTGTCGGCGGAGAAGACCCGGCGCACGGACATCTCGTTCACGCTGCCCCGCACCGACGTCAAGAGGGCCCGCGCGGCGCTCGGCGACATCCAGAGTGAGGTCGGTTTCGCCGACCCGGTCGCCGACGAGCAGATCGGCAAGCTCTCGATCGTCGGTGCCGGGATGCGTACGCATCCGGGGATCACGGCGAAGTTCTTCGCCGCGCTCGCCGCCGAGGGGGTCCTGATCCGGATGGTGTCGACCTCGGAGATCCGCGTCTCGGTGCTCGTCAGCGCCGACGACCTCGACCGCGCCGTGCGCGCCACACACAAAGCATTCGGCCTCGACAGCGACGTAGAGGCCATCGTCTACGGAGGGACCGGCCGATGAGCGTCAACCTGGGAATCGTGGGAGCCACCGGACAGGTGGGCGTCGCCGTACGCCAGATCCTGCTCGAGCGCGGCTTCCCGCTCGGCGAGGTCCGTTTCTTCGCCTCGGCACGCTCGGCGGGCAAGACCATCGAGTTCGGTGACCGCTCGGTCGTCGTCGAGGACGCCGCCACCGCTGACCCCTCGGGCCTCGACATCGCGATCTTCTCCGCCGGTGGCGCCACCTCGAAGGCGCTGGCGCCGAAGTTCGCCGACGCCGGCGTGATCGTCATCGACAACTCCTCGGCCTGGCGCAAGGACCCGTCGATCCCGCTGGTCGTCTCCGAGGTCAACCCCTCGGCGATGGCCGGGGTCATCGAGGCCCGCCAGGGCATCATCGCCAACCCCAACTGCACCACGATGGCCGCGATGCCGGTCCTCAAGGCGCTCCACGACGAAGCCGGTCTCGAGCGGCTCGTCGTATCGACCTACCAGGCGGTCTCGGGCTCCGGCGTCGCCGGCGTCGAGGAACTTGTCAGCGAGGTCGCGGCTGCCGGCGACAAGGCCCGCGAGCTCGCCTACGACGGCTCCGCCATCACGTTCCCGGAGCCGGACAAGTACGTCGAGACGATCGCCTACAACGTCCTTCCCTACGCCGGTTCGCTGGTCGACGACGGCCTCAACGAGACCGATGAGGAGCAGAAGCTCCGCAACGAGTCCCGCAAGATCCTGTCGCTGCCCGACCTGCGGGTCTCCGGCATCTGCGTCCGCGTCCCGGTCGTCACCGGACACTCGCTCGCGGTCAATGCCGAGTTCTCCTCGCCCCTGACCCCCGAGCGCGCCACCGCGATCCTCTCGAACGCCCCGGGCGTCGAGCTCCGCGACGTACCCACGCCTCTGTACGCCGCCGGCAAGGACCCCTCCTACGTCGGCCGCATCCGTCAGGACGAGGGTGTTCCCGACAACCGCGGTCTCGCCCTGTTCATCTCCAACGACAACCTCCGCAAGGGCGCCGCGCTCAACACCGTCCAGCTCGCCGAGCTGGTCGCCGCTGCCCTCTGACGAGACGTCAGGCGCGCCGGCCGAGTTGG
>NZ_JBHZPJ010000018.1:0-38872 GCF_042788075.1 Nocardioides sp. YIM B13467
TGATCAGTGGTTGCTCGTTCCTCGGGAAAGGGATTGGTGTGATCGTCGGCGGCGGCGTCCCTGCCAGGACGCCGCCGCCCTTTTGTTACGTCTGTCGTGGATCTCGGTCAGGATGTCCTTGTCGCTCACCACGTCTGGGACAAGCCTATGGCCCGGAGCCGACGACACCGCCAACTTCGTCGCCTTTTTGGTGCGCTCTGGCCCGAGCTCCCGGCGTGGTCGGGTCAACTGGGTGGTGAACCACCCGTCTTTCCACAGGTTTCCACGTGGAAACGTTCTCGATCCCCATGCGGAGCAGGTTGAGGATCTTCCCGGGGAAGCGGCCTGTGGAACTTCAGCAGGACGTTGAAGAGCTTGGAGACGTGGCAGTCGGGCTGCGACGTCGGCTGTGGCGCCCTGACCGGGCAGGGCCTCCGGCCTGGCCGCCAAGGCTCGTGCTCATTGCTGTGTCACACCTGGCCTCGTGCGCGCACCTTCTCAAAACCAGAGAGGCACAACATCCGATCTGGAAGAGGCGACATCGTGAGCGATCCGTGGTTCTTGAACATCGTGACTTCGGCGGCCGGCGAGGTGCTTGGCGCCGTCGTCACGGGCGCAGCTGTGCTGCTCGTACGTCGCCGGCGACGCACCCGCAGGAGCGCAGTCGACCGGCGAGAGCAAGATGTCCTTTGACCTCAGGATGGCGACGCCCAGAGCCCGCGGAGGGGTGCGGAGCCGGCGACGTACGATCAGGCCGTGTCCGTAGTCCTGACTTCCCGAGCTCGCCCGCGGCTGAATGCCCCCGACGCCGATGAACACGAGCCGATCGAGCTCACCGGATCCGGGGACACCTATGAGGCAGCGAAGGCCGCGCTCGAGGAGCAGCTCCCCGAAGGCTGGCCGCTGCTCGGCATCGGCCGCTCCGGCGAGTGAAGCGGGGCTGCGGTGGAGACTGCAACGTTCGTTGTCGCGATCGCTGCGCTGCTGCTCAGCGGCTGGGCTGCCTGGAGCACTCATCGGCAGGCGAAGGCCACGGAGCGCGCCACGCAGGCGGCAGAACACTCGGCGACTGCGGCTGCGGAGACGCTGGCCACGGCTCAGAAGATGGAGCGCTACGAAGCGATCCGTCTGCATGCTGAGCGGCGCCCTGAGATCAGCCTGGACTCCCGCAGGCTGAAGGACACCCGCAACGGCCAGGTGCGAGGAATCCGGCTGGTCAACCATGGGCCCATCCGGTACGACGAGTGGGAAATCAGCGTGGACCTGAGGGACGCCGAGACAGCCAAGCTGCTGACCGGTCTCCTTGACGAGGACGAGCAAGTCTGCTCTTCGGTGACGGTCGCTGACGTCGACCAAGGAGAGGTGGTTGACCTCGAGGTGGGACGCGTCCTCCCGCAGGTCACAGGCGACGCAAAGTTCGTCGTCCTGGCGCGCAGCGGTGAGGATGAGTGGCGCGTCGTGCTGCACCTGCCATACCGGCGCCCAGGACGGATCATCACCGCGCCCTAGCCGGTTGTGCGACGGGGGCAAGGTCCGCCGCTGCGCGAACCAACGATGGGCCCGGCGAGCCAGACGAGTCAGCCAGGCCAGGAGACGGTATAGGCGCCACACGGTGCGGCAGGTCTCCAAAGCCTCCTCGAATGACGTGAAGGTGCTGAAGAACCAGCTGACTAGCTCGGTGATGATCTCGGTGATGGTCATGGTCGATCTCTCCGGTGCAGGGGTCTGGTCCTGCTCAGGCGTGATCGTGTGGGTCTTGGGGGGTTAGCGTCGCGGGGTGCGTGCGCACGCTCTTCGGTACGACGCTGAGTCACCTGTTTCCTGAAGAAATGTCGGTGGGCAGGTCAGACTCTTGGGTATGAGCACTCAACTCGGTGAGTCGAACATGTCCGATGACCAGACCCTGTGGATCTACACGGCCAACGCGCTGCTGAACGAGATGGACCGCTACACCGGCACCACGATGGGCGGCTTCCCGGTCGAGGTCTCCTCCAGCTCAGGCTTGGACCGAGACTTCTATGCCCGCACGCTCGCGGCCGACCTGGACTCTTCGCCCAAGAGGCTGAAGAAGGCCCTGAAGACGGTGACGAAGCGCGTACGGAAGTCGAAGGATCGAGTGGTGACCGAGGATCAGCGGCAGTACGCCGCCGCTGTGGCCGGTGTCGACCCCAACGACGATGCCGCGGCGATCGCCGCCTACCGCGAGGGCTGGTTGGCGATGGCAGAGAACCTGGTCACGCGCGGTCTGAATCTCATCGACGCCACCGAGGGCCCTGTCCAGCAGCCTGACGCTCTGGTCGAGCTCGGGCTCATGGAGCCGGAGCCGACGACGCCGGCGCCGGTCGACCTGGAGCAGATCGCGGGGAACGTGCATCGGCTCCTGGAGCGCCTGGCAGACGATCCGGGCCGGGAGTGGGCGCCGAGCGAGGCGATCGACCTCGAGCAGATCGCCTCGTTGGTCGCGCACGACTCCTGGGGGCCTGTCCTGGTCAGCGCCGCCGAGTCCGCGCGCACGATCCTCGCGGCCAGCTCGTGGCCCCAGGAGCTCGTCGAGGGCGAGATGCCGCTCGAGGTCACCCACGACGTGGTCATGGGTTTCCAGGTGGTCGATCTGCCGGCGGGCGTTGAGCGTGCGGCCAAGGTGCTCTTGAACCGTGCGCTCGCCTCCAGCGATCCCGTCGTCGACGTGCCCGAGGTGGAGCCGTTCGACCCCGAGGGACAGGGGCAGGTCTGGATCGCGCTGATGGTGTGGTTCGCCCTCAAGCGCGGCGCGATCGAAGACGTCGTGCGCCGCGAGCCAGGCCAGTAGCAGAGCGCATAACCGGCCCCCAGCCCTGGTCGAGGACGCCGGCGACGACGCCCGTGACAACGCCTGGCTGATTCACTCGAGCGGCCAGTGGCTTGCTCTCGGTGCCGTGGACTCGGTTTGCGCGGGCCAGGGGCCACGCGCAACGCCAAAAATCTGAACTGCTCAGCGGCTAACTCGAGACGATGATCGGCGACGGCTCGATTCCCTAATCCGCCTCATCATAGGTGTCTCGGGGCTTCGCTTCAGCGGCATCTTGTCCTTGGCATCTGGAATGCCTCTCTAAGGTAGGCACGAAACCAAGATCCACCCACCACCAGCAGACGATCCAATCCTGGTGGCGAGGCCTATGGTTCTCTCATGCCAACAACATCAAAACTACATGAGCCGCCACCTGAGGCAGTGGCGACCGGCGTGGACGCGCTCGAGCAGATGCTTCGCTACTCCGGACGTGGCTACACAGTCGTACGCCACATCTTCCTCCAGCTCCCCGACGACGTCACCGACCGCGCTGGACTCCTCGGACCCATGGTCACCGATCGGAAGCGACGCTCGCTCCAGATCTATCTGCTGCTGCTGACAATCTGGCCATGGCTCCAGAGGAGGCAGGCCGAGGAAGGGCCCCTGCCTAACAAGGCCTGGGCGCGGGCACTGCAGACCGAGACCGGCCGGAGATGGAGCGCGACAGACGTTTCCAACGCGTGGGGCGATCTCGAGCAGCGGGGCCTCATCACGCGCAAGCATCTCTCGAGGGGAGTGGAGGTCACGCCCCGGCGCGAAGACGGGAAGACCGAATACACCACCCCCGGTGGCAAGAAGAAGGACCACCGGGAGTCGTACTTCATTCTGCCGGGATCGTTCTGGCGGTCTGGACTCTTCGAGAAGCTCTCCATGCCTGGCCTCGCGATGCTGCTGATCATCGCGGGCAGGACGAGCGAGTCGACCGAGGCCTGGCTGACGAACAAGGACGCGGCGAAGTGGTACCACATCGCGCCGCGCAGCATCGAAGCAGGCATCGAGAACCTGCGGGACCACGGGCTCCTCCTCGAGCGGGTCGAGTGGGTCAAGGCGCCACTGTCGTCGATCGGCGCCACCCAGAAGCACTGGTACAGCCTCACCGGCCAGTTCAGTACCGAGGCGCGCAACGAGCTCCGGGCGCAGGCCCAGAAGGAAGCTCGAGCGCGCAGCGCGTCGACCAAGGCAGTACCCACGGTCTCGGACGGAGACAACCAGACGTCAGACACGGCCGCGGAGGGCGTCACCGCGACCAGGACCCTCAAGAGACGTAGGAAGGAGAAGAGCGGAAAGTGACCGTAATCGCGCGCGAGGTAGGTCGCACGGTGCGGGCAGCCATTGTCGGATGGGGCCCCACCGCGCGCCTAGCGGCCCTCGCGATCGTCCTCACGGCATGTGCCGTGGCTCTCATGACGATCTGAACCGTTACCCAGTGTAGGCGGCTCCCTCGTACTCGACGAGGGAGCCACCTGCCGTTTCTCTGCGGTCGTCGCCCTGAGAAGCCGGCCGGATCGGCGGGCCGCGGGCTGGTGACCACCCGGCAGAGCCTGCTGCTCACGGTCCGTTCCGGGCCCGCGGTCGACGGCGCCAACGGCGAGCGTTTCGACGGTGCCGCCGAGCGCGGTTCCCGTGCCCTTTTACCCAAACGGCCTGATTTTGGGCAGAGTTCTCCCTACCCAAATGCAAAGGTGCGTTTTCGCCCTACTCGCTCTGCTGGCTCTTCGCCCTGGCCAGGCGGACGGCGCGCTCGTTCACGCGGTCCGAGACCAGGGGAAGCAGCTGGAGCACGAAGCGTCCAGCCGCTGCGACAAGTGCAACTGCCGCAGTAGGCAGAGTGAGCGCGAGCGGGTGACCTGCCGCAGCGGCGAGGATCTCCAACATCGCGACCTCCCTTTGGGTGGTGCGGTCCGCCCCTCGTTGGGGACGGATAACGACCGCAGCGGGACCGCTGCGGAGTACATGTGGTGCGTCGTGGCACCAAGAAAAGCCGGTCGCGGATAGACCGGCTAAAGGGTGACCGAGGGTGTAGTCGGCCGGGAGGTCGAAATCTGCTCGGCAAGAACTCGCCGAGGGCCTCCGGAGACGACGAAACCCGGGCTCATCCGAGTCCCGGGTTGGTGGGCGCAAAACGGCGCAGTTAGTCCGCATGAATGGTGACACACGAAGAATTCGAGCGCCGGCGTTCGGCGTACCGCGACGCAAGAGGACCTCTGGGGACAAGAAAACCCGGGCTCACCTGAGACCGGGTTTTGGGCGCAAAGATCCGCAACTGACGGCGACAGTAGCAAAATTCGAGCGACGGCGCCGTCTGCGGACGCACTTCTCATGCGAGGAGGGCTCCCCTTCGGCTCAGGAGGTAGGTCCTGGTCGTCCCGCCTAGAGCATCGGCGCAGCGTGTCCGACCAGCCAGGTGCAGCGTAGCTGGTGCTGTCGGAAGTCGCCGGCGATCGCGCTTCAGGAATCCGCGCGTGGGCATGCTCCCGCCGAGGGAGCGACGAGAGAGCGCGTCTGAGGAGATCCTACGCGCGCACTCGCGCAGACACTTGACTGCTGGCCGTTCGGAATCGGCGGTTTCCTGGCCTATGCCGACGGCTCTTCCTGATCGCGTTCAGAACCCTGGTTCGCATCGGCGGCGGCAGGGCTGCCGAACTTGGAGAGCTGCTCTGGGTCAGGAGAGGACGAGGACATGACGAGGATCCCGAGCACCCCGATCGTCCACAGCGATGTGCCCGCCGGCACCAGCCAACTGGCCACCACGAGGATTGCGATCGCCCCGCCGAAGAGGATCAATCGCCGCTACCAAGCTCGGTGCTGGTCGGGCCTCTTGGAGCCAGCTGACTGTGCCGCTGCCGTCGTGTCTGTCATTTCGTCCCCCTGTTGTCATCGATTGATGTGCCGTACTGCTGGTCGGTGCTGATGGTGGAGTCCTTGCTCTGCCCCGATCTGTTTCGTTGGGTGGCCCGAGCAAGGTCGCTTCCCCGCGGCCTGCCCGGGCCGGGCGCCTCGACCGGATGTTCTGCCTCGAAGTCCTCGACTTCTCGTTCCGTACGCAGCATCTGGATCTCACGCTCGAAGTCGTCCGCCGAGCCGAAGGCCCCGGTAGACGCTCGCGAAGTGCAGGTAGGCGACCTCGTCGAGCTCGCGCAGCGGCTCTTGCACGCCTTCGGGCCGACATGGACCGCCTGGTCGTGAATGGAGCGGGCCAGCGCCAGAGACGTTGCTCAACGACATTCCGCCGATAGTTACCTCTATCGGCGGAACCACCCCGCCGGGACCGCCGATAGAGCGGCCCGAAACTGTCGGTGCCCAGCGCTAGCGTCATCAGCGACCTACCGCCGATAGCGCGATCCGCCGGAGGACCGCAGAGTGAGGAGTCGGCCATGCCCGACCCCACCGACGAGACCAGCGACGGGACGAGCGGCCTGGTCGACGACCTCGCCGCCGTGCTCGAGGACACCGGCGTCCACGTCGAGGAGCTGATCGAGGAGCTGCTCGAGGCCGTCGACCTGGCCGAGACCATCGCGGCCGCGCTGCAGGCTTGCGAGGGCGGCGAAGTGGACGCCGACGCCGCGGCCCGGGCTCAGGCCGCCCGGGCGACCCCCGCCGGCGTACGACCGGGGCTGCCGGCGGTATGCGAGACCCACTCGACGCGGGGCGCTCGGGCCAGCGGGGTGGACCGAACCGCGCTTGAACAGTTGCAGCGGACCGTTGAGCTCGCCGCGGTTGCTCTTGAAGCGGCGGAAACGGTCGAGGTCGCTGAGACCACGTAGCCCAAGTGACTTGAGCAAGTACCACTAGAGCAACGGCTCGCCGTCTGTTACGGAACGCATGTAGTCCTACGCCACACCATGCCGAACGCGCCGAGTACGCCACACCGCCATTTCCGGGTTCACAATGACGTGTGGGCCGCAGCCCGAGGCGAGGCCGAGAACACCGCCGTGCTCGTCGCCTGCCTCGAACCTATGGCGGCACCACCACCGCCGCCGACGACCCCGCGCCCGCCGCACCACCCGAAAGGAGCAGCCCGCATGGCCATCGACGACGCGACGACCGGCACGTGCATTCACTGCCACCAGGCGATCACCTGGAAGACCAAGACGCTCAGCCGGCACGTGTACGGACCCAACGCCACTACCGGCCGATGGGTGGACGAGTTTCCGGAAGTCCCTGGCATGTGCCCCAAAGCCCGGGACTACACACACCGGCCGTCTGCCGACTGGACGGCGCCGCCGGAACCCCCGGTGCTTCCGGACGTCCGCGAATGGATCGACCGCGAGGTCTCCAAAGCGCCTTCGCTGTCCCAAGAGCAACGGGTCGCTCTCGCCGCCGACTACGAATCGCACGACCGGCGCATGGTCAGCAGCGCCAAACGGAAGTGGGATGCGATCGTGGCTCTCGGGTTCGGGGGCAAGTCGTGACCCGTTACGCCTAGGAGAACCCCGTCGATTTGGCGTGGGGTGCCCGGCACCGGCGCCTCGCCGCCGAGCAGGTCGCCCGGGAAGCCGAGCGGGCGACCAATCCAGGAGCCGTCACCCCGTCGCCGCATGACCACGGGCCTAGGTCTCAGCGGTGGCTGATGACATGATAAGTGTCAATATCATGTCATCATTGGTGCCTGATCTGGTGCGATCCCGAGGAGCGCGAACTGGCCAGCAACCGACAGCAGCAGTTGCGTCGACGCGGTCGGCAGCTCCTGGTCGACACCAAGAGGGTTCCTGCTGAGCTACTCCGGGCAAACTCGGTGTGCGTGTGGCCCTGGACCTGGTCGACTGGCCCCTACCCAGCCACACGCCTGGAGCGGGCGGGCGGATCCGAAGGCCCGTCCCCGTCGTCGCGGTTGTAGAGACGTTCTGCGATGTGGTCCTCGGCGCTGCCTGGATGGCCGGTTGCGGCGAGAACTCGGGCGAAGTCGAGGCACGGGACATCGTCGTAGGGGGCTGCTCTCATCGCGATCTCAGCCGCTTCTAGGGCGATGTCGTAATCGTGCTCGGGCAGGGCTCGATTGACGACCAAGTGTGCTGTGTCGACGATCATCGAGACGGCGATGTGATCGTGGCGCTGTCCGTCGAGCAGCCAAGACCAGCCTCGTTCTCGTAGTTGGGTGAAGGGTTCGCCGCTGACGAGCCGGAGGGCTTGGTGGAGGTCGGCGATACCGTCTGCGCCGCGGGCTTCACCTCGGGCCCGGAGGCGTCGGAAGAGGTCGAGGTCGACGAGGACGTCTTCCGCTTGGTAGGCCGGGTGGCCGAGGCGATTGGCGGCGGGCGTTCTGCGTGCGTCTTGGAGGTGGTCATGGCCCGTACGTGGGTTTGTGCCGAGCCAGTTTCGGAGCTTCCCGAGGTCGATGGTGAGGCGGCTGCGGCTGACGCCGATGGCCTCGAGGAACTCGCCAGTTGATACGCCGTTCGGATGGAGGGTGAGGTAGGCGAGGAGCTCGGCGAAATAGGGCCGGCGAGCGGGTGGCACGACTCCATTTGCTCGGAGGTAGACGGGGCCGAGCAGGGTGAGCTTGGGGAGGCGGGAGGACGAGGCTTGCCATTCGGCGAGGTCGTCGTCGAGGGCTGGGTCGAGTGCGGTGACTGTCGCACGCGTCTCCGCGGTGACGACCGGGGCGAGTTGGTGGACGTCTTCTGAGGTGGTGGCGCAGTGGTCGACGTACGTCGTGGTCGCTTCTGGGAGCAATGAGTGCGCGCCGGCCGGCTCGAGGTCGGGTGGGCGCTCATGGACGTATTCGGGCCGTAGCGCGCCGGCTGCGTCGATGAGGGCTTCCATGCCGTGGGTCGCCGACTCGTTCTTCGGCATGGGCCGGGATTTTGCGCTGCGGGTGGCCTCGACGATGGCTGCGCAGGTCGTGGCTTCCTCGGAGGTGAGGCCGGCTGCTCGGAGGCGTACGTCGCGAAGTGCTGGGTGTTCGATGGTGAGGTGACCGTCGGCAGTGATGGTGAGGCTGGCGGCGCTGAGGTCGGGGAGGGCGTCGAGGATGACCGCGGCGGCTCCGGAGCGGTCGTCGTCGAGGCGGATGGTCTTGGTGAGTACGCGGATGGCTTCGGAGTCTTCGGCGATGATGACGGCGTGGTAGCGATCGGGGTCGAAGCCGGGGAGTCGTCCTGCGGGGTCGAGATCGGCGGCGAGGGGCAGGAGGAAGTCGCTGGTGTCGTGGTGGTGGAGCCGGAGTGGATCGAGATCGGTGAGCTCTGGGGCGATGCGGTGGGCGTCGACCTGGACGAGCATCGACCACGGCGTGACGGTGAGCTCTGCGGCGAGATGTCTTGCGAGGGCCTCGGTCTGCTCGCGATCGCCAGTCAGATTGATGACTCCGGGCTCTTCGAGGTTCAGGAGCCACAGGTGGCCGTCGTCGGACTGGCCGATGGAGGCGAGCAGCGGGTAGGGCGCGAGGCCTTCGTTGTCGGTTGCGACGACCTCGGGTTCGGCTGTCCAGACGGAGGGACCACCGGTCCATGGGTGGGGAAGCGCCGCGGGCTCGCCGAGGTGCAGGGTGATCTGACGGTGGCCAAGCTCGGCTGCGACTAGGTGGACATGCTCCGGCTCGGAGAGCATCCGAAGCATGGCGTCTAGGTGCTCGATGAGGGCAGCTGCTCTGGGACCCTCCAAGTGGATGGTCTTCTCTACGTGACGAAGCTCTGGTGGAGGGCCGACCATTTCCTGGCCCGGTACTCGGTAGCGCCGCTGTGATCGGTAGTGCCGCCGCAGGAGGAGCATGAGGCCGCCGGCCAGCACGGCGCCGCCGCCGGTCAGGCCGGGGAGGATCCACGAGGGCGCGACCTCGGACTCTTCAGGCGCTTCCCTGGAGGGGGCCGATGCTGGGGCCTCTACCGGTGGGGCAGCGTCGGGCGTCGCGATGTTTGGCCGCGTCTCGGGGGTTCTGATCGACGGTGCATCGGGATGGAGTGGGGGCGGCGCCGGAACGCGTGGCTCGTTGGCGTGTGGGTGTGGTCTAGGGATGGTGAGGGTCCAACCTGGCTGGATCTGGTCTGGGTCGGTCAGGTGAGTGCCGTCGGGCTGGGTGGTGTCGTGCGAGGCCTCGAAGATCTCTGGATACCGATCGGCGTCGTGTAGCTCGGTTGCGGCGACCTCGGACATGGTGTCGCCGGGCTTGACGACGTACGACTCGCCTTTCGTGGTGGGTTCTGAAGGACTGGGTAGGCGGAGTACGAGGCCGACAGGAAGGAAATCGGCATCGCCGGCTAGGGCCTCGGGGTTGAGGTCGATGATCTCGGTGAAGCGGGTCCCTGCGCCGAGGTGTGAGTCCGCGATTCGCCAGAGGCTGTCGCCGCGCTTGACGGTGTAGTTGATCGTCGGTGGAGCGTCCAGCTTCGGCGCCGGTCGGGAGGGTGCGACCTTCGCCGGTGCGGTGGCCGACGGCGGAGTCGGTGTCTCCGGGACGGGCGGCGTTGCGGCGGCGCGGGCAGGTGTCATGGATGGGGCAGCTGCGGGGATGGCGATGAAGAGGAGAGCCGCGGCTGAGACAAGTCGCGATGCTGTGCCTTGGGGGAGACCGGGGAGGCGTGGCGTGGTGATGCCGCGGAGTCTGGCGACGGTCTCGAGGAGGATGGTGGTGGCGCACCAGGCCCAGGTGATCCAGGCAGCGATGGTGATGGCTTGGAGCGCGAGCGTGCCGTCGTCTTGGCGGAGGAGGTCGCGCCAGGTGAATCCGTCGAAGGTGGGGATGGCGCCGAGAAGAAGCAGTGCGATGGGTGCGCCGATGAGGAGGGCGAGGATGGTGAGGCAGGCGAACAGGCCGCGTACGCGAGTGCTCATGCCGGTTCTGTTCATCGTTCCTCCCCGTTGAGGCTGCGGATCAGCTCGGCCTCAGCGTCGCCACGAACCCGGACCGTGGTGATGCCGATGATCGACAGGAACCGGGTGCGGTACGTGTCGGTGGCTTCCACGTGGATTCGGTCTCCGCGTACTCGGACGGTCCCGGTGGCGCCGGACTGGGCGAGGTAGGAGCGAGCGGCGCGGCCCGCTGCGGCGGTATCGATGTGGGCGTACCTGCCCTCGATTGCTGGTGCGGCGAGCACTTCCTCGGCACCGGTTCGTGCGGCTTGGGCAGCGAGATCGTGGGTGCGTTGTTGAACGTGGGCCTGCCCGCCGAGGTCGACCGCGAGCCCGATCAGGACGCTCATCGCGAGGGCGGCCGTGACCATCCAGATGGTCGCGGAGCCGCGCTCGTTGCGAGCACGCTGCTCCGGTGTCACGGCAGGCCTCGCTCACGCCAAGTGTCGATCGGGCTGCTCATCGTGGTGCGGAGCAGGCGGCTGCCCGGTATCCCAGGCACTGAGAGGTCGGCCAGATCAACCCGGCACATCAAGGTCACCGTCACGTTGGCCGGCTGCCCGGTCGGAACACGAAAGCCGCTGGTGTCGACGGTCACCTGCGTGGCGCGACAACGGAGGTTCTGGTTGCTCAAGCTGGTTGTTGCTTCGCGCCATGCCGAGGATTCGGCGTCACTAGCGTCGCGTGCGATCGAGGCAGCGCGGGCGCCATCAGCAGCGGCCGACTGGAGCGCTTGATGGGCGACGGCGAGGCGTCCGCCAGCGATGATCAACCCGACGAACAGAAGGAAGGCTGGCAGGCCGATCGCAGCTTCGATCGCCGCGGATCCGCGTTCGTCGCGTGCCCGGGCGGTCATCGGGGCTCACCTGGAGCGGTCAGGCGCTCTACTTCAGCGCTGGCGTGCTGGGTGATGGCTGGCTTCCAGCCGGGGATCACCGAGAGTGCCCGGCCTCGGACGGTCACGGTGGCCGTGGTTGCGGTTCGACGGGCGGAGGCCCGCGATGACTCCAGGGAGTCGCCCGCGTCGGCGAGATAGGCACGGGCCGCGATGACACCGTCCTGGGACCCGGCTTGGTCTGCCGCGGCGGCGCGGGCGCCTTCTTGTGCGGCCGCGATTGCGATCGTGCGGGCGTGGAAGTAGAGCGCGGCTTGCAGGCCGAGGAAGAGCACGGCGAAGAGCGCTGGGAGCAGGATGACCATCTCGATCGATGCTGCGCCGCGCTCATCTCGTGAGCTTGTTCCTCGGGCCATGGCGGTCTACCTGATCTTCCCTGATTCGCTGGTGACGAACGCCCTGATCGCCGCGACCACGATGGCCACGATCGCGATGACGGCGACGGCCCAGAGGACGTTCTCGATCGTGACTGACCCGCGCTCGTCCCTTCGTCGACCCGGCGGCTGGAGGACGCGGTCGCCCAGGTCATGCCAGGTGACGGTGATGATCGTGTAGAGACGCAGCGCGTAGAAGTGGAGCATGGTGGTTCCTTTCAGCCGGGGATCATCCGGGGATCATTCGGAGAAGTGACGGGGTGAGGAGGATCGCCATGAAGATCACCCCGAGCAGGGAGCCGGGGATGCTCATGCGTTCGCCGATGGCGTTGGCTTCGGTGAGCTCGTCGTTGAGCATCGCTGTGCGCATGGCGGCAGAACGGGCGCGAAGCGTGGTGTAGGTGGCGGTTCCTTCCTCGCCTGAGAGGCGCATGATGTCGGCGAAGTCGTCCAGGTCGGGCAGTCCGAGTTCCGTCGCCAAGGTGTGCAGTGCGTCCCACGGCGGGAGGCCGGACCAGCGGGATCGGTTGAGCTCCTCGGCGAGCCGGGTGAAGACCCATGAGTCGCCGATGCTCGCGGCGGTCTCCATCGCCTGGCGTACGCCGGATCCGTTGGTCCGCTCGAGGGCGACCAAATCCACATAGGCGCCGAGCGCCCGGTTGAACTCGATCCGGGCCTTCTTGGCGTCATCGACCGCGTTGTAGTTCGGAAGGAAGAACATCACCACCGCCAGGGCCAGGCAGGCGAGGACCGGGATCGGAAAGGGGAGCGCCAGCCCGAGCAGGGAGAGGAACGTCGCCAACCCGATGGGGATAACGAACCCGAGCGCGGCGTAGATCAGCTTGTCGCCGTAGAACTGAGCCAGCGGGATCCTCAGCAATGCCAACTCGCGGGTCGGCGTCCTCACCCAGAGGCCGATCGGGAGCGTACGCATTGCCCAGGCGCCAAGGCGCTCCTTCCCGCTCACCGTCCTGGCGCTGCCATCAGGTCCGCGTGTCGGAGCGTCCGAGAGGCGCTTGACGGCGTCGACGAGGTCAGGTTGGGCCGGGGTCAACCAGATGGCCAACAGCGCCAGCCCGAGTCCGACCAGCCCGCCGGCGAGCATCATCAACGTGATCGTCGGGGGAGTCATGTCCGCCCTCCCCGGAGAGGCCGGAGGTCGACACCATCAGGTGTGAGGGCCTCGCCGTCGCGCGGGCCGATGATTCGCGGAAGTCGCCGGCCCTCGGCCATCTTCCGCATCCACAGCAAGGTGGCGACGTACGCAGTGAGTAGCGCTGCGAGGATGCCCTGTCCGAGCGGGCTTCCGTAGGGCTCGATGTAGGAGCCTGTGAGCGCGAGCACCACCAGTACCGAGGCACTGATGACGGTGACCCAGTGGGCGGTTGCCCGTGGCTTGGCGCGGTCGGCCTCGACCTGGCGCCGGGCACGGACGTCGGCTGCGACCGACTCGGCAAGCCCGTCGAGCACATTGGCGAGGCCCGCACCGCGACGGCGGGCGGCCAGGATGAGATTGCCCGCGACCAAGTCGCCGGTGGCGTCATCGAGATCATCGGCGAAGGCACGGAGGGCATCCTCGGTGGCCCACCGTGCGCGGAGTCGTGCGACCAGGAGCCCGAGCTCGTCGGCGATCGGTTCGGGTGCGGACCGCAGCGTTGTGATCAGGGCCTGCTCGAGGCCGATGCCGACGGTCAGCACGCCGGACAGGGAACGGGTCCACTCCTCGAGTGCTTCAAGGCGTCCGATGCGCTCCTTCGCATCGGGCGCCGAAAGCAAGTACGGGAGACCGACGGCAGCGATGGGAGCGACCAGTAACGCGAGTGGCCATCCGGTCAGCAGCCAGCCGACGACACCGAGCACGGCTCCCGTCAGAAGGAGTATCCGCGTACGACGGGAGACGCGGGGCAGACGAATGTGGCGGCCTGGCGGTTTGTCGTCGGCCGGAACGCCACGCAGTTCGCGGATCAGGCCGGCGAGGCCACCTGCGATGAGCCCGCCGCTGAGCGCGGCGATCAGGATCTGAGCGCTCATCGCGGCTCTCCGGGTGGCTGGGTGGCAATGTAGGCGCCGAGGTCGAACCCGTGCTTCGCGAGCGCGCGGTACTCATCGGGCAGGACGGCCGGAACAGCGGTGCCGGTGCGGTCGGGGGCGAAGACGTGAGTGGTGGCGTACCCGGTCTCGCGCTCGCCCGGGGTCAGGGCGATGATCTCCGCGACCCGGCGGGTGCGCTGCGACGTGCCGTTGGTGGTCTCGGTCTCCAGCGAGAGCTGGACGATCAGGTCGACGGTCGCGGCGAGCTTGGAGGTAGCGAGCTCCTGGGTGACGTGGGGACCGGCTTCCATGGCACAGGTGACGAGCTTGCGTACGGCAGCGACGGCGTCGGAGGCATGGGTGGTGGAGATGGAGCCGGTGCCCGATTCCATCGCCTTGATCATCGCCCAGATCTCCTTGCCGCGGACCTCGCCGACGATCTGGCGCGAGAGGTTGAACCGGAACGAGTCGACCAGCGCCTCATCGAGCGTGAACTCGCCGGCCTGACGTCCGTCGGGCCCGCGTTCCCCGGATCCCGGGCGGGCCTCCCACGGATGCACGATCGGGTGGCGCTCGCGGAGGAGGTGAAGATGAAGTTCGTACTCGGTCTCGAAGGTCCCGATCGCCTCTGCCGGGTCGATCTCGGCGCACAGCGCACGCACCAAGGTGGTCTTGCCAGCCCCCTGAGCGCCGGCTACGACGATCGACTTGCGTGCTCGGACCGCGGCGCGGAGGAAAGTGGCTGCGACTGGGGTGAGCATGTCGCGACGTACAAGGTCATCGAGGGTCACCTCCATGAGCCGATGGCGACGGATCACGACTGAGGGACGGGGCATCACCCAAGCCGCGGCAGCGAGGCGGGAGCCGTCGTCAAGGCGGAGATGGAGCTTGGGCTGGGTTTCAGAGAAGCCGCGGGCGTTGACCTCGCTGCGTGAGGCGAGAAAGACCAGGAAATCGATGAGCTCTTGGTCGGAGTCAGCCACCGGGTCGCCGGGTACTTGGGAGCCGTCGACGAGGTCGAGGGTCACGTTGTCGTGGCCGCAGATGATGATGTTCTCGACTCGGTCGTCGTCGACCAGCGGCTGGAGGCGGCCGAGCCGGAACAGAGAGTCGAAGACGGCCTTGGCGACGGCCTGCTGGTGGCCTAGGTCCCACGAGGGGTCGCCCTTGTTGACGGCTTCGGCCATCGAACCCTCAATGAGGTCCAGCACGATCGACCGGCCGAGCTCTTCCTGCGCCCGCCGGTCCAGTGCGTGCGACTCGGCCGCAACCGCTTGGGACAGCTGCTCGGATGCTTGGGATCTCAGCGCCGCGACCAATGCCCAGTCCATGTCGTGCGAAGCGGCGGAGATCTGCTGGCTCGGCGCCGGAGGAGCGCTCATCGCCCGGTGTCCGGCCCTCGGGTCCGAAACGTCCTCAACCGCTCGTAGCGTGGGTGCGAACATGGGCAGGCTGGTGACGTCAGGACGGTACGGCTCCCACTGGTTCGTCATCGTGCTGCCTCCGTCGCGACTGCGGCGCGTGAACGACCGATCTCTGCCTGCAGTTCCTCGGCGGCAGCCCGGAGCGAGCGGGCGTACGAGCCGGTCGCGAAGTGGCGCGGCCGTGGTGCTCCTCGGTGGAAGACGGCCGCGCTAAGCGGGTCGTCGGCGATTTCTCCCACCACGGCAAGCCCGAGCAGCCGTGAGACCTCGCGGGATGTGTAGGGCATGCCCTCGCCGACGAGCAGCAGCCCGGGCCATCGCCACCCGACCCCGGCGCGCGTCACGCTCTCGGCCCAGGACCGCGCCGCCACGAGTGCGGGAAGGTCGGTGCGTACGACAAGAAGGGTCAGGTCGGCCGCGATGAGCAGAGGTTCTGCGGACCCGACCAAGCCGAGCCTGCCGGCATCGATGATCACGTCCTGGCCGGTCGCGTCGAGGTCGGCAAGCACGCTAGACAGGGCGCCCCAATGGTCACGGAGTCCGGCCGCCTGGATGTGGGTGCGGGTGCCGGGGACGTACGAGATCGAGGTGCCGGGGATCGGGGCGGCGATCTGCGGCAGAGTATCGGAGGGTCCCAGGGGTGACAGCATCAGGTCGACCAGATCGGCTCCGGGCTGGGTGTGACCCCTGAGGTAGCCCGCGAGGATCGATGATCCTCCGGTGGGGTCGGCCTCGAGGAGAAGGACGGGACGGGGCCACTCCATGGCGAGGCCGAGCGCTGTGGTGGAGACGCCGGGTGAGCCAGACGCGGAGGTGAGTGCGATGACCGCCATCAGCGCTCCAGCGGGTCCACAACGAGGGCGACGTTCCCGGTGCTCGCTCGATCAGCGAGCACCGCTGCGTCGGCGTAGGGGACCAGAACGTTGACCACCGTGTTGCCTGAGACCTCATCAGTCGATGCCCCGATGACCTCGGCGCTCGTGGCCAGCGGAGCACCCGAAGCAAGTTCACCGCCTTCACCGGTCGTGGCAACGACCCGGACCTTGTCACCGTTGCGCGGCGTGATGGCGGGCACCTGCGCAGGGGTCAGCGAGATCCCCACAATCGACTTGCCAGCTGGCGGCATGTTGTCCTCGGTCGTCATCTCCGGGGTCAGCAATCCACCGGCGGAGATGTCGAGTGCGGCCCGCTTGCCCACGAGCTCATCAAGAGTCTCCCCAGGAACGATCTTCAGCGCGTTGTCGCCTGAAATCTGGGTAGTGGTCAGGTCATCGGCCGTGATCAGGTCACCGCGATCGATCGTGTTGCGTGCGGCGACCACGGACTCACTCGTTGTCGTGGCTGACCAACCCCAGGCAGCGATCGCAGCGCCGATGAAGATCGCCGCGACCGTTGCGACGATATGTACAGGCCGGCGCCGGATCTTCGGCGGTGGAACCAGTCTGGGCGCAGGCGGCGTCCCGGTGAACCGGTTCTCATCGCTAACAACATTGGCCATTGCCCTACCTGCCCCCTCAGGCGCCCGCTATCGCACGAGCACCTGCGCCTCCCCGACCGCGATCTCGACCGAACGGCTCAGCCCGTTCAGCCGGATCGTCCCGGTCTGCCCGGCTCCCTCCCAGGTGATCACCCACGCCGAGGTTGCCGTCACGGTGTAGTTCCCGCCCGGCTCCCTAGCTGAGGACAACCTGTAGACGTGGCCGCAGTCCGGCGACGCCTTCTTCCCGAAGGACGCCTCATACGGCGTCCCCGCGGTGCGGCACTCAACGGTGGTGCCGTCTCCCATGTCCCAGGCGATCTCGTGCACCCGCGCCGTCGCGGTCACCGTGATCCCACCTGCTGATGCCGACGCCGTCGTCGGCCCGTACGTTCGGCTGTCAGGCGCCTTTGCCCACATCCACACCGGCATCCCGACCAGGCCGACACTGTCTGGTTCGGGTCTGGGGGTGATGCCGATGTCGATAGCTGACAGGTTCATCTGTTCCACGGCCATCTGGGCGACCTCGCGTGGCGGCGGGCCGGCCTCAGCACCTGGTGGAGGTGTCGGCGACCAGATCTGGATGAGGAGGCCGGTCTGCGGCTGGTAGCAGTTGTACACAGCTCCGTCGCTTGGCTCGTGCCCTTGCCATGCGGGGTCGTCCGCAGGAGGCGGTGGATCAGCCTGTTGGATGTAGCAGTTGTAGGTCGAAGACCATGTGCCGTACCCGCTGGTGCATGCCACTGGTCCAGCCTTGCCTGGCACCCCTTGCTTGGCTGGATCCCAGTAACAAGGGTTACCGCTTCCGCTGTCCTTGGGGCCCTCATCGCCCGCGGGTTTGCCATGGCCCGAACCGCCGCTGCCAGGTACCTCGATCGAGAGCGTGCACTGCCCGGTGAGCGGATCAGTCTGTTGGCAGACGGTGTCTGCGTACGCCGTCTGCGTCAGGCCGAGCGTCGTCAGGCCCGCAACAACGCAGGCCAGGACGAGTGCTCGGATCACTGCTCGCATGGCGGCTGTTTCAGGTCCTTCCCGGAAGCGACGCGCCATCCCGTCAGCGGGTCGGTCTGGAACTCGTAGTTGGCGACGGTGTAGCGCGTCCACCCGACGTCGACTCGGTCGGGGCTCACCACGGACTTCCCACTGGCATCGACAAGATCGGCGTCGCTCACGTCCCAGCAGACGTCGACCGTCACCGTTGGCACCTTGCCGGCCTTCGGATCCGAGTTGTCGAGATTGACGCTCTCGACCGAGACATCCGGGAGCGCGGTGCTGCCGATCTGGCGGAGCTTGTTCGATCGCTCGTTCTCGAGGAGCCGCTGTTGGGCGGTGAGCTGGGTGCTTGCGGCGACTTCCGCAAGTGCGTCCAGAGACCGCTCCTGGTCCTGGCGGAGCTCGTCGAGAATCGCGAAGTACTCGCGAACCGTGTCAGTGGCCGCATTCGATGCTGCATCCGTATCCGAGGTCGAAGTGGAGGTAGGCGCCGGCGAACTCTGTGAGGCTTGCTGGGACGGAGACGTGGTCGGCTCGGACTGACCGCAGGAAGTGACCGCGGCCAGCGCCAGAACGCCAGTCGCAACGATCGGAACTCGATGAAGTCGCATCAATGGGTACACCTTCCTCGGCGAGCTGAGTTGAGCCCTTCGGGATGCGCAGCGTTTCCGAACCGAAGGTCCGTGTTTTCTGCGTATCGATCTATTAGGCACCAGTTGAATCTCTTTACGCAACGGCAAATTTCGTAGCTATGTCATCCAGTTACCTACTTGAACCGGAACACGCGGTAGTGGACGGCGATCACAATCCTGCCGCGCGCATGCTCCCCCTCGGGTTGCTCGCGGCAAGGGGAGTAGCCAGGGGTGCATCGCGTTTCCGCAGGTCAACGGGATGCACCTCAAGAAGAATGAGTTGTCGTCGCGGATCATGAAGGGGTGCGCCTGGTGAGGCGATGAGGGTACGGAGGTCACTCCGATCGGTCGGCGAAGCGCTCGCGCGAGAAATCTGGAACGAATCGTCAAGATCGGACCGGCTGCGCCAAGCTGGCCAGGCTGACAGGCGCGGGACGAGCGTGGCGACGCGGCCAAGCCAAGACCGAGAGTTTCCCCGTCTACAGGGGGATGAGCCGACGCCGACACCGGCATGCGTTTCGACTTGGCCGCGTTCCCCGCCCACGCGGGATGCGCCCGTGTCTGGTCGGGGGAGATCGGGCTACGCCATCTACTCCTGCCGCGTGGGTCGAGAGCTGCCCCCGATAGTCGCCCGCGAAATCACCAACTGCGCGAGCCTCTGCGGTAGACCACAACAAATCAGCCCGTTCCGTTCGGTATTGGTCGATGTGTAGCCGGGTTGACTCATTCGAACGCAAAGTGTCGGTGCTCGCCGATACCGTGATGTGCACTCACAAGCGCCCCTTACGGGCATCTCGGAAAGCTGTGGCCGTTCCATCTGAACGCCAGAAAGGATCCGACCGTGGACCGGTCCTCCGAGGTTCTCACCTACGACGAGGTCAACGAGGCGTGGGACGACAACCCCACTCTTTCCTTGTTGCGGAGCACCAATGCGCGCTGGGTTCTGCCGTTGTTCTCCGAGCATCTCGAGTTCACCACCGAACCGGTCTCGGCGGCCTGGTTCCACCAGAAAGTGGCAACTGCCAGAGAGGGCATTACCGATGCTGACACTGAGGCGAAGGTGTCGCCGGCTGAGTACTGCAAGAGCTGGAAGGACAGCGGATGGCTCGTGAGAGGGGGAAACCGCGGCCAGCGAACAACGATGACCTACCGTCTGTCGCCGCATGCGCTACGGGCTCTGCGTATCGTGCGCGAGCTGATCCGTCAGCAGAACACCATCTCCGAGGCACGCCTCGGAAGTATTGGTGACGCCGTCAGGAAGCTCGCTGACATGAGTAACCCGAACAAGAAGGCCCAGCTCGACCGGATCGATGCTCAGATCGCTGATCTCCAGCGGCGGAGAGCCGATATTGACGCCGGCCACGTGCGTGCTGCCACCCAAGAGGAGATGAAGCGACAGCTCCGTGAGGTTCTCCATCTGACGGCATCTCTGCCCGAGGACTTCCGCCAGCTGGGGGCGATGGTGGAGCACCGACACCGGGAAGTCTCCCGCCGCGCCACGACTGCGGCACTGGGCAAAGGGGCCGTGGTTGAGGAGTACCTCCGCGAGAACGACCTGTTGGACGAGACCCCCGAGGGTCGCGCATATCGAGGATTCGCCCAGGCGCTGGGAACCAGTGAGCTCGAGCGGCTGCATGCTGATATCGAGGAGATCCTCAGGCAAGGCTTCGGTCGTGATCACCTGACATCTGACCAGCGCTCCCAGATGGAGGGGCTCGTGTCTTCGCTCTTGACTGCTGATCACGAGGTCCAAGAGACCTACCTGCGGTGGACCGCTTCACTGCGACGATTCCTGAGCCGGACAGCGAACGGGCGCCATCAACGTCTGATCAACCTCGCCGAGGAGGCCCTGGACGCTGGCCTCGCCTGGGTGCAGGCACAGCCAGGCTCCGTCCCCATGCCAGGAGATGTGCTCGGCATCGGGGTGCTCGACGTCAAGGACATCTCGCAGACCCAGTGGTGGCGAGACCCAGGACCTCGGAGCGTGAAGGTGATCGTCGAAGCCAACAACGATCCGCTCCCGGAGGCCGACCGAGCCGCGCTTCGGCTGGCCATGGGCACTGCTCAGCCCGCTGTAGCGAGAACAATCAACTCCCTGCTTGACATCCATCCGACCGTCACGGGAACCCAGGTCTACGACGCCACTCCTGAGGAGTTCCAGCGGCTCGGGACCATCCTTAGCCTGCTGGACCTGGGGATTGCCCACGGGACGGTCGATGACCAGAACAGCGAGCGAGTCCGCATCCTCGCCGACCACGGACAGGTCCTCGAGGTCGCCCTACCCCACGTTCTGTTCGACAAGCCCGTCGCCGTGAAGGGGGCATCGGATGACTGAGGACACGATCAGCGAAGAGACCGATCCGTTCGGAGACCCAGCCAGCGCCGGCCTCCCACACGAGGCGCGTGTTGCCCTGGCAACCCTCCTCACCCAACGATTCATCACCCGCGCCACACATCGATCGGCATGGGAAGCCCTGTTGGCATACCGCCCCGAGATCGAGGAGCGCCTCGAGGATCTGTTCATGACTTTGGAGATCGACCTGGACTTCGAAGTCGCGTTCAAGCGTCAGAGCACCGAGGATGGCTCGCCCGCCATGCTGCGCCGCGATAAGCCACTCAGCCGAGACGCCACCCTCCTCATGATCTTCCTTCGCCAGGAGCACGCGTTCACCGATGCAGCCGATGACGCTGTCGTGGTGACTCGCGACCAGATCACCGAGTTCCTCCACCGGTTCAGCTACCCACAAAGCGATCCCATGGCCCTTGGGAGCCGCGTCAACAGTGCAATCAGCGCCTTGACGAAGCCTCTCGGGCTGCTCGATCCGGACCCTGATGGCGACAATTTCGTCGTCTCACCTGCGATTGTGCCACTGATCAACACCGACGTCCTGGCCCACCTGCGCGCCACGTTCGAGATCTCAATCCCTGAGGCGGCCGCGGAGGACACAGCAGCCCCAGCAACCACGGAGTCGATGGAGATCACTGATGCTTAGCGATGACCACGACGACCACCCGGAGGAGATGAGCTCTCGCGGCACGCTACTCGAGGGCCAGTTCCGCATCGAGTTGGTCCAGGTCCTCAACTGGGGTGGCTATGGAGGCCTCCACCAGATGCGCGTAGGGCGGAACGGGACGGCGATCCTGGGACCCACGGGGATGGGGAAGTCGACCATTCTCGACGCAATGGCCGCGGTGATCATGCCGAACCCCCAAGAGTTCAATCGGGCAGCACGCGACGACGGCGGCAAGAAGGCCGAGCGCACGGTCTATAGCTACGCCCGGGGGAAGATCGACGACGTCAAAGACAAGGACGACGCCGAGTCCACTGCCACCACCACGAAGTTTCGACGCCCGATCGGCGAGGCTTTCCCCTCCGGTGCCGCGATCACGTGGAGCACCGACCTGGGAGAGCGGGTCACCGCCGTACGAATCGCCTGGATCACTCCGGACACGGCCACCCAGGACGAAGTGAACTCGACGACGATGTACATGCTCGTCCACGGCGCGTTCTCACTCCAACGCCTAGGAGAAGTCGAGGAAGCCGCGCGAAGCCGTTCACCGCTGAACGAGTCCGCACTGAAGTCCCTGGTTGACCAGTCACGAGACCTGGTCACAGCATCTCAGCCGACGCTTCGGACCAGGCTGTGCGACAAGCTCGGCATCGGCGACAGCGAAGAGTCCCAGCTGCTGGCTCTCCAGCTTCTGCGTCAAGCACAAGCGTCCAAGGGAGTCTTCTCGATCAACGACGTCTTCAAGAAGTTCGTGCTCACCGAACCGCTAGCCCTCTCGCGATGGAAAACAACGCTCAGCGCCTACCGCGAAGCATCCTCGCTCTACGACGTCTTCGAGGACGCCCGCAAACGGCTCTCGATCCTCAAAGACATCCCGAGACATGCCGAGCGGTATGAGTCGGCGATCGCTGGCAGCGCCGCGAAACGCCGCCTCTACACCGAAACCGACGACCGGGGGAGGACACGCCTAGACGTCTGGCACGCCGAGCGGGTTCGCGACTGGATCGAGGCCGAGACAGAACAGAACCGGATCTCAAGGGCCACGGCCGACCAGCAGCGACAATCAGCTCGTTCCAAGGCAGCCGCAGCAGAAGCGGCATGGAACAGCCTGGCTGCCCAGGTGACCCTGCTCGGTGGAGACCGCACCAAGCTCATCAAAGCCGAGCTCAAGGCAGCACAAGAAGCCCATGACCGAGTGGCACGCGACCGAGCCGCCTTCGAGAAACAGCTGAGCAGCGTCAGCCTCGACCTGCCTCATTCTGCCGAAGACATGGGCGTCCTCCGCGAACTGATCCGCCAGCAGCAAGACGAGATTCGCGGGGCCAGCGGCAACGACAAGCCGCAGGCTCAAGAACTCGGACAACGCGTGGTGAACCTCAAGAACGAGATCGCCAGGCTCGAGGACGACATCACCTCCTACCGGCGACGCCAAAGCAAAGTACCTCGCGACGCCGACGAACGGCGCGCGTGGATTGCGGAGCAGACCGGGACACCGGCCGAGCACCTGCGCTACGTCGGTGAACTGGTCGATGTCGCAAGTCAGCACCGCGACTGGTCGACCGCGGTGAACCGCGTACTGGGTGGCGTCGCCACCCACCTGATCGTGGAAGAGTCGAGCTTCGTCTCCGTTCGACGCTTTGTCAATGACCACGACATGCACAGCCAAGTCATCCTCGTCCCTGCCCAAGCAGGGCTCGCACCGACCAAGCAGCTAATCCCCGGCACGGTTCCAGACATGCTGGCCTACGACGAGAACAGTCCGTTCTACGGCTGGCTTCACGATGAGCTCGTCGAGGACCAGAGCATCCTGTGCGTGCAGACCGCTGACGAGCTAGACAACCTTCCTACCGGGGTCAAGGGAGCCGTCACAAGAGCCGGCCTACGCACCGGTTCCCGCGGCCGCTTCATCAAGGACGACCGCCGACGACAGTCATGGCTCGGACTCGACAACACCGCTCTGATCGCCGAGCTCAATGCCACCCTCGAGACCAAGAATCGCGAACTCGGCCAGGCCCGCCATGATTACGACCAACACGACGCCGGCGTCAAGGACAGGGACCGACAGCTAGCCACTCTCGCTGAAGCTGCGCAGATCGAGTGGAGCAGCATTGACCTCGAGCCCACACGGCGACAGATCTCCAGCCACAAGGAGGCGCTCCGAGAGTACGAAGTGCATGAGCCGAAGATCGCCGAGCTCAGCAACCAGATGGGCACCTACGACGAGGCTCGCGCGATAGCCCAGAACCGTGAACAACACTTCCTCGGCCAGATCAAGACCCTCGACCTCGCCTGGGGAGCACTGAGCACCGCGATCGACGGCGCAAAGGACCGTATCGCAGAGGCCGCGCCACTCACCGACGAGGATCGCAGCCAGCTGGCGAAGCTGCCGTTCGCCGCCCCACACAGCTGGGACGACGGAGAAACCGAGGACGCCGTCGAGCGGGCCCTCGTCCGGGCGATCAACGTGTCCCTTGATCAGGCGACTGCTGACCTGCGGCAGCAGGTCGACCAACACCGTCGTGATGCCGACGTCGCCGAGGAGCTCTTGGTGAAGACATTCGAGCAATACCGCGATGCCGACGAGAGCGCGGAGATCGACGCCACCATCGCGAGCCTGCCGGCAGTCCAGGCGATCCACCGCGCTCTGGTCGAGGATGATCTTCCTCGAGCACGGGCCAACTGGATCAGCAAGGCCGGCGCGACCATGACCGAGAGCCTTCGGTCACTGCTGGTGCAGATCGACTCTGATGCCAGGAGCATCCAGAAGGGGATTCGGCCGATCAACGAGGTCCTCGAAGGGATCGAGTTCCGCGAGGGCTCCAGCCTGCAGATCGACCCGCATCCCCGGAGCAACAGCGACCTACGCGAGTTCAAGAAGACCCTCACCCGCCACACCCAGGGGACCCTGGGGGTAGAGCGCGATGAGGCCACGATCGAACGACAGTTCCTCGCACTGAAACGTGACCTTGCTCGACTCGACGAGAAGACCCGATCAGGTGACTCCTGGCGCCACCGCGTGCTTGATGCTCGCGAGCATGTGCTGTTCCGTGCCATCGAGACACCCCAAGAAGGGCCCGCGATCGTCCATGAAGGCGTCAGCGGACTCTCCGGGGGAGAGGGCCAGGAGCTCATCGCATTCGTGCTCGGGGCAGCGCTGCGCTACCGCCTCGGAGCCGGCAGCGACCATCCGCCGACCTATGCGCCGATCGTTCTCGACGAAGGGTTCGTGAAGGCCGACTCCGAATACACCGGCCGGGCGCTCGCCGCACTGCGAAGCCTAGGATTCCAGCTCATCATCGGCGCCCCGCGTGACAAGGTCGCGGCCTTCGAGAACTTCGTTGACACGGTCGCCTACATCGGACGTGACACCACAGCCAACAAGACGGCGGCCGCTCGTATCTACTCCCTCACCATCGAAGAAGCAGTCGAGATGAACCGGCTCGGGATCGAGCTAGGTGAAACCGCATGAGGTCTCAGAGCGACATCCACTCCCAGGTCAGCACGCGGTACAGGAACAAATGGCGGTCATGGCTCTCGGAACCACCCACCGGTGGCATCTCCTTCCCCCTCGAGAAACCGACCGCCGACGAGCTGGCGGACCCCGACAAACCAGCCGAGATCGAAAGGTGGAAACTGGGCTGGACGACCTGGGCGCGGCAGCGCAAAGGGATCTCTCTCCGCACCGTCAGCGTGAGGACCGCGTACGGCCGGCAGGACGTTCCCACCCACGTCGACTTCGACGACGTGACCGCCTTGGCCTCACTCGACGAGAAGGCCGCCAGGCACTGGGCTCTGGCGCAGCAACGATCTCGGCAAGTTCTTGCTGACTCCGGATCCCCGAAAGCGGTTCGCCGACACCTTGCCCGGATCGTCGACCTCGACGACGCAGACTTCAACCTGCTGCTGGCCGCCGCGGCATGGTTCCGACTGAACCCACGCAGCGGCCTGCTACCACGACAAGTGCCGGTCGAGAGCATGCACACCAAATGGCTGGCCAGGCACCGGAGCCTGGTGCTCGGGCTGCTCGGCATCGACTCCAACCCCAGTGGCGACGACTCTGGGGAGAACTCGGATCCAGACCTCGACCAGGAAGCCCTGGACCCTCTCGGACTCGTCGCACCACCTCCGCTGATCGACCTGATTCTGGCCGACGCCAACCTGCGTACGACGGTCGGCGGCATCCGTCACCTGCGGGCCCCGGTCCAGGAGATCGCAAGGTTGCAGATCACACCGCGGATCGTGCTGATCGTCGAGAACAAGGAGTCAGCTCTGATCGTTCCTGACTTCCCTGGCCTGCTCATCATCCATTCACTCGGCAACCACCTCAACGCGATCACCGAGCTCCCTTGGCTGCGAGAGGCCCAGATCCTGTACTGGGGCGATCTCGACCGGTGGGGGATGACACTGCTCTCACGGGCCCGCAGCTTCATCAGCCGCACCCGCTCAGTCCTCATGGGCCCCGACGTCGTCGCCGCCTACAAGCACCTCGCGGTGCGTGAGAACCTCACCCGCGTCGACCCGCCTCAGCCCACGTTGACTCCACCGGAGGTTGAGTCTCTCCGCCTCCTCACCGACGGCCATCCTGACGATGGCCACCTCCAACTGGAGCAAGAACGACTACCCGAATCCTTCGTCCTGGAAGCCCTGCGACCGGTTCTTACAGCAGGGTTCACCAACGCGACCTGAGTTCGCTCTGACTAGGCGGCCGTTTGACCGCCTTACCCAAGAAGGAGAGACTCAGGGGCAGCAGAGGACGTTGTTCCCCGCCCCACGCGGGGGTGAGCACTGAGACCGGGCAATGGTCGCTCAACGGACGAGTGCTACCCGTCCATGCGCGGCGGAGCCTTGCATTTGATCGAGGGTCCCAAACGCCGAACTGGCGGAAGGCGCCGTGCAACGCCGCCGGGGTACCAAGGATGCTGTCAGTCAGTCGAGAACATGCAACCGCAGCCTCGTCTCGGTTGCTGGCGTACCAGATGACACGTCCTGGCGCGTCGAGTCGGTCCTACTTTGCATTCACGTTCCTCTCGAATGTGGAGATCGGCCCGAAATCATCGTCTGACCGAGGCGAACGGCGCACAGGGTTCCGGAGCGTCATCTGCCGGCGGGTGCTGCAGTTTAGTCCAAAGCCACGCGATCCGCGCCGACCAGATTGATGGCCCGTAGGACACATGGCCCTCACGGGTTCGTGGCCCACGGATGAAATTCCTGTCCCAAATTCCTGTCCAGGGACAGGCTTGCATCACTTGTTCACGTGCGTGCAAGGCTGGGGGAGTGGCCAACAGACTCGCCTCCGCGACCTCCCCCTACCTGCTCCAGCACGCTCAGAACCCGGTGGACTGGTGGGAGTGGGGGCCTGACGCGTTCGAGGAGGCGCGGCGCCGCGAAATTCCTGTCCTTCTGTCCGTCGGCTATGCGGCCTGCCACTGGTGTCACGTGATGGCCCACGAGTCGTTCGAGGACGAGACGACGGCGGCGTACATGAACGAGCACTTCGTCAACATCAAGGTCGACCGGGAGGAGCGGCCGGATGTGGACGCGGTCTACATGGCGGCGACGACGGCGATGACCGGGTCGGGCGGGTGGCCGATGACGGTGGTGCTCGACCACGACGGCAACCCGTTCTTCGCGGGCACCTACTTCCCGGACATGCCGCGTCACGGGCAGCCGGCGTTCACGCAGGTGTTGCAGGCGCTCTCGGAGGCGTGGACGCAGCGGCGGTCCGAGATCGGGGCGGTGGCGGAGAACGTACGTCAGCACCTGGCCAACATCTCCGGGGCAGCCGGGTCCGCGGGGGAGTGGCAGGTGGACATCGATGCCGCGGTCGAGACGCTTGCGGGGGAGTTCGATCCGATGGCGGGCGGGTTCGGGGGTGCCCCGAAGTTCCCGCCGTCGATGGTGCTGGAGTTCATGCGGCGGGCGGCCGGCGCCCTCGGGGCGGACTCGCGGGTCTCGCACATGCTGTCGCGGACAGTGGCCGCGATGGCCGGCGGAGGGATCTATGACCAGGTCGGGGGCGGGTTCGCCCGCTATGCCGTCGACCGTGGCTGGGTCGTTCCGCACTTCGAGAAGATGCTCTACGACAACGCGCAGCTGATCGGCCTCTACGCCCGCCTCGGCACCGAGCTCGGCGACCGGGTCGCCCGGGAGAGCGCCGACTGGATGATCCGCGAGCTCGGCACCGCCGAGGGCGGGTTCGCCTCTGCGCTCGATGCCGACAGCGAGGGCGTCGAGGGGAAGTTCTACGTCTGGACGCTGGGCGAGCTCGTCGACGTCCTCGGGACCGAGGACGGAGCCTGGGCCGCGGAGGTCTTCGAGGTGACCGAGGCCGGCACCTTCGAGGAAGGCGCCTCGACCCTGCAGTTGCGGCACCGGCCCGACGATCTCGAGCGGCTCGAGTCGGTCAAGGCGCGGCTCTTGGCGGCGCGTGCGGAGCGGGTACGCCCGGCCCGCGACGACAAGGTCGTCGCGGCCTGGAACGGGCTGGCGATCAGCGGTCTGGTCGATGCCGGGCTGCTGCTGGGGGAGCGGCACTATGTCGACGCGGCGGTCGCGGCGGCGGAGCTGCTGTGGCGGGTGCACGTCCAGGATGCGCGACTCCTCCGCGTCAGCCGCGACGGCGCGGCCGGGGCCCACGCGGGAGTCCTGGAGGACTACGGCTGCGTCGCGTCGGGATTCCTGGCACTGACCCAGGCGACCGGCGACAGCACCTGGCTCGACCGGGCGACGGCGCTGCTCGACACCGCACTGACCCACTTCCGTGCCGAGGACGGCGGCTTCTACGACACCGCCGACGACGCGGAGGCGCTGGTCACCCGGCCGCGCGACCCCTCCGACAACGCCAGCCCCAGCGGGACCAGCGCGATGGTCCATGCGCTCGTCACCGCCCACGCGCTGACCGGAGAGGGCCGCTACCGCACTGCCGCCGAGGAGGCGCTCGCGGCCACGAGCAACCTGATGACCAAGGCGCCCCGGTTCGCCGGCTGGTCGCTGGCGGGCGCGGCGACGATGGCCGACGGTCCGCTCGAGATCGCGGTCGTCGGACCGCCGGGACCCGACCGCGACGCCCTCGAGGCCGCGGCCCGGCGCAAGCCGGGGGCGGTGGTGGTCGTCGCCGACGAGGCACGCGACGACATCCCGCTGCTGAGCAGCCGCACTCCGGTGGACGGGAAGGCGGCGGCGTACGTCTGTCGGGGGTTCGTCTGCGAGCGTCCCGTCACCACGGTGGAGGCGATGTCCTGAGCTTGTCGAAGGGACCTGGCGAAGACCCATACCTGATCCGGGGCAACTATGTGGTGATCCCCTATGTTGGTGCGCGCGTAGAAGTGTAACTTCGGTCACATGACGGTCGATGTGGTCGCGTTCCTGGAGCTGCTGGCCGGGGATGCCGCGGAGGCCGACTTCGAGGGACCGTCGCGGGCCGCGCGAGCGGCGGGCGCGACCGCCGGGGAGCAGGAGCGGATCGACTACGCCAAGAGGCTCGCGCTTCAGGTCAGGGCGACCCTGGAGGCGCGCCGCCGGCGCGAGGGCGAGCTGGGGGCGCTGTTCGAGTCGGCCAACGACCTGGCGATGCTGACCAACCTGGAGGCGGTGCTGCAGGCGATCGTGACCCGGGCGAGGCAGCTGCTCAACAGCGACGTCGCCTACCTGACCCTCAACGACGAGCGTAGGGGCGAGTACATGCGGGTGACCGAGGGCATCCTGACCGCGGCCTTCCGCTCGACTCGGATCCCCTACGGCATCGGGCTCGGCGGCCTCGTCGCCCAGACCATGAAGCCCTACTCGACCGCCGACTACATCCCCGACGAGCGGTTCCGGCACGCCCCCGACATCGACGGCGCGGTCAGCGGCGAGGGCATCCGCGCGATCATCGGCGTACCTCTCCTGCTCGGCACCCAGGTCATCGGCGTCCTCTTCGCCGCCAACCGCACCGTACGTCCCTTCGGCGCCGAGGCGAGCGCGCTGCTCGTCTCCCTGGCAGCCCACGCCGCGATCGCCGTGGACAAGGCCCGTTTGCTGGAGGAGACCCGAGCCGCGGTCGCCGAGCTCGAGGTCACCACCCGCAAGCTGCAGGCGCGCAACGAGGCGGTCGAGCGAGCCGCCGACGCCCACGACCGGCTGACCCGGATCGTCGTCGAGGGCGGCGGCGTCGATGATGTCGTACGCAGCGTCGCCGAGGTCCTCGGCGCCCGGGTGGTGGTGCTGGACCTGAACGGCGAGGCCATCGCCAGCAGCGCCCCGGACCAGCCCGTCTCCGACTACGAGGCGGCCGTGACCAGGCGAAGCCTCGACCTGAGCCGCACCGCAGGCAGCGGCGACATCTACGCCACCCCGGTCCTGGCCGGCGCCGAGCAGCTCGGCTCGATGCTCCTCGGCCCGCGCGAGGTCGACCGCGAGGACGGGGATCTGGACGACGGCGACCAGCGGATCCTGGAGCGGGCCGCGCTGGTGACGGCGCTGCTGCTGCTCTTCCGCCGCAGCGTCGCCGAGGCCGAGGGACGCGTACGCGGCGAGCTCCTCGACGAGCTCCTCTCCGGCACCACGCCGGACCCGGAGACGCTGCGCGAGCGTGGCCGGCTGCTGCAGGCGGATCTGTCCCGGCCGTATGCCGTGGTGGTGGCGAACGTCCCCGGCGACCGGGCCCGGGTCGGTCAGGCGGCGACGTTCGTCGCCGCCACCCACGACGGGTTCGCGGCGGTGCGCCAGGGACAGGTCGTGCTGATCTTTCCCGACTGCGACGCCCGCGCCGCCGGTGAGCTGGTGGTCGAGGGGCTGCGGCTGTCCGCCGGCGCGCCGGTGACGGTCGGCGCCGCCGGCCCGGTGCCGGGGCCGCTGAGCAGTCCCGACGCAGTGGTGAAGGGCTACGACGAGGCCCGGCGCTGCCTGGCGGCCGCGATGACGCTGGGGCGCGAGGGCCAGGTGGTCACCGCCGAGGACCTCGGCTTCGTGGGGCTGCTGCTCGGCTCCGACGGCCACCCGGAGGCGTACGTCACCTCGCGGCTGGGTCCGGTGATCGACTACGACACCGCGAAGGGGTCGAAGCTGGTGGAGACTCTGCGGGCCTACTTCGCCGCCGACCGCAACCTCACCCGCACCGCCGGCGCGCTGCACGTGCACGTCAACACCGTCACCCAGCGCCTGGAGCGGGTCACCCGGCTGCTGGGCAAGGGCTGGCAGGAGCCGGAGCGTCAGCTCGAGGTGCAGCTGGCGCTCCGGCTCCATCAACTGGTCGCCTAGTGCTTAGCGCGCCGAGTCGGCTCGTCCTGACCGAAATCCCCGCCGAGTCGGCTCGTCATAACGAGCCGACTCGGCGTTGGATCTGGTCAGTTTGAGCCGACTCGGCGTCGGTTGAGCCAGAGGTGGCGGGCGGTGCCCCAGATCCCACGGCGGAAGAGCAGCACCACGGTCACGAACACCGCGCCGGTGACGATCCCGATCCCGTCGAACCCGGACGAGGCCAGGTAGTCGGCGAGCATCACGATCAGGCCGGCGCCGATGACGCCGCCCCACAGCGTCCCGATCCCGCCGAGCACGGTCATCAGGACGACCTCGCCGGAGGTGGCCCAGTGCAGCTCGGGCAGCGCGACGAAGCCGTGCGAGACGGCGAAGACGCCGCCGGCCAGCCCGGAGAGCCCGGCCGAGAGCACGAAGACGATCAGCTTGTAGCGCTCGACGTCGTATCCCAGCGCCCGGGCACGCGGTGCGTTGTCACGGATCGCGACCAGCACCCGCCCGAAGGGGGAGTGGACGATCCGCCAGGCCGCCCACATCCCGAGAAGGATGATCGGCAGCGCGGCGTAGTAGAAGAAGAACGAGTCGGTCTCGACCGCCTCGATCCCGAAGAAGGAGCGCGGCACGCCCTGGAGCCCGTTCTCACCTCCGGTGAGGGAGGAGGCCTGGTTGGCGATGAAGAAGAGCATCTGCGCGAAGGCGAGGGTGACCATCGCGAAGTAGATCCCCGACCGCTTCACCGACAGATAGCCGATCGGCACCGCCAGGAGCATCGCGAAGAGCGCTCCGCCGAGGACCGCCACGGGGAACGGCACACCGAGGTGGATCGCGATCAGCCCGGTTGCATAGGCGGATCCGCCCCAGAACGCGGCGTGGCCGAACGAGAGCAGCCCGCAGTAGCCCAGCAGCAGATCGAGGGCCACCGCGAAGAGCGCCCACGCGGCGATGTCCATCGCCACCGGCGGGTAGACGAACCACGGCAGCGCCAGCGCCATCAACAGCCCCACGGCCAGCAGGACCAGCCGCTGCCACGGGCGTGCGCCCGCTATCGCCGCATGCTGCTCGGTGACGCTCGCACCGGCCGTTGCGATCGACGCGGTGTCCTGAGCTTGTCGAAGGGTCATGCCGTCGCCTCCTCTCGGCCGAAGAGCCCGGCCGGCCGGGCCAGGACGACCACGGCCATCAGCACGAAGATGAGCACCTGCGAGAACGTCGGTGCGTACGCCTGCCCGAAGGCCTCCACGAGCCCGACCAGGAACCCGCCGACGACGGCGCCCACGATCGAGCCGAGCCCGCCGATCACGACGACCGCGAACAGGATGATGATGAAGTCGCTGCCCATCTCGGCTGTGATCGCCCGGAACGGTGCCGCCAGGACCCCGGCCAGGCCGGCAAGCGCGACCCCGAAGCCGAACACCGGCGTCACCCAGCGCCCGACGTTGATCCCGAGCGCACCGGCGAGCTCGGGCCGCTCGGTCGCGGCGCGGACGATCATGCCCACCCGCGTACGCGTCATCAGCAGCCAGACGCCGAGGCAGACGAGCAGCGCGACACCGATCACGAAGAGCTGGTAGATCGGCAGCCCGACCCCGGCCAGCTCGACCCGTCCGTCGAGTGCGGCGGGGCGCTCGTAAGGCAGGCCGCTCACGCCGTAGCGGCGCTTGACAAGGTCGACCAGCAGCAGGGTCAGCCCGAAGGTGAGCAGCAGGTTGTAGAGCGGGTCGAGCGGCAGCAGCCACTGCACCAGCAGCCGCTCGACCAGCATCCCGAAGACCAGCATCAGCAACGGCACCACGATCAGCGCCAGCCACAGGCTCATCCCGACGGTGTCCAGGAGCACCGCGGCGGCGACCGCTCCCAGCATGTAGAAGGCGCCGTGGGCGAAGTTGACCACGCCCAGCACCCCGAAGATGACCGCCAGGCCGAGCGCGGCCAGCGCGTAGAAGCTGCCGGCCGCGAGCCCTTGGACGGTGTACTGCAGAACCGCGTTCATACCAATCCCTCTAGACCTCGCGCCTACATCGAGCAGCCGGACTCAGCTGCCGGGCGGAACGCCTCCTCGGCCGGGATCGTCTTGATGATCTCCTCGTAGTCCCAGTCCTCCTTGACGTCGTCCGGTCCCTTGACCCGGGCCAGGTAGACGTCGTGGATGACCCGGTGGTCCTCGGCGCGGATCTCACCGTTGCGCAGGAACATGTCCTCGACCTTCTTGCCCTCGAGCTCCTCGACGACCTTGTCGGCGTCGTCGGTGCCGGCCGCCTGGACCGCCTCGAGATACTGCGTCGCCGCCGAGTAGTTGCCCGCATGGGCGTACGTCGGCCGGTCGCCGGTCTCCTCCATGAAGCGGTCGGCCCACTCGCGGGACTTCTCGTCGAGGTTCCAGTACCAGGCGTCGGTGAAGATCGTGCCCTCGAACGCCTCGACGCCGAGCGAATGGATGTCGGAGATGAACATCAGCCCGACGGCCAGGTCGATGCCCTGGTCCTTGAGCCCCGACTCGTTGTACTGCTTGACCAGGTTGATCAGGTCGCCACCGGCGTGCATGGTGCCGATGACCTGCGGCTTCGCCGCTCCCGCCTTGGTGATGTACGTGGCGAAGTTGTCGTTCGGGAACGGCGTCGCGATCGTGCCCGCGACCTTGCCGCCGCCGGCCTCGATGGCGCCGGTGAACGACTTCACCATGTCCTGGCCGAAGGCGTAGTCGGGGTAGATCAGCTGCCAGTTCTTGCCGCCCTCCTCGGTCACGACGGTGCCGGTGCCGTTGGCCAGCATCCAGGTGTCGTAGGCGTAGTGGAAGGTGTACTTGTTGCACTGTGCGCCGGTAAGCTCGGTCGTGGCCGCGCCGACGTTCATGTAGAGTTTCTTCTTGTTCTTCGCCTGCGTCGCGACGGCCAGCGCCGCCGACGAGGTCGGCACGTCCAGGATCACGTCGGCGCCCTCGCGGTCGTAGAGCTCCTGGGCCTTGGTGTTGGCGATGTCCGGCTCGTTCTGGTGGTCGGCCGAGGTCACCTCGATGTCGTCGATGACGGCCTCGTCGCCGTACTTCTCGTGGTAGTCGTCGATCGCCATCTGGATCGCGATCTTCGAGTTGGGGCCGGAGACGTCCTTGTAGACACCGGAGGCGTCGTTGAGCAGGGCGAGGACCACCTTGTCGTCGGTGAAGTCGCCTCCGGCAGCAGCTGGACCGCCGGCACCGCAGCCTGCGGTGACCAGGACACCTGCCATCAGTATCGAGGCGCCGGCAGCTGTGCGTCGCTTGTTCATCGTGTCTCTCCTCGTGGGGTAGGGCTGTGCTCGCTCTGGGGACGTACGTCAGATCCCGAGGTGTTCGAGTAGCTCGTCCTGACGTTCGACGAACTCGTCGTTGTCGAGGCTCTCGACCAGGCGGCCCTGGGCGAGCAGGTAGTGGCGGTCGGCGACGGTCGCGGCGAAACGTACGTTCTGCTCGATCAGGAGCACGCCGATCCCGGACTGCTTCGCGGTCCGCACGATGTCGCCGATCTGGGCGACGATGACGGGGGCTAGCCCTTCGGAGGGCTCGTCGAGCAGGAGCAGCCGGGCGCCGGTGCGGAGCACCCGGGCGACGGCGAGCATCTGCTGCTCGCCGCCCGAGAGCGTCGTCCCACCCGCTCGCCGGCGGCTGCCGAGAGCCGGAAAGGCGTCGTAGACCTGCTCCAGCGTCCACGCCGACTCGGAGACCTTCGGCGGCAGCAGGAGGTTCTCCTCCACGCTCAGGTTGGCGAAGATGCCGCGGTCGTCCTGCACCCAGCCGAGCCCGGCGCGAGCCCGCTTGTGTGCGGGCAGCGAGGTGATCTCGCGGCCGTCGAGCCGGATCGATCCGGTCAGGTGCTTGTGGAGGCCCATCAGGCAGCGAACGAGCGTGGTCTTGCCGGCGCCGTTACGGCCGACGAGGGTGACGACCTCGCCCTCGCCGACGCTCAGGGTGGCCTCGCGCAGCGCCTGCGCCTCGCCGTACCACGCGCTCAGCTTCTCGATCTCAAGCACTGTGAGCCTCTCCGAGGTAGGCGGTGATGACGCGCGGGTCGGCGCGCACCTCGTCGTAGGGACCCTCGGCGAGCACCGAGCCCTGCTGCAGAACGGTGACCCGGTCGGCGAGGTGGGCGACGACGTGCATGTTGTGGTCGACGAAGACGACCGTGCGGCCCTCGGCGATGCGCCGGACGAGCTCGATGGTGCGGTCGACGTCCTCGATGGCCATCCCCGCGGTGGGCTCGTCCAAGAGGAGCAGCTTCGGCTCGACGGCGAGCACGAGAGCCAGCTCGAGTGCGCGCTTCTGGCCGTACGCCATCAGCCCGGTGGGCTTGTCGGCCAGCTCGGTCAGGCCGACCTCGGTCAGCAGCCGATCGACCTCCTCGCGGCGGCGCCCGAGCAGTTTCTCCGAGCGCCAGAACTTCAGCCCCTGGTTGGTCAGCCCCTGGAGCGCGATCTCGACGTGCTCGCGCGGGGTGAGGTTCTCGAAGAGGCTGGTGATCTGGAAGGAGCGCGCCACCCCGTGGCGGGTGATCCGCTCCGGTGCCATCCCGGTGACGTCGTCACCGAAGACCGCGATCCGTCCGCCGGTGGGCTTGAGGAACCCGGTCAGCAGGTTGAAGAGAGTCGTCTTGCCGGCGCCGTTGGGGCCGACGAGCGCGTGAACGGTGCCCTCGGCGACCTCCAGGTCGACGGAGCTGACCGCGCGGAAGCCGCGGAAGTCCTTGGTGAGACCCTCGGTCCGTAGTGCGCACCTCGGGGTCGGTGTGGTGCTCGTCACAGGGGCGACGCTAGGGAAGTGGTGAGACGTACGCCATAGGGGTTCGGGACACACTGAGCCCCGTCATTGTGTGGCTCATCTCCATGCCGGCCCGCAGGCGCCCGGCTCACGACCGCCCACATCCTCAGTGCCGGAGTTGTGTGCGGCGGCCACATGGCGCACGTCACACCGCGTCGCGATCCTTGAGCAATGGCCCCCACCCTCGTACGCAGATTTCTGACCGTCGGCTCGTCGCTCGCCCTCGCCGCCGCGGCCCTGGTCGTCGGCCAGGTGCCCGCGAGCGCCGCGCCGTCGGCGGGCACCGCCCACTGCTCGTCGTTGGTCGGGCTGAGGATCCCCGCCCACCGCATCGGCCTGCCGACCACCGGCGCCGAGGTCACCGCGACGACGTCGATGCCGGCCTCCGGGACCGGCCCGACCGCGCTCCCGGCCTACTGCCGCGCCGACATCGCGATCCACCCGGTCGATCCCGCCGCCCCGGACATCCGGATGGGTTTGGCCCTGCCGCAGGGGTGGAACGGGAAGACGATGATGTTCGGCGGTGGCGGCTACAACGGCACCGTCCCCAACCTCGCCCAGAACGTGCCCTTCGGGCCGGTCGACCAGCGCACCCCGCTCGGCCGCGGCTACGTCACCTACGCCAGCGACTCCGGCCATCAGGCAGACACGACTCGCCACCCGATCGCCAGCCTGGACGGCTGGTTCGGCCAGAACGACGAGGCCGTGCGCAACTTCTCCGGAGACGCGCTCAAGAAGGTGCACGACACCGCCACGTACGTGACCTCGAAGGCCTTCGGTCGGGCGCCCGGTACGGCCTACTTCGCCGGCGGCTCGACCGGTGGCCGGGAGGCCCTGGCGGTCGCGCAGCGCTGGCCGCGCGACTTCGACGGGGTGATCTCCGCGTACCCCGCCTGGAACGCCGCCACCCTTGACCTCTTCTTCGGCCGGATCACCCACGAGTTCGGCAAGCCCGGCGCGTTCCCGTCGAAGGTGCAGCAGGACCTCGTCGCCCAGCGGGTCCTGGCCGCCTGCGACGGCGGCGACGGGCTCGCGGACGGGGTGATCTCCGACGAGGCCGGCTGCGACTTCGATCCGGAGACGCTGCTGTGCGGCGAAGGCGAGACGCCCGGGGACACCTGCCTCTCCCGCGAGCAGGTTGACGCGGTGGTGGCCGCCGACAGCAGCTGGCGGCTGCCCTACCGGGTGGCGAGCGGGGAGTGGGGCTACCCCGGGTTCCCGCTGCTGTCCGGGGCACGGATGTCGACGCCGGTCCTCGGATTCGGCACCGCCGCGCCGGCTGACCCGATGCCGGTGACCGCCGGCTACGGCATGCAGTTCTGGAATCAGTGGGCCAAGTACTTCGTCGCTCGCGATCCGCAGATCAGCCCGTTCGCGATCGACCCGGCCGACCCGGGGAAGTGGCAGCGCCGGATCAGCGAGCTGACCGCGCTCCAGGACGTCAACGACGCCGACCTGCGCCCGTTCGCCCGGTCCGGCGGCAGGCTGATCCTGGTCCACGGTGCCGCCGACGAGCTGGTCAGCCACCGCTCCACGATCGACTACTACCAGCGCGTCCAGCGGGTGATGGGCAAGCGGGCGACCGAGGGGTTCTCCCGGTTCTATCTGGTGCCCGGAGCCAACCACGCCAACTTCGCCCCGGTCGCCTTCTCCGCCTCGTACGACTCGCTCACGGCCCTGGAGAAGTGGGCCGAACGGGACGTCGCGCCGGGCGATAACCAGGTGGTCGCCGACGGCAACGCCGGAGCTGCCCGAACCCGGCCGTTGTGCGAATGGCCGGCCTGGCCCGCGTACGTCGGTGGCCCCACGTCGGAGGCGAGCAGCTTCAGGTGCGAGATGTGACGGAGTACACCCCCGACCTTTCCGGTCCATCAGTCGAGATGGTTTCCTATCCCTCATGTCTGTTTGGCGCACCAAATCCATCGAGCAATCCCTTGCCGATGCCGAGACTCCGGAGTTCAAGCTCAAAAGGCGGCTCACTTCGGTTGACCTGACCGTCTTCGGGATCGGCGTCATCATCGGAGCGGGAATCTTCACCCTGACCGGTAGAGCCGCGGCCGAGTACGCCGGACCGGGTGTGGTCTTCTCCTTCATCATCGCTGCGATCTGCTGTGGCCTGGCGGCGCTGTGCTACGCCGAGTTCGCCTCGACCGTGCCGGTGTCGGGGTCGGCGTACACGTTCTCCTACGCCACCCTCGGCGAGATGCTCGCCTGGATCATCGGCTGGGACCTGATCCTGGAGATGGTGCTCGGTGCGTCCGTGGTCGCCCAGGGCTGGAGCAGCTATCTGGTGACGTTCCTCGAGGAGATCGGCCTCGGCTGGCCCAAGGACTACGGGCCGGACGCCAACGCCGACTTCGGTCAGCCCAACCTGGCCGCGCTGCTGCTCGTGATCGTCCTGGTGGGCCTGATCGCGATCGGCATCAAGGAGTCGCTGCGGGTCAACCTCGCGCTCGTCGCGGTCAAGCTGTTCATCGTCCTGTTCGTCATCGTCGCCGGCATGTTCTACATCACCGGCTCCAACTACGACCCGTTCATCCCCGAGCGCGCCGGCTCCGTCAGCGGTGAGGGCATCCACCAGCCGCTGATCCAGTGGGCCTTCGGCCTCGAGCCGCAGACCTTCGGTGTCCTCGGCATCATCTCCGCAGCGTCGGTCGTCTTCTTCGCCTACATCGGCTTCGACGTGGTCGCCACGACCGCGGAGGAGGCCAAGAACCCCCAGCGCGACCTGCCCCGAGGCATCATCGGCTCGCTGGTGATCTGCACGATCCTCTACGTCGCCGTCGCCCTGGTCATCACCGGCATGGTGAAGTACGACCAGATCGATACCGAGGCCGCGCTCGCCACCGCGTTCCGCGACGTCGGCCGCGGCGGCTTCGCGACCCTGATCTCGGCGGGCGCCGTCGCCGGTCTGACCACCGTCGTGATGACGCTGATGATCGGCGCCATCCGGGTCGTCTTCGCGATGAGCCGCGACGGTCTGTTCCCGGTGAAGTTCGCCCACGTCAACCCGAAGACCGGCACCCCGGTCCGGATCACCCTCACCGTCGGCGTCTTCGTCGCGATCGTGGCCACCTTCACCCCGATCGGCAAGCTCGAGGAGATGGTCAACATCGGCACCCTGACCGCGTTCGCGCTGGTCTCGATCGCCGTGCCGATCCTGCGCAAGCGTCGCCCGGACCTGCCGCGCTCCTTCAAGGTGCCGTTCAGCCCGGTGCTGCCGATCGTGGCCGCGCTGATCTGCATCTACCTGACCCTCAACCTGAGCGTCGAGACCTGGCTGCGGTTCCTGGTCTGGATGGCGATCGGCTTCGCCATCTACTTCCTTTACGGCTACCGCAACTCGCGGGTGGGCAAGGGCGGCGACGACAACGTCGTCGAGCCGCTGCACATGTGAGGATCTCGTAGACGAGAAGGGGCG
>NZ_JBHZPJ010000019.1:0-97699 GCF_042788075.1 Nocardioides sp. YIM B13467
CGCCGGCGTTGGTCGTGGCGGCGTTCACGCACGCCGATCTGGCGACCGCTGCTCCGTTCGCCTCCCACAACGGGCTGGTCGCGCGTGCCGCAGAGCGGCTCATCCTGGTGGCGCGTGGTGTGGACGAGAAGTCGCTGGTCGTGCCGGAGGCCGGCCATCTGGCGCTGCGCGCCGCCTACGAGTCGAACCTGCGCGGCTTCCGCGAGGGTGGTCAGGCGGGGGCGCACTCGTGGCTGCTCTACGCAGCCGAGGCGTACGCCGCCGGAGCCGAGGCCTCGCCGCTGCGCCTGGACGCGGCCGAGTAGGGGCAAAAGCAGGTGGCACCCGGTGGGTTGTGAGCACCGGGTGCCACCGCTGACACGAGTGTTTCTGGTTACCAAGCGTGCAAGGTCTGGTCACTGCGTCGGGATTTCTCCCCGGCTACAGCACCCCATCAGATGGGTGGATCGCCGCGTGGGTGCCTGTCACTCGTGTGCGTCTTGTTACACCTCTGTTTCTACGCTGATCGGCAGCCAGATTCAAGGCTGGAAATTCTGCAGGATGAGGAGGATGATGACGCTTCTGCAGAATCGGATCAGGCGCCGAGGCGACGGCGCTTCGTGCCCGCCCAGATGACGCCGCCGGCGATCGCGACCGCGCCCCCGACGGCCAGTGCGGCCAGGGTCGGCGTGGACGGGGTGAGCACCCGGCTGCGCAGCGCGACCGGCTTGTTGAAGACCAGGATGTCCCAGCCGCGTTCCTTGGCCGCCTTGCGGAGGTCCTTGTCGGGATTGACCGCGAACGCGTGGCCGACCTCCTCCAGCATGGGGAGGTCGGTGACGGAGTCGGAGTAGGCGTACGACTGCTCGAGGTCGTAGCCGAAGCGCTCGGCCAGCTGCTGGACCGCGCGGGCCTTCTCTTCGCGGTAGGCGTAGAGCGCGATCTCGCCGGTGTAGCGGCCGTCCTCGATCTCCATCTGGGTGGCGACGACATGGTCGGCGCCGAGCATCGCGCCGATCGGCTCGACCAGCTCGGTGCCGGAGGCGGAGACGATGATGACGTCGTGGCCCTGGGCGTGGTGCTGCTCGATGAGCTGCACGGCCTCCTCGTAGACGAGCGGGTCGACCACGTTGTGGAGGGTGTCGGCGACGATCTCCTTGACCGTGGCGACGTCCCAGCCGGTGACCATCTCGGAGAGCGCCTTGCGCATCTTCTCCATCTGGTCGTGGTCGGCACCGCCGACGACGTAGACGAACTGCGTGTAGGCCGAGCGGATCATGGCCGCACGGGTGATCAGGCCGCCGGCCTGGAAATGCTTGGAGAACGCAAGCGTGCTCGACCTCGCGATGATCGTCTTGTCGAGGTCGAAGAACGCAGCGATGCGTGTCATGGGCACATCGTAGACGCCCGCTGGGCGGGCCGATCACCATCCACAGGGCGGGTCCAGTACCGGGTTATCCACAGGTCCTGGATATGCGAGTGGAATTGTCGGTGTCCCGGCGGATCCTGCTGCCATGACCTCGGAACCGCTCGTCATCACCTCGGACTCGTTGCTGGCCGCTGAGGCGGCTCGCCTGGCCGCCGCCTCCGGCGTCACCGTCGAGGAGTGCACCGACGCCGTCGGCGCCCTGCGTCGATGGCAACGTCCACCACTGATCCTCGTCGGCGCCGACCTCCTGGCGGAGGTGGCATCGCTGCGCCCACCTCGAAGAGACGGGGTGTACGTCGTGGGATGGGGCTCGACCGGTGAGCCCCTGCTTCGGGCCGCGCTGGAGGTCGGTGCCGAGACGTTGCTCGAGCTGCCGTCGGCCGAGACCGTGGTTGCCGGGCTGCTCGCCGACGTCAGCGATGGTGAGGGCGGCGACGGCATGGTCGTCGGCGTGCTGGCCGGATCGGGTGGCGCCGGTGCGACGACGTACGCCGCGGCCCTGGCCAGCCTGGGAGCCGACCGCGGGTCGACGCTGCTGATCGACGCCGACCGGCTCGGTCCCGGAGCCGGGCGGGTGCTCGGCCTCGACGAGATCCCGGGCGTGACCTGGGGAGATCTCGGGCAGACCGCCGGGCGGCTGGGTGCGCGGGCGTTGCGGGAGGCGGTGCCGCACGTCGGGTCGCTGGGCCTGCTGGGGTGGCCGGGCGGCGACGTGGTGCCACCGCGGCCGGAGGTGGTGCGCGAGGTGCTCGCCGCGGCGCGTCGCGGCCATGACCTGGTCGTGGTCGACCTGCCACGCGAGTCCGACGCCGGGACCGAGGCGCTGCTGACCGGATGCGACATCGTCCTCGTCGTCGTTCGGGCGAACGTCACCGGCACCGCGTCCGCCGCCCGGCTGGTCTCCCGCCTCCCCGAGCGGGATCGGGTGCGGGTCGTCGTCCGCGGCCGCGCGGCCGAGCCGGAGGCCGTCGGGCGTGCGCTCGGGCTCCCGGTGATCGCCTCGATGTCCGACCAGCGCGGGCTCTCGGAGGCCATCGACCTGGGCCTGGGACCGATCCGCTCGAAGCGGGCGCCGCTGGCCCGTGCCGCGGCCGAGGTGCTGATGCGCTGCCGGGTCCGCGCGGGGGTGATGGTCGCATGATCGGGGCCGTCGACATCGCGCCCCAGGTCGTCGACCTCGTCCGCGACCACCTGGCGCGTACGCCGGGAGAGCTCACCCCACACCGGGTCCAGGAGGCGCTCCGTGCGGAGGGGCGGATCGTCGGTGACGCGACCGTGCTGGCGGTCTTCGAGATGCTGCGCCGCGACGTGGTCGGCGCGGGGCCGTTGGAGCCGCTGTTGCGGTTGCCGGGGGTGACCGACGTCCTCGTCAACGGGCCCGATCAGGTCTTCATCGACCGCGGATCCGGTCTGGAGCCCGCTCCGGTCGCGTTTCCTGACGACGACGCGGTTCGGCGGCTGGCGCAGCGGTTGGCTGCCGGGGCCGGCCGTCGCCTGGACGATGCCTCGCCCTACGTCGACCTGAGGCTGGGCGACGGCAGCCGGTTCCATGCGGTGCTGGCGCCGCTGGCGCGACCGGGCACGGTGATCTCGTTGCGCGTGCCGTCGGCGCGGGCGTTCACGCTCGCCGAGCTGGAGGCTTCGGGGATGGTGGTTCCCCGCGTGGCCGATCTGCTGCGCCGGCTGGTGCTGGCGAGGTCGGCGTTTCTCGTCTCCGGAGGCACCGGCACCGGGAAGACCACCTTGCTGGCGTCGCTGTTGTCCTTGGTGCCGCCGGAGGAGCGGCTGGTGCTGGTGGAGGACGCCTCTGAGCTGCGTCCGGACCATCCGCATGTGGTCGGCCTCGAGGCGCGCCCGGCCAACATCGAGGCGGCCGGCGCCGTCGAGCTCCATACGCTGGTCCGCCAGGCCCTCAGGATGCGGCCGGACCGGCTGGTCGTGGGTGAGGTGCGTGGTGCCGAGGTCGTCGATCTCCTCGCCGCGTTGAACACCGGCCACGAGGGCGGCTGCGGCACGCTGCACGCCAACTCCGCCGCCGATGTCCCGGCGCGGGTGGAGGCGCTGGCGCTCGCCGCCGGTCTCGGCAGGGAGGCGGCGCACAGCCAGTTCGATTCCGGTGTCGACGTGGTCGTGCACCTGCGCCGACGTGACGGCCGCCGGGTGCTGACCGAGATCGCGGTCCCGTGTCGCGGAGCCGATGGGCTGGTCCGCATGGAGACCGCCTTCTCGGTGGCCGCCGATGACGTCGTGGTCACCGGACCGGCCTCGGACCGGCTCGAAGCGCTGCTGGGAGCCGAGCGGTGAGCGGGCTGAGCCTCGGGCTGGTCGCCGGCCTGCTCGGTGGCGCCGCCGCGCTGACGCTCCGCCCTCGAGCAGCGGTCGCACCACGGTCGCCTGCGTGGCGGGTGCCGCGGTGGTCGTTCCTCCTGGTCGCTCTGATCCCCATCGTCTTCCCGGGCAAGGCGGTCGTCGCGGCTGTCTTGCTCGGGATCGCCACCTTTGGCGGTGTCGCGCTGTGGCGGCGCCGCTGCGAGCGGATCGAGGCTGGGCGTACGGCCAACCGCGTCGTCGAGGCCTGCGAGCAGATGGCCGCCGAGCTCGCCGCCGGGCACCCGCCTGGTCCCGCGCTGACGCAGCTTGCCACGGAGTGGCCGGTGATCGAGCCGGTCGCGGAGGCGCAGCGGATGGGCTCCGACGTCCCCGCCGCGTGGCGGCAGGTCGCCGAAGTTCCAGGTGCGGGATCGCTCAGGGTGGTCGCCGCGGCCTGGCAGATCGCCCATCAGACCGGGAGCGGTCTCGCGGACGCACTCGACCGGGTGGCGCTCGACCTGCGGGCAGCGGCGGCCACCCAGCGTGTCGTCGACGGCGAGCTCGGCTCGGCGCGCTCCACCGCCCGCCTGATCGCGGGCCTGCCGGTGGCTGCCCTGGCGATGGGCAGCGGCGTAGGCGGCGACCCGCTGGCGTTCCTCTTCGGATCGCCGGTGGGTCTGGCCTGCCTCGGGCTCGGACTGCTGCTCGGCTGGTTGGGACTGTGGTGGATCGAGGGCATCGCGCGTGGGGTAGAGGCGCGATGAGCACCTGGCTCGCGGCCGTCGCGCTCGGGTTGGCAGCAGCGTTGCTTCCCGCGCCGGCCTCCCCGCTTCCCGACCGGGCCGTGGCCGTTGCGGATCGGGGCGATCCCGGCGGCTGGATGATGCGCTGGCGGGCGTTGCTGGCGCTGCTCGCCGCCGGCGCCGTCTACTCCTTCGTCGGCGGCACGGCGGGTGCCGTACTCGCCGCTCCGGCGGGTGTCGTCTGCTGGCTGGTCATCGGCCGGGTCGAGCCCGCCGAGGTCCGGCGCGAGCGGGAGGCCGCGAAGGCCGAGCTGCCTGCCTTGGTCCGTCTGCTCTCCGCCGCACTCTCCTCCGGCGCGGCGCCCGCCGAGGCGCTCGTGGCCGTCGCCGCAGCGCTGCCCGGGCCGGCAGCCGCCCGACTCCTGCCGGCGGCTTCGCGGCTTCGTCTGGGAGCCGATCCGGAGAAGACGTGGCGCACCCTGGTGGACGATCCCGCGTTGGCGCCGCTGGGTCGGGCACTGGCCCGAGCTCAGGCGACCGGAGCCCCGGTCGCCACGACGGTCGAGCGCCTGGCCGACGACCTGACCAGAAACGCCCGCGCCGAGGTCGAGGATCGCGCCCGCGCGGTGGGCGTCAAGGCGGCCGTCCCGCTCGGCATCTGCCTCTTGCCCGCCTTCCTGCTGCTGGGCGTCGTTCCCGTCGTCGGCGGCCTCCTCTCCAACCTCGGCATCTGACCCCGCCTGCCGGGGCAACCCCGCCGAGGCGTCACCCCCGTCGGCCGAGACGTCACGCGCGTCGGCCGAGTTGGCAGCCGAATGCCGACTCGACCGACGTACGTGACGTCTCGGCATGCTTGTTTTCCCTGATCAACGGGCCGTTTGTCATCCACAGGGTGGGTTCGGGATCGGGTTGTCCACAGCCGGCGACATGGCGGTCGCGGATGTCGGTGGAGCGGGTCATTGTCGTCGTGAACGGCCGTAACGACGGCCATCGACCAGAGAGGACCAACCATGGCCAAGGCACATCTTCGGAAGGACGAGAAGGGGATCACGACGGCCGAATACGCCGTCGGGACGGCAGCCGGCGCGGGGCTCGCCGGCCTGCTCTACAAGCTGCTCACCGGTGGCTTCGGCAACGACCTGCTCAACAGGCTGTTCCAGCACGTGCTCAGCCTGCTGGGGATCTGACCCGTGGTCCGCGGGCAACGGGACAAGCGGGACGAGCGAGGCGCCGCCACCGCGGAGCTGGTGATGGTGATCCCGCTCCTGGTGGCCGTGACCATTGGGCTGGTGTGGTTGCTGTCGGTGGGAGCGGCGCAGATCCAGGTGGTCGATGCGGCCAGGGAGACCGCCCGGGCCGTCGCCCGAGGGGACGACAGCGGCTCCGCTGCCGCCCGCGGACGTCGGGTCGGGCCTGCGGGCACACAGGTGAGCGTCAGCGCCGGCGCCGAGGAGGTCGTCGCCTCGGCCCGAGCCCGGGTGACCGGGCCAGGTGGGATCTTCAGCTGGCTGCCGGGTGTGACCGTGCGCGGTGAGGCGGTCGCTGCGACCGAGGCGACGCAGGGGGAGCAGTGAGCACCGCCGGGCCCGGCAAGGACGAACGCGGGTCGGCAGCCCCGTTCGCGGTCGGTGCGATCGGCTTGCTGCTCTTCCTCGGTGCGGCGCTGGGTGTGGTGGGCGCGGTCTTCGTCGCCCACCGCACCGCACAGTCCGCGGCCGATCTGGCGGCGTTGGCGGGAGCCGACGCGCTCCAGGTCTCCCAGGACGCATGTGCGGCGGCGACGACGATCGCCGACCGCAACGGCGCCACCTTGGAGTCGTGCGAGATCGCAGGGGAGGACGTCACCGTCACCGTGCGGGTCGACGGACCGCGCTGGCTCGGTCAGCCGGGGGACCCGGTCGCCAAGGCGAGGGCCGGCCCGACCGAGACTCCGGGCTAGTTGTCGTCCTTTGACTCGGGTGTGACGTCCTGCAGCGTCTTGGTCAGCTTCCGCATCTGGCGCCTCTCCTTCATGTTCTTGGCCTGGAGCTTGCCGCCCCACTTGGTGAGGGACAGGCCGAAGAGGAGGAGTACGCCGGCGACGAGGCCGATCACGAAGATCGTGGTCGAGCCGACCGGGAGACCGAGCAGGGTCGCGGTCGGATCGTCGAGGTCACCGTTGCCGGTGGTGAAGAGACCCAGAACGATGAGGACTGCGGCAACGACGATCAGCACGAGGCCAAGGATCAACATTTCTCCACATTAGGCCCATTTGCCGAGAAGCAACCGCAACAACACGATCGCGCCCTGTTTGTCGAGAGGGTTGTTCTGGTTGCCGCACTTGGGCGACTGCACGCAGGAGGGACAGCCGTCATCGCACTCGCACGCCTCGATGGTCTCCAGCGTGGCGCCGAGCCACTCCCGGGCGGCACGGAACCCACGCTCGGAGAATCCGGCCCCGCCGGGATGTCCGTCGTAGACGAAGACGGTGAGCATGCCGGTGTCCGGGTGGGACGCGGTGCTGACGCCACCGATGTCCCAGCGATCACAGGTGGCGATCAGCGGGAGCAGCCCGATCGAGCAGTGCTCGGCAGCGTGGGCTGCGCCCGGGATGTCCGCCGTCTCCAGGCCGGCCGCCTCGAGGGCCGTGGCGGGCACGGTCCACCAGACTGCGGAGGTGCGCAGCGTACGTTCGGGGAGGTCGAGAAGCTCCTCACCCAGCACCTCGCCGCTCGGCTGTCGGCGGCGGAGGAAGGAGACGACCTGGTGGGTGACGTCGACGTCGCCGTACGCCAGGCGGCACTCTCCCCAGGCGACCTGCTCCCGCTCGGCGACGATCGAGATCTCGGTTATCTCCCGGGCGAAGGTGGAGTAGCCCGGGTCGTCGCGGGAGATGACCGCGACGTTCTCCTCCAGATCGAGCTCGTGCACGAGATAGGTCTCGCCTCGGTGGACGTAGACGGCGCCGGCGTGCGCGCTCGCGTGTGAGCTCGCTGCGTCGACCGTGCCGACGACCCGGCCGGTCTCAGCCTCGATCAGCTGCACCTGAGATCCGCCCGAGGAGCGGATGTCGGCGAGGTCGGCCGCGCGGCGGCGGTCGGTCCAGTACCAGCCGCGGGGCCGCTTGCGCAGCAGCCCCGAGGCGACCAGGTTGTCCAGGATCTCGCGGGCACCCGGGCCGAAGAGCGGCAGGTCGGGCTCGGTCAGCGGCAGCTCCTGCGCGGCGGCGCACAGGTGGGGGCCGACGACGTACGGGTTCGCGGGGTCGAAGACGGTGGCCTCGACCGGCTGGCCGAGAAGCGCATCGGGATGCGTGACGAGGTAGGTGTCCAGCGGGTCGTCGCGGGCGACCAGGATGCCGAGGGCGTCACCCGCGCCCCGCCCTGCCCGGCCGATCTGCTGCCAGAAGGCCGAGCGCCTGCCGGGATAGCCGGCCAGCACGACGGCGTCCAGACCGCTGATGTCGATGCCGAGCTCGAGTGCGTTCGTCGCCGCCAGCCCGAGCAGGTCGCCGGAGCGGAGCGATGCCTCGATCGCCCGCCGCTCCTCGGGCAGATACCCACCGCGGTAGGACGCCACCCGCCCCGGCAGCGACGGATCGACTTCTTCCAGCTCGGCGGCCGCGGTCAGGGCGACCTGCTCGGCACCGATCCGGGAGCGTACGAAGGCCAGAGTGCGTACGTCCGAGGAGACCAGGTCGGCGAGGAGGTCGGCGGTCTCGGCAGAGGCCGCGCGGCGCACGGGAGCGCCGTTCTCGCCCGCGTGCGACGTCAGCGGCGGCTGCCACAGGGCGATCGAGAGCTCCCCGCGTGGTGACGTGTCGGCGGTCACCGGGAGCACCGGAAGGCCGGTGAGCCGCTCGCCCGCGATCGACGGCTCGGCGACGGTCGCCGAGGCGAGGATGAACGTCGGCGACGAGCCGTAGAGCGCGCAGATGCGCCGCAGCCGCCGCAGCACGTGCGAGACGTGCGCCCCGAAGACGCCGCGGTAGTGATGGCACTCGTCGATGACGACGTAGCGCAGCGAGCGGAAGTACGCCGTCCATCGCTGATGGCCGGGGAGCAACGACCGGTGCAGCATGTCGGGGTTGGTCAGGATGTACTCGCCGAAGTCGCGAGCCCAGTCCCGCTGCTCCCGGGTGCTGTCACCGTCGTGGGTCACCGCGCGCACGTCGACGCCCAGCTCGCGCAGCCCGGTCAGCTGGTCCTGAGCGAGCGCCTTGGTGGGTGCGAGATAGAGGACTCCGGCGCCGCGCTCACCACGTGGACCACGCCCGTCTCGGATCGCGGTCAGTGCGGGCAGCTGATAGGCCAGCGACTTCCCTGAGGCGGTGCCGGTCGAGACGATCACATGGGTGCCCTCGTGGGCGGCCTCGGCGGCCACCGCCTGATGCCGCCAAGGACGCTCGATCCCGCGAGCGGCGAAGGCGGCGACCACATCGGCCGAAGCCCACGTCGGCCAGTCGGCGAAGACGGCCTCTCGCGGCGGGACCTGCTCGAGGTGAGCCAGCCGGTCCTCGCGGCCCGGGACGTCAGCGAGCCGGCGTACGAGATCACCGGTCGCTGTCGTCAACACCTGCCTATTCTCCCAGAATCCTGGTGGCCGCCACGCTTGCGGCCCCGCATCGTGTCCATGACGTTGCGAGTTTCTTGCGCGCATCCTGGTGAGCCGTGGTTACATTACGATCGACTCCGGGTATCGGACACCAGGCATGCCGACCGGAGCTGGTTGTCTCACGTTCCTTGGCAGGAGAACTTCGAAGTGGATCTGACGCTTGCGACTCGCGAGCTCGACTCGGCCACCATCGTGGCCGTGGGCGGCGAGATCGACGTCTATACCGCGCCGAAGCTGAGGGACAAGATCACCGAGCTCGTCGCGCGGGGTCACTACGACATCGTCGTCGACCTCGAAGCCGTGGAGTTCCTCGACTCGACCGGCCTCGGCGTCCTGGTGGGTGGCCTGAAGAAGGTGCGCCAGCACAACGGCATGCTTCGCCTGGTCTGCACGCAGGAGCGGCTGCTCAAGATCTTCCGGATCACCGGTCTCGCCAAGGTTTTCGACATCCACGCCAGCGCCGAGGGCGCGGCAGCGGGCTGACCCAGGGCCACAGACGACTGAGCGCGCGAAGCGCGGCATTAGGCTCCAGGTGTGAGTGACCTCCCGCACCGGCTCCGTGACGCCCTCCAGCAGGCCGACTTCTCCTACGACTCCGTCGCCGAGCTGCTCGGTCCGACCGCGCACAGTGCGCTGAGTCGCAACGAGACGCTGCCGGGCCGGCGGCGCACCCACGGAGGCTCCCCGCTGGAGACGCTCATCCGGCTCTTCCTGCTGCAGACGACCGTGCCCCTGGACCACGCCGAGGCAGCTCTGCCCGGGCTCGTCGACCGGCTCGCCGTCGAGGGGATCCTGGAGCAGTCGGTCGGCGAGGTCGCGGCCCGCCTCGACGTACGTCCGTACGCCACCGACGACACCGCCCTCTGGGTCGTCTCCGACCTCACGCCGGGGCTCGACGGCGGCCCCCAGCGCGTCGGCCACGAGCACGTGCTCGGGATCAGCCCCGCCTCGACCTCTCTGGCGCAGCTGACCATCCGCGACCAGGTCGGCACCTCGCTCGATCTCGGCACCGGCTGCGGCGTCCAGGCCCTCCACCTCGCCACCCACAGCGACCGGGTGGTCGCGACCGACGTCAACCAGCGAGCCCTGTGGATCACCACCTTCAACGCTGCCCTCAATGACGTGGCGGATCGGATCGACGTACGCAACGGGTCGTTCTTCGAGCCCGTCGCCGGTGAGCGCTTCGACCTGATCGCCACCAACCCGCCATTCGTGATCAGCCCGGCAACCGGTGAGCGCCTCGTCTACCGCGACTCCGGGCTTCCCGGCGACCGGGTGGTCGAGGACATCGTCAGGGCCGCTCCCGGCATGCTCACCGAGGGCGGCTGGTGTCAGATCCTGGGCAACTGGATCATCTCCGAGAACCAGCCCTGGGACGACCGCCTCGAGGGATGGCTCGGGGACGAGGTCGACGCGTTCGTGGTCCAGCGTGAGGTGCTCGACCCCGCGGCGTACGTCGAGCTGTGGCTCAAGGACTCCGGCCACCACGGCGCCCAGGACTACCTGACCCGCTACGACACGTGGCTGTCCTGGTTCGAGGAGCAGAAGATCGAGGGTGTCGGGTTCGGCTGGATCAACTTGCACCGCACCGGCCCGGCCAACCCGAGGCGCGAGCTCCTCGAGTGGCCCTACGACGTCGAGCAGCCGATCGCCCCGGCGCTCAAGGCGTGGGGCGACGCGGCCCGCGTCGAGGTCACCGAGGACTCCACGCTGGTGATCGTCGAGGACGTCCAGCAGGAGACCCTCGGCCAGCCCGGCGCCGAGGACCCCAGCACCGTCATCCTGCGCCAGCAGCGCGGCCTGCGTCGCGCACGCCAGGCGGACACGATCGAGGCCGCCTTCGCGGGCGCGTGCGACGGCGACCTGACCGTCGGCCAGATCCTCGACGCGCTCGCACAGATCCTCGACCGCGACCCCGCGGTCGTGCGCAGCAGCTACCTGCCGATCGCCCAGGAGCTGGTCAGCGAGGGCTTCCTCCGTCCCGCACCAGGCACGCCTGGTCCCGCAGCCTGATCAGGCGTCTGCGCACGCTCGAGACCAGCAGGTCCGGATAGCCCAATGGCTCGAGGTCGGGAAGGTCGCGCATGCCCCACGGCCGCTGCGTCTGCCACGGCCAGAAGCCACGGAGCGCGGCCGCCAGCTGCTTGCCGTAGGCCGACGGCATCTTCTTCACGCCCAGCCGCTCCTTGAGCTCGGTCGCGGTGACCAGGCCACCTGGCCCGGCGAGCCCGTTGGCGCCCAGGACCGTCCAGACGATCCCGGCAGCCACCTGAGCCGGCTGCGTGGGCCGGTCGACGACCAGCGGGTCGATCTCCCACAGCCGCAGCAGGGCCCGTCGCAGCGCGAAGCCCACCTCCTCGACAGGGAAGTCGGCCGCGACCTCGTCGAGCAGCGCGGCAACCGCCTCCAGCTGCGTACGTCCCGCCGCATCCTCCACGACCGGCAGGTCCAGCCCGTCCTCGGCCAGCGGCGCGGCATCCAGCGCGGTGACCGCCTCGTGGCCGCCGCACAGCGCGGCCAGCCAGTCCAGGGCCACCTCGTGGTCGGGTCGTGGCGGCGTATCCGGCTCCGCCCAGCGGGGCCGGGTCAGCTCGGCCTCCAGGCGCTCCAGGATCACGTTGGTCCGGGTGAGCAGCTGCGCGCACTCGGAGCAGACCAGGTGCTCCGGGGGCGTGGCCAGACCCTCTATGTAGTCGATGTATTCGGCGTCGATCATCAGCAGAGACCTCTCGGTTCGGATTGGTCTCGCCGTCCTCGAAAGCCACCATACGGACGAGCACCGACAGTTTTTGGACATGGCCGGATGAGACACCGATTTCACGCTCCCGCTCCCCAGCGTGCTAGGTATTGTCTTCGCGGCGCCCAAGGCAACACGCCATGTTGTCCGAGAGCTCAGTGCCGCATGAACCGCGGTGACTGGACCCATGCCGGCTGGAGACACGCGCTAACGTGTCTCGCCAGAGCTTGTCAGTGGTGCCAGGCTCTGCTGCAGTGAGATAAGGACGTCAGTGGCACACAAGTTGGTGATCGTCGAGTCCCCGGCGAAGGCTCAGAAGATCGGCGGATACCTCGGACAGGGGTATGTCGTCGAGGCATCCGTCGGGCACATCCGCGACCTTCCGCAGAGCGCGGCAGACACCCCTGCCAAGATCAAGGACAAGCCGTGGGGGCGCTTCGGCGTCGATGTCGACAACGGCTTCACCCCTTACTACGTCGTGCCCAGCGACAAGAAGAAGCAGATCGCCAAGCTCAAGTCGCTCCTCAAGGACGCCGACGAGCTCTACCTCGCCACCGATGAGGACCGCGAGGGTGAGGCGATCGCCTGGCACCTTCTCGACGAGCTGAAGCCGAAGAAGGGCATCCCGGTCAAGCGGATGGTCTTCCACGAGATCACCAAGGCCGCCATCCTGGCTGCCGCCGAGAACCCGCGCGAGCTCGACATGGACCTCGTCGAGGCCCAGGAGTCGCGCCGCATCCTCGACCGTCTCTACGGCTACGAGATCTCCCCGGTGCTGTGGAAGAAGGTCATGCCCCGCCTGAGTGCGGGCCGTGTCCAGTCGGTCGCCACCCGGCTCGTCGTCGACCGTGAGCGTGAGCGGATCGCCTTCCGCACCGCCTCGTACTGGGATCTCGCCGGCACCTTCGACGCCGGCTCCGACCACGAGCCTCGGATGTTCCCGGCCCGGATCACCTCCGTCGACGGCAGCCGCGTCGCCCGCGGCACCGACTTCGGCCCCGACGGCCTGCTGAAGAGCGACAAGGTCGTCCACCTCGACCGCACCCGAGCCGAGTCCCTCGTCGCCGGCCTCGAGGGCCAGACCTACGAGGTCCGCTCGGTCGAGTCGAAGCCCTACAAGCGCAGCCCGTACGCCCCCTTCCGCACCACCACGATGCAGCAGGAGGCCAGCCGCAAGCTCGGGATGAGCGCGTCGACCACGATGTCGGTCGCCCAGCGTCTCTACGAGAACGGCTTCATCACCTACATGCGTACCGACTCCACAACCCTGAGCGGAGACGCGGTCAGCGCGGCCCGCGCTCAGGTCCGGGAGCTCTACGGTGCCGAATACCTGCCCGACGCGCCCCGGACGTACGCCTCCAAGGTCAAGAACGCCCAGGAGGCCCACGAGGCGATCCGCCCCGCGGGTGACTCCTTCCGCACTCCGGCGCAGACCGGTCTGACCGGCGACCAGTTCCGCCTCTACGAGCTCATCTGGATGCGCACCGTCGCCTCCCAGATGAAGGACGCGGTCGGCAACTCGGTCGCGATCCGTCTCGGCGCCACGGCGGCCACGGGCGAGGACGTGGTCTTCTCCGCGACCGGGCGCGTGATCACCTTCCACGGCTTCCTGAAGGCGTACGTCGAGGGCACCGACTCCGCCGACCAGACCTCCGACGACCAGCAGACCCGCCTCCCGAACCTCACCGAGGGCGACCGGGTGAACGCCGCGAGCCTCACCGCGGACGGTCACGAGACCAAGCCGCCTGCCCGTTACACCGAGGCGACCCTGGTCCGTGAGCTCGAAGAGCGCGAGATCGGCCGTCCGTCGACCTACGCGAGCATCATCCAGACCATCATCAACCGCGGCTACGTCTTCAAGAAGGGCACCGCGCTGGTGCCCGCCTGGGTCGCGTTCTCGGTGGTCAGGCTGCTGGAGGAGCACTTCCCGCGCCAGATCGACTACCGGTTCACGGCGAGCATGGAGGAGATCCTCGACGAGATCGCCAAGGGCGACAAGGACATGACCACCGAGCTCGGGGAGTTCTACTTCGGCTCCGAGCGGGTCATGGGCCTCAAGCCGCTGGTCGACGGTCTCGGCGACATCGACGCCCGCGAGCTGGCGACCTTCCCGGTCGGCAGCCCGGAGTCCGGGGTCAACCTCCGGGTCGGCCGCTACGGCCCCTACATCGAGGGCCCCGGCGACGACGGCACCCCGTTCGCGGTGCGTGCCAACGTCCCCGACGACCTGCCGCCCGACGAGCTCACCCTGGAGAAGGCCAAGGAGCTCTTCGCCAACCCGGCCGGCGAGGAGCTCAACCTCGGCGTCCACCCCGAGACGGGGCTCACCGTCGTCGCGAAGAGCGGGCGGTTCGGTCCCTACGTCACCGAGCAGCTCCCCGAGGACGCGAAGAAGGGCGCCAAGCCCCGCACCGCGAGCCTCTTCAAGTCGATGAACCTCCAGACCATCACGCTCGAGGACGCGGTCAAGCTGCTGACCCTGCCCCGGGTCGTCGGCACCGCCGCAGACGGCGAGGAGATCACCGCCCAGAACGGCCGCTACGGGCCCTACCTGAAGAAGGGCACCGACTCCCGGACCCTGAGCTCGGAGGACCAGCTGCTCACGATCACGCTGGAGGAGGCTGAGCAGATCTACGCCCAGCCGAAGCAGCGCGGCCGTGCCGCCGCCAAGCCGCCGCTCAAGGAGCTCGGCCCCGACCCGGTCTCCGGGCAGCCGATGGTCGTCAAGGACGGTCGCTTCGGCCCCTACGTCACCGACGGTGAATACAACGCCACCCTCCGGGCCGCCGACGACCTGGAGACCCTGACCGCCGAGCGTGCCGCCGAGCTGCTCGCCGACAAGCGCGCCAAGGGACCGGCGAAGAAGACCACCAAGCGGGCGACGAAGAAGACCGCGAAGAAGGCCCCGGCGAAGAAGTCGACCGCCAAGAAGACGACCAAGAAGGCTGCGACCAAGAAGTCGTGATCAGGTCATACCTGAGCGTGGCGAACAAGGAGAACGCCTGACTTCTCAGGTGTTTCCTGCACTTCTCAGGTGTTGCAATGCCCGAGAAGTGCAGGAATACCCGGTTAACCGGGTATTCCAACCGACCCGTCAGCCGAGCGACCCGACGACCTCGTCGTAGTCCAACCGGTCGGCCGCGATGTAGAAGAGCCTCGCGCCAGGGGAGACGGGCAGGTCCCAGGGCGGGCTGACCTGGATGCCGTGGATGGTGCGTACGGCGAGGAGCGTGGCGCCGTGCGAACGGCCGAGAGCGGCCTGCCAGGCGCCGACGTCCACGGTCGAGGCCGAAGGGGGCACCGTGAGCGAGTAGGTGCCCTTGCCGCCCGCGGTGGCGAGCTCCTGGTAGACCTCCGCGATCCCGGGGTCGCTGAGCTCCTCGGCGATCAGCTGGGTGTTGTGCCACTGGACGCAGTGGACGGTGGTGTCGACGCGGAAGATGGTGCGCTGCACGCGCAGGTCCCGCAGTGCCACGATCGTGTGCACCGAAGGAGCCGCGGTGTTGGCGGCGACGGTGAGCGTGACCGCCTCGTTGTCGTCACGCGGGTCGATCAGCACGCTGTGTGCGTTGGACAGCCCGGTGCGAGCGAGCACGTCGAGATCGGTGATGTCGCCGCGTACGAAATGAAGGCGGTCCTCCCCGGGCATCGGGTGCTCGGAGAGCTGGTCCTCCCAGGTCGCGAGCACGACCTCCCGCTCCGGTTCGGAGAGCAGTTCGACGAGGATCCGTTCGGTGCGCCCGGCGGCGTAGCCGAGCATCACGATGTGGTTCTGTCCGCTGAAGCTGATCTCTCCACGCATGCGGCGTCCTTTGGCGTTCTCGATGATTGCCGAGATCCGGCTGAACAAGATGGCGAGGGTGGTGATGGAGCCGAAGACGACGTACGCCCCGACGAGCCGACCACCGGTGGTCTCCGGGAAGAGGTCGCCGTAGCCGACCGTGGTCGCGGTGACCAGGAACCACCACCAGTAGTGGGCGGGGCGCACGATGTCGCTCCCCGGCTGGGCCAGCGCCATCGCGATCCAGCCGGTGACGAAGACGAAGCCGATGATCGCGAGCGGGAGCACCCAGGCGTAGTGCCGTGAGGTGCGCCGGGCCAGTCTGATCAGGAAGAACATCAGTAGCCCACCCAACCGTTCCGGGCGTAGTCCAGGATCGCCGGATCCAGCAGCGTGGTGACCGAGGTCGGCCGCTCGGCGCGGTCCGGCGGGAACGACGAAGCGGCCGCGAGCACGGCGTCGCTGGCGTAGCGCAGCCCGCCCGGCGCCTCGTCGTCGAGCGCCAGCTCAGGGGCCGAGCCGTCGCGGGAGGCGAGGACGTAGCCCCAGTTCCCGAAGGACGGTACGTCCGCCTGGTAGGGCGTGGTCCGGTAGCCGGCCTCGGTGAGGGTGTGCCGCACCGACCAGAACGCATCCGGCGCGAAGAACGGGCTGCCGGACTGCACGACCATCCGTCCGGACGGGGCGAGCAGCCGCGCGATCATGCTGTAGTTCTCGACGGAGTAGAGCTTGGCCAGAGCGGTCGAGTCCGGGTCCGGGAAATCGGCGATGACCACGTCGAACGGAGCCCCCGAGTAGTCGCGCACCCAGGAGAACGCGTCGTCGGCGACGTACGTCAGCCGGGGGTCCTCCAAGGACCCGGACGTCAGCGACGAGACCGGCTCGAAGGAGCGCGCCAGCGACACCACCGCCGGGTCGAGATCGACCAGCGTCACCGACGAGGCCGACTGATAGCGCAGCACCTCCCGCGCCGCGAGCCCGTCGCCACCACCGAGGATCAGAACCCGCTGGTGCGGCCCGTTCATCGCCGGATGGACGAGCATCTCGTGGTAGCGGTATTCGTCGAGCGAGGAGAACTGCAGGTCGCCGTCGAGGAAGAGGCGTACGTCATCGAACTCCGGCCCGACCGGAGCGCCGCGGGTCACCACGATCTCCTGATAGGCCGAGCGCTGGGAGTGGATGATCGGGTCGCGGTAGAGCGCCTGCCGGGCGTTGAGCTCGAAGGAGTCGGCGGTCACCGCGGTCAGGCCGAGAGCGACCGCGAGCGCGCCACAGATCGCCGTGACCGTCCCACGCTGCCGGCGTGAGCCGGCCAGCGCCACCCCGACCGTCCAGGCGGCGAGGACGTTCAGGGCAGCCGTCGCCACCGTCCCCACCAGCAGGCCCAGGGTCGGCAGCAGCACGAACGGGAAAGCCAGCCCGCCGATGAGCGCCCCGACGTAGTCGACCGCGTTGATGTCGGCGACCGCGAGCGAGGCCTGCTGGCGCCGCAGCCGCTGCAGCAGCTCCATCAGCAGCGGGATCTCGGCGCCCACCAAGGCACCGATCAGGAACGTCACCAGCAGCATCATCGGGGTGTAGAGGTGCAGCCACGCGAACGCCGCGTAGAGCGCCGGCACCGAGGCGCCGCCGACCGCGGCGAGCGCGATCTCCACGCCCACGAACGAGCGCAGCGGCCGCGCGGTGAGCGGCTTGGCGAGCACGGCGCCGATGCCCATCGCGAACATCGACACCGCGATCACCAGGGACGTCTGCGCGATCGAGTTGCCGAGCAGATAGCTCCCCAGCGTCACCAACGCGAGCTCGTAGACGAGGCCGCAGGCAGCGCAGACGAACACCGCCGCGAGGACGAGCAGCCGCGCCGCACGTCCCTCGGGCAGCGCGGACAACGACGGGAGGGTCAGACTCACGTGATCGAGGCCGCCACGATCACGCCGACGGCCAGCTGCACCGCGACGGCGACCCAGATCGCCGGGTCGTCCTTGTCGTCGGTCATCAGCTCACCGAGCCGGCCCGGGGTGAGCAGGTCGAGGATCACGAACGCGAACGCGAGCAGGGCGATCCCGATGAGACCGTACGCAGCCGTCTCGGCGAGCCCCTGGAGCGTGTCCGCCTCCGCGGTGTAGATCGAGGTGGCCACGATCGTCGCGATCGCGACGACCGAGGAGCCGAGCAGCAGCGCCGGGTCGCGGCGGTGCTCCACGAAGATCAGCTGCCCCAGCCGGCCCGGCGTGAGCAGGTCGATCACGTAGAAGCCGATCATCAGCAGAACCAGCCCGAGGGCGGCGAAGGCAACGGTGGACAGCAGTCCGCTCACAAGGTCAGTCATCGGTTCATCTCTCCAGTCTGAGGGTGGTCACTTGCCGGATCCGCTGCCGCCGCCGCGGAAGGAGTCACCGCTGCTGCCGCCACCGCTGTTGCGGCCGTAGTAGCTGTTCCAGCCCCACAGCCCGATCACCGTGGCGTGGTGGCGGTAGCCACGGTCGTACTCGTAGAGCGTGATCGTCGATCCCGAGGGCGTACGCGGCTCCACGACGACCAGCCAGTCGTCGTCGTAGCGCAGATAGTGGCTGGATCCCTCGGCGCGGTTCTCGTCGGCGTCGGTGCCGCTCGCGATCTGGTTGGCGACCGAGCTCACGGAGCCGTCGTCCTCGAAGACGATCCCGGCCTCGCTGTCGGGGTCGGTGCCGCTGACGTGGTCGAAGTTCTTGCGCAGGTACTTCTCGGGGCTGTTCCCGTCGCCGGACACGGCGATGGCGATGATGATGGCGAGCGCCACGCACGCCGCGACGATCGCCCAGCCGATCAGCTTGCGGTTCGGGCCTCCGGAGCCATGTGGTTCAGACACTTGTGCCCTCCTCGGGCCGGTAGCTGGTGGTGGTGGCGACGATCTCGCCGGTCTGTGGGTAGGTGTGCCAGGTGCTCCAGACGATCTGCCTGGCGTCGGACCGGTCCAGGGCCAGCGCGGTCACCGCGTGCGGGTCGCCCGGGAAGTGCGCGAGGACGGCATCCGTACGCCCGCTCAACCGCTCCACGAGGCGCGATGCCTGCGCGGCGAGCTCCTCGGGTCCCATCTCCTCCACGTGCGAGGCGAGGCGGTAGCCGCCGGCCGCGTGCGCCTCGGGAAGGGGCGCGGCCTCGTCGATCCCGCACGCGATCGTCTCGTGCAGGAGCGGGCGGTCGTGGCGGCGTACGACGACCTGGTGGCTGGCACCCAGGACGCTCAGCGTCACCGTGAGACCGCTGCCGAGGCCGATCGTCCGAGAGGCCAGCGGGGTGCAGGGGGTCGGTGCGAGGGTCCAGCGCAGGGTGTCACCGCGTACGTCCGCGAACGGGACGTCGAGAAGCGTCACTCGTCGTCCAGGGTCGCGGGCCGGTCGGTGGAGGGGTAGACGGTCAGCTCGAACGGCTGCAGCACCTCGCCGAGGGAGGGCTCCCAGTTGCTTCCCCACTTCTCGAAGCCGAGCAGCTTGCCGTCGACCGACTTGTAGTCGGCGTACTCGGCCGTACCCGAGGGCGCTGTTCCGGTCGCGCCGGTGGCGGTGAAGGCGGCGGAGCCCTTCTCCTGGAGCCGGTAGGCGACGCCGCCGACGATGATGTCGCGGTCACCGACGGCGCCCTGCTCGATGTCACCGAGCGGGATCGCGTGCCACAGCGAGACCTCGAAGCTCTCGTCGTCCTCGATCGAGAGCCACTTCCTGCCCTCGGCGTCGTCGAGCATGTGCTCGGTCCAGCGGTAGCCGTGCTCGTCGAAGTCGATCCGCCCGCGGACGAACCAGTTGTGGCCGAGGTATTCGATGACGTCGCCGTTGCGCACCTGGCGCAGCTGGTCGGAGGCGTGCTTGTGCTGGTCGCCGATGAAGTCGTCGGGCTCCTTCTGCGCCGTCGGCTGCTGCCGGCTCTTCCAGAGCAGGTAGGCCGCGACCGCGAGGGCGGCCAACAGCAGGACGATCAGGACGTAGATCACCGGAGACTCCTTGGTTCAGCGTGAGGACGACCCGAACCTTAACGTGGAGGTGCGACTTCGACATCCGGGAATCGCCCCATCCGCGGGCGGCGTACTCCGGGGTTGTCGGTACGACCCCGTAGGTTTGCCTCGTGAGGTTTCCGGGTGTCTACGCAGAGCACGGCGTCTTCGTCTGCTTCGAGGGCGGCGAGGGGTCGGGCAAGTCGACCCAGTCGCGCCTGCTCCACGAGGCCCTGACCGCCCGCGGCCACCAGGTCCTGCTGACCTTCGAGCCGGGCGACACAGCCGTAGGCAAGGACGTACGCCGCATCGTGCTGTCCCCGGAGACCGGCGACCTCGACGACCGGACCGAGGCGCTCCTGTTCGCTGCCGACAAGGCCGAGCACATCGAGTCGATGGTCCGCCCGGCGTTGGAGCGGGGCGAGGTGGTCATCACCGACCGCTATGTCGACTCGATGCTGGCCTACCAGGGCGCCGGCCGGGTGCTGGACGCCGCGCAGCTCGAGGAGGTCGCGCGCTGGGCGACCGCCGATCTGCGGCCCCACCTGACCGTGCTGCTCGACCTGGACCCGACAGCCGGCTTCACCCGGTTCGAGGAGCGCGACCGGATGGAGCAGGAGTCGGTCGAGTTCCACCAGCGGGTGCGTGCCGCGTTCGTCGGGCTGGCGGAGCGGAATCCCGACCACTACCTGGTCCTGGACGCTCGCGCTCCGGTCGAGGAGATCCACGCCGCGGTGCTGGCGCGCCTCGAGCCGCTGCTCACCCAGGCGGTGAGCATATGAACGTCGCCACGACCTCGGTCTGGGACAACCTGGTCGGCCAGCGCCACATCGTCTCCACGCTGCAGACCGCAGCGACGGGCCACGGTATGACCCAGTCGTGGCTGTTCACGGGACCTCCGGGTTCGGGCCGTTCCAATGCCGCGATCGCCTTCGCCGCCGCGCTCCAGTGCCCCAACGGCGGCTGCGGCCAGTGCCATGCGTGCCACACCGTGCTCGCGGGCAGCCATGCCGACGTCAACCTGGTCCGCACCGAGAAGCTCACCCTCGGGGTCGACGAGATCCGCGACCTCGTCCGTCAGGCAGCCCTCACCCCGGCCGGAAGCCGCTGGCAGATCCTGATCATCGAGGACGCCGACCGGCTCACCGAGCAGGCCAACAACGCGCTGCTCAAGGCGGTCGAGGAGCCCGGCGCCCGCACGGTCTGGATGCTCTGCGCGCCGACGGTCGAGGACGTACTCCCGACCATCCGGTCCCGGTGCCGGCTGGTCACTCTGACCACCCCGACAGCGCCCGACGTGACCGTCTTTCTCCAGCGCACGCTGGGTGTCGACGAGGCGCGCGCGGCCTACGCGGCGCGCGCGAGCCAGAGCCACATCGGCCGGGCCAAGGCGCTGGCCCGCGACGACGACACCCGGCGCCGGCGCGAGCAGGTGGTGGCCTACCCGGCCCGGCTGAACACCCTCGCCGACGCGCTCCGGGCCGCGGGCGAGCTCGCTGCCGTCTCGAAGGAGGAGGCCGACGCGGTCACCGCCGACCTCGACGCTCAGGAGAAGGCCGACCTCGACACCGGCTACGGCGTGGTCGATCGCGGCCGCCGGCCGCGTGAGTACGGCCCAGCGCTGTCCGCGCTCGAGAAGGACCAGAAGCGCCGCGCCACCCGCCGCCACCGCGACGTGATCGACCGCGGGCTGATGGATCTGGTCTCGGTCTACCGCGACGCGATCGCGATGGCCGCCGGCGCTCCGGTGACCCTCGTCAACGAGGAGCACCGGCGCGAGATCGAGCAGCTCGTCGCGGCCTCGACCCCCGAGCTCAACCTGCAGCGGATCGGGGCGATCTTCGAAGCCCGCGAGCAGCTGCTGGAGTTCAACGTGCAGCCCCAGTTGGTGCTGGAAGCGATGATGGTGGCGCTGTTGCCGCCCGGAGGAGATCAGTGAAACTCAAAGCAGTGACCGGCGCCGCCGCGCTGACCGCTCTGACCGTGATCGCCGCAGGCTGTGGTGCCGACGGGGGCACCCCCGACGCCGACCAGGTGAGCCCGAGCGCGGAGGCGACTGCGGCTCCGACCGAAGGGCTGCAGACCTTCTACAGCCAGAAGCTGGACTGGAAGGACTGCAACGGCGCCTTCGAGTGCGCGACCCTCGAGGTCCCGCTCGACTACTCCGACCCGACCGGCCGCAGCATCGAGGTCTCGGTCATCAAGGACCCGGCCAACGAGAAGAAGATCGGCTCGCTGGCGATCAACCCGGGTGGCCCTGGTGGCTCCGGCATCGAGTACGCCCTCTACAACAACCAGTCCTTCAGCTCCACCGTCCGCGACTCCTACGACATCGTCGGCTTCGACCCGCGGGGTGTCGGGCAGAGCACCCCGGTCGACTGCCTCGACGACGAGAGCCTCGACGCCTACGTTGCGGTCGACCCCGACCCCGACACCCCGGCCGAGGAGAAGGCGTACGTCGACACCGGCGTCGAGATGGCCAACGGCTGCGCGGCCCAGAAGGACGGCATCTCCGCCCACGTCAGCACCGTCGAGGCGGCTCGGGACATCGACGTACTCCGGGCTGCGCTCGGTGAGGACCAGCTCGACTACTTCGGTGCCTCCTACGGCACCCAGCTCGGCTCGACCTACGCCGAGCTCTACCCCGACCGGGTCGGCCGGTTCGTGCTCGACGGTGCGATCGAGCCCGGGCTGAGCGTCCTCGAGGCCAATCTCGCCCAGGCGAAGGGCTTCGAGGTCGCGCTGCGCTCCTACGTCGAGAACTGCGTCGACGAGGGCAGCTGCTTCCTCGGCGACAGCGTCGACGAAGGCGTGGAGCGCGTCCAGAAGCTGATGGCCGACATCGACGCCGAGCCGCTGCCCGCCGGCGACCGCGAGCTGACCGCCGGCAACGCCCTCTACGGCCTGATCACCCCGCTCTACGTCGAGTCCTACTGGCCCTACCTCACCGACGCCCTCCAGGCGGCGCTGAAGGGGGATGGCTCCCAGCTGATGAGCCTCTCGGACAACTACGCGGGCCGTGACCCCGAGGGCGGCTACATCAACAACACGATGGAGGCCAACTGGGCGATCAACTGCCTCGACGACTCCTCCGGTCTCAGCCCGGAGGAGGTACGCAAGCAGGTGCCCGCCTTCGAGGAGGCCGCTCCCACCTTCGGTGCCGCCCTGGCCTGGATGCTCAACGGCTGCGCCGCGGAGAAGTTCAAGGCCACCGAGCCGGAGCCCGAGATCGACGCCGAGGGCTCCAACCCGATCGTCGTCATCGGCACCACCCGCGACCCGGCCACCCCCTACGCGTGGGCCGAGGCCCTCGCCAAGGCTCTCCACAACGGCGTACTCGTCTCCCGTGACGGCGACGGCCACACCGGCTACATGCAGGGCAACGGCTGCGTCGACGACGCCGTCGACGCCTACCTGGTCGACGGCAAGGTCCCCGACGACGGCTTGGAGTGCTGATTTACCCCATGTGGGGTGGGTCCTCACCGTCTCCGCCCGCCGGATCTCGCTGACCTAGAGGATCACTTCTCGTAATTTTCACTCGAGAAGAAGGGTCACGAGTACGTGATCATGAACCAGCGAGTCCGTTCGACGACGAAGGCATTCGCTGCCTCTGCGGTCGCCGCCCTGGCGATCGCGGTCGCCCCCGTCATCAGCCAGCCCGCCCACGCCACCACGCCCCCGGGGACCGTGTCGGCCAAGGTCATCACCAAGGTCGTCAAGGTCTCCGCCAAGACGTACGGCACCAGGTCCTACCGCCCCGTCGGGAAGCTGACCGCGGGCGGCAACCCGATCAAGGGCAAGCGCATCCACCTGCAGAAGAAGGCCAGCGGCCGCTGGATGAGCGTGACCTCCTGCGTGACGAACAGGTACGGCAAGTGCGCCGTGATCGTGACGCCGAAGGTCAGCCGCTACTACCGCTGGAAGTTCGCCGGCGACGCCAACCGGCGGGCTGACGTGTCCGCGTCGTTCTACCTGAAGAAGCGAGGCTCGTCCGGCAGCACCGGCTCGGGTCTGGACTACACCTACGCCAACGGCGAGAAGGTCTACAACGCCACCTCGGCCAACGACCGCGACTGCGGTGAGATCCCGGCCGGCAAGAAGCCCGTCCGGATCAACAACAGCTCGGACCCGTGGCGCCTCGACCGCGACAACGACGGCTACGGCTGCGAGTGATCTGGAGCCTTCGTCAAGGTATGCAGGTCAGGGATCACATCCCCAGCGGAACTCCGCATGGGATGTCAGCCTTCGGCTGCATACCTTGCTGGAGGAACTGCTAGCGCCGGTGGACCGAATCCGCGATGGCCTGGATCCGCTTGGTGGCCAGCTCGATCATCAACGTGGCGGCGGGGGAGAGGGTGGCGTCGGTGCGGTGGACGACGGCGAACGTGTCGTACGTCCGGGGCCGCAGTGACACCCAGCCGGCCTTCGGTGCCAGCCGGGGGAGCAGCTGTTCGGCTGCTCCCTTGGCGATGACGCTGTCGGCGTACCCCATCCCCACCAGCTCGACGGCGGTCTCGATGTCCTCGACCTCGATCCGGCTGGGTGGGTTGCGCCCGGTCTCGTGGAGCAGGTTGCGGATGGTGACCCGGGTGGGGTCCTCGGAGCTCCAGCTCGTGTCCGACATGACCAGCGAGGCCAGCGAGAGCCGGTGCGGGGTGACCGGTGTGGCCAGGTGAGCGGGGTCGGCCGAGATGTAGACGAGCTCGTCGCGAGCCACCGGCGTGACCTTCAACCCCGGACCGGAGACGCTGCCGACGAGCAGCATCGCCGCCTCGAGCCGGCCGCGCCGCAGGTCGTCTTGGACCTCGGTGGAGTTCTGCCCGATCAGCTCGACGCGCACGCCCGGATACCGGTCGAGCACGTCGGCCACCAGCCCGGCGCCGCCGTAGAGCCGCGCGATCCCGAACATCCCGAACCGGATCGTCCCGGTCTCGAACTGTTTCACCGCCTGCACGGCCTTGCGCGCGTCCTCCGCGGCCGCGACCGTACGCTCCGCGTGCGGCCTCAGCTCGTCGGCCACACCGGTCGGCACCACGCCACGCCCTACGCGCCGGAAGAGCTGGACGCCGAGCGTACGCTCCAGGCTCCTGACCTGCTCCGAGATCGACGGCTGCGCATAACCGAGCTCGTCGGCCGCCGCGGTCAACGAGCCATGCTCGTAGACCGCGAGGAACACGCGGAGCTGGTGCAGCGACAACATAGAGACATCCTATGACTTTCCAAGGAAAGATCGTCTACCTCTATGAATCGCCGGCGGTCATCATTGAATCACCACCCCTGCGTCCGCAGTCGGTGGTTGACCCACGTTCAGAGAAGAGCAAAGCAACAATGAAGCACGGCGTACGCCGCTTGGGCCGCCTCATCGGCAAGGGTAAGCCCACCCGCATCACCATCGACGAGCACGTCGAGGCGCACCGTTTTAGTGTCGAGCGCGCAGTCTCGGTACACTCATCCGGTCCGCTCAACCAGAGCCGCTTCATGCGGTAACGGCTGACGGTACGCCGCCTTAGCTCAGTCGGCAGAGCGTCTCACTCGTAATGAGAAGGTCGTCGGTTCGATTCCGACAGGCGGCTCCGACAGAAACCCGGTCCCGACCAGCCAGAACACGGCTGAGAAGGCCGGGTTTGTTGTTTGTCATTCGCCCTCACCTGCCGCTTGTGTCCCCCCGGTGGCCCCCGGACCCTCCTCAGAGCCCGTTCCAAGCCCATTCTTGCGGCCCTTCTTGGGGCGCGGCTTCCGCTCCTCGTTCAGCCAGGTGCCACAAGGGCCGACATCCACTTCATCGCAGAGAAGGACGGACTCCCTGCCCTCGGAGTGGAGGAGATCGTCACAGTCGAGGATCCAGGGGAGAGGTTCGCCGGACATCCCGATCCAGATATCGACATCGCGATCATGCCGATCGGTGGCAGACTCCAGCAGCTTTGGGACGCTGGCCGCCGAGTCTCTTTCAAGGCCGTGGGCGCTGACCACTGCGCCACTGACGAACTTCTCAGTCGCTTTGAGCCGATCGAGCCCATCACGTTCGTCGGCTATCCAGATGGCCTGTACGACGCGGGCTCACTTCTGCCCATCGTTCGCCGAGGACACAGCGCAACCGCTCTGAGGATTGACTACGGGAACAAGCCGGTCTTCCTGGTGGACGCGTCTGTCTTCCCGGGATCCAGCGGTAGCCCTGTGTTCCTCATCGTCCCAGCATCAACGCCCGACAAGTATGGCAACATCATGCTTGGGCCCACGACGAAGGTCGTTTTCTTGGCGTGGTTGCGGCGGTCTACCATCGCGACGTGCCGTTGCACACGGCCGCTGCTCAGCTGCCATTCGCTCGGGAGTTGATCGGCCTCGGAATCGTCTACAAGGCGTCAGCGGTGCGAGACCTCGCTCTCCAGATCCACAACGCGTGAGAACTTGCTTACGCCAATCCCGAGAACTGGTGGACTGGCTGCGTGCCAATGAGATGCGTCGCGAAGAGCGATATCAATGTATGGAATGACCCCTTCCGTTGGGTGTGTCGGGTTGTCAGCGCTGACCTTGCTACGACGCGTTGTCGAGGAGCTTGTCGCAAGCTGCAAGGAATCGACGTTCGAAGTCAGGATCCTCAAGCCCAACAACCTCGACCATCCCCAGTTGGGATTGGTGCTCTAGGTAATCTCTAGACGCCATACTCAGCGACGAGAGACTCGAAACTACAAGGACGATTGGTCTAGCGAGCGACGCGGGTTGAAGTCGATTGAACCATCTGGCGAAGTCGGACTGGTTCCGGGCAAGCTTGAATTCCACTCCCACGTATCTGCCATTGGGATCCCGCACAGTTCCATCTAGGCCCTCATGGTCACCTTCCTGGTCACTTGCCACGGTAAAGGTCCAACGAGGCCTCGACGTGACAGCCCCGGTGACCCGTCCTATCGCGTTCGTCTCGAAGGCGACCCAGTTCAGCATGGCGTACGTCGCAGAGGTTCCGCGAGTGGTGTCCGATTGCATGAGCCGATCCGCGACGGCCCTGGTTGCGGTCGGACTTAGTTCGCTTGCGACCACTTCTGTCATGACCTCAGCGGCCTCGGCCTCCTTCGTCATGTCGAACTCGTTGCCGCCGATCACCCACCGAAGTGGCACTCTGCCGACGATCGCGAGAAGCATCGCCACCGCCCCAACGACCAACAGCCCGACTGTTCCCGCCTGATTGTTCGACGTAAATACAGCCATACCCCCGGCGGCCAGACCGCAAAGGCCTGTGAGCAGCACCAGTCCGCGCAGGACGCCATTGAGTTCGTGCACCGTGGCGGCCTTAGACCGCTGATCCTCCATCGACCCCACGCGGCGATTTTTGCAGTTCGAACCCGTGGCCCGGGCGGAAACGACCGTCCGCGAGTCCCTAATCCTCGGTACTCCGTCCTAGCCCGGATCGTTCACGGCGCCGCGGCCGCGCGACGCCCCCAATGCTGAGTATTTCCGGGAGGGAGCGCCGAACCTCCCTACAAGGAATAACTCAGGTGCGTTACCGTCAGGTGGAATGTAAATCGCTTCTGAGTCGACCCCGCGGGGCCATCTCGGCAGACCGTGAACACGTCGGGCCTGGGGCGAGAGGACAAGACGCCTGCGGACTCGGCGCCCTCAAGTGACTGCAAATGGCGGAGAGGCCGGCGCGAAGGCGTCGCGCAAGCCGAATACACGACTCCGTCCCACAGTGGCGCTTGGGCCTAGCGGCCCAACTTCCGTCACGCGCCTAGAGATGCCTGAGATGGACGATCTCAACGATGACGAGTTGAAGCTCATCACGTTCCTCCCCGCTGGCCTCGTCGTGCTAACGACAGCGCTCACTGCGGTCGGAGGTTTAACGGGTGGTATCGCACGAATGTTCAGGAACAGCTCGACCCTCGCCGTAGTTGTTCTGCTTGTCATGCTCCTTGCAGTCCTATGCGCGCTGTTGGCGCAGCTAACCAAAGGTTGGAAGGCAGGGCTAACGAGGGGTCTCCTCGTAGCGGGAGTCCTACTCTTCGTCCTTTCACTCGGCGGTGGCATGTACATGGCGGTGGACACCGCTAAGAACACCGATCGCCCCAACCTCTCGGCAGGCCTGACGAAGGCTGAAGACGGCCAGTGGACGCTTGAAGGCACAGCAAGCGCAAGCGGCCTCAAAGCGAGCGGGAGCCTGCTGGTGTACATCTACGCATACCCGACAGGAGACGATGTGGTTCGCACCAAACTCTCGTCTGCCCATACGGGCCCTAATGCTGAAGGCGTTGCGACAGCAACGTTCAACGTCCCACTCCCTTCTGACCAGGAGTATGTCTCCTACGTCGTCACGGCTGCAGTTGGAGACGAAGCGCGGTTCTGCGAAGGCGAGCCCATCCAGGTGTCGGCCAAACTGAACGAGGTCGACGTGCCGGGCAAGCGTGACTATGGAGAGAACAACGCCTGTGTCGTGCTGCGGCCTCCGCCGCCCACCGAGTCCACCGAATGATGGGGTCATGCGCATCGGGTCGATGCGTGCGGCGTGAGAACTTTCTCTACTGACTCAAGGCGCGCTCCGCGCGCAGGGCCCGCCGCCGGCGGGCCAGGGACCCCCGCGCTCCCGGGCATGCGGCCTGGCGGCCGGTCCCTCCCGCGCACCCCCGTCCCGACGGCACCGGGCCGAAAACGAGAAGAGCGCCCAGTCCGTAGACCAAGCGCTCACTCTCCAACGTTGACGCGACCGCCATGCTTGACGGCGTCCGCCTCACCTCAGCGATCCCACTCCCAGTCCTCGATCCGAGCGTGAACCGCGATCAGGTTCAGGCGCAGCTCGGCGAAGAAGCCCTCGGCCTGGAGGCGATCCAGAAGCTTCCTTGCCTCGACCTCGGTCGTGAACGCACCCACCTGAAATGCGCCCTCGCCCGGCTGCCGGGGATCGACGTACTCAACACACCACGCCGCACTCGGCTCCACATAGCCCTTGGGAGGTTCGCCTTCAATACTCACGGCCCGATTATCGTCTCTGTGCAAAGCCGAGCGGACCGAGCTATGGCTAGCGCTCACGACGCAGAGCCCGAGCCTGACCAGTGATGCCGGCGATGTCCAGGCGATCACGGATCCAGGGAGTCGGCTGATGACGAGGGGGAGGTGGGCGCGGCTGCCGGCCGGGACACTCCCCGCGGTGCTTCTATGCTCGCTGGTGTTGGGCAGCGTGGGGGCAAGCCCCCAGACCCCCGCCGAGGGGGCCAGGTGCGGGAATGGGTGACGCTCCGCCCCCGCGATACGGACTTGGCATGTGCTCCAGAATCGTGGCCCCCGGTGGCCCCCGGCCCTGAAATAGGTTCGGAGGAACGCAACGGATGCAACGAGGCCAGGAGCGCGTAGAAGGCCGTGGCCACCGCCAGGAATGCTCTCGTAATGAGAAGGTCGTCGGTTCGATTCCGACAGGCGGCTCAGCAAAGTGCCTTCTGACCAGCGATAACGCTGGCGGGGGCCATTTGCGATCTCGGTCCGAGTGTGGCGAAGCGCAGTGTTTGGCCCGCAACTCGGGACGCAGGCCTTCGTGGTTCCCGGTGACCCGAACTGGCCCGGACGGGCCGTGCGAGGACTCGGAACGCTGCTCCAGCCTCAGTCTTCGAGCGGGGCGAGGACGTGTGCCCTTTCCTTCCAGGCAGTCGACTGAGGAGACCAGGATGTCCCGGCGGCCGTGCTCCTCGGGTCAGCGTGATCGGCTCTGAGGTGTCTTGGCGGCACAACGTTGATGTCGGTGGTGCCTGCAATGATGCGCGGCATGCCTTCTGAGTCCTCCGTGCAAGTGCCGTTCGTTCCCGAGGTCGCTGCTGCCTGGGAGCGCATCAGGGCGTGGTTGGAGGAGTGGGCACCGTACGAACTGGGCATGGCCCGACCGCCGGCTCCTGCCGAGGTGATTAAGGACCTAGTGGCGAGGTTCGATCTGGACCCGCAGCTCGCGACATTGCTCACCGTCGTGGATGGTGAACTCAACGCCGGGGTCCTGTTGGCGCCGAGCGTCAACCTGATGCCGGCCTCGAAGGTTCGTCGGTTCGAGCTCCTCGACGGTGTCCGAGACTGGGTCGGTGACATCCCGGATGAGCTCGAGTGGATCGAGTTCGCTGTCGATGGCTGTGGCGCGACGCTGGTGATCGAGCACGGTGACGGAGACGATCGAGGTGCAGTGAAGGTCGTCGAGTACGAGTTCGGGTATGTCGGGAAGAAGGTGTGGCCGAGTCTTCTTGCCATGCTCGAGGAGGTCGCGGACGGACTGGAGACGGGAAGCCCGGTGAGCGGTGGGCTCGGCGGCTCTGACTACGTGCCGGTGCTCGGCGGGGACGGCGCGATGTGGTGGGACTCTGCCGATGAGGGTGCGACATACTGGTCCGACTTGTCATGGCGGCAGGCCATGGAGCGGCTGCGGCGAGCGGACCCCGAGGCGTACGCCACACTGCGACCTCCCGCACCGGGCGATGCGCTGGGCTCCCTGCGTGATGGGTGGCGACGAGTCCCGTCCCAGCTCGCTGACCTGATGAGGCTTTGTGACGGTGCGACCGGGCCGGCGGCGTACCGGATTCTTCCAGGTGGCTATCGCCCGTTCACCAGCGAGGAAATCCTCGCCGGGATCGAACGGCTCGGTACGCCACCACAGATGGGCCGCCCGGTGTCTCCCGCGGAGCGGGCTGAACGTGCGAAACGAGGGCCCGTGGAGCTCGACCCGACCTTCGATGAGCATCGTTGGGACTCGATCCCGCCGATCCCGTTCGCGGTGTCATCAGCAGGAGCTGAGCTGTTGATCTGTCGGAACCGTCGAGGTGAGGACGGTGCCGTACAGGTGGAGGAGGACGGATGCGGAACCCTCCACACTCTGTGGCCGGGTGTTGCCGTGATGGTCCAGGATATCGCACGCTGAGACCGTCGCCGCGACCTTGTAGACGAATGCCGGCGCATGACTCCTTGACGGGTGTCCCGCGTGGTCGGGTCATATTGCCGCACTAGGTTAGTCGACCTCGCCTTCGCAGTCGGACGGGAGTGCCCTTCCTTGCGCTGATGCCATACATCGCTGTTGAACGGCTCCGAGTTCATCGGGTACGTGGTGTGGGGTGAACGCCTGAAGCGGGGACCTGCCGTAGGCCCTGGGGGCCGACGATGACCGGATTCTGGCCAGTCGATTTGGCTCTCTGGATGATTGCCGTACTCGTTGTCGCCCTGTACCTAGGCACCATCAATTTTGGCGCCCTTTCGCTGCTGCTCGGTTGGTAACCGCCGTGATCAAGACGCTCGTCTGACCAGCCTGAACAGGGCAGGAACGGCTGGGGTTCCTTCGTTTCGTCCACCGCGCCCGTCGGTGAGCAGCCGGCGGGATCGCTCACGGGACTTGTCTGGCGGCCCTTGACGACAGCCTCGGACCCCTGGTTATGTTAGCGCTCACATTCATGTGACCGCAGTCACACATGAGTGAACCGGCGTTTGTCCAAAGCTGACCCTGGAGCGCAGATGGACCAGTCGAACATGACCCCCCACAACCAGCGCCGGAAGCATCTCGGGCGCACCCTGGCGGCGCTTGCGTCGTTGCCCCTGATTCTGACCGGCCTGGTGACCACCGCGCCGGCGCAAGGCGCGAGCGACGTTGGGCTCGTCGTCCACTACCCCCTCGACCAGACGACCGGCACCACGGTCGTCGACGAGTCCGGTGCCGGTCGCAACGGCACTCTGGCCGGTGACGCGACCTGGCTCGGTGGCGAGGGGCTGTCCCTCGGTGGCACCAGCGGGCACGTCAGGCTGCCGAACGACGTGATGGCCGGCCTGACGTCGATCACCGTCTCGCTCGAGGTGAAGATCGCAGCGGACCAGGCCACGCCCTACTTCATCTGGGGACTCGGCAACACCGGCTCCAACGGCTCGGGCAACGGCTATCTGTTCACGACCGGCAACGCCTACCGGACGTCGATCGCCACCGGCAACTGGAGCACCGAGCAGACGGTCACGGCAGGCCGCAACCTGGTCCGCGACACCTGGAAGACCATCAGCTATACGCTCGCCGACGGCACCGCGGTCCTCTACGAGGACGGTATCGAGGTCGCCCGTCGCACCGGTGTGACCATCACGCCCGCTCAGATCGGCAACGGGGTCACGACCGCGAACTATCTCGGCCGATCCGTCTACAGCGGCGACCGCCATCTGAAGGGCCAGCTGCGCGACTTCCGGATGTACGACCGCGCGCTGACGGCGGCAGAGGTCCACGAGCTGGGTCACGTCACCGACGAGCAGCGCGTCGAGCGCGACCTCGCCTGGCTCGACCTGGGCGACACGTCCCGCGTCGTCAGTGACCTCTCGCTCCCGAGCAGCGGCCCGAACGGCTCTGCCTTCACCTGGGCCTCCTCCAACCCTGCCGTCGTCTCCGCGACCGGCGACGTCACCCGGCCGCCCTATGGCAGCCCCGATGCCGCCGTGACGCTCACCGCCACCGCAGCCCACGGCTCCGCCAGCCAGGCCGAGGAGTTCACCGTCAACGTGCCGGCCGACATCAGCGACGAGGAGAAGGTCACCCGTGCCACAGCCGCGCTCAAGGTCTGGGACGCCGACCAGATCCGCGGCAACATCACCCTGCCGACCCAGGGCCTGCACGACACGACAGTCAGCTGGACGTCCAGCGAGCCTGCCGTCGTGACCCCGACCGGCGAGGTCGACCGGCCGGCGTACGGCGAGAAGTCCGTCCGCCTGGCACTCAACGCCACCGTGAGCCTCGGCAAGGTCAAGGAGAAGCGGCAGTTCCGGCTGACGGTCCTGCCGCTGCCGAAGCAGGAGCCGCTCGAGGGCTACACCTTCGCCTACTTCACCGGTGAGGGGACGGCCGACGGCGAGCAGGTCTACCTCGCCGCCAGCAGGGGAAACGACCCGCTCCACTGGGACGAGCTCAACGGCGGCCAGCCGGTGCTGCGGTCGCAGCACGGCGACAAGGGCGTACGCGACCCGTTCATCATCCGCTCCCCGGAGGGCGACAAGTTCTACCTGATCGCCACCGACCTCAAGATCTACGGCAACGGGGACTGGGACGCGGCACAGCGCAGCGGGAGCCGCTACATCGAGATCTGGGAGTCCACGGACCTCGTGAACTGGTCCGAGCAGCGACACGTACGCGTGTCCTCGCCGCAGGCCGGGAACACGTGGGCGCCTGAGGCCTACTACGACGAGGGGATCGGTGCGTACGTCGTCTTCTGGGCCTCCAAGCTCTACGACGAGGACGACCCCGAGCACGCCGGCAACACCCACAACCGGATGGTCTACGTCACCACCAGGGACTTCCGGACCTTCAGCGAGCCCCAGGTGTGGATCGACCCGGGCTACTCGGTGATCGACTCCACCGTCGTCGAGCACGAGGGGACCTACTACCGGTTCACCAAGGACGAGCGGAACAACACCTCCACCACGCCCTGCAGCAAGTTCATCGTCGAGGAGAAGGCCACCTCGCTGCTCGACCTGGACTGGAGCTTCGTCGCGGAGTGCATCGGCAAAGCGACGGCCGACAACCCGGGCATCGACCGCGGCGAGGGGCCGACGATCTTCAAGTCCAACACCGAGGACAAGTGGTACCTGTTCATCGACGAGTTCGGCGGACGCGGGTACGTGCCGTTCGAGACCACCGACCTGGACTCGGGCTTCTTCCGGATCTCCAGCGACTACCAGCTTCCCAGCCGCCCCCGCCACGGGACCGTTCTGCCGGTGACGAAGGCCGAGCTGGACCGCATCCGCACCGCCTACCGAGTGTTCTGAGGAGACATCGTGCACAGAATCCGTCTGCTGACCGTCCTGTCCGCCGCCACCGTCCTCGCACTGCCCCTGGCCTACGCCGCGCCCAGCCTCGGCGCAGACCGGCGAGCCGCTGCACCCGAACCCGACTACACGATCACGGCCCGCGCCGGTCAGTCCGGACCCGAGATCAGCGACACGATGTACGGCGTCTTCTTCGAGGACATCAACTACGCGGCCGACGGCGGTCTCTACGCCGAGCTCGTGCAGAACCGCTCCTTCGAGTTCCTGCCGACCGACAACCGCTCCTACACCGGGCTGACCGCCTGGACCCCGCGAGGAGAAGGCGGAGGCAACGGCACCGCGACCCCGGTCAACGACGGCTCCCGGCTCAACGAGCGCAACCGCACCTATCTGCAGCTATCCCTGGCCAACACCGCCGGAGGAACGTACGGCGTCTCCAACGGCGGCTGGAACAACGGCGTCGCGCTCGAGGGCGGCAAGAGCTACGACTTCTCGGTCTGGGCACGCTCGGACACCGCCGGCGGTATGCCCCTGACCGTGTCGCTGCGCGACGAGTCCGGCACCACGTCGTACGCCGATCCGGTCCGGCTCCAGGTGAACGGGGACACCTGGAAGAAGTACGCCGGGACCTTCACCGCGAGCGCCAAGACAGACTCCGCACGCCTGTGGTTGCAGGGGGAGGGTGTCGGCACCCTCCGCCTCGACATGGTCTCGCTGATGCCCGAGGACACCTTCATGGGCCGCGAGAACGGACTTCGCAAGGACCTCGCCGAGAAGATCGCGGCGCTCGAGCCGGAGTTCGTCCGCTTCCCGGGCGGCTGTCTCGTCAACACCGGCAGCATGGCCGGCTACGACGCCGCCTCCGGCTGGCAGCGCGCTCGGTCCTACCAGTGGAAGGACACCGTGGGCCCGGTCGAGGAGCGCGCGACGAACGCGAACTTCTGGGGCTACAACCAGTCCTACGGACTGGGCTACTACGAGTACTTCCAGTTCGCCGAGGACGTCGGGGCGATGCCGCTGCCGGTCGTGCCGGCGTTGGTCACCGGCTGCGGCCAGAACCGGGTCACCGACGACGAGGCCCTGCTGCAGCGCTACATCCAGGACACCCTCGACCTCATCGAGTTCGCCAACGGCCCGGTCGACTCCGAGTGGGGCGCCCTGCGCGCGGAGATGGGACACCCAGAGCCGTTCGGGCTCACTCATCTCGGCGTCGGCAACGAGGAGAACCTGCCGGCGGAGTTCTTCGAGCGGTTCGAGAGGTTCCGCGCGGCCATCGAGGCGCGCTATCCGGAGATCACGATCATCAGCAACTCCGGCCCCGACGACCAGGGTGCGCTCTTCGACCAGCACTGGGCACAGAACCGGGCCGCCGGCGTCGACATGGTCGATGAGCACTACTACAACTCCCCGACCTGGTTCCTGCAGAACAACGACCGCTACGACAGCTACGACCGCAACGGGCCGAAGGTCTTCCTCGGCGAGTACGCCTCCCAGGACAACAAGCTCTTCAACGCGCTGTCCGAGGCGGCGTACATGACCGGGCTCGAGCGCAACGCCGACGTCGTGCGGCTTGCGTCGTACGCCCCGCTGCTGGCCAACATCGACCACGTGCAGTGGCGCCCGGACATGATCTGGTTCGACAACGACCAGTCCTGGAGCTCCGCCAACTACGAGGTCCAGAAGCTGTTCATGAACAACGTCGGTGACCGGGTCGTGCCCAGCGAGGCGACCGGCAAGGTGATCGAGCCGAAGCCCATCACCGGCGGCGTCGGCCTCTCCACCTGGGCCACCTCCGCGGCGTACGACGACGTGTCGGTCACCGCACCCGACGGGACCTCCCTGTTCGCCGACGACTTCCAGGACGGGGACGCCGAGGGCTGGAGCCCTCTGGCAAACCGGGGGAGCTGGTCGGTCGTCGACGGCGCCTACACCCAGACGGACGGCGCTGCCCAGGACACCCTGGTCGGGGCTGCGGACATCACCGCGAGCGACTACGACATCAACCTCAAGGCCAAGAAGCTGTCCGGCGCCGAGGGCTTCCTGGTCGCGTTCGGGGTGAAGGACTCCGGCAACTTCTACTGGTGGAACATCGGCGGCTGGAACAACACCCGCACCGTCGTCGAGAAGGCCACCAACGGCGGCAAGGAGACCCTGGTCGCCCGCGAGGGTCACTCGGTGGAGACCGGGCGTACCTACGACGTACGGATCGAGGTCCGCGGCACCCACGTCCGGCTCTTCCTCGACGGCCAGCTCTTCCAGGAGTTCGACGACGACCAGGTCACCGAGCCGTTCGCGCAGGTGGTCACCCGGGACGAGGCGACCGGCGACCTGCTCGTCAAGGTCGTCAACGCCCAGGCCGAGCCGGCGGTCACCCGCATCGACCTCGGCGTCAAGGTCGCCTCCAGGGCGCAGATGACCGTCATCAGCGGCGACCCGGAGGAGCAGAACACCCGTACGGCGCAGCCGATCAAGCCGGTCACCAGCACCATCCGCGGTGTCGACAGCACCTTCACGCGCACGTTCGCGCCGTACTCCGTGTCCTTCATCCGCATCCAGACCCGGTAGGGGAGCATCCATGTCCGATCACCTGAACCACCTCAGCCTCCGGGCCGGCCTCAGCAGGCGACACCTTCTGCAGGCCGGGGTCGGCCTCGGAGCGGCGGCTGCCCTCGCCGGGCAGGTCGCGCCCGCCGCTGCGGCGCCCTCCACGCCGATGCCCAGCGACGCCGAGATCTGGGGAGTGCCGACCCTCAACCCGCTCGTCGAGCGTCGGGCCGACCCGTTCATCACCAGACCCGTCGACGGGATGTACTACCTGACCGGCTCCGTCCCCGAGTACGACCGTCTGGTGATCCGCGGGTCGGCCTCGCTCGCCGGCCTCGCCACCGCGGCGGAGTCGGTGATCTGGCGCCGCCCCGACAGCGGGAAGATGGGCGGCCACATCTGGGCACCGGAGCTGCACCGCATCGACGGCCGCTGGTACGTCTACTTCGCCGCCGGCGACTCCGACGACGTCTTCCGGATCCGGATGTACGTCATGGAGTCGACGCTCGCCGACCCGCGCGACCCCGCGGGCTGGGGCGCACCGCAGCAGATCATCACGCCGTGGCTGAGCTTCGCCCTCGACGCCACGACCTTCGAGCATGCCGGCCGCCGCTACCTGGTCTGGGCGCAGAGCGAGCCCGAGATCGCGGTGAACACCAGCCTCTACATCGCCGAGATGAGCTCCCCGTTCGCGATCAGCACCTTCCCGGCTCGGATCGCGACCCCCACCCGTAGCTGGGAGGTGCAGGGCTTCAAGGTCAACGAGGGGCCTGCCGTGCTGGTCCGCAACGGCCGGGTCTTCATGACGTTCTCGGCAAGTGCCACCGACTCGCGCTACTGCATGGGCCTGCTCACCGCATCGGCGGACGCCGACCTGCTCGACCCGGCGTCGTGGGTCAAGAGCCCCGACCCGGTGTTCACGACGAACGTGCAGACCGGGCAGTACGGCCCGGGCCACAACTCGTTCACGGTCGCCGAGGACGGCGTGACCGACGTTCTCGTCTACCACGCCCGGGACTACCGCGACATCACCGGCGACCCCCTCTACGACCCGAACCGGCACGCTCGCGTGCAGAAGGTGGTGTGGCACACGGACGGCACACCCATGTTCGGGGTCCCGGTCGGGAAGGGCGGACCGATCGTGCGGCTCACCCCGCTGGATGCGCCGGGCTCGTTCGTACGCCACTACGAGTACGCCGTGCGGGTGGACCATGCCCCGAAAGAGCTCGCCGACAGCCAGTTCCGCTTCGTCCCCGGGCTGGCCGGCGACGGCTCGGAGTCGCTGCAGTCGGTCAACTTCCCCGACCGGTATGTCCGGGTCGCCGGCGGCACGGTCCGGATCGACCCGGTCGAGCCCGGCCCGGCGTACGCAGCTGAGGCCAGCTTCCGCCGGATCCCGGTCAAGGGCGGCATCTCGCTGCAGGTGGCCACGGACCGCGGCGACTACCTCCAGCACGACCGCGGTGCGCTCACCGTCGGTGGCACCGCGGGACGGCGCTCCAGCACCTTCACCTTGACCTGAACACCGGTTACCAGATGTCGAGGTTTGGCGACGCTCGACGCAGGATGCGTGCTATCACTTCCGAGTGCGGTCCGGGCGCCCGTGCTGCTGGAGTCCCCCCACTCGGTAGCGAGGGCGTCCAGGACCGCACGCCAGTTTCGCCTGGGCGCGTCCATGGTCAGGCCCGATCCGCCGACACGACCTCGACCGGCTGCTCGGCGTGAGGCCCGGTCCACCAGACGACGGTGGTGACCAAGCCGATCGCGAGCAACGCGGCGGTCATCCAGAACGGATAGGTGCGGTCGATCCCGGAGAGCCACCCGGAGATCAAGCCGAACGGGGCGGCAGCGAGCATCACCGCGGTGCGCTGCAGCGCCATCACTCGTGACCGCTCGGCCTCGTCGACGTGGAAGGCGACGAGCGACTCCGAGAGCATGAACAGCATCCCGGCGCCGAAGCTGTCGAGGAGGAGGCACACCCCGAGAAGCGCGTACGTCACGACGCCGGCGTCACCTTCGGCGGCGGGGATCGCGACGAGCACGAGCTGGCCGGCCAGATAGATGCCGAAGCCCCACAAGGTCGCCTGCTTGAGGTCGTGCCCCGAGGTCAGCCGGCGGATGAGGGTGAAGAGGAAGAGCACCGACAACAGCGAACGCACCATCGGGAAGAACGGCAGCAGCGAGTCGGGCACGTGCAGGTGTTGGTTGACCACGACCTGCCAGAAGGTGGCGTTGACAAGGGTGACAGCCGCGACGAGGGCGGCGATGGCCAGCGCCAGCAGCGAGCCGCGCGAGCGGCCCAGCAGCCTCGCGGCCTCGCGGTAGCCGGTGAAGAGTCGCCAGAGGCTCTCGTGCCGGGTCTGCTCCATCCGGATCCGGCCCTGTCGGGTCTCGTGGGAGGCGGCGTACAACAGGATGATCTTGGCCAGCATCACGACCGCGGCGTTGATGAAGAGCACCCGCACCGCGGGCTCCATGCCGAACTGCGCGACCATGAAGGCGGCGATCGGTGCGAAGAGCGCCGAGCAGTCGGCCGCGACCCGCACGAGTGAGTAGATGCCGGTGATCTGGTCGCGCTCCGCGTCCTCCACCATCAGGCAGTCCCAGGCGTTCGCGGTGACCTGCAGTGCGCCGTTGAGCAGCGACGCGGCCAGGAAAGCCCAGAAGTCCTGAGCGAACGCCCAGATCAGACACGGGATCACGAAGGCGATCACGTCGAAGACCGCGTTCGTCAGCCGACGTCCCATCCGGTCGGTGATGATGCCGCCGGCGAGCCCGAAGAACACCTGGGAGATCATCCCGGCGGTCGCGAGCAGGCCGATCTGTGCGTCATGCAGTCCGAGCGTGAGCATGAAGACGGAGAGGTACGGCAGCACCAGCGCCATCGACAGGCCCCACATCGGCTCGGTCCACACGCATGCGCGTGGGTTGCCACGGAGGTGGATCAGGGTGTGCCAGAGGGAGCCGGGGGAGGATGCCACCGGGACAGTGAACCAGGGGTGACATCAAGGGCGGAAACGCTTTAGTCGGGCTCCTGCGACGTCTGATTGCCGCCAGAAGTGGCGGGCCGACAGCGGTTGAATGGTTAATGAAGCAACCAATTCGAACGATGGGAAGCACATGAAAGTCGCCCTTGTCACCGGAGCCAGCCGCGGTATCGGCGAGGCCACGGCACGCCAGCTGGCCCAGAGCGGCAGCCACGTCATCCTGACCGCCCGCCGTCCCGAGACTCTCGAGGCCGAAGTCGAACGGCTCAACCGCGACGGTCACTCGGTCTCGCCACTCCAGCTGGACGTCACCGACCGCGACAGCGTGCAGCGCGCTGCTGACCATGTCGCCGCGACGTACGGGCACCTCGACGTGCTGGTCAACAACGCCGGGATCCTTCCGGAGGTCGCCAACCCGGACCCAGCCGAGGTCGTCGACCTCGAGATGTTCCGCACCACCTTCGAGACCAACCTGATCGGCGCGGTCGCTGTCCTGGAGGCGTTCCTGCCGCTGATCCGCAAGAGCGAGGACGGGCGGATCGTGAACGTGACGAGCACGATGGGGTCACTGGCCGATCAGACCAACCCGGAATCTCCCTACTACGGCACGGTCGTGCCCGCCTACCAGTCGTCCAAGGCCGCGCTGAACAACGTGACCATCGCGCTGGCGAAGGCGCTCGCCGAGACCCCCATCAAGGTGACCTCGGTGTGCCCCGGATTCGTGCAGACCGACCTGACCCCGATCAGTCGGGACAACGCACCCACGACGGCGGACCAGGCCGCCGAGGTGGTCGTTCGCGCGGCGACCCTCCCCGACGACGCCCCGTCAGGGACGTTCGTCGACGTCAACGGACCGGTGCCGTGGTGAGTCCCGTGTGAGCGGCCTCGTCAGCCGGCCGCGATCTCCGCGAGGAGGTCGGCGGCCGGGGCGGGGTGGACGAGCCAGCCGAGGTGGCTCGACTTCAGAGTGTGGACGGCGTACGGGTTGTCCGGGGTGAGGGCGTCGCCCTCGCGGATCAGCCGGTCCTGCATCGCCGTCGGCATGCTGACGTCCTCGCTGAGGCGTACGAAGGCACGGGGCACCGTTCCCCACGTCGATGCCTGGGCGCGGTCCTCGGGGCCGCCGGCGTCGAGGTTCTCGTCGGGCTGGAAGGTGTTGAGGAACGTACGGAACTCGTCTTCGGTGCCGTCGGCCATGAAGGCGTGCTTGAGACCGGCGAGGACCTCGGGGGAGGCGGTGCGGAAGTTGCAGCGCAGCAGGCCGACGTCGGCGGGGTTCGCGGCGGCCGCGCCGATCAGCACGGAGGCGTCGAAGGAGGCCATCTCCGGCTCGGCGTTGTGCGCAACCGCATCCAGCTCCACCGGGGCCCAGGCCGAGACGTAGACCATCGAGTCGATCAGGTCCGGGCGGGCGTTGGCGGTCGCGGTCAGGGTGATCCCGCCGCGGCTGTGCGCGACGACGATGACCGGGCCGTGCTCCTTGGCACGGGTCAGCGCCGAGACGAGACGAGCCACGTTGTCGGCGAGGGTCACGCCCTTGATCCCGCCCGGGGCCGAAGCGAGCTCGGCGAGGTCCTGGGGCGCCTGGTAGGCCGCCGGGAACGTCGCCTCGAAGCCGTGGCCGGGGAGGTCGACCGCGAGCGAGCGGAACCCGCGCAGCGCCAGCTCGGCCTGCAGCGGTGCGAACGAGAACGAGTTGGCGAAGGCACCGTGGACGAGGACGAAGGTCGGGTCGGGGGAAGGCATGGCGAGACCCTAGCGCCAGCCCAGCGAGAGGTGCCGGTCAATTATCGAACGGCACCGACCGCGGTGCCTCGCCCATCGGCGTACCGCCGTAGACGACCGAGCCGTCGGCCCGCTGATAGGTCAGCCACGGCTCGGTCTTCGTGAATCCCACACCCGGCTTGCTGTAGTCGCACACCCCTTCAGGGAACGCCGCCTCCAACCGGGCCCACTGCGCATCGCTGAGGCCGAAGGCGCCGTAGTCGTCGGTGCGACGCAGCGGCTTGAGCTGGCACTTGGCGTTGTCGGAGTAGTTGTTGTCGCCGGCCACGATCCGCGGCGTCGCGAAGTCGGTCTTGACCAGGTCGCTGACCGGTCCGAGCCCGCACACCACGTCCGAGACCGGGTCGACGACGAGGTTGAGCGCAGGGTCCAGGACCGGGTTGAGGGCGCCGTTCAGGCCGTCGAGCGCGCCACCCGTCAGGTCGTCGACGAGCGGGTCCGCGACCGGCAGGAACAGGCCGTCCTCGCTGGAGATGCCCTGGGTCTGGGTGCACCGGTCGTGCAGGTCGCCGGGGCGGTCCTGGACCACCTTGTCCGCCAGCGGCACGTCGCGCTCGTCCGCCTCCACCGAGGCCAGCCAGCGGTCCATCGCGAGCAGCGCCTCCTTGGAGTAGCTCGGGTCGCCGATGAGAGGTGTCACGCCGTACCAGATCACCTGGTTGTCGGCGTGCCCCTGCTCCCGGGTCAGCCGGTCGCGCATCGCCCAGGCCCAACGCGCGTCGTGCGCGACGCCCGGGTCCGGTCCGCGATGGTCGATGATCGCCACGTCGGACAGGTTGCTGGCGGTGTTGACCATCCCGCTGCGGTAGGCGTTGGTGAGCGCCGTCGGGTCCGCGACCGAGCGTTGTGCCCGCGGCTGCACGTCGATGTCGAGCCCGCCGATCTTCTCGTTGACGTCGACGAACTGCTCCGGGGTGATCGCCCCGGAGCGCAGCGCCTCGAGGCCGTACTGCACGCCGGTGTTGTCCAGCGGCGAGCCCGCGAAGCCGCGCCCGATCTGCTTCTCCTGGGACGTCCACACGCTCTCCGGCCGCGGGCCGAAGACGTTGATCGCGCCGTCGATGATCGAGCAGCGTACGCCGCCGGGGTTGGTCTTCGCGTCGTAGCGCTCCTGGTCGCTGACGCCGGCGCAGGGGTGCGTCGGCATGACCGCCTGCTTGAACAGGCCCTCGTCGGCGGTGACCGCGTTGAGCGGCAGCAGGTGGCCCTCGACCGCCGCCCACTGCAGCGGGTTCCAGAACTTGCCGTCGGTGAGGCGCTCGGAGCTCTCGAAGTATTTGCGGAGCAGGTGGTAGTCGGAGAACTGCAGGCCCGGCGAGAGCGAGTCGGGGTAGGAACAGGTCACGACCAGGCCCTGGTAGATCCCGGGGTAGGCGTTCGCGATCGTCTGCTGGGCGATCGAGCCGCCGGAGCAGCCGCTGCCGATCGTGTAGCGCAGGTCGCCGTACGTCTCGACGAGATGCTCCTTGGCCATCATCAGCGACTCGGCCGCGCTCGTCACGTTGCAGTTGTGGCCGGTGTTGGCCAGCGCGGTGGAGAGCATCGCGAAGCCGCGGCCGAGGGCGACGGTCGGGCTGTCACCGAGGGCGTCCGCGACGACCGGGATGCCGAGGTCGAAGGTGCCGGCGTAGTCGGCGGTCGGCGCGGTCCCGGTCTCGTGGTCCACCCCGCAGCTGCCGCCGTGGGGGATGAACAGCTTGTTGTTCCACTGCTGCTGCGGGCGCCAGCGCTGCCACGGCTTGCCCGGCTGCCAGAGCAGGGCGATCCGGTACTGGTCGCGGTTCTGGTAGCCGGTCTCCACACGTACGACGAACGGCACCGTGACGCCCTCGTCGGTGGTCGTGGTGGCGATGTCGCGAGGCGGGTTCTCGGGGTCGTAGGGCTGGAGGCCGTCGAGCAGCGGGTTGGTGGACCGGTAGACCCAGCTGATCGTCGGCCCCTGGTTGCACTGCTCGTCCGTCGCGGTCGGCTGGCAGCGCCACGGCTGCAGCTGGGGTCCGGAGAAGATCGGCCCGCCGCGTGGGTGGTTGGTGATCGTGAGCCAGGCGCCACGACCGTCGGGCAGGCGTGCGGTCAGCTCGTTGGTCCCGACCCGCAGACCGCGTACGACGCCCTCGATCTCGCCGTTGGGCCGCTCGGCGAAGGCCGCGGTGACGTCGCGGTCGCCGGTCAGGCCCACCGTCAGGTCGTCGGCGTCGGCGTCCTCCGGCAGGGTGATCCGCACCAGCGCGTTGCCGTCGGAGACCAGGTCGGCCCGGTTGGAGAGCGTCTCCAGGGCGACGTCCCCGGCCTCCGCCGCCGGAGACGCCGACGCCGGCATCGCGCCGAGCAGGCCGGCGACGAGGGCGGACACCGTCGCGATCGAGAGGGGCAGGGCGCGAGCGGGCATGGCATGCCTTTCCGAGAGCTGCGCACGTCCCTCGAGCGGACGGTCGCCGTGACAGGAGAATGCCCCCTGCCACGGCGACCGTCAAGGAAGCCTCAGCCTGCGACAGCCTCCCCGCGGGCGACCATGCCGGCCTCGTCGGAGAGCTTGACCTCCTTGAGGAACAGCGCGAGCGCGAGACCGAGGAGGATCAGCGGCACGAGATACCAGAACGCCGGTGCGAGCGCCTCGGTGAAGGCATCGACGACCCAGGTGTGGAGCGGCTCGGGCAGCTGCTCGACAGCGGCCGGGGTGAGGCTCCCACCGGAGAACCCGGCAGCGTCGGCGGGCATCATCCCCGAGGAGGCCATCTTCTCGGCCAGGCCTCCGAAGTTGTCGGACAGTCGCGTGGTGAACACGGTCGTGAACAGCGCCGTACCGACGGTCGCACCGATCTCGCGGAAGAAGTTGTTCGCCGAGGTCGCGGTGCCGAGCTCGTGCGGGTCCACGGCGTTCTGGACGGCGAGCACGATGGTCTGCATGACCAGGCCCATCCCGGCGCCGAGCACGAAGATCATCAGCCCGAAGACGACCATCGACATGTCGCCGGTGATCGTGGTCAACCAGGCGATCCCGGCCGCGGTGATGAGCAGACCGGCGATCGGGAAGATCTTGTAGCGACCCGTCTTGGAGATCGCGATGCCCGAGCCGATCGCGGTCAGCATCAGGCCGGCCATCATCGGCAGCATCAGCAGCCCGGAGCTGGTGATCGAGGCGCCGGTCGACATCTGCAGGAACGTCGGCAGCATCGCCATCGCCGAGAACATGCCCATCCCGAGCACCAGACCGATCAGCGTGGTCACCGTGAAAGTGGGGTTCTTGAAGAGGCGCAGCGGGATCAGCGGCTCGGGCGCGAGGGTCTCGGTGACGATGAAGGCGGCCACCGAGGCCAGGGTGCCGACGAGCACGCCGAGCAGCTGCGGCGAGGACCAGTCGTAGCCGTCCTGGCCGAGTGACTCCCACGAGGTCAGCAGCACGATGCCGCAGGTGGAGAGCACCATGAACATGATCCCCAGCCAGTCGACCGGGCGTCCGGAGCGGTGCGAGGGCAGCCGCAGGGCGAACCAGGCCACGGCCAGCGCGATGATGCCGACCGGTACGTTGATCCAGAAGGTCCAGCGCCAGCCCGGGCCGTCGGTGAGCCAGCCACCGAGAAGCGGCCCGATGACCGCGGAGATGCCGAACAGCGCGCCCATCGGGCCCATGTACTTGCCGCGTTCGGAGGCCGGCACGATGTCGGCGATGATCGCCTGGGACAGGATCATCAGCCCGCCACCGCCGAGCCCCTGGAGACCGCGGGCGGCGACCAGCTCGGGGAAGGTCTGCGCCATCCCGCCGAAGAGCGAGCCGAGGGTGAACAGGGCGACGGCGACCAGGAACGGCCAGCGGCGACCCCAGAGGTCACCGAACTTCCCGTACAGCGGCATCACGATCGCGATCGCCATGATGTAGGAGGTGATCACCCACCCCTGGTGCTCGACCCCGTCGAGCTCCCCGACGATCGTCGGCATCGCCGTGCTCACGATCGTCTGGTCGAGGGAGGAGAGGAACATCGAGGCCATCAGGGCGCCGAAGATCAGCCAGATCGTACGCGGCGTCAGCACGACCAAGGGCTTGTCGGGCGCGTCGGGCGCGACCGTTTGACTCATGGGTTGGACCTTCCAGGCAGGAGTTGAACAGGCATGGGTTGAAGAGGTGGAGACACACGGGTCCCGTGTGACATGAGAAGTCCCGAGAGCTGCGGCTAGTCGTCGAGGAGCAGGCGGAGCTGGGCGACGGCCTCGGGCAGATGCGCCGCCGCATCGCCCTCGTAGCCCGATCGCGCCCACGCGAGCGCGCTCGATCGCATCAGCAGCCCGGCGACCATCCCGATCGTGTCGTCGTCGACAGGGGAGGGCCGTGCCGTGCGTCGCTCGGCGAGCAGCTGCTCGAGCTCGCCGATGACGCGCTGGTGCCAGGCGATGTGTCGCTGGACGAGGCGGGGTTCGGAGATCATCAGCCGCATCGCCCGCTCGCCCTGCTCGATGTTGGGAGCGGCGTTCGTGAGAAAGCCGGCGACCAGCGCCTCCAGGTCGGTCATCAGCCGCCCCGACGGCCCGCCGGAGACGAACTCCGCCCTCACGTCGGCGTCCAGGTCGATCTCCTGGATGCCGAGGACAGCGTCGTCCTTGGAGTCGAAGTAGTTGAAGAATGTACGCGTCGACAATCCCGCCGCCGAGCTGATCTCCTCCACGGTGACGTCATCGAGACCACGCTCGCCGACCAGTCGCTGAGCGGCCTCGATCAGCGCCAGCCGACGCTCCCGCTTCTGACGCTCGCGGGCGTTCGGAGGCGGGGCAGACGTGGACACGGGACTATTCTTGCAGTGAGTGCAAGTTGCAGTCAATGCAAGAATAGTGTGTTGGGAGTTACACCGAAGGGGCTCAGGCCCCCGCGGCCGCCTGGTGTAGCGCGCGAATCTCCTCGACCAGCTCGGGGACGGGGCCGACGACCTCGACGGCGGGCGCGACCTCCTGGATCGGCAGCGCTCGTACCGGCGACTCCCCGGCGCCCCAGCCGGCCCGCCACTGCGTCAGCTGCTCGGAGGAGGCGATGTAGACGATCCGCCCGACCCCTGACCAGCCGTGGGCTGCCGAGCACATCGGGCAGTGCTCGCCGGAGGTGTAGATCGTCGCCCCGGCCCGGGTCGCCGGGTCGAGGTGAATCGCCGCCCAGCGCGCGAGCTCGATCTCCGGGTGAGCGGTCGGGTCGCCGGTCGAGTGCTCCCGGTTGCGTCCCTCCTGAAGTGCGTTGCCGGCGCTGTCGGCCAGAACGGACCCGAACGGGCCGTCGCCATCCGCCAGCGCCTCGGCCGCAAGCTCCAGGCAACGTCGCAGGTGGGTCATGTCAGTCTCGGTGAGATCGGTGGTCACCGTTCCAGTCTGCTGTCCCCGGCGACGTACGTCGCTTCATTTCGCGACGGTCAGCCGGCCTCGATCACCGCGCAGGCGATCCGGTCGCCGGCGTCACCGGTCTTGGTGGTGTCCTCGTCCGGGCCCTCGGGGGCGTACCGCTCCGGGACGTTGGCGTAGTTGTCCCGGCCGGCGTGGATCATCACCGCACTGCCGTCTGCGTCCCGGAGGTCGTCGAGCGTGAAGGGGCCGGTGAACTCCAGGCTGGCGGTGCCGTCCTCGTTCACCAGGAGCGCCGGCAGGTCGCCGAGGTGCTCGCCGTGGGCGCTGTCGTCGGGGTTGAGGTGGCCACCCGCGGAGAGGAAGTCGCCGGTCTTCGACGGGTCGTCCGGGGCAGCGCTGTCGGCCTCGCACTTGCCGGTCGTGTGCACGTGGAAGCCGTGGTAGCCGGCCGACAGGCCGCTCACCCGGACGTTGATCTGGGTGGCACCGTCGTCCTCCTCGATCTCGACGGTGCCGACGTTCTTCCCGTCGGGATCGGCGAACTTCGCGCTCACCTCGTTGCGATCGTCCGGGTCGGCATCTGCCCCCTCCCCGCAGGCGGAGAGGGTCAGCAGGCCACAGGCTGCAAGAGCAGCAGCCGTAGCGCGACGGGACATGGGATACCTCCACGAGAACGGGATCCGGTCATTCCCACCGTACGCCGGGGGAGCTGCTTGCCGCGTGAGGGATCAGCAGCCGTCGCGGAGCAAGCCGGGCTGGCGTCCGACGGAGACCTCGATGAACTCGATCTTCGCGTCGCGGGTGTTGCCGGAGAGCAGGAAGCCGATCCAGCGGTCGCCGTCCTTGACGACCCAGGTCGTCTGGCCGTAGTCGTTGGTCTGCTGGGCGCCGGTCCCGTAGATGTCCTTGAGGACCATCAGGGAGTCGCCGATCGTGACGCCGCGAGCCGTCTCCAGGACGGGCTTGCTCATCCCGAACGAGACGATCTCGCCCTGCTGGTCGTAGGTGACGTCGACGCCGTCGCCGACCTGGTCGGCCCACCTCCAGTGCTTGCCCTCGCAGGCCTTCTCGCGCGCGGTGTCGCGGGTCATCCAGCCCTGCTGCACGAGCGAACGTACGTTGCCCTCGGCCTTGATCCTCCCGAAGGCTCCAGGAGCCAGCGGGCCGCCCCAGTCGAGCTTCGGCGTCGGCTCGGCCGCGACCGGGACCTCTGAGGGGGCCGGTGTCGGCGTGGGAGTCGCGGGCGGCTCGGATGACGGAGCTGAGGACGGGGCTGAGGACGGAGTGGACGGGGCCGAAGAGGGGGCTGCCGAGGGCGAGCCCGCCGACGGGGTCGGGTCGCTCCCGCACCCGGCGAGGCCGAGCAGACCGACAACGGCGGTCGCCGCGAGCGCGGCACGGAGCTGGATGCGGGATGTGGACATGGGTGGACTCCTCGTCGGTCGTACGCCCCGAGCGGGCGTCCTGCCGATCTAGACGGTCCACGGCCCGTCCCGGTTGCACCCGGGACGGGCCGGTTCTCGACGCCTAGGCCGAGACCATGTCCGGAACGGTACGAGCGGCCCGCCCGGTCCGCAGGAAGAGCAGCGCGACGGCGGAGATCGCGACCACGACGGCAGCGCCGACGTACAGGTTGACCGGCGTCCACGAGGCGTCGAGCAGGCGCCCGGCGAGCATCGGCGACAGGATCGCCCCGATGCGGCCGATGCCGATCGCCCAGCCCATACCGGTGCTGCGGATCTCGGTGCCGTAGACGGCCGGGGTGATCGTGTAGAGGCCGGCGATGCAGCCGTTGATGAGCGCCCCGACGAGCACGCCGATGATCAGCGCGACGGTGAGCAGGGCCGTGCTGGTGATGAAGACGACCATCGTCAGCGCCGAGAGCACCGTGAAGCCGATCAGGACCAGGCGGCTGTCCAGCCGGGAGGCGACGAGGCCGTAGAGGACCGAGCCGGCGGTGCCGCCCAGCGCCAGCATCATGCCGGCGGTGACCGCGTCGGCCTCGGACATCCCCGAGGTCACCAGTAGCTGCGGGGTCCAGCTGTTGACGAAGTAGAAGCCGAACATCGTGGCCAGGAACGCCACCCAGATGAGCAGGGTCGAGCGGCGCAGGTCAGCGCTCAGCAGTACGCCGGGGTTGCCGCTGCGGTGGCGGGTCGTCGGCCGCGGCGCGGCCTCCAGCGCGTCCGAGGTGATCGCTGGCTGCCCGAGCCGCCCGAAGATCCGGTTGATCCGCTCCACGGCCTGCCGCGGCCGGCGCTGGACCAGGAAGTCGACCGACTCGGGCAGCAGCACCACCAGGAGAATCAGCGCGATCCCGGTCGCGACGCCGCCGGCGACGAAGACACTGCGCCAGCCGAGGTCGGCGAGCATGCCGCGCGCGGCCACGCCGCCCAGGGTGGCGCCGATGCCGTACCCCGCCGTGTAGAGGCCGATCGCCAGACCGCGCCAGCGGGCCGAGGCGTACTCGCTCGCGATGACGTTGGTGCTGGCCAGGATGCCGCCGACCCCGAGCCCGGTGACGACGCGGGCGAGGCCGAGCAGGAGGGCAGACGGGGCGACCGCGGAGAGCAGCATGCCGAGGGTCGCCAGGCCGACGCTGATCAGGATCAGCGGCCGGCGTCCGATGACGTCGGCGACCGGAGCCAGCGCCAGCGAGCCGACCGCCATGCCGACGAGCCCGGCGCTCAGCAGCACGCCGAGCTCCGAGCCGCTCAGCGCGAACTCCTCGGTCAGCGAGGAGGCGGTGAAGGCCATCGCCATCACGTCGAATCCGTCCAGACAGTTCAGCAGGACGCAGAGGGCGACGACCATCCACTGGTAGGGAGTCATCGCGGCGGCGTCGATGCGCGCACGAAGGTTCATCTCGGGTCTCTTTCGGGGTGGGGGTTCACGGAAGATGCAGGGTCACGGCGGCCGGTTCGGCCGAGGCCTCGCCGGTGTCGCCGGGTTCGCCGCGGGCGGCGCGAGCGACGCAGAGGCACAAGGACGCGTACGTCTCCTTCTGCTGCTGGCTCAGGAACACGTCTCGGTGGTCGATCCGGCCGCTGACGTCGAGCACCTTGACCTGGCAGATCCCGCACTCGCCCTTGCGGCAGTCCCACATCACGTCGACGCCGGCGTCCTCGAGCGCGTCGAGCATCGAGCTGTCCCTGCCGACGCGGACCGAGCGGTCGAGCTGGGGGAGGTGCACGACGAAGTCCTCCGCCGCCCAGGCGCCGCTGCTGCCGAACGTCTCGAACCGCAGGTTGGGCTCGGGCAGCTCATGGGCCGCCCAGGCGCGGCGGATCGCGTCCATCAGCCGGATCGGCCCGCACATGTACATCTCGGTCCGCGTCGGGGCGGCCGAGGCGGCGATCTCGCCGACCAGCGCCTCCACGTCGAGGCGTACGTCCTCGTCGTCGACGAACACGCGCACGCGATCGCCGTGCACCTCGACGAGCTCGTCGAGGTGGGCCATGACCGCACGCCGCCGGCCGGCCAGGACGAGCGTGTAGTCGGCACCGCGGCGGCGCAGGGTGTCGGCCATCGCCACCAGCGCGGTGACGCCGATGCCACCGGCGACCAGGACGTAGCGGTCGGCGCCCACCCCGAGCGGGAAGCTCTGGACCGGACCGGTCATCTCGACCACGTCCCCCACGCGGAGGCCGTGCATGTGGCGGGACCCGCCGCGAGAGCTCGCGGCCAGCTGCACCCCGAGGGTGAGCCGGCGGCCGCCGTCCTCGGAGCGTACGACCGAGTAGGACCGCTTGCGGACGTGTCCGTCGAGCTCGAGCCGGAGGTCGACGTGGGTGCCGGGCGCGGCGTGGACGGGGCGGTCGGGGCAGAGCACGATGCGGCGTACGCCCTCGGCGAGGTCATCGGTCTCGACCACACGGCCCCGCTGCCACCAGGTCTGGGTGTTCACTGCCATGGCGGCCGCCTCACTTCGCAGCCGCGGCGGCGGGGAGACCCTCCGCCTGCAGCATGCGGTCCAGGATCCGGCGTACCCACATCCCGCCGGCGTCGATGTTGAGGCTGTAGAACTCGTGGTCCGGGTTGGCGTCGATCGCGCGCTGCTGGGCGGCCAGCATCTCTTCGTCCTCGCCGAAGACGCCGTGGACGCCTTGGCGCAGCTGGGTCGTGATCGTCTGGCTCTCCAGGCGGTAGTTGCGCATGAAGGCCCAGAAGTAGTGCGACGTGCGCGCGGTCTCGGGGGTGATCGTGTTCATCACGAAGCCGTTGACGCCCTGGCTGCGGTCGCCCTCGGGGGCGCCGGTGCCGGCCTTGGCGACGCCGACGTCGATGCGGATCGTCGAGGGGGCCTCGAAGTGGATGATCTGCCAGCGGTCGACCTTCCCGCTGAAGCCGGGGAACCGGTCGCGCATGTTCTTGAGCCAGAACGGGGGCGCGTCGATGTCGCGCATCCAGCGGGTCACGGTCACGCCGCGGTCGGTGTGGCTCACCTCGAACTCGGCCTCGGAGAGCTCGTCCTGCCCGATGCTCGAGCTGTGCACGAACTCCTCGTGGGTGAGGTCCATCAGGTTGTCGAGCACCAGCTGGTAGTTGCAGGGCGCGTAGATCGTCTCGCCGTCGCCGGCCCACTCCGGGGAGTCCATCTGGCGCATGTCGGGCACAGCGTCGGGGTCGGCGAGGTCGGGATCGCCCACCCAGACCCACACGTAGCGATAGCGCTCGACGACCGGGTAGGACGGGACGATCGCGCTCGGGTTGATCGTCTCCTGCGCGGGCATGCTCGTGCAGCGGCCGGCCGAGTTGTAGCGCAGCCCGTGGTAGGGGCACTGGATCTCGTCGCCGAGCACCTTGCCCTTCGACAGCGGCGCCAGCCGGTGCCAGCAGGCGTCGGCCAAGGCGACGGCACGACCGTCGCTGTTGCGCCACAGCGCGAGTGGGCGGTCGGCGATGGTGCGGGCGAGCGGCTGCTTCGCGGTCACCTCGTGGTCCCAGGCTGCGACGTACCAGGCGTTGCGGGGGAAGTTGAAGATCTTGCTGGCGGCGGTGACCGGAGGCGAATCCAGGATGGTCATGTGGAAACTCCCTATGGAGATAGGTGTTGTGCTCGTCACAAACTACCTATCTCTATAGTTAGTGGCAAGAGGCGGGTACGCTCGCGCCACGATCACTGCGTGAAGAGGGGGTCACGATGTCGCTGAGGTTCGCGCTGCTCGCGCTGCTCACCTCACGCCCGATGACCGGCTACGACGTCTCCAAGCAGTTCAGCCAGTCGGTGGCCCACGTCTGGCACGCTCCCGACTCGCAAATCTACCCGGAGCTGAACCGGATGGAGCGCGACGGCCTGCTCGAGTCCGCGGTCGTGCCGTGGGGCAAGAAGGGCACCAAAAAGGAGTACGCCGTCACCGAGGCCGGGGTGAAGGCCTTCCGGGAGTGGATGGACTCGCCCATCGAGATCCGCCGGCAGCGGGAGCCCGCCTACCTCAAGGCGGCCTACCTGGAGTGGGCCGAACCCGGCGCCGCGCGCGCCGAGCTGGAGCAGTTCCGCGACCACTGGACCGAGCACCTGGCGATGCTCGAGGCCACCCGTGCCACGCTCGTCGACCGCAGCCACCCCACGCTGGCCCGGCGGCTCGAGCACTACGACGCGAGCCAGTGGGACCGGATCGTGCGCTACAAGGTCTTCGCCTACGACGGCCTGATCGACCAGGCGCGTGCCGCGGTCGCCTGGGCCGAGCGCGGCCTCGTGCTCGTCGACGAGCTGGAGGGCTCCACCGTCGACTGAGCCGGTGTGGTCATGCCGGCAGGCGTACGTGGAACCGGCAGCCGGTCGCCGCCGGAAGGTTCTCCACCCAGACCCTGCCGCGGTGCGCGTCGACGAGACCCTTGACGATGGCGAGACCGAACCCGGCGCCCTGCGCGCCCGCGTCCTCGGGTGCGGTCGGGGTGCGCGCGGAGCTGCCCTGCCAGCCGAGGTCGAAGACCCGCTCCATGTCGCCCGGATCCAGGCCGCCACAGCCGTCGCTGACGCTGAGGTCGACGCTGCGTACGTCTCCAGGGGCCATCTGGCAATGCACCTCCACGGTGCCGTCGGCGGGGGTGTGCCGGATGGCGTTCATCAGCAGGTTGGAGACGACGCGGGACAGGCTGGCCGGGTCTGCGGTGATCTCGAGGCCGTCCTCGACCTGGCCACCGAGCCGGACCCGCCGCTCCCGGGCGACCGGGTCGGCCCCGGCCAGCGCCTCGCTGACCAGGTCGCCGAGCAGGACCGGCTCCGGTGTCAGGGTGAGGGCACCGGCCTGGATCCGGGAGAGCTCGAAGAGGTCGTCCACGAGCCGGGCCAGGCGCTCGACCTCGACGCGGATGCGCTGGTGGTAGCGGTGGGGATCGGCGGCGATCCCGTCCTCGAGCGCCTCGGCCATCGCCCGGAGCCCCGAGAGCGGCGTACGCAGGTCGTGGGCCACCCAGGAGACCAGCTCGCGTCGGGACTCCTCGAGCCGGGCCTCCCGCGCACTCGCCTCCTCGAGCCGCCGCTGGGTCTCGGCGAGCTCGGCCGACAGCGACCGGAGCTCTCGCGGTCCGCTCTCCGCGGGCTGCTGATGACCTCCGAGCGCCATCTGCCGGGCCTGCTGCTGGACCGCGCCCGACCAGCGCACCATCGCGGAGCCGATGACGAACGCCACCAGGATCGCCACCACCACGGCGATCGAGGTGACCACGGTGATGACCTGCAGGTCGTGGCCGGAGAGGAACATGAGCCAGGCGATCCCGAGTACGCCACCGAAGACCGTCAGCACCGCGACGGCGGCGACCAGGGTGAGCTGCCAGCGGATCGACCAACGGCGCGTCAGCCAGGCGACCAGGAGCCCGGCCAGACCGACGGCCAGACCGGCGCCCGCGGCGACGAGGGCGATCTGGACCGCATCGGCGGTCTTCACGCGCCGCCCACTTCCGCGGTCTCCCAGCGGTAGCCGACGCCCCAGACCGTCACCAGCCGCTCCGGCCGGGTCGGGTCGGACTCGATCTTCTCCCGCAGCCGGCGTACGTGGACCGTGACCGTCGAGCGGTCGCCGATCGTCCATCCCCAGACGTGCTCGAGCAGGTCCTCCCGGGTGAAGGCCTTGCCGGGATGGGCGATCAGGTAGCGGAGCAGGTCGAACTCCCGGGTGGTCAAGGACAGCTCCGCCCCGGCGTTGGTCGCCACCCGCCGGTCGGCGTCGACCACCAGGGTGCCGTCGGAGACGACGCCGCCCTCGCCGGAGTGGCCGGTGCGCTTGAGCACCGAGTCGACGCGCAGCACCAGCTCCCGCGGGCTGAACGGCTTGCCGACGTAGTCGTCGGCACCGAGCTCGAGACCCATGATCCGGTCGGCCTCGCTGCCGAGCGCGGTGAGCATGATGATCGGCACCTCGCTCGTCTGCCGCAGACGACGGCACACCTCCAGGCCGTCGATGCCGGGCAGCATCAGGTCGAGGATGACGATGTCGGCGGGCCGGTCGCTCATCGCACGCAGCGCCTGCTCGCCATCGCCGGCCTCGACGACGTCGTGCGAGCCCGCGCGCAGGTAGGAGGCCAGCACCTCGCGAACGGTGAGGTCGTCGTCGACCACGAGCACACGTGCCATGGGCCCTACTCCTCCTCGACGTTCGCCTGGGCGGGCTGTCGTGAGCGTAGTTCGCCGAGCGCGACGGCGACACCGGCACACACGCACAGGGCGGCGAAGGCCAGCAGACCCTGGGTGTAGTCGCGGTCCAGCAGCGTCGGGTTGTCCGGCTTCGCGCCGAACCGGCCGAGGACCGGGATCGCGACCAGAGCCGCCGGTCCCAGGATCACGAGCACCGTCACCGCGCCCCGGGCGACAGCCCGGGGCAGCAGCCGGCCACCGACCCATCCGAGACCGAGCACCACCGGCGCCAGGATCCCGTCGTGGATCACCACCGCCGCCGCCAGCCAGACGGCGACCTCGACGATCTGGCCGAGGTCCTGCCGGCTCACCAGCAGCCAGGCGCCGTACGCCATCCCGACCGCCCCGAGCACGATCAGCGCTCCCCGGATTCCTCTCATCAGAGCACCTCGATCCGGGAGACCCACTTGGTCTGCATGACCCCGGGACGGTCGGGCGCGATCAGGCGGACCGGGTAGCCGTGGTCCATCGAGAGCGTCTCTCCGTCGAGCATCAGGGCCATCAGGGTCCGGTCGTCGTCGGCGAAGTTCGGCGGAAGCACGGTGTCGGCGGAGGCGCTGAACGTCTGGATCGACCGGACCCGCACCTCGCGCCCACGCGGGGCGCCGACCAGGTCGAGCAGGTCGCGGAGGCGTACGCCGCCCCACTCGCCCGAGGCGCTCCAGCCCTCGACGCAGGCGATCGGGAGGGTGTGGGTGCGCTGCTCCATGGCGACCAGGTCGTCGCGCGTCAGCGACCGGGTCATGGTGCCGTGGACGAGCTCGAGCCGGTAGGCAGCGCTGCTCGCCTCGGCCACCACGCCGGCCGAGTGGGCCGTCCGGTTGATCGGGATGCCGTGTTTCCGCGACCGCGGGGACAGGACCGCGATGCGGCCGACGCCGGGAACGGTGCCGGCCGCGTAGAGCACGGCGGCGGCGACGGCGGAGGTGCCGGCCAGGGTCAGCACGCCGCGCCGGCTGACAGGCCCGGGCCGGACCGCGTTCGGCCGGTCGTGGGAGGTGTCGTCGACGTCGCCCTTCAGGGCGTCGCGTACGACCGGCAGCTTCACCGCGATGTGCACCAGCAGCGCTCCGACGGCGACGAAGGCGAGCGCGTAGTGGGTGCTGCGGAAGCTGAACCCCCAGGGATACCACTGCGCGACGTTGAGCAGGCCGGTGGTGAGCTGGGCCAGGGAGGTGCTGACCAGAACGGCGATCGAGCCTCGCTCCAGCGCCGTCGGCAGTGCCTCGCGGACCTGCCGCGGCAGCGGCTGGAAGAGCTTGGGGAAGACAACCCAGAGCTTGACCAGCAGCAGCGGGATCGCGGCGGTGCCGGCGACGACGTGCAGACCCTGGGTGAGCTGGTAGAGCCGCGACGGGCTGGTCGGAAGTGGCACCGGCTGATGGTCGAGCTGGGCGTAGTGGCTGATCAGGCCGGTCACGAGCGCGACCAGGAAGCAGATCCCGAGCCAGAGTCCGACCCGCGCGGCGACCGCGGCGCTCCGCAGGCGTGAGGTGAACGAGTCCTCCGAGGGGATTCTCATGCGGCGTCCTCCACGAGTACGGCGACCCAGCGGTCGCCGGCGAGGGTGAACGGGGCGGGGGCTGACCCGCGGGACTGTGCTCGGCGGTGCGGCAGCGGCTCGAGCCGCCTCACCGCGAGCCCGACCTCGACCGCGATCGACCTGATCGCGTCGGCCCCGACGACCGCCCAGGGGAACTTCGAGGAGCCACCGCACTGGCAGACCAGCTCCGCGAGCAGTGGGCCGCTGGGCGTCCCGGGCGGGTGCACCTCGGCGACCACTCGGCCGCCCGGCACGAGCAGCCGGCGTACGCGGGCGAGGAGGGCGAGCGGGTCCCCGCCGATCCCGACGTTGCCGTCGGCGAGGAGAGCGGTCGTCCACCAGCCCTCACCGGGCAACGGGTCGAAGAGGTCTCGACAGATCGCGCGGCCACCGCGAGCCTCGGTCTGGGCAACGGCCTCCGGGACGATGTCGACGCCGAGGGATGGCAGCCCGCGGGCGGCCAGCGCGGCGGTCATCCTCCCGGGGCCGCAGCCGAGGTCGACCGTCGGTCCGGCGCAGTAGGAGAGCAGGGCGAGGTCCGCAGCGTCGGCGGTGCGGGTCCAGTCCTCGACCGGAAGTCGCGAGGCCATGCCATCGACGCTCACCACTCGGCACTGCTCGCTGGCGAAGGCATGCGCGAACGCCGACTCGGCCGTCACGGCGGTCATCGGGCGACCCGCGCGATCTCGGCCGCGATCTTCGCGAACCTGGTCCCGGGGGCGGCTGCGACGACGGGCGCGATGTCGGCGAGGTGGTCGACGTCGCGCAGCTGCTCCCCGGCGGCGACCCGGAGGCCGAGTGCTTCGAGGGCGGAGCGGGTGGCTGCGTACGTCTGGGGGGTGGACATGGGCACGTCGCGCAGCGCGGTGGCCGCCGATGGGTCGCGGAGCGCCAGGGCCCACCAGCCGCCGTCCTCGGCCGGAGCGAGCACGGCATCGGCCGCGTCCAGGCCGTCGGCCACGGCCAGGAGGCGGGCCGGGGTCACCTGCGGGGTGTCCATGCCGATCTGCACCACCGGTCCGGTGACCTCGGCGTGGGCGTTCGCGAGCCGCTCGCCGAGCCCGCTCCCGCGCTGCGGGGCGATGGTCCACCCGGTGAGCGCGGTCCTGATCTCGTCGGCCCGGACCCCGTCGGCGAGGTCGCCGGAGAGGGTGAGCCGGCACCGGTCCGTTCCCACCGCGATTGTGCACGCCTCGATCGTGTCGAGCAGCGCGGCCGCGGCGACAGCGGTGGCGGTCGCCTCCCCGACGCCGGCCGCGAGCCGGGTCTTCACCAGGCCGGGCACCGGTGCCTTGGCGACGAGGAGGAGCGTCGGCGCCGTCACGAGAGCACCCGCCAGAAGTCGTACGCCGCCCGCAGGCTGCCCCGCACGGAGCCGGAGACCTTCGATCGGGTCCCGGCGGTCCGGGGGTGGTAGTCGACGTCGATCTCGTGGACCCGCCAGCCGGCGCGGGCCGCGCGGTCGAGGAGCTCGACCGGATAGCCCGAGCGCCGGTCCTCCACGCCGAGCTCGAGCAGCGCCTCTCGTCGGGCCGCGCGCAGCGGGGCGATGTCACGCACCTGCAGGCCGGTGCTACGCCGAAGCGCCCGCAGGACCAGCCGGTTGCCGACCTTGGCGTGCCACGGCTGGGCGCTGCGAGTCACCGGCCTACGGCAGCCCAGCGCCAGGTCGGCCTCATCACGCCTGACCGCCTCGACCAGAGGCAGAGCGGCCGCGGGATCGAAGGAGCCGTCGCCGTCCATCACCACGACATAGGGCGCGGTGGCGGCCAGCAGGCCGGCGTGCACCGCCGCCCCGTATCCCGGCCGCGACTCGGACACCACCCGCGCCCCCTGCGCGCGGGCGACGTCGGCGGTGCCGTCGGTCGAGCCGTTGTCGACGACGATCACGGAGAGTCCCGCCGGCACCCGCGGCAGCAGCTCACGCAGAGCCGCGGCCTCGTCGCGGCAGGGCAGCACAAGGTCTATGTCTGGGCTGGTCTCTGGGCTGGTCTCGGCCATGCGATCGACTCTAGGAACGCGCCACCGCCGATGGGGGCCGCAGATCTTACGGTCCGGTGACGGGGCCCGTGCGCCGGCGGCCATCGAGCCGTCGCGGACCTACGCTCGCAGTCGTGAACTCCTCAGCTCACCGCGCCGCCATGGTGGGGCTCGTTGTCACGGTCCTCCTCATCGTGACGGCCGTCGTCGTGCCGCCCCTGTTCGACTGGCAGGTGTGGCCGCGGGTGCACCTCGACGACGGCACGTTCCCTCCGCTCCACGGATATCCGCAGGTCAAGGTAGGTATCGGAACGGCCCCCGCGGTCCTGCTCGCGGTCGCGTCGCTGCGCTGGGCCGACCCGATGGCGAGGCGGCTGCCCTGGCGCCGCCTGCTCCTGGTCGCGTACGCCGCGGGGCTAGTGTGGCTGCTCGCACTGGCGCTGGTGGACGGCCCCGAGGGCATCTCGCGGGTGCTGGGGAACCCGACCGAGTACCTCGAGACGGCCAGGGCGGTCGACGACGTCCCGGGGCTGCTGCGGGCGTACGTCTCCCGGATCCCCTACGACGCCCCGGAAGGGAACTGGCCGGTGCACATCGCCGGCCACCCGCCCGGGATGGTGCTCTTCTTCGTGCTCCTGGTGAAGGTCGGTCTCGGTGGAGACCTCGCCGCGGGCCTGGTCGTCACGGTGATCGCCGCGACCTTGCCACTGGCGGTCATGACGACGGTCCGTGCCCTGGGTGCCGAGGATGCGGCCCGGGCGGCTGCGCCGTACCTGGTCCTGTCTCCGAGCGCGGTGTTCCTGGCGGTCTCGGCCGATGCGGTGATGGCGGTCGCGGTCGCCTGGGGGATGTGCTGCCTGGCCCTCGCCTGCCGGGCCGGGGCCGGTCGGGGCTGGCCGTGGGCGGTCCTCGCCGGTCTGCTCCTGGGCTACGTCGTGATGATGTCGTACGGACTCCCGCTCACCGGCGTGCTCGCCCTTGCGGTGCTCTGGCTCGGAAGAGGCTGGTGGGTGCTGCCGGTCGCGGCGGCGTCGGCGCTCGCGGTGGTCCTCACCTTCGCCGCCGGCGGCTTCGCCTGGTGGGAGGCGTATCCCGTGCTGGTCGATCGCTATTGGGACGGGCTGGCGCACCAGCGGCCGGGCGCCTACTGGACCTGGGGGAACCTGGCGGCGCTCGCGATCAGCGCCGGGCCGCTCGTCGGCGCCGGGCTCGGTGCCACCTGGGCCGCCCGTCGTGAACAGGCCGACCGGGTGGTCGTCGTCCTGGTCGCGGCCGCGGTGATCATGGTCGGTCTCGCCGACGCCTCCCAGATGAGCCGGGCGGAGGTGGAACGGATCTGGCTGCCGTTCATGCCCTGGCTCACCCTCGGCTGCGCCCTCCTGCCCGAGCGCTGGCGACGGCCCGGCCTGGCCCTGCAGCTCCTCACCGCGCTGCTCGTCCAGCACCTGCTCTACACGAGCTGGTGATCCCGGGCCCTAGGGCCGCAGCGGCGCGGTGGCGAAGGCCGGCAGACCGACCTCCGGCAGCACCTCGGCGCGGAAGCCGAGCTCCTTCTCCGCCAGCTCCGGGGAGGCGACGACATGGCGTACGTCGCCGATCCGGTAGCGCCCGGTGACCACCGGCTCCACCTCCGTCCGAGTCCCGCGTGCGACCAGCGAGGCCACCTCGCTGATCGTGACCGGGTGCCCGGACGCGACGTTGTAGGCCGCCAGCTCCCCGCGTGACCGCTCGGAGGTCGCCTCCAGCGCCGCCAGGTTGGCGCGGGCCACGTCGTCGACGTGGACGAAGTCGCGCTGCTGGCCGCCGTCCTCGAACACCTGCAGCGCCTCGCCCCGCTCCAGGGAGGACCGGAAGATGGCGGCGACCCCGGAGTACGGCGTGTCCGAGGGCATGTGCGGCCCGTAGACGTTGTGGTAGCGCAGCGCGATCGCCGTCGCGTCGGCCTGACGGGCCCAGGCGGAGGCGTAGTGCTCCTGGGCGACCTTGCTGGCTGCGTACGAGCTGCGCGGGTCGAGCCTGGCGGACTCCGCCACGGCGGCCCAGGTCAGTGCGCCGCCGCAGAGGTCGCAGTGGTTCTCGAAGTCGCCGGAGTCGAGCGCTGCCCGCGAGCGCGGCGGCGGGACCCGGTCGCCGTGGGTCGCGCAGACGTAGCGGCCCTCGCCGTAGACGACCATCGAGGAGGCGAGCACCAGGCGGGAGACGCCGTGCTCGCTCATCGCGGCCAGGAGCGCGGCGGTGCCGAGGTCGTTGTGCGCGGCGTACAGCGGGAGATCGGCCACCGTCACGCCGGCACCGACGACCGCGGCCTGGTGGCACACCGCGTCGACGCCGTCCAGCAGGTCGCCCCAGCCGCCGGCGTCGCGTACGTCGAGGAGGTTCGTTCCGGGCGGCGCCTCGGCGGCCTCGCCGTGGGCCATCGGCAACAGCACGTCGACGCGTGCGACCTCGTGACCGGCATCCTCCAGCACCCGGCCGATCGCGGTGCCGATGAACCCGGCGGACCCGGTCAGCAGGACCCTCATGGGATCTCGTAGGCGAGGGTCTTGCCCTCGGCCCAGGTAGAGCAGGAGCAGCCGGCCGGGTCGGGCAGGCCCTCGATCGTGTCGGCCAGGATGGTGCGCATCCGCCCCAGGTTGGCGGCGAAGAGCGCGTAGACGTCGTCCTCGTCGACCCCCTCGCCCTCGGCCGCACCTGCGTCCATGTCGGTGACCAGGCACAACGGCGCGTAACACATCCGCAGCTCACGGGCGAGCGCCGCCTCCGGAGCACCGGTCATCCCGACCAGCGTCCAGCCCTGGGCGGCATGGTGGATCGACTCCGCGCGGGTCGAGAACCGCGGACCCTCGATCACGATGAGCGTGCCACCGACCTTCACGGACGGATCAGCGGCGACGTACGCCTTGGCGATCCGCGCGCAGTAGGGGTCGGCCAGAGGTACGTGGGTGGCGCCGCTCTCCACGTAGCTCGGGATCCGGCGCCAGGTGCGGTCGACGAGCTGGTCGGGGGTGACCAGGTCACCAGTCGCGACGGCATCGGCCCGGAGACCGCCGACGGCGCTGGGGGAGAGCACCTGGGTCACGCCGAGCGACCTCAGTGCCCAGAGGTTGGCGCGGTAGGGGATCGCGTGCGGCGGGTACTCGTGCGAACGGCCGTGGCGAGGCACGAAGGCCACCGACCGGCCGGCGACGGTGCCCACCGTGACCGGCGCGGAGGGATCGCCGTACGGGGTCTCGACCGCCACCTCCTCGGCATCGGTCAAGAACTCGTAGAGCCCGGTCCCGCCGATGACCCCGACCTCGGCGCGGGGTGCCTGTCCCATGTCCAGCCCAGTCATGCCTTCACTGTGCCAGCGCTGACCCCTCGGCGACAGCGTTCGGCACATCCGTCACAGTTCGGTAATACCTGCCGGAAGGCGGATCGATGTCGGTGGTCGCGGGCACAATGCGACGGCGTGGGGAGACGTACGTCGCTGGGAGTGCTGGTCGTCCTGCTGGCGATCGCCGGCTGGGCGGTCTCGGTGTGGCTTCCCGAGGCAGCGCCGGCGACACGACGTACGCCGCCGGCGACCGCGGAGCCTTCAGCAGGGCCGGTTGACGTGCCCGCGGCTCGCGGTGACCTCGGGGATCTGGCGACGGTGGCGAGGCGACCCGACGGGCTGGTTGCCTACGCACGCTCGTCGTTCGGCGGGGAGTGGGCGGACAGCGACGGCAACGGGTGCAACCAGCGCGACGACGTGCTGCTGCGCGACGCCGTCGAGGTGCGGACCCGGCCGCAGGGGCGATGCGACCACGACGTGCTCGCCGGGACGTGGGCCGACCCCTACACCGGCAGACGACTGGTCTTCACCGACCTGAAGGAGCCCCGGCAGGCTCAGGCGATCCAGATCGACCACGTCGTGCCGCTCTCGGAGGCCTGGCGCTCCGGCGCGAGCGGCTGGTCCCCGGACCGGCGCCGAGCCTTCGCCAACGACCTGGGCAACCTGCTCGCCGTCGACGGCCCGACCAACCTGAGCAAGAGCGACGACGACCCGGCGGCTTGGCGTCCGCGGAAGGGGTTCCAGTGTGCGTACGCAGCCCGTTGGATCGAGACCAAGACCCGCTGGTCGCTCGCCGCCGACGACAGCGAGCGGCGGGCGCTCGGGGAGATGCTCGGCTACTGCTGAGCGGCCTGAGGTCAGACCGCCCGACGGTAGATGGCCATCGCGCGGTCGTAGGCCTCCCACGCCCGCCAGGACTCCAGTGCCCGTTCGCCTTGCGGCTTGAGGCCGTCGACCTTGTGATAGGACTCGCCGCTCTCGTACTGCGACTCCCGGCCCGTCACCAGCGAGAGCAGCATCGGCAGCACGCTCTCGTCGGTGACCGTGATCGTGCCGACCTGGAAGGTCTGCCGCACCCACTCGACCCGCCGGTCCGAGCCCAGGACGAGCACCACGGGCAGCTGCGACGCCCGGACGATCGCGTCCAGGATCGGCCCGAGCCCGTCGGGAACCCAGCGCTCACCGGGCGGTGGGGTGGGCGCTTTCGGGATGCTCATGGTCGAAGCGGGTGCCGAGACGATGTAGGTGGTGGTGTACGCCGGGACCTGGCCGGTCAACGGACCGGCGATCTTCTCGACGGTCGGTGCCGTCGCGTCCGGAGCTATACCCGGTGCGACGTCCGGGGTGATCTGGTCGGCCGGCTTCTCCGCTGCCCTCCGGCGCGGCCTGATCGCGGGGATCTTCGAGGTGAAGTTGAAGCTGCCGGTGCGGGTGGAGTCGATGTGTCGGCCGGGGGCCGGCTCGGGCGCCCGGCCGAGGGTCGAGGTCGGGGCCGGCGCCGTGGCGGTGGTGACCAGCTCGGCCGCGTGCTTGCCGTGCGTCCGGATCGAGCCGTCGGCGGCGAACTCGAAGAGCGCGACCCGAACCCGGTCGGCCCACTCGACCGCGTCCACGGTGTAGCCCGCGCGGCTGAACAGCGCGACCGTCCGGGCGTCGTAGGCGTAGCCCGCGCCGCGTACGGCACAGACGCTGCGCGCCTCGGTCGGTGAGCGGGTGAGCACCACCTGCGCGACGACGACGTTGTCCGGCCGGCCGCCGATGATGTCGATGTCGGCGGCCGCGGTGCTGCCTGACGGGGCCGCGTCGGGCCAGCCGAGGGTATGCAGATGCTCCGCGGCGTACTTCTCGGCTTCCTCGCCCGTTCTGGGCTGCCTCGGGGGTGCCAACGTAGGGTCCTTCCTCGATCCTCCACTCGGGCCTCCCTGCCCGATCGAGATTGGGAGGGATGATAGGCCCGCTGCGTACGTCTTGTCCGGCGGGGTGGCGAATCGGGTAGCGCTGTTCGCTCCTGGCGGATCCAGCCACGTTTGTCGGTGCTCGCCGCTAGCGTGATGTTCATGAGGCGCCCGCATGAGAACGTCGCTACGGTCCTGGTGGACCCGCGCGTTCTGGGCGACATCGAGATCGAGCTGATGTCGCTCGACATGCCGCTGTGGCGGGTGTGCGCTGCGCCGATCGTGAAGGACGGGCAGCGGCTCGCGTTCCAGGTCCGCCACCGGCTGCTGATGTCCAAGCGGGGCGAGTGGGACTGCGCCAAGGACTGGGTCCCGGTCTGGATCGGCTTCGGCTCCAGCTGGGCGTTCCCCGGCGAGGCCATCCCGTGGCCGGCCCACAAGGCGCTGTGGACGCTCCTGGAGGGCTACTCCGACCAGGTCCGCTACAACAAGCGGCTCGGCGGCATCCCTAGGATTCCGCGGCTGCGGGAAGCCTGCTAGCCGCCGGATCCGGCCGCCGCTCGATCTGCTTCCAGGTCGGGTCGATCGCGGGGAACATCGTGACCACGAAGTACGCGATCCCGCAGGCCACCAGCGCCGTGGTCAGGCCGAACGCCGAGACCAGGCTGCCGCCGAGCAGTCCGCCGAGCGGCATCAGTCCCCAGGCGAAGGCCGAGATCAGCGACATCACCCGACCGAGCACGTGGGCCGGGATCCGCTCGAACTGGATCGCCCCGAGGATCGGGTTGATGAACCCGCTGCTCGTCCCGCCGATCGCGAACACCACGAACACGACCCACAGGGGCGCCCCGAAGGCGATCACCAGGAACCGAGGGATCCCGGTGATGAGGAAGCAGACCAGGTACGTCGGGTAGCGGCGCATCCGGTTGCCGAGCGCCGCGGCCACGGCCGACCCCACCGCGGAGAAGCCGGAGAAGGTGGCGAACAGCAGGCCGATCGTCTCGGGGCCGGCGTGCTGCTGGCCCCATACCGGCATCAGCACGCTGCTCCAGGCCAGGTCGATCAGGTTGGTCAGCGCGACCATGAACGCGATCCCGAGGAGCACCCGGTCACGGCGGAGGAAGTGCCAGCCCTCGGCGAGCTGAGCCCGGTAGGGCGTGGGGCGCGCGGGGTGCTCGGCGGGCTCCAGTCCTCGGGCCCGCGTCAGCCCGGCGGTCGTCGTGGCGAGCACAAGAGCGCCGACGGCGAACGAGGCGGCGTCGATGACGATCGCGTCGGTCGCGCCGACCAGACCGATCAGCAGCCCCGCCGCAGCGGCGCCGAGCATGGAGGCGGTGCGTTCGACGAACGAGTGGAGCCCGGTGGCCCGCTCCGTCGGTACGCCGGCCGCCTCGACCAGCTGCGGGATCATCGACGACTTCGCGGAGTCACCAGGCCCGCGCAGCGCGCCGGCGAGGGCGACGAGCGTGAGCAGGATCGGGAAGTGCAGCAGGCCTGCTGCGTACAGCAAGGGGATGAGGCCGACCACGACGGCCGAGCCGAGGTCGCAGGCGATCGCGACGCGGCGTGGGCCGATGCGGTCGATGACCGGCCCGCCGAAGATCTTGCTGAGCACCAGCGGTGTCATCTCGAAGAGCGCGATCAGGCCGGCCTTGGCGGGGCTGCCGGTCGTCTCGAGCACGAACCACGGCAGCGCCAGCATCGAGATGCGGGTGCCGACCAGCGAGATGGTCTCGGCTGCGAGCCAGCCGTAGAGGGGGAGCTTCATGGCCTACCCCTCTGGGCTTGTGTCGTGGACGGCGCTGACGTGACCCGGCAGCGGGAAGACGTGGAACTGGAACATCACGGCCTCGCCCTCCGGCTCCTCCTCCAGGTCGTCGATGATCTTGTTGACCTGCTCCTCGACACGTGAGGCCTGGACGGGGGTCAGCCGGACGACGCGGTCGTTGAGGCCGAAGGCCTCGCGCCACTCCTGGGGGAGGAGCGCCCGCTCCTCGATCGCCTCCTGGAGGCGCTGGGCGTAGATGGTGACGACCGTCTGCAGGTAGGCGTCGAGGGTCTCGCGGCCCTCGGGGGTGTCCGGCACGTCGCTGTCGCCGGTCACGGTCGCCTGGTGGGCGGCCCTCCACCAGCGCTCGCGGGCGTTGCCGCGGCTCTCGTCGTCCTCGATGAAGCCGTGCTGCGCGAGCTGCCGGAGGTGGTAGGACGTCGCGCCGGAGTTGATGCCGAGCCGGGCGGCCAAGGTGGTCGCCGTCGCCGGGCCGTCGACGCGGAGGATCCCGAGCATGCGTACGCGCACGGGGTGGGTGAGGGCCTTGAGCTGGTCGACTCCGGGGACGATCTCGCGTGCTGCCATGGGTCCACGGTAGACCGCAAAGAGATCTTTGCAAATAGATTTATGCGGTTCGGTTGAAAATCGAGTAACCAGGTGAACAAAGCCTGGATAGCGCAGTTACCCTGTCCGGGTGACGACAGACGCCGCGCCGCCCACGCCGACCTCCACCCCGAAGGTGGCGATCATCGGAGGAGGAGCCAGCGGCACGTTGACCGCGATCAACCTGCTCCGCCGCGGTGCTTCGGTGACGTTGTTCGAGTCGCGTGGCGAGGCGGGCTACGGAGTGGCCTACTCGACCACCGATGGCCGTCATCTCCTCAACGTCCGGGCCAACAACATGTCGGGCTTTCCCGACGACCGTGACGACCTGCTCGACTGGGCGGCCGAGGCCGGCATCGAGCTCGGCCCGATCGACTTCCTGCCCCGGCGCGACTACGCGCGCTACCTGCGTGACCGGCTCGCTCACGCTGCCGAGGGAGGTCCGGGAACGCTGGAGACGGTCGGTGAGACGGTCATCGACGTGGAGCCGTTCGGTGTCGGCTTCCGGGTGCTGACCGGCGACGACGAAGGACATGTCGCGGACGCCGTCGTCCTCGCCTACGGCAACCCGCCGCCCCAGCCCCTGGCCGGGCTCCCCGAGGCGCCGTGGAACCTGTCGGACCCGTGGGACGTGGCCCGGATCAGCGCCCTGCCGGTCGATGCGACCGTACTCGTCGTCGGCACCGGCCTGACCGCCGTCGACACGACCGTCACGCTCCTCGACGACTCCCCGGAGCGCCGGGTGATCATGGTGAGCCGCCACGGCCTGGTCCCGAACCCCCACGTCGACGACCAGTTCACCTCCTGGGTGACCCCGATCCCCGACGGCCCGCTGACCGCCGACGGCATCGCGGATCTCGTACGCGACCAGATCGAGCACGCGGCCGGCCTCGGCGTCGACTGGCGTGCCGTCATCGATGGCCTCCGTGGCCCGACCCAGTCGATCTGGCGCCGCCTGCCCGAGCCGGAGCGCCGTCGCTTCCGCGAGGTCTACGCCCGTGAGTGGGAGGTACGCCGCCACCGCATGGCTCCGCGCATCGCCGACCTCCTCGATGCCTACCGGGCCGAGGGACGCCTGGAGATCCTCGGCGGCGGGGTGCTCGGCTGCCGAGTCGATGGTGCCGGCCAGCCGGTCGTCTCCCTGGCCGACGGTGACCGCGAGATCACCGCGGTGATCAACTGCACCGGCCCCTCCCCCGACATCACCCGCACCGACAACCCCCTCCTGCTCGCGCTCCAGAAGCGCGGCCTGATCGCCCCCGACCCCCTCCGCCTCGGCATCGACGTCACCGAGGACGGCCACGTCATCGGAGCAGACGGCAGCGTCGTACCCAATCTTCTGACCGTCGGCCCGCCCTGCAAGGGTGCGCTCTACGAGGCGACCGCCATCCCCGAGATCCGAGGACAGGCAGCAGCAGTCGCAGCCCACCTCACGAGCTGACCGCTTCGCTGGTCAGCCCAGGTGGAGCTGGCGGTCGGTGCGCGCGAAGGTCTCGGCGGCGAGCTCGGGGTCGGCGCTGAGCTCGGCACCGGTGGCCGGGATCATCGTCTTGAGCTGGGGCTGCCAGCCGTCCCAGCGGTCGGGGAAGCAGCGGCGCAGGACGTTGAGCATGATCGCCGGGGCGGTCGAGGCGCCGGGGGAGGCGCCGAGCAGGCCGGCGATGGTGCCGTCCTCGGCGGTGATGACCTCGGTGCCGAACTGGAGTACGCCGTCGGGGCGGATGACCTGCACCCGCTGGCCGGCGATGACCCGATCCCAGTCCTTGCGGTCAGCGGCAGGGAAGAAGTCGAGAAGGTCGTCGAACTTCTTGCGCGGCGAGCGCAGCAGCTCCTTGACCAGGTAGACGGTGAGATCCATGTTGGTCAGCCCGGCCCGCAGCATCGGCACCAGGTTGTGGGGCCGCACCGAGAGGAAAAGGTCGGTGAGCGAGCCGGTCTTGAGGAAGCGCGGGCTCCAGCCGGCGTACGGCCCGAACATCAGGTGGGTCTTGCCCTCGACGTAGCGGGTGTCGAGGTGGGGAACCGACATCGGCGGAGCGCCGACGGCGGCCTTGCCGTAGGCCTTGGCGCGGTGCTGGGCGACGAGCTCCGGCTTGGACGTACGCAGGAACTCACCCGAGACCGGGAAGCCGCCGAAGCCGCGGATCTCCCGGATGGCGGCCTTCTGCAGCAGCGGCAGCGCGTAGCCGCCGGCGCCGACGAAGACGAAGCGGGAACGCAGGTGGTACTTCCCGGTCTCGTTGCGACCGTAGATGTGCCAGAAGCCGTCCATGGTCTGGTGCAGGTCGGTGACCTCGGAGCCCGTCTCCAGGTCGGCGCCCTTGTCCACCAGGGTGCGGGTCAGGATCGAGGTGAGCGAACCGAAGTCGACGTCGGTGCCGGCGTTGGTCCAGGTGGCCGCGATCGGCTCGTCGGCGAGGGACTTGGCCGAGCGGCCCTCGAGCAGCAGCGGCGCCCAGCCCTTGATGACCTCGGGGTCCTCGCTGAACTCCATCCCGCTGAAGAGCGGGTGGACCGAGAGCGCCTCGTAGCGCTTGCGCAGGTAGTCGACGTTCTCGGCGCCCCACACGAAGGACATGTGCGGCACGGTGTGGATGAACTTGTCCGGGTCCGGGATGCGGCCGTTCTCGACCAGGAAGGACCACAGCTGACGGGAGAGCTGGAACTGCTCGTTGACGTTGATCGCCTTGGAGATGTCGACCGAGCCGTCGGCGTTCTGCGGGCTGTAGTTGAGCTCGCACAGCGCGGAGTGACCGGTGCCGGCGTTGTTCCACGGGCCGGAGGACTCGGCGGCGGGTGAGTCGAGCCGCTCGATCAGCTTGATGGACCAGCTGGGCTCCAGCTCCTGGAGGAGCACACCCAGGGTGGCGCTCATGATGCCGCCGCCGATCAGCACTACGTCAAGAGGTTCGTCCACAGGTCTTTTGTCTCGCTTTTGGGGCCGCAATGGTTAATCGGGGTCCTTAGATCGGTCTAACTTGTGGGCAACTTCACTGCCCGGACCCGATCGTGTTTCCGTCCGTCATTGTGGCTCACCGCACATGCCGGGGACAGATCAGGGTGGAGTTACGCTCGCCCGGTGCCCCGCCTCTCTGACTCCCATCGCGCCTGGATCGACGAAGCCGTACGCCGCGTCGAGGCCGACGCGCAGCGCTCGGCCGACACCCATCTGCACGTGGTGCCCCTGCCTGCTGCCGCCGGGATCGATCTCTACCTCAAGGACGAGTCGAGTCATCCCACCGGCTCGCTGAAGCACCGCCTGGCCCGGTCGCTGTTCCTCTACGCGATCTGCAACGGCTGGCTCCACGAGGGCTCGACGGTCGTCGAGGCCTCCTCCGGATCCACCGCGGTCTCGGAGGCCTACTTCGCAGGCCTCCTCGGGCTGCCGTTCGTCGCGGTGATGCCGCGCTCGACCTCGGAGGAGAAGGTGCGCCTGATCGAGTGGCACGGCGGCCGCTGCCACTTCGTCGATCGCGCTCCGGACATGTACGCAGAGGCCGAGCGCCTCGCCCGCGAGTGCGGCGGCCACTACATGGACCAGTTCACCTACGCCGAGCGGGCCACCGACTGGCGCGGCAACAACAACATCGCCGAATCGATCTTCGACCAGATGTCGCAGGAGCGGCACCCGGTGCCGACCTGGATCGTCGTCTCCGCTGGCACCGGCGGCACCTCGGCGACGATCGGCCGCTACCTCCACTACCGCCGCCACCCCACCAAGCTGATGGTCGCCGACCCGGAGAACTCCGCCTTCTACGGCGGCTGGGAGACGGACACCTCCGACTACGCCACCGGGATGCCGTCGCGCATCGAGGGGATCGGCCGGCCGCGGGTCGAGCCGTCCTTCGTCGGCGGGGTCGTCGACGACATGGTCCAGGTCCCCGACGCGGCGTCGATCGCGACGATGCGCTGGCTCTCGGCCCGGATGGGCCGCTCGGTCGGTCCCTCGACGGGCACCAACGTGTGGGCATCGCTGGGTGTCGTACGCGAGATGGGGGAGGCCGGCACCGAGGGCAGCGTCGTCTCGCTGCTGTGCGACTCCGGGGAGCGCTACCGCTCGTCCTACTACGACGACGGCTGGGTGAGCGAGATGGGCATCGACCTGGCGCCGTACGCCTCGGCTCTCGCCGACTACGAGCGCACCGGCGTCCTCGTCGACCCGTCCTGACGCGCCCAGATCCGCAGTCCCAGCGTGATCAGCGCCCACACGCCGGCGACGATCAGGATCTCGTTGAGGACGTAGACCGGCCACGGCCCGAGCAGGTCGAGCATCGAGCCCGACTCCGGCTTGTAGCGCAGGTAGCCGTAGTTGGCGTCGAGGACGAGGTTGAGGACGTACGCCACGGCGGCCCACGCCGCCGTGGTCGCGACCGTCCAGCCGTAGTCGCGCCACCGCGGTAGCAGCTTGAGCCCGAAGACCAGGTAGACCGCGGCGGTCACGATCATCAGGTGCTGTCCCCAGAAGGTGAAGTAGCTGACGTCCGGGAAGTCCATCACGTCCGGGGTGAAGACGCCCTGCGTGGTCAGCGTGAGGCCCCAGAAGCAGGTCAGCGCGGTCGGGTAGGGATGGTGGGTCCACAGCGCGAACGCCGCCGCGACCCACGCCAGGTCGCACAGGTGGATCGGCAGATCGATGAAGAGATCGAAGTCGGTGACCCACTCGTGGGCCTGCAGCGGGATCGTCGTCAGCGGGATCGCGAGCGCGAACCCTCGTGAGAATCTCGACGGCTTCGTGTCGGCCCGCTGCTGCCTGCCCAGCCAGACGACAGCCACGATCCCCGCTGTGAGCAGGGACAACGGCACCAGGTGGGCCAGACCGTAAGCCTGCATGACGGAAGTCTGACCGGAATCTCGAAAAAATTCTTCCCAACCCGCGTCATGGGTCCGCCGGTGGCCCGTTTCATCGGCGAGAAGGTCGCCCACCGGTGGGGGGTGGACGAACTTCCAGGTGGCGGTCCCTCTGAATGCACACTGCGGGGGTGGTGTGCAATCAGAGGGACGCCTCGCTTTCAGGTGCTCTCAGCGGGCCGTGCCGGTCACCGCGGTGGCGTAGAGGTCCTCGTCGTGATGGATCTCCGCGACGAGCCCCTGCTCCCGCATCAGGGTCGCGGTGATGGGCGCCTGCTCCTGGCCGGCCTCGATCACGAGTACGCCGCCGGGGGCCAGGTGCTTCGGCGCCTGCTCGATCACGCGGCGCTGGACGTCGAGCCCGTCCGCGCCACCGTCTAGGGCCACGTGGTGCTCGTGGTCGCGTGCCTCGGGCGGCATGTTCCGGATCTGGTCGCTCGGCACATAGGGAGCGTTGGCCACGATCACGTCGAGCTCGAGGTCGTGGGGGAGCGGTTCGTAGAGGTCGCCGAGAACGACCCGGCTCGGCGGCAGATTCTCCCGAGCGCACTCGACCGCCGCCGGGTCGATGTCGGTGGCCCAGACCTCCGCGTCCGGGAGACGTGCCGCGATGGCGGCGCCCAGTGCTCCGGTCCCACAGCCGAGATCGAGCACCTTCCGGACCGCGCCTCTCTCGGCCGCCCGACAGGCGAGCTCGACCATCAGCGCCGAGCGCTGCCGGGGTACGAACACCCCCGGCGCGACCCGGATCCGGAGCCCGCAGAACTCGGCCCAGCCCAGGATGAGCTCCAGCGGCTCGCCGGCCACGCGGCGTACGACCATCTCCTCCCGCTCCTGGGCGGAGACCGGGGCGGACTCGAGCAGCGCCGCCTCGTCCTCGGCGAAGACGCAGCCGGCGGCGCGGAGACGAGCGACGAGCCCCGGATCGGGAGATGTGGAGGTCATTGGAGAAGATTGGCACGTGGACGCCGTGACCCTGATCGGATTTATCGTGGCCGGGTATGCCGCGTTCGTGACGGTCGCGGCCGTGCTCGGCGTGGTGCTGAAGGCGCCCCGGCCGAAGTGGCTGGACCAGGTGGCGTGGATGCTGGAGATCCTGGCGGTCGTGCTCGCGATCGGGGCGCTGGCGGCCTGGTCGGGCGGACGCAAGCCGGAGTCGCTGTCGACCTTCCTGGGCTACCTCGGCGCGCTGGTGTGCCTGATGCCGCTGGCCCTGCAGACGATGCGCGGTGATCGTTCGACCTGGTCCTCGGGCGTGATCGCGGCGGCTGCCCTGGCAACGGGCGTCGTGGCCGTACGCGTCATGATGGTGCGGTGAGCACCCCGACCGCGCCCGTCAAGACTCGTTCCGGTCCGCACCTGGTGCTGCTGACCGTCTATGCGATCTTCGTGCTCGCCGCGGGCGCCCGGTCGCTGGTGCAGGTCTTCACCGACTTCGGCGGGGCCCCGATCGCCTACTCGCTCTCGGTCGTCGCCGCGGCGACGTACGTCGCGGGCTGGTTCGCGATCCGCCGGGCCGCCGCCGGGTCGGCAGGTTTCGCGAAGATCATGCTGTGGATCGAGCTGGCCGGCGTGATCGTCGTCGGTGTCCTGTCCTTGGCCGTGCCGTCCTGGTTCCCGGACGACTCGGTATGGTCGAAGTTCGGGAGCGGATACGGATTCGTTCCTGCCCTGTTGCCGATCCTGGGCCTGCTCTGGCTCTGGAAGGTCAACCCGAAGGAGACGGATGAGTCAGTCGACAGCCACCGCAATCTCGCCTGACTCGGGGGAGCACTGGTCCGCTCCGGGGGCGTGGACGGTCGCCGACGGCGTGCACCGGATCCCGCTGCCGCTGCCGATGGACGGGCTCAAGGCGGTCAACATCTACGTCCTCGAGGGCGACGACGGGCTCTCCCTGGTCGACGGTGGCTGGGCGATCACCGAGGGACGTACGGCGCTCGAGTCCGGGCTGAAGAAGCTGGGCTTCGAGTTCGGCGACATCCGGCGGTTCCTGGTCACCCACGTGCATCGCGACCACTACACGCTCGCCTCGGTGCTCGGTCAGGAGTTCGGCGCGGACGTGCTGCTCGGCGCCGGCGACCGGCCCACCCTCGAGCTCACCAACGGCGACCTCGACGGCTGGGTCTCGACCGACCGGCTGCTCGCCCACGCCGGTGCGCACGAGCTGGCCGAGCTCTGGGCCGCCAACCCGCCGCCCGCACCCGAACTGTCCCACTGGCGGATGCCCGACCAGTGGCTCGAAGGCGACGTACGCCTGGATGTGGCCGGTCGCGGCCTCGACGCCGTGCACACCCCCGGACACACCCAGGGCCATTACGTCTATGCCGATCTGGCCGGCTCGGTCCTCTTCGCCGGCGACCACGTGCTGCCCACGATCACGCCGTCGATCGGCTTCGAGCCGGTGCCGGTCATCGACCCGTTGGGCGACTTCATGGCTTCGCTGACCAAGGTCCGCACCCTGCCCGACCTGCGACTTCTCCCCGCCCACGGGCCGGTCGCCTCGTCGTCGCACGCCCGCGTCGACGAGCTCCTGGCCCACCACGAGTCGCGGCTCGCCCAGTCGCTGGCGTCGCTGAAGGCCGGTCGGCGCTCGGCGCTCGAGGTCGCCAACGACCTCGGCTGGACCCGCCACGAGCGTGCCTTCGCCGAGCTCGACTACTTCAACGCCGGCCTCGCGGTCATGGAGACCAAGGCCCACCTCGAGCTGTTGGCCGCCCGCGGTCAGGCAACCCGCGAGGAGACCGAGACCAGCGTCCTGTTCGCCCCCGTCACCGGGTGAGCCGCATCGGGGTGTGCGGGATGCCGTCCTCGAGGAACTCCTCGCCGTCCTTCACGAACCCGAACTTGGCGTACCAGCCGGCCAGCGGCGTCTGAGCGTCGAGGACGACATCGCGGTCAGTGACGGCCTCGACGGCGGCCTTCATGATCACGTCCGCCAGGCCTTGGCCGCGGTGGGTGGGGGCGAGGACGACGCGGCCGATCCGCCACACGTCGCCGTCGTCGAGGATGCGGGCGGTGCCGGCGAGCTGGTCGCCGTCGGTCAGCACCACGTGACGCGTCCCGGGCTCGAGATCGCGGCCGTCCAGATCGAGGTAGGGGCAGTCCTGCTCGACGATGAAGACCTCCTGGCGCAGTCGCCACAGGGCGTACGCGGTCTTCGGGGAGAGGTCGTCGAAGGACGAGAGGGCGACGTCGGTCATGGGTGGATTCTCGCAACCAGTAGTGTTGGCGGGAACAGACAGGGGAGGCCGGAAGGCCTGAGAGTGCGGCGAACAGCGCCGCAGACCCTCCGAACCTGCTCCGGTTGATACCGGCGAAGGGAGTCAGGAATGCGCATGCGTACGCCTGCCATCGCTGCCACTGCTATCTCGGCGCTGCTGCTGTCCGCGTGCGGGGGCAGCCCCGCCGAGCCGGACGCCGAGCCGTCGAGCGGTTCCGACGACAAGTCGGTCGTGCTGCTGACCCACGACAGCTTCACGCTGCCGAAGGAGGTGCTGGCCGAGTTCACCGAGAAGACCGGCTACACCGCCGAGATCCGGCACGCGGGCGACGGTGGCGAGCTGACCACCAAGGTCGCCATGGACACCGGCAACCCCGACGGTGACGCGGTCTTCGGCGTCGACAACACCTTCGCCAGCCGCGCGATCGACCAGGGCGCGCTGGAGGCCTACACGCCGGAGACGGTCCCGGCCGGGGTCGACGAGTTCAACCTTCCGGGCGACGAGGAGCACTTCCTCACCCCGGTCGACAACGGCAGCGTGTGCGTCAACATCGACACCGAGTGGTTCGCGGCCAAGAAGCTGGCGCCGCCGGAGTCGCTCGACGACCTGGCCGAGCCTGCGTACAAGGATCTCTTCGTGACCCCCGGCGCGGCGACGTCGACACCGGGGATGGCGTTCCTGCTGGCGACCGTCGCCGAGTACGGCGAGGACGGCTGGGCCGACTACTGGGGCAAGCTGATGGACAACGGCACCAAGGTCGTCGACGGCTGGGACCAGGCCTACTACTCAGACTTCACCCAGGGCGGCGGCAAGGGGACGCGACCGATCGTCGTGTCGTACGACTCCTCGCCGGCCTTCACCGTCAAGGACGGCAAGACGACGACCAAGGCGCTGCTGGACACCTGCTTCCGACAGGTCGAGTACGCCGGCGTGCTCGAGGGCGCCGACCACCCCGAGGGCGCCAAGGCGCTGATCGACTTCATGCTCTCCGACAGCGTGCAGGGGGCGCTGCCGGAGAGCATGTACGTGTTCCCCGTCTCCTCCGGTGTCGAGCTGCCCGCCGACTGGGCGAAGTTCGCGCAGCAGCCGACCTCGCCGCTCTCGGTCGAGCCCGAGGAGATCGACGAGAACCGGGAAGCGTGGCTGGCGACCTGGAGTGACACGATCGCGCAGTGAGCTCTACCCGTCGTGCTGTGACCCGGCGAATCGGGACCCTGGTCGCGCTCGCCGCCCTCCCGGTGGCCGTGCTGGCGGTCTTCTTCGTCCTGCCGGTCATCGGGATGGTGCAGCGCGGCCTGTTCTTCGAAGGATCCTTCGATCCGTCGGTCGTGACCAGGATCCTGGGGCGCCCGGAGATCCAGCGGGCGCTCTGGTTCACGCTGTGGTCCTCGGGGCTGGCAACGGTGCTGAGCGTCGCGCTCGGGCTGCCGGCCGCGTTCGCGCTCTATCGGCTGAGCTTTCCGATGCAGCGGGTCATCCGGGCGGGACTGCTGGTGCCGTTCGTGCTCCCCACCGTCGTCGTCGGGGTCGCCTTCCGCGAGCTCATCGGCGAGGCCGGGCCGCTGGCCGGGTTGGGGCTCGACGGGACTCCGACCGCGATCATCCTCGGGCTGGTGTTCTTCAACGCCTCGGTGGTGATCCGCGCGGTCGGCGCGGCCTGGGAGTCGCTCGACCCGCGTCCCGGGGAGGCCGCTGCCGCGCTGGGCGCCTCACCGGCGCGGGTCCTGCTGACGATCACGCTGCCGGCGCTGCGTCCCGCGATCGTCTCCGCGGCGTCGGTGGTCTTCCTCTTCTGCGCGACCGCGTTCGGGATCGTGCTCACCCTCGGCGGAGTGCGCTACAACAGCATCGAGACTGAGATCTACAAGCTGACCTTCACCCTGTTCGACCTTCCCGGTGCCGCGGTGCTGTCGGTGCTCCAGCTGGTGGTCGTCATCGGGCTGCTGGTCGTGGCCGGCCGGCTGCGCTCGGTGCCTGATCCCGCGCAGTCCCGGGTCGTCGTACGCCGCCGGCGGGTCTCGCTGCGAGACATCCCGGCCCTGTTGTCGACGTCGGTGCTGGTGCTGCTGGTCGCCGGGCCGCTGCTCGCCCTGCTGCTCGGGTCGCTGCGAGACGACGACCGGTGGAGTCTCCGGAACTACACGGCCCTGCAGACTCCCGGGTTCGACCCACCGCTGCCGGTGCCGGCCACGACCGCGCTGATGACCTCGCTGGCGGTCGCGGTGCAAGCCTCGTTGGTCGCGCTGGCCCTCGGGCTGCTGGTGGCGTTCGCGGTGACGCGCCGGTCCCGTTCGGTGGCCGAGCGGCGGGTGCGTTCCGTCCTGGACGGGCTGTTCATGGTGCCGCTCGGGGTCAGCGCCGTCACGCTGGGGCTCGGGCTCTACCTGACCCTAGGGTCGGCCCCGCTCGACTTCCGCGACGAGCCGTGGCTGGTGCCGCTGGCGCAGGCCCTCGTCGCGCTGCCCCTGGTGGTGAGGACGTTGGTGCCGGTGCTGGGATCGGTCGACGACCGCCTCCGTCAGGCCGCCGCCGGGCTCGGTGCCGGGCCGTTGCGCGCGGTCATGACCGTGGACGTACCTGCCATCTGGAAGCCGCTCCTCGCCTCCTCCGGGTTCGCGTTCGCAGCGTCGCTGGGGGAGTTCGGCGCGACGTCCTTCCTCGTCCGCGAGGAGCGCCCCACCCTCCCCGTCGTCATCCTGCGACTGCTGTCCCGTCCGGGCTCCGACAACTACGGCATGGCCCTCGCCGCCGCCTGCGTCCTCGCCGCCGCCACCGCCGTCGTGATGCTCCTCGTCGAGCGTCTCCGCGTACCTTCGATCGGAGCACTGTGAACCAGGATCGAGGTTGCGATGCTCTCGCTGCGTGAGGTGTCGGTGGCGTACGACGGGAAGGCGGCCGTCTCGGACGTCAGCCTGGAGTTGGCGGACGGGGAGGTGCTGGCGCTGCTCGGGCCGTCGGGGTCGGGGAAGTCGACGCTGCTGCGGGCCGTTGCGGGGCTGGAGCCGGCGACGGGCGAGATCAGCTGGGACGGGCGGGAGCTGCGCGGGGTGCCGACGCACAAGCGTGGCTTCGCGCTGATGTTCCAGGACGGGCAGCTGTTCTCGCACCTCAGCGTCGCGAACAACGTCGCCTACGCGATGCGGTTGCGCCGCGTCCCGGCCGCCGACCGTACGAGGAAGGTCGCCGACCTGCTGGAGCTCGTCGGCCTGGGCGGCTACCAGGACCGCCTCCCGGGCACGCTGAGCGGTGGCGAGCGGCAGCGGGTCGCGCTCGCGCGGGCGCTCGCCGTCGAACCGAGGCTGCTGCTCCTCGACGAGCCGCTCTCCGCGCTCGACGCGGGGCTGCGGGAACGGCTCGCGGGCGACCTGCGTCGGATCCTGCACGAGGCGGGCACCACCGCGCTGATGGTCACCCACGACCAGGAGGAGGCCTTCGCGGTGGCCGACCGGATCGCGCTCCTGCGAGACGGTCACCTGGTGCAGGCGGGGACCCTGCGGGAGGTGTGGGCGAGGCCGACGGACACCTGGGCCGCCCTGTTCCTGGGCTACGCCCGCGTGCTCGAGGGGCCGGCGGCGTACACGGTCCTGAAGGCCGCCGGGCTCAGCCCCGCCGACGCGGTGGCGCTCCGCCGCTCGGCCTTCGTCGCCGACCCGGTGGGGCCGCTCACCGGCACCGTCGTCTCGGCCAGGGCCACTCCGGAACAGCACCGGCTCGTCGTACGTCTCGACGACATCGGCGAGGTCGACGCGGTCGCAGACTCGGCGCCTGCCCCGGGGGAGTCGGTCAGGCTGAGGGTGGAGCCGAACCGGCTGGCCATTCCAGAATCTGTTGTCCCCGAATCGGCAGAGCAGCCACCCGCCATTTAAACTTAGCGGCTATGTATCGCCGCGCTCAGATCTTCCTCGTCAGTAGCGCGCTGATCTTCGGCCTGATCGCAGTCGTTACCGCGCAGATCGTCGACAAGCGCATGCTCGACCCGGAGGGCTTCCTCGGACCGTCCTGGCTCCGGTTGCCCCTCCTCGTCGGAGCCGCCCTGCTCGTCGACCTCGTGCCACGCACGCTGTGGTTGGCGAGGTTCAAGTGGAAGGACATGGGCCCGATCTTCAAGGAGCGGCTCCGCACCCACTGGACCCGTGAGCGGCTGACGCTGGTGGCGTTGGGCATCGTCTGCTTCTACCTGGTCTACGTCTGCTACCGGAACCTCAAGTCGTTCCTGCCGTTCGTGGTGCCGGAGACCTATGAGTTCGACCACGAGCTGCACCTGATCGACAAGGCGGTGCTCTTCGGCGCCGACCCGGCGATCGTGCTCCACGACCTCCTCGGCACCGGCTGGGCGGCCTGGTTCCTCTCCTACATCTACATGTGGTTCCTGCCGCTGGTGCCGTTCGCCGTCGCCGGATGGCTGGTGTGGTCGCGCAACCTCGCCTACGGCTACTGGTTCGTGAGCTCGCAGTGCATCGCCTGGATCCTGGGCACGGTCTCGTACTACTGCCTGCCGACGGTCGGTCCGGGCCTGCAGTACCCCTATCTCTACGCGGATCTGCCCGAGACGCCGGCGAGCACACTGATGGAATCGCTGGTCTTCACCCGACAACACGTCCTCTTCGACGTGGACGCCAACGTCGTGCAGTCGGTCGGTGGCTTCGCCTCGCTGCACTGCGGCATCACCCTGCTGGTGGCGCTGATGATCCACGCCACCATCGACAACAAGATCGCCCGCTGGGCCGGCTGGATCAACTTCGGGATCACCGTCGTGGCGACCGTCTACTTCGGCTGGCACTACCTCGCCGACGACATCGCGGGCTGCATGATCGCGCTCGTCGCCTACTACTTCGGCGGCCTCGCGGCCGGCCAGAAGTTCCAGCGCAAGGGCGTGCGGCGACTCGTCCCGGAGTCCGACGAGATCGCCGAACGCGAGGCGAAGGTCGCCCACGAGCTGACCTGATCCTGGCCCGACCCGGCATAGGGTGGCCGCGTGAACGCCATCGATGCCGCAGCACTGACTTCACTTCTCGACGGGCGATATGCCGAGGTCCGACAGGACGTACGTAAGGCCCTGGCCGAGCGCGCCGACTTCCTCGACGAGGTGGAGGAGCTGCCTCGGGCCGAGTATCGGGAGCGGGTGCGCGAGACGCTTCTCGACGTCTCCGCGACCGGTCTGACCGGGCTCGGGTTTCCCAAGGAGTACGGCGGGGGTGGTGACGTCGGCGCCTCCATCGCCGCCTTCGAGGAGATGGCTGGCGGAGACCTGTCGCTGCTGGTGAAGTCGGGCGTGCAGTTCGGGCTCTTCGGCGGCGCGATCCTGCAGCTCGGCACGGCGCGCCACCACGATCGGTATCTCGCCGACATCGTCTCCGGGCGCCTGCTCGGCTGCTTCGCGATGACCGAGCACGGCCACGGGTCCAACGTGGCCGCGGTGGGGACCGTGGCCACCTACGACCCGGATGCGCGGGAGTTCGTCATCGAGACGACCCGGGAGGATGCGTACAAGGACTACATCGGCAACGCCGCGGCCCACGGTGAGCTCGCGGTCGTCTTCGCCCAGCTCGTGGTCGGCGGCGAGGAGCGCGGCGTCCATGCTCTCGTGGTGCCGATCCGGGTGGACGGCGCGCCCGCTCCCGGTGTCCGGATCGAGGACGACGGACCCAAGATGGGACTCAACGGCGTCGACAACGGACGACTGTGGTTCACGGGCGTGCGGGTGCCGCGTACGTCTCTCCTGAACCGCTTCGCGGACGTCACCGAGGCCGGCGAGTACGTCTCCGAGATCGAGTCGGCCGGACGGCGCTTCTTCACCATGCTCGGCACGCTCGTGCAGGGACGCGTCTCGGTCGGTGGGGCGGCGATCCGGGCATCGGAGGTCGCGCTGACGATCGCTGTCCGCTACGCGCTGCGGCGCCGGCAGTTCGAGGCGTCGTCGGACGCCGAGGAGTCGCTGCTCCTCGACTACGGCCAGCACCAGCGGCGCCTGCTGCCGCTGGTCGCGCGGACCTATGCGCTGCGCTTCGCGCAGGAGGTCGTACGCGACGACCTGCACGACGTCTTCTCCGGCGTCGCGACCTCCGAGCACGCCCGGCGCGAGCTCGAGTCGCGAGCGGCCGGCACCAAGGCCCTGGCGACCTGGCACGCGACCCGGACGATCCAGGAGTGCCGGGAGGCGTGCGGCGGGGCGGGCTACCTGGCCGCCAACCGGTTCGCGGCCCTGAAGGCCGACACCGACGTCTTCACGACCTTCGAGGGCGACAACACGGTGCTGCTGCAGCTGGTCGCCAAGGGGCTGCTCACCGGCTACTCCAGCGAGTTCGAAGAGATGGACCAGCTGGACCTGGTGCGGTTCGTGGCAGGTCTCGCCGTCGAGACGGTCCTGGAGCGGACCGCCGTGCACAAGCTGCTCGAGCGGGTCCGCGACGTGGTCCCGGTGGCAGGAGAGCGAGAGCCTGACATCCTCGACTCCGACTACCACCTGGCGATGCTGCGCTTCCGCGAGGAGCACATGCTCGCCGGCGTCGCCCGGCGCCTGCAGTCGGGGGTCAAGGCCGGGCGCGAGCCGGGCGCGGTCTTCTCGACGGTGCAGGACCACGTCATCGGGGTCGCTCACGCGCACGTCGAGCGGCTGATCCACGAGGCGTTCCGGGAGAAGGTCCGCGTGCTCCCCGAGGGTCCCGTACGCGACCTGATGGACCTCCTCTGCGACCTCAGCGCCCTCTCGGTCATCGAGGCCGACCGCGCCTGGTTCATGGAGCACGGCCGTCTCTCCTCCGAGCGCTCCAAGGCGATCACCGCCGAGGTCAACCGCCTCTGCCGCCAGCTGCGCCCGGACGCGCGGCTGCTCGTCGACGGCTTCGGCGTACCGGAAGAGCTGCTGCGGTCGAAGGACCTTCTCGGCTGAGGCGGCGTGAGCCATTTTCCCGCCATGGCGGGAAAATGCGGGGTCGATTGGGCTGGGTGCGCGGCAGAATCCCGCCATGGCGGGAAAGTGCCGCCTAGTGCGCCAGCGCCCTTGGAGCGAGTTATCCACAGGGGGTGTGGATAACTTCTGCGAGCGTTCTGCGGATTGCGCACGATTCCCGTATGACTGCCGTACGCATCAAGCCCAAGACCATCCCCAGAATCCCGATCGATCCGACCCGACCGTTCCGGCGCAAGCACGCTCTGGCGAGCGGATTCGATCCGCGCCGGAGGCGCAGGGAATTCCGGCGGCTCTTCCACGGGATCTACGTGTCGAGCGCCGTGGAGGTGACTCCGCTGCTGATCGCGGAGGCGGTCGTGCTGAGTGTGGACCCGCTCGGGGCGTGGGCCAGTCACGCGACAGCGGCCCGGGTGTGGGAGCTCCCGATCCCTCCGTTACCGGGTGAGCATGTGACGGTTCTCCGGCGCAGCCAGCGTCGTGGACGTCCTCAGATCAGCTGCCATTCGGCGCCTGACGGATTGATCACGAAGTTCGATCACGTGGATGTCTCGGCTCCGGCACAGGTCTTTGTCGACCTGGCTGCGCTGATTCCGCTTGTAGAGCTGGTTGTCGTCGGCGATCACATGGTCCGACGAGGGCTGGCGACGCCGGACGAGCTGGCGGAGCACAGTGCGACGGCGAAGAGCCCTGGTGCCGCCCTCGCGCGTCGGGCCGCCTCACTGGTCCGCGCGGGGGTGGACTCGCCGATGGAGACCCGACTACGCCTGTTGATCGTGCTCGCCGGGCTCCCAGAGCCTGCGGTCAACGCCCTGGTCGGAGATGAGCTGGACAGGCGGAAGTACGACCTGAGCTACCTGCGCTCGCGCACGATCATCGAGTACGACGGAAAGCACCACGTCGAGCGCGAGGAACAGTGGGAGTCCGACCTTCTTCGCCGTGAGGCGATCGACACCGACGGATGGCGGATCCTCGTCTTCGTCGCCAAGGACGTCTACACCTCTCCAGGCACGACCTTGGAGAGGATCCATCGGGTGCTCCTCCAGCGAGGCGAGCCGGGCGTACCCAGAAAGCTGAGCGACAACTGGAAGCAGCACTTCCCGGATCGCGCCTGATTGAGGCAGGCGCCAGCATCCCGCCATGGCGGGAAATTGCTGCCAGGATCGACCCCTCGCCGCCGCAGAATCCCGCCATGGCGGGAATTTGCCCCGGCCCGCCGATACGCTCGCCGCGTGAATCGCCTGATCTTGCTCAACGGGTTGCCCGGGGTGGGGAAATCGACGATCGCGCGTCGGTACGCCACGGAACACCCGGGCACTCTGCTGTGTGACGTCGACGTGCTGCGGACGTTCATCGGTGGCTGGCGCGACGACTTCGAGGAGGCGGGTGCACGGATCCGCCCGGCAGCGCTCGGCATGATCGCCGGCTATCTCCGGGAGTCCGGGGATGTGGTGTTGCCGCAGCTGCTCGCCAGGGTGAGTGAGCTCGAGAAGTTCGAGCGGGCGGCGCTCGATGCGGGTGCCGAGTTCGTCGAGGTCATGCTGGAGGCCGAAACCGACGATGCCGTACGCCGCTTCCACCGCCGCGACGACGGCACGGACCCGTGGCATCCGATCGTGCGGAGCCTGGTCGCCGAAGCAGGTGGCGACGATGTCCTACGTGATTACGCCGCGAGGCTGCGCGAGCTGGTTGCCCGACGTCCCGGGACGAGGATGGTCCCGAGCGTCGCGGATGCGGCGGATGCGACGTACGCCGCCGTTCTCAGCGCCATCGGCGACGTCACGACGGCGGCTTCATGAGCAGATTCCCGCCATGGCGGGAATCTGCCCCCACGAAGCCTCAGTGAGCGGTGTTCTTGAACCGGTCGATGGACGCGGCGATCTCCGACTCCGCGGCGGCCTTGCCGACCCAGTCGGAGCCCTTGACGGTCTTGCCGGGCTCGAGGTCCTTGTAGTGCTCGAAGAAGTGCTTGATCTCGTTGAGCGTCCACTCGTCGACATCCGCGAGGTCCTGGATGTGGTCGAAGCGGGGGTCGCAGGGGACGCAGAGGACCTTCTCGTCCTGGCCCTTCTCGTCCTCCATGACGTACATCGCGACCGGGCGGGCCTCGACCAGCACACCTGGGAAGAGCGGGTAGGGGGTGAGCACCAGCGCGTCGAGCGGGTCACCATCCCCACCGAGGGTGTCCTCGATGTAGCCGTAGTCTGCGGGGTACATCATGGAGGTGAACAGCACGCGGTCGAGTCGAAGCCGGTTCGACTCGTGGTCCACCTCGTACTTGTTGCGGGATCCCTTGGGGACCTCGATCAGTACGTCGAACTCCAGCGTCACTTCTCTGCCTCCAGACAAACCCAAAAACGGAATGCCGGACAGTCTGACACCGATCGGCGTCAGATCCGGCATCGAGGAGGATATCCGTGGAGCCCCAAAGCGCGCCGAAGTGGCCTTCCGAGGAGCCGGAGGAGGGCCGCGGAAAGCTCGTGGTCGTGCTGCCGCTGGTGCTCGCGCTGCTGGTGGGAGTCGCAGCAGCTGCGTACGCCTTGGGGTGGGTCCGCTATGCCCGCGGCAACGTCGCGCCGACCCCTCCGCCAGCCCCGCTGAGCATCGCCGCGGTCAGCCCCGCGGCGGTTGCGGGCGAGCAGACCAGAGCCCCGGGAAAGCCTGATCAGGCGGCGCTGGAGCAGGTGATGCGGGAGATGGTCGGCGACAAGCGGCTCGGCAAGCACCTCAAGGCGGCGATCGCGCCGCTCGAGGGCGCTCCGCTGGTGAGCCACGGCACCGGGGCCGCGACCCCGGCGAGCGTCACGAAGGTGCTGACCAGCGTGGCGGTCCTGGAGGCGTACGGCCCGGAGCGCCGGTTCGAGACGAGCACCACCCTCCAGGGGAGCACCGTCACCCTCGTCGGCGGAGGTGACGCATCTCTCAGCACCAGCGACCTCGACGACCTCGCCGGGGAGACGGCCCGGGAGCTCGGCACCACCAAGTCGGTGACCCTCGCCTTCGACGACACCCTCTTCGGTGGCCCGACCCTGAGCCCTACCTGGCGACGCACCTACCTGGGTGAGGAGGTCGGTGGGATCACCGCGCTGCTGGTCGACCACGGCGGCTCCCAGTCGTCGGGCTACAGCCGGGACCCGTCGATGCAGGCCGCCGAGCAGTTCAAGAAGGCGCTGGTCAAGCACGGGATCAAGGTCAACGGGAAGCCCACGAGGGGGACGAAGGCCGGCACCCAGCTCGCCGTACGCCAGGGCGACACCCTGCGTGAGATCGTCGAATACACCCTGCAGCACAGCGACAACCAGCTCGCCGAGGTGCTCGCTCGCCAGGTCGGGCTCGCGGCGGGCACCCCGACGTTCGACGGCTCCACCGCGGCGATCACGGCCACCCTGAAGGAGCTCGGCATCGACACCACCGGCCTGGTCCTCCGCGACGGCTCCGGCCTCTCCCGGCAGAACCGGATCCCGCCGACGCTGCTGGTGAGCACTCTCCAGGCCGCCGCAAGCTCCAACCGCCCCGAGCTCGCGCCGGCCATGACGGGCCTCCCGGTCGCCGGCTGGGTCGGCTCGCTCTCGCGGCGGTTCAACTTCGACGCCGAGCCGGGTCGCGGCCGCGTCCGGGCGAAGACCGGCACCCTCACCGGCGTCTCCGGACTCTCCGGCATCGCGATCGACACCCGCGGCACGCCGTTCGTCGTCGTACTCATGGCCGACGGGTTCAAGCCGGCGCAGACCCTGGACGTACGCGACGCCCTCGATGACGCGATGACGGCGGTCGCGACGTGTCGATGTTCGGCATAGGTCCGGTCGGCTACGGTCGTATGCATGACCCATCGTGCTGAGGACCCCGCCCCGTCCGGAGCGACCATGGTCGACTGGGACCTGGCCGTACGCCTCGGTGCGACGATCGGCGGAGATGGCCCGATCGTCTCGCGCAGCGAGGCTCAGCACGCCGTCGAGGAGCTGCGCGCGGACGCCGCCAAGGCGACCGAGTTCGTACGCGCCTTCACCGGTCTGGACGCGCCCCGCGACACCGCGCCGGTCCTGGTGGTGGACAGAAGGGGCTGGATCCAGGCCAACGCCGACACCTTCGCCCACGTGATCTCGCCGGTGGTCGACCGGATCACCGCGAAGCGCACCCCGGGAGCCCTGACCCAGGCGGTCGGCTCCAAGATCAGCGCGGCCGAGGTCGGCGGCCTGCTCGGCTTCATGTCTTCGAAGATCCTCGGCCAGTTCGACCCGTTCTACGGGCCGTCGGGGCGGCTGCTGCTGGTAGCACCCAACGCCGTCCACGTCGAGCGCGAGCTCGGCCTGGACCCGACCGACTTCCGGCTGTGGGTCTGCCTCCACGAGGAGACCCACCGGGTCCAGTTCACCGCCAGCCCGTGGATGCGCGACCACCTCTTCGCCCAGATCGAGGGCCTCTCCGAAGCGATGGACCCGGCCTCGATCTTCGACGGCGGGCTGCAGCGCGTCACCGAGGCGCTCAAGGGCAACGGCAGCATCGTGGACGCGTTCGCCAAGCCCGAGCAGAAGGAGATCATCGACCGGGTCACCGGGATGATGTCGCTGCTCGAGGGCCACGCCGACGTGGTCATGGACGATGTCGGCCCCGGCGTGATCCCGAGCGTCACCACGATCCGCAAGGCCTTCAACAAGCGCCGCCAGGGCATCGGCGTCCTCGACCGCCTGCTGCGCCGTCTGCTCGGGCTGGAGGCCAAGATGGCCCAGTACCGCGACGGCGCGAAGTTCGTACGCCACGTGGTCGACCGGGTCGGCATGGAGGAGTTCAACGCCGTCTTCGCCGGCCCCGAGAACCTCCCGACCAAGGCCGAGATCGTCGAGCCGAACGCCTGGGTGACCCGGGTCCTGTGAGCGAGCGCCAGCGAGCGACAATCCAATACAACATGCCGCCGCTTCCGTATTCTTCGCGCTCCTCGACGGAGGCGGCGGCATGAGCTTGCATCCTTCGGTTGCTGCGGTACGGCGACCCGTCCGCGCCACACTGGAGCGGCTCGAGCCGGGCGAGAAGGTGATCGTGGCCTGCTCCGGGGGAGCGGACTCGCTGGCGCTGGCCTCGGCCGCGGTCTTCGAGGGTCACAAGCTCGGGCTGCACATCATCGGCGCGACCGTCGACCACGGCCTGCAGGACGGCAGCCACGCACAGGCCGCGAAGGTCGTCGGACAGCTCGCCCAGATGGGCGTGGACGAGACCGTGACCGCGACGGTGGAGGTCAAGGCCGACGGTGAGGGTCCCGAGGCGGCTGCGCGCCAGGCCCGTTACGCGGTCCTCGACCAGCTCGCCGAGCGCCTCGGCGCGAGCGTGATCCTGCTCGGCCACACCCGCGACGACCAGGCCGAGACCGTGCTGCTGGGCCTGACCAGGGGCTCGGGCGCGCGCAGCCTATCCGGGATGCGAGCCGGCTTCGACCGCTATCGCCGTCCGCTCCTGGCGACGACCAGGATCGACACCGAGACCGCCTGCCAGGTCGAAGGCCTCGACGTCTGGCAGGACCCGCACAACCGCGACTTCGCCTACACCCGCGCGCGCATCCGCCACCGCGTCCTGCCCACGCTCGAGGAGGACCTCGGCCCGGGGGTCGCCGACGCGCTGGCTCGCACCGCCGAGCAGCTCCGCGAGGACGCCGACTTCATCGACGACATCGCCGAGGCGATGCACCGCGAGCTCGGCGGATCCCTCCCCGTCGAGACCCTCGCCGGGTATCCGTCCGCCGTCCGCACCCGGGTCCTCCGGATCGCCGCGATCGAAGCCGGCTGCCCACCGGCGGAGCTGACCCGTGAGCACGTCTTGGCGATCGACCGGTTGGTCACTGACTGGCGCGGCCAGCGCTGGATCGACCTTCCCGGACACCGCCAGGCCGTACGTCGCGACGGCTCGATCCACATCCGACCTGCGTCGAGCGGGTCGTAAGCCGGACTTCTCAGGGTGTTCCTGCACTTCTCTGGCATTGCAACGCCTGAGAAGTGCAGGGATACCCGGTGAACCGGGTATTCCGCCGCATGCGTCACCACCATCTAGAGTGACGGACATGGACACCGAGTACGTCGGCGACGACCTCGTGAAGACCCTGTTCACCCACGACGAGATCCAGGCGAAGGTCGAAGAGCTGGCCCGCCGGATCGAGAAGGACTACGAGGGTCAGGAGCTGCTGATCGTCGGCGTCCTGCGCGGCGCGGTGATGATCATGGCCGACCTCGCGCGCGCCCTGAACCGCCACGTCGAGATGGACTGGATGGCCGTCTCCTCCTACGGCTCCGGCACCAAGTCGTCCGGTGTGGTGAGGATCCTGAAGGACCTCGACACCGACGTCACCGGCAAGCACGTGCTCGTCGTGGACGAGATCATCGACTCCGGCCTGACCCTGACCTGGCTGACCTCCAACCTCACCAGCCGCGGCCCGGCGAGCATCGAGATCGCCACCCTGCTCCGCAAGCCCGAGGCGGTCAGCATGCCGGTCGACGTGAAGTACGTCGGGTGGGACATCCCCGACGAGTTCGTGGTCGGCTACGGCCTCGACTTCAACGAGAAGTACCGCAACCTGCGCGACATCTCGACCCTCGCGCCGCACATCTACAGCTGAGGCTGGAACTGAGCCGGCGAGCGCCTGCTGTTACGCCAACAGCGGAACCGCGCAGATGGGGTGGGCACGATTTGGCGTGTACCGTCGTTCTAAATGACGTGCACGCTGCCCTGCGTGCGTGTCTGACCCCGTAAACGGTTGAAAGAAGCCTGTGAAGCGCATATTCAAAGGTCCCTGGCTGTGGATCATCGTGGCAGTGCTCGGTGTGATCCTGGCGCTGCAGTATCTGGCCCCCCGCAACGGCGGCGACGAGATCACCACCAGCGAGCTGACCGAATACATCCAGGACGACAAGGTCAAGGAGATCACGTTCGTCGACGGCGACCAGGAGATCAAGGCGACCTTGGTCAAGGGCACCCGTGATGGCGGCTCCGAGGTCACGACCTCCTGGGTCGACGGTGACCAGGAAGCGCTCATCCAGATGGTGCGCAAGACCGAGGCCGAGGGTGAGAACCTCAAGGAGTTCAACTCCGAGGTGGCCAAGCCCTCCGTGCTCGGCTCGATCCTGAGCTTCCTGCTTCCGTTCGTCCTGATCATCGTGCTGTTCCTGTTCCTGATGAACTCGGTCCAGGGCGGTGGCGGTCGCGGGGTCATGCAGTTCGCCAAGTCCAAGGCGAAGCTGATCACCAAGGACATGCCGAAGACGACGTTCGCCGACGTCGCCGGTGCTGACGAGGCTGTCGAGGAGCTCCAGGAGATCAAGGAGTTCCTGCAGGAGCCCGCGAAGTTCCAGGCCGTCGGCGCCAAGATCCCCAAGGGCGTGCTGCTCTACGGCCAGCCAGGCACCGGTAAGACCCTGCTCGCGCGCGCCGTCGCGGGCGAGGCCGGCGTGCCGTTCTACTCGATCTCCGGTTCGGACTTCGTCGAGATGTTCGTCGGTGTCGGTGCGAGCCGTGTCCGCGACCTGTTCGAGCAGGCCAAGGAGAACGCTCCCGCCATCGTCTTCATCGACGAGATCGACGCCGTCGGCCGTCACCGTGGTGCCGGCATGGGCGGTGGCCACGACGAGCGTGAGCAGACGCTCAACCAGCTCCTCGTGGAGATGGACGGCTTCGACGTACGCGGCGGGGTCATCCTGATCGCGGCGACCAACCGTCCCGACGTGCTCGACCCGGCGCTGCTGCGCCCGGGCCGCTTCGACCGCCAGATCCAGGTGGACGCTCCCGACCTCGCCGGTCGCGAGAAGATCCTGCAGGTCCACGCCCGCGGCAAGCCGCTGGCCGGCGACATCGACCTCGACTCGGTCGCCCGCCGGACCCCCGGGTTCTCCGGTGCCGACCTGGCCAACGTGCTCAACGAGGCCGCGCTGCTGACCGCCCGCAGCGACCAGAAGCTGATCACCAACAGGGCGCTCGACGAGGCCATCGACCGGGTCATCGCCGGCCCGCAGAAGCGCACGCGTCTGATGAGCGAGCAGGAGAAGCTCATCACCGCCTACCACGAGGGTGGCCACGCGCTGGTCGCCGCAGCCCTTCCGGGCCCGGACGTGGTCCAGAAGATCACGATCCTGCCGCGCGGCAAGGCGCTGGGCTACAACCTGGTCATGCCCGACGACGACCAGTACTCGCAGACCCGGTCCTCGATGCTCAACAAGCTCTCCTACATGCTCGGTGGCCGTGCCGCGGAGGAGCTCATCTTCCACGACCCGACCACGGGTGCCGGCAACGACATCGAGAAGGCGACCAACCTCGCCCGCGCGATGGTCACCCAGTTCGGTATGACCGAGCGCCTCGGCGCGATCAAGCTCGGTGAGTCCAACGGGGAGCCGTTCCTGGGCCGTGACATCGGTCACCAGCGCAACTACTCCGAGGAGGTCGCCGCCGTCGTCGACGACGAGACCAAGAAGCTCCTCGCAACCGCGCACCAGGAGGCCTTCGACATTCTCGAGGAGAACCGGGACGTCCTCGACAGCCTGGTGCTGCAGCTCCTCGAGAAGGAGACGCTCTCCAAGCACGAGGTCGCCGAGATCTTCGAGCCGCTGCGTCGCCGCGACCCGCGTCCGGCCTGGACCGGCTCCGACACCCGCCGCCCCTCCGACCGCCCGGCGGTCGAGATCCCGCGGTGGATCGTCGAGCGCGACAAGGAGAACCTCGCCAAGGCGATCCGAGCCGCCGGGAAGCAGTCCGGCGCCCAGTCGGGTGCCCAGGCCGCCAACGGTGTCGACCTCGCCAAGCCGACCGAGGCCGGCTCGCCCGAGGGCACCCCGCCCGCCTGATACTGAAGACATGTCCGACAACTTCGATGACGTAGCGCCCGTCCATGTCCCCGAGCGGGACGTGGCGGACGTACCGGTGTTCGACCAGAAGCGGGCCGAGGCGGCCGTGCGCGAGCTGCTCTACGCGATCGGGGAGGATCCCGATCGCGAAGGGCTGCTCGAGACTCCCGCCCGGGTCGCCCGGGCCTACCAGGAGGTGACCCGCGGGCTGCACCAGACGCCCGAGGAAGTGCTCACCACGACCTTCGACCTCGGCCACGACGAGATGGTCCTGGTCCGTGACATCGAGCTGTGGTCGATGTGCGAGCACCACCTGGTGCCGTTCACCGGTGTCGCCCATGTCGGCTACATCCCGGCCTCCTCCGGCAAGATCACCGGCCTGTCCAAGCTCGCCCGGCTGGTCGACGTCTACGCCAAGCGACCGCAGGTGCAGGAGCGGCTCACCACCCAGGTGGCCGACGCGCTCATGGCGCTCCTCGAGGCGCGCGGCGTCATCGTGGTGGTCGAGGCCGAGCATCTGTGCATGACGATGCGCGGCGTCAAGAAGGCCGGCGCCCGCACGATCACCAGTGCCGTACGCGGCACGATGCGCTCCAACGCCACCACCCGGGCCGAGGCCATGGCCCTGATCCGGGGCGGAACCCGCTAGCCCGCGGAGCGGCGCAGGCGGCGACGAACCCGTCGGACGAAGCCGCGCAGGCCCGCTCGCTCCTGGTGACGAGCGAGGTCTGCGCGCAGCTCGTCGATCAGGGCTCGCTGGCGGTCCAGGCGGCCGGCCTGCCGTTCGATCCGGGTCTGCTGCTTGCGCGTGGTCGCCTCGAGGGCTGCGATCCGCTTGGCCTGGCTCTTCGCCGACGCCGTGAGCTTCTTCTCGAGCTCCCGCTCGCGACGCTTGGCGGCGGTGTCGGCGTGCTCGGAGGCGATCTTGAGCGCGTGGATCCGGTCCTCGATGCGCCGGATGGCGTCATCGCCCGATCCACGGAGCGTGGCGACAGGTGCCGCGGGCTCCAGCGCGGCGAGCTCGGCGTCGTACGCCGCACTCGTCTGGCCGGGCTGCGCGACGTTCGCCAGGCCGGCGTCGTCCAGGAACGCGGTCAGCCGCTTCCAGCCGTCGGCGAGGCGGTTGTGGAAGCTGGTGAAATCGGCTGCCTGGAACAGCTCGTCGACCGTGGTCTCGAGCGTGATCGAGTCGAGCATCGTGTAGGGGAGGCCGTGGTAGTCGCACAGCTCCAGCACGCGTGAGTCGTGAGCGACGACCATGGCAGGCGTCCCGGCGAGCACCGCGGCCACGTTGCCGTGGATGCGCGTGCCGAAGGCGAACCGCTGCGTTGCCAGGAACCGCATCCATGAGCCGGCGTCGAGGAACATCCGGGTCCGGTCCTCGGCGTAGAGCCGGTGGTCGCGGTCGATACCCATCTCGGGCTGACGGTGCCGCCCCCACTGGAGCATGGCGAAGTCGTGGTGGGTCTGGCCGACGTACGTCATGCGCGGGTGCCGGTCGGCGAAGGCGTCGACGTACGTCTCGAACCAGGGCGCGGTCAGCGGGCTCATCGAGACGGCGATCGGGTCCTCGTCGGCGATCGGGGTGGAGCGCTCGTCGCGGACGGTGAGGTCGGGGCCGTTGAGGTAGATCGACGGACAGCCGATGATCTCGACGTGCTCGTCGCCGTAGCCGAGCCGCCGCAGGTAGGCGGCGGTGATCTCGCCGCGTACGCCGACCTTCGAGGATCGTTCGAGGACGCTGTTCATGAATCGGCGATGGAGGGCGGCGAGCTCGTCGTCGGGAGCGGTGTCGAGGTCGTCGAGGGAGAGCTGTGCGCCGATGCCGACGATGGTGGTCGGGATCGTGAGCTGTTCGATGAAGGCGGTCAGCCGGGTCAACGGGCGGGTGAACTCCGGTCGGAGAGCGTTGGCCAGCGGTACCACGAAGTGGTCGTACTCGTCGTTGGTCGCCGCGACCTCGTCGGCGGTGAACGCGCGCCGCTCATGGACGAAGCGGTTCGCGACGATCTCGGTTCCGGGCACGCTGAGGAGCCGGTGTGTCGAGTCGGCGAAGAGGAGGTTGCCGACGTTGGTGCCGTAGAACCCGATGCCCCACGCACGCGGGTCGCCCGCCTCGATCACCTCGAACGGGTCCCTCGCTGAGCGGAGCAGGATCTTGGCCACGACGCCTCCCTGGGTAAATGAGATGCCGGGCAGCCTGGCTGAGCGGGCCCGCCTGGTCAAGTCTGCCCTTCCGGCGTCGCCGGATAGGGTCGTGGCGTGCAGGTCATGGGAATCGTCAACGTCACGCCCGACTCGTTCAGCGACGGCGGACGTTTCTTGGCGACCGATGACGCGGTGGCTCACGGTCACGCGCTTCTGGAGCAGGGGGCCGACCTGCTCGACATCGGCGGCGAGTCGACCCGGCCAGGGGCGACCAGGCCGCTGGTGGCCGACGAGCTGGCCCGGGTGGTGCCGGTCATCGAGACGCTGGCCGAGGAGGGCGCGACCCTCTCGGTCGACACGATGCGTCCCGAGGTCGCCGAGGCGGCCCTGAAGGCCGGGGCGAAGATCATCAACGACGTCTCGGGCGGTCTGGCCGACCCGGGGATCCTGAAGGTCGCGGCCGACCATGGTGCGACGTACGTCGTGATGCACTGGCGTGCGCACGGCGCGGAGATGCAGCACCAGGACCATCTCGTCTACGCCGACGGCGTGGTCGCCACCGTCAAGGCGGAGCTGGAGCAGCGGATCGAGGCGGCGCGAGCCGCGGGGATCCAGGACGACAACATCGTGGTCGACCCCGGGCTCGGCTTCTCCAAGACGGCCGACGACAACTGGCGGCTCCTGGCGGGCGTGGAGGAGTTCCACAAGCTCGGCTTCCCCGTGCTCATCGGTGCCAGCCGCAAGACGTTCCTCGGCCGCCTGCTGGCCGCCCCCGACGGCACCCTGCGTCCGGTGACCGAGCGTGAGAATGCCCACGATGCGATCACCGTCTTTCTCGCGCAACGCGGTGTCTGGGCCACACGTGTTCATGACGTACGTGCCGCCAGGGACACCCTCGCGGCGGCAGCCAAGCTGGAGACAATTGGATGAACCACTCGATGAACATTGTGGAACCCGCGGACGAAATCCAGATCCTCGGTCTGGAGTGCTACGGCCATCACGGAGTGTTCGACTTCGAGCGCCGTGAGGGGCAGAAGTTCATCATCGACCTTGTCATCGGCACCGACTCCCGCGAGGCCGCGGAAACGGACGACTTGCAAGACACCGTGGATTACGGAAGTCTCGCGATGGCGGTCAAAACCAATGTTGAGCGCGACCCGGTGGACCTCATCGAAACGCTTGCCCAGCGGATCGCGGACATTTGCCTTGCAGACATCCGCGCACTTTGGGTACGTGTTACGGTTCACAAACCGGGGGCGCCTATCGAAGCGACGTTCAAAGACGTCACCCTGACGATCACCCGGAGGCAGAGCACGTGACAGAGGTACCCAACCCGTACATCATCGACGCCGACACGCTCACCGGGGAGATGCGGCCGATTCGGCGGGCGGTGCTGTCGTTGGGCTCCAATCTCGGGGACCGGTTGGCAAATCTGCAGGACGCGTTGAACACTCTCGCCGAGACCCCGGATGTCTGGGTGACCACGATCTCGCCGGTCTACGAGACCGAGCCGGTCGACTCGCCCGAGGACTCCGAGCTCTACCTCAACGCGATCGTCCTTGCCGACACGACGCTCACCCCGACGCGCCTGCTCGAGCGTGCGCTCACCATCGAGGACGCCTACGGACGCTCGCGCAGCGGCATCTTCAACGAGCCGCGCACGCTCGACATCGACGTCATCTCGGTCGGCGACAAGATCCTCGAGGAGGAGTCGCTGACCCTGCCGCACCCGCGTGCGCACCAGCGGGCCTTCGTGCTCAAGCCGTGGCTCGACCTGGAGCCGAGCGCCGATCTTCCCGGCGTGGGTCCGATCGCCGAGCTGCTGGAGCAGTCCGACCAGTCCGGCATCACCCGCCGCGACGACCTCACCCTCGAGCTCTGAGCCGGATCTGAGCAGAGCACCCGAGGACCCCGACCAGGGTCCTGAGAAGGATCCCGCCGACGACGAGCGCCGGCTCCACCCGATGTCGGGCGGAGCCATCACGGCGTGGGCTGTCATCGGGATCGTGGGTGGCTGGCTGGCTCACCCCGTGCTGGAGTCCTGGCGCGGGGTGGCCCCGGTGATCACCTGGGCGCAGCCGGTGGTGCTGCTGCTGATCGCGGCGGCTCTGGGCGTGACCGCCTGGATCACCCACCGCCAGCTGCAGGTACGCGGCGAGCGCATCGAGGCTCATCAGGCGGTCAACCGCCTGGTGCTCGCCCGCGCCTGCACCCTGGTCGGCGCGCTCCTCGCCGGCGGCTATCTGGGCTACGCGGTGAGCTGGCTGGGCTACGACGCCAACACCGCGGCAGGGGAGCGGCTGGTCCGTTCGGCCCTCGCGGCCGTGGCCGGAACCGCGATCCTCATCGCCGCTCGACTCCTCGAACACGCGTGCCGGGTCCGCAAACGCGATGAAAACTAGCCGTACCGTGGAAGCATGCCTTCCCCATCCGCAACTTCAGTCACACGCAGGCGTCAGCGCAGCACACGCCTGACGGTTGCTGTAGGCCTGCTGGCGCTGGCCGCCATCACGATCACCGCCGCGGTGGCCTCCGGGTCCTGGCTGGTCGTCGTGCTCGCAGCCGTTCTCGGGCTCGCCTGTGGCGCTGCCGCAACCAAGATCACTCACTCCGAGCTTCTCCAGACCCGCCGAGACTGGGCGCGTGACCGGGCCGAGCAGGCCCAGGCCTACCGCGTCGAGTCCGAGAAGCGGGCCGAGGAGAACGCCGAGTTCCGCGAGCACATGGATGCGAAGCTCGCCGAACGCGTCCAGGCCGTCGAGGAGCTCGAGGCCGCTCTGGCCGCCGCTCACCAGCGTGCCGCCGAGGCCGTCCGTCGCCGTGGCGAGGAGGCCCGCCGGGCCGCCCAGGCCGAGATGCGCGGCGAGCAGCTCGAGGCGAGGCTCCAGGCCGTCGAAGCCGACGCTGCCGAGGCGGCCATCCGGGTCGCCGAGCTGGAGTCCGAGCTGGACGCCGTACGTGCCGAGCTCGAGGCCGAGCGTACGAGCTGGACCGGGGCTCAGTCCGCCTGACCAGCGAACGACGCACAGATGTATGGATGGTGACGAGGCGCCAACAGCGTCATGGCACTTTGCGTCGGCACGCGTGAAAACGCGCCCCCACGCTCAAATCGATACTCGGGTGGGTAACTGTCGGAGGTCTGGCTCGTTATGATTTTTCCGAACGGGTAACGCGCCTGCCGCGTCCCTGCGATCTGTGACGACGCTGCGACAAGGGTCGTTGGAAAGGGGAAGCCGGTGACGTTGATCGCCGAACGGGCAGTCACGGTCACTGAAGGCTTCGCCTACCTACGCGACCTGATGACCACGTACGCCAGAAGGGCGCCGGTGAGGTCGGTCGCGGTGCTCGGAAATGCTCCGCTGGGGCCCAGCGACGACCGAGCGCAGGCCATCGACGACTCGGACCTGGTGATCCGGGTCAACAGCTTCGTGCTGGATGTCCCGGGTGAGCCCCGCGCCCAGGGATCACGGGCCGACGTGGTGATCTGGAACCGGATCACCCGCCCGACGCGGTTCACCTTCGACCGCTACCGCGAGCGCCTCTACCTCCTCGCCGAACCGATGCGCTTCCACGGCCGTCTCGAGGTGTGGCCGATGTCATGGCCGCCCGATCTGGGCTTCGTACCCATCCCGAACGGGGAGCTGCTCACCGGCACCGGGAACGACCTCGACATCCCCTGGCGGACCGAGAAGCTGGCGCCGACGACGGGCTTCACCGCCGCGTGGCTGGCGGTCAACCTGTTCCCGGAGTCCGACATCCTGCTGTCCGGGTTCTCGTTCGTCGACAACCCCGGGCAGACGGAGTGGACCTACCAGGCAGGCGGCTCCTCGCCCGTGGCGCCGGAGCATCGGATCGAGGCGGAGGCACGCGTCATGACCGACTGGCTCGAGGAGGGGCGCGTAACCCTATGGCGATGAACCGACTGCGCGGCAAGGTCAACAGATTGGCCGGCTCCGCGGCCGACCTGGACGAGGCTCGAGCCACCATCGAGGAGCTGCGTGCCATCACGGACCGGCAGCGCGTCCGTATCGGTGACCTCGAGCGCGAGCTCGCTCGGGTCAGCCCGCAGGTAGCGGCCCTCGAGGCACGTCTGGAGACCCTGCGTGACACCGTCGAGCGCGGCAACCTCGCGGCCGGAGCGCCGTCGGACGGCCACGTCGACGCCTCCTCGATCTGGGCCGAGATCCAGCGTCAGCAGGAGCAGGTGCGTGCCCGCATCACCGCGGCCACGCGTTTCGAGGAGCGGTTGCGAAGGCTCGAGGACGGAGCGACTTAAGGTGAGAATGTGCCGCATCCCGCTCTGAGCATCGTCATCCCGTTTCACAACGTGGAGCCCTTCCTCCAGACGTGCCTGGAGTCGCTTCGCGCCCAGACCTTCTCGGATTTCGAGGTGGTCATGGTCGACGACGCGTCCACCGACGGGTCCGCGAGCGTCGCCGACCGGTTCGCATCGAGCGACTCGCGATTCCGGGTGGTCTCCTCGGAGAAGGTCGGTGTCGGGGTGGCCCGAAACATCGGGATCGAGGCGAGCAGGGGTGACCTGCTCGCGTTCGTCGACGCTGACGACTACGTCCCGGAGTACGCCTACCAGCTCATGACGGACACGTTGGCGCGCTCGGGCTCCGACTTCGTGGCCGGCAACGCCCGCCGTTTCGACTCGGTGTCGGTCTGGCAGTCGTGGTCCCACCGGCGCCCGTTCGTCACCACCCGCATCGCCACGCACTGCAGCCGGACCCACATCCTGGGCATCGATCGCTACATCTGGAACAAGGTCTACCGGCGCGACTTCTGGGACTCCGCCGGCCTCAGCTACCCGGACATGCTCTACGAGGACTACCCGGTCGCCCTTGCCGCGCACATCCGCGCCCGCCAGGTCGACGTTCTCGCCGAGCCGATCTACTACTGGCGGCATCGCGACGGTGGCGAGGCCTCGATCACGCAGAGCCACTGGAATCTCGACAACCTCAGCGATCGCGTACGTTCGGCCGAGATGCTGTTCGACATGGTCGAGGAGCAGGCTCCCTACCTGTCCGACCTGGTCAAGTCCCATCTCGCGGCAACGGACGTCCAGGTGCTCGCCCGGTCGATCGAGGACCATCCGGCCGACGAGTCGGGACGCATCTTCGACCTGGCGGAGCGCTACCTGGCGCGCGTCGACGACGCGATCCTCAACCGTCAGGGACCGTTCGAGCGACTCGTGTTCGATCTGCTGAAGCGTCGTAAGCATGACGCGCTCACCACATTGACCCGCTATCGGGCCGAATACGGGACCCAGGCGCCGCTGGCCCGCCGAAGGGACGGCTGGTACGCCAAGCTCCCCTCCTTCGAGGACGCCGCTGTCGGCGTCCCCGACTCGGTGTTCCGCCTGGCCCCGGCGTACATGAAGGCCAAGGCAGTGGCGACCGAGGCCTGGTGGGACGGATCCCGAGTCGCAGTCCGGGTCAACATCGGCATCAACACCCTCGCGCTGGCGCCACGGACACGCTTCAAGGTGTGGCTGGAGAGCCCCGCCGGCGGCCAGGTGCCGGTGGATCATGTCGCCCGCCCGCGGGCGATCCCGTTCGGCCAGGTGGACAGGTCCACGCTCGAGCTGAGCATCGACCCGTCGCGACTGGCAGGCGATCGCCAATGGCGCCTCATGATCGGCATCCGCAACCGCGATGTCCGCGACGTGATCCAGGTGACGACGTCGGGAGACGGACGTGAGCGGTGGCAGGGCTGGCGCCGCATCGGCAACCGCTGGTGCCGCCCAGGACGCCTCCCCGGGGGCTTCGGGGTCACCGTCCGCGACCTTCCGGACGCCTGGGTGGATCACACCACCGACCTCGGCGACGAGATCGAGATCCGGGGCGCGTTCCGGGGCACTCCTCCCGAGCATGCGGAGCTGACCCTCACCGACCGCAGCGGTTCGGTGGTGACCCATCCGCTGACGATCGGCGAGCGGGGCGAGCGAGGCATCACCCCGTGGCAGTTGACGGTGCCGGTCGAGGCTGTCCTCGAGAAGTCCGGACTGGACATGCCGATGGAGGAGATCGTGCCGACCCGGGTGAAGCTGTCCCGGAAGGGACGTACGTCTCCGCTGCCGGTGCACCCGGACTTTCTCGGGTCTCGATCTCTGATGAAGGGGCGCGCGGTGAACGCCACCCGCGACCCGAACGGTTCCTTCGTCATCACCGCGACGCCCGACCGCCCCGTCGTTCACGACGCATGGTGGCAGGGTGAGGACCTGATCCTGCGTGGTCCGGACGGTCCCCGGTTGGAGTCGACGGGAGCGGTGCTCCGGACCTGGCCGACCCCGGAGAAGCCCCTCGATGTCGCCCTGGACGTGGCCGACCGTGACGGGGTCTTCCTGATCACCGTGCCTGTGGGTGCGTTGCGCAGCACCGCGGTCGAGCACGAAGCCTGTGAGGGGTCGCAGTGGTCGTTGCTGGACGGCCGCGAGCACAAGCCGATCGTCGTGGCCCGCGAGCTCTCTGAGCGGGTGCCTCAGCCGACCGCTGCCGAGGCGGCGAAGCTCGAGTTCGGCTGGTCCGACGAGATCCATCTGCGGCTCGCGCCGGCCCCGCTTACCGACGCGTGACCGGCTGAAGCGCGCTAGCGCTTGGCCACGCGTCGGAGCGCGCGGAGAACCCTTCTGAGCAGGCGGGCCGCGCGCCGGGCCCCGGGTACGCGTCCGAAGCCGGAACGCGCCCGCCCGGGGACGGACGATGCGCGCTTGGCGACTCGGTTGACGGTCGGGGCCTGCCGAGCGCTCAGCTGGTCCTCCAGCTCCTTGATGCGATCGTTCAGTGCCGCGACGTCGCGTCGGGCCGCCGTGCGTACCTCGTGGGTCATCGTCTGACGCTGACGCATCTGCTGCTTGAACCAGGTCACCTGGCCGCGCAGTGCCTCGTTCTCGTCCATCAGCTTCCGGAGCTCGCTCGGATCGGCCTCCTGCGGCGTCTGCCGACCTGCGACCACGGGTGTCATGCCGGTCGAGGAGAGCGCGGACTCGCGCCGTCGGCGTACCTGGAATACGTCCGCGGGAGTGACCGCGACGTCGATGGCCGCCGCGAGCAGGACGGTGAGCTCGTCCCTGCCGCGACCGGCGGGCCAGGGGTGGCGCCACCCCGC
>NZ_JBHZPJ010000002.1:0-99484 GCF_042788075.1 Nocardioides sp. YIM B13467
CCGGTGACCCGCACCCGCGGGTCACCGGCGCGCAGGTCGACCTCCAGCAGCGACGGGCGGCCCATGTCGTGCCCCTGGTGGAGGGTGAGCCTCGCCTCCTCCGGGACCAGGGCCAGCTCCCGGGCGTAGGCGCCGAAGGCTGCGGCCGCGGCTCCGGTCGCGGCATCCTCCACCACGCCGCCCACCGGGAACGGGTCGCGGACGTGGAACACGGTCGGCGACTCCCGCCACACCAGCTGCACCGTCGCCAGATCGAGCCGCTCCGTCAACCGGAGCAGCCGGTCGAAGTCGTAGTCCAGCTCCGCCAGACGCTCGCGGGTGGCGGCCGCCAGCACCAGGTGACGTACGCCCGCGAAGGCGATCCTGGGCGGCAGCTCGGTGTCGAGCTCGTCCTCCCGCCAACCGAGCGCCGCAAGAGCCTCCGCGACATCTGCCGGGTCCACGTCATCGACCCGGGGCTCGACGCTGGTGAGAGTGGCCTTCAGGACGCCGTCGTCGGTGCGTACCGTGACAGGCACATGGCCGGCTGCGGTGTGGAAGCCGAAGTCGCCCACGCCGACATGCTCGCCGAGGGCCACTGCGGTAGCCACCGTGGCATGACCGCAGAAGCCCACCTCCGCCTTGGGGCTGAAGAAGCGCAGCGTGAATGACCGGGTGTCGTCCGGGCTCGGTCCGGGGGTCAGGAAGGCGGACTCCGAGTACCCGAGCTCGGCGGCGATCCTCAGCATCTGCTCGTCGTCGAGGGCGGATGCGTCGAGGATGACGCCGGCTCCGTTGCCGCCGCTCGGGCTGGTGGTGAATGCAGAGTAGTGCAGGATCTCGGTCATGCCGTGATCATCCATCCGCACGTGTGCCTCGGCGAAACGAATTTTCGTTCGGCTGGATCAGATCCTCTTGGCCATGCAGCGGACGAGCTCGTCGTCCTTGTAGAAGCCGAACGGCTCGACATGGGTGTAGCCATGCGCCTCGTAGAGCCCGATGGCCTCGTGCTGGAGGCCACCGGTGGTGAGAATCATCACCTCGAAGCCGGCATCACGTGCCGAAGCTTCGACGTGGGAGAGCATCCGCTTGGCGAGGCCCCGGCCCTGGGCCTCGGGCACGACGTACATCCGTTTGATCTCGGCAGTCACCACGGTCCCGAGGGCGGGCTCGCCGGAGCGTCGCCAGGCGCCGGAGGCAACCGGGACGTCGTCGAGGTAGCCCAGGAAGTACGCGCCCGCGGGCGGCTCGAACATCTCCGGCACGGTCGGGTCGTAGTCGGGTTCGCCGTAGCGTTCGACGTAGAACTCCTGGACCCGGTCGACCAGCTTCTGAGCATCGGGGTGGTCGTACGCGACCCGGCGAATCTCAACAGACACGTCGGTATTCTGGCCGATGCCCGCAACTTGCGAGAATGGGTTTATGACGCTGCAGATCCCCACCGACCTCCTGCCCGCCGACGGACGTTTCGGGTCCGGGCCGTCCAAGGTGCCCACCGGCCGTCTGGAGGCGCTCGCCGCGACCGGGGTGTCGGTGATGGGGACCTCTCACCGGCAGCAGCCGGTGAAGGATCTCGTCCGCCGCGTGCAGACGGGGCTGGCCGACCTGTTCTTGCTGCCGGAGGGCTACGAGGTCGTCATCGGCAACGGTGGCTCGGTGGCGTTCTTCGACCTGGTGACGTACGCCCTGGTGCGCGAGCGCAGCCAGCACGCCGTCTTCGGGGCGTTCGGCAAGAAGTTCCTCTCCGCGGCCAAGGCGGCGCCGTGGCTGGCCGATCCGTCGGTGATCTCGGCCGACCCCGGGTCGCTGGCCGCGCCGGCGTACGAGTACGACGTCGATGTCTACGCCTGGACACATAACGAGACCTCGACGGGCGTGATGGCTCCGGTCGTGCGTCCGGCCGGCGCGGGGGCGGACCAGCTCACCATCGTCGACGCGACCTCGGCCGCCGGTGGGCTGCCGCTCGAGGTGACCCAGAGCGACGTCTACTACTTCGCGCCGCAGAAGTCGTTCGCCTCCGACGGCGGGCTGTGGCTGACCCTGCTCTCTCCCGCGGCGATCGCGCGGGCCGAGGAGATCGCGGCGAGCGGCCGGCACATCCCGTCGTTCTTCTCGCTGACCGAGGCGATCAAGCAGTCCCGCAGCGCGCAGACCGTCAACACCCCGGCCGTCGCGACGCTCTTCCTGATGGCCGAGCAGCTCGACTGGATGAACTCCTCCGGCGGACTGGACGCGATGGTCGCCCGGACCACCGCCTCATCCGACGCGCTCTACGCATGGGCAGAGAAGGCTCCGTACGTCCGGCCGTTCGTCGAGGACCCCACCCACCGCTCCCTCGTGGTCGGCACCGTCGAGCTCGACGCCGGCATCGACAAGGACGAGCTGCGCCGCGTGCTCGCCGAGAACGGCGTCGTCGACCTCGACGCCTACCGCGGCATCGGCACCAACCAGCTCCGGATCGCGATGTACCCCTCCGTCGACGCCGCCGACATCGAGGCCCTCACCGCCTGCATCGACTGGGTCGTCGACCGCCTCTGATTCGCCGAGTCGGCTCGTCATGACGAGCCGACTCGGCGTCAGGTGCGCTTGCGGAAGATGAAGTACGCAGCGACAGCGAGCGCCACCAGGGCGATCGGGCCGGCGGAACCGCCGTCGTCGCCACCCTTGTCGCCGCCGCCATCCTCAGTCGCCGGCTCGTCTGTGTCCGGGGTCGGGTCGGCGGTCGGGGACGGCTCGTCGCCGAGCACCTCACCCACCAGCTCGGGGTCGACCCTGATCACCTCGGCGCGGATGCCTTCGCTGGTCACGACGACCTCGTCCTTCGAGGTGACGCCGATGGCCTCGCCCTGCTCCTGGTCGGGGGTCCGGAAGGAGCCCACCCGGTCCATCGATGGCCAGTCGTAGATCGTGGCGGAGTAGTAGCCGCGTACAACCACGTGCTTGCCGTCGGGGAAGAAGGCGCCGTCGGTGGCCATCGGGATGACCGGGGCGATCTCCTTCAACCGGTTCGGGCCGTCGGGGTCGAGGCGCTTCGGGACGGCGTAGAGCCGCCCGCCTCCCCAGTCCTTCGTGGCGACGAAGACGCGGCCGTCGGGGTGGGCCAGCAGGGACTCGGCGTTGTGCGGCCCGTCGGGATAGACGAGCTCGTAGACGGTCGGCGAGACCGTGCGCTCACCCCGCCCGACGCGTACCTTCGCGATCCTGATCGAGTCCCAGACGCTGTTGTTGTCGCCGATGTCGCCGACCCAGACGTGGTTGCCGCCGGCGGGGGCAAGACCTTCGACGTCGACCGGGTCGGCGGCCCAGTGGGTCACCCCGACCGTGTCACCGCGTGAGTCGACGGTGAAGACGCGTCCGCTGTCCCCGGAGTCGTTGGTGGTGGCGTACAGACCCTTGCCGAGCGGCGTCAACGCGCTGGCCTCGCTGATCGTCGGGTCGGAGAAGGCGAAGAGCACGTCGTCGCCCGCGGCGCTCGCGGGCACGGCCGAGATCAGCACCAGCCCGAGTGCGCCCGCAGCGACGACCGCCTTCATCGCTCGGATCTCATCGCTCCGCGAGCAGCTCGCCGAGCTTCGGACGTACGCCCCACTCGGCCACGAGCTCGTCGTACTCCTTCTTCACCGAGCCGCCCTTGACCGGCGAGCCGGTGCGGATCGCGCGGAGCATGGTGTTGCGCGGGGTGTGCTGGCTCTCCACGAACTGCACGACCTCGACGCGGTAGCCGGACAGGCGCAGCAGGCTCGCGCGCAGAGCGTCGGTCAGCGTGTCGGCGAAGCGCTCGCGGAGGATGCCGTGACGGGTGAGCATGGAGTAGGGCGCCGGAGTCGGGGCCTTGCGCAGCTGGGCGGCGATGTCGTGATGACAGCACGGCGCGGCCAGCACCAGCGGCGCCTCCCACTCGATCGCGCGGGCGAGGGCATCGTCGGTGGCGGTGTCGCAGGCGTGCAGAGCGAGCACCACGTCGGGCTTCTCGTCGAGCTGTACGCCCTCGATCGTCCCGGCCACGAACTCGGCGTGCACTCCCAGCTCGTCAGCGATCTTCGAGTTGTGCTCCCGCGACTGCTCCTTGACGTCGACGCCGGTGACGACGACGGGCAGCTCGCGAACCTCGGTGAGGTAGCGCTGGGCGGCGAAGGTCAGGTAGCCGTTGCCGGCGCCCAGATCGATGATCCGCAGCGGCTCCTCGGCGGTGGGCGTGCGGACCTTGCCGGACTTCATCGCGTCGGTCAGGGCGGCGTCGAGCTGGCGCAGGAACTCCTCGACCTGGCGGTACTTCGCCTGGCGCGACGGCTTCAGCTTCCCGTCCTTGTCCGAGAGACCGAGCACCCGGAAGACCGGGTCGGACTCCGGCAGCAGTCGCTCTTTTGCCTGGTCATGGCCGCGTTCTGCCTCGACCGGAGCCGTCAGCTCCGTGGTCGAGACGAGTGCCGTCGTCGGCGACTTGGCCTGGATCTGGGTCTGCTCGGTCGCCGTCGTCACGACCCAGTTGGCGAACGGTACGTCGAGCAGATCGTCCAGCGCGGCCGGGTCACCCACGGGGTGGTTCGCGGTGAACGCCTGGGTCGCGTCGTACGTCGTGATCTGCAGGTGTCGGCCGGCCTTCAGGTCGACGTAGCGGATCTCGGCGCGACGCCATTTCGGTGCGCTGCCACGCTGCTTGCCGGACGCGACCGCCTTGACCAGCTGGTCGGGATCGAGGATCACCGAACGCATCCGGTTCAGCGCCCGCAGCAGCGGTTCGGACTCCCTGCTCAACTCAGCACCCCAGCAATGACGACCACCAGCAGAAGGGCGACCAGCGCGCCGGGAATGATCATTCGGCGGTAACGCGGGTTCACCGCTTCAGTCTAGGCGCGGCCGGGGCGCCAACACCCATCGCCGCAGCCGTCTCACGCGGCGAGCAGCCCGATGACCCGAGCCTCCGAAGCAAAAATCTAGCAGCGCTAGACGTCACTGGTTCCATGATCTAGCATTGCTAGAAAATCTTGCACAGATAACCATAGGAGCGGAGATGCTGTACACCATCGGAATGGTCCTGATCTGGATCGTCGCCCTCGGGATCATCTACATCGGCGTGATGTACCTACTGAGGAACGAGGCCAACGCAGCCGGCTTCGGCCTGCCGGTCCTGCCCGCCGCCGAGGCCCGCGCCTGGTGGCAGCTCAAGGGCGTACGCGACATCGCCAGCGGCCTCGTCCTGATCCCGCTGATCTTCGTGGAACCCGACGCCGTGCCCTGGGTGGTCCTCGTCGAGGCCATGATCCCGGTCGGCGACATGCTCGTGATCCTCGGCAACCGAGGGAGCAAGGCGCGCGCCTTCGGGGTCCACGGACTCACCGCGGCGATGATGCTCATCGCCGTGGCGCTGCTCTGGCTGGGTTGATCCAGCCGGATTGATCAGCCGGATTGATCCAGCCGGGCCTCAGACCCGTGAGGCGAAGAGCTCGGCAAGGTGCATCGTGGGCACCGAGGCAAGATCGTCGAGCTGGACGCGGCACGACATCCCGTCGGCCAGGATGACGGCGTCGGGGTGTGAGCGGACAGCCGGGAGCAGGTGGGTCTCCGCGACCGCGACCGACACCTCGTAGTGCCCCTCCTCGACCCCGAAGTTGCCGGCCAGGCCGCAGCAGCCGGAGACCCGGGTGACCTTCGCGCCGGCCTGGGTCAGCAGCGCCTCGTCGTCGACCCAGCCCAGGACGGCGTGCTGGTGGCAGTGCGGTTGGGCGACGACCTCGACGCCGGTCAGGTCGGGCAGCGTCGCCCGCCCCTCGCCCACCAGCCGCTTCACCAGCTCGGCGAAGGTGAGCATCCCGTCACGTACGACCTCGGCCTCGGGCAGCGCAGAGAGCTCCACCGAGTCCGACCGCAGCGTCGCGGTGCACGACGGCTCCAGGCCGACCACGGGGACGCCGGAGGCGACATAGGGGGCCAGCGTACGAACCGTCTTCTCCATGATCTTCCGGGCGTCGTCGAGCTGGCCGGTGGTGATCCAGGTGAGCCCGCAGCAGGCCTTCTCGCCGATCACCCGGACGGTCAGGCCCTGCGACTCGAGCCACGCGATCGCGCCGTGGCCGGACTGGGCGAAGAAGTGGTCGGTGAAGGAGTCGGCCCAGATCCACACGTCCGGGGTCTCGGGGAGCCTGGCGGTCGGCGCCGACCGCTTCAGCGTCTTCGGCGCGAAGGCGGGGATCGAGCGCCGCTGGTCGATGCCGGCGGTCTTCTTGGCGATCTTGGCCAGCGGCGAGATCTTCAGCGACGCGTTGGCCATGCCGGTGAACGGCGCCGCGAGCCGCGCCCACTTCGGCAACTGCCCGAGAAGAGCGTGCGAGCGCGGCCGCCGCTCCCCGAGGACGTCGTGCTTCTGGTAGAGCGCCTCGGACTTGTACGTCGCCATGTCGATGCCCGTGGGGCAGTCGGAAGCACATCCCTTGCAGGCCAGGCACAGGTCGAGCGCCTCGCTCACCGCGGGGTCGCCGAGGCCACCGACGAGCGACCCGTCGAGCGCCTCCTGGAGCACCCGCGCGCGTCCACGGGTCGCATCCTTCTCCTCGCGCGTGGCGAGGTAGGAGGGGCACATCACTCCGGCGGTCTTCGGGGCCACGCACTTGCCGACGCCGGTGCAGCGGTGCACGGCAGCGCCCAGGTCACCGGAGTCGTGGATCAGCCGCAGGCCGGTCCGGGGAAGGGCACGGGGTCGCACCGGACGCAGGTCGTCGGTGATCGACGCGGGCCGCACGATGTTGCCCGGGTTGAGCAGCTCGGAGGGGTCACAGATGCCCTTGACCTGTTCGAAGAGATCGATGGAGGTGGAGTCGTACATGATGGGCAACAGCTCCGAGCGCACCCGCCCGTCACCGTGCTCGCCCGACAGCGAGCCGCCGTAGGTCACCAGCTGCGTCGCGCACGCGGTCATGAACTCGCGGAACACCTGGGCCGACTCCGGCGCGTCCGGTGCGAACGGGAAGTCGATGCGGCAGTGGATGCAGCCGTCGCCGAAGTGGCCGTAGGGATATCCGTGCAGACCGAAGTCCGAAAGGATTCCCTCGAAGTCGCGCAGCCAGGCACCGAGGTGCTCCGGCGGGACCGCGGCGTCCTCCCAGCCGGAGTGGGCCGGCGTGGGCAGCGAGACCCCGGCCAGCCCGGCACCGTCCTCGCGGATCCGCCACAGCGCGGCCGCCTCGAGGGGATCGACGACTACTCGCGATTCGAGCGCGCCCGACTCCGCCGCGATACGTTTCACCAGGTCAGGAGCGTCCTGTCCGGCGACCTCGACCATGAGCCAGCCGGCACCCTTGGGCAGGTCCGGCACCGAGCGGCCCTTGGCGCGCACCAGGTCGGCGATCCGGGCGTCCATCCCCTCGCACGCGATCAGCCGCCCCGGTGCCACCTGCAGGAGCGCAGGCACCGCGTCGGCGGCCTCCGCCATCGTCGGGTAGCCGAGCACCAGCAGCAGCCGACCGGGCGAGTCCTCGACGAGCCGCACGGTCGTCTCCAGGATGGTCGCCAGGGTGCCCTCGGTGCCGGCCAGGAACCGGTCGACCCGACCGCCCTTCTCGGGCAGCAGGTGCTCGAGCGAGTAGCCCGAGACCTGGCGCCCGAACCGGCCGAACTCGGTCCGCACGTGACCGAGGTTGGCGCCGACGAGCGCCTGGAGCCGCTCGGCCGTCGCCCCCGACGAGACGCCGTCCGCGTAGACCGCCTGCTCACCGTTGCCGAAGAGCACGGTCAGCGCCTCGATGTTGTCGACGGTGCGGCCGTAGCCCAGCGCACGGTTGCCGCAGGCGTTGTTGCCGATCATCCCGCCGATGGTGCAGCGGGTGTGGGTGGACGGGTCGGGTCCGAACCGCAGCCCGTGCGGGGCCGCCGCCCGCTGCAGGTCGGCGTGCACGACGCCCGGGTCGATCCGCGCGGTCCGCGCCTCCGGGTCGATCTCGTAGATGGTCCGCAGGTCGCGCGTGTCCACGACGATCCCGGACCCCACGGCGTTACCGGCGATCGAGGTGCCCGCACCTCGCATCGTCACCGGCGTCCCGGTCGAACGGGACACCGCGTGCACCGCGAGCAGCTCGTCGCGGGACTGCGGCCGTACGACGACGGAGGGCACGACCCGGTAGAGGCTCGCGTCGCTGGAGTAGAGCGCCCGGGCCAGCGGCGAGTCGTCGACCCGGCTGATCCCCTGGTTGCGCAGCTCATTCGCCAGATCCGAGGCAGTCGCATTCACCCGCTCATTGTCACAGACCTCGACACGGTCACCGGCCAGCGCCCACCGTCGACGACCACAACTCGAACCCGTCTCAGTGAGCGATATGGGACTCTCATATAATGGGACGGCCCGCGAGAGCGCGGGCACTTCCAGACCTCGGAGAGAGACCATGTCCGCCACCCCCGCACCGGCCAACCCGCGCTCGCGCGTGCTCGTCGCCAGCCTCATCGGGACGACGATCGAGTTCTACGACTTCTACGCGTACGCGACCGCAGCCGTCCTCGTCTTCCCCGCCCTCTTCTTCCCGGCCGGCGACCCGACCACCGCGCTCCTGGCGAGCTTCGCGGTCTTCGGCGCCGCGATGGTCGCCCGCCCGGTGGGCGCGATCTTCTTCGGCCACCTCGGCGACCGCCTCGGCCGCAAGACGACCCTGGTCATCTCGCTGCTCACCATGGGCATCGCGACCTTCCTGATCGGTGCGCTCCCGACGTACGAGACCGTCGGCTGGGTCGCCACCGCGCTGCTCGTGCTGATGCGCCTGGCCCAGGGCTTCGCGCTCGGCGGCGAGTGGAGCGGTGCCGCGCTGGTCGCGACCGAGAACGCCCCCGAGGGCAAGCGCGCGATCTTCGGTACGTTCCCGCAGCTCGGCGCGCCGCTGGGCTTCATCCTCTCCAACGGCCTGTTCCTGGCGATCGCGGCGCTGCTCTCCGCCGAGGGCGCCGACCCGACCAAGCCCTCCGACGCCTTCCTGGCGTGGGGCTGGCGGGTGCCGTTCCTCTTCTCCGCGGTCATGGTCATCGTCGGCCTGTGGGTCCGGCTGCGCCTGGTCGAGAGCGACGTGTTCACCAAGAGCCAGGACGCCGGTCTGGTCCGCAAGGTCCCGCTCGCCTCGGTCGTGCGCAACCAGGGCAAGCAGCTGGTCCTCGGCACCTTCTTCATGCTGGCGACGTACGTGCTCTTCTACCTGATGACCGCGTTCTCGCTGTCGTTCGGCACCGCCGCCAAGGACCTTCCCGTGCCCGGCCTGGGCTACGGCTACACGACGTTCGTGCTGATGCTGATCTTCGGCGTGATCTTCTTCGGCATCTTCACCATGGTCTCCGGGCCGCTGGCGGAGCGCTTCGGCCGCCGCCGGCTGCTGATCGCGGTCACCCTCGGGATCATCGTCTTCGGCCTGGCCTGGGTGCCGCTGGTCAACGCCGGCACCGTCGGCGTGCTCCTCTGGCTCGTCCTCGGCTTCTCGCTGATGGGCCTCACCTTCGGCCCGATGGGTGCACTGCTGCCGGAGCTGTTCCCGACCAGCGTGCGCTACACCGGCTCCGGCATCTCCTACAACGTCGCCTCGATCCTGGGCGCCGCGGTCGCGCCGTTCATCGCTGTCGCGCTGTGGAAGCAGGCCGACGGCTCCCCGGCCCTGGTCGGCGTCTACCTCTCCGTGATGGCCGTGATCACCCTGATCTCGCTGCTGATCGGCAAGGAGACCAAGGACGTGACGCTCGAGGAGACCCCGGAGAAGGCCACCGTCTGAGGGACTAGCGTGGCGGGGTGACCGTCAGGATCCTCTCCGCCACCGACGTACGCAGCATCTTCACCCCCCGCCTCGCGCTGGAGTCCCAGCGCGAGGCGTTCACGCGGCTGGGAGCCGGGGAGGCCGTCCAGCCTCCCCGGCTCCTCGTGCCTGGACCGGACGAGTCGGTCTCGTTCTGCTACTCCTCCCGGATCGCTCCCGACGGCCCTGCGGTGAGCAAGTTCGGCAGCGTCAACCCGGCCAACGCCGCCCGCGGTCTGGGGGCCGTGCACTCGGTCATCACGGTCCTCGACGCCGAGACCGGCGCACCGCGCGCGATCATCAACGGTGACAGCGTCACCGGCCTGCGCACCTCGGCCGCGACCACCCTCGCCATGCAGCAGGTCGCTCCCGACGCCCGGAACGTGCTCGTCGTCGGCACCGGCGCCCAGGCCCGGGCACACCTCGACGCCTTCGCCGTCACGCATCCCTCCGCCGACCTCTGGGTCTTCGGCCGGAACCCGGCCGCCGCCAGCGAGATCGCCGCCGAGCACGGCGCCACGGTGAGGGCAGATCTGGAAGAGGCCGTACGCACCACCGACATCGTCGTCCTCTGCACCTCGTCCCTCACCCCGGTGATCGAGGACGCCTGGGTCACCGACGGCACCACCGTCGCCAGCGTCGGCTCTTTCGCCCCCGACCGCGTCGAGCTCCCGCCGTCGCTGCTGTCACGCTCCACGGTCGTCGTCGACTACCGCCCCTCGGCACTGACCGACTCCGGCCCCGTCGTCGAGGCGGTGGCCTCGGGCTCGGTCGACCCGGACCGCATCACCGACCTGGGCTCGCTCCTGACCGGCAACGCCGCCCTCGACCGCAGCCCGGCGGACGTCCTCACCTACCTGTCGGTAGGCGTCGGCGTCCAGGACGCCGCGGCAGCCGCCGTCATCCTGGCCGCCGCCGAGGAGCGAGACGCCGGCAGCCGAGCCGATCTCGGCTAGCTCGCTGCCTTTTCGGCGTCGAGAGCGGCGGTGACCACATCGAGGAGCGGCAGACTCGCCAGCTCGTCACGGGACACCCAACGTACGTCGTCGGTGGTGCCGTTCTGCTCGACCACCGTGGGGCTGGCGCCGTCGGGGACGGTCGCGGAGAAGATGAGATGGACGCCGTGGAACTCCTCGTGGCGGCCGTTGGGCGCGGTGCCGACGATGTTGACGTCGTGGACGTCGAGCAGCTCACCGACCTCGCAGGCGAGGCCGCACTCCTCGGTCACCTCCCGCATGAGCGCCTCGCGCGGGTGCTCGCCGAAGTCGAGCCCACCGCCCGGGAGCGTCCACGAACCCGAGTGGTACCCACGCGACGAGATCCGGGTGAGCAGGATCGCACCATCAGAGGGCCGGGTGATGAAGGCGTAGGCAGCCAGCCGCTGGTTGCGCGTCGGCTTGTGCATGTCGAGGGCATCGGTGACCAGCGGAGACGTCGGGATCTCGCCGCTCGTCACCGCGGCCAGGGGCAGCCAGGCCGCCTCCGCGGTTGACCCGTCGACCTCCATGGTCTGCGGCTCGGGAGCGTCGTGGGGCACCCAGCCGTCGTAGACGATCCGGATCGCGTGGGAGTTGACCCGTCGGCCCAGCCGCCAGGCCTTGGCCTGATGCACCGAGTAGACCCGCGCCTCGACGCCGACCTCGACCGGCACCCCGGCCTCTTCGTAGACCTCGCGCACGACCGCGTCGCGGGGGTCCTCGCCGTGGTCGATCCCGCCGCCAGGCAGCGTCCACCGCTCCTCCGGCGTGACCTTCTCCGAGAGCCGGCTGAGCAGGATCTCCGGCTCGGACGCCGCGCCCGCCCGGATGATGACGGCGTACGCCCCCACTCGCTGCACCTTCGGAAGCTTGCGTCGCCGCCCACTGCGGCCCCGATTCCGCGTCGCCATCAGCTGAACGGGGGTCGGGAGTCGAGAGCCAACGAGCGGCGACCGGCCCAGCGCCACACCTTGGCGGCACGGTCGCGGTCGTCGTCGGTGACCAGGTTGCCCATCCACCGCAGGGCCAGCGTCATCAGCCAGTCGGAGCGCATTCCCGCGGGTCCGAGGGTGGATACCAGGCGCGGACGGGTCGCGATCCCGGCCAGACGGCGGGCGATGGAGAACGCCTCACCGTAGTGCTCGCGCAAGGTTGCCGGCCAGGCGGTGGCCAGATCCTCGCCCGCAATCAGCGCGTCGGCGACCATCCGTCCGGTCTCCAGGCCGTAGTCGATCCCTTCACCGTTGAGGGGATTCACGCACCCGGCAGCATCGCCGATCAGCGCCCAGTTGGGGCCGGCGACACCGGAGACCGCACCACCCATCGGCAGCAGCGCGGACTTCTCCGCCCGCAGCTCGCCGGTGAGCCCGAACTGCTCGCGGCACTGCTCGGTGTAGTGCCTCATCAATGGCTTGATCGCGACGTCCGCGGGCCTCTTCGAGGTGGCCAGCGCACCCGCACCGATGTTCACCTCGCCCGACCCGAGCGGGAAGATCCAGCCGTATCCCGGCAGCGCCTCACCGGACTCGTCACGCAGCTCGAGGTGGGAGGAGATCCATTCGTCGTCGGCCTGATCGGAGGCGATGTAGGCCCGCCCGGCGACGCCGTAGACGGTGTCGCGGTGCCACTCGCGGCCCAGCACCTTGCCGAGCGGCGAGCGCACGCCGTCGGCGACCACGACCGACCGGCAGGCGACCTCGTGGCCGCCCTCGAAAAGCACGGCGGCGATCCGCTCGCCGTCCCAGCGCACGTCTACCGCGCGGACGCCGTCGACAGCGGTCGCGCCGGACTTGATCGCCACCGTGCGGAGGTGATCGTCGAGCTCGGTCCGCGGCACCGCCGAACCCCACGACGGCAAGGTTCCGCCCGGCCACGGCAGGTGCAGCGTCTGCCCGAAGCCGTGCGCCCGCAAGCCCTTCGAGACCGGGTGCGCACGCAGCCAGTCCTCCAGCCCGAGCCGGACCAGCTCGTGGGTCGCGCGCGGAGTCAGCCCGTCACCGCAGGTCTTGTCACGCGGGAAGACGGCCGCGTCGGTCAACAGGACATCGACCCCGGCGCGCGCCAGCCAGGCCGCCGCGGCCGAGCCCGCGGGCCCTGCCCCCACGACGAGCACGTCAGCTGACTGCGGAAGGGACGAGGTCATGCGCATATCTTCCCAGAACCGGCCAACGGCCCGCGAAAGAACCCTCACCTCCGGCCGAAGCGAGCCTCTGCTAACTTATTGCAAGTTCTTCGCATTAACCCGAAGCAGTCTCGGAAGGCCCCCACGTGCACGACCCTCTCGGCGTACGTCGCCGCCGCCGGCGCGCCGTCATCTGGCTCCTGGGCCTCCTCGCAGCCGCCGCCTTGACGGTCGTCGTGGCGGTCGGGCTGGGTGCTGCGTACGTCACCCCGGGGACCGTCGCCCAGATCCTCGGCCACCACCTCCTCGGCCTGCCCGAGGCCGGCTGGAAGGCCACCGAGGAGGCGATCGTGTGGAAGGTACGCCTCCCCCGCGTGCTCCTCGGCGCCCTGGTCGGAGCAGGCCTGGCCGTCACCGGCATGGCGCTGCAGGCGATGGTCCGCAACATGCTCGCCGACCCCTACCTGCTCGGGATCAACTCCGGCGCCTCCAGCGGCGCCGCCGCGGCGATCCTCTTCGGCGCGGGCACCGGCCTGGGGGCGTACGCCCTGCCCGGCTCCGCCTTCCTCGGCGCCCTCGCGGCGTCGTTCCTGGTGTTCGCGCTCGCCCGCAGCGGCGGCCGGGTCACCTCGCTGCGGCTGCTGCTCTCCGGTGTCGCGGTCGGCTACCTCCTCTACGGCCTGACCAGCTTCCTGATCTTCGCCTCGGGCTCCGCCGAGGGAGCGCGGTCGGTGATGTTCTGGCTGCTCGGCTCGCTCGGCCTGGCCCAGTGGAACGGCCTGCTGGCCGTCGTGGCCGTCGCCGTGCTCGCCACCATCGCCCTGCTGACCCTGTCCGGTCGTGGTCTCGACGCCCTCGCGATCGGCGACGAGACCGCCCACACCCTCGGCATCTCCCCCGACCGCTTCCGCACCCTGCTGCTGGTCCTCGTGGCGCTGACCGTGGGGGTGGTCGTCTCGGCCGCCGGCAGCATCGGCTTCGTCGGCCTGGTCGTGCCGCACCTGGCCCGGCGTGCCGTCGGCTCCGCCCACTCCGTGGCGATCCCGGCCGCCGCCCTGATGGGCGCGATCCTGCTGGTCTGGGCCGACGTGCTCGCCCGTGTGCTCCTCCAGCCCCAGGAGATCCCGATCGGGATCGTCACCGCGCTCCTGGGCGCCCCGTTCCTCATCGTCCTCATCCGGCGCTTCTCGGCGCGCGACGTCTGACCATCAAGGAGCCGAAATGATCCGACCCATGCTCGCCACCGCCGCTCTCGTGCTGACCACGACCACCGCGTGCGGCGCCGACGCCGCCGGCGAGGAGGCCACCGCGGACGGCTTCCCGCTCACCCTCGAGAACTGCGGCGCCGAGGTCACCGTCGACGCTCCACCGGAGCGCGTCGTGATGCTGAAGAGCTCGGCGGTGCCCTACCTGCACGCGCTCGGCGTGATGGATCAGGTCGTGGCCAGGGCCGGCGATTATCCCGCCGACTACTACGACACCGCGACCCAGGACGAGCTCGACGACATCCCGCTGCTCACCGACGAGATGGACACGAGCGGTCACCTGCAGATCTCCAAGGAGATCGTGATCGCCGAGGAGCCCGACCTGGTCCTCGGCGAGGTCGACAACCTCTCCCGCGACACCCTCGACGCCGTCGACATCGACCTCCTCGAGGAGCCGGCGATGTGCCCCGAGGGTGTCGACGACCCCGGGTTCGACGACGTCTACAGCCAGCTGGAGGCCTACGGCAAGGTCTTCGACCGCGAGGACGAAGCCGCCCAGGCTGTCGCTGACCTGCGCAAACGCGTGACGAAGCTGGAGAAGGAGAAGGTCGGCGAGGGACGTACGGCGGCAGTGCTCTATCCCACCGTCGGCGGCGGCGTGACCTACGCCTACGGCACCAGGTCGATGGCCCACCCGCAGCTGGAGGCGGCCGGGTTCGAGGACGTCTTCGCCGACGTCGACGAGCGCGTCTTCGAGGTCTCGACCGAGGATCTCCTCGAGCGCGACCCCGACGTGATCATCCTGCTCCACAACTCCGGCGACCCGAAGCAGGTCGAGGAGTCGATCACCCAGCTCGCCGGTGCCGAGGACCTCACCGCGGTCAGGAACGGCGATGTGATGGCGCAGCTGTTCAACTTCACCGAGCCGCCCTCAGCCCTCTCCGTCGACGGCCTGGAGCGGATCATCGACAGGTTCGGCCGGTGATCGAGGCAGCCGGCCTGTCCTGGACGTACGGCGCCACGACGATCCTCGAGCACGTCGACGTCGCCTCCCACGAGGGCCGGGTGCTGGGTCTGATCGGCCCGAACGGGAGCGGCAAGACGACCCTGCTCCGGCTGCTCTACGGCGCCCTCCGGGGAAGCGGCACCGTCGAGATCGACGGCGACGACCTCGCCGGACTCCCCGCCAAGCAGGTCGCCCGGCGCCTGGCCGTGGTCGTCCAGGAGTCCGGCACCGACACCACGCTGACCGCCGGCGAGATGGTCCTGCTGGGACGTACGCCGCACCTGTCCGCCTTCGCCAGGGCCGGCGAGCACGACCTGGCGATCGCGGCGGAGTGCCTGGAGCGGGTCGGCGGGACCCACCTCGGTCCGCGCTCCTTCGCCGCCCTCTCCGGGGGCGAGCGGCAGCGGGTGCTCATCGCCCGGGCGCTGGCGCAGGAAGCGACCCACCTGCTGCTCGACGAGCCGACGAACCACCTCGACATCCGCTACCAGCACGAGATCCTGTCCCTGGTGCGGAAACTAGGGACGACGGCCATCGTCGTGCTCCACGACCTCAACCTGGCGGCCCGCTACTGCGACGACCTGGTGCTGCTCGACCAGCGCCGCGTCGCCGCCCGCGGCACCGTCGACGAGGTGCTGCGCCCCGAGATCCTGGAGCCGGTCTACGACATCGGCATCGAGCGGCTCGAGCTGCGCGAGGAGATCCACCTCCTCTTCCGTCCGTCGGCCTGAACCGGACCTCAGATCTCCGGGGCGGCCTCGACCCTGGTCTCGGGCACGGCCTCGTCGTCCGGGTCGACGCCGGGAAGGTGCGCCTCCCAGAGCTCGACGTCCATCACGTAGAGCCGGAGCGGCGCCTCGCCGCGCAGCTGCTCGGGCTTGAAGGCCCGAGCCGTGCCGACCAGCCGGTGGAAAGCCACAGCGCAGCGCTTCTCGAGCTCGAAGTCGGGCACCTGGCGCGCCATCCCGGTGACGTACGCAGCGCTCGCCCCGTACCCCGGCAGCACCGAGGAGTCGAAGATGACCCCGGCCACGCGCGGGTCGCGGATGAGGTTGCGGGAGTGCTGCGCATCGGGCGCCGAGACCCAGTAGAGGTCTCGGTAGCCGTCGTGGGAGAAGTAGACCGGCGACGTACGCGGCCGGCCATCGGGATCCGAGGTCGCCAGCACCAGGTAGGCGACGCCGTCGACGATCCCGCGGACGTGTCTGTCCAGATCAGCTGCCATACCCCAGAGGGTAAACGACTTTCTCCGCGCTGCGCGCGGTTACTCCCTCGCTCGGCGCGAGCGGACAAGCAAGCTCGCCGCTCGGCCTCGCTCCGGTCGTCTTAGCGGTGACCTCGGTATATGCGTGGCAGCTTGTAGCCGTGCTCAGCCAGCACCTGCCGCAGCACGTCCGGCCTGTCGGTGATCAGCCCGTCGACGCCGAGCCCGATCAGATGCTCCATCGTGGCGACGTCGTCGACTGTCCACGGCACGACCGCGATGCCGCGCGCGTGCGCCGCGTCGACCAGCTCCTGGTTCGTGAACGGCACATAGCCCGGATCAGACACCGAGCCGCCCTGCGGGTCGCCATGGACCGGCGAGACCGCATCCGCCCCGAACGAGTCCGCGGCCGCGACGTACCGCTCCTGCAGCGCCCCTTCGAAGTCGTCGATGTCGATCCCGCCCAGCCACGGCGAGGCCCCCGGCTGTCCCTGCTGGAGGAACTGCTGCCCGTTGGTCAGCGCGACGATCGGCAGCCGCGGCTCGACCTCGCGGAACCGCTTCAGCGCACCCCAGTCGAAGCTCTGGATCGTGACCTGGTTGCGGATGTGCGCCCGCCTGATCTCGGCCAGGACGACGCGGACGAACTGCTCGCGCGGCGCGGTCTGCTCCGGCGCCCCAGCCTCGACCTTCGTCTCCACGTTCAGCTGGACCTGGCCGGCGTGGTAGCTGTTGACCAGCGCAAACACCTCCGAGAGCAGCGGCATCCGCTCGCCCGGCGAGAGCACCTGGTCGGGGAACTGCGGCTGTCGCAGCGACCCGCAGTCGATCGTGCGCACCTGCGCGAGCGTCAGGTCCTTGATGTAGGTGCGGTTCGGCACGTACGGGAATTCGGGGTCGCCCGGGAACGCCGGCGCAGTGTCGACGCACTTGGCCGGATTCGGGTCCCGGTCGTGCGTCACGACCGCATGGCCGTCCTCGGTGATCTGCACATCGAGCTCGAGGGTGCTCACGCCCAGCTGGAGCGCCCGCTCGAAGGCCGGCAGCGTGTTCTCGACCGTCAGCGCTATGCCGCCGCGGTGCGCCTGGAGGTCGAAGGTACGCGGATCGTTCTCGGCGTACGCCGGGGTGATGGCGGAGCTCGCCAGGAGCGCTGCGGACACGAGGAGGCCTGCTCGGACACGTCTCATGCCCGACAGGATCCCGCAGCCGGATGGCCGCTAGTGGAACGCGTGATGAGACAGGAGCGACACGTTCTTGTCCGCACACCCGGTCGTCTCGTGACGCACGAACTGGGAGTCGTAGGAGTCCGGCACGTAGACCCGGAACCCGTCCACCTCGGCCGGCTTGCAGGCCGAGGCCGGATAGTTCTCGGCGGTCGACTCGGAGACCTCGCTCACGGCCACCTGACCCGGCTTCATGATCACCGTGCGCCACTTGCCCTCACGCGCCGCGGGCGCGCCGACCTGGGTGCCGTCGCCACCGCCGACGTACGACAGTCCGCCGAAGCCACCGAGGGCACACGCACGGTCGGAGACATTGGTCAGCGTGATCTCGCCGAACCGCGATCCGGCGCCCGCGTCGGTCGCGCGATAGCCGGCCTTCAGGTCGGCGTTGGTGCACTTCGGCGTCTTCCGATCCGCCGGTGCGGGGTCAGAGGACGAAGCAGAGGACTCAGTCCTCACCGGCGAACCCCCCGTGGCCGCCGGTGAGGACTGAGTCGGGGACGATGGTGTGCTGCTCGCTTGGGCGGGGTCCGCGGTCCCGGAGGCAGATGGTGACGAGTCGACCGCCCCGTCCTTCGTCGACCCACAACCTCCCACCGCGAGCACGCCGAGGACCCCGATTCCGACCACCATCAGTCGTAGGTGCCGCATCTTCGCTCCTCGAGTAGCAGATGCCAGCCAGATAGATCCAGCCAGTTAACTCATCGTCCCAACCCTGAGACGCGCGGACTGCACGCTTCGTTGCGTCGGACCTCGAGAAAATCTCAGACCCTGCTGTCGTACGTCGTCCGAGCCGCGTCGACCTCCGGCATGTGCTCCTCGGCCCAGGCCTTGAGGTGGCCGATGACCGGCAGCAGCGTCTGCCCGAGCGGGGTGAGCTCGTAGTCGGTTCGCACCGGCACCGACGGGGTGACCGAGCGGATCAGCAGACCGTCGCGCTCCATCCTCCGCAGCGACTGGGTCAGCATCTTCTGGCTCACCCCCTCGATCTGCGAGGCAAGCTCCGAGTACCTCAGCGGGCCGCGGAGCCCCAGCGCCACGATCGCCAGGCTCACCCACTTGTCACCGATCGTGTCCAGCAGCCGTCGGCTCGGACACAGCGCCGAGAACGCGTCGAATCCGCTGTTCTCGATTCCGCTGGGCCGTTCGGCCGTCGTCGTCCCCATGGCAGACCTCCAGGTGCGTACGCCACTTCAAAGTGCCTTCTTCCCAAAGGAGAGTAGGGCACCGAAAGTAGTGCATGCAACCAGACAGACCACCGCAAAGGACAAAACCATGTACGCACTCATCTCCCGCGCCGGCGACCCGACCCCGCGTCTCGAGGAGCTCCCGGCCCAGCCGCTCGGCCCCGACGACATCCGGGTCGAGGTCGCTGCCGCCGCCTTCACGCTCTTCGACGCCTTCGTCGCCGGCGACCACGCAGCCATCGGCCTCCCCGACGTGATCGGCCTCGGCTTCGACTTCAGTGGCGTGGTCACCGAGGTCGGCGAGGCCGTATCCGGATTCGCTGTCGGCGACCGCGTCGCCGGGCTCCACGGCAACCCGGCAGCAGGCGCCCGCGCCCACGCGACCGAGGTCGTGGTCCCCGCCTCCGCCGCAGCGGCCGTACCCGACGGGCTCACCCTCGAGGCGGCCGCCGCAGCTCCGCTCAACGCGCTCACCGCCCGCCAGGCGCTCGACCTGCTCGGCACCGAACGCGGCAGCCTCCTCGTCACCGGTGCCGCCGGCGGCGTCGGCCTGTGGGCGCTGGCGCTGGCCAAGGCCGACGGTTGGACGGTCGACGCCCTGGTACGCCCCGGCACCCAGCACCTCGCCACCGGCGCCGACCACGCCGTCACCGAGATCGAACCGCACGCGCACGACGCCGTCCTCGATCTGGCGGCGCTCGACGAACCGGCCCTGGCAGGCGTACGCGACGGCGGCCGCTACGTCAGCGTCAAGCCCGGCCGGGCACCGGCGCCCGAGCGCGGAATCGAGGTCTCGACCGCGCTGAACCAGCCCGACGGGGCGGTGCTCGCCGACCTCCTCAGGCTGGCGGCAGACGGAACGGTGCCGACCCGGATCGCCGCGACCCGCCCGCTGAGCAAGGCCGCCGAGGCCTACCAGGAGGCGGTGGCGGCACCGGGATCCGATGGGCGCTGGCTGCTGATTCCGTGACGTACTGGATCTCGATGCGACAAGGCCCCGCCAGGCAAGCCTGGCGGGGCCTTGTCTTACTCGATCTGGTTCTTACCCCAGACCTTCAGCGCTACGCGCTTCAGCTCTGGTACGAACCGAAGTCGAAGTCGTCCAGCGCGACGGCCTGGCCGCCGGTGTTGCCGAACTCGTAGTCGTAGTTGTCGTAACCGGTCACGGAGTACGCCGCGGCACGAGCCTCATCGGTCGGCTCGACCTTGATGTTGCGGTAGCGCTCCAGGCCGGTGCCGGCCGGGATGAGCTTACCGATGATGACGTTCTCCTTCAGACCGCGCAGCGAGTCCGAGCGGCCGTTGATGGCAGCGTCGGTGAGGACGCGGGTGGTCTCCTGGAAGGAGGCCGCCGACAGCCAGGACTCGGTGGCCAGCGAGGCCTTGGTGATGCCCATCAGCTCCGGACGACCCGAGGCCGGCTTGCCGCCCTCGGAGACCACGCGCCGGTTCTCCGACTCGAAGTCGATGCGGTCGGCCAGGTCGGAGGGCAGCAGGTTGGTGTCCCCGGACTCGAGCACCGTGATCCGGCGCAGCATCTGCCGCACGATGATCTCGATGTGCTTGTCGTGGATGGACACACCCTGCGACCGGTAGACCTGCTGGACCTCGTCCACGAGGTGCTGCTGCGTCTTGCGGACACCGAGGATACGGAGGACCTCCTTGGGGTCCGGCGTACCGATGGTCAGCGGAGCGCCGACCTCGATGTGGTCGCCGTCGGCAACCCGCAGGCGCGAGCGGCGCGACACGACGTACTCCTTGACCTCGGAGCCGTCGTCCGGGGTGACCAGGACCTTGCGGGCCTTGTCGGTCTCCTCGATCTCGACGCGACCGGCGACCTCGGAGATCGGCGTGACACCCTTCGGCGTACGCGCCTCGAAGAGCTCGACGACACGCGGCAGACCCTGCGTGATGTCGTCGGCCGAGGCCACACCACCGGTGTGGAACGTACGCATGGTCAGCTGAGTGCCGGGCTCACCGATGGACTGGGCGGCGATGATGCCGACCGCCTCACCGATGTCGACGAGCTTGCCGGTGGCCAGCGAGCGGCCGTAGCACTTGGCACACGTACCCGTGCGGGCCTCACAGGTGAGGACCGAACGGACCTTGACCTCGGTGATGCCGGCGCGAACCAGCTCCTCGATCTTGACGTCGCCCAGGTCCTCGCCGGCGACCGCGAGAACCTCGCCGGTCGACGGGTGCTCGATGTCGACGGCAGCCGTGCGAGCGTACGCAGCGGTCTCGGCGTTGTCGTCCTTGACGACGACGCCGCCCTGATCGACACCGATGACCTTCGGCAGACCGCGCTCGGTGCCGCAGTCGTCCTCACGGATGATGACATCCTGCGAGACGTCCACCAGACGACGGGTCAGGTAACCCGAGTCGGCGGTACGCAGCGCGGTGTCGGCCAGACCCTTACGAGCACCGTGGGTGGAGATGAAGTACTCCAGGACGGAGAGACCCTCGCGGAAGTTCGACTTGATCGGCCGCGGGATGATCTCGCCCTTCGGGTTGGCCACCAGGCCTCGCATGGCGCCGACCTGGCGGATCTGGTTGAAGTTACCCGAAGCACCCGAGGTGACCTGCATGAAGATCGGGTTCTTGCGGTCGAACGCCGCCTCCATGGCAGCACCGACGACCTTGGCGGCCTCGGTCCAGATCTCGACGAGCTCCTGACGGCGCTCCTCATCGGTGACCAGACCACGCTCGAACTGCTTCTGCACCTTGGCAGCCTGCGTCTCGAACGTCTCCAGGATCTCGGCCTTGTTCGGCGGCGTGGTGACGTCGTCGATGGAGACCGTGACACCCGACCGGGTGGCCCAGTGGAAGCCGTTGTCCTTGAGCGCGTCCAGCGACGCCGCGACCTCGACCTTGGTGTAACGCTCGGCCAGGTCGTTGATGATCGCGCCGAGCTGCTTCTTACCGACCTCGTAGTTCACGAAGGGGTAGTCGGACGGCAGGGTGTCGTTGAAGATCACCCGGCCCAGCGTGGTCTCGAGGACGATCGGGTCGCCCGCAGTCCAGCCCTCCGGCACGTCGTAGCCGATCGGCGGGACGATGTCGTCGAGGCGGATCTTGATCTTCGACTGCAGCGTGATCTGGAGGTGGTCGAAGGCCATGATGGCCTCGGCCGGGGACGAGAAGGCACGACCCTCGCCGACCTCACCCTCGCGGTCGGAGGTGATGAAGTAGAGACCGATGATCATGTCCTGGGTCGGCATGGTGACCGGACGACCGTCGGACGGCTTGAGGATGTTGTTGGTCGAGAGCATCAGGATGCGAGCCTCGGCCTGGGCCTCCGCCGACAGCGGCAGGTGGACAGCCATCTGGTCACCGTCGAAGTCCGCGTTGAACGCGGTGCAGACGAGCGGGTGCAGCTGGATGGCCTTACCCTCGATCAGCTGCGGCTCGAAGGCCTGGATGCCGAGGCGGTGCAGGGTGGGCGCACGGTTCAGCAGAACCGGGTGCTCGGTGATGACCTCTTCGAGGACGTCCCACACGACCGGGCGAGCACGCTCGACCATCCGCTTGGCGGACTTGATGTTCTGAGCGTGGCTCAGGTCCACCAGGCGCTTCATCACGAACGGCTTGAACAGCTCCAGGGCCATCTGCTTCGGCAGACCGCACTGGTGCAGCTTGAGTTGCGGACCCGACACGATGACCGAACGACCGGAGTAGTCGACGCGCTTACCGAGCAGGTTCTGACGGAAGCGACCCTGCTTGCCCTTGAGCATGTCGGAGAGCGACTTCAGCGGACGGTTGCCCGGTCCGGTGACCGGACGGCCACGACGACCGTTGTCGAACAGCGAGTCGACGGCCTCCTGCAGCATCCGCTTCTCGTTGTTCACGATGATCTCGGGGGCACCGAGGTCGAGGAGACGCTTGAGGCGGTTGTTGCGGTTGATCACACGACGGTAGAGGTCGTTGAGGTCGGAGGTCGCGAAGCGGCCACCGTCGAGCTGCACCATCGGGCGCAGGTCCGGCGGGATGACCGGGACGGCGTCGAGCACCATGCCGGTCGGCTGGTTGCCGGTCTTGCGGAAGGCGTCGACGACCTTGAGGCGCTTGAGCGCGCGGACCTTGCGCTGACCCTTGCCGGTGGCGATGGTCTCGCGCAGGTTCTCGACCTCGGCCTCGATGTCGAAGTTCTCGAGGCGCTTCTGGATCGCCGTGGCGCCCATGTGGCCCTCGAAGTACTTCCCGAACCAGGTCTTCATCTCGCGGTAGAGCAGCTCGTCGCCCATGAGGTCCTGGACCTTCAGGTTCTTGAAGGTGTCCCAGACCTCGTCGAGACGGTTGACCTCACGCTCGGTGCGGTCACGCAGCTGCTTCATCTCGCGCTCGGCGCCGTCCTTGACCTTGCGCTTGGCGTCGGACTTGGCGCCCTCGGCCTCGAGCGCGGCCAGGTCGGTCTCGAGCTTCTTGGCGCGGTCGTTGATCGCCACGTCGAGCCGGCCGGTCAGCATCTTGCGCTGCTGGTCGACCTTGGCCTCGAGCGAGGACAGGTCGCGGTGACGCGAGTCCTCGTCGACCGAGGTGATCATGTACGCAGCGAAGTAGATGACCTTCTCCAGGTCCTTCGGAGCGAGGTCGAGCAGGTAGCCCAGCCGCGACGGAACGCCCTTGAAGTACCAGATGTGGGTCACCGGGGCGGCGAGCTCGATGTGGCCCATCCGCTCGCGGCGTACCTTGGAGCGGGTGACCTCGACGCCACAGCGCTCACAGATGATGCCCTTGAAGCGCACGCGCTTGTACTTGCCGCAGTAGCACTCCCAGTCCCGGGTGGGACCGAAGATCTTCTCGCAGAAGAGGCCGTCACGCTCGGGCTTGAGCGTGCGGTAGTTGATGGTCTCAGGCTTCTTGACCTCGCCGTGGCTCCACGCGCGGATCTCGTCCGCGGTGGCCAGGCCGATCTTGAGCTGATCGAAGAAGTTGACGTCGAGCACGGTGGCTTCCAGTTCCTTCGTTAGTTCTTGGAAAGTTCAAAGGGGACTGAGGGAGGGGAGGTACGCCGGGGGCGTACCTCCCCGCTCGTCAGACTTCCTCTACGGAAGAGGGCTCGCGACGGGAGAGGTCGATGCCGAGCTCCTCGGCGGCGCGGAAGACGTCTTCCTCCGCGTCACGAAGCTCGATCGCCGAACCGTCCTGGCTCAGCACCTCGACGTTCAGGCACAGCGACTGCATCTCCTTGACGAGAACCTTGAACGACTCCGGGATACCCGAGTCGGGGATGTTCTCGCCCTTGACGATCGCCTCGTACACCTTCACACGGCCGGGCACGTCGTCCGACTTGATGGTGAGGAGCTCCTGCAGGGCGTAGGCGGCGCCGTACGCCTCCATCGCCCAGACCTCCATCTCACCGAAGCGCTGGCCACCGAACTGGGCCTTACCGCCGAGCGGCTGCTGGGTGATCATCGAGTACGGACCGGTCGAACGCGCGTGGATCTTGTCGTCGACCAGGTGGTGCAGCTTGAGGATGTACATGTAGCCCACGGCCACCGGCTCCGGGAACGGCTCGCCGGAGCGACCGTCGAAGAGGCGGGCCTTGCCGTCGGTGCCGACCACACGCCGACCGTCCCGGTTGGGGAGGGTCGCGCTGAGCAGGCCGGTGATCTCGTCCTCACGCGCACCGTCGAAGACCGGGGTGGCCACCTTGGTGCCCGGGTCGGCCTTGTCGGCGTGGATCTTGATGAGGCGCTGCTTCCAGGCGCTGTCCTCGGGGTCCTCGGAGAGGTTGAGGTCCCAGCCCTGCTTGGCGAGCCAGCCGAGGTGGAGCTCCAGGACCTGTCCGATGTTCATACGACGCGGAACACCGAGCGGGTTGAGCAGAACGTCGACCGGGGTGCCGTCCTCCATGAACGGCATGTCCTCGACCGGCAGGATCTTCGCGATGACGCCCTTGTTGCCGTGACGGCCGGCGAGCTTGTCACCCACGGAGATCTTGCGCTTCTGCGCCACGTAGACCCGAACCAGCTGGTTCACGCCCGGGGGCAGCTCGTCGCCCTCCTCACGGTCGAAGACGCGGACACCGATGACGGTGCCCTCCTCGCCGTGCGGAACCTTCATCGAGGTGTCGCGGACCTCGCGCGCCTTCTCACCGAAGATCGCGCGGAGCAGGCGCTCCTCAGGGGTCAGCTCGGTCTCGCCCTTCGGGGTGACCTTGCCGACCAGGATGTCACCGGTGGTGACCTCGGCGCCGATGCGGATGATGCCCCGCTCGTCGAGGTCGGCCAGCATCTCCTCGGAGACGTTCGGGATGTCCCGGGTGATCTCCTCCGGACCCAGCTTGGTGTCGCGGGCGTCGACCTCGTGCTCCTCGATGTGGATCGAGGTGAGGTAGTCCTGCTGCACCAGACGCTGGGAGAGGATGATCGCGTCCTCGTAGTTGTGGCCCTGCCACGACTGGAAGGCGACCAGGAGGTTGGCACCCAGCGCCATCTCGGCACCCTGGGTCGCCGGACCGTCGGCCAGCGGGGAGCCGACCTCGACCCGGGCGCCCTCGTCGACCAGCGGCTGCTGGTTGACGCAGTTGCCCTGGTTGGAGCGCTCGAACTTCGCGAGCTTGTACGAGGTGTAGGTGCCGTCGTCGTTGAGGGTCTCGATCAGGTCGGAGGAGACCTCCTTGACCACACCGGCCTTCTTCGCGACGAGCACGTCACCGGCGTCGACAGCCGCGCGGTACTCGATGCCCGTGCCGACCAGCGGCGAGTCGCTGCGGACCAGCGGCACCGCCTGACGCTGCATGTTGGCGCCCATGAGCGCACGGTTGGCGTCGTCGTGCTCGAGGAACGGGATCAGCGCGGTCGCGACCGACACCATCTGGCGCGGCGAGACGTCGATGTAGTCGACCTCGTCGGCCAGGAGCTCGGAGACCTCACCGTCGCGCTGGCGGACCAGCACGCGCTCGGTCGCGAACTTCATGTTCTCGTCGACGGCCGCGTTGGCCTGCGCGATGACGTAGCGGTCCTCGTCGTCGGCGGTCAGGTAGTCGATCTTGTCGGTGACGACACCGTTCTCGACCTTGCGGTAGGGCGTCTCGACGAAGCCGAACGGGTTGATCCGGCCGAAGGAGGCCAGCGAACCGATCAGACCGATGTTGGGACCTTCAGGGGTCTCGATCGGACACATCCGGCCGTAGTGCGACGGGTGGACGTCTCGGACCTCCATGCCGGCGCGGTCACGGGAGAGACCACCCGGGCCGAGAGCCGACAGACGCCGCTTGTGCGTCAGGCCCGCGAGCGGGTTGTTCTGGTCCATGAACTGCGACAGCTGCGAGGTGCCGAAGAACTCCTTCAGCGCAGCTACCACGGGACGGATGTTGATCAGGGACTGCGGCGTGATCGCCTCGACGTCCTGGGTCGTCATCCGCTCGCGCACCACGCGCTCCATACGAGCAAGGCCCGTACGCAGCTGGTTCTGGATCAGCTCGCCGACCGTCCGCATCCGGCGGTTGCCGAAGTGGTCGATGTCGTCAGCAGCGATGTCGATCGTGCCCTGCGGCATGTCGAGCTGCGTACGCCCGTCGTGGAGCGCCACGACGTACTTGATCGTCGCGACGATGTCGTCGACGGTCAGGGTCTGCTGGTCGAAGGCCTCGGTCAGACCGAGCTTCTTGTTGACCTTGTAGCGACCGACCTTGGCGGTGTCGTAGCGCTTCGGGTTGAAGTAGTAGTTGTTCAGCAGCGTCTGCGCGGCCTCACGCGTCGGGGGCTCGCCCGGGCGCAGCTTGCGGTAGATGTCGAGCAGCGCGTCGTCCTGAGCGGAGGTGCTGTCCTTCTCGAGGGTCAGCATCATCGACTCGTACTCGCCGAACTCCTCGCGGATCTGCTCGTTGGTCCAGCCGAGGGCCTTGAGCAGCACCGTGACGTTCTGCTTGCGCTTGCGGTCGAGTCGGACGCCGACCAGGTCGCGCTTGTCGATCTCGAACTCGAGCCAGGCGCCGCGGCTGGGGATCAGCTTGGCGGTGTAGATGTCCTTGTCGGACGTCTTGTCGGCGGTGCGCTCGAAGTAGACGCCCGGGGACCGGACGAGCTGCGAGACGACAACACGCTCGGTGCCGTTGATGACGAAGGTGCCCTGCTCGGTCATGAGCGGGAAGTCGCCCATGAAGACCGTCTGGCCCTTGATCTCACCGGTGTCGTTGTTGGTGAACTCCGCCGAGACATAGAGAGGCGCGGAGTAGGTGAAGTCCTTCTCCTTGCACTCCTCGACGGTGTACTTGGGGTCGTAGAAGACAGGGCTCTCGAACGAGAGGGACATCGTCTCCGAGAAGTCCTCGATCGGGGAGATCTCCTCGAAGATCTCCTGTAGACCGGACTTGTGAGACACGTCCTCCCCCGCTGCTTCGCGGGCGGCGACCTGCTCCTGCCAGCGCTCGTTACCGATCAGCCAGTCGAAGCTGTCGGTCTGGAGGGCGAGGAGCTTGGGAAGCTCGAGAGGCTCTGAGATCTTAGCGAAAGAGATGCGGCGAGGGGTGGAGTCACCCGACGAGGTGCGCGCGGCCAAGAGGAATCCTTCGACAAGGTTCGCAGGTGGATTCGCGCTGCCGACCACCGAACAGCCACCGGGCAGGCTGAGGGGCATATGAAGGCATGCGCAAAGCGCCATAGTACGGCACAAAAGCGCACTTCACAACACCGGGCCCAATTAAAGTCCGGCGTACCTTCATTCACACCTGCGGCGCTCGAGCGTCGGCGTTGTCGGTGCAGTGCCATTGTCGAGCATCGCGGATGATCATGCGCCCCATCGGCACCCCGGGTCAAGCATCCGCGCCAATCGGTCCGACCCACGGAAAAGTTATTCCAATCACTTGACAGGTAGCGCAAAGGCCTGGGATGCCGGGCCTGGTCGGGAACTAGTCCTGGCTGGGCTGGGTCTCGACCTTGTCCACCAGCCACTCGTCGCCGACCTTGGCCATCGTGAGCATCGCGTACTCCTGGTAGCCGATCGGGGTGCTCCGCTGGGCGTTGGTGACCTGACGGTCGACCAGCACGAGGATCTGCACGGTGTCCTCGGAGACGCGGATGACGCCGGCGTCGACCGGGGCGAGCGTCTTCACCACGGTCTTCGTCTCGGGGACGTTGTCGACGAGCACCGCGAAGAGCCGGTCGTAGTCCTCGCGGTAGTCCTTCGTCATCACGTCGTGAGCCTTGCTCTTCGACTCGTCCATCTTGCTGTAGTCGTAGGAGAGCAGCGGGACGACGGCCTTCTTCGCCGCCTCGAGCGCCTCACCGCCCTGCTCCTCGACGAGGAGCTTGTGGTTGCGGGTGATCTGCTTGCCCACCGCACCCTCGACGGTGCTGGTGGTGACGTTGTTGTTGGCGACGGTGCTGACCTTCTCCTGCCCGAAGAAGACCACGCCGGCAGCGACGAGCGCGGCCAGGGCGAGCGCACCGGCGGCGACCAGTCCCCACGTGGGGAGCAGCGGCAGCGTACGTCCAGTGGCCGCACTCTCCTCGGCGGCGGGCTCCTCGTCGGCAGGCTCGTCCTCGTCATCCGCGTCGGCCGCCACCTCGACGTCGGCGGTCTCCTCGTCGGCCTCGCGGTCCTCCTCCTCGACCGCAGCCTCCTCGAGAGCGGCCAGCTCCGCGTCGTACGCAGCCCGCTTCTTCTCGTCCAGCAGGACCGCGGCGGCATCGTTGAGGGTGCGGAAGCGGCGGTCGGTGGGGTCCAGGTCGGCGATCGCGGACTTCCACGCCGCGCGGATGTCGTCGGTGGCGGCGTCGGGCTCGACGTCGAGCAGGTCGTACCAGGTCGGACTAGTCATCGTGGAACTCATGGTGTCACCCCTTCACTGCTTTCCGAAGTAGGAGCTTCCTCGGCGGGGTACCAGTCGTCGACCAGCCACTTCCCGTTCTGCTTCACCAGCTCCACCTCCGTCCGGGCGAGCTGACGCGCCGCCTCGACGCGCTCCTCGGAGCCCTCGGACTTCGGGTAGCTGATCGCGAGCTCGGCGACGACGAGCACGGTCGCGCTGTCCGCGTCGAGGCCGGCGACACCTGTGCTGTGCACGCTCGTGGTGCGACCGACGCCCTGCTGGACGACGGTGGCCTCCGCGAAGGCGACGTTGCCCAGGAAGCTCTTCTCGAACTTCGGGGTCAGCAGCTCACCCACCCGCTCGCGATACTTCGGCATCGTCTTCTTGTCGCTGCCGACGTCATCGGGACCGTAGGTGTTGACCCGGCCGACGAACTTGTCGGCCGCCGCCATCACCTGCTCGCGCTGGCTCACCACCGACTCGTCGGCGCCGCGGGTCAGCTGCCAGCCGACGTAGCCGACGGCAGCCAGGATCACGGCGATCAGCAGGGCCAGGACGCCCCAACGGAGCAGTGCGCCCCGGTTCGCGGTCGCCTGGTCGGTCTCTGCGCCGGTCTCCGTGTCGGGTCCGGGGTCGGTCGTGGTGCTCAAGACGGATCACTCTCTGTGGTCAGCGGCTCCAGGAGCCATTTCCAAGCATCAACACCGTACGCCGCGGGCGAGTCGGTCGATGCGGCAGCACTTCGGGCCCCGACCCCGGTCGGCTGCTTGGTGGTCAGGGTTCCGGCTACTCGGTCTCCATCGGCTGCAGGTAGAGCCACTTCCAGGCGTCCTCGCCGTAGGAGGCGGGAGCCGCGGTCGACACCGTGGTCTCCTCGGCCTCGCCCCAGGTGAGCTCGCCGGTGTCCGGGTCGAAGCTGGCGATCGAGTCGGTGCCGCCGACAGCCGCACGCGGCACCTGGCTGGAGCCACGAGGGTTCGACTTGCTCGGGTCCTCGGTGCAGGAGACCTCGGTGTTGAAAGGACGGCTCTGCAGGTCCAGCGGGCTGCGCTTCTTGGTGCTCTCGTAGCCCTGCTTGCACGGCGCCTGGCTGGTCAGCGCCAACCCGAAGTGGGCCTGCGCCAGGCCGGGGTGGCCGACGTCGACGACCGCGAAGCTGCCCTCGACGACGACCGGGAAGATCGAGAGCAGGTGCCTGACGCCCGGCAGGTTCTTCCGGACGACCTTGCCGGTCACCAGCACCTCGTTGAGGAGCTCGCTGATCTCCACGTCGTTCTGCTCCAGGAACTGCCGCAGCTCGATCGAGCTGGCCGAGCCGCTCTCGATCAGCCTGATCAGGTCCTTGTTGGAGCCGGCCAGGGTGCCGGTGAACAGCTCCAGGTCGGTCGCGAACGACTTGATCGCCGAGCTGCTGTCCAGCTGGCCCTGGAGGACGGTGTTGCTGTCCCGGATCAGCTGGGTGGTGAGGGCGAAGTTCTGGTCGGCGGTCTCCACGAAGGCGGTGCCGGTGTCGATGATGGTCTGCAGGTCCTGACCGGTGCCGGCGAAACCCTTGCCGAGCTCGTCGATGGTCGTGGTGAGCGCCTTCTGGTCGACCGAGTTCACCGTCGTGGTGACGTCCTCGAGGAGCTTCTCGGTCGGCAGCGGCGTGGTCGTCGCGGCGCGGGCGATCTCGGAGCCGTCCTCGAGGTAGGGCCCGCCCTTCGACTGCGGCTGCAGCTCGACGTACTGCTCACCGACGGCGGAGCGGTTGCCGACCACGGCGAGGCTGTCGGCCGGGATCTTGTCCTCCCACCCCTTGTCGATCTTCAGGGTCACGTCGACGCCGCTGCGGTTGAGAACCAGCTCGCCGACCTGGCCGATCTTGACGCCTCGGTAGTCGACCTCGGCGTCCTCGTAGATGCCGCCGGACTGCTCGAAGTGGGCCATCACGACGTAGTGGTCCTTGACGAACAGGGACCCCAGGCGGGCGTAGCGCGCACCGACGAAGCTGACCCCGACGAGGGTGATCAGCAAGAAGATCATCAGCTGCATCTTCGTACGGCGGGTGATCATGAGACGCCCTCCTGGTGAGTGTTGCTCGAGGTGCTCAGCGCGGGGATCATCAGCGAGGTCAGACCCGGGTCGAGCTCCTTGCTCAGCTCGTCGTACGTCACCGCATGCGTCCCTGGGGTCGCACCGGCACGGCAGAACAGGAGCAGTACGCACCCGGAGCCGTCCTCGGTGGTGCTCCCACCGTTGGACGAGGGAGCTCCGATCCCGAGCAGGCCGTCGAGGGTCTTCCCGATCGAACCCAGCACGCCCGTCACGCACGCCTGGGGCGCCGAGGAGGACTGCCCGGTCAGCACCTCCTGGCAGGTGTCGATGGCGCTGGCCAGCCCGCCGTCCTTGCAGACGTTCGTGAGGTTGTTGAGCCAGTCGAGAGCCGTCTCCTCGTCCGGATACGTCTTGAGCTTCCGGTTGATCTCCTCGAGACCCCAGCAGACGGTGTCGCCGACCCGAGGCGCGTTCTGGAGCAGCGTGTCGAGGTTGAGGTCGACGGTGACGTCGAGGTTGACGAAGTCACCCATGTGCAGGTTGCGCGCGGCCTGCGGCGAACCACCGACCGCCGCGTCGACGAACGGATAGGTGAGGATCGTGTTCATCGCCCGGACGAAGTCGTCGCCGGAGTCAGCCAGGTTCGACAGGAGCGGCCTCAGGTCCTTGATGATGCCGATGGTGTTGTCCTTGGACGCCCGGATGACGCGTACGCCGGTGTCTCCGAGCCGCTCCAGGGCCTTGAGCATCTTGACCAGGTCGGCGCGCTGCTTGTCGATGCTGGAGATCGCCGAGGGCAGCTCGTCGAGGGCAGCATCGATGGAGCCCATCTGCGCGTTGGTGGCCTTCGCCAGCGCATCGAGCGCCTCGATGGCCGCGACGATCTTCTCCTTGTTGTTGTCGAGGTCGCGCGCCAGCTTCTCCACCTGGTGAAGCACGGAGCGGGCGGAGTCCTCGCGGCCGGCGAGCGCCTTGTTGAGCTCGGTCGAGATCGTCTTCAGCTGGGCCACGCCACCACCGTTGAGCAGCAGGCTCAGCGCGCTGAAGACCTCTTCGATCTCAGGGTTACGGCCGGTCTGCGACAGCGGGATGGTCGAGCCGTCGGCGAGCTTGGTCGAATCGGGCTCGGCCGGCCGCTCCAGCGAGACGAACTTCTCGCCCAGCAGGGAGGTCTGCTGGATCGACGCACGGGCGTTGCTCGGCAGGCTGACGTCCTTCTTCAGCAGCATCTCGACGGTGGCGACGCCGTCGTCGAGCCAGATCTTGTTGATCTTGCCGACGTCGATGTCCTCGAGCTTGACGGTCGACTGGGGCACCAGGTCGAGGGTGTCCTCGAACTGTGCGGTGACCGAGATCGCGTCGTCACCGGCGTCCACGCCGCCCGGGAGCGGCAGGTCGTAGACGGAGAAGGTGCCGCAGCCGGTCAGCATCAGGGCGCCGGCGATCACGCCGACGAACGCCTGGACGGCGCGCTTCATCGTGGTCATCGTGTCACCTCCACCAGGCCGCCGAGCGACATGTCATAAGGCACTCCGTAGGACGAACCCGTGCCGAGTCCGATCGCCGCGGAACGGTTCAGCCCAGGCATCTGCCGGATCTGCGAGCAGATCTCGGCGCTGCTGCCGTTGGTCGCCTGGTCCACGAGGCTGCACAGGAACGAGGCCGGGTTCTCGATGATCTCGTCGAGGATCATGGTGATGTTGGCGTTGGTGTCGAGCGTGGCGGTCTCCGGGTTGTACGCCAGGCCCAGGTTGTTGAGCGCGAGCGGAGCGGTCCGGAGGCTCTCGTCGAGCGCCTTGCGCTGCCGTACTAGGACCTTGCCGATCCGGTTGAGGCTCTGGATGTCCTCGCGCAGGATCGCCTTGTTGTCCCGGACGAACTGGGTCACCTTGTTCAGCGCCACCGAGAGGTTCTTCATCGACGCGGCGAGCTCTTCGCGCTCACCCTCCAGCATCGAGGAGACCTCGGCGAGCGCCTGGGCGAAGTCGCGTACGGTCTTGTCGTTCTCGGCGAGCGTGCCGATGAAGCCTTCGAGCTGCTCGGCGGAGTCGAAGAACTGCTCGTCGCGGTTGTCGAGCACCTTGGTCAGCTTGCCGAGGTCGCCGATGGTCGAGTTGATCTTCTCGCCCTGGCCGCCGAGGTTCTTCGCGGTCTGCTGCAGCAGGTCGGTGAGGGCGCCGTTCTTGTTGGCTCCGTCGGGACCGATCGCGACCACGAGGTCGTCGACGCTGGAGTAGATCTGGTCGAGCTCGACCGGGACCGAGGTCTTGTCGGTGCTCAGCACCGCACCGTCGGCCAGCTTCTTGCCGCCGTCGTAGGCCGGCGTGACCTGGACATAGCGGTCGCCGACGATCGACGGCGAGATGATCACAGCCTTGGCGTCCGCGGGCAGGTCGACGTCGCCCTTGTATTCCAGGGTGACCTTGACGTCGGTGCCGTTCGGCTCGACCGAGGTCACCTTGCCGACGGCGACACCGAGCACGCGCAGGTCGCTGCCCTCGTAGAGCGAGACCGTGCGCGGGAAGTGCGCCACGAGCGTCTTCTCACCGGTGTCGCGGACCAGCGCCCAGGCGCCGACCCCGAGGACGAGAGCACCGATGATGATGGGAACGATGAACTTGTTCATGCCGCCACCCCCGTAGCGCAAGCGCCAGAATACGGGCGCGGCGCCGTGTTGATGCTCATGTTCACTCGCTGACGCTCGTTCATGGGGTCCTCCCAGTGAGAGCCGGGACGGGAGGCATGTTCTGGATGTAGGTGTCCCACCAGGGGCCGTTGCCCAGGGTGTTGTTGAAGACCTTGTAGAACGGTGCCATCAGCCGCAGGGACTTCTCGAGGTTCTCCTCGTTCTTCGTGAAGACGTCGAGGATCACGTCGAGGCTCTCCAGCGCCGGCTTGAGGTCGGCGCGGCTGTCGTCGACCAGCTGCGAGAGCTCCTTCGAGAGCTGTTGGGTCGAGATCAGCAGGTTGTGGACCGCCTCGCGCCGCTCGACCAACGCAGCGAAGAGCTGGTTGGCGTCGTTCATCAGCGTGATCAGGTCCTCGTCGCGCTCGTCGAGCACTTTTGTCACCCGGTCGAGCTGGGTGAGCAGCGACTCGATGCGCTCGTCCTTGGCAGCCAGGTTGCGGGAGAGGTCGGAGACACCGGTGAGGGCGGCTTGGAACTCCTCCGGCGTCGACCGGGTCAGGTCGGCGAGCGTGGTGAGGGCCGCGGCGAGCTGGTCCTTGTCGATGTTGGCGGAGGTGTCGGCCAGGCCCTCGAAGGCCTCGACCACGTCGTAGGGAGACTCCGTGCGGTCCACCGGGATGGTGGCTCCCGCCTTCATCTGGCCCTCTCCGGCCGGCTGCAGTTCGAGGAACATGTCGCCGAGCAGCGTCTTCACGCGTACGCCGGCTCCGGAGTTCTCACCGAAGTTGACCTTCTCGCGGATCTTGAAGCCGACCTTGACCTGGTTGCCGTCCAGCTCGATCGAGTCGACTTTGCCGACCCGGACGCCGGCCACCCGGACCTCGTCGCCGGTCTTGAGGCCACCGGCCTCGGAGAAGTTGGCGTAGTAGGTGGTGCCACCGCCGATCAGCGGCAGGCTGTCGGCCTTGAACGCCATCACCATCAGCATGGCGAGGACGGCGATCGAGACGGCGCCGATCTTGACTGGGTTACGTTCACGGAAGGGAATCATCCGAGGTTGCACCTCGCTTGACCGGGCTCGTAGAGCGGAATCTCGAGGTCCTTGCCCTCAGGGTCGCGGATCGTGCCCCGCAGACCGCACAGGTAGAAGTTGAACCAACCGCCGTAGCTGGCCGTCGCGCCGATCTTGTCCAGCTTGATCGGCTGGAGCTCGAGGGCGTCGTCGAGCTGGCGCTTGTCCTTGGCCACCTCGTCGGAGAACCTCCGGGCCTGCCGCAGGTCCTCCAGCAGCGGGTCCTTCGCCTCGTGCACCAGGTCGGCGGTCTCCACGGAGAGCGCCGAGATCTGGTCCAGGGAGCCGAGGATCGCCTCGCGGTCGTTGTTGAGACCGCCGACGAAGTCACGGAACGTCACGATCAGGCTGGAGAGCTCCTTCTCGCGGTCGCCCACGTGCTCGAGCACCTCGGTGAGGTTGTCGATCAGGGCGTTGATGACCTGGTCCTTCTCGGCCAGCGTCGAGGTCAGCGAGGCGGTGTGGGAGAGCAGGCTCTCCAGCGTGCCGCCCTCGCCCTGGAAGACCTGGACGATCTCGTAGGACAGGGTGTTGACGTCGTTGGGCGACAGCGCCTGGAAGAGCGGCTTGAACCCGTTGAAGAGCACGGTCAGGTCGAGTGCCGGGTGGGTCTGCCCGACCGGGATGGTCTGGCCCTCCTGCAGAGCGGAGGCGTCGCCCACCAGCTGATTGGTCAGTGCCAGGTAGCGCTGGCCGATCAGGTTGCGGTACTTGATCGTCGCCTCGGTCGTGGTCGCGATCTGCTGCGCGCTGTCGACCGTGAAGGTGACCACCGCGCTCCGGGCGTCGTCGGAGATCTCGATTCCCTTGACCGCGCCGACCTTGACCCCGGAGATGCGTACGTCGTCGCCCTTGTTCACACCGGTGACGTCGGTGAAGACCGCCTTGTACTCATCGGTCTGTCCGAAGGTCACGTTGCCGATCGTGATCGCGAGCAGGCCGGTGGCCAGCGTCGTGACGATCACGAAGATCACCAGCTTCCAGAAGTCCTGGAAGGTCTTGGCGTCGAAGAGCTTCACTGCGCTCATTCGTACGTCACCTCAGCTCCACGTGCGGCCGGGCCGAGCAGCAGCCCGCCGAGGTCCGGGACCTCGCTGGCGGTCATGCCCATGCCGGGGGCGAACAGCTCGTTGATGACATCGGTCTCGGCCGACGTACCGACGTAGGACAGGGCCGAGTAGCCGGTCGTCCCGGTGGCGGAACGCATGACACCCTTTCCGGTGGGCTCGTCGACGCCGTCGTTCTTGTTGGGGAACGGCGCGAACGGCTTCTTCTGGCTCCAGGACGCGTTCGGCATCTCACCGCAGTAGGGCCCGCTGTCCTCACCGTAGCGCGGCTTGTCCTTGGTCGAGTAGGGACGCGACTGGTGCGGCAGCGTCTCCAGCGTGATGTGGACGGTGTTGTTGCGGAACACCTCGGTGAACTCGTCGGTCAGGATGTCCATGCCGCCGATGAGACACGGGAACATCGGGGCGTAACGGGCCAGCGTCTGGGTGACCGGCCGACCGACCTCGCCGACCTGGATCAGCGTGTCGCCGTTGTCGTCGAGGAACTTGTCGGCGGTGTTGGAGAACGCGGTGACGTCGGTCAGCATCTTCTTGAGCTCCACCTCGCGGTCCTCGAGCGTGGTCGCGGTGACGATGGTGTTGCGCAGGATCTGTCCGATCTCCGGAAGCACGGCCTGGTAGGTGCCCGAGACCTCGGTGGCGAGCTCGAGGTCCTCGATCAGCGCCGGGATCTCGGGGTTGAGCCGCTTCAGGTAGGAGTCGAGGGTGTCGAGCGACTCACCGAGCTTGTCGCCGCGCCCCTCGAGCGCGGTGGCAAGCGCGTTGAGCGTGTTGTTGAGGTCGGCCGGCTGAATCGTCCGCAGCAGCGGGTAGAGGTCACGCAGCACGGCCTGGACCTCGGTGGCCATCTTGGTCTTCTCGATGACAGCACCGGCCTTGATCGGCTCGGTGAAGTCGGTGTCGGGCGGGACCAGCGAGACGTACTTCTGGCCGAAGAGGGTCTTCGGGAGGATCGCGCCGGTCACGTCCGGGTGGACCTTGCTGATCTCATCGGGGAACAGACCCAGGGTCAGCTCGGCACCCTCGTCGGTCGGCTTCATCTCGAGGACCTCGCCGACGATCAGGCCACGGACCTTCACGTCGGCACGCTCGGGGAGCTGCAGACCGATGCGGTCGGCCTTGAGGGTGATCTCCTCGTACTGTCCGAACCGGTTGGTGAACTGCGCCCAGGTCAGGACGAGCGCGGCCAAGAGCAGCGCGAGGAAGAGGATCCCGAGGATCTTGCCCTTCTGCCGGCCCCAGGCGAGCGCCACGGCGCTTCTCTTGTGCGGCGTGGGCAGGTCGTGATGGACCTCGTCGCGAGCGAGTGTCTGAGTCATCCCGCCAACCTCACTGTCGTCGTGCTGCCCCAGATCGCCATCGAGAGCATCAGGTCGAGCACGGAGACGGCGACGATGCTCGTACGCACCGCCTTACCGACCGCGACGCCGACCCCTGCGGGGCCACCCGAGGCGTTGTAGCCGTGGTAGCAGTGGATCAGGATCACCACGACGGCGAAGATCAGCACCTTGCCGAAGGACCACAGCACGTCGATGGGCGGCAGGAACGTGTTGAAGTAGTGGTCGTACGTGCCCGCACTCTGGCCGTAGAAGAGGATCACCGTGAATCGGGTGGCGACGTAGGAGGAGAGCAGGCCGACCACGTAGAGCGGCACGATCGCGATCAGGCCGCCGATCATCCGGGTGGTCACCAGGAACGGCAGCGACGGGATCGCCATGACCTCGAGGGCATCCACCTCTTCGGAGATGCGCATCGCGCCGAGCTGGGCGGTGAAGCCGCAGCCGACCGTCGCCGCGAGCGCGATGCCGGCGACCAGTGGCGCGATCTCGCGGGTGTTGAAGTAGGCCGACACGAAGCCGGAGAACGCCGAGGTGCCGAGCTGGTCGAGCGCGGTGTAGCCCGAGAGGCCGACCTGGGCACCGGTGAAGAAGGTCATCGCCAAGATCACGCCGACGGTGCCGCCGATGACGGCCAGCGCCCCCGATCCGAGGGTGACCTCGGCGAGGATCCGGAGGATCTCCTTCTTGTAGCGCCTCAGTGTGCGCGGGAACCACGAGATCGCGCGCAGGTAGAAGCCGAGCTCGTCACCGAGGTGGTCGAGGCTCTTGGCAGGCTTCTCGTAGATCGCTTTGAGGTTTGCCATCCGTCTCGCCTCCTATCCGGACTTGCTCGGGACGATCTGCAGGAAGATCGCGCTCATCACGAAGTTCACGATGAACAGCAACAGGAACGTGATGACGACCGACTGGTTCACGGCGTCACCCACGCCCTTGGGGCCACCGCCGGCGTTCATGCCCATGTACGAAGCCACGATCGCCGCGATGAGACCGAACACGAGCGCCTTCGCCAGGCCCTGCCACAGGTCGGCCATCTGCGCGAGCGCGGTGAAGCTGGCCAGGTAGGCACCCGGGGTGCCGCCCTGGATGATGACGTTGAAGACGTAACCGCCCATGACGCCGACGATCGAGACCAGGCCGTTGAGGAAGACCGCGATCATCATGCAGGCGAGCACACGCGGGACCACCAGCCGCTGGATCGGGTCGATGCCCAGAACCATCATCGCGTCGAGCTCTTCACGGATCTTCCGAGCACCGAGGTCGGCGGCGATCGCCGAGCCACCGGCACCCGCGACCAACAGCGCGGTCGCGATCGGGGCAGCCTGCTGGACGACCGCGAGGACCGCGGCCGACCCGACGAAGGACTGCGCACCGAACTGGGCCACGAGGCCACCGACCTGCAGCGCGATGACCGCACCGAAAGGGATCGCGACCAGCGCGGTCGGGACGATCGTCACCGACGCGATGAACCACGCCTGCTGGATGAACTCTCGGAACTGGAAGGGGCGCCGGAACACGGCGCGCCCCACGTCCAGACCGAACGCGAAGAGCGAGCCAGCGGTCCCGATCGGTTTCAGGACCCTGGCGGCGGTCAGAGATGACATCAGTGAGGAGCCTCTGTGGGGTCTGCTGCTTTCACGCCGCCGGGGGCCATGGCCGCGTCTGCTCGGAACGATCCCGGCGGCGGGGTGACACCGTTCTCTCGGCACCAGGCGCCCGGCGGACGCTGGTACTTGCGCGGAATGCCGTTGGACGGCTCGAGCTGCATCGGGATCGGCGGCAGCGGCGGCAGGCCCATGTCCTTCTCGGCGGCCAGCTCGTCGGCGTCCTTCTCCTCGGACATGCCGATCGGGCCGATCGTCTGGGCGTTGAGGAACTGCCGCACCACCGGCTCCTCGGAGCTCAGCAGCATCTCGCGGGGCCCGTACATGGCCAGGTGCTTGTGGTAGAGCAGGCCGATGTTGTCCGGCACCGTACGCGTCGAGTTGATGTCGTGGGTGACGATCAGGAAGGTCGCGTCGATCTGCGCGTTCAGGTCGATGAAGAGCTGGTTGATGAACGCCGTACGCACCGGGTCCAGACCCGAGTCGGGCTCGTCGATCAACAGGATCTCGGGGTCGAGGACCAGCGCACGCGCCAGACCGGCACGCTTGCGCATACCACCGGAGATCTCGCCGGGAAGCTTGTTCTCGGCGCCGATGAGACCGACCAGGTCCATCTTCTCCATGACGATGTTGCGGATCTCCGACTCGCTCTTCTTCGTGTGCTCACGAAGCGGGAACGCGACGTTGTCGAAGAGATCCATGGAACCGAACATGGCGCCGTCCTGGAACAGCACGCCGAACAGCTTGCGAACCTCGTAGAGGTCTCGCTCCGAGCAGCTGGCGATGTCGACGCCCTCGATGACCACCGAGCCCGTGTCGGGCTTGATCAGACCGATCAGGGTCTTGAGGAGCACCGACTTGCCCGTGCCGGACGGGCCCAGCATCACGCTGATCTCGCCCGCGGGCAGAGTCAACGAGACATCTTTCCAGATGAGCTGCTTACCAAAGCTCTTGGTCAGCCCTTCGATCTTTACGTCTACACCCATCCGGGCCGGCTCCCTTCCTGTTCGCGTGGCGGTCTCCCTCAAGCCCCCACTGCCCGACTAACGGCAGAGTGTGACGGGGGTTACGCACTTCCTGCGACACGCGTCACACTTTTGTAAACCATAGTGGCCTGCGAACGATGACGGTGATCACCACCCGAGACGAACTCCCCCAGCCAACACGTCGACGGTCGGATTGCGACCCTTCACGCCCGGTGTGTGTTCAAGATAACGAAACAAACCGCGAGTTGCTACTCAGGAGTAGCAACTCGCGGTTTGAACGATCGCAGCGCTGCACTGCAGCTTGCCCGATCTGTTGCGGAACTGTTTCCGCAATGTAGAGAAAGCCCGGGTCCGGCGGAATCCGCCGAACCCGGGCTCAAGGGCCGAAGCCCTCAGATCACTTGACGGTGACCGTGGCGCCGGCGGCCTCGAGGGCCTCCTTCGCCTTGTCAGCGGTCTCCTTGTTGGCGGCCTCGAGGACAGCCTTGGGGGCACCCTCGACGAGCTCCTTGGCCTCCTTCAGACCGAGGGAGGTCAGAGCGCGCACCTCCTTGATGACGTTGATCTTCTTGTCACCAGCGGCCTCGAGGATGACGTCGAACTCGTCCTTGGCCTCCTCAGCGGCGGCGGCCGGGGCGCCCGGGGCGCCGGCAGCGGCAACGGCGACCGGAGCGGCAGCGGTGACACCGAAGGTGTCCTCGAAGGCCTTGACGAACTCGGAGAGCTCGATGAGGGTGAGCTCCTTGAAAGCGTCGAGCAGCTCGTCGGTGGAGAGCTTCGCCATGATGGCATTTCCTTTCGTGGTGGCCCTGTGCGTTTTTCTGTGAGTACGCAGCGGGGCCGGGTTACAGGTGGTGGTTAGTTACGACCGGGGCCATCAGGCCTCGGCCGGAGCCTCCTCGGCGGCAGCCGGCTCAGCGGCACCACCTGCGAGGATCGAGGGGTCCTCCGCGGCCTTGGCCTCGAGAGCGGCAGCGAGCTGCGCGGTCTTCGAGGGCAGAGCGTTGAAGGCGTACAGAGCCTGCGACAGCGACGCGGTGAACGCGCCCGCAAGCTTGGCGAGCAGGACCTCGCGCGACTCGAGGTCGGCAAGCTTGCCAACCTCAGCAGCGTCGATGGCCTTGCCGTCGAGGTACCCGCCCTTGATGACAAGGTTGGGGTTGGCCTTGGCAAAGTCACGCAGACCCTTGGCCGCCTCGACGACGTCACCCTTGATGAAGGCGATCGCGGTCGGGCCGGTCAGCAGGTCATCGAAGCCTTCGATGCCGCTCTGAGAGGCAGCGATCTTGGCCAGCGTGTTCTTGACCACGGCGTAGTTTGCGTGCTCACCGAGCGAGCGACGAAGAGTCTTCAGCTCGCCCACGGTGAGACCGCGGTACTCGGTCAGCACGGCACCGGTCGAGGCGCTGAACTCGTCAGCGATCTCGGCAACGGCAGCCTGCTTGTCAGCCCGCGCCATGGGTCTCCTTCTTCCGGGAATCGATTCCGTCGGTGAGGGCCCTGCATGACAAACGCCCCGAGCGCAGGCTCAGGGCGTGACGTACGTTCTCGTCTTGCTCTTCACCTACGCTGGCCGTCCGCATCCTGCGGAACCTTCGATCGAGTGCATGCGCACCTGACAACCGGCGGTCTCTGGTTTCAGACAACAATTATGCGTACGCCGCGGGGTGCCGCCAAATCGGCGGGCAGTACCTTGGCGGTATGGAGAGCCACACCTTCGGAAGGATCGGTCGCTCGGCGTCGGTCATCGGTCTCGGCACCTGGCAGCTCGGCGCCGACTGGGGCGAGGTCAGCGAGACGGATGCGCTGGCGGTGCTCGAGGCCGCGGTGGGTGACGGGGTGACCTTCCTCGACACCGCCGACGTCTACGGGGACGGCCGGAGCGAGCAGGTGATCGGGCGGTTCCTCGGATCGCACGACGGGATCTTCGTGGCCACGAAGATGGGGCGCCGGGTGGACCAGGTGCCCTCGAACTACACGCTCGCCGCCTTCCGCGAGTGGCTGGACCGCTCGCGCACCAACCTCGGGGTCGACACGATCGACCTGGTGCAGCTGCACTGCCCGCCCTCGGAGACGATCGAGTCCTCGGCCACCTATGACGCGCTTGACACCCTGGTCTCGGAGGGAGTGATCGCTGCGTACGGCGTCAGCGTGGAGACCTGCGACCAGGCCCTCGCCGCGATCGCGAGGCCCAACGTGGCCTCCGTCCAGATCATCCTGAACGCGTTCCGGCTCAAGCCGCTGGATCTGGTGCTTCCGGCGGCCGCGGAGGCCGGCGTCGGGATCATCGCGCGGGTGCCGCTGGCCTCCGGACTGCTGTCCGGTCGCTACTCGGAGTCGACGACGTTCGCCGCCGACGACCACCGCACCTACAACCGCCACGGCGAGGCCTTCGACGTCGGCGAGACCTTCTCCGGTGTCGACTACGCCACCGGGGTCAAGGCCGCCCAGGAGTTCGCCGCCCTGGTCTCCCAGCACGGCCCCGAGGGCGCGACGCCCGCGCAGGTCGCCCTCGCCTGGGTCGCTCAGCAGCCCGGCGTCACCACCGTCATCCCCGGCGCCCGCAACACGTCCCAGGCCCACGCCAACTCCGCCGCCGGCTCGCTGCCTGCGCTCTCCGACGAGCTGCTCTCCGGCGTACGCCAGATCTACGACACCCACTTCCGCGAGGCCATCCACTCCCGCTGGTGACATCCCCCGCCGAGGCGTCACTCGCGTCGGCCGAGTGGGCACCTCGTCGCCGATTCGGCCGACCTAGGCGACGTCTCGAGCGACCTGAGTGACGCCTCGCTCCGGTCGTCTCCGCGCTTCGCGCGGTCACTCCCTCGCTCGGCGCGAGCGGACGAGCAAGCTCGCCGCTCGGCCTCGCTCCGGTCGTCTCGGTCGGCGTACAAATAGTGAGCCTCGGTAACGAATCGGGCAGAGTAAAGGGGTGACGACGGAGACGACGACGGAGTTCCGGTTCCGAGACATCGCGCTGGTGGCGTACGCGCCCTCGATCGTCAGCTCCATGGGACATGGTGCGGTGATGCCGGTGCTGGCGCTTCGGGCCTCCGACCTGGGGGCGGACGCGTCGACGGCCGCGTTCGTGGTCGCGCTGCTCGGGATCGGGTCGCTGGCCACCTCGCTGCCCGCCGGGTCGTTGGTGGCACGGATCGGCGAGCGGCGGACGCTGATGGGTGCCGGGGCTCTCGACGCGGTCGCGATGACGGTGGCGTTCCTCAGCAGCTCGGTCGCCGTGCTCGCCGTCGCCGTGTTCGTGAGCGGGATGAGCTGGACGGCGTTCCTGATCGCCCGGCAGGGCTTCCTCATCGACGCGACCCCGCTCTCCCACCGGGCGCGGGCGATGTCGCTGCTGGGCGGGTCGTTCCGGCTCGGGGTCTTCGTCGGACCACTGCTCGGCGCCGGGCTCATCCACGCCTTCGGCCTCCCCGTGGTCTTCCTCTTCGCGGCCGCGATGTCGCTGTGCTCGGCGGTGATCGGCGGCTGGATGCCCGAGCTCGGCCGCACCCGCTCGCGTGAGCAGGGGCATCTGAGCGTACGCAGCGTGCTGTGGACCCACCGTCGGACGTTCGCCACGCTCGGGGTGGCGGTGGTGATCATCGGGATCTCCCGTTCCGTACGCACCGGGCTGCTGCCGCTCTGGGCCGACCACATCCACCTCGAGGCCTCGGTCGTGTCCCTGCTCTTCGCCGGGGCCGCACTGGTCGACATAGCCCTCACCCTCCCCGGTGGCTGGCTGCTCGACCACCGCGGGCGTCAGGTCGTGGCGATCCCGGTGGTGCTCGCCGTCGGCCTCGGCTGCCTGCTGCTCCCCCTCACCCACGACGCGCTCAGCCTGGGCGCGGTGATGGCGCTGATCGCCGTCGGCAACGGCCTCGGCTCGGGGATCGTGATGACGCTCGGCGCCGATGCCGCACCGGAGGACGGACGCGCCCAGTTCCTCGGCGGCTGGCGGCTGTGCGGTGACCTCGGCGGCACCGGCGGGCCGCTCCTGGTCTCCGGTCTGGCCGCGGTCTTCTCGATCGCCGCCGCTCCGGTCGCGCTCGGGCTCTTCTCGCTCGCCGGAGCGGTGTGGGTGGGCTACTGGACCGGCCGCGCCGACCGTACCCGACTACAGGCCCGGCTACGGGACGAGCGCGCGTGAGAGTGCCTCGGCCAGGGCTGCCTCGTCACCCGTGACGGTCAGCGCGGCGGACCGGGGTGTCGTACGACCCCAGAGCAGCAGCGCCAGCTCACGCGCGGATCCGGTGACGGACACCTTCTGCACCGCGTTCGGAGCCCCGATCGCCCAGGTGTGGTCGATGTCGGTCGCGGTCAGCTCGATGCGGGTGACGACCTTCCGCGTGCGCTTCAGAGCGATCTGCCGCGGGTACATCACGGTCAGCACCTCGTCGACCGTGTCGGCCCAGAGCTCCGGGGTCGCCTCCGGTGCGTCGAGCCCGAGCGCAGCGCGGATGTCCCAGAGGTGGACCAGGGTCTCGTGCACCTGGCGCCGAAACCAGAACGAGACCGGCCCACGACCGTCCTCGGTCAGCCCGTTGAGGATCCGGCCGGTCGCCTCCGGTCCCAGCGCCGAGAGCGTCTCGCGCAGCTCGGCGGCCTGCTCCTCATAGGCCGCGACCAGGTCCAGCGGCACCGGCAGCGGCTCCTCGTCCTCGTCGCGCGCCATCGCCGCCGCCCAGTGGTGCACCCCTGCCAGGTGATCGGCCAGATCGCCGATCGACCAGTCGTCGCAGGACGGAACCGGCACGTCCGGGTCGGCCTGCTTCAGCGCGGCCGCGAACTCGGCCTGCAGGTCAACGAGGGTGGTGAAGTAGTCGTCAGGCGTTGGCACGTCGCAGACCCTACCGACCGCGAGGGTCAGGCTCAGCCGTATCTCGTCACGGCCGAACTACTTCTGGCGGGCGCGGTGGGCGGCCGCTTTCACCCGGCTCTGGCAGCGGGTGGAGCAGTAGCGGCGGCCGGCGTTCTTGGAGGTGTCGACGAAGACGCGGTCGCACGGGTCGGCCTGACAGACACCGAGGCGGCCGGCCAGGTCGGAGCCGATCGCCAGCGCGAGGCCGGCGGCGATTCCCGCGCCCCAGCCGATGACGAGGCCGGGGTCGCGGCCGTGGAAGTGCAGCGCCCAGCCTCCCCCACGGGCACGGTCGAGCTGCGGGACAGAGCCCATCTCGCGCATGAGCGCGTTGACCGCGGTGGCGGCGGTGTCGAGGTCGCCACCGGCCGCTGCCTCGAACACGACTCGCAGCGACTCGGCGAGCGCGACCATCCCGTCGGCATAGACTTCCTCGACCTGGGGTTCGTAGTCGGGACGGGCCAGCAGGTCGCTGACGACCCGCGCCCGCCGGCCGGAGGGAGGCGGCTGTACCGCGCGGGTGCCGTCATGCCCCGGGGTCAGCGCGTTGACGAGCTTGCATGCCTGCTCGGTCACCGTATGTACGTGACTGTCGAAATGTATTTGACCAGTCACGAGTTCGGGTCCTACCGTCTCCTCCATGACTGTCATTCAACCATTGACCAGTCACCGAGGCACAAGGTGGCCGCGATCCCTCCTCGTGCTGGTCATCGCCCGAGCGGTCAACCGGCTGGGTTCGTTCGCCATGGCCTTCATGGCGGTCGCCCTGGTCGAGGTGCATGGGGCCTCCCTCGCCACGGCGGGTGCGGTTGTGACGGCCTTCGGTGTCGCCACCATCCCGTCGAGGCTGCTCGGCGGGTGGATGGCCGACACGGTGGGCCGCCGGCCGACCATCGTCGCCGGCCTCGTCGCCTGCGCGGTGGCCCAGCTGGTCATCGCCGCGTCTCCTGGGATCGCCGGTGCGCTGATCGGCGCGACGCTGCTCGGGCTGGCGTACGAGATCTACGAGCCCGCCTCCCAGGCGCTGATCGCGGAGTCGGTGGAGGTGGAGCGGCGGCCACAGGCGTACGGGCTCTATGGCGCTGCGATGGCGGTCGCCGGTGTGGCGGCAGGAGTAGTGGCCGCCCTTGTGGGCGGCATCGACCTGCGCCTGCTCTTCGTCGCCGACGCGCTCACCTGTCTGTGCGCCGCGGTTCTCGTCCTCGCACTCGTGCGGGACACCACGGCTCGAGGCGTGCGCCGACAGCGGTCCGGGCCGAGTCCCTGGCGTGATCGCCGGCTCCTGACGATGCTCGCGCTCGGCACCGGGTTCGCCACCGCATGGATCCTGAGCACGATCGCTCTTCCCCTGACCGTCTCCGCCCGGGGGCACGACGCCGCGGCCACCGGCTGGCTGCTCGTGGTCGCCGCGCTGGTCACGATCGCCGGCCAGCGCCTTCTCCGTGGCGCCGCCGCCCGGCCGTTCACGCTCATCCGCGCAGGCCTGGTCCTGATGGCCGTCGGCTTCGCCGTGATCGCGTACGCGGCACCGCTGCCACTCCTCGCACTCGGCTCCGCGATCGTCGCCCTCGGTGAGGTGCTGCTCCTGGGCCCGCCGATCGCGCTCGTGGCCGGTCTGGCGGCCGTCGACGGGTCGCGGGCGGGCTACCTGGCGGCGTACGGGACATGTTGGGGGATCGCGCAGACGATCGGGCCGATGCTTGCGACCGGTCTGTTGTCGCACGGGGTTCCGACGGTCTGGCTCACCGGCGCGGGCCTCTGCTTCACTCTGGCAGCGGTCACCGCGCCGGTGGCGAGTGTGACGTTCACCGAGCTGCGTCGGTGAACATCACGCCTCAGAGCACCCGGGCGAGGAAAGCCTGGGTGCGTTCGTGCTGGGGGTTGCCGAGGACGTCGGCCGGCAGGCCCTCCTCGACGATCACGCCGCCGTCCATGAAGACGACCTTGTCGGCGACCTCGCGCGCGAAGCTCATCTCGTGGGTCACCACCATCATGGTCATGCCCTCGGCAGCCAGGTCCTTCATGACGGCCAGAACGTCCCCGACGAGCTCGGGGTCCAGCGCGGAGGTCGGCTCGTCGAAGAGCATCATGTCGGGGTTCATCGACAGCGCCCGCGCGATGGCGACGCGCTGCTGCTGGCCACCGGAGAGGTGAGCCGGGTAGGCATCGGCCTTGTCCGAGAGCCCGACCTTCTCCAGGTTGGCCCGAGCGATCTGCAGCGACTCGGCCTTACCGCGCTTGAGCACCTTCTCCTGCGAGACCGTCAGATTGCGCAGCACGGTCATGTGCGGGAACAGGTTGAACTGCTGGAAGACCATCCCGATCCGGGCGCGCAGTCCGTCCACGTCGGCGTCCGGATCGGTGATCTCCTCGCCGTCGACCAGGATCGTGCCGCTGGTCGGCTCCTCGAGGAGGTTCACGCAGCGCAACAGCGTCGACTTCCCGGAGCCCGAGGGCCCGATCACGCAGACGACCTCTCCCCGCGCGATGTGGAAGTCGATGCCCTTGAGCACCTCGTTGTCACCGAAGTACTTGTGCAGGTTCTGCACGTCGATCACCGCCGCGCCGCGTTCGGCAGCCGGTGTCGTCTCGGTCTGGGTCATCAGCGGGCCTTCCCGGACTTGGCTTCCATGCGGCGTACGACGATCGAGAGCGGCACCGTGATCAGCAGGTAGCACAGCGCGATCGTGACCATCGGGGTCAGGTTGGCGTTGGCGTTCATCGCCTCACGGCCGAACGCGGTCAGCTCGTACTCGTCCAGAGACAGACCGAGGATGTAGACCAGCGAGGAGTCCTTGGTGAGCAGGATCAGCTCGTTGGTCAGCGGGGGCAGGATCACCCGGAACGCCTGCGGGAGCACGATCGTCACCATGGCCCGCGTGTGGGTCATGCCGAGCGTGCGCGCCGCCTCGTACTGACCCTTCGGCACCGCTTGGATGCCGGCCCGGATCGTCTCGGCCATGTAGGCGCCACCGACCAGACCGAGCGCCAGCGTGACGGTGCTGAGGTTGGAGAGCTGGACCCCGAAGGCCAGCGAGAGTCCGAGTCCGAGCACCAGGAAGACGACCAGCGCCGGCAGCCCGCGGAAGAGCTCGATGATGCCGGTCGAGATCCACCGGTAGGGACCGACGCTCGAGAGCCGCATCAGCGCCAGCACCAGACCGAGCGCCAGTCCGAACGCGAACCCGCAGGCGGTGTAGATGATCGTGTTCTTGAGTGCGATCACGATGACGTCGGGGAACTGCGCCGCCGCGATGTCGAGGTCGAGGAACGCCCGCCTGATCTCGCCCCAGTCGGCGATGAGCGCTAGGACGACGACCAGCGCGACCAGGACGGTGTACTGGATGTAACGGACGAGCGCCGCGCGCTTGCGCGGCGACATCCGCTTCTTGGGAACCACTGCCGCGCTGGTCACTGCGCGGCAGCCTCCCCGAACCACTTCTTGTAGACCTCGTCGTAGGCGGCCTTGTCGTTGATGCCCTTGTTGAGCACGTCGAGCAGCTTGTCGTTGCCGCCCTTCTTCACCGAGAAGCCGTACGCCTCACCGGTCTGGAACTCGCTGGTGATCTCCATGTCGGTGTTGTCCTTGACGAAGTCGTAGAGCAGACCGTTGTCGTTGACGCCCGCGTCGGCCTTGCCGGACTTGACCGCCTGCATCATCAGCGCGGAGTCCTCGAGCGTGATGATCTTGGCGTCCTCGGGAGCGTTCTCCTTGACGTAGTCGGCGCCGGTGGTCGCCTCCTGGACCGCGATGGTCTTGCCGCCGAGGTCGTCGAGCGACGTGTAGCCCGCGCCCTTCTTGGTCAGCAGAGCCTGGGTCGCCTCGAAGTAGGGCTCGGTGAAGTCCATGACCTTCTCGCGCTCCTCGTTGATCGTCATCGCGCCGGCGGCGACGTCACACTTACCGGAGTTGAGGGCCTCACCGGAGACGATGGTCTCCCAGCCGATGTTGACGACCTCGGTCTCGAGCTTCTCGGCGTCGGCCGCGATCTTGAGCACGTCGATGTCGAAGCCGACGACCTCGCCGCCCTCGTTGAACTCGAACGGCTTGTAGGGAAGATGCGTGCAGATGGTCAGGGTGTCGGCCTTGACCAGCTTCGCACCCGACGGGGAGGTGCCACCCTCGTCGCCGCCACCGCAGGCGGCGAGCGCCAGGCCGAGGGCAGGAACGGTCAGGGCAGCAGCGAGCTTCCGCAGATTCATGCGCCGAACTCTACGACGCTTTGGACGACGATGGCCCGCCACCCCTCGGGGTGGCGGGCCATCGCGTAAGACCGCCAGTGGATCTCGACCCGCGGTCACGGCTTCGCAAGCTCAGCCGTGCGCTCGCTCGATCCCTTCGCGTTCTCCCGGCGCAAGCGCCGTGAGAGGCTCAGGCCTCGTCCTCACCCGCCACGTTCTTGACGCGGTTGGGGTCGACCTGGACACCGGGGCCCATGGTGGTCGAGAGGGTGACCTTCTTCAGGTAGCGGCCCTTGGAGGAGGACGGCTTCAGACGAAGCACCTCCTCGAGAGCAGCGGCGTAGTTCTCAGCGAGCTGGGCCTCGGAGAAGGAGGCCTTGCCGATGATGAAGTGAAGGTTGGCGTGGCGGTCGACGCGGAAGTCGATCTTGCCGCCCTTGATGTCGGAGACGGCCTTGGCCGGGTCCGGGGTGACGGTGCCGGTCTTCGGGTTCGGCATGAGGCCACGGGGGCCGAGCACGCGGCCGAGGCGGCCGACCTTGCCCATCATGTCGGGGGTCGCGACGACGGCGTCGAAGTCGAGCCAGCCACCGGAGACCTTCTCGATGAGGTCGTCGCCACCGACGACGTCCGCGCCGGCCTCGCGAGCGGCCTCGGCCTTGTCCGGAGCAGCGGCGAAGACGATGACGCGCATCGTCTTACCGGTGCCGTGGGGCAGGCTGACGGTGCCGCGCACCATCTGGTCGGCCTTGCGGGGGTCGACGCCGAGACGCATGACGACGTCAACGGTCTCGTCGAACTTCTTCTTGCTGGAGGACTTGGCGATCTTGATCGCGGCCAGCGGGGCGTAGAGCTCGTTCTTGTCGAACGTCTCTTCCGCCGCGCGGTAGGTCTTGCTGCGCTGCATGGTGATTCCTTCGGTAGTTAAGAGGAGATGTGGTTAGCGAGCCAGCGCGGCTCTCCCACGGTCAGTCGGTGGTGACGCCCATGGAGCGGGCGGTGCCCTCGACGATCTTCATCGCGGCGTCGATGTCCTCCGCGTTGAGGTCGGGCAGCTTGGTGGTCGCGATCTCGCGCACCTGGTCCTTGGTCAGCTTGCCGACCTTGTCCTTGTGCGGGACGGACGAGCCCTTCTTCAGACCGGCAGCCTTCTTGATCAGCTCAGCGGCCGGCGGGGTCTTCGTGATGAAGGTGAACGAGCGGTCCTCGTAGATGGTGATCTCGACGGGGACGACGTTGCCGCGCATGGACTCGGTCTGGGCGTTGTACGCCTTGCAGAACTCCATGATGTTGACGCCGTGCGGACCGAGCGCGGTACCGACCGGCGGGGCCGGGGTCGCGGAGCCGGCCTGCAGCTGCACCTTGACGAGCGCTGCGATCTTCTTCTTCGGAGGCATTCTTGAGATCTCTTCCTTCTCGTGGTCATGACGAAGCCGCTTGTACGTTTCGGCCTCTGCCACCTGCTGTGTTGCTCTCGCAACTGGTCAATTGTCCGTGATCCGTCCGGGTTCACGAAATCAGCGGAGGCGGCCCACTCAGTGGGACCCCCTGAGTGACGGCCACCACTCCCCTTGGCATACTCCCCCGGGGATTTACAAAGGGAGCTCAATTGTTCAATCGACGCCTGTCCATGTTCGCCGCGCTCGTGCCGTTGGCCGCGCTCTCGGCCGCGTGGACCGCCGCCGCCACCGGTGCCGGGTTCGATCCGGTCGAACCCGTGACGCTGCCCGGCGGCGAGACCCTGGTGACGTCGGCGATCGACCAGCCCGCGAGCGTCACCGAGCCCGCGCCTGCGCAAGGAGCTCGCAAGGGCGCCCGAACCGGCACGATCGCCGTCGCGATGGCGCAGGGAAGCGACATCCCGATGCCGGCGCTGGCCGCGTACCAGCGTGCGGCCGCCGTCGTCACCACCGCCGACCGGGCCTGTGCTCTCGACTGGACGCTGCTCGCCGCCGTGGGGATGGTCGAGTCCGACCATGGGCGCCTGAAGAGCAGCCGGCTCGACGACTCGGGCAAGGCCTCTCCTGCCATCTACGGCCCGACGCTGACCACCGGCTCCGGCAGCCCCGCGCCCGACACCGATGCCGGCGCCGTCGACAAGCTCGCCAGCGGCGACCGGGCCGTCGGGCCGATGCAGTTCATCCCCTCGACCTGGCCGTTGGTGGCCGTCGACGGAGACGGCGACGGCGTACGCGACCCGCAGGACATCGACGACGCCGCCCTCGCCGCCGCCGTCTACCTCTGCTCCGGTGACGAGGATGTCTCCACCGATGCGGGGAAGAAGGCCGCGCTGACCCGCTACAACCGCAGCGAGGCGTACGTCTCCACCGTGCTGAAGATCGCCAAGGGCTATGCCGACAGCCCCTACGGCGGCGACGACATCGAGCTCGCCGCCGCGCCCGCGCACGCCGAGCCGAAACCTGGCCACCCGGGGCGCGACGCGGCCAAGCGGGCCGACAAGAAGCCCTCGAAGAAGAAGCCCCCCGCCACCACGCCGAAGCCGAGCGCGGGCGCCCGGCCCTCGAACGAGCCGAGCTCGACCCCCTCGACGGCCCCGAGCCCCAGCCCCACGCCGACCGACGACGGCAGCTGGGCCTCGATCTCCGAGCGCCGCGGGATCTGTGCCGCCGAGCTCTCCTCCCGCTTCCCCGACCTCGCCGACGGTTGGGACACCAACCGCGCCGTCGACTCCTGCAGCATCCGGCTGCTCGGCAAGACGGTCACCCAGGCCAACGCCGCCGTCCCCGGAGTCGTCACCGACATCACCGGGTACGTCGAGTGGCTGATCAAGACGCTGCCGTGAGGCTTCCGTCCGACCCCCGAACGCCCACTTGGCGTTCGGGATAGGCTCGAAGCAGGGCCACAGTCGTCCAGGTCATTCTCGACACTGGCATGGTGGCAAACCCGAGGCGGTGGCACATGGCCGCACCCGGCGCGTCTCGGTCGGCCTCGGACAACGAGGCGTGGTGGAAGTCGGCGGTGGTCTACCAGATCTACGTCCGCAGCTTCGCCGACACCGACGGCGACGGCATCGGTGACCTTCCCGGCATCGTGGAACACCTGGACTACCTCCAGGAGCTGGGGATCGACGTCATCTGGCTGTCCCCCGTCTACCGCTCGCCGCAGGAGGACAACGGCTACGACGTCAGCGACTACCGGGACGTCGATCCGCTCTTCGGCACCCTGGAGGACCTCGACCGGCTGCTCGCCGCGGTCCATCTGCGGGGCATGCGGCTGATCATGGACCTCGTCGTCAACCACACCTCGAGCCAGCACCCCTGGTTCCTCGCCTCGCGCTGCTCGCGTGAGAGTGCCACCTCCGAGTGGTACTTCTGGCGGGATGCCCGGCCCGGGACAGTGCCCGGCGAGCCCGGGTCGGAGCCGAACAACTGGGGTGCGTCCTTCGGCGGGTCCGCATGGGAGTGGGTGCCTGAGCGCGGCCAGTACTACCTGCACCTGTTCGCTCCGTCCCAGCCGGACCTGAACTGGGACAACCCGGACACCCGCGAGGCCGTCTTCACCATGATGGACTGGTGGCTCGACCGCGGGATCGACGGCTTCCGGATGGACGTCATCAACTTCATCTCCAAGGATCCTCTGCTTCCCGACGCGCCGCTCAACCGCGATGGCTATGGCGACGGGATGCCGTACTTCAGCCACGGGCCCCAGATCCACGCCTATCTGGCCGAGATGAAGCGCCGGGTCTTCGACCCTCGGCCGGGCACCTACCTCACCGTGGGCGAGATGCCGGGGGTGACGCCCGAGCAGGCCCGGGAGCTCACCGACCAGGAGCACGGCCATCTGAACATGGTGTTCCAGTACGAGCACGTCGCCCTCGACGCCGACGGAGACAAATGGACTCGGCGGCCGATGAGTGTGAACGACCTGCGGGACACGCTCGCAAGGTGGCAGACCGCCCTCGGCGACACTGGATGGAACAGCCTCTACTGGAACAACCATGACCAGCCCAGGGTCGTCTCCCGCTACGGCAACGACACGACGTACTGGCGCGAGTCGGCCACCGCCCTGGCCACGGTGCTGCATCTGCACCGCGGCACGCCGTACGTCTACCAGGGCGAGGAGATCGGCATGACCAACGCCGGGTTCGCAGGCATCGACGACTTCCGTGACATCGAGTCCCTCGACCACTACCGAACAGCGGTCGGTACGCACCGCGAGGACCCCTCGGTCGCGCTCGACGCCCTGCGCCGCCAGAGCCGGGACAACGCGCGTACGCCGATGCAGTGGAGCGCCGCACCCGGTGCGGGCTTCACGACCGGCAGTCCCTGGATCGGCGTCAATCCCAACCACAGCTGGTTGAACGTCGCCACGCAGCGTGGGGTGCGAACCTCGATCTACGAGTTCTACCGCGCCTTGATCGCCCTGCGGCACCGCCTGCCGGTCGTGGTGGACGGGAGCTTCGCAGCCATCGAAACCGGCCGTGACCAGATCTATGCCTTCCGGCGCCACCTGGGCAACGCGGCCCTCACCGTCTATGCGAACCTGTCCGACCTGCCGGTCTCCGTCGACCGCGACGACCGGGTGGATCGCGACCTGGTGCTGGCCAACTATCCCGGGAGCAGGCGCGATCCGGACCGGCTGGAACCCTGGGAAGTCCGCGTCTACCTGAGGTGAGGGCCCGGCGGCTACGCTGGGACCAAGACTGCAGGACACCTGCCGCTCGACGCGGACACCGCGGGAGCGCACGGCAGCGGTGTCGGCAGCAACCCGCAGACAGTGGGCAGATGAACTCGTATCGCGACGATCGTCCGAAGACAGTCGGAAACATCTACTTCGTCTGGAACCCACACCAGCCGCTGCCGGCAGGCACCGGAGGCACCGAGAACTACACGATCGGGCATGTCCGCGAGCTCAATCGCCGCGGTATCAACGCCCACGTCGTCACCGTCGGAGTCGGGATCACGGATGGACGCGACGAGTTCGCGGACATCCCCTTCCTCTCGATGGCGAGCGTCGCGGACGTCGGCGACCTGGACGGAGTGGTGATCTTCGTGGCCGAGTTCCCCATCGTGGCGACCAAGCGACCGGCGTACCAGATGCTGCACGTGCCTCCACCGGGCGGCGCCGTCGACCGGGCCCGCGTCGCGGCCACCATGCAGGACCGGTCGCTGATCGCGACCAGCCGGTTCTCGGCGCAGCTGTGGGCCGAGTTCCTCGACGTCGACATCGACACGATCAGCATCGTCTACCCCTACGCCGAGGCGTGCTTCAGCACCGAGGTACGCCCGCCCGCCGACGAGGCCGGGATCCGCATCCTCTACGCGGGCCGGCTGAGCCCGGAGAAGGGCATCTACACACTGCTGGCGATGCTCGACCTGGACCCGGTCGGCCAGGAGCGGGCCTTCACCTGCACGGCCACGACCGCGGGCTCCGACAAGCCCCAGGGTCGCAACATCGAGCGAGTCCTCGAAGCCCATCCCAGCGTGCGGCTCGTGCCCCGGCGGACCACGCCGCGCGCGATGGCCACGTTGATGGCCCAGCACGACATCATCGTCATACCCTCCAACAGCCAGTACTGGCACGAGACCTTCGGCATCGTCTCGATCGAGGCCCAGCACTCCGGCTGCCGCGTCGTCGCGTCCGACGACGGGGGACTCCCCGAGACCGACTGCGGCTCGATCACCCTGGTCGCCCCGGACGACCCCGCCGCGTTGGCACGGGGTATCCGCGCGGCCACGGCCCTCGGTTCCGTCGACGAGCTCGTCAGGATCAGCGCTGCCGCCAGGTTCACCGTCGACAACTCCGTCGACGGGCTCATCGACGTGCTTCTGCTGCCTTCCTCGATCACGCCTGCTGCCGTCGTACGGGATCTGGAGACTCTCGTTCGGTTGCCGGCGGCCGACGATCCGCAAGGGGTCTCGACCTTGTCGACGCCGGCATAGAGCTCAGCGAAACGCATCGGGCCCCTGTTCGGATGACGAACAGGGGCCCGACTGCTACGGGAAAGTGGGTCTCGACCCGCTTCGCGGCTTCGCAAGCTCAGCCGCTGCGCTCGCTCGACCTTTTCGCGTTACGACCCCGCTCGCTTCGCTCGCAGGGTCGTAGGCTCAAACCTTTTCGATCTGGTTGAACGAGAGCTCGACGGGAGTCTCGCGGCCGAAGATCTCGACGAGCGCCTTGACGCGTTGCGACTCGGCGTTGAGCTCGGTGATCGTGGCGTGCAGGGTGGCGAAGGGCCCGTCGACGACGGTGACCGAGTCGCCCTCGGCGAAGTCGACGACCTCGACGGGCTTCTTGGCGGTGCCGGTGGCGCCGGAGGTGGAGGTCGCGGCCTCACCGGCGGCGGCAGCCTCAGCCTCGGCCTGGGCGACGACGGCGGGGGCGAGCATGTTCTCGACCTCGGTCATCGACAGCGGCACCGGCTGGTGGCTGTGACCGACGAAACCGGTGACCGACGGGGTGTGGCGTACGGCGGCCCAGGACTCGTCGGTGAGGTCCATCCGGACCAGCACGTAACCCGGGAGAACGGTGCGCTTGACCATCTTGCGCTGGCCGTTCTTGATCTCCGGGACCTCCTCGGTGGGGACCACGATCTCGTGGATGTAGTCCTCCATGTTGAGGGAGACGATGCGGTTCTCCAGGTTGGACTTCACCCGGTTCTCCATGCCGGAGTAGGTGTGGATCACGAACCAGTCGCCCGGCTTCGCCCACAGCTCACGGCGGAACGCCTCGAGCGGGTCGTCGTCAGCGGCCTCGGGGGCCTCGCCCTCGACGATCTCGTCGAAGGAGTCCTCGGCCTCGACGGCGTCAGCGGACTCGTCGGCCTCGTCGAGCTCAGCCTCTGCAGGCACGTCGGAGGCGGCCTCGGCCGTCTCGAGGACCTCGGTCTCCTCGGTGTAGTCCTGCTCAGACACGTCCTGCTCCAAACCGTTGATTGTGTGTATCGGGTGTGTTCCGCGGGCCGGGGCCCACGCGATCACGCGTCGCGGCCGCCGAACACCCAGAACATCAACTTGCCGAACCCGAGGTCAAGGCCCGCGACGATCGCCATCATGACCAGGACGAAGACCAGAACCACGATGAAGTACGTCGTGAGCTGCTGCTGCGTCGGCCAGACGACCTTGCGGAGCTCGGCCACGACCTGGCGGTAGAACGTCGGGAGACTGGTGCGCTTCTCCGTCTTCTTGTCGCTCGGAGTCGGGACTGCCTTGCTGTCCGTCACGCCGCCACCTTCTCTCGAAAACGTTTCCATCGCTGGTCCGGCTTTGCAGGGCACGAGGGACTTGAACCCCCAACCTTCGGTTTTGGAGACCGATGCTCTGCCAGTTGAGCTAGTGCCCTACGGAGGCCTGCATCAGACGCGCGGTTGAGGGCGCGGCTAACCATGTGGGAAGACCACCAACGGTGAGTCTACGCACTCGGGTTAACGCGTTCCAAACTGGGCCCTCATGACCCATAGGATTGCGGGCATGACCTCAGATCCCCGTCCCCTCGCCGAGCTCTCGCGCGAGGAACTCGAAGCGTTCGCAACGGAGCAGCGCACGGCGTACGACAACTTGGTGGCCAAGGGCCTGAAGCTGGACCTGACCCGGGGCAAGCCCTCCGCGGACCAGCTCAACCTCTCCGACGGCCTGCTCCATCTCCCCAAGACGACGACCGCCCCGGACGGCACCGACACGCGCAACTACGGCGGCCTGGCGGGCGGCATCGAGATCCGCGAGATCTACGCCGAGCTGCTCGGCCTGGACACCGACCAGCTCATCGCCGGCGGCAACTCGAGCCTCACGATGATGCGCGACACGCTGATGTACCTGTGGCTTCACGGTGGCGTCGACAGCGAGCGGCCGTGGGGCCAGGAGGAGACGGTCAAGTTCGTCTGCCCGGTGCCTGGCTACGACCGCCACTTCACGCTCCTGGAGTGGTTCGGGATCGAGATGGTGACCGTGCCGATGCACGCCGACGGGCCCGATGCCGACGCCGTCGCCACGCTGGTCAAGGACGACCCCACGATCAAGGGCATGTGGCTGGTCCCGACCTACGCCAACCCGACCGGCGACACCACCTCGCAGGAGATCGCCGAGCGGCTCACCTCGATGCCGACCGCGGCTCCCGACTTCAAGATCTTCTGGGACAACGCCTACGCGCTGCACCACCTGACCCCGGCCGAGACCAAGACCGCCGACGTCGTCTCGCTGGCCAACGCGGCCGGCAACCCCCACCGTCCGCTGGTCTTCGCCTCGACCTCCAAGGTCACCTACGCCGGCGCCGGCGTGGGCTTCTTCGGCGGCTCGAAGGAGAACGTCGCCTGGTGGCTCGACCACCTCAGCCACGGCGCGATCGGCCCCGACAAGGTCAACCACCTGCGGCACGCGGAGTTCTTCGGCTCCGCTGCCGGCGTACGCGAGCACATGGCCAAGCACCGCGAGCTCCTCGCGCCGCGGTTCGCCGCCGTCGAGGACGCGCTCACCGCCGAGCTCGGTGCGCTCGGCGTGGCGACCTGGACCAAGCCAGCGGGTGGCTACTTCGTCAGCCTCGACGTGCTCCCGGGCACCGCGACCCGGGTGATCGAGCTGGCCAAGGGTGCCGGCGTCGCACTGACCCCGGCCGGTTCGGCGTTCCCCGGCAAGGTCGACCCGGAGGACACCAACATCCGGCTGGCGCCGTCCTTCCCGCCGTTGGAGCAGGTCAGCGGGGCCATGGAGGTCGTCACGGTGTGCGTGAAGCTGGCCGCTGCGGAGAAGCTGCTCGCGTGAGAGAGCGTCAGCGAACGAACCAAGAGATCACGCGACCGCGTCCGTATTCTGGCGCTTGCGCTACGGAGGTGGTCGCGTGAGAGAGCGTCAGCGAACGAACCAAGAGATCACGCGACCGCGTCCGTATTCTGGCGCTTGCGCTACGGAGGTGGTCGCGTGAGTGAGGACCGACGCGACCTACGTACGCTGCCGAAGGCGCATCTGCACCTGCACTTCACGGGTGCGATGCGCCACCAGACCCTGCTCGAGCTGGCTGAGCGCGACGGGATCCGGCTGCCCGAGCAGCTGGTAGCGGACTGGCCTCCGACGCTGAGCGCGGCCGACGAGAAGGGCTGGTTCAGGTTCCAGCGTCTCTATGACGTGGCGCGCTCGGTGCTGCGCACCGAGGCGGACATCCGACGGCTGGTCATGGAGGTCGCCGAGGACGACGTACGCGACGGCGGCAGGTGGCTCGAGATCCAGGTCGACCCGTCGGGATATGCGGCGAAGTTCGGCGGGATCACGGCCTTCACCGACCTGGTGCTGTCGGCCGTCGGCGACGCGGAGCGGGCGACCGGGCTCGGGATCGCGGTGATCATCGCCTCCAACCGCACCCGGCACCCGATGGACGCGCGCACGCTGGCGCGCCTGGCCGCGCAGTACGTCGACCACGGCGTGGTCGGCTTCGGGCTCTCCAACGACGAACGGCGCGGGCGGACCGAGGAGTTCGACCACGCGTTCCAGATCGCCGAGCGGGCCGGCCTGCGGCTGATGCCGCACGGCGGTGAGCTGCGCGGGCCCGAGCACATCCGCACCGTGCTGCGGTCGCTGCACGCGACCCGGCTGGGTCATGGCGTACGCGCTGCCGAGGATCCGGCGCTGCTCGACGAGATCGTGCGCGCGGGCGTCGCGCTGGAGGTCTGCCCGACCTCCAACGTGTCGCTCGGCGTCTACTCCGACCTGACGTCGGTGCCGCTGCCGCAGCTGCTCGACGCGGGTGCGACGGTGGCGCTGGGGGCCGATGACCCGCTGCTGTTCGGGTCCCGGCTGGCGGCGCAGTACGCCACCATGCGGGCCGCTCACGAGCTCACCGACGAGACCCTCGCCGACCTGGCACGGATGTCGATCACCGCCTCGACCGCGCCCGAGTCGACCAAGAAAGGTCTGCTCGCCGAGATCGACGACTGGCTCAGCGTGCCCTCGCAACCCACGGATCCGGCAAGTTAAGACAGAATGTCGGCCATGACGAACCCGTCCGACGATCAGCCCGATCCCAACAAGCCGGCCGACGCCTCCACCCCGCCTCCGCCGACCCCGTCCGAGCCGACTCCCTCCGAGCCGACCCAGGCCGACGAGACCCAGGTGGCGACTCCGCCTGCGTCGACGCCGCCTGCGCCGACCCAGCCGATGTACGGCCAGACCTACGGTGAGCAGCCGCCCAACCCCTACGGCGGCGCCACGTTCGACCAGAAGCCGCCGGTCCCGCCGACGGCCGGCTACGGACAGACGCCTCCGCCACCGGCCTACGGAGGTCAGCCGAACTACGGTGGTCAGCCGGGCTACGGCCAGGCGCCCTACGGTGCTCCGGCTGCGTACGCCGGGCCGGTCGGCACCCCGGACTCGGGGGCGACCACGGCGATGGTCCTCGGCATCGTCGGGCTCGTGGGGTCATTCCTCTGTGGTCTCCCCATCGTCCTCTCGCCGTTCGCCCTGTTCATGGGTCTCTCGGCCAAGAAGCGGATCGACGCGTCGGCGGGTGCCCTGACCGGCCGCGGCAACGCGCAGGCGGGCTTCATCCTCGGCATCATCGGCACCGTCCTGTTGGTCCTGAGCATCCTTCTGATCGTCGTCGTCATCATCATCGGCGTCAGCGGCGGGTTCGACGACCCGGGCTACGACAGCGGCTACGAGACCTACGACAGCGAGTTCTGAGATGACGGACACGCCCCCGCCCGGCTATCAGCCCGCACCGGCGCCCTACGGCTTCCCGCAGCCCCCTCCGCATCCCGAGGCCAACTCGGCTATGGTCCTCGGGATCGTCGGGCTGTGCCTGTCGGTCATGTGCGGCGGGATCGGCGTCTTCGTCGCACCGTTCGGATGGGTCAAGGGCAAGCGGGTGATGGCCGAGATCGATGCCAACCCGGCTGCCTACAGCGGGCGCGGCAACGCTCAGGCCGGTTTCATCACCGGTCTCATCGGGACGATCTTCGGGGCGCTCTACATGCTCTTCTGGATCGCCTACATCATCTTCATCATCGTGATGATCGTCGTCGCCTCCAACGAGACCGACAGCACGACGTTCGACAGCATCAACGCGATGCTGAGCAGCCGAATCTGACGGATGGACTGCGGCTACTTCACCTCCGGCGCCTGCCGCTCCTGCCGCTGGCTGGAGATGGCGTACGCAGACCAGCTCGCGCAGAAACAGCGGCGGGTCGCCGGGGCTCTCGGTGACGTACGTTGGGAGGAACCGGTCTCCAGCCCGGAGGCCGGTTTCCGCAACAAGGCGAAGATGGTCGTCGCCGGCTCGGTGGAGGCGCCGACGCTGGGGATCCTGTCGCACGACGGTCTCGGGGTGGACCTGCTCGCGTGCGGGCTGCACACCCCGGGCCTCCAGGCCGCGCTGCCGGTCCTGTCCCGGTTCGTCACAACCGCGCGGCTGACTCCCTACTCGGTGCCGGAGCGGCGCGGCGAGCTCAAGCACGTGATCGTCACCGAGGCGCCCGGCGGAGAGCTGATGGTGCGCTGGGTGCTTCGGTCCACCGAGGCGCTGGCCCGGCTGCGCAAGCACCTTCCGGCTCTGCTGGACGAGCTCCCGATCGGCGTCGCCTCGGTGAACATCCAGCCGGAGCACAAGGCCGTCATCGAGGGGCCCGAGGAGATCTTCCTGACCGCCCGCGAGGCGCTCACGATGGAGGTCAACGGGATCGGCCTGCGACTGCGCCCCCACTCGTTCTTCCAGACCAACACCGATGTCGCGGCCGCGCTCTACCGCCATGCCCGCGACCTGGTCTCCTCGGCCGCGCCGACCTCTGTGTGGGACCTCTACTGCGGCGTCGGGGGCTTCGGGCTGCACGTGGCCGCTCCCGGGCGGGAGGTGCTCGGTGTCGAGTCCAGCGAGCAGGCCATCGAAGCCGCCGCCTCGACCGCCGCGGAGCTGGGACTGCCGGGCACCAGCTGGGTGGCCGGGGACGCGGCTGCGTACGCACTTTCGGCCGGCTCCGCGCCCGACCTGGTCATCGTCAACCCGCCACGGCGCGGGATCGGCTCATCGCTCGCCGGGTGGCTGGAGCAGTCGGGGGTCGAGCACGTCGTCTACTCCTCGTGCAACGTCGACACCCTCGCCCGCGACCTGCGCGACATGCCCTCGTTGCGACCGGTGTCGGCGCGACTGCTCGACATGTTCCCGAACACCGACCACCACGAGGTCCTTCTCCTCCTCGAGCGCGGCTAGACGGCCTCGCGCGCCCGCCTGAGCGCGAGAGCGCCGAGGACGAGGCCGGCGAGGCCGAGGACGATCGCCATCCCGCCGCCGACCACACCGTTGCCGGTGCCGGGTCCGCCGTCGGCCACGAGCAGGTTGACGACGCCGACGACCAGGGCGATCGCGCCGCAGCCGAGCGCCACGACGGCGCCGTTGCGGCCACGGTGGCCGACGCCGCGTACGGCACGGGCCAGAGCTACCGCGCCGGCGACCGCTCCGGCCAGGCCGACGAACACGGCGAGCGTCGCCCACAGCCGGGCGGTGGTCAGTGTGTAGGCGCCGACGTCAGGGTCGGCGGCGCTGATGAGTACTTCGTTCAGGGACATGGAGGACTCCTTCATCGAGTTCGATCGGATGACTCGATCGTCCCGTCGGCGCACGCCGGAGTCGTCCTGCCTGCGTGGACTCTTCGGAGCCGTCGCTACTGCGTACGTGGTAGCCGGATCTCCTGCGTCAGAGGGACTCGCGGGCGGGAGGCGCGGGCATATCCTGCTCGCATGGCCAGGCAGCGGATCACGGTCGGAGACTGGGTCATCGCCGCTGGTGTGGCCGTGGCCCAGCTGGCTGCTGCTCTGAGTGGCGGTCAGCCCGGCTCCGGCAACGAGCTTCTCGGCTACGCCGCGCTGGTCGCGAGCGGTCTCGTCCTGGTCTTCCGGCGTCGAGCGCCGGTCGCCGTGCTGGTCGCCAGCGGCGCCTGCGGGCTGGCCTTCCAAGCACTCGGGCTCGACGTCGCGGTGATCGCGTTCCTGGTCGCGGTCTACGCGGCCGTGCGGGAAGGGCACCGGCTGGTCACGGTGCTGGCCGCGGTGGTGATGCAGAGCGGGCTGTTCCTGGTGGCGTACGCCTCCGTGGGTGACCTCGGCGCCGCCTCCGAGCAGGCGCGCGGAGCCCTGGAGATCGCCTGGCTGATCGCGGCGGGCGCCGCCGGCGAGGCGCTCCGGCAGGCCGAGCGGCGTGCCGACGAGGCCGAGCGCACCCGGGAAGCCGCGGCCCAGCGCCGGGCCGACGACGAGCGCCTGCACATCGCCCGCGAGCTGCACGACTCCCTCACCCACCAGATCTCGGTGATCAAGGTCCAGTCAGAGGCCGCCGTCCACGTGGCCCAGCGGCGTGGCGAGGAGGTCCCCGAGTCGCTGCTGGCGATCCGGGAGGCCGGGCGCGAGGCGGCCCGCGAGCTGCGGGCCACGCTGACGGCGCTGCGCGACGACGATCCGAACCCGCCACGGGGGCTCGAGGACGTACGCGACCTGGTGGGATCAGCCGGGTCCACCGGGCTGGAGGTCATTCTGACCGTCGACGGGCAGCCCGGCACGGTGCCGGTAGCGGTGGGCCGGACGGCCTACCGGATCGTCCAGGAGGCGCTGACCAACGTGACCCGCCACGCCGCGGCCACCACAGCGACGGTCCACATCGACCACCGGCCCGACTCGCTCGGGATCCGGGTCGAGGACAACGGCACCGGAGCGCCGGCCACGACCGTGCCCGGCATCGGGCTGCTCGGGATGCGGGAGCGGGTCTCCGCCCTCGGAGGTCAGCTGCGGGCACAGCCGCGGGAGGAGGGCGGTTTCATGGTCGAGGCACGGCTGCCGGTGGAGCGTACGTCGTGATCCGGGTGCTCCTGGTCGACGACCAGCCGCTCATCCGCAGCGGTTTCCGGGCTCTCCTCGACATCGAGGACGACATCGAGGTGGTCGCCGAGGCCGCCGACGGCGTCGAGGCGGTGGCGCTCGCCCGCGAGCACCTGCCCGACGTGGCGATGGTCGACATCCAGATGCCCGTGGCCGACGGTCTCGAAGCGACCCGGCGGATCGCCGCCGACCCGGCGCTGAGTGACGTGCACGTGGTGATCCTGACCAACTACGGCATGGACGAGTACGTCCTCGAGGCCCTACGTGCCGGCGCTGCCGGTTTCCTCGTCAAGGACGTCCAGCCGGAGGACTTCGTGCACGCGGTGCGCGTCGCCGCACGTGGCGACGCCCTGCTCGCGCCGTCGGTCACCCGCGCGCTGATCGACCACTACGTCAGCCAGCCCTCCCCGGCCGACGCTCCCCTCGGGCTCGCCGAGCTCACCAACCGGGAGCGCGAGGCGGTTGCCCTGGTCGCCCGCGGCATGACCAACGACCAGGTCGCCGAGGCGATGGTGATCAGCGTGCTGACCGCCAAGACCCACATCAACCGGGCGATGACCAAGCTGCACGCGCGCGACCGCGCGCAGCTCGTCGTCGTCGCTTACGAGTCGGGGCTGGTCGCTCCTAGAGCTCCACGCCGAGCATGACGGGCTCGTTGACGAGCACGATCCCGTACGCCGCCTCGACCCCGTCGCGTACCTCTCTCGCCAGGGCGAGCAGGTCCTCGGTCGTGCCTTCGCCGCGGTTGGTGAGGGCGAGGGTGTGCTTCGTGGAGAGCGACACCTTGTGGTTGCCGTGGCCCTTCTTGAAGCCGGCGTGGTCGATGAGCCAGGCGGCGGAGGTCTTCACCGTGCCGTCGGGCTGGGGGTACGCCGGAGCACCCTCGGGCACGTCCTCGGGGGCGACCACGGGGTTGGTGAAGAACGATCCCGCCGACCAGGTGTCGTGGTCGGCCTCGTCGGTGACCATGCCCTTGCTGCGGCGCAGGGACAGCACGGCCTCGCGGATCTGCTTGGACGGCACCCGGGTGCCCTGCTCGACGCCGAGGGCGCCGGCGAGCTGGGCGTACGCGATCGGGGAGCCGGTCTCGCCGTCGGTGCCGAGCCGGAAGGTGACCTCGAGGACCACGTATCGGCCGGGTCGCGCCTTGAACCGCGACCACCGATAGCCGAACGCGCACTCCCCGGCGGTGAAGCTCCGCACCTCGCGAAGCTCCCGGTCGAACACCTTGACCGAGGTGATGGTCTGGGAGACGTCCTGGCCGTACGCCCCGACGTTCTGGATCGGGGTCGCGCCCACGCTGCCGGGGATGCCGGAGAGCGCCTCGACGCCGCTCCAGCCCTTGTCGACCGCGGTCGTCACGAAGTCGTCCCAGGTCTCGCCGGCAGCCACCGTGACGCGTACGCCACCCTCGACCGGCTCCGCCGCCACGCCCGTGGTCGCCAGCTTGATGACGGTGCCCGGGAAGCCGGCGTCGGCGACGACCAGGTTGCTGCCGCCGCCGAGGACGAGCACGTCCTCCCCGGCCTCATCGGCGGCGGTCACGGCCTCGATGATCTCCGCCTCGGTGGTCGCGGTGACGAACTCCGCCGCCGGGCCGCCGAGATGGAAGGTGGTGTGGCTCGCGAGAAGTTCAGACACGTACGGAGACCTTCGGCATGCCGAGGACCTTCTGGTCGCCGGAGACGACGGTCAGGGCGATCGTCGCCAGCCCGTCCTCGACCGATTTCACGGTGCCGCTGACCGTGACCGAGGTGCCTTCGTCGTCATCGGGCACGAGGACCGGGTTGGTGAACTTGGCGCCGAAGTCGACGACCTCGGCTCCGTCGGTCCACTCCGAGACCGCCCGGGCGACCAGGGCCATGGTGAACATGCCGTGGGCGATCACGCCGGGGAGACCGACGGCGGTGGCGATCCGGTCGGACCAGTGGATCGGGTTGAAGTCGCCGCTCGCGCCGGCGTAGCGCACCAGCGACGCACGGGTGATCGGGTAGGTCTTCGGGGCCAGCTCGGCGCCTGCTTCGAGTGCCATCACGCGACCTCCGCCGCTCGGTGGACCAGGGTGGCCGAGGTGGTGCACACGACCGCCCCGGAGTCGTCGGTGATCTCTGAGACCGTGCCAATGATGTCGTTGCCGCCGATCTGACGCAGCGAAGCGACGCTCAGGGTCGCGACCAGCACGTCCCCCGGCGCGATCGGCCGGGCGTAGGAGAACTTCTGCTCGCCGTGCACGATCCGCGACAGCTCGACCTGGACGTCGTCCAGGAAGGCGTTCATCGCGTCGAAGGCGAGCACGATCGGGAACGTCGCCGGAACCGGGTCCCCGCTCTCCCAGCCCACACCGGTGGCGGCAGCGAACTCCCGCACCTTCTCGTCGGTGACCCGATAGGGCCTGGTCGGGGGAAACACGCGCCCTACGAGCGACCCATCAACTGCCATGCGGGCAACTCTAGTGGCCAGCCGAGAAGTCACCCACGTCGGCCGAGGCGTCACCGGCCTGCCAACTCGGCCGACCGGAGTGACGTCTCGGCCGACCGGAGTGACGTCTCGGCCGACCGGAGTGACGGCTCGGCAAATGACGAACGCCCCGCCTCCCGGCCATCTGGAATTCAGTGGCGGGGGCGGGGCGTTCGGAGCGCCGATCAGTGTCGCGCTCTACCTAGAAGACAGGCTTCAGCGGGTCTCGCGGTGCACGGTGTGCTTCCGGTCACGCGGGCAGTACTTCTTGAGCTCGATGCGGTCGGGGTCGTTCCGACGGTTCTTCTTCGAGATGTAGTTCCGCTCCTTGCACTCGGTGCAAGCGAGGGTGATCTTCGGGCGAACGTCGCTGCTCTTGCTGGCCACAGGAGTTTCCTTACGGTGCTGATCGAGGTGATGCGGTCTTTGGCGGTAGCGGGGGCGGGGATCGAACCCGCGACCTCACGATTATGAGTCGTGCGCTCTAACCGCCTGAGCTACCCCGCCTCAACAGGAATCAGGCCCGCAGTATTCCTACTGCGGGACCTCAACCCAAGAATCCTAATGGACCCAGAGCCCCTTTACGGAATCGAACCGTAGACCTTCTCCTTACCATGGAGACGCTCTGCCGACTGAGCTAAAGGGGCGTTGCGTGAGAGAACATTACGGTAGGGGCGCCGTGCTCAACAAATCGACACGGCCCTCCCCTCCGCCGACCGCATCATCGCAGGTCAGCGGGGGTCCTCGGCGCCTCGATCGGGCTCCCAGATCCGCGCGAAACCCATCGCTTCCTCGAGCTCGTAGGACAGCTCGAGCAGCATTCGCTCGCGTCCCGGCGCCGCCCCGAACATCATCCCCTGGGGCAGCCCGGCGAGGGTCTGCTGAATCGGCAGCGACACCGCCGGCCCACCGGTGACGTTCTGCCACGGCGTGAACGCCACCCAGTCCATCAGCCCCTTCATGACCAGCTCGTAGACCTGGCTCGGCGCCAGCCGCCCGATCTCCGGGGTCTCGTGCGCGACGGTGGGCGTCAGGACGACGTCGTACGCCGCGTGGAACCCCTCCGCGATCGCCTGCGCCTTGCGCAGCCGGACGATGGCGGCCGGGACGTACTTGGCGTTCTTGAGCGTGTGCTGCGCGAGGCCGACCGTGAGGTTGTCGAGCCGGCTGCGGTCCCAGGTCTTGCCGCGGAGCGGGCCGGCGTTGACCAGGGCGACCGCGAGGGTCCCCCAGTAGAGGACGAAGTCGTCGGCGAAGGTCTCGGGCACCGGCGGCGACACCGCCTCGACCGTGTGCCCGAGCTCCTCCAGCACCGCCGCGGTCTTCAGCGTCAGCTCCGCGACCTCGGGACTGGCGTCGCGCCCGAGCGCACCGGTGAAGATGGCACAGCGCAGCCGTTTCGCCCCGGGGCCGGTGACGTCCCCGATCGGCGGCAGCGAGGTGTGGTGCGCCTTCTCGGCCTCCCGGAAGAAGGCGGCGGTGTCGCGCACCGAGCGGGTCAGCACACCGTCGGTGACGATCTTGAGCGGCAGCAGGCCGTAGATCGGGTCCTGGGGCAGCCGGTCGCGGGTCGGCTTGAGCCCGACGAGCCCGCACGCACCGGCCGGGATCCGGATCGAGCCACCGCCGTCGTTGCCGTGGGCGAGTGGTACGGCCCCGGCGGCCACCAGCGCACCGGAACCGGCCGACGAAGCACCGGCCACGCGGCCGGTGTCCCACGGGTTGCGCACCGGGCCGAGCCGCGCGTGCTCGGCCGTGCCCGAGAACCCGAACTCGGAGAGCTGGGTCTTCCCCAGCGACAGCAGCCCGAGCTTGAAGAGCAGCTTGGTCATCTCGCCGTTGCGTGAGGCCGGCGGCATGACGTACGCATCCGTGCCGTTCCTGGTGGGCACTCCCGCGACGTCGGTGTTGTCCTTGATCAGGGTGGGGACGCCGGCGAAGAAGCCGGCCCGGGGAGCACGCGCCTGGATCCGGGCCCGGTCGAAGGTGCGGTAGGCCATCGCTCCGAGCGCGGGGTCGACCGCCTCGATCCGCGCGATGGATGCCTCGACCGCCTCGAGAGTGCTGAAGTCACCGCGCCGCAGAGCCTCGGCGACCCCGACCGCGTCGAGAGTGCCGAGTACGTCGTCGGTGAAGGCGTGCACTCGAGCCATGCCGCCAACGTTAAGCCCGCGAGAGCCTCAGAGGAGGAAGTACGCCATCAGCGGAACCAGGAGACATGTCACAACCGCGGTGAGTCCCATCGCCAGTCCGGAGAAGGCGCCCTCGACCCGGCTCTCCTCCAGCATCCGGGCGGTGCCGATGCCGTGGGAGACCGCACCGACGGCGATGCCGCGGGCCCGCGGGTCGCGGATGCGGAGCAGGGTCAGGACCCGCGGTGCGACCATCGCGGCGAAGGTGCCGATCACGATCGCGAAGCACGCCGACAGCTCCGGGTAGCCGCCCAGCCGCTCGGCCAGCGCGATCGTCACCGGAGCGGTGACGGCCTTCGTGGCCATCGTCCGCTCCAGCACGTCCCCGCCACCGAGCCAGCGCACCAGCAGGATGCCGCTGACCATCGACACGACCGCGCCCGCGGTCAGCGCGACCAGGACGGGCACGACCATCCCCTTCAGCCGCGCGACCTGGTGGTAGAGCGGGATCGCCAGCGCGACCGTCGCCGGGCCGAGCAGAAAGCTGATCAGCGTGGTGGCCTCGGCGTAGTCGTCGTAGGTCGTGCCGGTGACCACCAGCAGGGTGCCGACGATCACGATCGCCACCGCCACCGGCTGGGCGAGCGGCGAGTGGGTCTTCTTGCGGAGCCACCTCCCGAACTCGTACGCCGCCACCGTCACGAACAGCCACAGGATGACGCTCACTCGATCTCCTCCCCCGGCGCGCCTTCGGTGCCGGCGACCTCGGGCACCCGGCGCAGGAACAGGGTGAGCACCCAGCCGACGGTGGCCAACCCGAGGAACCAGGAGCCGAGCAGTGCGACGACGATCGGCAGCGCCGCGTCGCGGATGACCGCGAGGTAGGCGATCACGCCGACTCCGGCCGGGATGAAGAAGAGCTGCAGGTGGGAGAGGAAGTAGTCGCCGACCTGGATGACCGGGTCGTCCTCGCCGTCACGGCGCCGCAGGACGAGGACGACGAAGAGCAGCAGCATCCCCACGACGGGTCCGGGCAGCGGGATCCCGGTCAGCTCGACGATCGCGGTTCCGGCCAGCTGGCATCCGAGCAGCCAGAGCAGGCCGACGATCACTGCGGGTCGGAGAGGGACTCGATCGCCATCGCGGCGCAGCCCACCAGGCCCGAGGAGTCGCCGTGGAGCTGAGCCATGAAGGTGAGCTCGCGGGTGGCGATCGGGTTGGAGCGGGCGTAGACGCTCTCGCGCACCCCGGCGGTGTAGAGGTCGAAGGCGCCGGCCATGTCGCCGCCGATGACGACGACCTCCGGGTTGAGCAGGTTGACGGCCGTGGCCACGACCTCGCCGAGCTGTCGTCCGCCCTCGCGCAGGAGCCCGCGCGCGACGGCGTCGCCGGCGAGCGCGGCGGCCACCAGGTCGCGTACGTGGCCTGCGGGGACCCCGGAGTCGGTCAGCCGCTGGGCGAGCGCCCAGCCGGACGCGACGGTCTCCAGGCAGCCGGTCGAGCCGCAGCGGCAGGGCCGGTCTCCGGCCGCGTCGATGCGGGTGTGGCCGATCTCGCCGGCCGCCCCGAGCGCGCCGGTCACGACCTTGCCGTCGACGATGATGCCCATGCCGAGACCGGTCGAGGCCTTGACGACCAGGGCGTTGCGTACGGGATGGTCGGAGTTGAAGAGCTCCGACCGCGCCAGCGCGTGGGCATCATGGGCCAGGATCAGCGGCGCGTCGGTCAGCGCGGTGAAGTAGGGGGCCAGCTGGACGCCGTCCCAGCCGCCCATCGCCGGGGTGTCGATGCTCATCCCGAGATCGGGGTTGACCACCCCGGGCAGGCTCATCCCTATCGCCAGCACGGGCAGGTCGATCGAGGTCACCATCTTGGTCATCCGCTCGACGACCTCGGGCATCAGCACCTCGGCGGAGATGCCGACCTCGTGGTCACGGGTGTCGCCGGCCAGCTCTCGCCCGGCGAGGTCGAAGACCGCCGCCTGGCTACGGCTGCGGCCCACCGCCACGGCCAGCACGACCCCTGGGTCTGAGGATTCGTCACTCACGACTGCAGTCTAAGCACGAACTGAGCACGGGCACTGACGCGACCTAAGACCGCGAGCGGAGCCGGGCGTTGGGAAGCGGGGGTGCCGGGATCGGCCGCTGGTGGTTGCCCTCGACCACGCCGAAACGGCCCTCGGTCAGGTCCTGGGAGTCCTCGACCAGCTCGCCGCCACCGCGGGTGATCTGGTCCTGCCACTCCTCGCGGTAGGCGACGACCTCCTCGTGGGTGCGCCCGACGAAGTTCCACCACATGATGATCGACTCGCCGAACGGCGTACCGCCGAGGAGGAGCAGCCGGGTCCACGCCTCACCGGCCTGCAGGATCAGTGTGGTGGCGCCGGGAGGGGCGTAGGCGAGGGAGTCCTTCTCCACCTCGGCCGAGGCCGGTCCGGACGCGCCCAGGCCGGTCATCGACACCTCGCCGGTGTCCACGAGTACGCCGTGCTCGAACCGCTCGTCGACCGGGATCTCGAGCCGGGTGCCGGGCTCGAGCAGGATCTCGGCGCCGAGGATCTCGGAGTGGGTCCGCACCGGCGAGGTGGCGCCGAGGAGCGACCCCATGAAGACCCGCACGGTCGCCCCGTCACGCTCGATCGGCGTGGGCGCGTGGTTCTGGAACGCCGGCTCGACGTCGCGGAACTCGTCCGGCAGCGCGACCCACAGCTGCGCCCCGTGCAGCACGGTGGTCTCGGGCGTGGAGTTCTCCGAGTGGGAGATCCCGCGCCCGGCGGTCATCAGGTTGACCTCGCCCGGGCGCACCATCGCCACCGTGCCGACCGAGTCGCGGTGCTCGATCTCCCCGGTGAACAGCCAGGAGACCGTCGCCAGCCCGGTGTGCGGGTGGGGCGGCACCTCCATCCCGCCGGAGACGACGACGTCATCGGGACCGTAGTGGTCCAGGAAGCACCATGCGCCGATCAGCGAGCGCGAGCGGGCGGGCAGGGTGCGGCGTACGTTCATCGCTCGCGGACCGCCCAGCGGGACGTCGCGCGGAGTGATGATCTGGATCTCGACGCCTTCGTCCCCGTTTCCACCGACGCACTCGACGGGGGTGGGGTGCGCGTCCAGGTTTGTCATGCCCCAACGCTACTCCGGCCGAAGTGCCCCTGAACCAATACGCCGCCTCGCCATGCCGACGTCACATCGAGGTCGCCGGTGGGCTACCTCGATGCCACACGATGTGGCCGTGCTCATCGCTCAGCTCGCGAACTTCGTCGGTCCCACCTCCGGCGGCATGAAGACGGCCCTGGAGGCCCTCGCCCGTGGCTATCTCGAGGCCGGCCACGACCGGCTTCTCGTCGTCCCCGGCCCGTACGACTCGGTCACCTCGACCGACCTCGGCGAGGTGGTCCAGCTGAGAGCGCCGCGAGTGGGCGGCGGCTACCGGCTGATCATCGAGCCGTGGCGGGTGACCGACGTGCTGACCCGCTTCAACCCGACGAGCCTCGAGGTCAGCGACAAGTTCACGATGCTGCCGGTCGCGCGCTGGGCCCGGCGCCAGGGCATCGGGACGGTGCTCTTCTCCCACGAGCGGCTCGACGAGTACATGCCCACCTACACCGGCATGGACACCACCTCGAAGGTCTCCACCGCGCTGCTCAACCGGATGCTGGTGCGCTCCTTCGACCAGGTGCTGGTGACCTCCGACTACGCCCGGCACGAGTTCGAGCCGCTGGCCGCGACCGTCGGCTGCCCGATCGCGCAGGTGCCGCTGGGCGTCGACCTCGACTTCTTCTCGCCCTCCCTCGGGCACCGCGACGACACCCTGAGGCTCATCCACGTCGGCCGCCTCTCCCGCGAGAAGTCCCCCGACCTCGCCGTCGCCACCGCCGTCGAGCTGCATCGGCGCGGGTTCGACGTACGCATGGACGTCTATGGCGACGGGCCGCACCGTGCCGAGATCGAGGCCCTCGCCGCCGGTGCGCCGGTCGTCTTCCACGGGCACGTCTCCGACCGCCACCGGATCGCCCGGGCGCTGGCCGAGGCCGACGTGGCCCTCTCCGTCTGCCCCCGCGAGACCTTCGGACTGGCCGTCCTGGAAGCCCTCGCCAGCGGTACGCCGGTGGTGACCGCCGACCGCGGCGGCGCCCGCGAGCTCATCGACCCCCGGTGCGGAGCCTGGGCGTCCGCCCATCCGGCGGCGCTGGCCGACGCGGTCATCGATGTCGCAGAGCGGCCGGTCGTGGCGACCCGGCACGCGGCTCGTGAGCGTGCCGAGCAGTTCCCGTGGTCGCGCACGATCGAGGAGATGCTGGAGCTTCACGAGAGCCTCGCGCGAGAGACCGCGCCGACCTATCTCCTCGCGCGCTCGCGGCAGCGGCAGGCAGCCCGTCGGACTCGGCGCTACGCGTAGCCCTCGCCGAGCGAGGTCGCCAGGCTGTCGAGGCCGCGTTTTCTTTGTGGGGATAACGTTACTCTTCCGTGTTCGTTGTTCGTCCGGGGCCGCGTCTTGGGCCACGTTCAGAACACGAAGACGTAGGTCTCGTCGCCATCCTGGTATTCCATGCAAATGACCATATGAGGGGCATATGAGCGAGTTGACGACCCAGGCTGCGGTGAAGCCGGTGACGCCGCAGCAGACACACTTCGCCGACTCCTTCGGTCCGGTGTGTCGCGCGTACGGAGAAGATCCGCCGACCTCGTACGACTATCGAGACGTCACCTGTGGTGAGTGCCGGCACGCCGCGCCCTACATCAGCGCGCTGCCCGAGCACCTCAAGCCCAGGTCGACCAGGCGGCGCTCGTGGCCGCGATCGATGCAGGACCGCTAGGAAACCCGGATCTCGGTCCGCTCCTGCTGCACCGGCGTCCACCTGCCCGCCGAGCGTGATCGGGCGAGCCCGACGATCCCGGTGACCAGCAACGCTGCGGCGCTCACCGCGACCCACAGCGTGGGGGCGGAGGCGCCGAAGGCGACCACAGCGGCGACGTACGAGACGGTCGGGTTGGTGATCGTCATCGCCGCCATCGCCCACGGCAGCGGACCGGCGGCGAGGGCCGCCTGCGTGAGCACGATCCCGAGGCCGCAGGTGCACAGCAGCCCGTAGAACGCCGGCAGCGTGAGCAGCCCGAGGAATCCGTCGACGGCAGCCCGGTCGGCGGTGATCTTCAGCAGCACCGAGGTGGTGGCGAACGAGCAGCCTGCCGCGACCGCCGTGGTCGCAGCCGCGACCGGCGGCGGGAACCGGTGCGCCACCAGCAGGAGTACGCAGATCACGACCGCCACACACCCGGCGAAGAGCGCGACGCGGCCGACGTCGGCATAGGTGCCGCCGCGATGGTCGTCGGTGACCAGCAGGATCACGCCGCCACAGATCGCGGCTCCGCTGACCCAGTCGGTGACCGTGGGCCAGTGGCGGGCGGCGATCGAGGCGAAGACGAGCGCGAAGAGCAGCTGTGTGGGCATCACCGACTGCACGACGGAGACCGACCCCAGGTGGAGCGCGACCGCCTGCACCCCGAAGCCGATCGCGTTGATCACCGCGCCGGTGACCCACAGCGGGTTGCGCACCAGCGCCAGCATCAGCTGCTCGACGCCGGCGATCCCGCCGCTGCGACCGGGCGCGAGCGCGCTGGCGCGCTGCTGGACCGCGGCGGAGAGCGAGAACAGGACGCATGCGCCGATGGCCAGGCTCACGGCCGCAGCATGATCCATGCTTCGACGCTAGACCTCGAGAGGAAAGCCCACCCGCCGCTCACGCGAGCATCGTGCGATCAGCGGATGAACCCTGAGGGTCAGATCTTCACCTTCGCGCCCAGGATCTCGCCGTACTCGACCCCGAGGACCGAAGGGTCGCCGTCCTTCGGCACCAGCACCGCGACCGTCACCGCGGTCCGGATCGACAGGTTCTTGCCGGCCCGGCTGCGGAACTGGTCGAAGGGCGGGTTCCACTCCCACTCGGTGCCCTGGCCACCGACGGTGCTGTCGACGGTGAACTCCAGCATCGCGAACACGCCCTCGCGCGTCTGCACCATCCGCGGTCCGGTCTCATCGAATGGCTCCACGGTCGTCTTGACCGTGTCGACACCCATCTCCGCGACGTACGCGTCCATCTCGCGCCGCGGTGCCCGGAGCTTCTTGAGCCCGGCGAGACCCTCGACTCTCTTGGGCTTGCCGAGGTACGCGTCGATCTCGTCGGCGACGTCCTGGACCCGCTTCGCATCGGCGGCGGAGACCGGAGCGGCGCCCTCGACCTCGGTGGGGATGGCACTCGCCTTGACCTTGACCTCGCCACGGTGCTTCCAGGGCGAGAGGGCGTCCTGCTGCTCGTAGACCGCCAGCGGAGACCTCCGGTCGCCGCCGTTGATCTCCACGATGGCCCACATCGGATACTCGCCGAGCTGCACCGACCAGACCCGGCCCGCATCCACGTTGAAGGTGCGCGAGCGCTGCTTGTAGCCGGTGGCCTCGGCCGCAACCGTCGCGGCCTGGAACACGGCGAGCATGGGACCAGTGGCGGCCTGGTCCCACGCCTCGACCTTCCACTTCCCGCGCCCGTTGGCCCTGATGGCCTCGTTGCTGCGCGCGTTCCAGTCCCGCATCACAACACCGACGTCGTCGCTGCGCAACGAGACCTTGCTCGGCTGCTCGAGCTCGACGGACGCGGGCATCGAGCATCCGGTGAGCGAGAACGCCACGACGCCGATCCCGGCCGCCATGCCCAGGCGGCGGTAGAGCCCGCCGGCCGGCGGGCGCGGCATGGCCGGGCGAGTCGGCGCCGGCCCCGTCGGCCCCGTCGGCCCCGTCAGGACCGGACGGGCCGGCTGGGTCGGGTAGCTCGGCTGGGCGGGGTGGGGCGGCTGGGCGTACGAAGCCGGTGGCCGGGGCGGCTGCCACTGGTCCTGGCGTTCGCGCTTCCTGGTCAACAGCAGGACGACCGCGCCGAGCAGCAGCAGGGCACCGGAGCCCGCAACGCCCAACGCGACCAGGAAGATCCCATCGATTCGATATCCGAAGGCGAGCTTGATCGGCGCACCGTCCCGGCTCGCGGCCAGGAACGAGACCGGCTCCCCGGTGAGCGTCACGTTCAGCTCCTGGGTCCCCGAGCCCGAGACCGTCTCGTCCCACCACGGCGCCTCGGAGGCATCCGGCACGTTCTCCCCCGAGCCGGCGGCACCGCTGACCCGGGTCAGCGGGGTCTCGGCGATCTCTACGGCCCTGGTGCCCTTGACGACGTCGAGCACGTCGACCGGGTTGCCGACACCGACGTACGCCTCCCCCATCGCCTCCACACGAACCGTGACCGGAAGCCGGTCGAAGGCGAACGCCTCCGGCGTGGAGTACGCCGCGCCCTGCGCGATCGGGGTCTCCTTGCCCATCACGACGTCGTCGGGTCCGGCTGCGATGGCCAGGCCCGCCCCGACGAGAAGGAGTGGTGCGCCGAGCAGGCCGAGGAGCACCGACAGGAGGACCCTGCCGCCCTTCCGCGGCCGACTGGAATCAGCGATCACGGGTGCGTACGTTGCCGAGCTCATCGATGCCTTCTAGGTGGGGGTCCCGAGAAGAGGACGCGGCAATCTAGCGTGACCGGCCCGCCCCGAGAAGCGATTAACCCAGCCCCGCACGGTATTACCAGGCAGTATGGAACGTTTACGTTGACTTGGTAATCACCATGCCGTGTCGCTCGGACGTCTAGTCACTGAGTATTCATAGCGTCGTGGAGCGCACGCGGACGTGTCGAAGCGAGAGTTGTCGACACATAGACCGCGTTGCGTTCAATTCGAATTGACGACGAAAGGTATGAAATGAGCAAGAAGACAGGGCTGCTCCGCCGCGCCGCGGCCGTCGCCGCCTTCTCGGGTGTCGCCTTCGCGCTGACCAACGGAGCGGCCGTAGCCGCTCCGGCCGACATCAACGTGCCGGCCGCCTCCGACGTGTCGCCCTCGGACCTCTCCCCCTCGTCGCAGAAGGCCTGGGAGGACTTCATCCTCGGCGGCTCCTACGTGACCGAGGGCGCTGCCCAGATGGTCAGCGGTGCCTGGGTCGGCGCCCCCGGCCTGCTCCTCGCCGGCGCCACCGGCTCACCCCTGACCCCCGAGCAGATGCAGGCCTGGGAGAACTGGGACGAGGGTGGGCGCAAGATCGGTGAGGGCGCAGCCATGATGGTCGCCGGCGCCTATGTCGGTGCCCCCGGCATCATCCTCGACCAGATCGCGGGCGGGGCGACCCCGAGCGACCTGTCGCCGAGCGAGCTCGAGCAGGTCACGTTCCTCATCCCGGAGGACAGCCCGGCACTCGATGGTGTTCCCACCGAGCAGATCCCGAACCCGATGGCTCCCCTCGGATCCTTCTGAGCGGCGACACGACAGCTGCCGACCGCTCGTAGCTCCCACCACGATGTGATCGGCACCGTCCACACAGGTGGCCCCAGTGCGTGCACCCGTGCACGACCGGGGCCATCTGCGCGTTTACGCACGACCAGACAAGAATGTTGCAGGTTGGCGCGTATTACGTCATTACATTTCATTCGTCATTTAGTTGACACGAAAACAGCCGTGTCGCGCGCTCTCATCGTCATCGATGCTCCTAGCATCTTTTCCCGGATGCGAACGTGTCGATGCGTCTGTTATCGACCCGGGGGTCGCGTCCGTGCGTGATGTTTCAATTCGAATTGATCGATGAAAGGTACGAAATGAACATGAAGACAGGGCTGCTCCGCCGCGTCGCGGCCGTCGCCGCCTTCTCGGGTGTCGCAGTCGCACTGACCACGGGTACCGCCACCGCAGCCGACGGCACCCACCACAACCGCACCGAGGCCGAGTGCATCAAGGAGAACTCCGCCGGCGCCTCGGACCTCTCGCCCTCGAGCCAGAAGGCCTGGGCCGGCTTCATCTGTGGCGCCGGCCAGGCCACCGGCGGTGCCGCTCGCATGGTCAGCGGCGCCTGGGTCGGCGCTCCGGGCCTCATCCTGATGGGTGCCACCGGCTCTGAGCTGAGCCCGGCGCAGAAGAAGGCCTGGGTGAACTGGGACGGTGGCGCGCACCAGGTCGGCAACGGTGCCGCCATGGTCGTCTCCGGCGCCTACGTCGGCGCGCCCGGCATCGTGATGGACAAGATCATGGGCGGCGCCATGCCGTCCGAGCTGTCCGACAGCGAGATGGACCAGGTCTCCTTCCTGCTCCCCATGGAGAACCCGGCCCTCGACGGCCTTCCGGTCGACCAGGTCCCGAACCCGCTGGGTCCGCTCGGCACCTTCTGAGAATCATGACCATGGCCGGGTGATCACCCCCTACCGACTGCTCGGCTACGTCACACAGGTGGCCCTGGGCGTGCACACGTGCACAGCCGGGGCCACCTGCACGTTTTGCGCCAGGGTCAGTCCGGTTCAGTCGTACGCCAGTGGCTCCTCGATCACGTCCATCACCGCTCTGGCGATCCAGTAGTGCCGGCCGCCGCGGCCTGAGCGCCCGGCGGCCTCGATCCACCCGCGCCGTTCGGCGTCCTGGATCAGGTTGCGCGCACCCTGGTTGGTCAGGCCGGTCGCGTCCTGGACGCGCTTGACGGTCAGGTAGGGGTTGGCGAACAGCAGCGTGACCAGCCCGGACAGGTTGGCGCGTGAGGTGGCGGCCTCGTCGAGATAGCTCTCCCGGAGCGCGACCAGGCGCTCGGACCTGGTCGTGGCGTCCTCGGCCGAGCGTCGCACGGCGGTGAGGAAGAACTGCAGCCACTCCTGCATCTCACCGCGCTCCCGGACGCTCTGCAGCCGCTGGTAGTAGGTCTGGCGGTTGGCCTCGATGTAGCCCGAGAGATAGAGCAGCGGCGTGGTCATCCGCCCCTCCTCCATCAGCATCAGGTTGATCAGCAGCCGCCCGATGCGCCCGTTGCCGTCCAGGAACGGGTGGATCGTCTCGAACTGGTAGTGCATCAGCGCGCACCGCACCAGCGTCGGGCTGAGGTCGGGGACGTTGACGTACGCCTCCCAGTCGGCGATCAGCTCCGGCAGGTCGGGCGGGAGGGGTGGGACGTACGCGGCGGTCGTGGGGTTGTCGGTCGGCGACCCGACCCAGACCGGGCTCCGCCGGAACTCGCCGGGGTGGCGCTCGTGACCCCGCACGCCGGTGAGCAGGGTCTTGTGGAGCTCGAGGACGAGCCGCTGGCTGAGCGGCCAGCTCCTGATGAGCTCGAAGCCCTGACGGGTCGCGGCGAGGTAGGCCTTGACCTCGGCGACGTCCTCGCTCTTGGTCGCCTGACCGCTGACCTCGTCCTGGAGGACCTCCTCCAGGGAGGTCTGGGTGCCCTCGATCCGGGAGGAGGCGACCGCCTCCTGGGTCAGGTAGGGCCCGATCAGCAGCTCGGGATCCTGGATCAGCGCGCTCACTCCCTGGAGGCGCCCCAGCGCGGCGTCGGCATCCGAGAGCGCCTTCACCGTGAGCGGCTGTAACGGCAGGTCACGCGGGATGTGAGCGGGTCTGTAGTACCAGTAGGCCCACTTGTTCCCCGGCTCGCGGGTCGCCCTGCCGAACTGCGGAGCGTCGTACCTCTCCGGATCCATGACCGGTCAACTTACCACTCAGAGGTGGTTTGAGTTGGAAGTTGACCGGGAACTTCCAAGTGGTCCTTGGGAGTTCCCGGCCAACCTCCAACTCAGAGCCGATCGAGCAGGAGCTCGGTGGCTCGCCAGAGTTCGTCCTGGGCGGAGACGTCGGTGGCCGGATCCGCCGGAACGAGCTCGCGCCTGTGCTTCTCGGTCACGTACAGACCACTTCGCCCGGCATAGCGCGCCTCGGTGGCGAGGTCGACGATCAGGCCCGCGCCGCGAGCAGGGTCACCGATGCGCAACGCTCGAAGCACCCGCTCGAGTCCTGCGGCGAAGCGGAGGTCGCGACCCAGGCCCGTCACGTTGAACCCCGGGTCCACGCAGTTGGCACTGACCGTGGAACCGTCGAGCCTCCGAGCGAGCGCGAGCGTGAACATGATGTCGAGGAGCTTGCTCTGTCCGTATCGCTCCGACGACCCGCGGGCGGTGAACGGGGTTGTGTCGCTCAGGACCTGCGGGATGCGGAGGTCGCCGTGTCGTCGTGACGCCTCGGACGCGACGTTGACCACCCGGGCCCCGGGAGACCGCTGCAGCGACGGCAGCAGCTCACGGGTCAACACGAAGGGCGCGAGGTAGTTGACCGCGATCATCTCGGGGAGCCCGTCCGCCGTGACCCGCGGCTCGAAGGCATGTATCCCCGCGTTGTTGATGAGTACGTCGATCCGCCCGTGCCGAGCCCGGATCTCCTCGCCCACCTTGCGCACCTCGCCCGGCCGGGAGAGGTCGACCACGAACACCTCCGGATCCGCGGTCGGCGCCACCTCGCGTACGGACGAGATCGTGGCCTCCGCGCGCTGCGCGCTCCGCGCCGTGATGACCAGGTGCGCTCCTGCCGCGGCCAGCGATGTCGCGGCGAGGGCACCCAGGCCACCCGTCGCCCCGGTGAGGACGATCGTCGGAGCCTCGTCGTTCATGCGGCACTGCCTCTCTTCGACCGAGTGGCCGATATAGTGTGGATATGCCCACTATATCGAGTGGTGTGCAAATGCCCATTACCTGGAGAGCTGCATGACCCCAGCGACCACACGGCTCGGCGTCGAGCTCAACGCTCTGCTCAGCGCCTCGCGCGCACTCACCGAACGGTCCGCCGCGGCGTTCCACGAGGAGCTGCGCCCGGCCGCCTTCCACCTCGCACGCTGGCTCTACGCGTACGGCCCAGCCAGACCGAGCGCCGTGGCCGAGGCCGTGGCGATGGACCGCAGCTCCGCCAGCGCCCTCTTCAAACGCATGACGTCCCTCGGTCTGGTCCAGAGTGATCGTGCGCCGGAGGACGGACGCTCGGTGCTCGTGTCCTTGACCGACGCGGGCCGCACGCAGGTCGAGCGAGCGCTCGCACTGCGTCAGGACGAGCTGGAACAGCGTGTCGACGGCTGGTCCGAGGACGACCTGGATCGGCTCGTGTCGCTGCTCCATCGGTTCAACGAGCTGCCGGGCGGCGGGGTGCAGCGAAACGGCAGTTGAACCTAGTGTGGGGACCGTGCAGTTCGGCCAGTACCCCTCTCCACGTCATACGATCGCCCACCTCTCCGACCCTCACCTCTACGCCGGGGACCGGCGGATCTTCGGCAAGGTCGACCCGACCCCCGGGTTCGAGCGTGCGCTGGACCGGCTGCGGGGCATGACGATCCCACCGCAGGCGATCGTCTTCACCGGCGACCTCGCCGACCTGGGTGAGCGCGACGCGTACGTACGCCTCCGGAAGCAGGTCGAGCCGGTCGCCGCGGACCTCGGCGCCGAGATCATCTGGGTGATGGGCAACCACGACGAGCGCGAGGCCTACTCCGAGGTGCTCTTCGGAGAGGCCTCCGACGCGCCACAGGATCGCGTCTACGACGTCGACGGGCTGCGGATCATCGCCCTGGACACCACCGTGCCCGGCTGGCACCACGGCGACATCACCGAGCCGCAGCTGGAATGGCTGGCCGACGTGCTCGCCGAGCCGGCGCCGCACGGCACCCTGCTCACGATGCATCACCCGCCGGTCCCGCTCCCCCTCAACGAGGCCAGCGTGATCATCGAGCTCGACGGCCAGGACCGGCTCGCTCAGGTGCTGGCGGGCACCGACGTACGCGCTGTTCTCGCAGGTCACCTGCACTACTCGACCTTCACCACCTTCGCCGGCATCCCGGTCTCGGTCGCCTCCGCGAGCTGTTACACCGCCGCGCCGGCGACCCTCGACCGCTACTCCGCGTCCGTCGACGGCCACCAGGCGATCTCCCTGGTCCACCTCTACGACGAGGGCGTCGGCGGAGTCCCCGGCGCCCCGGTCGTCCACACCACCGTGCCGATCGGCGAGGCCCCCGAGGTCGCCGGCTTCCCCTCCTCGGTCCTCGAGAAGCTCGGCCCGATGACCCCGGCCGAGCGCCGCGACCTCTTCTCCCGCAAGGGCAAGGCCGCTCGCGCGCTGCGGCGTCAGCTTCGAGACTGACCGAGGACAGCCTCGATCTCCGACTCGAGGCTGATGCGGGCGTACATCCGGGCCCGGAACGATTGCTGCGAAACGTCAACGACGACAGGAGCAGCCATGTCTCGGACCCTCGTCCGCACGGGCACCGCAGCGCTCGCCGCGGTGCTCCTTCCCCTGACGGCCGTGCCGGCCGCGTACGCCCAGCCTGATCCCGAGCCTGATCCCGGCCCCGCGGCCGTGGCGCCCGACCCGACCGCACTGACCCGGGAGGCGACCGCGATCGCCGAGCGGGCCGCCGCCGAGCGGAAGGGTCTTCGGGCCCGGTCGGCGCCTCCCACCGCCGCCGACCTCGACCGTGCCGTCGACGCGTTCATCGCCGATGGTGCCGTGGGCGTGACCGCCCGGGTCGAGACGCCCGGCCTGGAGTGGTCGGGGGCGGGTGGCGTACGCGAGGTCGGGAAGAAGAAGCAGGTCAGGCCCGGCGACCGGTTCCACGTCGCCAGCAACACCAAGACCCTGATCGCGACCCTGGTGATGCAGGAGGTCGAGCGCGGCGGCTGGACCCTGGACACGCCCGCCAACGACCTGCTCCCGGGCACGTTCCCCGACGGCGTCACGATCAAGCACCTGCTCAGCCACACCTCCGGCGCCCCGCGCGGGCCCGAGGAGATCCTCTTCGACCGCGTCGAGGACCCGACCTCGTGGGACCAGCTGATCGACGCGCTCGGGCAGTACTACTCCGAGGCCGAGCACCTCGCCTTCATGCGCGGCGCCGGCTGGCTCTTCGAACCCGGCGCCGACTTCTCCTACTCCAACTACGGCTACGTCGCGCTCGGGGTCATGCTCGAGAAGGAGACCGGGGAGCGGATCGAGGATCTCGTACGCCACCGGGTGCTCGACCCCGCAGGCATGCGTCAGAGCGCCTACCCGACCGATGCCCGCAACCGCGGACCGTTCCTCGAGGACGCCGGCCACTACGAGGGCCGCTGGCGGCCGATGACCGGCCTGCACCCAAGCATCTTCCACGCCGCCGGGGCCGCGACGAGCACCACCGAGGACCTCGCCGACCTCAACGAGTCGCTCCTCACCGGGAAGCTGGTCAGCCCGGCATCGGTCGAGAAGATGCTGCCGCCGATCGCGGGCAGCGCCGACCCGGAGTACGGGTTCGGGATCTACCGGGTCGCCGACCCGTGCAACCCCGGCGAATATCTCTACGGCCACGACGGCGCCCACATGGGTGCGCAGTCGATCAGCTGGGGCTCACCGGACGGCACCCGCCAGATCACGCTCGGCTGGACCGGCCGCAACTGGGACAGCACCGACCCGATCTACGACCTCGGCCTGCTCCTCGAGCCGATGCTGCTGGCGACCTGCTGAGCCGCTGGGTGCCGTCGCCCGGCGTCAGGGTCGAAGGATGCGGCGCTCGATCGCCGTCGCGACGGCGCCGGCTCGGGTGTCGACGCCGAGCTTGGTGTAGATGTGGGAGAGGTGTGACTTGACCGTCGCCTCGCTGACCAGGAGCTCGCGGGCCATCTCCTTGTTGCCCAGGCCTCGGGCGAGCAACCGCAGGATCTCGACCTCGCGCGGGCTCACCTTCGGCGTCGGCGAGGCAGCCCGCTGCAGCAGCCGGGTCGCGACCGAGGGGGCCAGCACGGTCTCTCCTCGTGCGGTGCCGCGGATGGCCCGGAACAGCTCGTCGGGCGGCGCGTCCTTCAGCAGGTAGCCCGCGGCACCGGCGTCGACGGCCTCGAGGACGTCGGCCTCGGTGTCGTAGGTCGTCAGCACCAGCACGTGCGGCGGCGACGGCAGCTCGCGGACCAGCCGGGTGGTCTCCGCGCCGCCCGGCCCGTCGCCGAGGCTGAGGTCCATCAGCACCACGTCCGGCTGGGTCTCGCCGACGACCCCGACGGCCTGGGCCGAGTCGGCCGCCTCGCCGACCACGTCCAGGTCGTCCTGGGCGTCCACCAGGGCGCGTACGCCTGCCCGGACCACCGGATGGTCGTCCACCAGCACCACCCGGATGCGTTGCTCAGCCACGACGTTCCTCCCCCTGAGATGCTGCCTGTCCGGCCGCGAACGAGGCCGCGACCACCGTCCCCTCGCCCGGGGCGCTCTCGACGACCAAGTCTCCACCCAGCAGGCGGGCGCGAGCCCGCATCCCGGCCAGGCCGTGTCCGCGCAGCCCGTCGGAATCCTTCAGCAGGGAAGGCTCGAACCCGGCTCCGTCGTCGCGTACGTCCAGGGCGACCCCGCCCTCGTGGAAGGTGAGGGAGACGACCGCCGTGGTCGCACCGGCGTGCTCGGCGACGTTGGCGAGCGCACCCCGCAGGGTGCGTACGACGGCCGTCGCCACCCTCCCGCCGACCTCGTGCGGATCGCCGTGGACGTGGACCGGGACGCTGAGCCCGGTGGTGGCGGCGACGTCGTCGGCGACCTGGCGTACGGCGGTGGCCAGGGCCGATCCGCCGGTCAGCTCGGTGGGGGCGAGGTCGCGTACGACCCGTCGCGCCTCGTCGAGCGAGGAGCGGGCCATGGCCGCCGCCTGGTCGACGTGGTCGCGGGCGTCGGCCGGGCGCGACTCCCACTCCTGGTCGGCCGCCTGGAGCAGCAGGTTGATGCTGGTCAGGCCCTGGGCGACGCTGTCGTGGATCTCCCGGCTCAGCCGCGCGCGCTCGGCCACGACACCGGCACGACGCTCGGCGTCGGCGACGTCGTCCTGGGCCGCCTCCAGGTCTGCCAGGAGCGCGCGCCGGGTGACCGCGTCGCGCTCGAGAGCGCGGTAGGTGGTCACCGCGAGCACGGCGACGCAGACCGGGCCGAGCAGCACGGTCGGGTCGGCCAGGCCGGTCATCCGGCTCCAGGCGACCGCGACGACCGCGACGAGGAACACCGTGACGGCCACGGCCCAGCGGAACGGCAGTACGCGGAGCGCCAGGAAGACCAGCGGCACCGCCGCCCACGAGAACGACGGCGCGATCAGCGCCAGCACCGTCCAGCAGGCGACCACCGCGGCCAGCCAGACGACCGCGGCGGTGCCGGCGAGGCGGCGGCCCGCGGCGTACGCGATCAGGAGGACGGCGGCGCCGGGCAGGACCACCTCGGCCTGGTCGCCGAGGCCGTGTCCCTGCAGATAGCGCGCGACCGAGGCGATGACGAGTACCACCAGCGAGATGTGGAGCCAGCGGTCGAGCAGCGTCTGGCCGGCCAGGATCCCACCGGTGCGCGGGCTGAGCCCCGAGGTTGGCACGGTATCGGTCGACATGGTCGTTCCAGGCTAGGCCGGTCGCGCGGCTCCGGCATCATCCGATCGGCTATCCGGGGTGTGGCCGAACGGCCATCCAGACGTCGCCGGTCACCCGATGTCTCGACCCCTCCCCGACGGCGATGGTTGATGCATCAGCTCGACCAACCGCACCGAACACCGGAGGAGCACCACCATGCGTACGTCCCGAATCGCCGCCCTCGCCGGCCTGGCTGGCATCGCCGCCTCGGCCACCCTGTCCGTCACCGCCCTCGGCATGGGCACCGCGGCCAACGCCGCCGAGGGCAACGGCCGCCCCGCGAGCTACCTGCTCGAGGGGGACCCGTCCGCCCAGGGCGGCTCGAAGTTCGAGGGCATCGGCGTGGACCGGGAGTCCGGGAAGTTCTACGTCAGCGAGGTCACCGGCGGCGAGATCCAGCGCGGCTCGGCCGACCGTACCCAGGCCCAGGAGTGGCTGGCCGGTGACGGCACCGACGGCCGCTACACCGCTCGCGGCATCACCGTCGACGACGAGGGCCGCATCTACATCGCCGGTGGCCCGAACGGCACCGGCAACGACCGCCCCGACCTGTGGGTCTACAGCCCCGAGGGTGAGCTGCTCACCGCTCTCCGCGTCCCCGACAACGACGCGTTCCTGAACGACGTCGCGATCGGGCCGGACGGTGCCGCGTACTTCACCAACTCCAACGACCCGACGATCATCCGCGTCGCCGAGGGTGCCGACGGCTGGCAGGCCACCGAGTGGGCCGACGGCAGCGACCTGATCACCCGGCAGGAGGGCTTCAACCTCGGCGGCATCGTGCTGAGCCAGGACCGCTCCGCCTTCGTGGTCGCCCAGGGCAACACCGGGCAGCTGTGGCGCTTCTCGATCGCCACCGGCGAGGTCAGCGAGATCGACACCGACGGCGCGAACCTGCGCAACGCCGACGGGCTGGTCCGGCAGGGCCGCGACCTCGCCGTGATCCGCAACTTCGACAAGCAGATCGTGCACCTGGAGCTGAACCGGTCCGCGACCTCCGCCGAGCACGTCTCGTCGCGTGCGACCGACCCGAACCGCGTCTTCACGACCGGCAAGCTGCTCGACGGCAGGCTGCTGCTGGTCGACAGCCACTTCGACGAGCAGACCGCGCAGGGGCCGTACGAGATCGTCACCGCCCGGATGCCGCGATGACCGTCTCTCCCCCGCGGTGGTCGCTGGCAGCCGCGGCGCTGACCGTGCTTCTGGCAGGCTGCGGCGCGGCGCCGCCGGAGACCGCACAGCCGTCTCCGCCGACCTCTCCCTCGGGTTCGGCGTCCGCGCCCGAGGCGCCGAAGCACGCCCCTGACCCCGAAGAGCAGAAGCGTATGAACGAGCAGCTGATCACGGCCGCGTGGGACAACGATGTCGCTCGCGCCCGCGAGTTGGTCCGAGCCGGCGCGGACGTGAACTACGCCGACGACACCCAGCAGAGCGCCTATCTGATCGCCGCCAGCGAGGGCTACGTCGACCTGCTCGACCTGACCCTCCGCAACGGCGCGGAGGTCAACGCCAAGGACTCCTACGACGGGACCGCGCTGATCCGCGCCGCCGAGCGCGGTCACGCCGACATCGTGGGGCGTCTGGTGCAGGCCGGGATCGACCTCGACCACGTCAACAACCTGGGCTGGACCGCCCTGCACGAGGCGGTCGTCCTGGGTGACGACGGCCCGGACGCGGCCGACACCGTACGGGTGCTCGTCGCGGCCGGCGTGGACATCTCGATCGAGGCGGGCCGGGACGGGAAGACCGCCTTGGAGCACGCCGAGGAGCGCGGTTTCGACGCGATGGTGTCGACGCTGTGTACGGCTTCGGCCGAGGTCGCCGACGGTGACTCTCAGCTCCTGCGTGCCGCTTCAGCGGGTGACACGGACTCGGCCGCGGCGGCGCTCCGGGGCGGCGCCGATCTGGAGACCAGGGACGGCAACCGGCGTACGCCGCTGCTGCTCGCGGTCACCGACGACCACCTCGAGACGGCCCGTCTGCTCGTGTACCTGGGTGCCGATCCGGATGCCCTCGACGGCCGGCACGACACCCCCTGGCTGGTCACCGGGGTCACCGGGAGCGTCCCGATGGCCGAGCTGCTGCTCAGCGTCGACCCGGACCTGACCGTACGCAACCGCTACGGCGGTCTCTCGATCATCCCCGCCAGCGAGCGCGGCCACGCGGACTACGTGGAGCGGGTCGCCCGCACCGACATCGACATCGACCACGTCAACGACCTCGGCTGGACCGCCCTCCTCGAGGCCGTGATCCTCGGCGAGGGGTCCGACCGCTGGCAGCGGGTCGTCCTCAGCCTGCTCGACAACGGCGCCGACCCGGGCATCGCCGACCGCGACGGCGTGACCCCGCTCGAGCACGCCCGCAACCGCGGCTTCACCGAGATCGCCCACATCTTTGAACGGCACAGCATCGAACAGCACAGCACCGAGCAGCACGGCGGCTGATCAGCCGCCGGCTCAGGTGACACGAAAGACCGGCCAGCCGATCTCGGTGCGCCACGCAGCGGGATCGCTTGTGTCACGAGGGCCGACGACGTAGACCTCCCGCACCGGCCCGGCCACCGACATCGCGTTCTCAACCACCCAGGTCCCGAGCTCGCCGTACGTCACCTCGATGTCGTCGTGCTCGCCGACGTGGGTGGTGACGGCCAGCTCCGCGGCCGGAAGGGTCGCGGGGTGCACGCGCCCGGTGCGAGGCGGCGCATCGGTCGGCAGGTAGACGAGCGCGTGACCGCGCTCCTGCTCGAAGAGGGCGTTGTCGTAGCTTCCGCCCGGCGGTCCGGTCACGGCGGTGCCGACGGCCGCCTCCAGCTCGGCCATCGCGCCTGCGTACCAGGCTTCGACGTCGCGATGCCCCACGACGGCCTCCACCGCCGCGACCGTCCGGGCGGGCTCCGCGCGCAGCTCGACGTCGATCGGCGCGGGATCGGGCCGGAGCAGGCGGCGCAGCGACACGACCGCGGCCCGGGTGCGGTCGAGCTCGTCCTCGAGGCGTTGCAGATGGTCCGCGATCAGGGCCGCCCGGACACCCGGGTCGGGGGTCCGCAGGATCCGCTGCACATCGCCCAGGGGGACGTCGAGCTCGCGAAGCCGGTGGATGACCTGCGCGGTCGGGATCTGGTCGACGCCGTAGTAGCGGTAACCGGTGGTCTCGTCCACCACAGCGGGATCCAGCAGGGCCGCCTCGTGGTACCGACGCAGGGTACGCACGCTCAAGTGGGTCAACCGCGAAAACTCCCCGATGGTCAGCACCCCCTCATTGTGAACGCTCCCCCTGGGGGAGAGTCCACCGCTTGACCCTCCCACGCCGAGAGGCCAGATGGTGGGCTCATGACACAGCACACCGATCTTCCGTCCGACCTGCTCCCGACCACCGTGCGCGAGTTCCTCACCGCCCATGTCGCCCGCGACGCCGACACCGCCTCGTCGTTCCTCGCCGAGGATGCGGTGGTCGTCGACCAGGGCGAGACCTTCCGCGGCCGAGAGGAAGCCCACGCGTTCCTGCGGGACGCCGGGTCCGAGTTCGAGTACACGACCGAGCAGATCGGCGCTCACCGCGTCGATGACGCCCACTGGGTGGTCACGGTGCGGCTCGAGGGCACCTTCCCGGGTGGCGTCGCCGATCTGGACTACCGGTTCGCGCTGCGGAACGGCCTCGTCGCCGAACTCGTCATCGCCAACCACCCAGCCTGACCAAGCCCGCACCACCTCGATCTTTCAAAGGAGAGAAATGTCCATCTCAGATCGCGATCGTCTCGATGGTCGCCGGGCGTTGGTCACGGGCGGCTCGAAGGGCTCGGGCAAGGCCGTCGTGGAGAGACTGCGAGAGATGGGTGCCGACGTGTACGTGACGGTGCGCACCATGCCCGACGGGTACGAGCACCCTGACCGCTTCATCGAAGCAGACATCTTGACGGCAGAAGGCACCGACGCCGTGGCCTCTCGCATCGCAGAAGCCGGCGCACTCGACATCCTGGTGCACGTCGTCGGAGGGGCGTCGACGCCGTCCGGTGGATTCGCGGTCATCACCGATGACCAGTGGCTCACCGAGCTGAACCTCAACCTCCTTGGAGCAGTACGGCTGGATCGAGCTCTTCTCCCGGCGATGATCAGGGCCGGCTCGGGCGTGGTGCTGCACTTCACCTCGATCCAGCGTGAACTGCCCCTGTACGACGCGTCCTTGGCTTATGCAGCAGCGAAGGCCGCGCTGCGTACGTACAGCAAGGGGCTTGCCAACGAGCTCGCGCCGCGCGGCGTACGGGTCAACGCGATCAGCCCCGGCGGGATCGAGACCGAATCCTACGAACGGTTCGTGGACCGGATAGCCGAGGGCAACGAACTCACACGTGACGCAGCCAAGCAGACGATCTACGACTCCCTCGGAGGAGTGCCCCTGGGACGGTTCGCGAACACCGAGGAGATCGCGGACCTGGTCGGATTCCTCGTCTCGGATCGCGCCTCGGCGATCGTAGGCGCCGAATACGTGATCGACGGCGGCACCGTCCCGACCGTCTGAGCCGGGCAGCACGGCGGCTGATCACCCCCACTGATCACCCCCACTGATCAGCCGCCGCTCGGAGTCTCGTCCCGGGTGAACGTGAGCTGCTGGACATCGATGTAGTCGGCCGCGAACCCGGCCCGGGAGTACTCCAGGTAGAAGTGCCACATCCGCAGGAACGTCTCGTCGAACCCGAGCGCCCGGACCTCGTGGGCGCGATCGAGCAGTGCGAGGTCCCACCGCCGCAAGGTCTCCGCGTAGTGGGCACCGAAGGAGAGCCGGCTCCGCACCCGGAGCCGGGTGTGCGTCTCGGTGACACCGGTGATCGCCTCGGTCGAGGGGAGCAGCCCGCCGGGGAAGATGTACTTGGTGATCCAGGTCTCGGTGTTCCGGGTCGCGAGCATCCGGTCGTGCGGCATGGTGATCGCCTGGATCACCGCGGTGCCGCCCGGGGCCAGGACCTCGTCGATCTTCGCGAAGTACACCGGCCAGAACCGTTCGCCGACGGCCTCGATCATCTCGACCGAGACCACCGCGTCGTACGTCCCGGCCACGGCCCGGTAGTCACGCAGCTCGATGTCCACGCGGCCGTCGAGCCCCGCGGCGCCGATCCGGCGCCGGGCCAGCGCGGCCTGCTCGACGGAGAGGGTCACCGAGGTGACCTGGGCGCCCCGGGCGGCGGCCCGCAGGGCAAGCTCTCCCCAGCCGGTCCCGATCTCGAGCAGACGCGTGCCCGGCCCGACTCCCGCCTCGTCGAGGATCCGGTCGATCTTGCGGTGCTGGGCGAGCGCCAGGTCCTCGGCCGAGGGCAGGGTGGAGAAGAGGCCCGCCGAGTAGCTCATCGTCGGGTCCAGGAAGAGCGCGAAGAAGTCGTTGGACAGGTCGTAGTGGTGGCCGATGTGCTCGCGCGCGTTCTCCGGCGTGTTCAGGTCCTTCGCACCGCGGCGCCGCTCGTAGACCCCGCGCAGCCGTTGCGCCCACCCGGGCAGGAGACCGTCGAGGTCCCGGCACAGCACGGTCAGGGTCTCCCCCAGCTCCGGGGCGTCCCAAGCCCCGGTCAGGTACGCCTCGCCGAACCCGATCAGCCCGTGCCGGCTGAGCCTCGCGTAGAACTCCTCGGGCCGGTGCAGCACGATGTCGGCGGGGCTGCCGTCCTCGCTCACGCTGATGCCGAGCCGCTTCGTGGCGGCCCGGAACACGGCCACCGCGGCAGCCGCAGTGCCCCGGGTCACCGGGCCGCTGGGTGCTTCCTGCAGCATCGGCCAGCGCTCACCCACCATCGTCTGGGTGGTGTGGGCTTCGATGGTCTTCATCGGACTCCTTCTTGGTGGTGCAGCGGCCGTCTGTGGACCGGCAGGCGTCGTAGCCACAGCGCTACGCCGTGGAGGCGGATCCAGACCGCGCCGAGAAGCGCGGCGGGAGCAGAACGGAGCGGGTCCCCGAACCGCCCTTCGACCCGGGAGCCGCGGACGGAGGCGTCGAAGACGGTTCCGTCCTCGGTGGTGAGCCGGACGGCGACCCGGAGTCGCCCGTCGGGTGGCGGCACAGTGAGGTCGTAGTGGCCGTCGACGCCGTGGAACGGCGAGACGTACATCGCCTTCGCGACCTGCGCCCGATGCCGCTCGTCGGGGTGGACGAGGTAGGCGTGGCGGTCGCCGTAGGTGTTGTGCACCTCGACGACAGTGGCCAGTGCCTCTCCGGAGGCGGCCGTGCACCAGTACACGCTGATCGGGTTGAAGCTGAACCCGAAGGCCCTCGGCTGGGCCGCCATCAGCACACGCGCGTCGGCCAGGTCGATGTCGTGGAGCTTCAGGAACGCGGCGAGGTTCTCCCGGATCGAGAGCTCGGGGTCGCCCAGATGGTCACGTGCCTCGAAGCGGCCGAGGGGCCCGCGATCGGGCAGCCGGTCCAGGTCGACCACCTGCCAGTGGGAGCGGTGCACGAACCGGTTCCGCAGCGGTCCCCGCCGGGTGTGGCTGATCGTGGTGCGATACGTGCCGGTCGCGTCGCCGGGCCTCTCCGCGGGGGTCGTCCAGGAGAGCCCTAGCCGCTCGGCCGCCCGGGCCCCGGAGCGGGCGCCGTCCTCGTGGAACCCCCAGCCACGCCAGGCGCCGGCGAAGACCAGCGCGTCGGAGTCCAGCTCGTCGGCCCGCTGCTGGGCCGCCACCGAATCCGGCGTGTAGAGCGGGTGCTCGTACTCCATGGTGGCGATGACCTTCTCGGGGTCGATCAGGTCGGCCCCACCGAGCGTGACCAGGTGACGTACGCCGCCGGGAGCCGGCAGCCGCATCAACCTCGTCAGGTCGTAGGTGACCGTGACCTGGCCGCGGCCGGGGCGCTCCAGGTAGTTCCACGAGGACCGGACGTGCTCGCTGGCCGGCAGCAGGCTGGTGTCGGTGTGCAGCTGAGCCTGGTTGGCGGAGTACGGGAACCCACCCAGGATCTCCCGCTGGGCCGCCGTGGGCTCGCCGAGCATCGCCAGCGACTGTCCCGGATGGGTCGCCAGCACGGCCGCGTCGAAGAGCTCGGTGCGCCCGTTGCCGTCGGTGATCTCGACACCTCCGCCGGTCTCGACGACGTTCACCACCTTCGTCGAGGTCAGCACCCGGCCGCCGCGGTCACGGATCGCGGCGGCGACTCTCTCGACGTACGTCGCCGACCCGCCGGTGACCGTGCGCCAGCGCGGCGAGCCGAAGACCTGCAGCATCCCGTGGTGGCTGAGGAACTCGAAGAGGTAGCGAGCCGGGTAGGCCAGCGCCGTGGCCGGGTCGCAGGACCACACCGCGGCGACCAGCGGGGCCATGAAATGGCGACGGAAGTGCGGCGTGAACCCGTGCTCGTCCAGGAACGCCTCGAGGGTGCGATCGTCGGGCTCATCGCTTGCGAGCAGTGCCCGGGCGGCCCGGTGGAACCGTGGGATCTCGGTGAGCATCCGCAGGTGCGCCGGGCGGAACGCGCGGCGGTCGGGCAGCACCCCGCGCAGCCCGCGCGCGCCCGCGTACTCCACTCCGGCGCTCTGTGAACGCACCGACATCGACATCTCGGAGACCTGCGTCGGCACGTCGAGCTCGGCGAAGAGCCGGAGCAGGGTCGGATACGTGCGCCGGTTGTGCACGATGAACCCCGTGTCGATCGCCAGCTCGCTCCCGTCCGGCGCGGTGACGAGATGGGTGTCGGCATGGCCGCCCAGCCGGTCATCGGCCTCGAAAAGCGCCACCGAGCATTGGCCGGAGGCGACGTAGGCCGCGGTCAGGCCGGCCACCCCGCTGCCCACCACAGCGATCCGACGGCGTTCGTGGTCGGCGCTGCTCATCGGGCTCCTCGGGTCGAAGTGGGCGATCAGCGCAGAGGCGCTGTCACCCGGTCTTCGGTCACCGGAGCGATTCGGATTTCTTCTAAGGCGATCATTTCGTCATCTGTGCGCGGCGGATCGTGTCGGCCCGAAGCACGTCAGCTGCGACTGGCGTACGGCATCCCGGACGTCCCATACGCGTCCGCGACTCCGGACCTCGTTGGCCTCTGCTGCAGGTGGCGCAACATAGAATCGCCCCGCATGAGCGACGAGGCGATGAAGATCCCCGCCTTCGTCCGTTACTGGACTGCCTCGACCACAGGTTCCTTCGGCACGGCCGTCTCGACCGTCGCGGTCCAGGTGCTCGTCGTCCAAGTTCTGGTCGCCACTCCTGCGGAGATCGGAGTCGTGAACGCCGCCAGGGTCCTGCCGTACGCCTTTCTGGGGCTGTTCGCCGGCGTCCTTGTCGACAGGGTCCGTCGCAAACCGCTGTTGGTCTGGTCGAACGCCGCGCAGGCGGGCGCCCTGCTGGCCATCCCGATGCTTTGGTTGGCCGACGCCCTCTCGTTGGCCGTAGTAGCTGCCGTGCTCTTCGTGGTCGGCGCTCTCTCCGTTCTCGAGATCGCTGCGCGGCAGTCTTTCCTTCCCCGCCTGGTGCCGAAGAGCGCGCTGCTCTCGGCGAACGCGCGAATCGATCAAGGCGACACGGTCGCAATGACCTCGGGACCGGCCCTGGGTGGCGGGATGGTCGCCTTGATCGGGGCGCCTTTCACGGTCCTCGCTGACGTGCTCACCTGTGCGCTCGGTGCGATCATGAACGCTCGCTTACGCGTCGAGGAGCCGCCGCTTCCCCGTCGGCCGAGCACCCCGAGCCAGGTGCTGGAGGACATCAGCGTCGGCGTACGCTACATCTACCGCCACCGCACCATCGCCCCGCATGCGATCTCCACCCACATCTGGTTCATCGGCAACGCAATGGCACTGACGGTGTTCGCGCCGTTCGCACTGCGCGAAATGGGGCTCGGGGCGGTCGCCTATGGCGTCGTCCTGGCGTTCACCGGCGTCGGCGGTCTGATCGGAGCCCTCCTCGCCGTCAAAGCCGGGCTCCGTCTGGGAGCGGGCGGCGCCACGTTGCTCGGCTTCACGGTCGCACCGGTGGCATGGGGAGCCTCTGCGCTGGCACCGCCGACCGCAGTCGGCATCGTCATCCTGGCCGCCGCCCAGGTGATGGCCGGGTTCGGCATGGGAGTCGCGAACGCCAACTCCTTGGGCTATCGGCAAGCCGTGACACCGGATGCGCTCCAGGGGCGGATGAATGCGACCATTCGCTCCGCGAACCGCACCTGCGCTGTGGTCGGCGCCCTGGTTGGTGGTCTCGTGGCCCAACTGCTGGGGCTTCGCCCAGCCCTTTGGGTGGCTGTCGCGATCTTCGTGATCGCGGCCGCGGTCGTGTTCGGCTCGCCATTGCGCAGAGCTCGCCACGAATAAGAAACTACGAAACGTTGGGCCCGCCCTCGTGTCAGGGGTGGCCCAACGTCCGATCCGATGGCCTCAAGTTCTGCCCCGGCGGAGTGCTGCCCTTGGAGCGTGTCGTTCGACCAGGCGGTGGGTCTCGGCTATCGCAGTGCTCAAGGTCGTCATCGCAGGCAACCGTGACCGGGTGGCATACAGGTTGAGTGGCTATTGCACGGTCAGTCGCTCCGCCCCAGGGGATTCGCAACTGCCACTGGCCGTCTTCGGTGCCCGGGATTGGAGAAGACCACTCGGTGCCCGTGGCTTGACCGGCTGGGCTTGGGGGAACGGTGCCTGCTTGGGGCTGCGCAGACGCCCGTCAGGTTGAGGTCTCGTGCGGTCGCGGATCATCGCTTCATGATCGCGGCCGACGGGCGATTTGGCGTTACGCCAAGCGGCGAGGGCCTCACCTAACACCGACGGCGCCGTCCGTCTGGATGCCGTCGACCTGGTCCAGAAGGGTGTCGGCATTCCTCGCGGCCTGCTCGATGCGGGCGTCACCGAGGCCGCACAGCCGCAGGCACGAAGACGCGATCCAGACAGCTTCCTCGACGCCGACCAGGCGACCGGATATCCGGATGCCGATGACCTCGTCCACCGTGTGGACCAGCTTCTGCCCGAGCCGAGCCGCCCCGATCAGGTCCAGCAGCCCAGGCGGAGTGATCGATGCGGCGAGACGGGCGTACGTGACAGCCAGCTCGTCGCGGGCGGCGATGAACTCGTCGAACCCTTCAACCTGGGCAACGTCAGGCGCGAGATAGAGCGACCCGACATTGTGTGGTGCCCGCGCCAGCATCCGTACGTCGGTGAGGGCCACCAGGTACAGAGCCGTCTCGGGATCGTCGGTCAGCGACTCGATCCGAGCCACGGCATCCACAGTCGGGCGGATCGTCTGACTCAGCAGCTCAGTCACGATCTCGCCCTTCCCTGCGAAATAGTAGTAGAGCGACGCCTGCCTGATCCCGACTGCCTCAGCAATCTCCCGGGTCGACGTAGCTGCATACCCCTTGCGCGTGAACAGCCGAGCCGCTGCTTCGAGGACCTGCTCGCGCGGCGATCCTGCGAGCTGATCCGGCACTAGGCGTGGCCGGCCCGGCCGGCGGCGCCGAGGACCGATAGGTGGTGGACTCACGATGCTCCCGAGACTGTCTGGGTGGGATGGCGGGTCTTCTTCTTGCTGACCCCGGCACCAGCGACTCGTTCGTTCGGGCCAGTGCCGGGTGTCGCTCTCAAGCCTCCTCAGGGTTCGGCCTCGCAATAACGCCCAGGTGTCGCCCTTCCGTCGCCCTTACCCTGCCTTTCGGCTTTCGAACCTGGTGTAATGCCAGAGGTGGATACCTGGACCGGGGCGGAAGCGCGACTGCTGCGAAAAGTGGCGCTGCGGCTCAGCGTGCGCGACTTCGCCGACCTTCTCGGCATCCCGGCCCGCACTATCTCCAAGTGGGAACAAGCGGGATCGGCCCGCGAGCCACGGCCCCACATGCAGGCCATGCTCGACACCGTTCTGGAGCGCGCGGACGCTAGCGCCCGGGCACGGTTCTTGAACGCGGTCGCCGAGAGCAACGGCATCCGCGCCTCAACCCCCACGTGGCTTCAGGTGCCTGACGCGCTCGATAGCGAGGCGTGGTCGGACGACATCGACCGAGCACGGCTGCACGCCGACCGGCAGGATTTCTCCTTCGCTGCTCGCTTGATGACGCGTTGGCTGGGACGCTCGGATCAGGTCGCTTTGGACGAACGCGGGCTCTATCTCAAGGGCCAGAGCCTCGTGGTCCTTGGCAACGTGCACCGTGACCAAGGCTTGCTTCAAGGCTCGTTCTCTGCGCAGGCCGTATACCGCCAGGCCCTCAGCATCTACGGCTCACTCAGCCTGCCCCGACGAGCCGCGCAAGTGGAACTACTGCTCACGGTGCTCGCTGAGATGGGCGGCCAGCACGACGCCTCAGCGACCCGCTACCGCGCACTGGCCGATGACGAACGCCTCAGCGGCTTGGACCGCGCGCGGGCGCGCCTTTGGGTCGGAACCGCATTGAGTAAGGAGTCCCTGCTGACCGAGGACCGGGCGGAGTTGACGATCACTTCCATCCGGCGGGCCATCCGTGAGTTTGAAGACCTTGATGAGCCTGACGACTGGAGCGTGTCCCACCAGAAGCTCGCTTTGGCGCACTTGGCCAGCGGCGACCCGTCTCTGGCAGCCGATGCGATAGGAATCGCGATCGAGAACCGCCGTACGAACTCGGCCCTGCAGCAGGTTCGCTTGGACACGGCACACGCTCACATCTTGTGTGCTGATCCCTCAACGCGGGAGGGTGGTTTGACGTTGTTCGACGCCACCTACGCGACCGCAGAGAAGTACGAACTAGCCCACCAGATGGCCAGCATCGACCGCATCCGCAAGGGCCTCGAACCCCGAACGACCCGCACCTACCACTAGGAACCTGGAAGGACTGCCGCGTGAGCGACACCCCAACCGAGACCCAGCTCAACGACGCCCTGAAGATCTGGGACTACCACCAGATGGGGCACCAGCCACGTGCCTGTGACGTGGCGATCGGACTCGGAAGCCACGACCTCGGCGTGGCCGACTACGCCGCCGAGCTGTACCACAAGGGTCTCTTCCAGCAACTGGTGTTCAGCGGAGCAACCAGCCCTACAACCCGCGCTCGCTTCCCGCGTGGTGAGGCCGTTCACTACCGCGAACACGCCGTCAGCCTCGGGGTGCCCGACGAGGCCATTCTCGTAGAGCCGGAGGCCACCAACACCGGCCAGAACATCTCTCTATCCCGTGCACTGCTCGCTGATGCCGGCATCGTGCCCGAGACGGTCTTGCTGATCTCCAAGCCGTACATGGAGCGCCGTGCCTACGCCACCACTCGCCTTGTCTGGCCCGAAGTCGAGCCAGTCTGCACCTCCGAGCCGCTCAAGTTCGAGGCGTACATCGACTCCATCGGAGACGCTCGCCTGGTCCTCGACATGCTCGTTGGAGACCTCCAACGAGTCATCGAATACCCCAAGCATGGGTTCGCGATCGAGCAAGACGTACCGGAGCCGGTCCGCGACGCCTACCAGCGACTCATCGACGCCGGTTACACCTCACGCCTCATGAGTTGACCATGACCACGTGCGCGATCCACCAGCCGAACTTCCTCCCGCGCCTGAGCACGGTCGCCAAGTTGCTCAGCGCCGATGTTTGGGTCGTCCTTGACGATGTTCAGTTCTGCCGCCGCGACTACCAGCACCGGGCACGACTGGCTCGCCTTGACGATCCCAGCGAGCACCAGTGGCTCTCGCTCAACGTGCACCTACCGAACGGTCGCGGCACGCACATACGCGACGCCGTTGTGATTGACGCTGCCCGCTGCCAGCGGCGGGTCAGCGGCATGCTGGAGCAGTTCTACGCTCGCAGCGATCACTGGTCGAGGCTCAGCACAATGTTCGCTCACGTCGTAGATCTGATCGAGAAGACGGATCGACTGGACCAGATCGCTGAACTCTCCACACGGGTCCTTCTCGATGCCTTCGGCCGGGCGGGAACCGTCGTGCGTAGCAGCGACCTGGATGCGCGCTCCGACCGCTCCGCCCGCCTCGCCGATCTGACACGCGCGGTCGGTGCAGACGTCTACATCTGCGGGCGCGGAGGCGCGCGCTACCTCGAACCAACCGTGTTTGACAGGCTCGGCCTCACGGTCGACTACTTCAGTCAGCCGACGTGGATCGAACCGAGAATCTGGGATGCCGGCCAGCGCGTCAGCGCCGCGTGGGCGCTGGCGAAGTACGGCGACCTCAATTCTGCCGCGCCGTATCGCTTGGGCTACTTCACAGTCTGATCCGCCCCTAGCCCGACGTGCGTCAGCCGCGGCCGGCGTACGGCATTCCGGTCGCGAGGATGGTCATCGTGGGGACGCTGACGCCGAGCGGCAGCTGGGCCATGGCGACGACCGCGTCGGCGACGTGCTGCGGGTCGAAGGTCGGCTCGGGACGTACGGTGCCGTCGGCCTGGCGGGCGCCGACGGCGATGCCGGCGGTCATCTCGGTGGCCGCGTTGCCGATGTCGATCTGGCCGACGGCGATGTCGTGGGCGCGGCCGTCGAGGGCCAGGGCACGGGTGAGCCCGGTGATCGCGTGCTTGGAGGTGGTGTAGGCGGCGCTGCCCGGTCGCGGGACGTGCGCGGAGATCGAGCCGTTGTTGATGATCCGCCCGCCGCGGGGGTCCTGCCGCTTCATCTGGGCGAACGCCTCGCGGGCGCAGAGGAAGGAGCCGGTGACATTGACGGCCAGGGTCGCGGCGAACTCCTCTGGCGGGACCTCGTCGACCTCGCCGCTCGGCCCGAACGTGCCGGCGTTGTTGACCAGCAGGTCCACGCGTCCCCACATCCCGACGACGGCGGCGAACGCCGTCTCCACCTCGGCGGCGTCGGCGACATCGGTGGGCAGTACGAGGGACCGCGCCATCACCGACGCGGTCTCCTCCAGCGATGTCCGGGTGCGGCCGAGGAGCGCGACCTGGAAGCCGGCGCCGTCCAGCGCCTGCGCGATCACCCGCCCCAGCCCGGACCCGGCACCGGTGACGACCGCGACCGGCATCAGGTGAACTGCCGGCTCAGCTGGGCGTGCCGGTTGACGTCCTTGTAGAGCAGGTAGCGGAACCGGTCGGGACCACCGGCGTAGCAGGCCTGCGGGCAGAAGGCGCGCAGCCACATGAAGTCGCCCTCCTGCACCTCCACCCAGTCCTTGTTGAGCAGGTAGACGGCCTTGCCCTCGAGGACGTAGAGCCCGTGCTCCATCACGTGCGTCTCCGGGAACGGGATCGCACCGCCCGGCTCGAAGCTGACGATGTTGACGTGCATGTCGTGGCGTACGTCATCGGGGTCGACGAAGCGCTGGGTCTTCCAGGCGCCGTTGGTGCCGGGCATCTCGCCACCGGGCACGTCGACCTCGTTGGTGACGAATGCGTCCGGCACCGAGATTCCCTCGACCCGCTGGTAGGCCTTGCGGATCCAGTGGAAACGGGCGACCTGGTCTGAGGTGTTGTGCAGCGTCCAGGTGGAGCCGGGCGGGAGGAAGGCGTAGCCGCCGGGGGTGAGATCGTGCTTCTCGCCCTCGACCGAGAGCGTCAGCGCGCCCTCGACCACGAACAGGACGCCCTCCGCGCCTGGGTCGAGCTCGGGCTTGTCGCTGCCGCCACCGGGCGAGACCTCGACGATGTACTGCGAGAAGGTCTCGGCAAAGCCCGAGAGCGGGCGGGCGATCACCCACAGCCGGGTGCCCTCCCAGAACGGGAGCTTGCTGGTGACGATGTCGCGCATGGTGCCACGGGGGAGCACGGCGTACGCCTCGGTGAAGACGGCCCGGTCGGTGGTCAGCTCACGCTGCGACGGGTGGCCGCCGGTCGGGGCGTAGTAGCGGCCAGAAGGGTTGTGTGCTGCGCTCATGGTCGGGCTCCTTCTCGGGTGACTCTGCTGAGCAGCCGGCCCTGGGGCGCGGCCTCGATGTCGATCTTCTCGCCACGCAGCCAGGTCTCGCGGACGACACCTGCGAGCGATCGACCGTGGTAGGGCGTGACGGCATTCTTGTGATGGAGCTTCGCGGCATCGACCACGTAGGAGTCGTCGGGGGCGAGGACGCAGAAGTCGGCGTCGTGGCCGACCTCGATCTGCCCCTTGCGGCTCAGTCCGGCATGACGGGCGGGAGCCTCGGACATCCAGCGGGCGACGTCGGCGAGGGTGAACCCGCGGCTCCTTGCCTCGGTCCAGATCGCCGACAACCCCAGCTGGAGCGAGGAGATGCCACCCCAGGCGACCCCGAAGTCACCGGTGTCGAGGGCCTTCAGGTCGGGGGTCGAGGGCGAGTGGTCGGTGACGACCATGTCGATGACGCCGGCACGCAGGCCCTCCCAGAGCAGCTCGCGGTTGGTCGCCTCGCGGATCGGCGGGCAGCACTTGTACTGCGTCGCGCCGTCGGGGATCTCCTCCGCGGCGAAGGTCAGGTAGTGCGGGCAGGTCTCCGCGGTGATCGGGACCCCGTCGCGACGGGCCGAGGCCAGCATCGCGAGCACGTCGGAGCTGGAGACGTGCAGGATGTGGACGCGGCAGCCTGTCCACCGCGCCAGCTCGATCACCTGGGCGATGGCGAGATTCTCCGCGCCCCGCGGCCGGCTGTGCAGGAAGCGTTCGTACGCTCCACCACCCGCCGCGGGGGCGTGCTCGATCGCGTGAGCGTCCTCGGCGTGCACGATCAGCAGCCCGTCGAAGGAGCGGATCTCGCGCATCGCCTGCTCCAGCTGGTCGGCGTCGAGCGGCGGGAACTCGTCGACGCCCGAGTGCAGCAGGAAGCACTTGAAGCCGGAGACCCCGGCGTCGTGCAGCGTACGCAGCTCCGCGACGTTGCCCGGGATGGCTCCTCCCCAGAAGCCGACGTCGACGAAGGCCTGGCTCGCGGCGGTCTTGCGCTTGAGGTCGAGCGCCGGGAGGTCGCAGGTGGGCGGGATGCTGTTGAGCGGCATGTCCACGATCGTGGTGACCCCGCCGGCGGCCGCGGCACGGGTCGCGGAGGCGAAGCCCTCCCACTCGGTCCGGCCCGGGTCGTTGACGTGTACGTGCGCGTCGACGACACCGGGCATCAGCACCTCGTCGTCGGCGAGCTCGACCACCCGGGTCGCGGTCAGGTCCTCTGCGATCGGCGCAACCGCGACGATCTCGCCGTCACGAACTCCGACGGCTCCGGCTCGCTCGCCCTCGGGGGTCACCATCCGTGCCGCCCGGATGACGACATCGAGATCTCGACTCACACCCTCACCTCCGCCTCATCGACTGCCACCACCCGCGTCCGCTGGCGTCCGAGGCCGGTCACCTCGGCCTCCACCACATGCCCCTCCCGCAGGAAGGGCCGGGGCTCGGGCCGCAACGCTGCGACCCCGCCAGGTGTCCCGGTCAGCACCAGGTCGCCGGGCTCGAGTGTCATCAGCGTACTGAGGAAGGCGAGGAGCTCACCGACGCCGTAGGCCATCCGGGCGGTCGTCCCTCGCTGCCGGCGCTCGCCATCGACCCAGAGCTCCAGGCCGAGGGCCTGCGGGTCGCCGACGGCATCGGGCGTGACCAGCCACGGGCCGATGGGGGTGAAGGTGTCGGCACACTTCCCCTTCGCCCACGTCGGCCCGGCCGCGATCCGCGCCCGCTCGCTGACGTCGTCGGCCGTGAGGTAGCCGCCGACCGCGGCCAGGGCCTGCTTCGGGTCGGCACACCGAGTCAGCCGGCGTCCGATCACCACCCCCAGCTCGACCTCGTAGTCAGTCATCGTCGACCCCGGCGGCAGCTCGATCGCGTCGTGGGGGGG
>NZ_JBHZPJ010000020.1:0-60653 GCF_042788075.1 Nocardioides sp. YIM B13467
CCGGCCGAGACGTCACACAGTTGACGTCTCGGCCGACGCGCGTGACGCCTCGGCGAGGTCAGTCGACGGCGTCGAAGGTCTCCGGGCGGTGCTCGACGCCGAAGCGGTCGGTGGGCCAGAAGACGACGGCGACGCGGCCGACGACGTCGGAGACGGGTACGAAGGCGTTCGAGCAGGCCTCGTCGCCAGACTCCTGGCGTTCGGGGCTGCACAGATGGAAGGACGAGTCGGCGGAGTTGGCACGGTTGTCGCCCATCACGAAGATCCGGCCCTCGGGGACGACGGCCTTCCACCCCCGGCAGCCGCCCTTGACGTACGACCCGTTGTCCTGCGCCATCGGGCCGTCGCAGGTGTCGGCAGGAGCGATGAAGGACGACGCGTCCAAGGGCGTGCCGTTGACGACGACGCGGCCCGACTCGCAGCACTCCACGGTGTCGCCCGCGACCCCGATGACCCGCTTCACCAGGTGGTCGCCGGTCGGGTAGAGCCCGATCTTGGCGAGCACGGCCCTGAAGCCGGTCGGGGCAGGTGCGATCTGATTGGCGGAGAGCCAGCCGCCGGGATCGGTGAAGACGACGACGTCGCCGCGCTCGGGCGTGCCGCCCATCCAGTAGGACGGCTTCTCCACCAGTACGCGGTCGTTGACCTCCAGACCTGGCTCCATCGACTCGGAGGGGATGTAGAACGCCTGGGCGAGGAACGTCTTGATGACGACGGCGAGCAGGATCGCCGTCACCGCGATGATCAGGATCTCGACGAGCGACCCCACAACTCCTCGCTGCCGTCGGCCTGACCCCACCGACGCCTCCCGCTCTGCCCCCATGCTGAGACCCTATCCAGACGACAGGTCAGGCCCGGACGCTATCCAGAATTCGCGGGCGCGCGACGCCGCCTCTGCCTTAGGGTTCCTCACTCATCCGGACCCGAGAGGGCGTCATGACCAACGCACTGGAATCCCCGACCCATGAGCGTGCCAAGACGGGCACGTGGGCGATCTGGACCGTCCTTGCCCTGGCCGTGATCGTCGCCATCGTGGCAGGAGTCCTCGGCTATCTGGGCGTCTTGCGGGCGACCAGCCAGGCGGGACCCAGTGCGCGGACCGTGACGCTCGCCGAGGCCCTCCCGGAGACCTTCAACCTCGCGGTCAACCTGTCCTTCGAACGCGATGCGATGACGGCCGGCGTACCTCCCGTCGTGCTCCGGCCGATGCAGCAGTCCACCGACGAGTCGGTGCGGGCGTGGCAAGCTCGGGCGCAGGAGATCGAGGGCGGCGACGATGAGCTCGACGCGACGCTCACCCGGATCGCCGAAGGCGTCGATGGCATCGATGAGCTGCGTACGCAGATGCTGGACGATCGCGCCAAGGGGACGGAGGGATACACAACCCTGACCAACGACCTGTTCAGCATCGCGGACGATCTGCCGAAGACGGGCGATGGCCAGGCCGCCTCGTCGATCGAGGCGATCGGCCACATGCCCGAGGCATGGGAGGCACTGGGCCAGGAGCGCGCGATCATGATGGCCGGGCTCGCCAGGTCACCGTCGCCCGGCAAGAAGGAGATCGGCGACGACGAGATCGCGGCGCTCACCGAGGCGGAGGCCGAACTGCGGCGCTCGCTCGCCGCCTTCTACGAGGGGTCGTCGGCGGACCAGCGTAGGGCTCTCGACGAGCTGACCGACGGCACGGCCGCGGAGGGTGCCACCGGCGTGCCAGCCCACCGGGCCGTCAATGAGGTCATCGCCGGTGGAGGCACCGCACTGACCCTGGATTCGTACGTCGCGTCCAGCAACGATTTCATGCGTGGCCTGCAGGAGGTGCTCATCGCCTCCGCCCAGGAGATCGCCGAGGCGTCGCGGGCCGACCGCGACGATGCCACACGCACCACGCTCGTCGCGATCGTTCTCACGTTCGCGGTCGTGAGCGTCCTCGTCGTCATCATGATCGTGCTCGTGGTCCTGCTGGTGGTCCTGGTCTCCCGGCGCCGATCCACGAACACGCGTGGAGCACGTGGATAGGGTCGGAGCGTGTCCGACCTCGACCAACGGCTCAACGCTCTCGAAGCGGATCTCAAGACTCGGGGAAGCGTGCTGGTCGCCTTCTCCGGCGGCGCCGACAGCGCCTTCCTCCTGGCGGCCGCGGCCAGAGCTCTGGGCAGCGACGACGTCGCCGCCGCGACCGGCTATTCGCACAGTCTTCCGATCGCCGAGAGGGATCCGGCCGCCGAGTTCGCGAAGGGTCTCGGCGTACGCCTGATCACCCCGCAGACCCACGAGATGGAGCGGGAGGGCTACCGGGCCAATGGCACCGACCGATGCTTCTTCTGCAAGGCGGAGCTGCTCGACACCCTCGTGCCGCTGGCCCGTGAGCTGGGCCTGGCCCACGTGGCCACCGGCACCAACGCCGACGACGCGATCGAAGGCCTCAACGGCCTCCGGCCCGGCATCCGTGCGGCCGCCGAGCGTGGTGCGATCACGCCGCTCAAGGACGCCGGGCTGACCAAGGCGCAGATCCGCGAGGCCTCGCGCCGCTGGGACCTGCCGACCTGGGACAAGCCGGCCGCGGCCTGCCTCTCCAGCCGGATCGCCTATGGCCTCGAGGTCACCCCGAGGCGCCTCGCGCGCGTAGAGAGAGCAGAGCAGGGCGTACGCAGCGTCCTGGCGGCCCGCGGCCACGACGCCGCCAGGGTGGACCTGCGCGTGCGTGACCATGGGGAGAAGGCCACCGTGGAGCTGTCCGCTACCCTCCTGCCTCTCGACCCCCATCATGCCGACGAGGTGCTCAAGACCGTGACCGACGCAGGATTCCCCGCCGCGGAGATCGACCCACGGGGCTTCCGCTCCGGATCGATGAACCAGAAGGCAGCCAAATGAGCGAGCGTCAGCGAGCGAATCACGGGCGCAACACGCTGTCGCCTTCGTATTCTGGCGCTTGCGCTACGGAGGTGGCGGCGTGAGCGAGCGTCAGCGAGCGAACCACGGGCGCAACACGCCGTCGCCTTCGTATTCTGGCGCTTGCGCTACGGAGGTGGCGGCGTGAGGGAGTTCTGGGACACGATCACCGCGACCCAGACCGTCCCCGAAGCGCCTTGGCTGATCGGCGCCGGGTTCGTCGCCCTGGTGCTGGTCGTGTGGCGTGGAAGCTGGCGCACCGTACGCCTCGGCGTCACCGTCGTCCACGAGGCCGGTCACGCCGTGGTCGCGGTCCTGGTGGGAAGGCGTCTGGCCGGGATCAAGCTCCACTCCGACACCTCGGGCGTGACCCTCTCGCGCGGCAAGCCGTCCGGGCCGGGGATGGTGGCGATGCTCGCCGCCGGCTATCTCGCCCCGGCACTCCTCGGCCTGCTCAGCGCGACCATGCTCGCCGCGGGTCACGCCCTGGGGCTGCTGTGGCTCCTGGTGGCGGCGATGCTCGTGCTGCTGCTGTGGGTGCGCAACGGCTACGGCCTCGTCGTCCTGCTGGTGCTCGGTGCAGCCCTGGGCGCGATCAGCTGGTACGCCGACGGCCGCATCCAGACCATCGCCGCCACGCTGGTGACGTGGCTGCTCCTGCTCGCCTCACCGAGGCCGCTCCTGGAGCTCCTCGGCCGTGGCGAGCGAGGTCGCCGCGGCTCCGACCCCGACCAGCTCGCCGGCCTGACCGGCATCCCGTCGGTGCTCTGGATCCTCGTCCTGCTGGCCGTGAACCTCGCCGGCCTCGTGGTCGGCGTGCAGACCCTGATCCCCGACCTGAGCTGGATCTAGAGCTCGAACTCGTCGGCGATCTGGCGCAGCGCGGGGGAGACCTTCTTGGCCAGCTCGCGGGTGGGCGGGCGGCCCTGGGCGTAGCCGTCGCGGATGTCGTCGAGGAGCTTGATCACGTTCTCGACGATCAGCTCCATCTCCTCGGGCTTGCGGCGCTTGGCGGCACGCTGGCGCCCGGCGACGGACGGGGAGCGCTCCAGAATGGTCACCGAGAGCGCCTGCTCACCGCGGCGCCCCTGGGCGATGCCGAACTCCACCCGGGTGCCGGCCTTCAAGGTCTTGGCAGCGCCCTCGGGGAGCGCGTCGGCGTGGACGTACACGTCCGGACCGTCGTCCTGCGACAGAAACCCGAAGCCCTTGGTGGCGTCGAACCACTTGACCTTGCCAGTAGGCACGGCAGCTTGCCCCTTCCTCGCGCATCAGCGCTTCAAACGTACGTCGCCCGGCGACTGTGACGGCCGACGCGGGAGAGCCTAGTCCTCAGCGCCCAGGGACGCGTGAGGTATTCCCCTCTCTGGCATCGACGGCATCCACGGATGGCTCGCCATGTCGTCCCTCGTGCGGGTGGGGCCTATACTCCGCCTACCCCTCCATAGATTTGCAAATGATTTCGTACACCATTGGTAATCGAGACCACTTATGACGTAAGTTTGCGTCGCCAAAGACTGCAGACAGGTACGCCCGGGTGCCAGCAGACTTCGCGGCGGGGGACTGGGGTGTGCATCACAGACGGTGCATGCCTCTCGGGAATGATGTGACATGGCCACGAGAGGGAGTAATGGCCGAGCCATACGCAAGCACAACCCACCGTCCGGAACGTAAGCCCTGGCAGGGAATTCGAGCGCGCCTCATCTTCGTGCTGCTCATCCCGACCATCGCGGCGATGGTGTTCGGCGGGTTGAGCATTTCGCGCGCCCTCTCAGCCCAGGCGGAAGCACGCCAGGCCGAGACTGTCGCCCAGGCACTGCCTGACACCTACCAGCTCGCGATCAACATCCTGTTCGAGCGTGACGGTGCGCTCGCGGGTGTTCCCGAGGTCGTCATGCGGCCGCTGCAGCAGAAGACCGACGAGTCGATCGAGGCCTGGAGCGCCAAGGCGAAGGAGATCGACGCCGGCGACGACAAGGACCTCGAGAACAGCATCGTCGAGATCCAGCAAGCGCTGAACGGCATCGACGACCTGCGTGCGCAGATCCAGGAGAAGGACACCGCGGTCGAGGCCCAGCTGGCCTACACGACCGTGATGAACAACCTCTTCGGGATCTCGGCGCAGATGCCGACCCTGGAGAACGACGAGGTCTTCTCCAAGATCTCCGCGATCAGCAACGTACGTCCCGCCTCGGAGGCCATGGGCGTCGAGCGCATGATCATGATGAAGGCGCTGAGCCAGAAGGCGGTCGCCGAGAGCAAGGGTGAGGTGAACCCCGACGTCCTCACCGACGAGGAGTTCGCAGAGCTTGCCCGCGCCGAGGCCAAGTGGCGTCTGTCCACGGCCGACTACTACGCGAAGACGTCCGACGAGATCCGCCAGCAGCTCGACGAGCTGACCAACGACACCACCGACCAGGGTTCGGTCGGCGCACCCGCTCACCGGGTCGTCAACCAGGTGATCTCCAGCGGCAGCACGGACCGGGTCAAGATGACCCCGGACCAGTACACCCAGGCCAGCACGGAGTTCATCCGTGGTCTGCAGAAGATGATCGTCCAGACCGCGCAGGAGATCAGCGACGACGTCGAGCAGATCAAGAGCGACGCGACCCGCGACGCCATCGTCATCGGTCTCCTCGTTCTCGGTGTTCTGATCTTCGCCCTCGCCGTCGGTCTGGTCGCGGCCCGCTCGATCCTGTCGCCGCTGAGCCAGCTGCGTCGCCTGGCCTACAACCTGGCCAACCACGACCTGCCTGAGCGAGTCGCCTACATGAACCAGGCCGAAGGCCCGGTGGATACACATGTGGAGCCTCTGGACATCGCGCGTCGAGACGAGATCGGTGACGTCGCGGACGCGTTCGACGCGGTCCACGTCGAGGCGATCCGGCTGGCGGGCGAGCAGGCCGAGCTGCGTACGAACGTCGACAAGATGTTCATGAACCTCTCCCGCCGTTCGCAGAGCCTCGTCGAGCGTCAGCTCCAGCTCATCGACCAGCTCGAGGCCAACGAGCAGGACCCCGACGACCTCGCGAACCTGTTCCGCCTGGACCACCTCGCCACCCGAATGCGCCGCAACGACGAGTCCCTCCTGGTCCTCGCCGGTGGCGAGATCGGCCACGCGGCTCGTGGCCCGGTTCCGGTCCTCGACGTGCTCCGTGCCGCGGCCTCCGAGATCGAGCAGTTCGCCCGGGTCGACATCGACTCCGACGAGAACGCCGAGTTCGAGGGTGCGATCGCGGGTGACCTCGTGCACCTGCTCGCGGAGCTGATCGAGAACGCCACCAACTTCTCCCCGCCCGACACCGCGGTCACGATCCGCACCTTCCGCGCCGGCCCTGCCGCGCCGCTGCTGGTCGAGATCGAGGACCTCGGTATCGGCATGACGCCGGAGGAGCTCGACGCGGCCAACATGAAGCTGCGCCGTGCGACCGGCCTCGACGCCGACGTCGCCCGGATGATGGGTCTGGTCGTGGTTGCGCGCCTGGCGGCGCGTCACGGTCTCTACATCGAGCTCGTTCCCAACCGCCCCCGCGGCGTGGTCGCGCGCGTCGAGATGCCGGTCACCACGATCGTCGGCGCTCACGCGGAGGCCCCGTCGGGCCAGCAGCAGGGCTTCGACGCCTACGCCTTCCAGCAGGGCGGCTACGGCCAGCAGGCCGGCGCCTACCCGGGCACCGGCGAGCTTCCGTACGAGATGCAGTACGGGATGCCCGCCTACGACGCCCAGCCGTACGCAGGTGGCAACCCCTACGACGTGCCGGTCGGTGCTCTTCCGGCGCCCGAGGCGCCCGCGGCCTCCGCCGCGGCGCCCCCGGCCCTGCCGAGCCGTACGCCCGGTGCGTCCAACCACCCCAACCTCTCCAACGGCGGTGCGTCGGCCTTCCAGCAGCAGGGTGCCAACGGCCACTCGGGCCAGCACAACGGCTTCGGTCAGAGCGGACCGCAGACGGGCCAGCAGCCCGCATACGGTGGTGTCCCGCCGATGCCGGGCGACCCGGGCTTCGAGGGTCCGGGCGCGCGCACGGGCAGCTTCCCGGCGCAGCCGCAGCAGTTCAGCGGTGGCCAGCCGCAGTACGGCGGAGACCCGTTCGGCGGCGACCCGTTCGGCGCCAACCAGCCGTCGGCCCCGCAGCAGAGCCCCAGTGGCCAGCAGCAGAACTTCCTGTCCAACATGCTGCCTGTTCGCAAGGCCGAGGACCTGGCCGCGCGCTTCCCCGACGGTCGCTTCGACCCGAGCACCGAGACCGGCGAGCTGCCGCGTCGCGACCCGGGCGGCCAGGGCGGCAGCCCGTTCGGCACCGACACCGGCGCGTTCCGCACCTTCGAGCGCCCCAACGAGCGCACCACGCCGCGTACGCCGCCGCCGGGCTTCGGTCCCGACGACGACCCGTTCGGTCCGGCCGGTGACGCGATCGCCCCGGGCCCGATGGCTCCGGAGCCGACCAACTCGCCGAACCCGCTCGACTCGACCACCGAGGTTCCGATCCTCGACGACGAGGGCAGCTCGATCTTCGACGACCTGCAGTCCGAGTGGTTCACCCGTCGCCGCCCGCTCGGCGCGCGCCGAGCGATGGAGTCCAAGGGCGACCCGCTCAGCGACCCGATCGCCCCGGCCGCCAAGGCCGGTCCGGGACCAAAGCGCGACGTGGCCCCTCCGGCAGCCGCCCCCGCGGGCGAGCCGGTCGACGAGCCGGTCGCGCAGGACGACGAGCCGACCACGCCGATGAGCTGGTCCTCGCCGGGCGACGAGGGCTGGCGCCGGGCGCAGGAGCTGGAGCAACTGCAGGAGCAGGAGCCGGCGACGATCACCCAGGGTGGCCTCCCCGTCCGTGTCCCGGGTCAGAACCTGATCCCAGGTGCGGCGCCTTCGGTCACACCACCGTCATCAGGTCCGCGTAACATGGACGCGCGCCGCACCCGTGGCATGTCCAGCTTCCAGAAGGGCGTCAGCCGCGCCCGCAACAATCCCGCTGATGCGGAAAGCAACCCCGAAGGTGAGGAGCAGCAGTGACAACGGCCCCCGCAGGACTGGACTGGCTTGTCGACAGCCTGACCCAGCGCACCCCTGACATCGCTCACGCGATCTTGGTGTCGGCTGATGGCATGCCGATGGCCAGCTCCGTCGACTTCCCCCCGGACCGGGCCGACCAGCTCTCGGCGATCGCCTCCGGTCTCACCAGTCTTACCCAAGGAGCAGCTCGGTGCTTCGCGGCGGGTAATGTCCAGCAGATGGTCATCGAGATGGACGGTGGCTATCTGGTCCTCATGGCGGTTGGTGAGGGCTCCAGCCTTGCTGCCCTCGCCGCCCCCGACTGCGATCTGGGACAGGTTGGCTACCAGATGCAGCTGTTGATCTCGCGTGTTGCCACCGCCCTCACCCCCGATACCAGAACCGGCGCCTGATCAGTGCCCCGACCCTAGGACCGAGATCGTGAGCAACCACGCATCCGAACCGCCGCCGCTGGTCAGGCCTTATGCCCTGACTCGTGGCCGCACGCAACCCAAGCGCGTCTTCCCGATGGAAGCACTGGTGATCACTGACCGTTACGTGATCGACGGCTACGTCCGGTCGCCCGAGGAGCGGACGATCGCAGAGCTCTGCCGCGAGAGCCGTTCCGTCGCTGAGGTCGCGGCGCTCATCCGGGTGCCCCTGGGTGTCGCCCGAGTCCTGATCGGTGACCTTGCGGAGCGCGGCGTGGTGCAGGTGCACGCCAGCAAGGTCCCGGACGCCCCGGACACCGCTCTCCTCGAGCGCGTGCTGTCCGGCCTGAGGAAGCTTTGACAGGAGTAATGCAGTGACCACCGACTCCAAGCAGGCGACGATGTCTGCGAAGATCGTCATCGCCGGCGGGTTCGGCGTTGGTAAGACGACCTTCGTGGGCTCCGTCTCGGAGATCGTCCCCCTGACGACCGAGGCCGTGATGACGCAGGCGACCGCCGGCGTCGACGACCTCTCCGCAGTGCCCAACAAGAAGACGACCACGGTCGCCATGGACTTCGGCCGAGTCTCCCTCGACTCCGACCTGATCCTCTACCTGTTCGGCACCCCCGGTCAGAACCGGTTCTGGTTCATGTGGGACGACCTGACCCAGGGCGCCATCGGCGCCGTGGTGCTCATCGACACCCGTCGCCTCGCCGACTCCTTCGGCGCGATCGACTACTTCGAGTCCCGCAACGTGCCGTTCGTCGTGGCCCACAACGTCTTCGGCGCCAACCAGGCCTACAAGCCGGAGCAGATCCGCGAGGCCCTGGCTCTGCGCCCGGACATCCCGATCGTCACCTGTGACGCTCGCGACCGCCAGTCGACCAAGGCGACGCTGATCTCGCTCGTCGAGTACGTCCTCTCCATGGTCTCCACGCGCGCTCTTCAGTAGCCGAGCGTCACCAACACCCGCCGCAGCCACGCTCCGGCGGGTGTTGGCCGTTTCAAGGGCTGTCGTGACTGTGCAGTAGAGGCGTACGTCTGGGAGGATCACGCGTTGTGCGGAAGTTCAGGTTGTGGTGGCGCAAGGTGACCCCGAAGTGGCACCTGAGGCGCATGTGGGTGAAGATGTGGTCCGTGATCACGACCCCGTACGCCGATGCGACGGCCGTCGCTGCCGTCGACGAGGCCCGCGCCGCGCTCCTGTCCGACGTGCCAGCCGGTGACGTCGGAGAACATCTCGGCCATGTGGTCGAGAAGGGTGCCGGCCCGGGCGTAGTGACCCACCTGTTCGCCTGTGCCCGCAAGGGCTACGTCGGGTGGCACTGGTCGGTCACGCTCGTCACCGTGCCCTCGCTCGACGGCCCGGGATTCGGTGTCGATGCGCCGGTGACCATCAACGAGGTCGTCCTCGTCCCCGGTGACGCCGCGATCGTCGCGCCGGCCTGGGTGCCCTACCGCGAACGGATCAAGCCGGGCGACCTCTCGCCCGGTGATCTGCTCCCGGTCGAGGACGACGACGCGCGGTTGGTCCCGACGTACGCCTTCGGTGACGACCCGCTCGACGCCGACGAGAAGGCTCAGGTGCGCGAGGTCGCCAAGGATCTCGGCCTCGGCCGTGTCCGGACCTTGTCCATCTCCGGCTTCGACGCCGCCGCCGAGCGGTGGTACGCCGGTGACGGCGGCCCCGAGGCGCCGCTCGCGCAGGCCGCCCCCGACCAGTGCCACAGCTGTGGCTTCCTGGTCCGGCTGACCGGCCACCTGGCCACGAGCTTCGGCGTCTGCGCCAACGGCGACGCCAACGATGACGGCAAGGTGGTCAGCCTCAACCACGGGTGCGGTGCGCACTCGGAGGTGCGGCTGGCGAAGAAGCACGAGCCGCAGCCGCTGCCGGACCCGGTCTTCGACACGATCAGCGACGACGCCGAGGCCTTCTAGCCGAGCGGTTCTAGGCGAGGCCCTCGGCGCGCAGCCGACGGGCCTTGCGGCGCCGGGTCAGCTCGATGCCGATGGCGCCGATGCCGAAGGCGGCCAGGCAGGTCCAGATCCACCAGGTCCAGCCGCGGTCGTTGAGCAGGCCCCAGAAGGGGAGCAGGGCGACGAACCCGACCAGCCAGCCGAGGGTGGCGAGCTCGAAGGCGCGGATGCCGTCCTGGTCGACGAGCTCGATCTTCGGCTCAGGGGCGGCCTGGACCGGCTCCTCGACAGGTGGCTCGTCGTAGCCGTAGTCCTGGGGGTAACCGCCGTCCTCGGTGTAGTAGTCGCCGTTGTACCCGTCGTACTGCTGCTCCGGGTAGGTGCCGGAATAGTCGTCGTCGCGGTACTGGTCGCTCATACCTCCCAACCTTAGTGGCACTTGGGTGGGCGATAGTCTGGGGCTGTCGAGCATCTCTCGGCATCGCCCCGACGACCTGGGAGGTCCCTGATGGCTTCGCTCCGCTGCCCCTGTGGCACCAACTTCCGCACGGAGACCGACGACGAGCTGGTCGAGAAGGTGCAGGAGCACCTCGCGGAGGCTCACCCCGGCCGCACCTACAGCCGCGACGACATCCTGATGCTCGCTGCGATGTCCTGACTCTGTGACGGCGCCCTCACCAGGGCGCCGTCTCTTGCCGGAATAGTTAGCGCCGGTAAGCAGTTATGCTTGCCGACATGCCTACCGCACAGCCAGCCTCCGCGCCCGACGCGGCCTCCGACATCCCCGAGGTCGCCTCGGTGCTGCGCACCTCCGTCATGCGGATGCGCCGCCGCCTGGCCAACGAGCGCCACCCCGACAACGACCTCTCCCTGGGGTCGATGGCGGTGCTCGGGGCGTTGTACGCCAACGACGAGATGACCCTCGGCGCCCTCGCCGGGCGCGAGCGCGTCCAGCCGCCGAGCATGACCAGGATGGTCAACTTCCTCGAGGAGGGCGGCTACGTCGTCCGTCGCCAGGGTGAGACCGACCGCCGCCAGGTGCTGGTCTCGATCACCGACAAGGGCCGCCGGACCGTACGCAAGGACCGGCTCAGCCGGGACGCCTGGCTCGCCCAGCAGCTCGTCGACCTCGATGCGGACGAGCTCGCCGCCCTCCGCACAGCCGCTTCGATCATGGAGAGAATAGCCACCAGTTGAGTCCCACGTTCCGTTCCCTGCGCAGCCACAACTACCGCCTCTACCTAGCCGGCAGTGTCGTCTCCAACGTCGGCACCTGGATGCAACGCATCGCCCAGGACTGGTTGGTCCTGAGCCTCGGTGGCGGGGGAGCGGCACTCGGTATCACCACCGGTCTGCAGTTCCTGCCCATCCTCCTGCTCAGCCCCTATGCCGGGGTCATCGCCGACCGATTCCCGAAGCGCCGCCTGCTGCAGGCCGCCCAGGGTTGGATGGCCCTGATGTCGCTGCTCCTCGGTGTGCTGGCGGTGAGCGGCCACGCCGAGGTGTGGATGGTCTACGTGATCGCGTTCCTCTTCGGCACCGGCGCCGCCTTCGACGGTCCGGGCCGGCAGTCGTTCGTCTCGGAGATGGTCCACCCCGACGACCTCACCAACGCCGTCGGCCTCAACTCGGCGTCGTTCAACCTCGCCCGCCTGATCGGACCGGCCCTGGCCGGGCTCCTCATCGGCTCGCTGGGAAGCGGCCCCGAGGCGACCGGCTGGGTGATCCTCATCAACGCCGTCTCCTACCTCGCAGTGATCGGCCAGCTGCAGCGGATGAACACCGCCGAGCTGCACTCGCCCGACCCTGTCGCCAGGCGGAGCGGGATGCTGCGCGAGGGCATCGGCTACATCCGTACGCAGCCCAAGATGTTGATGGTCCTGGTGATCATCTTCTTCGTCGGCACCTTCGGGGCGAACTTCCCGATCACCTCGGCGCTGATGGCGACCGAGGAGTTCGGCAAGGGCGCCAGCGAGTACGGCCTGCTCGGCACCGTCCTGGCCATCGGCTCGCTCTCCGGCGCCCTGCTCGGTGCCCGCCGCACCCGGATCCCGCTCAAGCTGATCGTGCTGGCGGCGACCGGGTTCGGCCTCACCGTCATGGTGTCCGGGCTGATGCCGACGTACGCCCTCTTCGCCCTGATCTCGCCCGTGCTCGGCTTCTTCACGATCACGACCCTCAATGCCTGCAACGCCACGATGCAGACCGAGGCGGCCCCGGAGTTCCGCGGCCGGGTGATGGCGATCTACATGACGGTCCTGATGGGTGGCACCCCTCTGGGTGCCCCGCTCATCGGCTTCGTCGGCGAGCACTTCGGCGCCCGCACGACCCTGTACGCGAGTGGCGCTCTGGTGCTGTTGGGTACGCTTGCGGGGGTGCTGGTCCTCGCCGCACTCAGAGGTGGTATCCGGGCCGTTTTGACCCCCTCTCAAGCCGCCGGGTAGCCTCTGAAGCGTGTCTGGGACAACCAGGCCGTCGCGCGTGCCCGGAACAAGCTCGAGAGATAGGTCTCGGACCCGGGTTCGGCGCCCTCAGTACGGGGATTCGGTTCGAAAGATCCGCCAACGTGTGCGTTGAGGTAAGGGCGACACGCCCGACCTCGGGGGCGAGGCGGGACCAGTTGGTATCGCACCACCTGGATGCACAACATTGGATCCTTCGCGGCAGAGCGCCGCGTAGTGAGAGCAGAAAAGAAGGGGAACCACCGAGGTGCCCACAATCAACCAGCTGGTCCGCAAGGGCCGCGAGGACAAGGCGACGAAGTCGAAGACGCCTGCCCTCAAGGGATCGCCGCAGCGCCGTGGCGTCTGCACGCGCGTCTACACCACCACCCCGAAGAAGCCGAACTCCGCCCTCCGGAAGGTCGCCCGTGTGCGCCTCTCCTCCGGCGTCGAGGTCACCGCTTACATCCCGGGTGTGGGTCACAACCTTCAGGAGCACTCCATCGTGCTCGTCCGTGGCGGTCGTGTGAAGGACCTCCCCGGTGTGCGTTACAAGATCATCCGCGGCACGCTCGACACCCAGGGTGTCAAGAACCGCAAGCAGGCCCGTTCGCGCTACGGCGCGAAGAAGGAGAAGTGACATGCCTCGTAAGGGTCCCGCTCCCAAGCGCGCGCTCGTCGTCGACCCCGTCTACGGCTCGCAGCTCGTAACCCAGCTCGTCAGCAAGGTCCTCCAGGACGGCAAGAAGCAGGTCGCGCAGCGCATCGTCTACACCGCGCTCGAGGGCTGCCGCGAGAAGACCGGCACCGACCCCGTGGTCACGCTCAAGCGCGCCATGGACAACGTGAAGCCGGCCATCGAGGTCAAGTCCCGCCGTGTCGGTGGCGCGACCTACCAGGTTCCGATCGAGGTCAAGGGCACGCGTGGCACCACGCTCGCGCTGCGCTGGCTCGTCGGTTACGCCCAGGACCGTCGTGAGAAGACGATGGCCGAGCGCCTCATGAACGAGATCCTCGACGCGAGCAACGGCCTCGGTGCCGCTGTGAAGAAGCGCGAGGACACCCACAAGATGGCCGAGTCCAACAAGGCCTTCGCGCACTACCGCTGGTGACGTACGGCGGGGTGCCTGCCGCACAATGTGGGCACCCCGCCCATCCAGACCGAAGACAATCTCTTTAAGGAACGCTGAAGACAGTGGCCGTCGACATCACCACGGACCTCAATGTGGTCCGCAACATCGGCATCATGGCGCACATCGATGCCGGTAAGACCACCACCACCGAGCGCATCCTGTTCTACACCGGTATCTCCTACAAGATCGGTGAGGTCCACGACGGCGCTGCCACGATGGACTGGATGGAGCAGGAGCAGGAGCGCGGCATCACGATCACGTCCGCCGCGACGACCTGCTGGTGGAAGGACCACCAGATCAACATCATCGACACCCCCGGGCACGTCGACTTCACCGTCGAGGTGGAGCGCTCGCTGCGCGTCCTCGACGGCGCCGTCGCCGTCTTCGACGGTGTCGCCGGTGTCGAGCCGCAGTCGCAGACCGTGTGGCGTCAGGCGAACAAGTACGCCGTCCCGCGGATGTGCTTCGTCAACAAGCTCGACCGCACCGGTGCCGACTTCTACATGGTTGTCGACTCCATCGTCGACAAGCTGCACGCCACTCCGCTGGTGCTGCAGCTGCCGATCGGCGCCGAGTCCGACTTCATCGGCGTCGTCGACCTGGTCGAGATGCACGCCAAGGTCTGGCGCGGCGAGACCGCGATGGGCGAGGACTACGTGATCGAGGAGATCCCGGCCGACCTCGCCGACAAGGCTGCGGAGTACCGCGAGAAGCTGGTCGAGACCCTTGCCGAGGCCGACGACGACATCATGGAGGTCTACCTCGAGGAGGGCGACGTCTTCGACGTGCCCACCCTGAAGGCCGCCATCCGTCGCGCGACCCTGGCCGACAAGCTCAACCCGATCCTCACCGGCACCGCGTTCAAGAACAAGGGCGTCCAGCCCCTGCTCGACGCGGTCGTCGACTACCTGCCCTCGCCGCTCGACGTCGAGTCGATCATCGGCCACGACGTCAAGGACGAGGAGATCGAGGTCTCCCGGAAGCCTTCCGACGACGAGCCGTTCTCCGGCCTGGTCTTCAAGATCGCCTCCGACCCGCACCTGGGCAAGCTGTTCTACCTGCGCGTCTACTCCGGCAAGGTCGAGGCGGGTGCGACCGTGGTCAACCCGATCAACGGCCGCAAGGAGCGCATCGGCAAGATCTACCAGATGCACGCGAACAAGCGTGAGGAGATCAACTCGGTGGGCGCCGGCCAGATCGTCGCGGTCATGGGTCTGAAGGACTCGAAGACGGGTCACACCCTGTGCGACCCGACCCACCCGGTGGTGCTCGAGTCCATGAGCTTCCCGGCCCCGGTGATCGAGGTCGCCATCGAGCCGAAGACGAAGAGCGACCAGCAGAAGCTCGGCACCGCGATCCAGCGCCTCACCGAGGAGGACCCGACCTTCACGGTCAAGTCCGACGAGCAGACCGGCCAGACGATCATCGCCGGTATGGGCGAGCTCCACCTGGAGGTCTTCGTCGACCGGATGAAGCGCGAGTTCAAGGTCGAGGCCACCGTCGGCAAGCCGCAGGTCGCCTACCGCGAGACGCTTCGCAAGAAGGTCCAGAACCACAGCTACACCCACAAGAAGCAGACCGGTGGTTCGGGTCAGTTCGCGAAGGTCGTCATCTCCGTCGAGCCCAACATCGACGAGGAGACCGGCCTCGGTGCGGGCTACGAGTTCGTCAACAACGTCACCGGTGGTCGCGTGCCGAAGGAATACATCCCTTCGGTCGACCAGGGTGCTCAGGACGCCATGGAGTTCGGCATCCTCGCCGGCTTCCCCATGGTCGATGTGAAGGTCTCGCTCGAGGACGGCGCCTACCACGACGTCGACTCCTCCGAGCTCGCCTTCAAGATCGCCGGCAACCAGGCCTTCAAGGAGGCCGCGCGGATGGCGAAGGCCGTCCTGCTGGAGCCGATGTTCGCGGTAGAGGTGACGACCCCCGATACCTACCTCGGCACCGTCATCGGCGACATCAACTCCCGCCGCGGCCAGGTGTCTTCGCAGGAGGAGCGCCACGGCGACATGGTCGTCCAGGCTCTCGTCCCGCTCTCAGAGATGTTCGGGTACGTCGGTGACCTGCGGTCCAAGACCAGCGGTCAGGCGTCGTACTCGATGGAGTTCGACTCGTACGCCGAGGTTCCCACGAACGTCGCCGACGAGATCATCAAGAAGGCCCGTGGCGAGTGACCTTCGGGTCGCCCGTCCAGGGACTTCGGCAGCAACACCACTCAGTACGAGTCAGTAAGAAAATCACACCAGGAGGAGCCCACAGTGGCTAAGGCGAAGTTCGAGCGGAACAAGCCGCACGTCAACATCGGCACCATCGGTCACATCGACCACGGTAAGACGACCCTTACCGCGGCGATCTCGAAGGTGCTGCACGCGAAGTACCCGGACCTGAACCCGGAGTTCGCGTTCGAGGACATCGACAAGGCCCCCGAGGAGCGCCAGCGCGGGATCACGATCTCGATCGCGCACATCGAGTACCAGACCGAGTCGCGTCACTACGCTCACGTCGACTGCCCGGGTCACGCGGACTACATCAAGAACATGATCACGGGTGCCGCGCAGATGGACGGCGCGATCCTCGTGGTCGCCGCCACCGACGGCCCGATGCCGCAGACCAAGGAGCACGTGCTCCTGGCCCGCCAGGTCGGCGTGCCGTCGATCGTCGTCGCGCTCAACAAGTGCGACATGGTCGACGACGAGGAGCTCATCGAGCTCGTCGAGATGGAGGTGCGCGAGCTCCTCAGCGAGTACGAGTTCCCGGGTGACGACCTCCCGGTCGTGCGCGTTGCCGCTTACCCCGCCCTGCAGGGCGAGCAGAAGTGGATGGACTCGGTTGCCGAGCTCATGCAGGCCGTCGACGACTACATCCCGACCCCGGCTCGTGAGACCGACAAGCCGTTCCTGATGCCCGTTGAGGACGTCTTCACGATCACCGGTCGTGGCACCGTCATCACCGGTCGTATCGAGCGCGGCATCGTCAAGGTCGGTGAGGAGGTCGAGATCGTCGGCATCCGCGAGACCTCGCAGAAGTCGACCGTCACCGGCGTCGAGATGTTCCGCAAGCTGCTCGACGAGGGCCAGGCCGGCGAGAACGTCGGGCTGCTGCTCCGTGGCACCAAGCGCGAGGACGTCGAGCGCGGCATGGTTGTCATCAAGCCGGGCACCACGACCCCCCACACCAACTTCGAGGGCTCTGTCTACATCCTCTCGAAGGAGGAGGGTGGCCGTCACACCCCGTTCTTCAACAACTACCGTCCGCAGTTCTACTTCCGGACCACGGACGTGACCGGCGTTGTGACCCTCCCCGAGGGCACCGAGATGGTCATGCCGGGTGACAACACCGAGATGTCGGTCGAGCTCATCCAGCCCATCGCGATGGACGAGGGTCTGAAGTTCGCTATCCGTGAGGGCGGTCGCACCGTCGGCGCGGGTCGGGTCACGAAGATCATCAAGTGATCGTCTGACCAACGTGGAGGGCCCCCGGAGCCGAAAGGCGAAGGGGGTCCTTCGCGTTGGTCAGATGCTCCTTGCTGCTTAGGAAAGCGCTGACTCGGCGCAAACGGACCGGAGCGAAGCGAGGACCGGATTGCGCCGCGTCGGCGCGCCACGAGACCAAGGCAAGAAGAGATGACAGAGCCAAACCACCCAGTACGCCCCGCAAGACCCCACCAAAAGCTCCTGGACGACGGCCGTACCGTCCGTGAAGTCCTCACCTACACCCGACGCGGCAGCCGCCTGGACGCCAAGCAGCAGCGGGCATGGGACGCGTACGCAGCGGAGTGGGTGATCCCGGACGAGGCGGTCGACGAGCCCGGGTTCTCGTTGGAGACCTGGTTCGGTCGCAAGGGTCCGCTGATCGTCGACATCGGCGGCGGCGTGGGAGAGGCGACCGCGGTGCTGGCGGCAAACCGTCCCGAGGCCAACATCCTGGCGCTGGAGGTGTGGCGGCCCGGGGTCGCGGAGAGCCTCGCCCGGGTGGGCGCCGCGGGCGCGACGAACGTACGGTTCTGCAGCGTCGACGCGCTCTGGACGCTCGAGAATCTGGTCGAGCCGGGTTCGGTCAGCGAGATCTGGACGTTCTTCCCCGACCCGTGGCACAAGACCCGCCACCACAAGCGGCGCCTGGTGACGCCTGCCAACGCGCGGATGATCGCGGAGCGGCTCGCGCCCGGCGGGACCTGGCGACTGGCGACCGACTGGGTCGAGTACGCCGAGCAGATGGTCGAGGTGCTCGACGCCGAGCCGCTGCTGAGCGGTGGTGTCGTCGAGCGTTGGGACGAGCGCCCGGTGACCAAGTTCGAGCGCAAGGGACTGGCCAAGGACCGGGTCATCACCGACCTGCTCTACCGGCGTTGACCCGAACTACCCGTGTCGTGACTGATCTGTAGGCGCGGAACCGCGAAGATCAGCGGCATGAAGTTGTACGCCGACCGGCCCCCACGCCTCGCCGCCCAGCTGCTCGCCGACCTGCTGACGGTGGCGTGGATCGCCGGGTGGGTCCTTCTCGGCAGATTCGTCCACGAGATGGTCTCGGCGCTCGCCGTGCCCGGCGAGAAGATGGACGACGCCGGCACCTCACTCTCCGCGAAGTTGCTCGAGGCGGCTGGCAAGGTCGATGACCTGCCGCTGGTCAAGGACGGCATCGCGGTCCCGTTCGAGGGCGCCGCGAAGGCTGCCGACCAGCTCCGTGCGGCGGGAGAGGCGCAGGTCGAGGCCGTCTCCAGCATCGCGATCGGGCTGGCGATCGCGGTAGTGCTCATCCCGGTGCTGATGTGGCTGATGATCTACGTGCCGCTGCGGTGGCGGTTCATCCGCAACGCGACCTCGACCCAGCGGTTCCTGGAGGCCGGCACCGGCGCCGATCTGGTGGCGCTGCGCGCGATGGCGACCCAGCCGCTGCACAAGCTGGTCAAGATCAGCGACGACCCGGTCGGGGCCTGGCGGGACGGCGACGCCGATGTGGTGGCGAGGCTGGCCGAGCTGGAGCTGAAGGCGGTCGGGCTGAGCGCCAAGCGTCTCAAGACGTCCTAGCGTGCAGTGAGCCGCGACCGGAGCTCCTCGTCGCGGGCGAGCCGCGCCGCGTCTCGATCGCGGCGGGTGGCGAGCACGGCAGCCAGGTAGGCCTCGGGCGGGGTTCCCGGAGGTGGGCCAGGGGCGACGTACGCCTGCATGTGGGTCGCCAGGCGCTCGGCGAGAGCGTGGCGGCGGACCGGGTCGGTGTAGGTGCCGACCTCGCCGGAGAGGAACCGCCGCACCGCCAGGGACAGGCCGACCGGGATGGTGGCGACGTCCGCGCGGGAGGCCCAAGCGGCGAGCCCCGGGGGCATCTGGATCGGTGCCGGGGGACGCAGCGGCACCCGCACGCGGATGACGTACGTCCCGGCCGCGATGTCGCCCAGCCGCTTGCCGCGGGGGTGGATCATCGCGGTGAGGAACGCGGCGGCGCCGCTGGTGGCGTAGATCTCGACGACGCCGATCAGGGCACGTACGAACGCATGGTGGAAGCTGATCGCCCCGCCGTCGTCGCGCACCGTACGGAGACCGAGCGCGAGCTTGCCGAGCGAGCGGCCGCGGGTGAGCGTCTCGATGGTCGTCGGGAAGACCACGAGGACCGAGGCAGTGGCCGCGATGTAGGCGGCCCAGGCCAGGGCCTCGTCGGTCGCGGGAGCGGCGGTCATGAAGACGAACAGCGTCACGATCAGCAGCGCCATCACCACGAGCACGTCGATGAGGCCCGACAGCAGCCGCATCCCCAGCCCGGCGGCCGGCAGGTCGAGGGCGACCGCGTCTCCGGTGATCAGGTCGTCGTCGGTGAGCAGTTCCCGTTCTTGGGGGCGTTGCTCCTGGGGGCGTCGCTCGGGCGATTGCGGCGCGGAGGTCATGGCGGTCAGCGTACGCTGCGGGCGTGGATCTCGACGCGTATCTGGCCGCTACCGCCGCCGACCGGACCAGGCTCGAGCAGCTGCTGGCCGAGCGACGGCTGAACGGCGCCCAGGCCGACGAGCTGGTCGAGCTCTATCAGCGGGTGAGCACCCAGCTCTCGGTCGTACGAAGCAACGCCCCCGACCCGACGGCCGTCCAGCATCTCTCGGTGCTGCTGGCCGCTGCCCGCAACCGCACCACCGGCACCCGCACGAGCACCTGGTCGGGTTTCCTGCGGTTCTTCACCCATCGGTTCCCGGCCGCGCTCTACCGGCTGCGCTGGTGGTGGCTGGGGATGATGGTGGCCAACGTCCTGGTCACCGCGGTCATGATCTGGTGGCTGCTGCGCCACCCGGAGGTCGAGCAGTCGTTGCTCGGCCCGGAGCAGGTCAAGCAGCTGGTCGAGCACGACATCGAGGGCTACTACAGCGAGCACGCGGCCTCGTCGTTCGCCACCCAGGTCTGGGTCAACAACGTCTGGGTCTCGTTCATCTGCATCGCCCTGGGTGTGCTCGGGCTGCCGGTGATCTACTCGATGTTCCAGAACATCTCCAACCTGGCGATCCTCGGCACCCTGATGCACCGCCACGACCGCGGTGGCCTCTTCTGGGGCCTGATCCTTCCTCACGGCCTGCTGGAGCTGACCGCCGTCTTCGTCGCCGGCGCCGTCGGCCTGCGGATCTTCTGGTCCTGGATCGACCCTGGCTCGCTGACCCGCGGGCAGTCGATGGCCCGTGAGGGCCGCACCGCCGCCGGCATCGCCCTCGGCCTCATCGTCGTGCTCCTGATCTCCGGCATCATCGAAGCCTTCGTCACCCCCTCGCCCCTACCCACCTGGGCCCGCGTCGGCATCGGCATCCTCGCCGAGCTCGCCTTCTTCGCGTACGTCTTCATCGTCGGCCGCGCCGCCGCCTCCCACGGCGAGACCGGCGACATCGACGACCGTCTGCTCGAGGACCGCGTCGCCACCCAGGCTTAGAGCTGGCCGGTGGCCTTGAGCTGCAGGTAGTGGTCGGCGAGAGCGGGCGGGAGGGACTCGGCGTCGGCGTCGACGATGTCGACGCCGAGAGCGCGGAGCATGGCGGCGGTGTGGTCGCGGCGGCGGAGGGTCTGCTCGGCGGCGGCCGCGGCGTAGACGTCCTCGAGGGTTTCGCGGGAGGCGGCGGTGGCCTCGAGTTCGGGGTCGCGGACGGAGGCGATGACGACACGGTGGTGCTGGGTCAGGACCGGAAGTACGGGGAGGAGCGACTCCTCGATCGCGTGCGGATCGAGGGGCGTGAGCAGCACCACGAGCGCGCGGTGGCGGCCGAGGCCGGCGACGGCGCCGGCGAGGTTGGACCAGTCGGCTTCGGCGATGACCGGCTCGAGGTCGGCCATCGTCTCCTGCAGCCGCTGGGTGACGTCGCGCTGGCCAGCGAGGCGGACCCGGGAGCGTACGCGCAGGTCGCCGGCGATGAAGTCGATCCGGTCGCCTGCCCGCGAGGCGATGGCGGCGAGCAGGAGCCCGGCATCCATCGCGGAGTCGAGCCGTGGCACCCCTCCGCCGGCGCCCTCGATCCGGCCGGCCGAGGTGCGGGAGGTGTCGAGCACCAGCACCACGCGCCGGTCCCGCTCCGGCTGCCAGGTGCGGACCACGACGGTGCGGGAGCGGGCGGTGGTGCGCCAGTCGATGGAGCGTACGTCGTCGCCGCGGACGTACTCCCGCAGCGAGTCGAACTCCGTCCCCTGCCCGCGCACCCGGACCGCGGCCCGGCCGTCGAGCTCGCGCAGACGCTGAAGCCGCGAGGGCAGGTGCTTGCGCGACTCGAAGGCGGGCAGCACCCGCACCGAGCCCTCCACCGGGATCGTGCGCTGCCGGGCGCCCAGACCCAAGGGCCCGTACGCCCTCACCGTCACGCCCAACGCCCGCAGATCTCCGCGGCGCCTCGGCTGCAGCGGCGTACGCAGCCGGGTGCTGTCGCCGCGACCGAGGCGGATCCGATGCCGGTTGTGACCGGCGCCGGCGGTGGGCTGCCAGGCATCGCGCACCAGCGCCCGGAAGCCGCGGGCGGGGGAGCGGACCATCAGCTCTGACGTCGTCGACTCGCCCAGCCTGATCCCGCCGAGCGGAACCCTGCTGATCTCCAGGGTCGTCGGCTTGGGCGCCAGGAACACATCGAGGAGCGCAAGCACCACCACGAGCAGGATCCATACCGCCGCCGTGCTCGCGGCCGGGCGTAGCACGACAGGGACGATGCCGGCCAGCATGAGCAGTGGGACGCGCCAGGTGATCGCCATCAGCGCGGCCTCGAGCCGACGCCATCGCTGACGTCTCGATCTGCAGAACTGACATCTCGATCTGCAGAACTGACGTCTCGGCCTGCAGTAGTGACGTCTCGGCTGGGGGTGGTCATCGGGGGACGGGGACGGCGCCGATGGCGGAGGAGAGGACCTGGGAGACCTGGACACCCTCTAGCTCGGCCTCGGGGCGCAGGGCCAGGCGGTGGGCGAGGGTGGCGTGGGCGAGCGACTTCACGTCGTCGGGAGTCACGAAGTCGCGGCCGGCGAGCCAGGCCCAGGCACGCGCCGAGCGGAGCAGCGCGGTGGCGCCTCGCGGGGACACCCCGGCCGACAGCGACGGGGACTCGCGAGTCGCCCGGGCGATGTCGACGATGTAGCCGGTGACCTCGGGGGAGACCTGGACCGTCGAGACGTGCTGCCGGGCGGCCTCGATGTCGGCGCCCGAGGCGACCGCGGTGACCCCGGCACCGGCGACGTCGCGCGGGTCGAAGCCGGAGGCGTGGCGGTTGAGGATCTGCACCTCGTCGGAGCGCGACGGCACCGGGAGGACGACCTTCAGCAGGAACCGGTCCAGCTGGGCCTCGGGGAGCGGGTAGACGCCCTCGTACTCGATCGGGTTCTGGGTCGCGGCCACCAGGAACGGGCGCGGCAATGGGCGGGTGACCCCGTCGACCGAGACCTGACCCTCCTCCATCGCCTCGAGCAGCGCCGACTGTGTCTTCGGAGGGGTGCGGTTGATCTCGTCGGCGAGGAGAAGGTTGGTGAAGACCGGCCCCTCCCGGAAGGTGAGCTCGCCGTGGGAGGACTCGACCACCATCGACCCGGTGATGTCACCGGGCATCAGGTCGGGGGTGAACTGCACCCGGCGGGTCTCCACCGAGAGTGCCGCCGACAGCGACCGGACCAGCAGGGTCTTGGCGGTGCCGGGTACGCCCTCCATGAGCACGTGGCCGCCGCACACCAGCGCGACCAGCAGCCCGGAGACCGCGGCATCCTGCCCGACGACCGCCTTGGCGACCTCGGCCCGGACCGCGGTGAGCCGCTCCCGTGCGCCGTCGGGCGACACGTTGGCGATGGTCTCGGATTGGGTCATGGGTGTCGTACCTCTTCCTCAAGGGCAGCCAGCGCGTTGGCCAGCGTGATCAGGTCTTGGTCGTTCTCGATCGGGGCATCGGTGAGCAGCGCGGAGACCTCGAGATCGGGTCGTCCGGTGCGCTGGATGACGGCGCGTACGACGGCCTCCGGGGTGGCATCGCGCCCCAGCCGCAGTCTCCGGGCGAGGCGGGTGCGGGCGGCGTGCCGCAGCGTCGTCGCGGCATGCGTGCGGTCTCCGGAACGGCGGTAGAGCCGGCCCAGGCTGCGCGTCGTCTCCCCGGCTCGGACATGGACCGGCAGCGGCTCGACCGCCAGCGGACCCAGCCGCCGGCCGCGGGCGATGGCGAATGCGATGACGGCGAGCAGCAGGAGCCACAGGGCCGGCTTGATCCAGCGCGGCAGCAACGAGCTGGGGGAGTGGGCCTCGTCGGGCGCGAGGTCCTCGAAGGAGGGGACGTACCAGACCAGGTGGTCGTTCTCGCCCAGCAGCCGCAGCGCCACCGCCGCGTTGTCCGCCCGCAGGATCTGGTCGTTGGTCAGCACCTGCGGCGCACCCCAGACGGTGAGCCCCTCCGCGGGCGCCAGCACCGCGCCGCCCTCGTGCGGGAAGCAGGAGCCGGTGTCGTACGCGGTGACCGCATCGGCCTGGATGCTGAGCCCTTCCCAGCGTGGGTCGTCGCAGCCCGCCTCGACCTTCTCGGGCGTCTGGGCGACCGCGTAGGGGATGCCGAGCATCGCCGACACGTACGGGGCGGGCTCGGCCAGGATCAGCGCGGCGGCATCGTCGGTGCGCTCGCGCAGCCGGGAGGCGGTGTCCTCGCCGAGCGCGTCGGTGCCGGTCACGAAGACCGTCGTGTCCCGCCCGATCTCGGTGCTCTCCAGGCGCTTCGACGAGCGGACGATTTCGACCTCGACCCCGTGGTCCTCGAGCACCTGGACCAGCGCCCGGGTGCCGTCGGGGTCGGGGCTCTCGGGGTCGTAGGCGGCAAAGGACTCCCCGCCCTTCGGCGTCGCGACGTAGGCCAGCACGACCGCGATCATGAAGGCCAGCGCGACGATCAGGAGCGGTCGGTTCCGTCGGAACCAGCCCAATCGTCCGACGGTCGAGCCCGCCGGGGCCGGGGCCTGCGTGCTCATCGCGCCACCGCCAGCTCCTGCTCGAGAGCGAGTACGCCCTCGGCCTGCTCGCGCGTGGCGGGATGGTCGCCGTAGAGCACCTCGTTGAACAGCTCCGCGGCCTGCCCGGCGCGGCCCTCGAGCGACATCTCCCGCTCCAGGCTCGCGGCGACCTCGGCGGCGGTCAGCCCAGGATCCTCCGCGAGCCGGCCACGCTCGACCTGTCGTCTGGCCAGGGCCCGGAACCCGTCGATCACCGCAGCGCCGTGATCCCCCGAGGCGTACGCAGCCTCGGCCCGCGCCCGGAGCGCGGCCGCGGAGAGCGACTCGTCGGTGAGGACGTCCCCGTTGCGGTCGCGGGCGACCCGGGGGCTGCGCCGGGCCCGCGAGACCAGCAGGCCGATCCCGACCAGGAGCGCGGCGAAGACGACCATCGCGGCGACGGTCTGGGCCCAGGGCACGTCGCCGATCGACGGCAGGCCGTCGGACAGGGTGCGCTCGATCCAGCGCAGGATCCGCTCGATGAGGTCGAGGTCGTGGTATTCCGGCCCGGCCAGCTCGCGCCGAAGCCAGGAGCGACCCTCCTCGGGCGTCGGCGTCAGAGGAGGGGTCCGTTGGAGGAGGATCATCTGCTCAGCAGCCCGGCCTGCTCCATCAGCTCGACCTCGTAGGACTCCTTGCGGATGCGCTGGTCGAGATACTGCAGGTTGGTCACCGCACCGCTGAACGGGGTCACGATCGCAGCGGAGACCACGGTGGAGACGGCGCTGCCAGCGATCGTCGCGAGGAAGTAGAGGTCCGGCTGGACGATGCCCACGACGCTGGCGACCAGGCTGATCGGGAAGGCGATGATCTGGGAGGCGAAGCCGACGATGATGCCGGCCAGCAGCCAGATCCCGAAGAGCCGCCAGAACTGTCTCGCCGACAGCTGCCAGGCCCGCCCGATGGCGCCGAAGACACCGGTGCGCTCGAGCATCAGTGCCGGCACCGCGAGCAGGTAGAGCCGCACCGCCATGAAGAGGGTGGCCACGATCAACAGCAGGAACATCAGGACGCCGACCAGGATGGCCGGGACGGGGCTGTCGACGACGAGCGCGAGCACCACCACGGGAGTCGCCGCGATCGCCAGGACCAGGGTGAAGACCACCCCGCTCAGTAGCGCCAGCCCGATCAGCCGCCAGCGCTTGCCGTGGGTCGCCGCCCACGCCTGGCCGAGAGTGAGCTTGCGGCCGATCGCGGCGGCATGGGCGACGTGGGAGATCATCCCGGCCACCAGGATCGCGCCGATCGCCTGCAGGACCGAGCCGAGGAAGAAGGAGCCGAAGGCCACCAGCATGCCGATGATCTCGGAGCCGCCGGGCGAGTAATCGGGGTCCTCGATGCTGGTCCCGAACCACTCCAGGCTGTCGCCCGTGAAGGTCATCGCCGCGGTCACGCCCAGCGGGATGGCCATCGCGACCGCCGCCACGAGGACCGAGGCGCCGACCGTGGCGCCGGGGTTGAAGCGTACGAGCCGGAAGGCGCCGTCGAGCATGTCGCCGAGGCCCAGCGGGCGCAGCGGGATCGCTCCCGGCTTGTGGGCCGGTGGCAGCGGCTGGGCCCACGCCGGTTGCACCGGTTGGGCCTGCACCGGCTGGGAGTGCACCGGCTGGCCCGGCGGGGGTGGGGTCGACGGGTTCGCCGCGCCCTGTTGAGGTTGCTCACCCGGTGGGGGTGGCCACACTCCTGACATCTGGATGCTCCTCGTCGCGACGACCGGCGAACTCGCTCGGTTGGGGGCATCCTCTCAGAGCGACCCAGACGACACCGTTGATTTGGAGCCACCTGCGTACGCGTGACAAGATTCTCTGGTTGCTCCAGTGAACGTTCGCTGGGGTGCGCACACCTTGACTACTGAATCGCGTCACCTGAGCAGGCTGATCAGCCTGTCCGGATGTGGTCTGTGGTCGCCGTGTGCCCATCCCGAAGGCGTGGTTCCAGTGAAGCTGATGGTGAAAGTCCCGTCGAGAACTCGGCGTTCGCTTGTGGAAAATAAGCGACACGCCCGACCGCGGGGGTCGGAGCCAGAGGTGAGCAACCGGGCCGACTCAGCCGGAGGAAGCCTGTAGCACGCGGCACGCTGACCAAGAAGGACGAGAGAGACAGATGGCGGGACAGAAGATCCGCATCAGGCTCAAGGCCTATGACCACGAGGTGATCGACACCTCGGCGCGAAAGATCGTGGACACGGTCACCCGTACGGGTGCCAAGGTCGCCGGCCCGGTGCCGCTGCCGACCGAGAAGAACGTGTACTGCGTCATCCGCTCGCCCCACAAGTACAAGGACTCGCGCGAGCACTTCGAGATGCGCACCCACAAGCGCCTCATCGACATCATCGACCCGACCCCGAAGACTGTTGACTCCCTCATGCGGCTCGACCTGCCTGCTGGTGTCGACATCGAGATCAAGCTCTGAGGTTGACGACATGACGATCGAACGCAACGTGAAGGGTCTCCTGGGCACCAAGCTCGGCATGACCCAGCTGTGGGACGAGAACAACGTCGTCGTCCCCGTGACCGTCATCGCGGCGAACACCAACGTCGTGACCCAGGTCCGCACCCCCGAGGCTGACGGCTACAACGCCGTGCAGATCGGCTACGGCGAGATCGACGGCCGCAAGGTGAACAAGCCGGGCGCCGGCCAGTTCGAGAAGGCCGGCACCACGCCGCGCCGCCACCTGGCCGAGATCCGCACCGCCGACGCCGCGTCGTACTCCGCCGGCCAGGAGCTCCCCGTCGACACCTTCGCCATCGGCGAGGAGATCGACGTGACGGGCACCTCGAAGGGCAAGGGTTTCGCTGGTGTCATGAAGCGTCACGGCTTCCACGGTGTCGGTGCCTCCCACGGTGCTCACCGCAACCACCGCAAGCCGGGATCGATCGGCGCTTGCGCCACCCCGGGTCGCGTCTTCAAGGGCGTCCGCATGGCCGGTCACATGGGTACTGACACCGTCACCACCCAGAACCTGACCGTGCACGCCGTCGACACCGAGAAGGGCCTCATCCTGGTCAAGGGCGCCATTCCTGGCCCCAAGGGTGGCCTCGTGGTCCTCCGCTCGGCTGCTAAGAAGCTGGAGGCCTGATCATGGCTATCAAGACTGTCAAGGTCGACTTCCCGGCTGAGATCTTCGATGTTGAGGTCAACATCCCGCTGATCCACCAGGTCGTCGTCGCGCAGCAGGCCGCTGCGCGCCAGGGCACGCACTCCACCAAGACCCGCGGCGAGGTCCGCGGCGGTGGACGCAAGCCCTACAAGCAGAAGGGCACCGGTCGCGCCCGCCAGGGTTCGACCCGCGCGCCGCAGTTCGCCGGTGGTGGCACCGTCCACGGCCCGCAGCCGCGTGACTACAGCCAGCGCACCCCCAAGAAGATGAAGGCTGCCGCCCTCCGCGGTGCCCTCTCCGACCGGGCTCGTGCCGGCCAGATCCACGTGGCCGAGTTCACCCTCGAGGCGCCCTCGACCAAGACCGCGCTGACCGCCCTCAAGGCGATCTCGGACGTCAAGCGTTACCTCGTCGTCCTGGACCGCTCCGAGTCCGTCGCCGCACTGAGCCTGCGCAACGCCCCTGAGGTGCACCTGCTCTGGGCCGACCAGCTCAACACCTACGACGTCCTCGTCTCCGACGACGTTGTCTTCTCCAAGCCGGCCTTCGAGGTCTTCATCTCGGGCAAGCCGGTCGTCGCCGCCAAGGAGACCGTCACCATCGGTGAGGTCGAGAAGGACGCGATCAAGGAGGCTGCTGTCGAGCCCGCCAAGGAGATCGACCTCCCCGAGGGCGCTGTCGCGCCGCTCGAGGACGGCTCGGCTCCCGAGGGCTTCGACATCAAGGGCAACGTCAAGGGCAAGGACAAGAAGTTCCACGCCCCGGGCGGCCGTTGGTACGAGTCCACCAAGGCGGAGTTCTACTTCAAGTCCGCCGAGGACGCTATCGCGGCTGGTTTCGTTGAGGCCGGCAAGAAGAAGGAGGCCGACAAGTGAGCACGCTGCACTACGACCCCCGCGACATCCTGATCGCGCCGGTGGTCTCCGAGAAGAGCTACGGCCTCCTCGACCAGAACAAGTACACCTTCATCGTTCGCCCCGACGCGAACAAGACCGAGATCAAGATCGCGGTCGAGAAGGTGTTCGACGTCAAGGTGACCTCGGTCAACACGATCAACCGCAAGGGCAAGGCCCGTCGTACGCGTTACGGCCTGGGCAAGCGCCCCGACACCAAGCGCGCGATCGTCTCCCTGGCTGAGGGCGACCGCATCGACATCTTCGGCGCGTGAGAAGGACTGACTGAACATGGCTATTCGTAAGTACAAGCCGACCACCCCGGGCCGTCGTGGCTCGTCGGTGGCCGACTTCGCCGAGATCACTCGGACCACGCCGGAGAAGTCGCTGACGGTGCCCCTTCCCAAGAAGGGCGGCCGCAACAACCAGGGCCGTATCACCACCCGCCACAAGGGTGGTGGCCACAAGCGGGCCTACCGGATCATCGACTTCCGTCGCTACGACAAGGACGGCGTGCCGGCCAAGGTCGCTCACATCGAGTACGACCCGAACCGCACCGCCCGTATCGCCCTGCTGCACTACTTCGACGGCGAGAAGCGCTACATCCTCGCGCCCGTCGGCGTGAGCCAGGGCACCGTCGTGGAGTCCGGTCCCACCGCCGACATCAAGCCCGGCAACAACCTCCCGCTGCGCAACATCCCGGTTGGTACCACCATCCACGCTGTTGAGCTGCGTCCGGGTGGCGGCGCGAAGATCGCCCGCTCCGCCGGCATGAGCGCCCAGCTGGTCGCTCGTGAGGGCTCCAAGGCCACGCTGCGTATGCCTTCGGGTGAGATGCGCTTCGTCGACGTGCGCTGCCGCGCCACCGTCGGTGAGGTCGGCAACGCCGAGCAGTCCAACATCAACTGGGGTAAGGCCGGCCGTATGCGGTGGAAGGGCGTTCGCCCGACCGTCCGCGGTGTCGTCATGAACCCGGTCGACCACCCGCACGGTGGTGGTGAGGGTAAGACCTCTGGTGGCCGTCACCCGGTCAGCCCCTGGGGTAAGCCCGAGGGCCGTACGCGTAAGCGCAAGGCCTCTGACTCGCAGATCATCCGCCGCCGTAAGAGCGGGAAGGGTAGGAAGTAAGCAATGCCTCGCAGCCTGAAGAAGGGCCCCTTCATCGACGACCACCTTCAGAAGAAGGTGGACGCCGAGAACGAGAAGGGCACCCACAACGTGATCAAGACCTGGTCGCGCCGCTCGATGATCGTGCCCGAGATGATCGGTCACACCATCGCGGTGCACGACGGTCGCAAGCACGTCCCGGTCTTCGTGTCCGACTCGATGGTCGGTCACAAGCTGGGCGAGTTCGCCCCGACCCGCACGTTCAAGGGTCACATCAAGGACGACCGGAAGGGACGCCGTCGATGACCACCACCGAACGGCAGCGCATCAGCGCCCGCCGCGACTCCCTGCTCGGCGACCAGCCGGGTGCCTTCGCGAGTGCCCGCTTCGTGCGGATCACCCCGCTGAAGGCACGCCGCGTCGTCGACCTGGTCCGCGGCCTGCCCGTCGACGAGGCTCTGTCCCTGCTGCAGTTCGCGCCGCAGGCAGCCTCCGAGACTGTTTACAAGGTTCTCGAGAGCGCCATCGCCAACGCGGTGTCGACCGAGGGTCTGGACCGTGACGACCTCGTCGTCTCGGTCGCCATGGTCGACGAAGGTCCGACCATGAAGCGCTGGCGCCCCCGCGCCCAGGGTCGTGCGACCCGCATCAACAAGCGGACCTCGCACATCACCCTGGTCGTGCAGCCGGCCGACGTCGTCGAGAAGGGCGGTAAGAAGTAATGGGTCAGAAGATCAACCCGAACGGCTTCCGCCTGGGCATCTCGACCGACCACAAGTCGCGTTGGTACGCCGACAAGCAGTACAAGGAGTACGTCGGCGAGGACGTCAAGATCCGCAAGCTGCTCAGCAAGGGCATGGAGCGGGCCGGCATCGCCAAGGTCGAGATCGAGCGCACCCGTGACCGCGTCCGTGTGGACATCCACACCGCGCGTCCCGGCATCGTCATCGGTCGCCGCGGCGCCGAGGCCGACCGCCTCCGCACCGAGCTGGAGAAGCTCACCGGCAAGCAGGTTCAGCTGAACATCCTCGAGGTTAAGAACCCCGAGGTCGACGCTCAGCTGGTCGCCCAGGGTGTTGCCGAGCAGCTCAGCGGTCGCGTGCAGTTCCGTCGCGCGATGCGTAAGGCCATGCAGACCACCATGCGCTCCGGTGCCAAGGGCATCCGGATCCAGTGCTCGGGTCGTCTGAACGGCGCCGAGATGTCGCGTACCGAGTTCTACCGCGAGGGTCGCGTGCCGCTGCACACCCTTCGCGCGGACATCGACTACGGCTTCTACGAGGCCCGCACGACCTTCGGCCGCATCGGCGTGAAGGTCTGGATCTACAAGGGTGAGGTCTCCGGCTCGCGTGCCGAGCGTCAGGCCGCCCAGGCCGCCCGTGCGGGCGTCCCGGGTCGCGGTGGCGAGCGCGGCGGCCGTGGTGGCCGTGGCGGCGACCGTCCGTCGCGTGGCTCCCGTGGTGACCGCCCGAACCGCGCTGACCGCGCGGCGAAGACTGAGGCGCCGGCTGCCGCTGAGGCTCCCGCCGCCGAGACCACGACCCAGGAGGGCTGACCCATGCTGATGCCCCGTCGAGTCAAGCACCGCAAGCAGCACCACCCGAAGCGCACAGGCGTGGCCAAGGGTGGCACGAAGCTTGCGTTTGGTGAGTACGGCATCCAGGCGATCGAGGGTCACTACGTGACCAACCGCCAGATCGAGGCAGCGCGTATCGCGATGACTCGTCACATCAAGCGAGGCGGCAAGGTGTGGATCAACATCTACCCCGACGTCCCGCTGACCAAGAAGCCGGCCGAGACCCGCATGGGTTCCGGTAAGGGTTCGCCCGAGTGGTGGGTTGCCAACGTCAAGCCGGGCCGCGTGATGTTCGAGCTCTCCGGTGTCGACGAGACCACGGCCCGCGAGGCGATGCGCCGCGCGATCCACAAGCTGCCCATGAAGTGCCGTTTCATCACGCGAGAGGCTGGTGAGTTCTGATGGCTAACTCCCTGCAGACGTTCGAGCTGGACGAGCTCACCGACGTCGACCTCGAGGCGAAGCTGCGCGAGGCGAAGGAGGAGCTGTTCAACCTCCGGTTCCAGGCGGCCACCGGCCAGCTGGAGAGCCACGGTCGGCTCCGCACCGTCAAGAAGGACATCGCCCGGATCTACACCGTGGTGCGTGAGCGCGAGCTCGGCATCCGCGTGGCCCCGGGTGCCGAGACCACTGAGGAGGCCTGAGATGGCTGAGACCACCACTGAGGGCACCGAGCGCAACACGCGCAAGGTGCGCGAGGGCCTCGTCGTCAGCGACAAGATGGACAAGACCATCGTCGTCGAGGTCGAGGACCGCGTGAAGCACCCGCTCTACGGCAAGGTCATGCGCCGTAGCAGCAAGCTCAAGGCTCACGACGAGCAGAACACCGCCGGCATCGGCGACCGCGTCCTGGTCATGGAGACCCGGCCGCTGTCCGCCACCAAGCGGTGGCGCCTCGTCGAGGTCGTCGAGCGCGCCAAGTGATCCTCGTCTCGTAAGAGACGGATCCGGCTGGCGACAAACGTCGCCAAATTGACCAAAGGGCGCAGGTCCAGCGACCATTGTTCGCTGGGCCTGTGCCCATCAAATCCCATTACGTTCGGCAAGGCTCGACCGCCCTGGATGCGGTTGAGAACCAGCTCGACAAGGAGAAGTAATGATCCAGCAGGAGTCGCGACTCAAGGTCGCCGACAACACTGGTGCGAAGGAGATCCTTTGCATTCGTGTGCTCGGTGGTTCCGGTCGTCGCTACGCCGGCATCGGCGACACCATCGTCGCCACCGTCAAGGACGCTATCCCCGGTGGCAACGTGAAGAAGGGTGACGTCGTCAAGGCCGTCATCGTGCGCACCGTCAAGGAGCGCCGCCGCGCTGACGGCTCGTACATCCGCTTCGACGAGAACGCCGCCGTCATTCTCAAGAACGACGGCGAGCCGCGAGGCACCCGCATCTTCGGCCCGGTCGGCCGCGAGCTGCGCGACAAGAAGTTCATGAAGATCATCTCGCTTGCGCCGGAGGTGCTGTGATGGGTCGCTCGCACATCAAGAAGGGCGACACCGTCAAGGTGATCGCTGGTAAGGACAAGGGCGGCTCCGGCAAGGTGATCGCTGTCCTCACCCAGGAGGACCGTGTGATCGTCGAGGGCATCAACCTCGTCAAGAAGCACACCAAGGTCCAGGACCAGGGCGGCCGCGCCGGCACCACCGGCGGCATCGTGAACACCGAGGCCCCGATCCACGTTTCCAACGTCCAGCTGCTCGAGGGTGGCGAGCCGGTTCGCGTCGGCTACCGCCGTGAGACGGTCCAGAAGCGTCGCCCCGACGGGTCGACGTACGCCGCCGAGCGCAGCGTTCGCATCTCGCGCAAGACCGGTAAGGACATCTGATCATGACCGACACCGCTGTGGCCCCGCGCCTCAAGACGAAGTACCGCGAGGAGATCGCCCCGGCCCTGCAGGCCGAGTTCGAGATCCCGAATGTCATGCAGATCCCCGGTCTGACCAAGATCGTCGTCAACATGGGTGTGGGCGAGGCTGCTCGCGACTCCAAGCTGATCGAGGGCGCTGTCAACGACCTGACCGCGATCACCGGCCAGAAGCCGCTGATCAACAAGGCGAAGAAGTCCATCGCGCAGTTCAAGCTGCGTGAGGGCATGCCGATCGGTGCGCACGTCACGCTGCGCGGCGACCGCATGTGGGAGTTCCTCGACCGTCTGCTCTCGCTCGCGCTGCCCCGCATCAGGGACTTCCGCGGTCTCAACGGCAAGCAGTTCGACGGCAACGGCAACTACACCTTCGGTCTCACCGAGCAGGTCATGTTCCACGAGATCAACCAGGACAAGATCGACCGCTCGCGGGGCATGGACATCACCCTCGTGACGACTGCCACCAACGACGACCAGGGTCGCGCGCTGCTCAAGGCGCTCGGCTTCCCGTTCAAGGAGAACTGAGATGGCGAAGACCGCTCTCAAGGTGAAGGCCGCCCGCAAGCCGAAGTTTGCGGTTCGCGGTTACACCCGCTGCCAGCGCTGCGGCCGCCCGAAGGCCGTGTTCCGCAAGTTCGGCCTGTGCCGTATCTGCCTGCGCGAGATGGCCCACCGGGGCGAGCTGCCCGGCGTCACCAAGTCCTCCTGGTGAGCGATCACCGTTCCAACCACTGACGTTGAAGGTCCTCATGACTTTGTGTCGTGAGGAAACCACTACGAGAAAGGGCCGTTCGGCCAATGACGATGACTGACCCGATCGCAGACATGCTCACTCGTCTGCGTAACGCCAACCAGGCGTACCACGATGCGGTTTCGATGCCGTACAGCAAGCTGAAGCAGGGCGTCGCTGAGATCCTCCAGCAGGAGGGCTACATCACCAAGTACGAGGTGCTGGAGCCCACCGAGGGCCAGGTCGGCAAGACCCTGTCGATCACCCTCAAGTACGGCCGCAACCGTGAGCGCTCGATTGCCGGCGTACGCCGCATCAGCAAGCCCGGTCTGCGTGTCTACGCGAAGCACACCGGTCTCCCGAAGGTGCTCGGCGGCCTCGGCGTCGCGATCATCTCGACGAGCCAGGGTCTGCTGACCGACCGCCAGGCGAACAAGAAGGGCGTAGGTGGGGAAGTCCTCGCCTACGTCTGGTAATCAGGGAAGGGAGAGTAGAGAAATGTCGCGTATTGGCAAGCTCCCCGTCCCGGTTCCGGCCGGCGTGGACGTCACCATCGACGGCCAGGTCGTGAGTGTCAAGGGTCCCAAGGGCTCCCTGGCGCACACCGTGGCCGAGCCGATCACCGTCGAGAAGGGCCAGGACGATGAGGGCCGTGGCGTCCTCGACGTCAAGCGCCCCGACGACAGCCGGGACAACAAGGCCCTCCACGGTCTGTCCCGCACGCTGATCAACAACATGGTCCTGGGTGTCACCGAGGGCTACGAGAAGAAGCTCGAGATCGTCGGCGTGGGTTACCGCGTGCTGTCGAAGGGCCCGACCAAGCTGGAGTTCCAGCTGGGTTACTCCCACTCGATCGTCTTCGACGCGCCCGAGGGCATCACCTTCACCACCGACGGTCCGACCAAGCTCGGTGTCGTCGGCATCGACAAGCAGCTCGTCGGTGAGGTTGCGGCCAACATTCGCAAGCTGCGCAAGCCGGAGCCCTACAAGGGCAAGGGCGTTCGTTACGCCGGCGAGAACATCCGCCGCAAGGTCGGAAAGGCTGGTAAGTGATGGCCATCTCGCTGTCGAACAACAAGCACACCGCTTCCCGTGTCCGCTCGCGCCTGCGTCGTCAGGCCCGCGGTCGCAAGAAGATCGAGGGTACGCCGGAGCGCCCGCGCCTCGTCGTGACCCGGTCGGCCAAGCACATCACCGCCCAGGTCGTCGACGACCTGGCCGGCAAGACGCTTGCCTCGGCTTCGACCATCGAGGGCGACCTGCGGTCGGCCTCCGGTGACAAGACCGCCAAGGCCAAGCAGGTCGGCGAGCTGGTTGCGTCGCGTGCCAAGGCCGCTGGGGTGGAGACCGTCGTCTTCGACCGTGCCGGCAACAAGTACCACGGCCGTGTCGCCGCGCTCGCCGATGGCGCGCGCGAGGCCGGTCTGACCTTCTGATCGCAACGATCGAACGAGAGAAGAGGAAAGTCTGATGAGCGGAGCCCAGCGCGGACAGCGTGGTGGCGAGCGCCGAGGTCGCGACGACCGTCGCAACCAGAGCGCCGACAAGACCGCCTACATCGAGAAGGTCGTCGCGATCAACCGAGTTGCCAAGGTCGTGAAGGGTGGTCGTCGCTTCAGCTTCACCGCCCTTGTGATCGTCGGTGACGGTGAAGGTCTGGTCGGCGTCGGCTACGGTAAGGCGAAGGAAGTTCCCGCGGCGATCGCCAAGGGTGTCGAGGAAGCGAAGAAGCACTTCTTCCGCGTTCCCCGCATCCAGGGCACGATCCCGCACCCGGTGCAGGGTGAGAAGGCCGCTGGTGTGGTCCTTCTTCGTCCGGCCGCCCCTGGTACCGGTGTCATCGCCGGTGGTCCGGTGCGCGCCGTCCTGGAGTGCGCCGGCATCCACGACGTGCTGAGCAAGTCGCTCGGTTCGTCCAACCAGATCAACATCGTCCACGCGACGGTGGAGGCCCTCAGGATGCTCGAGACGCCTGAGGCTGTCGCCGCCCGCCGTGGTCTCCCCGTTGAGGACGTCGCCCCCGACGCGCTGCTCAAGGCGCAGGCCGAGGCTACGGCTCCCGCTGTGGAGGTGTCGGCCTGATGGCGCAGCTGAAGGTCCAGCAGAAGAAGGGCCTCGTTGGTCTCAAGCAGAACCAGCGAGACACCCTGCGTACGCTCGGTCTCAAGCGGATCGGCGACGTGGTCGTCAAGGAGGACCGCCCGGAGATCCGCGGCATGGTCCAGACCGTCCGTCACCTGGTGACGGTCGAGGAGGTCGACTGATATGGCACTCAAGGTGCACAACCTGGCGCCGGCTCCCGGTGCCAAGAAGGCCAAGACCCGTGTGGGTCGTGGTGAGGCGTCCAAGGGTAAGACGGCCGGCCGTGGTACCAAGGGCACGAAGGCCCGTTACCAGGTCCCCGCTTACTTCGAGGGTGGCCAGACCCCGATGCACATGCGACTCCCCAAGCTGAAGGGTTTCAAGAACCCCTTCAAGGTGGAGTTCCAGGTCGTCAACCTCGACAAGCTCAACGAGCTTTTCCCCGAGGGTGGCGTCGTTACCCCCGAGACCCTGATCGAGAAGGGTGCCGTCCGCAAGGGCCACCCGGTCAAGGTCCTGGGCCAGGGTGACCTGACCGTCAAGGTCGAGATCAGCGCCAACGCCTTCTCCGGCACTGCCAAGGAGAAGATCGAGGCCGCTGGCGGAACTGTCACGGTTCTCTGACAGTTCTACTAACGTAGAGCCTGTCACGTGGGAGCGCGGCCGGGTCGCCCCTTCGGGGTCCCGACCGCGCTCCCGCTGTTTCAGCCCTACGTGCAAGAACTGCCGTGGGGGCTGTTAGGCTGCCACGGGTTTTCGCATCGGCGCAGGCCCTGCGACCCCTGATTGTCGAAAGAGGAACCATTCGTGCTTGGCGCGTTCGCATCAGCGTTCCGTACTCCGGACCTGCGCAAGAAGCTGCTCTTCGTTCTCTTCATCGTCGTGATCTTCAGGGCTGGGTCCCAGATCCCGGCTCCTGGCGTTCACGTCGCGAACGTCCAGCAGTGTCTTGACGCGGCTCAGACCGGTGACAGCGCCGGCCTCTACAACCTGGTCAATCTCTTCTCCGGTGGCGCACTGCTGCAGTTGACGATCTTCGCGCTCGGCATCATGCCGTACATCACCGCGAGCATCATCCTGCAGCTTCTCGTCGTGGTGATCCCTCGCCTCGAGCGCCTCAAGAAGGAGGGCCAGGCGGGGCAGACGAAGATCACGCAGTACACCCGCTACCTGACCCTAGGCCTCGCGGTCCTGCAGGCCACCGGCATCGTCGCGCTGGCCCGTTCCGGCGACCTGCTCCAGGGCTGCACCCAGCCGCTGCTGCACGACGACGGCACCGCCACCTTCCTAGTCATGGTCATCACCATGACCGCCGGCACCGCGGTCATCATGTGGCTCGGTGAGCTCATCACCGAGCGCGGCATCGGCAACGGTATGTCGATCCTCATCTTCACCCAGGTCGTCGCCACCTTCCCGGCCACCATGTGGGCGGTCAAGAACGACAAGGGCTGGTGGACGTTCGCGATCGTGATCGTCATCGGTCTGGCGATCATGGCGGCGGTCATCTTCATCGAGCAGGCCCAGCGCCGGATCCCGGTCCAGTACGCGCGCCGCATGGTCGGTCGGAAGATGTTCGGCGGCTCCTCGACCTACATCCCGCTCAAGGTGAACCAGGCCGGTGTCATCCCGGTCATCTTCGCCTCGTCGCTGCTCTACCTGCCGGCGATGGCGGCGCAGTTCAACCAGAACGCGCAGAACCCGCCGGTGTGGGTCGACTGGATCAACAACTACTTCGTCCAGGGCGACCACCCGATCTACATGGCGACGTACTTCGCGCTGATCATCTTCTTCACCTACTTCTACGTGTCGATCACCTTCAACCCGCCGGAGGTCGCCGACAACATGAAGAAGTACGGCGGCTTCATTCCAGGAATTCGGGCCGGGAAGCCGACCGAGGACTACCTGTCCTACGTACTGTCCCGTATCACACTGCCGGGCTCGCTCTACCTCGGTCTGGTTGCGCTCATCCCGCTGATCGCGTTGGCGCTCATCGGCGCCAACCAGAACTTCCCGTTCGGCGGCACCTCGATCCTCATCATGGTCGGCGTCGCCCTCGACACGGTGAAGCAGATCGAGAGCCAGCTCCAGCAGCGCAACTATGAAGGGTTCCTCCGATGAGACTGATCATCATGGGCCCGCCGGGAGCCGGTAAGGGCACCCAGGCGAAGTTCATCGCCGAGCACTTCGAGATCCCGGCGATCTCGACCGGCGACATCTTCCGCGCCAACGTCTCCCAGGGCACGCCCCTGGGCGTCGAGGCAGCGTCCTACATGGACAAGGGAGAGTACGTCCCGGACTCGATCACGAACCTGATGGTCCGCAACCGCATCGATGAGCCCGACGCGGCCCAGGGATTCCTGCTCGACGGCTACCCGCGCACGCTCGCGCAGGTCGAGGAGCTCGACGGGATGATCAAGTACACCGGCCACGCGCTGGACGCGGTGGTCGTGCTGACGGTCGACAAGGACGAGATCGTGCAGCGGCTGCTGCAGCGTGCCGAGCTCGAGGGTCGCGCCGACGACACCGAGGACGTCATCCGCCGCCGCCAGGAGGTCTACCTCGAGGAGACCGCGCCGCTGATCGAGGTCTACAAGGGCCGCGGCCTGGTCCACGAGATCGACGGCATGGGTGATGTCGACGACGTCACCAAGCGGATCTTCGACGAGCTCGACATCGTCCCTGAGTCCTGAAACAAACATCTTGTACGCAACGGGGGAGCAGTGGGCTTCTTGAACAAGGTCCAGATCAAGACCCCTGAGCAGATCGAGAAGATGCGTAAGGCCGGCCTCGTGGTCGGCGAGACGCTCGAGGTGCTCCGGGCCGCCGCGCGGCCCGGAGTCACCCTTCTCGAGCTCGACGCCATCGCCGAGGACTCGATCCGGTCCCGGGGTGGCGTCCCGTCGTTCAAGGGCTACCACGGCTTCCCGGGCTCGATCTGTGCTTCGGTCGATGAGGTCGTGGTCCACGGCATCCCCGGCTCCCGGGTGCTCGCCGAGGGCGACATCATCTCGATCGACTGCGGCGCCATCGTCGATGGCTGGCACGGCGACGCCGCGATCACGGTGCCCATGGGCTCGGTGCCTGAGAAGGTCTCCGAGCTGATGCGCGTCACCGAGGAGTCCATGTGGCACGGCATCGCCGCTGCCCGCCTCGGCGGACGGGTCACCGACATCTCGCACGCCATCGAGACCTACGTCGACTCCCAGGGCGACTACGGCATCCTCGAGGACTTCAGCGGCCACGGCATCGGCACCGAGATGCACATGGAGCCGTCGGTGTTCAACTACGGCAAGCCCGGCAAGGGGCCGAAGCTGCAGCGCGGCATCGCGCTCGCCGTCGAGCCGATGCTCACCCTCGGTGGCCCCGAGGTCACCACCCTGGACGACGACTGGACCGTCGTGACCGACGACGGCTCTTGGGCGGCCCACTTCGAGCACACCTTCGCGCTCACCTCCGACGGCGTCTGGGTGCTCACCGCGCTCGACGGCGGCGAGGAGATGCTCGGCAAGCTCGGGGTGCCCTGGGGCGGTCACTGAGCCGCGCATGACCGAGATCGTGCGGTTCGCGGCAGTGGCCGAGATCGACGCCGATCTCGGGCTGCTTTCCACCGCGGAGCGGGCGCGTCACGAGCGGCTGGTCGCCGATGCCGACAAGCAGGCGTACGCCGCCGCGCACGTCCTCGTCCGCGAGTGCGCCGCTGAGCTGCTGGGCACTGCGCGCGAGGAGATCATGATCGAGCAGCGCTGCGCTCGCTGCGACAGCACCGAGCACGGAGCCCCGTCGGTGGCCGGTACGGCAGCGGTCCGGGTGAGCCTCAGCCACACCCGTGGCCAGGTCGCCGCGGTTGCGGCCGGTCGACGCTGCGGCATCGACGTGGAGAAGGTCTCGCGCGGGCCCGACCGGGCGCTCTCGCCGCGCGAGGCGGCCTGGGTGGCGGGGCAGGAGGACGCGGCGTACGCGTTCACGCGGTTGTGGGTGCGCAAGGAGGCGTTGGTCAAGGCCGGCCACGGAAGCATGGCTGCGGCGCAACGCCTCGACGTCCTCGCCGGCGACGTCCCGGCGGGCCAGGTAGGGGAGGTCCGGCTCACCCAGTGGGAGGGCTCCGGATTCCTCGGCGCGGTCGCGATCTGTGCCGACATGCGGACCGAAAACTGATAGGAAACTGAACGATTCCCGCTCATCGACGCGTCTGACTAGCGGATATGCGACATCACCTATCAGTTGACAGAGAAAGGGACCTCGGCATCTCGCGTGAGGCCCCCGACTGTGAGTAACTTGGTCAGCCCGCGGGGACAGAGAGAGCCCCGTACTCGGGAGGAAGAACCGGATGAGTACGCAGTTGCGACCACCAACGGCGGCGCGACCCAATCCATCAGCGCGGACGCGGAGCGCGATCATCGACCGCCTCAGTCCTGAGGACATCGACATGTTCTGGGACCAGATCGCCACCTCGCTCCCGCTTGTCGAGGAGACGGGCACCGGCGCGGCGGACCATGAGGTGATCGTCACCTTCTGCTGGCGCGATGACGAGGCCGAGGAGGTGCTCCTCTTCGCCAACCGGCTGACCGACGAGCGTCATCTCGCCGAGACGATGCTCGAGCGGAAGGCAGGCACCGACCTGTGGCACGCCTCGTTCCTGATGAAGGGCGACTGGCGGGCCTCGTACTCCTTCCTGTGCAAGCACCCCGGCGAGCCGGCTCCGTGGGAGAGCGAGGGTCAGGTCGAACTGCGTGCCGTGCTGCAACGCGGCTACCTCGACCCGCTCAACCCGGACTGGTGCCACAACCGGCAGGGCGTCAAGCAGTCGGTCGTCTCCCTGCCCGATGCTCCGCTGCAGCCGTGGCTGTTCCGCCGCGACGACGTCGTCGCCGGCACGGTGACGCTGGAAGTGGGCCCCGACGGCCGCGACGTCTGGCTCTACGACCCCGCCGGTGCCGGTCTCAACGTCGACCTGCCGCTCGTGGTCGCCCTCGACGGTGAGATCTGGACCGACCACCACTCGCTGCCGACCACGCTCGACAACCTGATCGCCGACGGCCACCTGCGCCACGTACGCTGCGTCCTGCCCGCCTCCGGCGGCCGCGACAAGCGGTGGGAGGAGCTCGCCGGCGGCGAGGGTGCCGACTACATCGTCAACCAGCTGCTGCCGTGGGTGCGCGAGCGTCGCGCGGTCTCCGAGGAGACGTACGTCGTGGGTCAGAGCCTCGGCGGCGTCACCGCGCTGCGTGCCGGCCTGACCTATCCCGAGCACATCCACGGGGTCGCCAGCCAGTCGGCCTCGCTGTGGCTCGACGACCTCGCGGACGCCGTCACGGCGGAGGCGAAGACGCGCGTGCACCTGGCGCACGGCACCCAGGAGTGGGTCCTCGACGAGCTCCACCACGACCTCGTCGACCGTCTCCGTGCCGCCGGAATCGACGTCACGTCCGCCGAGCACAACGGTGGCCACGACTACGCCTGGTGGCGCTCGGCCGTCGCCGACGGCCTGCGCGCGCTGCTGCCGCCGGAATAAGCGACGCCCCGGGGCGGGTTGAGACTTCACGTGAAGCTGAGCGTTCTCGACCTCGTCCCGGTCCGCAAGGACCAGTCCTCCGCAGATGCCCTGGCCGCGACACTGTCGTTGGCGAAGGTGGCCGACGAGCTCGGGTACGAGCGCTACTGGCTCGCCGAGCACCACAACATGCCGGCGGTCGGGTCGACCAACCCGCCGGTGCTGATCTCACTGGTGGCCGGCGCGACCGAGCGGATCCGGGTCGGGTCCGGGGGAGTGATGCTGCCCAACCACGCACCACTGGTCGTGGCGGAGCAGTTCTCGCTGCTCGAGGCGGCGTTCCCGGGACGCATCGACCTCGGAATCGGCCGCGCGCCGGGGACCGACCCGGTGACCTCCTGGGCGCTGCGTCACGGTGCGGGTGGCGTGAGCGACGACGCGGTCAACCGCTTCCCGGAGTACCTCGACAACATCGTCGCGATGATGGCGCCGGAGGGCGTCGGGCTGATGGCCGGCGGCCGCCAGCACGTCCTGCACGCGACCCCGTCGGCCGCGTCGGTCGCCGAGCTCTGGCTGCTTGGCTCCTCCGACTACTCCGCGCGTCTGGCCGCCGAGAAGGGCCTGCCCTACGTCTTCGCCCACCACTTCGCGGGCAACGGCACCGACACCAAGGCGATGATCGAGCTCTACCGCTCGACCTTCCAGCCCTCCGAGCTCCTCAGCGAGCCGAAGACCTTCCTGACCGTCAACGCGAGCGTGGCCGAGACCTCCGAGGAGGCCGACCGCCGAGCGCTGCCCCAGCTGCTGACCATGCTGAAGCTGCGCACCGGCCAGCCGCTGACCGCGCAGCCCAGCATCGACGAGGCCGAGAAGACGGAGATCCCCGAAGCCCACCAGGGGCTGGTCGACACGATGCGTGCCCGTTGGATCATCGGCTCCGCGGCGTACGCGAAGGCCCGCCTGGCCGGGATGGCCGAGGAGTACGGCGTGGACGAGGTCATGGTGAACCCGGTCGGATCGGCGTACGAGGGCACGGACCCGCGCACCTCGCCGGCTCGTGAGGAGACGCTGCGCCTGCTGGCCAACTGAGTTGGGCGGCCGCGTAGGATCGGGCCACCTCGTCGCGAGGTGACGGCGCGCCTGAGCCACTTGGGACGAGGGACCTAGGACACTGTCTGCTTCTGGGCGCGTAACTCTGCGCTCGCGCACCGGTTGTGCCAGTCTGATCACCGCTCTGTTTCCTTCTCCACATTTGAAAGTGCCGCCTCATGACACGCTGGAGCCTGCGCTGGTTGAAGCGCCGGGGGCCCCAGACTGCGACGCTCGCTGAGCAGTCAGATCCGGGTCTTGCTCGCTCATTCCCTCCGACCGGGGGTCAGGCCGCGCCCTTTCCACCGGTGCCACAGAACCCCGCCATGCCACAGATCTCCTCCACGCCACCACCCCTACAGGTGGAAGAGGACGAGGCCTGGCCCGAGATCATGGAGCAGTTCGGGCTCCACCTGATCAGCCTGGCCGAGCAGATGCGGATCTCGCTCGACGGCCTCGAGGCCGATGAGGACGACCCCGACCGGCTGAAGCAGCTCTATGAGGTCGACCACGCCGTCACCCGCATGCGGCGCGCGAGCCGCGACATGCGTACGCTCGCCGGCCGTGCCGAGGACGAGATGGGCGGCATCGACACCTCGCTGCTGGACATCATCCGGATGGCGCTGTCGGGCATCGAGCGCTACAACCAGGTCACGATCGGCCGGGTGAGCGACCTCGCCGTCATCGGCTACGCCGCCGACGATGTCTCCTGCCTGATCGCCGCGCTGCTGGACAACGCGACCAAGTACTCCCCGGGTGCGGTGACGGTCAACGTCCACCTGGCCGACGCCGGCGACGTGCTGTTCCGCATCGAGGACACCGGGATCGGCATCCCGGAGCGGTCGGTGGGCCGCCTCAACGCGCTGCTGGCTGGTCCGATCGTGGAGCTGGTCAGCAAGTCCGGGAGCCACACCGGGTTCCCGGTGGTGCACCGGATCGCCCGCAAGTACGACATCGACGTACGCCTCGCCACCCGACCGGCGCCCGGCAACGGGATGATCGCGATGGTGACGGTGCCGGCCCAGCTCCTGTGCGAGGTGCCGGTCACCCCGCTCGAGCCGGCCGAGCTGCCGAGGGCCTCGAGCGCGAGCAGCGTCGCGGTCCTGCCGCCCGCCCCACGGCGGCGGGGACCCCAGTCGGTGCCACAGTCCGTGCCGCAGCCGGCCGCCCAGCCCGTGCGGCGCGAGATGCGACCGTCCTTGCTCGAGCCGTTGCGCCGGCCGACGCCGTCGGCCGAACAGGTTGCGCCACAGACCGGGCAACAGCCCGTGGTGCAACAGCCTGTGCAGCAGCCGGCGGCGCAGTTCGCGCCGCCGCCCACCGAGCAGCCGTCGCCGGATATCTCCGCCGACACCATGAAGACGCCGCTCCCGCTTCCCGCTGAGACGGATGGGACGGATGAGACGAACGAGGCCTCCGTGCCCGCTGAGCAGAGCAGCCCAGTAGAGTCGGGCGCGCTCCCGCGCCGGGAGCCGGTCAGCCTGCGCAGCAAGCAGACCGTGCCCGAAGCAGCCGTTGGACCGCAGACCGAAGAGTCCTCGCCCGAGGACCAGTCGGCGGCCCGGCACTCCTTCGCCGACGATCTCGACGCGTTCTCCCTTGGTAGCTAAGACCCAGCAGTGAAAGGAACCCTTTCGTAATGGAAAGCCCGGTCGTCCCCCGCGACCCCAAGGAATTCAGCTGGCTGATCGACAACTTCGCCAGCTCCACCCCCGGTGTGACCCATGCGCTCATCGTCTCCTCCGACGGACTCCCGCTGATCGGTGCCGGCGGCATGTCCGCCAACGTCGCCGACCCGCTCGCCGCGATGACGGCCGGTGTGATCAGTCTCGGCAACAACATCGCGCGCGAGGTGGGCGAGCCCGGCTGCGACCAGGTGATGCTGAAGTTCCACACCGGACACTTCCTCTTCATGGGTATCGGTGACCTCGCGGGCTTCGCCGTCCTCGTCGGTGCCGGTGCCAACCTGGGCGTCGTCGCCCACAAGATGGCCCAGATGGTCGACGCCGTCGGCCACGTACTCACCCCCCAGATGCGCGACGAGCTGCGCCAGATGACGGTCAGCTCGATGGCGGGAGAGCGCGCGTGAGTTCCAACCCGTGGGTGCGTCCTTACGTACTGACGGGAGGCCGTACCAAGACCAACCACCAGCTGTACGTGCACACGCTGGTCTCGGCGGCGCACTTCGACGCGCGCGCGGCCGCCAAGCTGACCCCCGAGTCGCGCCGGCTCTACGACCGCGTACGCCTCGGGCCACAGTCGGTCGCGGAGCTGTCGGCACACTGCGGGATCTCGCTCGGGGTGACGCGCGTGCTGCTCGAGGATCTTGCCTCGACCGAGCACCTGCAGATCAATGAGGGGGCTTACGACTCCCCGTTCGACCACCGTCTGTTGAAGAGAGTTATCGATGGCCTTTCCGAGCTCGGCTGACCGCCCGGCACTGACCGTCACCTCTGCAAAGCTCGTGATCGCGGGCGGGTTCGGCGTCGGGAAGTCGACCCTGGTCGCCTCGGTCTCAGAGATCCCGCCGGTCAACACCGAGGCGTGGATGACGCAGGCCGGTGAGTCGGTGGACCCGCTCTCGGACTCGAGTGCCAAGACGACCACCACGGTCGCGATGGACTTCGGCCGGGTCACCCTCGCCCCCGACCTGCTGCTCTACCTGTTCGGCACCCCGGGCCAGCCCCGGTTCTGGCCGATGTGGGACGACCTGTGCCGCGGTGCCAGCGGTGCCGTCGTACTCGTCGACACCCGCCAGCTCGACGCGTCCTTCCCGGCGGTCAACTACTTCGAGAACGACACCGACGTCCCGTTCATCGTGGCGGTCAACCTGTTCGACGGGAAGCTGACCCACTCCCTGGAGAAGGTGCGCGACGCGCTCTGCCTCGACGAGCGGACGCCACTGGTGACCGTGGACGCCCGCGACCGCAGGTCGACGGCCAAGACGTTGGTCGCCTGCCTGTCGCACACGATGAAAACCACCCCCACACGCGCCTGAGCCCGGAGGCGTCCCAACTCCGAAGGAGTTTCATTGCGCAAGATCCTGATCGTCGGCGCCGGACAGGCGGGCATGCAGCTCGCTCTCAGCCTCCAGGCCGAGGGCTACGAGGTGACGGTCATGTCCGCGCGTACGCCCGATGAGCTGCGCGACGGCTGGCCGACGTCGACGCAGGTCATGTTCGACCCCGCGCTGCAGTACGAGCGCGTCTACGACCTCAACCTGTGGGAGGACGAGGCGCCCCGCATCCCCGCGGTCGGGATCTCGGTCAGCCCGGAACCCGGGGTCCGGGCGCTCAAGTTCGACGGGCCCTGGGAGCCGTACGCCATGTCCGTCGACCAGCGCCTGAAGATGTCCTCCTGGCTGGAGCTGTTCGAGGATCGGGGCGGCCGGATCATCTACCACCCGGTGATGACCTCCGACCTGGCCGGCCTGGCCTCGATGTACGAGCTGACCCTGATCGCGGCCGGCAAGGGCGAGATCGTCGAGCTGTTCGACCGCGACCCGGTCCGCTCCAAGTACGACACCCCCGGCCGCGCGCTCTCGGCGATCTACCTCCACGGCATGGTCGAGCCCGACGACTTCCCCGCCGGGAGCATGCGGATCAACGTCGCGCCCGGGGTGGGGGAGCTGTTCGTGATCAGCGCCCTGACCCAGTTCGGGCCGAGCCGGGTCGCGTTCGTCGAGGCGATCCCCGACGGTCCCTTCGACTGCTTCTGGGACCGCCCTCGCCCCGACGAGCACCTGCGCCGGCTGCAGCACGTGATGCTGGAGCACATGCCGTGGGAGGGCGAGCTGATGCTGGACTGCGAGCCCACCGACGCCCGCGCCTCGCTCTCGGGCGCCTTCACCGGCACGATCCGCAAGCCGTACGCCGAGGTCGCGGACGGCACGTTCGTCTTCGGCATGGGCGACGTCGTCGTGGTCAACGACCCGATCGCGGGGCAGGGCTCCAACAATGCCGCCCACTGCGCCGGGATCTACACCCAGGCGATCCTGGAGCGCGGCGACCGGCCGTTCGACCCCGAATGGATGCAGGCGACCTTCGAGACCTTCTGGGAGACCCGTGCCCAGCACTCGACCGGTCTGACCGACGCGCTGCTCAACCCGCTTCCCGACCACGTGCAGCAGGTGCTCGGTGCGGCCACGCAGCACCAGGCGGTGGCGGACCGGTTCACCCGGCTGTTCCCGCACCCCGAGGACCTCGGACCGTTCCTCGGCGACCCGGAGACAGCGCTCGCGTACGTCTCGGAGGTCGCTCAGGCGGACGCGGCCACCCGGGCTTGACGATTAGGGCATTGCTGTTCTAGAGGTCTAGTCTTGGTAGTCGGTCCAACGTGGGTCTGTCTCGTCGTGCCTCGCGGCTGCCCGGTCGGCGCGCTTCTGTGCGCTCGCGGGTGAGACATGCAGATGGCTTCACGAGGTCCACTCCGAGTTTTCGGAGAGGTTCCCGGACCGCCCGCGGGTCATCCGATCCGTGGTTTGAACGGTAGATGACCGACCAACAGATTGCAGAGGGCATGCCGAAGAAAGAAGGCGTGATCGAGATCGAGGGCACCGTAGTGGAGGCCCTCCCCAACGCCATGTTCCGTGTGGAGCTGAGCAACGGACACAAGGTTCTCGCCCACATCAGCGGCAAGATGCGACAGCACTACATCCGGATCCTTCCTGAGGACCGCGTGGTGGTGGAGCTGTCTCCCTACGACCTGACGCGCGGTCGGATCGTCTACCGGTACAAGTAACCAGCCGACGATCAAGAAAGGGCTGACATGAAGGTCAACCCGAGCGTGAAGAAGATCTGTGACAAGTGCAAGGTGATCCGTCGCCACGGCCGCGTCATGGTGATCTGCGAGAACCCGCGCCACAAGCAGCGCCAGGGCTGAGTCCCAGCTCGCAGCACAACTGAATACTTCATCGAGTCGCTAGGACGCAGTACCAGATCTTTCTGGGTCCGAACTCACCTCCGGAGCAGAGGCCGGAGCCCGAGGGTGCCACCCCGGGACGCGACCCGACCGACACCTCTGACGCAACCAGAAGGATCACAATGGCACGCCTCCAAGGTGTTGACCTTCCGCGCGACAAGCGCGTGGAGATCGCTCTCACCTACATCTACGGCATCGGCCGTACCACCTCGCAGAAGCTCCTCGAGGCCACCGGCGTCAACCCGAACACCCGGGTGCACGCTCTGGCTGAGGACGAGCTGGTCAAGCTCCGTGACGAGATCGAAGCCCAGGGCATCCAGACCGAGGGTGACCTCCGTCGTGAGGTCCAGGCTGACATCCGTCGCAAGATCGAGATCGGCAGCTACCAGGGTCGCCGCCACCGTCAGGGCCTTCCGGTCCGCGGTCAGCGCACCAAGACCAACGCGCGCACCCGCAAGGGCCCGAAGCGCACCGTCGCCGGCAAGAAGAAGGCCAAGTGATCCGACGCCTGTACCGGATTTTTCCGGGCAGCGTTGATCCGGCTTTCGCCTCGATCTCACAGACCAGCCAACACAGGAGTTAATGCATGCCTCCGAAGACCCGACAGGGTGCGACGAAGGTTCGTCGCAAGGAGAAGAAGAACGTCGCTCAGGGCGAGGCCCACATCAAGAGCACGTTCAACAACACGATCGTCACGATCACCGACCCGACCGGTGCGGTGATCTCGTGGGCCTCGGCCGGCACCGTCGGTTTCAAGGGCTCGCGTAAGTCCACCCCGTTCGCCGCTCAGATGGCCGCCGAGGCCGCTGGCCGCCGCGCGATGGACCACGGCATGAAGAAGATCGACGTCTTCGTGAAGGGCCCGGGCTCGGGCCGCGAGACCGCGATCCGTTCCCTGGGTGCGATCGGCCTCGAGGTCGGCACCATCCAGGACGTCACGCCGGCCCCGCACAACGGTTGCCGTCCGCCCAAGCGCCGCCGCGTTTGATCCCCACCGAGACATAGAAGGAGACTGAAGAGTAATGGCCCGTTACACCGGACCCATGACCCGCAAGTCGCGCCGTCTCGGTGTCGACCTTGTCGGCAACGACGCGGCGTTCGAGAAGCGCCCCTACCCTCCCGGCCAGCACGGCCGCGGCCGCATCAAGGAGAGCGAGTACCTCCTCCAGCTTCGTGAGAAGCAGAAGGCTCGCTTCACCTACGGCGTGATGGAGAAGCAGTTCGCTTCCTACTACGCCGAGGCCCACCGTCGCGGTGGCAAGACCGGTGACAACCTGCTCCAGCTGCTCGAGGGCCGCCTGGACAACGTCGTCTACCGCGCCGGCTTCGCCCGCACCCGCCGCCAGGCCCGCCAGCTGGTCGTTCACGGCCACTTCCTGGTCAACGGCAAGAAGGTCAACGTGCCTTCGTTCCAGGTCTCGGCTCACGACGTCATCGACGTTCGCGAGAAGTCGCTGGAGATGACCCCGTTCATCGTGGCTCGTGAGACCCACGGCGAGCGCGTCGTCCCCGCGTGGATCGAGGCCGTGCCGTCGCGCATGCGCATCCTGATCCACCAGCTCCCGGTCCGGGCCCAGATCGACGTCCCGGTCCAGGAGCAGCTGATCGTCGAGTACTACTCGAAGCTCTGATCAACCCTCAGCAGTAACCACGGTGAGTCCCCGGCGTTCAACTTCATACGAAGTCGTACGCCGGGGCCTTGCCAGCCCCACAGCCTTCCGTCATCACCCCTTGAAGTTCGGGTCCGTCAAATAGCGGTCGGCCCGGAAAGGACAAATCAGTGCTTATCGCACAGCGCCCCACCCTGTCGGAAGAGTCCGTCGAGGAGTTCCGCTCCCGCTTCGTGATCGAGCCCCTCGAGCCGGGCTTCGGTTACACGCTGGGCAACTCTCTTCGCCGCACCCTGCTCTCCTCGATCCCCGGTGCTTCGGTCACCTCGATCAAGATCGACGGCGTCCTCCACGAGTTCTCGACCATCGAGGGCGTCAAGGAAGATGTCACCGAGATCATCCTCAACCTCAAGGGTCTGGTCGTCTCCTCGGAGCACGACGAGCCCGTCACCATGTACCTGCGCAAGTCCGGTGCCGGTGACGTCACCGCCGCCGACATCGCGCCGCCGGCCGGTGTCGAGGTGCACAACCCCGACCTGAAGATCGCGACGCTGTCCGACAAGGGCAAGATCGAGCTCGAGCTCGTCGTCGAGCGTGGCCGTGGCTACGTCTCCGCGGTCCAGAACAAGGGCGCCGAGAACGAGATCGGCCGCATCCCGGTCGACTCGATCTACTCGCCGGTCCTCAAGGTCAGCTACAAGGTCGAGGCCACACGTGTCGAGCAGCGCACGGACTTCGACAAGCTCGTCATCGACGTCGAGACCAAGCCGTCGATCGCTCCCCGCGACGCGATCGCCTCGGCCGGTAAGACCCTGGTCGAGCTCTTCGGCCTGGCCCGCGAGCTGAACGTCGACGCCGAGGGCATCGACATCGGCCCGTCGCCGGTCGACGAGCAGCTCGCCGCCGACCTCGCCCTCCCGGTCGAGGACCTGCAGCTGACCGTTCGCTCCTACAACTGCCTCAAGCGTGAGGGCATCCACACCGTGGGTGAGCTCATCTCGCGCTCGGAGCAGGACCTGCTCGACATCCGTAACTTCGGCGCCAAGTCGATCGACGAGGTCAAGCTGAAGCTGCACGAGATGGGCCTGTCCCTCAAGGACAGCGCTCCGGGCTTCGACCCGTCCGCCGCCCTCGCCGCCTACGGCGACGATGACGACGACGCGTTCGTCGAGGACGAGCAGTACTGAGTTTCCACCAAAACCGCCCCGTGAGGGGCGTCTACCCCGGTACCTGATACGGCCGGAGAGAAGGAGCAGGCACGATGCCTACCCCGAAGAAGGGTGCCCGTTTCGGCGGTTCGCCCGCGCACCAGAAGCTGATCCTCTCGAACCTCGCCACGGCGCTGTTCGAGAACGGCCGCATCACCACCACCGAGGCCAAGGCCCGGCACCTCCGCCCCGTCGCGGAGAAGCTGATCACCAAGGCCAAGAAGGGTGACCTGCACAACCGTCGCGAGGTCCTCAAGACCATCCGCGACAAGTCCGTCGTGCACACCCTCTTCACCGAGATCGCCGAGCAGTTCGCGGAGCGTCCGGGTGGCTACACCCGGATCACCAAGATCGGTCCCCGCAAGGGCGACAACGCTCCGATGGCTGTGATCGAGCTCGTCAACGAGGCCTACGAGCCGAAGACCAAGGCTGCTCCGGCTGCCGCGGCTCCGGTTGAGGCTCCCGTCGAGGAGGCCCCGGTCGAGGAGGCTCCGGTCGAGGAGACCGCCGCCGACGAGACCGAGGTTGCTGCCGAGGAGGCTCCCGCTGCGGAGACCACCGAGGCCAAGGCCTGATCTGTTCTGAACTGTGGCCCGTCACCCGCGAGGGTGACGGGCCACTGTCATTTCCCGGCGACCTGCTCGGATCGGGCCAGCAGCCAGCAGATGATTCCGCCGACCACGATGACCACGGTCGTCGCGACGGTCGAGAGGGCCGACAGCAGTTGCGCGGCGGCGATGTTGTCGAGCGACATGGCCGGCGCCAGCGCGAGCGACAGCGGCAGCTGCACCACGATGAGCAGCACGTAGGTGATGGGCAGTCCGATCAGCCAACGGTTACCGGCCCAGGCAGCACATCCCCAGCCGGCCAGCACCAGCATGAGGAACAGCGGTCCGAGAAAGCCGATGACGGCTGGGTTGTAGAAGTCCAGCAGTCGGATGAGGCCGTACCAGAACACCGTGCTCAACAGCCAGGAGAGCATCGGCAGCACGATGCCGAGGAGTCGGCCCGTCGGGGTGCGGGCGATGTACGCGGCGCCACCTGCCACCACGGCGTACACCAGCGCGTTGAGCACGATGGTCACAATGTTGGAGATGGACATGCTGGCGATCGTGCCGCCAAGAAAGTACGTCAGGGCGAAGCCGATCAGGGCGATCGCGATCTGCAGGATCAGCACCGCGACGATCACGGCGATGGTGGCGCCCATGGTCGATCGAGGGGCGGACCCGGTGGCGTGGGTCGGCGGCAGCGGCGACGGAGGAGGCGGGGGAGGAGGCGGCGCGGCGTGGCTCATGGCAGGCAGCCTGCCGGACTCGCTGCGGACCTGACCACCCCTTTCGGAGGCGGCTGTCAGAGATCGGCGAGGAAGGTGGCGCCGTCGAGGCTGCCCGGCGCCGCACCCGTGCGGGCGATCGCGTGGACCGCGCGCTGGATGGCCTCGTTGACCGGGGTCGGGACGCCGTGGAGGCGACCCAGCACCACGATCTCGCCGGAGAGGTAGTCGATCTCGACCCCGGTGCCGCGGGTGAGGCTCTGCCAGGTCGAGCTGTTGTTGGTACGGCCGCGTCCGGTGATGTGGTCGGCTCGCCGCGTACGGTCCTGGTCGGCGGTCACGACGCTGATGCCGGCGGCAGCGAGGGCGGCCTCCGCCTCGGCCAGGCAGCGGGCGTAGATCTCCTCGTCGCTGGGGCCGGGGGCGATCGCGGCGTTGATGCCGTTGCCGAGGTTGTTGAGGAGCTTGCGGTGCTTCCAGGCCATGATGTCGGCGCGCGGCTCGCTCAGGAAACCTGCCTTGACCAGGTCGTTCGCGATCGCGGTGGCGGTCTCGTCGACGCCGGTGGGGTAGTGGCCGATGTCGAGGATGCCGGGCATGTTGCCGGAGTCCTGGACGACCGCGCCGGGGGTCAGGAAGGTGGCGGGCAGCACGACATGGATGGCGTAGGTGTTGGCGAAGCGCCGCAGGATCCGAGGCTCGTTCGCTACGCCGTTCTGCATCGCTACGACCGGCGTGTCCGGCGGAGCGTACGCCGCCAGGTCCTCGAGCGCGGCCTCGGTCTGCTGGCCCTTGACGCTGAGGAGGACGACGGTGTCCTCGGTCCAGGCGACCTGGCTCGCGTCCTCGACGGCGGGTACGTCGAGGGTGAGCACGCCGTCGGGGGTGTCGAGGCTGAGGCCGGTGTCCTGGATCGCGCGGAGGTGCTCGCCGCGGGCCACCAGGGTGACGTCGATCCCTGCTCTGTGCAGCAGACCGCCCACGACGCCGCCGACCGCTCCTGCTCCGAAGATCACGTAGCGCATGGGCAGAGTCTGGCAAAGCGCCCTCGCGCATTCCGCCCGGGGCAGGTGTTGCTGGGACAATGAGTGACGTGCGCATCAGGATCGACCTCGCCTACGACGGCACCATGTTCCACGGCTGGGCGACCCAGCCGGGGCTGCGTACCGTCCAGGGGGAGCTCCAGAACGCGCTGGCGACCGCGCTGCGGGTGCCGGCGACGGGGGAGCGGTCCCAGGTGTGGGTGACGGTGGCGGGGCGTACGGACTCGGGTGTGCACGCCCGCGGACAGGTCGCCCACTTCGATATCGACGCTGACGTGCTCGAGTCCTCACGGGGACGGTCGGAGCAGTCGCCGATCGACTCGCTGGTGCGGCGCTTGAACGGGATCCTCCCCGCCGACCTGCGCGTTCGCGCCGCTGTCGAGGCGCCGGTGGGCTTCAACGCCCGGTTCTCGGCATTGTGGCGACGCTACGTCTACCGGATCGTGGACGACCCGGCGTACGTCGACCCGCTGCAGCGCGGGCACGTGCTCTACCGGACCCGTCCGCTCGACCTGTCGCTGATGAACGTCGCCTCCGCCGATCTCGTCGGGCTCAACGACTTCGCCAGCTTCTGCAAGCCGCGCGAGGGCGCGACCACGATCCGCGATCTGCGCCAGCTCAGCTGGGAACGACGCCCCGACGGGATCATCGAGGCGACCGTTCTCGCCGACGCCTTCTGCCACTCCATGGTGCGCTCGCTGGTCGGGTGCCTGATGGTGATCGGGGAAGGCCGCAAGGACGTCACCTGGGCCAAGGAGTCGCTGGCCTCGCGCTCGCGGTCCTCGTCGATCCCGATCGCGCCGGCCAACGGTCTGACGCTCGAAGAGGTCGCGTACCCGCCCGACGAGATGCTGGCAGCGCAGCACGAACGCACCATGAATCGCAGAGAGGCGAGCGAGCTTGACCGGGACCGATGACGAGCACTACTTCTCCGCCGACCCGTCGGTGCCCTTCGAGCGGATCCCCGTCTCGACGACCGTGTGGGACATGGACCTTTCGTTGGTCTCCGGGTCGGGCGTCTTCGCCAAGGGACGCCTCGACATCGGCACCTCGGTGCTGTTCAAGGAGACCGAGCCACCCTCGTTGAAGCCCGGCGCGCGAGTGCTGGACCTCGGCTGCGGCTACGGCATGATCGGGCTCGCGCTGGGTCTCGCGGTGCCGGAGGCGTACGTCACCGGGGTCGACGTCAACGAGCGCGCGGTCCTGCTGGCCAACGAGAACGCGGCGAAGCTGGGTCTGGATGATCGTTATCGCGCCGCGGTGCCCGCCGAGGTCGATCCGGAGACGACGTACGACGAGATCTGGAGCAACCCGCCGATCCGGATCGGCAAGCCGGCCCTCCACGAACTGCTCCTCACCTGGCTCCCGCGTCTCGCCCCTGACGGTCGAGCGGTCATGGTCGTCGGCAAGAACCTCGGCGGCGACTCGCTGCAGCGCTGGATCACCGACCAGGGCTACCCCACCACCCGTATCGGCAGCGCCAAGGGCTTCCGCGTCCTCGAGACCCGCCGCTCCTGAACGGTCCAGATGCCGGTTTCCGCCGTCTCGCGCGTCTCGCGGCCGGTCGCGCGGGGTGCGCTGCCAGACTCCGTCCATGACCAGTCCCGCGATGACGACCCCCGCGCTGACGAACCGCCAGCGCCTGGCCCGCTCCTACAAGGCCTGGGGCGTCGCCGCGCTGTTGAGCCTGGTGACAGTTCTGCCTGTGTACCTTGCCGTCACGCGCTCTGGGATCGAGCTGTCGCGGCTGGAGAGCGTGCCGGTGATGGTCGTCACCGGGCTGATCGGGCCGGTGGTCGGGGCCTACCTGAGCGCACGCGCCGGGCTGGGACGGTTCTGCACCGGAGCCGCGTTCGTGATCATCGCGACCCCGATGACGAGCCTCCCGCTGCTGGCGATCCCGGCGTACGTCCTGGCGCCCTGGATCGCCGTGGCGATCAGTGAGGAGCCCGCGCCCCAGCCCTGGAACGGCTGAGCGATCAGGCGGGACCGGATCCTCAGCCAGCTGGACCGGGTCGGTGCACTTGAGTATCCGTGCGGATGTACCTTCCGCATTGTTCGGCCAGGTTCGATAGGTGAGCAGACCGGACCCCACCTGGTATGGCAACATCATCCGTTCGTACGTCGCGTGGCTGGTCGCTGGGGCGTTGGCCCTAGCGGCAGCGTGGCCACTGTGGCACTACTCGCAGAACCACTGGGCCCCGCTCGTCCTTGCGCCTGTCGCCGGCGCAACGGTGGCCGCGATCCCCGCGGCATCGCGCGCCACATGTGAGTGGATCTGCGTAGGGATCTACGCGGGTGTGCTGGTGTGGGTCATGGTCGGCCTCACGTGAGGCCGACTGATCAGGCGGGGACGGGGTCCTTGGCCAGTCGGACCGGAGTGCGCCCTCGGTGCGCACGCTCCGCACATGAGCGTGGACGAAATTGGTGACGGGTCTGGGAAACAGAGCGGGAAGGCCTTTGGGATCTTCCTGATCGGCGTCGCGTACGCACTCCACATGCGCGACGAGGTCGACGACGCCTCGGTCGACGTCCAGCTGGCGTCGGCGACGTCTGGGACGTGTACCTCGGCCCCGATAGCAGCCCCGGCTTCAAGCGATCCGCTCATTCCGCAGTTGACGATGGAACCTCCCGCGCCGAGATCGCCATGGGGCTGGAACCTGGAGCCCCGCCGAACTCGCCCGGGCCAACTGTTGGGGGTGCCCTGGGTAGCCCGACTATCGCTCTCGACCGAGGGGACGGAACTGAGTACTTGTGCTCATGCGCGGATTCACGCCGGTCGCCACGCTCTGCGTATGAGCAGATCAGACCCCACTTGGTATGGCGCCATCCTTCTTTCGTACGCCGCCTGGATCGTCGCGGTGGCTCTGGCCGCGGCTGCCTGGCCAATGTGGCTATGGGTGTCGAGCCACGAGGGCTGGGGTGACCCGTTCGACAGGTTCGGGTGGGTGCTCATCGCCATGATGGCGGTCGTGGCTGGCGGCGGTCTGGTGCTGACGAGGTTGTTCGGGCTGCCCGGGCTGAGCGGACTGGTGACGTTGGGATGCCTTGCGCTCGCGTACCCGGCGGGAGCCATCGACCCGGCTGTCACCGTGATTCTTCTGGCCTTCGCGCCAGGGGCCGGTGCCGCTGCCGCCGGGACGCCTGAGGGACAAGATCCGGACAGCTGATGGGTCCGGGCGGTTGGACCTTCAGACCGCGGCGGGTTCCTTGGCGAGCCGGACCGGGAGGCGGTCGAGGCTGTAGACGACGGAGAGGTCGCGCCAGCCGAGCTCGCCGGGGTCGTCGGTGGCCATGGCGAGGTCGGGGAAGCGGCGGGCGAGGCCGGTGAGGGCGGCGCGGAGCTCCATGCGGGCCAGCTCGGCGCCGACGCAGCGGTGCATGCCGTGGCCGAAGGCGAAGTGCATGGTGTCGGCGTTGCGGAGGTCGAACTGCTCCGGCTTCGGCACCACCGCGGGGTCGCGGTTGGCGCCGGTGAGGCTGACCAGGACGACGGCGCCCTTCTTGATCGGAACGCCGAAGAGGTCGTGGTCCTCGCGGGCGAAGCGCGGGAACGCGAGCTGCACCGGGCACAGGTAGCGGAGCAGCTCCTCGACGACCTTGTCGACCTCGGCCCTGTCGCCGGAGCGGAGGATCTCGTACGCCTCCCGGTTCTGCATCAGGACGTAGGCGCCCATGGAGAGCATCGAGGCGGAGGTCTCGTAGCCGCCGAGGAAGACGCCGTCGGCGAGACCGCCGAGCTCGACGTCGTCGTACTCCGAGCCCTTGTTGCGGATGATCTCGCCGATCATGCCGTCGCCGGGGTTGGCGCGCTGCTGGCGGACCTGCTCGATGAGGAACGTCCTGGTCTCGGTGGCGGCACCGAAGGCGCCCGCACCGCCCTCGGACAGGTCGAAGCGGGCCATTCCGAGCTTGTGGAACTCGTCGCGTACGTCCTCGGGCATGCCCAGCAGCTCACAGATCACCCGGAACGGGATCTCGAAGCCGAAGTGGTGGACCAGGTCGACCTCGGGGCCGTGGGCCTCCATGCCGTCGAGGGCGTCGGTGACGATCCGGTCGATCATCTCGTTGAGGCGGCCGAGGCGGCGCATGGTGAACTCGGGGGTCAGCAGCCCGCGGAGCTTGGTGTGGTCGGGCGGGTCGGTCATGCCGAGGCCACCGATGCCCTCGGCGTCGGTGCGCTTGCGGGTGCCGAGCAGGTGACGCATGTCGTTGGAGTAGGCGAGCTTGTCGGCCAGGACGTGCTTGGACTCGGCGTGTCCGGTGACCAGCACGATGTCGAGGCCGAGCACCGAGCCGAGCTTGGTGACCGGCGCCTGCTCGCGGCTCTCGGCCAGCAGCGGCACCGGGTCGACGCCGTCACGGCGCAGCGGGAAGGTCAGGTGCTCGGGGATCTTGCGCAGCGTGGTGATGTCGGGAATCGGCGACTCCTTGCCCCGCATCGCGAACTGCAGGGCAAGCTTGCGGACCCGCTCCGTCAGGGGTCGCGTCATCGCCCGTAGAAGGGAACTGACCTGGGCAGCAATCGGCATGCGGCCAGTCTGGCCCATCGTCAATCGACGGTCATCAGGAATACCCCTGGTTTGACGATGTGTCTTGGATCACCCCTCAGGGTCGCGCCGGGATCACCCGTGGAGCACGGTCCTGAACAGCGCGCACGTCTCCTCGATCGCGAGCTGTGCGGCCTGCGAGTGATGGCCCATGGCGAAGAAGCCGTGGATGAGACCGTCGCAGTGGTGGTAGGTCGTCGGGACCCCCGAGCTCTCCAGCGCCTTGGCGTACGCGATGCCCTCGTCGCGCAGCGGGTCGAACTCCGCGGTCACCACGACCGCCGGTGCCAGGCCATCCAGGTTGCCCTTGATCGGGCTCACCCGCGGGTCGGCGCGATCGGCGTCGCCCACGTAGTGGTCGGAGAACCACTTCATCGTCGGCAGCTCGAGGAAGTAGCCGTGGCCGTTCTCCGCGTAGGACGGGTAGCCACTGGTCATGTCGGTCCCCGGGTAGATCAGCAACTGGCCGGCGAGCTCGCGCCCCTCGTCGCGGAAGGCCTGGGCGACCACGGCCGACAGGTTGCCGCCGGCGCTGTCGCCAGCTACTGCGACCCGGCTGTCACCGCCGAGCGTCGCGGCGTTGTCGCTGACCCAGCGGGCGGCGGCCACCGCGTCGTCGTAGGCGGCGGGGAAGGGGTGCTCGGGAGCGAGCCGGTAGTCGACCGCGACGACCACGGCGTCGCAGATGGTGGCGAGGTTGCGGGCCTGGTCCTCGTGGGTGTCGAGGTCGCCGACCACCCAGCCGCCGCCGTGGAACATCACGATCGTGGGCAGCGGCCCCTGCGTCGTGGGCCGGTAGATGCGTACGTCCAGGTCGCCGGCCGGCCCTGGGATCACCGAGCTCTCCACCGATCCGACTGGTGGAAGCGGGATGCCCTCGCCCAGTGCGCGGTAGAGCGCTCGTGCCGTCGGCGGGTCGAAGGACTCCAGGGGCTGGCCCTTCGCGAAGAGGGTGAGCAGGTCAGCGATCTGGCTGTCGAGCGGAGGCATGGCGTCAGTCATATCGTTAATCGCCAAAATGTGTCGAGCGTCACGTTCTACTGATGGGACCGTTCGACCAATCCCGATGCGAATAACCATTCGACACGGGTGCCAGACTGGACCGTTGTGGGACATGTGGACGTTGCTGGAGTGAGATTCCAGCTGCCTGACGGACGAGTGCTGCTCGACGACGTCTCCTTCCGGGTGGGTGAGGGCGCGAAGGTCGCGCTGGTCGGCGCCAACGGCGCCGGGAAGACGACGTTGCTGCGGATCGTCACCGGTGAGCTGACCCCGACGGCGGGATCCGTCGTGCGCTCGGGCGGTCTCGGGGTGATGCGGCAGATGGTCGGCAAGGGCTCCTCGACCGTCGGTGAGCTGCTGCTCTCGGTGGCGCCCGCGCGGGTGCGCGAGGCGGCGGCCGCGGTGGAGGCGTGCGAGCTGGAGCTGATGTCGTCGGAGGACGAGCGGCTCCAGATGCGCTACGCGACGGCGCTGGCCGAGTACGCCGACGCCGGCGGCTACGACATCGAGGTCGTCTGGGACGTGTGCACCATGGCCGGGCTCGGGGTGCCCTACGACCGCGCCCGCTACCGCGATCTGGACACCCTGTCCGGCGGCGAGCAGAAGCGGCTGGTGCTCGAGTATCTGCTGCGCGGCCCCGACGAGGTGCTGCTGCTCGACGAGCCGGACAACTTCCTCGACGTGCCCGGCAAGATCTGGCTGGAGCAGCGCATCCGGGAGTCCCCGAAGACGATTCTCTACGTCAGTCACGACCGTGAGCTGCTGGACAACACCGCGACCAGGGTGGTCACGGTCGAGCTCGGCGCGTCCGGCGCCGGCAACAGCACCTGGACGCACCCTGGTGGGTTCGCCTCCTACCACGAGGCCCGCAAAGACCGGTTCCTGCGGTTCGAGGAGCAGCGCCGTCGCTGGGACGAGGAGCACGCAAAGATCAAGGCGCTGGTCCTGCGGCTGAAGGTCAAGTCGGAGTACAACGACGGGATGTCCAGCCAGTACAAGGCGGCCCAGACACGACTCCGGAAGTTCGAGGAGGCCGGGCCGCCCGTCGAGCAGCCACGAGAGCAGGCGGTGCAGATGCGGCTGCGCGGCGGGCGCACCGGCAAGCGGGCGGTGGTCTGCGAGGCGCTCGAGCTCACCGGGCTGATGCGCCCGTTCGACCTGGAGGTCTGGTACGGCGAGCGGGTTGCTGTGCTGGGCTCCAACGGCTCGGGTAAATCCCACTTTCTACGGCTGCTCGCCCGCGGCGGCACCGACCCGGACGTGGAGCACCGCTCGGTCGAGGACACCCCCATCGAGCCGGTCCGCCACCGTGGGAAGGCCAAGCTCGGCGCCCGCGTGCGGCCGGGCTGGTTCGTGCAGACCCATGCCCATCCGGAGCTGGTGGGGCGTACGCTGCTCGACATCCTGCACCGCGGCGAAGCCACGCCTGACGGGCGGGGCCGCGCCGGTATGGGGCGCGAGGCCGCCTCGCGGGTGCTCGACCGCTACGAGCTCGCGCACGCCGCGGAGCAGACCTTCGATTCGCTCTCGGGCGGGCAGCAGGCGCGCTTCCAGATCCTTCTGCTCGAGCTGAGCGGCGCGACCCTGCTGCTGCTCGACGAGCCGACCGACAACCTCGACGTCCAGTCCGCCGAGGCCCTCGAAGCCGGGCTGGAGTCGTTCGAGGGCACCGTCGTCGCGGTCACCCACGACCGCTGGTTCGCCCGTGGCTTCGACCGGTTCCTGGTCTACGGCGCCAACGGTGATGTCTACGAGTCCCCGGAGCCGGTCTGGGACGAGACGAGAGTGGAGAGGTCCCGATGAGTGAGCTGGTGATCGGGCGCGTCGATCCGTTCGACGACGACGCCTTCGACGCGTGGTACGACGTGATGACCGCGTCGTGGCTCGACGTACGCGGCCCCGACGCGGATCTGTGGGCACGTGAGGAGCAGCGCGTCGAGCTGCAGCAGCAGACCGAGAAGACCGACCGCAGGGCGTACGTCGGCCGCATCGGCGGGGAGGCGGTCGCAGCTGCCTGGATGGCGATGCCTCTGCTCGACAACCTCCACCGGGCGACCCTGGTGGTGGCCGTACTGCCGGACCACCGCAGGCGCGGCCACGGCACCGGTCTGCTCGACCATGTCGAGGCGGAGGCCCGCGCTCAGGGGCGTACGTCGTTCACGGGTGAGATCTGGTGGCCCTGGTCGCTCGGTTCCGGAGGTGAGGGATCGCCGGGACGGGACTTCGGCATCGCGCGGGGCTATGCGCCCGCCCTGGTGGAGGTGCGCCGCCTGCTGCGGCTCCCGGTGCCGGACCACGTCCTCGACCGGCTGGCGGCGGAGGCCGCCGAGAAGCACGGCGACTACACGCTGCGGTCCTGGGTCGGCCGGGTGCCCGACGACATCGTGGAGAGCTGGGCGGTGCTCGACGCCAGCCTGGAGACCGAGGCGCCGACCGGCGATCTGGACATCGAGGCGCTCGAGCCCGACGTGGCGAAGGTGCGCGAGACCGAGGAGCTGGTCGCGGCCCAGAAGCGGACCCTCTACCACTCGGTGGCGCTGGACGCCGACGGCCGGGTGGTGGCCTATACGGTGATCGGCTACTCGAGCTTGGACGGGAACAGCTATCAGTGGGGCACCCTGGTCGAGGGGGCTCACCGGGGCCACCGGCTCGGGCTGGCGGTCAAGGTCGCCAACCTGAGGCTGCTCCAGGCCGAGCGGCCCGAGGTGCCGACCCTGTCCACCTACAACGCCGAGGTCAACGCCCACATGATCCAGGTCAACGAGGCCATGGGCTTCGAGCCGGTCGAGTGGCTCTGCAGCACCCAGAAGCAGGTCTCCTGAGTCGCAACGGGGACGAGCGCCTCATACCCGGTCGGTGTC
>NZ_JBHZPJ010000021.1:0-22670 GCF_042788075.1 Nocardioides sp. YIM B13467
CTCGGCGCCGATCTGTGTCAGAACGAGCCGACTCGGCGTGCACGGGTCAGAAGAGGTTCTCCACCAGCGGGGTCGGGGAGCCGAAGCGGTGAGCGGTGATCGACACGGCCTGCTCACGCAGGAAGGTGAGCAGCTCGACCCGGCCGGCCTCGACGACGGGCTGGGCGTAGAGCGCGACGTCGACGCGGCCCTGGCTCGCTTCCGCGAAGGCTTCGCGCGACCCACCCAGGAGACGTACGCGGCTGGGCGCGTACGGCCCGGAGAGGAACGCCGCCCACGCGGCCTCGTCCTCGACGACATACGTCGCACCGGTCGCGCGGACCAGCGAGGCGGTCTCGTCGTCCAGTGCCGTGGCGACCGACACCGTGACCGGCGCCCCGGCGGCGACACCGGCGGCGAGAACGCGCAGCAGGTGAGCGATCGGAGTCATCGTCTCGGGCTCCGCTTCGACCGCACCACCCTCGTACCGGATGGTGACCGGCACCGGCGAGTAGCGCAGCACGTTGACCTCGGCGGTCAGTCGCGAGACGTCCCGGGCGGCGCCGAACTCGCGCTCCCAGGCGAGAGCGTCGGACCCGGCTCCACGCTTGAGCATGTCGATCTCGTCCAGCTGCAGCCGGGCGGCCCAGTCGACGAGCGACCGTACGGCAGGAGCCGGCGTCGCGAGCTCGGTGGCGGGAGCCGAGACCCAGTCGCTGAGGCCGACCAGGTAGTTGGGCCCGCCGGCCTTCGTCCCGGCCCCCACTGCGGACTTCTTCCAGCCACCGAACGGCTGACGGCGCACGATCGCGCCGGTGATGCCGCGGTTGACGTAGGCGTTGCCGGCCTCGACGGAGTCGAGCCAGTGTGAGATCTCGGCGCGGTCGAGGCTGTGGATGCCGGCGGTGAGGCCGTAGTCCACCTCGTTCTGGATCTCGAGAGCCTCGTCGAGCGAGGAGGCCGAGATCAGGCCGAGGACGGGACCGAAGTACTCGGTCAGGTGGAACTCGGAGCCACGCTTGACGCCGGTCTTCACACCCGGCGACCAGAGCCGGCCGGTGTCGTCGAGCTGGCGCGGCTTCACCAGCCACGTCTCACCCGGCGCGAGCGTCGTAAGCGCCTTGAGCAGCTTGCCGGAGGCCGGCTCGATGACCGGGCCGACCTGCACCGTCGGGTCCGTCGGATAACCCACGCGAAGCGAGGTCACCGCGTCGATCAGCTGGTCGCGGAAGCGACGCGAGGTCGCCACGGAGCCGACCAGGATGCCCAGCGACGCGGCCGAGCACTTCTGCCCGGCGTGACCGAAGGCGGAGTAGACGAGGTCCTTGACGGCCAGGTCGAGATCGGCGTCCGGGGTGACCACCAGCGAGTTCTTGCCGGAGGTCTCGGCCAGCAGCGGCAGGTCCGGGCGGAACGAGCGGAAGAGCTCGGCGGTGTCGAACGCGCCGGTCAGCACCAGCCGGTCGACCAGCGGGGAGGCGATCAGCGCGCGACCGACCTCGTTCTCCGGCACGTGGACCAGCCGCAGCACCTCCTTCGGCACTCCCGCGGCCCACAGGGTCTCGACCAGCACCGAGCCGCAGCGCTGAGCCTGCGGAGCCGGCTTGATCACCACGGCCGACCCGGCCGCGAGCGCCGCCGCGACGCCGCCGGTGGGGATGGCGAGCGGGAAGTTCCAGGGCGGGGTGACCAGGGTGAGGCGTACGGGCACCTGGTGCGCACCGTCGACCGCGTCGAGCTCCTCGGCCAGGGTCGCGTAGTAGTTGAGGAAGTCGATCGCCTCGGAGACCTCGGGGTCACCCTGGTCGAGCGTCTTGCCACATTCGGAGGCGCCCACCTCGAGCCACTCGGCCCGGCGCCGCTCGACCTCGACCGCTGCGGCCCGCAGCACGGCGGCCCGCTCGGCTCCGGTCTTGCGGCCCCAGTCGGCCTGAGCGCCGACGGCACCCTCGAGCACCGACTCCACTGCCTCCACCGAGGTCAGCGTGTGGTCGGCGACGAGCTGGTCACCCAGCGTCGAGGAGCCCACCCGGGCGATGATCGCCTTGCCCCACTCCCGGTTGCCCGGCAGGTGCGGGTCGGTGTCGGGGGTGTTCTCGAACACGGTCTGGACGTCATCCGCGACCGGCGTACGGCGGTCCTGGGTCCGGTTGGGCGCCGGCACGGAGTCGTCGACAGCTGCGAGGGAGCGTACGAACCGCTCCTTCTCCCGCTTGTAGAGCTCCTCGGAGGAGTTGAGGTCGAAGACGGCCGACATGAAGTTCTCGGTGCTGGCGCCCTCCTCGAGACGACGCACGAGATAGGCGATCGCGACGTCGAAGTCCTTCGGGTGCACGACCGGCACGTAGAGCAGCAGGCCACCCACGGTCTCGCGGACCGCCTCGGCCTGGCCCTCGGCCATACCCAGCAGCATCTCGAACTCGACCGAGTCGCGAACCCCGCGCTGACCAGCCAGGATCCAGGCGTACGCCACGTCGAACAGGTTGTGACCGGCGACGCCGACGCGCACGTTGGCCATCCGCTCGGGCGTCAGCGCCCAGGACAGCACCCGCTTGTAGTTGGTGTCGGAGTCCTGCTTGGTCGACCAGGTCGCGACCGGCCAGCCGTGCAGCGATGCCTCGACGTGCTCCATCGGCAGGTTGGCGCCCTTGACGAGCCGCACCTTGATCGGCGCGCCCCCACGCGCACGCCGAGCAGCCGACCACTCCTGGAGCCGCATCATCGCCGACATGGCGTCGGGCAGGTAGGCCTGCAGGACGATGCCCGCCTCCAGGTCGGCCAGCTCGGGCCGGTCGAGGAGCCGCGTGAAGACGTCGATGGTCATGTCGAGGTCGCGGTACTCCTCCATGTCCAGGTTGATGAACTTCTTCGTCCCGGCTGCCGAGGACGTCGCCGCGTAGGTGTAGAGCGGGAGGAGCCGCTCGACCACATGCGTGACCGCTTCGTCGTACGCCCAGACCGCGTGCGGCGCGACCGGCGAGGAGACCTTCACCGAGACGTAGTCGACGTCGTCGCGCGCGAGCAGCTTGCGGATCCCGGCCAGGCGACGGTCGGCCTCCTTCTGCCCGAGGACGGCCTCGCCGAGGAGGTTGATGTTCAGGTTGACGCCGCGCTCGCGGATCCGCTCGATCTGCTTACCGAGCCGCGCGTCGGAGGCGTCGATCAGCAGGTGCCCCACCATCTGCCGCAGCGCACGGCGCGCCACCGGAATGACGAACCACGGCGCGACCAGCGACATCAGCGCGCCGAGCTTCACGCCCAGCTTCAGGTGCCAGGGCAGGAACGAAGGTACGTTGCCGGCCAGCTCACGGAGGCTGGCCGCGGCCACGCGTACGTCCTCGGGCCGGATCACCCGGTCGACGAAGCCGACGGTGAAGTCGAGTCCGGCGGGATCTTTGAGTACGTCGGCGAGGCGCTGTGCGGCCGGGGCGGCGGGCTTGGTCGAAGCCTTCGCCAGCCAGCCGCGAACGAGGTGGTCGACCTCGGAGATGAGCGCGTCATTGGTGGTCATAGTGCCGAGTATGCGACCAGAGTCACGTAAGATAAAGCGATGTTTCCTGGAGATCATTCGTAAGAGAAACTGAACTGTTGGTCTCTGGCTCCGCTTCGACAGAAGGTTCCGATGCTGGATGTCCGCCGCCTCCGCCTGCTCGCCGAGCTCGCCGCGCGCGGGACCCTCGCCGAGGTCGCCGAGGCCCTCCATCAGAGCCCGTCGTCGGTCTCCCAGCAGCTCGGCCAGCTCGAGCGGGAGGTCGGGGTGCCGCTGCTGCGCAAGGCGGGCCGGCGGGTCCAGCTCACCGCCGCGGCCGAGGTCCTCGTCGAGCACACGACCGAGATCCTGGCGCGGCTCGAGGCGGCCGAGGCCGCGGTCACCTCGCTCGGTGACGAGACCGCCGGCACGGTCCGGGTCGCCGTCTTCCAGTCCGTGGCTCTCGCCTACATGCCGCAGGCTCTCGCCGACCTGACCCGGCGCCATCCTCGGCTGCGGGTCATGCTGTCCCAACGCGCGCCCGAGCAGGCGCTCAACGACCTCGCCCTGCGCGAGCTCGACCTGGTGGTCGCCGAGCACTATCCCGACCACGGCGCACCGCACTTCGACGGTCTCGACCGGCAGCCGCTCACCACCGACCGGCTCCGGCTCGCGGTCCCGCCCGAAGGCTCCGGAGAGATCTGGGACGGCATCACCTCGCTGGCCGACGCGGGTCACGTCCCGTGGGCGATGGAGCCGCCGGGCACGGCGTCCCGCCACTGGATCGAGGAGCAGTGCCGCCGGGCAGGCTTCGAGCCCGAGGTCCGCTACGAGACCGACGACGTCGAGGCCCACGTCGCGCTCGTGGAGTCCGGCAACGCCGTCGCCCTCCTCTCCGACCTGATGCGCGTACGCCATCGGACGGCGGTGCGGCTCATCGATCTGCCGGGTTTGCCCCGGCGTACGGTCTTCACCGCGACCCGGACCGCGATCGCCGACTCCCCGGGGATCATCGCGTGCCGTGCCGCACTGGGTCGCGTGGTGCCGGCGGACCTGACCCTGCCCGGCTGAGCTCGATCAGCCGAGGAGCTCCTCGAGCGGCTGGTCGTGGTCGATCGTGAGCCCGTACGCCGTGGTGCGGGTGTCGATCATGGCCAGGACGGCCTCGGTGACGACCGAGGTCAGATGCTCGGCGTCGGGGATGCCCTCGCCGAGGTGGACCCAGCGGCGTACGGCACCGAAGACCATCCCGATCAGGCCGTAGATCAGCGGGTCGACGGCCTTCTTGTCGATCTCGGAGACCTCCACGCCGGTCAGCTCGAACGCGGCCAGGATCAGCTCCTTGATCCGCTCCGCGATCCGGTCGAGGCCCTGCTGCAGCGGACCGGTGCCGTTCGGCGCGGTGTCGACATCGGCCACCTGGTGCAGGAGCGGGTGCTCGAGCGCCCAGTTGACGTACGCCCCCACGGTGCGGGAGATGATCTGCCGGATCGATCCGGTCAGCTCCATCGCCGGGAAGAGCTTGGCCCACAGACCGTCGAGGATGTCGGCCTGGATGGCGAGGTCGAGCTCACGCCGGTCGGCGAAATGGCGGTAGACCACCGAGCGGGAGAGCCCCGCTGCCTGGCCGATCGCCTGCAGGCTGACGTTGACGCCGTCGGTCTCGATCAGACCGATCGCGGCATCGACGATGCGCTTTCGTCGGTCATCGTTGTGACGCTTCCAGCGAACTGCCCTGCCATCCATGGTGGGACCATCGTAGTCCCACGTACTTCACGCCGAGTCTGGAATGCCTGTCACAGTAATCACAGACCCGGCGCAGAAAGGGCTCAGGCGAACCGGATCACACCGTCGGCGACCGGCGACCCGAGCGCCTTCATGTCCACGAGGTAGTTCTGCTTCGCGGTCCACGGCGCCCGGTCACCGGCCTTCGGCATGATGTCCAGCGAGCGCTGGATGTAGCCGGAGGCCAGGTCCATGAACGGCCGCTCCTCGACGCTCGGGTCGCGGGTGACCGCGGCGACGTCGTAGCCGTTCTCCCCCATGAAGTCGAGCAGCCGGATCACGTAGTCGGTGACCAGGTCGGCCTTGAGCGTCCAGGAGGCGTTGGTGTAGCCGATGGTGTAGGCGAAGTTCGGGATCCCGGTGATCATCAGGCCCTTGTAGGCCATCTGCTCGGGCAGGCTGACCGGCTCACCGTCGACGGTGTAGTCGAGGCCGCCGAAGAGCCTGAGGTTGAGGCCGGTGGCGGAGATGACGATGTCGGCCTCGAGGGTCTCGCCCGACTCGAGCTCGATGCCCTTCGGCACGAACGTCTTGATCCGGTCGGTCACCACTGCGGCGTACCCCTCGCGGATCGACTTCATCATGTCGCCGTCGGGGACGAAGCAGATGCGCTGGTCCCACGGGTTGTAGGGCGGGTTGAAGTGCTTGTCGACGTACGCGATCGCCTCGTCCTTGGTCATGCCAGGACGGCCGCCGCGGGCGGTGAGGCCGTTGATCCACTGGTCGCGGATCACCTTCTTGACGACGCCGGGCGCCCGGCGGGCGATCTGGTAGGTGCCGACGGTGAGGGCGATGTTCTCCCAGCGAACGGTCTCGTGGCCGATCTTCTCGCGCACGCGCTTGAAGGGGAGCTTGCCGAGCAGCCTGAACGGCGCGGTCTTCAGCAGCGAGGCGATCGCGTCCTGACCCGGGCGGGAGAGGATGTACGTCGGCGTGCGCTGCAGCATCGTCACCTTCTCGGCCCGGTCGCTGCCCTCGCCCGCCAGGTTGGGCAGGAGGGTGACGGCGGTCGCGCCGGAGCCGATGATGACGACCTTCTTGCCCGCGTAGTCGAGGTCCTCGGGCCAGTGCTGCGGGTGGACGAAGGTGCCCTCGTAGTCGTCGAGACCGGCGAACTCCGGCTGGTAGCCGTTGGCGTAGTCGTAGTAGCCCGAGCAGTTCCACAGGAAGCCGGCGGTGATCTCGGTCGGGCCGTCGGCGGTCTCGACGGAGACCGTCCACTGCTTGTCCTCGGTGCTCCACGCGGCACCGGTGACCTTGTGCCCGTAGTGGATCAGCTTGTCGACGCCGTAGTCCTTCGCCGTCCGGCGCAGGTAGTCACGGATCTGGTGACCGTCGGCGAGTGCCTGCGCGCTCTCCCACGGCCGCCACTTGAAGGCGAAGGTGAACATGTCGGAGTCGGACCGGATTCCCGGATAGCGGAAGAGGTCCCAGGTGCCGCCACTGGAATCACGCTGCTCGAGGATCGCGAGCGTTTTTCCAGGAAGGCGCTCACGGAGCTGTGCGGCCGCTCCGATGCCGGAGACGCCGGCACCGATGATCAGTACGTCGACATGCATGTGGGCCAGGTTACCCGGGAGTACGTGTTTGCGACACCCTGTCCCGCAAACTTTTGCAAGCAATTTGGATCTCCACTGCTGGTCAACGGCACAGCAAACAATTGCCACCCGGGTACCACAGCCGCGCGAGGGGTCACTACGCTGCGAGCTGCAGCTGTGGGGGCGGCGAAGCATCCACAGCGATTTCGGGGTCACCTCACCCATCGCTTTCGGTGGCTGAGGCTGCATGCGGACCGCATGGTGCGGTCAGATGGTCTTCGAAAGGTTTTCGAGTGTTGAGTTTCGTACGCGCCGGCGCGATCGTCGCCGGCGTCACCCTTGCCGGGCTCTCAGCCGCCCCGGCGTTCGCGACCGGCGACCCGGCCGGCAACAACGGCACCGTCAAGATCGAGGAGTACCTCGCTCCCGACGACGCGCCCGACACCACGCCGGAGAACGACCCCCACCAGGGATGCAAGTTCGACATCGAGTGGTACGGCTTCGACGAGGGTGTCGACATCGTCTCGAAGGTCTCCTTCGAGCTGCAGGCTCCGACCCTCGACGGCGAGCTCGACGTCGACGGTGAGCTCGAGGTCTTCGTCGGCGACGACGCCGCCTCCGGCGCCGGCACCGACGACGGCTTCGACGGCCGCGAGACCTACACCCTCCACTCGACCGGTGTCGCGCACGCCCAGCAGGGCTACCACGTGAAGGTCACTGTCCACACCCCGGGCAGCAAGGGCAACGACACCAAGTCCAAGGTCTTCTGGTTCGAGAACTGCGTCACGGAGACCGAGTCCCCCTCGCCGTCCCCCTCCGAGTCGCCTTCGGAGTCCCCGTCCGAGACCCCGACCGAGGAGCCCTCCGAGACGCCGACCGAGGCCACCCCGGTCTCCGACGAGACCGAGCCCGCTGACGAGGAGTCCTCCGAGGCACCGGTCACCGACTCCGACGTCCCGACCAACATCGACGCCGGTCTCGCCGGCGAGAGCGACTCCGCCGTACCCGCGATGTGGCCGCTGCTGGCCATGCTCGCCGGCGCTGCCGCTGCCGGCACCGCGCTCGTCGTGGTCCTGCGTCGCCGCGCTGCCGCTCTGGTCCACAAGGACTGAGCCAACCCGCGTCACATAGAACGGCGCGGCGTATGACCTTCGGGTCGTACGCCGCGCCGTTTCTGCGTCCTCAGTCCTGGAACGCGGCGCCCTTCTCGATCAGCGCGTCGGCGTCCTCGATGCCCCAGGCGGCGAGGGCCTCGCGGGTGTGCTGACCCGCGCTGGCGGCCGGTCCCGCACCCAGGGTGGAGGTGGTTCGGCTGAACCGCGGAGCCGGGGCGGGCTGGGTGACACCGTGGTGGGTGACGTACGTCTGGCGGGCCTGCAGGTGCGGATGGACGGCAGCCTCGGAGGGGGTGAGGACGGGGGCGACGCAGGCGTCGGTGCCCTCGAAGAGCTCGGCCCACTCGGCCATCGTCTTGGACGCGAAGGTCTTGGCGAAGAGGTCGCGCATCTCGTCGTAGCGCTCCATCTCGTACTGCCCCGGGCAGACCCCGTCGAGCCCGAGACGGGTGACCATCTCGGCGAAGAACTTGCCCTCCAGCGCACCGACCGCGACCTGTCGACCGTCGGCAGTGTCGTAGAGCGAGTAGAACGGCATCGCGCCGTCGAGCAGGTTGCTCTGCCGCTGCTCGTGCCAGGTGCCGGAGGCGAGCATCCCGGAGATCATCGTGGCGAGGTGGGCGGTGCCGTCCACGATCGCGGCGTCGACGACCTGCCCCTGGCCGGTGGTCTTGGCCTCGACGAGCGCGGCCAGGATGCCCATCACCAGGTAGGTCGATCCGCCCCCGAAGTCGCCGAGCAGGTTGAGCGGGAAGTGCGGACGGGCCCGGTCCTGGCCGAGCCCGTTGAGTACGCCGGTGGTGGCGATGTAGGTGAGGTCATGGCCGGCGGACTGGGCCAGCGGGCCGTCCTGGCCCCAGCCGGTCATCCGGCCGTAGACGAGGCGCGGGTTGCGCTCCAGACACACGTCCGGGCCCAGGCCGAGGCGGTCGGTGACGCCGGGCCGCAGCCCCTCGATGAGCACGTCGGCGGTCTCCACCAGGCGCAGGACGGTCTCGACGGCGTCCGGGTTCTTGAGGTCCAGCGCGATGCTCGGGCGGCCGCGGGTGAGCAGGTCGCCGGCACCACCGCCGAGCACGTTGCCGCCCGGCCGGTCGACCCGGATCACATCCGCACCCATGTCCGCGAGGAGCGTGCAGGCGTGCGGCCCCGGCCCGATCCCCGCCAGCTCGACGACCTTGACCCCGCGGAGGGGACCGGTGCCCTGGCCCAACGTCACAGATTCAGTCATGACGGCCATCCTTCCAAAGTCCAGCCTCCCAGAGTCCGGAACGCTCCGCCCGGCGTGACCTGATCGCGGAGCCGAGTCCGATACGCTCCGAGACACACTCGCCGGTGCACAGGAGCAGAGAAGTTGTCTCGGGAAATCCCCACATCCCCCCAGTCCGCCCCCCAGGCCACCTCTGTGAGCCCGCTGATGGCGAACGATCCCCGCGAGATGGGTCCGTACGTGCTCACCGGCCGCCTCGGCCACGGTGGCATGGGCGTCGTCTATCTGGGCGAGGATGCGTACGGGATGCAGGCGGCGGTGAAGGCGATCCTTCCCGAGCTCACCTCCGACCCGGGGTTTCGCGCCCGGTTCGAGCGGGAGATCCAGGCAGCCAAGCGGGTCGAGAGCCGGTTCACCGCGAGGGTGCTCGACGCCGACCCCGATGCCGAGCAGCCCTGGATGGCGAGCGAGTACGTCGCCGACCCGCCGCTGAACAAGCTGATCGGCTCCGGCCAGCGCCTGCCCGAGATCGACGTACGCCAGCTGGTCGCCGGCGTCGCCGAGGCCCTCGCCGCGGTGCACGCTGCCGGGCTGGTCCACCGCGACATCAAGCCGGGCAACATCCTCTATGGCGCCACCGACCCGTGCGTGATCGACATGGGCATCGCCCGCTCCGTCGACGGCACCGCGCTGACCCAGACCGGCAAGGCGGTCGGCACCTACGGCTACCAGGCGCCCGAGCAGGTCCAGACCGGCACCTTCTCCAGCGCCGTCGACATCTGGGCACTGGGCCTGGTCGCCTTCGTCGCCGCCACCGGCCGCTGGCCGTTCAGTGGCGAGATCGGCTCGATGGGACATCTCCTCAAGGGCGAGTCGCCCAACCTGAGCCTCTGCCCCGTCTACCTGCGCCCGCTGGTCGCCGCCTGCCTGGCCGAGAACCCGACCGAACGCCCCTCCGCCGCGGACATCCTGGCCACCAACGGCGACTGGACCCTGCTGCCGGCCCCGGTCACCTCGGAGGAGGAGACCAGCATCGGCACGCTGTCGCCGGCGCTCGCCACGGGTGGGATCGCTCGTGCCCCGCACCCCGCCGCGGCTTCTTCCAATACCGCCGACCTGCCGACGATGGCGCCTACGTTCGCTGAGCCTGCCCAGCCTTCCGGCCGACGTTGGAAGGTCGCGGTCCTGGCTGCGGCGGCCGTGGTCCTGGTCTCGGCCGGCGTGGCCGTCGCCGCCAACCCCGGCCTCCTGCCCGGCCAGGACGAGACACCGAAGGTCGGCGAGGTGACGCCGTCGACCGAGCCGAGCACCGGCGAGAGCAGCACGGCGCCGACGACGCCGGTCGGCGGCTCGGTCGACACCGGGACGGGTCCCGGCCGGAACGAGGAACCCGACGACGAGGGCGCGGAGGGCGACGGCGAGATCGCCCCCAGCAGCGGTACGGCCACCGGTGACGCGGCGCCTTCGGAGTCACCGGACGCGAGCGCGCCGGCCCCCAGCGACCCGGCCACCGACCCGGCCACCGAGACCCCGACGGCCGAGCCGACCGAGACCGCGACGGTCGAGCCGACCGAGGATCCCGTCGAGGATCCGACCGCGACCGCGACTCCCTGACGGCTCGGTCAGCTCGTTCTGAAGGGCGGCTCGGAGGGGTCGGAGAGACCCCGGTCACACCGTGTCCAAGGTTGGATCGATCAAGGTGGCCGGGGGTCTCGTCACGCCGATAATCGAGCCTGGCGGGGTGTGCCGTCCCTTCTTCCCGAGCAACCGAAAGTTGAGCTGTGAGCGACACCGACGAGACCTTCAACGACTGGCAGCACCGCGAGGAGCTCGCGGAGACGATGATCCCGATCATCGGCAAGCTCTACCGCGAGAAGGATGTCACCATCCTGGTCCACAGCCGGTCGCTGGTGAGCAAGTCCGACATCTCGATCCTCAAGGCGCACCGCTTCGCGCGCCAGATCGAGGGCGAGGAGCTCTCGGTCACCGAGACGTTCCCGCTGCTCCAGGCGGTCGCCAAGCTCGACCTCGGTCCCTCGAAGATCGACCTGGGCCTGCTCGCGGTCCAGTACGCCGAGGACGAGCGTGGCCTCTCCGTCGACGACTTCGTCGCCGAGAAGCTGTCCGGTGCCACGGGCGAGAACAAGCTCGAGCGCAACGGCGGCCAGGACGTCGTCCTCTACGGCTTCGGCCGGATCGGCCGGCTCGTCGCCCGCCTCCTCGTCGAGAAGGCCGGCTCGCGCCACGGTCTGCGGCTGAAGGCCGTCGTCGTCCGCAAGGGCGGCGAGGACGACCTCATCAAGCGCGCCTCGCTGCTGCGCCGCGACTCGATCCACGGCCAGTTCGCCGGCACCATCACGGTGGACGAGAAGAACGGCGTGATCATCGCCAACGGCAACCCGATCCAGTTCATCTACTCCAACGACCCGACGACGGTCGACTACACGGCGTACGGCATCAAGGACGCCATCCTCATCGACAACACCGGCAAGTGGCGTGACCGTGAGGGCCTCTCGCAGCACCTGCGTCCGGGCGTCAAGAAGGTCCTGCTGACCGCGCCGGGCAAGGGCGACGTCCCCAACATCGTCCACGGCGTCAACCACCAGACCCTCACCGGCGACGAGTCCGTGATCTCCTGCGCCTCCTGCACGACCAACGCGATCGTGCCGCCGCTGAAGCTGATGGAGGACCGCTTCGGCATCGTCCGCGGTCACGTCGAGACGGTGCACTCGTTCACCAACGACCAGAACCTGCTGGACAACTACCACAAGGCCGACCGTCGCGGCCGCTCCGCACCGCTCAACCTGGTGCTCACCGAGACCGGTGCCGCCTCCGCCGTCGCCAAGGCGCTCCCGGACCTGAAGGCGAAGATCACCGGCAACTCGATCCGCATCCCCACCCCGGATGTCTCGATCGCGATCCTGTCGCTCTCGCTCAAGAGCGAAACCTCGAAGGAAGAGGTCGTCGACTACCTCCGCGAGGCCTCGCTCACCGGCGAGCTTCGTCGCCAGGTGGACTTCACCACCGCCCGCGACGCGGTCTCCTCCGACTTCATCGGCTCGCGCGCCGCCTCGATCGTCGACGGCAACGCGACCATCGTCGACGGCGACTCTGCCATCCTCTACGTCTGGTACGACAACGAGTTCGGCTACTCCTGCCAGGTCGTCCGCACCGTGCAGTCGATCTCCGGTGTCGAGTACCCGACCTTCCCGGCCCCGGCTGCTGTCTGAGCCGCCTGGAGCGGAACAGCCCTACGCTGCCCCGTCTCGTCCGATCTCCGGATGAGGCGGGGCATCTTGGTCCCAGGCCCGAAGGATGGCGTCGGTATCGGTCAGGCCGACCTGCGCCACGTCGCGCAGGACCGGAGCGGATCGGAGCCACATCTCGTACTCGAGCCGTTCCTTCTGCTTGTCTGCATCGACCCTGAGCCAGTCGACCTCACGCAACGGACCGTTCGTCGGCGCACCCCAGGCCGTCACCGCCGGTCCGTGCTCGAGAGGCAACCAGGTCTCCTTCATCGGCTCGAACCAGTCGCCCGGCGGTTCGACCCGGAACGTACGTGGCGGCGTGCTGCGGTTCGCCGCCTGCGGAGCGCCTTCGTCGTAGGTGTGGCCGGTGACCTCCGCACCGAACACCACCCAGCTGGCGACCGTCGCGACCAGCGGGAACCGGCGGCCGTCCAGGCAGCCCCATCGGTCCAGCACGGAGCCGAGGAGGAGCGGCACATACCAGTTGCGTCGCACGATCTCGGCCTGCTCCTCCCAGGTCTGTGAGAGATTCAGCTTGCGATCGCGACCAAGCCTGACGATGAGCGGCCGGACCGCATCCAACGTCTGGTCCGTGCATCGCGGCCGCGCCAGCAACGCAGCGAGCCTGCGCTCGTCATAGAAGATCGCGCTGCCCATCTTCCGCCCGGGGCCGGCGAGGCCGGCGGCCAAGACCCTGTTCGCCTCGACCTTCCCGATCATGTGCAGCTCGCAGATCCGACGTATCGCCTCGCGCGTCGTGATTCGTCTAGTGCCCGCCATACGCAGGGACGCTATGAACCGATGTCGTCCCGCGCGACCCGAAATCAAGACCCTGTGGAAAAGCCTGTGGATACCGCCTGGGTGGGTCTCCCGCCAGAACCCAGATCCGCTCCTTTTACAAGACGATGACGCTTTGTGAATGCTTCACAAGGCGTCATCGTCTTGTAAAAGGAACACGCATCGACGTTGGGCTCAGGAACGGACCCGGGCGAGGAAGGCGCGGGTCCGCTCCTCGACGGGGTCACCAAAGAGCTGCTCCGGCGGACCCTGCTCCAGCACACGCCCACCGTCCAGGAAACAGACCTTGGTGGCGACCTCGCGGGCGAAGGACATCTCGTGAGTGGCGAGCACCAGGGTCGTGCCCGCCTCCGCCTCGGCGCGGACGATCTCCAGCACCTCGCCGACGAGCTCGGGGTCGAGGGCGGCGGTGATCTCGTCCAGGAGCAGCACGCGCGGCCGCGTGCACATCGCGCGCACCAGTGCGACCCGCTGCTGCTGACCTCCGGAGAGGGCGTCGGGATGGGCATCGGCCTTGTCGGCGAGGCCGAACCGGGCCAGCAACTCCCGGGCGCGATCGGCAGCCTCACCTGCGGGAACGCCGTGCACGCGCACCTGCGCCAGCGTGCAGTTGTCGAGCACGGACAGATGCGGGAAGAGGTTGTAGGCCTGGAAGACCATCCCGATCTCGCGGCGAACCGAGCGCGGGTCGACTAGCGGGTCGGAGATCTCCCGGCCGTCGAAGGTGATGACCCCGTCGTCGATCGTCGCGAGCAGGTTCAGGCAGCGCAGCAGGGTCGACTTCCCCGACCCCGACGCACCGATCAGGCAGACCACGTCGTGCTCGACGACGGACAGGTCGAGGTCGTCCAGGACGACCTTCCCCCGATAGGCCTTACGCAGCCCCTTGGCCTCGAGCAACCCGTACCCAGTCATCGGCCCTGCTCCTTCTCGATCTGTCGCCGCATCAGCCAGTCGGTGAGCCGGGTGAGCGGGACCGCGACGATGAGGAAGTACGCAGCGGCGACCAGCAACGGCGTGCCGTTGAAGTTGTAGCCCTGGTAGTCCTGGGCCGCCCGGAGCGCCTCGAAGACACCCACCGCCGAGATCAGCGCGGTGTCCTTCTGCAGCGAGACGAGGTCGTTCATGAGCGGCGGTACGACGCGGCGTACGGCCTGCGGAAGGACCACGAAGCGCATCGTCTGCGTGTGGGTCAACGCCAGAGCGTCGGCCGAGGCGACCTGAGTCGGATGGATCGCCAGGATCCCGGCACGGAAGACCTCGGCGACGTAGGCGCCGTAGCAGAGCACCAGGGCGAACGTGGTCAGCCAGAACAGCGAGCTGGTCACCCCTGACAGCCCCAGCGCAGGGATGCCGATGCCGCAGATGACGACGACCAGGATCGACGGCACCCCGCGGAAGAGGTCGGTGTACCCGGTCGCCAGGAGCCGCAGCGGCGCCAGCCACGGTGAGGTCGTCTGGCGGGCGATGGCGACGAGGGCGCCGAGGATGAGTACGCACGGCTCGGCGACCAGGAAGATCCGGATGTTGATCCAGAACCCCTCCGCGATCGCCGCGAACGACTCGCGCGCATGCGACCAGCTCAGGAAGTAGTCCCGGACCTGGTCCCACCCGGGCGAGGAGAGGACCAGCAGCACCAGCCCGACCGCGACGACGGCGGTCACCACCGTGGCGATGGCGCTCTGCTGGAACCGCAGCCGGCGACGTACGGCCTGTCTTTCGAGCTCCCGCTCGCTGGGTTCCCAGGCCACCTTCTGACTGGTCACTTCAGACTGCGTCATTTCAAGATGGGCACGGAGACGACATCCGACAGCCACTCCTTCTCGAGCGCGGCGAGGGTTCCGTCCTCCTCGAGCGCGGTCAGCGCCTCGTCGAGACAGGGCGCCAAGCCGCTGTCCTTCTCGGTCAGCAGGCCGAACTCCTCCGGCTTCTCGCTGCTCTCGAACTGCCCGGTGATCGTGCTGCCCTCGATCTCGGCCGCGGTGATGTAGAACGCGGTCGGCAGGTCGAAGACGAGCGCGTCGACCTGACCGTTGAGCAGCGCCTGCTTGGCCTGGTCGCTGGTGTCGAAGACCAGCGGGTCAGTGGTCGGCTGCACGTCCTCGCGGATCGCGGTGAGTGACGTGGTCGCGGTCTGGGCGCCGAGCTTGAGGTCCTTCAGGTCGGCCAGCGACCCCGCCGCAGCGGCACCATCCTCCATCGTCACGACCGCCTGCGAGGCCGTGTAGTAGCCCTGCGAGAAGTCGACGACGTTCGCCCGCTCGGGCGTGATCGAGATCTGGTTGATGTCGAAGTCGAACTTCTTCTCGCCCGGCGTGTAGGAGGTGTTGAACGCCTGCTTGACCCAGACGACGTCGTCCTTCGCGAACCCGAGCTGCTCGGCGACGGCGTAGGCGACCGCCGACTCGAAGCCCTTGCCGTTGCTGGGGTCGTTCTCGGAGAACCACGGTTCGTACGCCGGGGAGTCGGTGCCGACAGTCAGCTTGCCGTCCTGCTTCAGCGGCAGGTCGGCGGCCTCGCAGGAGGCCGGTGCGCCGCCCCCGGCGCTGGTGTCGCTCTCGCCTCCGCAGGCGGTCAGCGCCGCGGTGAGAGCGAGCGGAGCGACGACAAGGGCAGTAAGGCGAGTACGCATGTGCGGAATCGGCATGTTCGGAATCGTAGGGGAACACGCACTGGCCACTTCTTATTACTCATGAGTAGCATACGGCCATGGCGTACGAATCCCTGCTCTCACCGATCACCATCGGGTCGCTCACGCTGCGCAACCGGGTGGTGATGGGGTCGATGCACACCGGCCTCGAGGACCACGCGTGGGACATCCCGAAGCTGGCGGCCTACTTCGCCGAGCGGGCACGCGGCGGCACCGGGCTGATCATCACCGGCGGCTACGCCCCGAACAAGCGCGGCTGGCTCAAGCCGTTCGCGAGCGAGATGAGCTCCCGGCTGCACGCCGCCCAGCACCGCCGGGTCACCGGCGCGGTGCACGAGGAGGGCGGCGCGATCGCGATGCAGGTGCTGCATGCGGGTCGCTATGCCTACACGCCGTTCTCGGTCAGCGCCTCGGCCGTCCAGGCGCCGATCAACCCGTTCAAGCCCGCGGCCCTCTCCGACAAGGCCGTGGACGCGACCGTGAACGACTTTGCCAAGAGCATCTCGCTGGCGAAGAAGGCGGGCTACGACGCGGTCGAGATCATGGGGTCGGAGGGCTACCTGATCAACCAGTTCCTCGCCGAGCGGACCAACCAGCGCGAGGACCGCTGGGGTGGCACCGCGACCAACCGGATGCGGTTCCCGGTGGAGATCGTGCGGCGCTCTCGCGAGCTGGTCGGTGACGACTTCCCGATCATCTTCCGGCTCTCGATCCTCGACCTGGTCGAGGACGGTCAGACCTGGGAGGAGACGATCGAGCTCGCCTATGCGCTCCAGGACGCCGGCGTCTCGGTCTTCAACACCGGCATCGGCTGGCACGAGGCGCGGGTGCCAACCATCATCACCCAGGTCCCGCGTGGTGCGTGGCTCGACATGACCGCCCGCCTCAAGGCCGAGGTGTCGATCCCGGTCTGCGCCTCCAACCGGATCAACACCCCCGAGCTCGCCGACGGGGCGATCGCCGAGGGCAAGGCCGACCTGGTCTCGATGGCCCGGCCGCTGCTGGCCGACCCCGAGTTCGCCAAGAAGACCGCCGAGGGCCGCACCGACGAGATCAACACATGCATCGCCTGCAACCAGGCCTGCCTGGACCACGCCTTCTCCAACAAGGCCGCCTCCTGCCTGGTCAACCCACGCGCGGCGCGCGAGACGACGCTTGTGCTCAGGCCGACGAAGCTCAAGCAGACCGTGGCCGTCGTCGGCGCCGGACCGGCCGGCCTCGCGGCCGCCACCTCGGCCGCCGAGCGGGGCTTCGCGGTGACCCTGTTCGAGAAGTCCTCGCAGGTCGGAGGCCAGTTCCGTCTCGCGATGGCGGTGCCCGGCAAGGAGGACTTCAAGGACACCCTGCGCTACTTCACCCGGCGCCTGGAGGTGCTGGGTGTCGAGGTACGTCTCGACACCGAGGCCGCCACCGCCGACCTGGAGCCCTTCGACCACGTCATCGTCTCCACCGGCGTCACGCCGCGGCTCCCGCAGATCGCCGGCTCCGAGGACGACCGGGTCGTGACGTACGCCGACGTGCTCGCCGGCCGGGTCGTCCCGGGCCGCCGCGTCGCGGTGATCGGCGCCGGCGGCATCGGCGTCGACGTGTCCGCCTGGCTGACCCACCAGCCCGAGACCCTCGAGGAGTGGAAGGCCCGTTGGGGCGTCGGCGATCCGGCGACCTTCCGCGGCGGTCTGACCAGGCCGGTCCTGGAGGCACCGGCTCGCCAGGTGACCCTGCTGCAGCGCAAGGCCACTCCGATCGGCATCGGCCTCGGCAAGACCTCCGGCTGGGCCCACCGCGCCCACCTGAAGCAGGACGGCGTCAAGCAGGTCCGGGGTGCGACGTACGACAAGATCGAGGCCGGGGACGACTCCCTCACCCTCCACTACGCCGTCGACGGCGAGCCCCGCACGCTCGAGGTCGACCACGTGATCCTCTGCGCGGGCCAGGAGTCGGTGCGCGACCTGTGGACCGAGCGGGAGAACTGGCACCTGATCGGCGGCGCCGACGTCGCCGCCGAGCTCGACGCGAAGCGTGCGATCAGGCAGGGCACCGAGGTCGCCGCGGGCTTGTAGCCTGTCCCGCATGAGCGATCCCGACTGCCTGTTCTGCAACATCGTCGCGGGCAACATCCCCTCGACGAAGGTCTACGAGGACGAGGAGACGTACGCCTTCTCCGACATCGCCCCGGCGGCCGAAGGCCACACGGTGGTGGTGCCGAAGACGCACACCAAGGACGTCCTGGAGGCCGACCCGGCGGTCTTCGCCGCGACCGCCAAGACCGCCCAGGCGGTCGCGAAGCGGGCGGTCGACGTGCTGCAGGCGGACGGGGTCAACGTACTCAGCAACTGCGGGCCGGCCGCGTGGCAGACGGTGTTCCACCTGCACTTCCACGTGATCCCGCGCTACACCGACAAGTCCAAGGACTCGCTCACGCTCCCCTGGGTGCCGCACCCGGGCGACATGGACGCGATCAAGGCGATCGGCGAGAAGCTCGCCTTCTAGTCAGCCGGTCGGGGCGCCTTCGGCGTGGGCGGCGACCATGTCGGCGTACCAGTCGAAGGAGCGTTTGGGCGTACGCACGCCGGCAGCGTCGACGTGCACCAGGCCGTACTTCCCGCCCACGCCGTCCTCCCAGTCCTTGCCGGTGAACGGCGCTTCCCAACCGTCACGGTCGAGCAGGGTGTAGGCGTAGAAGCCGCGTACGTCGACGCCGCGCTCGATCGCGGCCGAGACCGCCTCCAGGTGTGCCTCGAGGTAGTCGATCCGGGCCTGGTCGTCGACCTCGCCGTCGACCATAGGAGCGTCGTACGCAGCACCGCACTCGGTCACCACGATCGGCGGCATCGCGGCGCGATAGCGGGAGCGGGTGATGATCAGCCACTCCCGCAGGGCGGTGGGCACCACGCCCCAGCCGGTGTCGGTGGCGGGGTAGCCGACGAGCGGCACCATCCGGAACGGGATGTCGTCGCCCTCGGCGGAGGCGCCGATGCGCTGCGGCGCGAAGAAGTTGACCCCGTAGAAGTCGAGGGGTGAACGGATCACGGCCATGTCGCCCGGCATCGTGACCTCGTCGGCGAGACCGGCGATGTCGCGGGGGTAGCGGCCCATCAGCATCGCCTCGAGAGGCACCGCGTTCCAGGCCAGGTCGATGAGCTTGGCCGCGCCGACGTCGGCGGGATCCTCCGAGAGCGGCCAGATCGGCTCGTGGTGGTTGGCGCACCCGACCGACTCGGCCCCGGCGGCGCGCAGCACCTGCACACCGCGTCCGTGGGCGAGGAGCAGGTGGTGCATCGCCGCGACGACTCCCCAGCCCGCGCGGCGCCCGGGCGCGATCGTGCCGAGCCCGTAGCCGAGGTAGCCGGCCACGTTGGGGTCCTGGACCGGCACCCACTCCGGGATTCGGTCGCCGATCAGGTCCGCGACCGTCTCGGCGTAATCGCCGAACGCGTCGACCGTGGCGCGGTTGAGCCAGCCACCGTCGGCGGCCAGCGGCTCCGGCAGCTCGCCGGCGTAGAGCGTGGCCGACGGGCGCAGCCCGGCCTCGAGCAGCTCGTCGACCAGGCGGTCGTAACGAGCGCGGGCATCGGGATCGAAGGCACCGCGCCCACCCGGCTGAAGCTCACGCCAGGAGACCGCGAACCGGTATCCCGGCGCACCGAGACGTTGAAGCAGCGCAACATCCTGCTCGCCCCCCGGCCGGGTGGCGTCTGCAGTGCCGAACACGAAGCCAGTCGGGAACTTGGGAAACGCCACGGCACAATCATGACTGTGACTGCCCAGATCCGCCGAGGAAACGCCCGATTCACGGAACGACCTCCCGGCCTCCGGCCAGGAAAAATTACCTGGCACACCTACTCATTCGGTTCCCACTACGACCCCGAGCGCGTCGGCTTCGGCCCGATCGTGGCCTACGACGAGCACCTGCTGCGCAACGGTGAGGGCTTCGAGACCCATCACCACGCCGGCGTCACGATCGTGACCTGGCCGCTGTCCGGCGAGGTGACCCACACCGACTCGACCGGCGCCACCGGGACCGTCGCCCCCGGCCAGGTCGGCGTCTTCACCACCGGCGACGGTGTCGATCACTCCGAGTTCGCCTCGGCCGCCAGCACCCGGTTCATCCAGGTCTGGATCGCCGGCAGCACCGGCGCGCCGGCGTACGCCGTCCACGACGTCGCCGCGGTCGAGGGCGAGTGGGCCGAGGCGGTCCGCCTGGACCAGGGAACGCTGCGGGTCGGCCACGTCGGCACCGACGGCGCTGCCGAGATCACCCTCCCGGAGGCCAGACTCCGCCATCTCCACGTCGCCTCCGGCGCCCTCCTGCGCAGCGGGATGGCCGAGCCGCTCACCGCCGGCGACGCCTTCGAGGTCACCGCCGGCGATGATCTGCCGCCGGAAATCACGGTCAGCGCAGGCGTACCGACCGAGCTTCTGCTCTGGACCTTCGACTAGGCCGATCAAAGCGCGGACAGGCAGCATCAGAGGCGGATAAGGTCCGCCTTAGACTGCTGCTCAGTGTGGAGACTCTGCCGAAAGGTTTGGCGTGACGACGTTCCTGATCATCGGAGCCGTCGGGTTGGGCCTCCTGCTGGTGTCGCTGGTGATCGGCGACCTCCTCGACGGCTTCCTCGGCGGCCTGCTGGACTGGCTGGCGAGCGACTGGTTCTCCACGGCCGCGCTGGCCGGGTTCGTGTCGGCGTTCGGGTTCGGTGGCGCCATCGCCCACGGGCCGCTGGACCTCGGCCTGCTGCCCTCCATCCTGATCGGCTCCGCCTTCGGAGCCCTCTTCGCCTGGTTCGCGTTGTGGCTGACTCGCCTGCTGAAGGAGGAGCACACCGACGCGGCGCCCTCCGGAGAGGCCGCCGTCGGCCTGGACGCTGCCGTGATCACCACGATCCCGGCGGACGGGTTCGGCGTGGTGCGGGTCGCCCTCGGGGGCCACACGGTGACTTACAACGCCAAGGCGCCCGACACCGACGAGGCGATCACGCCCGGCACCGCCGTGCACGTGACCGGAGTCCTCTCACCGACGGCAGTCACCGTCGCGCCGACGTGGCGCGAGATCACCTCCTGACTGAAGGAATCCTCATGGAACTGCTGGTGCCGATCGCCGGCCTTGTCGTACTTCTCATCCTGCTTCTGCTGCTGGTCACCAGCCGCTACAAGGTCGCCGGTCCCAACCAGGCCTTCATCGTCACCGGCCGCAAGGGCAAGGCGGTTCTCAACCCCGAGACCGGCCAGCTCACCACCGACCTGTCCGGCCAGAAGGTCGTGCTCGGCGGCGGCGTCTTCGTCGTGCCGTTCGTCCAGAAGCTGGCGACCATGGACCTCTCCTCGCGCCGGATCTCGGTCCAGATCCGCGGTGCGGTCTCCGGGCAGGGAATCAAGCTCAACCTCGAGGGTGTCGCGATCGTGAAGGTCGGCGGCAACGCCGACCAGATCCGGCTGTCCGCACAGCGCTTCCTCTCCCAGCAGCAGGAGATCGAGCCCTTCACCCAGGAGGTGCTCGCCGGTGCGCTGCGCTCGATCGTCGGTGGCCTGACCGTCGAGCAGATCATCCGTGACCGGGCCGCGTTCGCCCAGCGGGTCGCCGACGAGTCCGAGTCGTCGCTCACCGGCCAGGGCCTGATCCTGGACACCTTCCAGATCCAGGACGTCACTGACGACGGCTCCTACCTCGCCAACCTCGGCCGCCCCGAGGCCGCCCGCATCACCCAGGCCGCCTCGATCGCCGAGGCCGAGGCCCGTCGTGCCGCCGAGCAGGCCAGGATCAAGGCCGAGGAGGAGATCGCGGTCGCCCAGCGCGCGCTCGCGCTCAAGCAGGCCGAGATCAAGGCCGAGACCGACGCGGCCGCGGCCAACGCCGCCGCCTCCGGCCCGCTGGCGCAGGCCGACCGCGACCAGGCCATCCTCACCGAGCAGGAGAAGGTCGCCGTACGCCAGGCCGCGCTGACCGAGCGGCAGCTCGAGACGCAGGTGCGCAAGCCCGCCGACGCGGAGCGCTACCGCGTCGAGCAGGAGGCGGAGGGTCGCCGCAACTCCGAGATCGCCGCCGCAGAGGCTCGCAAGGCGGCCACCATCGCCGCGGCCGAGGCCGACGCCGAGCAGGCCCGACTCTCCGGTGAGGCCGAGAAGGCCCGCCGTGCCGCGCTGGCCGAGGCCGAGGCCATCGAGGGCGCCAAGCGCGGTGACGCGCAGAAGTCGCTGCGTCTGGCCGGTGCCGAGGCCACCCGGGCCGAGGGCGAGGCGAGCGCTGCCGCCACCCTGGCCGTCGGTCACGCCGAGGCCGAGGCGATGGACAAGCGCGCCGCGGCGTTCGCGTCCTACAACGACGCCGCCGTGCTGCAGATGCTCATCGAGGTCCTGCCCCAGGTCGCCAGGGAGGTCGCCGCGCCGATCAGCGCCATCGACAACCTCACCGTCCTCTCCACCGAGGGGGCCGGCGCCATCCCGAAGCAGGTCAACGACAACGTCATCCAGACCCTCAACATGCTCAAGACCACGACCGGCGTCGACCTCGGCGCGATGCTCCGCAAGGCCGCCGACTCGACCTCGGCGAACGGCACCGTGGAGATCCCGGCCGGGCAGTGACCGATCCACACGTTGCTAACACCAGGTCACAGATCCGGTAGAAAAGCGACATAGACGTGACAGCCAGGAACAAGTCTGGTTATGTATCCACGTCGACGTAGGGAGGGAGCACTCCAAACCTCGACCGGGCCTCGCGGCCGAAAGGCCGCCAGGCTCGCCCCTTGAGCTTCTCTACTGTTCCCCCCGTCGGTAGAGAAGCACCGAGGGAAATTGAATGTGGCCCGGCCTCACGGCCGGGCCACATCTTATTTTGCCGGTCTCTATCGCTCGTTGACCATCCGCAGGAACGCCTCGACGAG
>NZ_JBHZPJ010000022.1:0-26485 GCF_042788075.1 Nocardioides sp. YIM B13467
CCCCCCACGGCGCGAGAGGCGCCCGTCCCGAAATACTGGGACGGGCGCCTCTCGCTTCGTCGATCCGCAGCAACTCAGGTCGAGCGGTCACTCATACCGCCTAGCCATCGATGAAGACCGTTACACCGTGCGTAAAGAAGTCCTTGGCTGCTGGACCTTGTTCACGCGCGCCATAAGAAGAGGACTTCATTCCACCGAACGGCGCCCAAAAGTCGACGCCAGTGGTCGGCGCGTTGACCCGGACCATTCCGACCTCACTGGAGCCGATGAAGTCGAGGACGGAGGCAACGTCAGAGGTGAACAATCCAGCCGACAACCCGAACGGGGTGTCCGCTGCGATGGCCATCGCCTGCTTGGCGTCGTCGGCCCGAACCAGCGCAGCCACCGGGGCGAACACTTCTTGCTGAAGCAGGACGTCTGACACTCCAGGGTCCACCTCAACCAACGTTGGGCTCAGGACGTTGGTCTCCACGTCCGCCTCTGCCCCGGTGAGCGTCTTTCCGCCGGACTGCTTGACGGCGTTGAGCGCCTCAGCCAGCGCGCTCGCGCCGATCACAGGACCCGTGACCGTCTTGGCCTCGAACGGGTCCCCCACCGGGATCGTTCGAATGGATTCAGTCAACTGGTCTCGGAACGCGTCGTAGACCGAAGCCTCTACGATGATCCGGCTGGTCGCGGTGCACTTTTGGCCCGCGAATGCCATCGAAGATCCAGCGACTGCTGCAACTGCCTGCTGCAGGTCGGCATCTGCCAGGACCACCGTGGGGTTACTGCCCCCCATCTCGGTCTGGCACGGAACTGCCCGGGCCGCCGCGCGCTTGACTAGCGAAAGTCCGACCGGCGTACTCCCCGTGAAACTGATCGCGTCGGCGCCGTCGTCATCCAGTAGACGGTCGACCACGGCCTTTCCTCCGATCGCAAGACGCAGCAGGCCTACCGGAAAGTGGGGCGCCAGGATCTCGACGAGGCGACTCGCGACGCCAACGGCCTCCGAGGAGGGCTTCAGCACCACGCCGTTGCCCCACGCCAGCGCCGGCACCAGCTTCCACAGAGGAATCGCGACGGGAAAGTTCCACGGGGTAACCACAGCTACGGTTCCGAGTGGGCGACGGGTGGTGAACTGGACGCCTCGGGCCGTCGAACCGGGCAGCACGTCACCGGAGGGCATCATCAAGCCGCCGGCGTGGTAGCGGAGGATGTCGATCCCCCGCTTGACCTCGGCCTGTGCCTCGGTGATCGGCTTCCCGACCTCTCGAACCACAAGGTGAGCCACTTGGTCGCGATTCGCTTCCAACGCCGCGGCCGCCGCGTAGAGAGAGTCGGCGCGGACGGTGGCTGGCTGCTCGCGCCATTCCCGTCCGGCCCGACGAGCCGTCTCGACGATCTCGGACACCTGTGCCCCCGTCGTGAGGGCGAACTCGCCGATCAGATCGGACGAGTCGTACGGGTTCTTGCTGGCAAGGACGCCATTGGCAGACATTGGTTGCTCCTGGTCGGGGACGGATCGAGGTTCCTGCTAGGGCGATCTGTCTAGACGGTTCAGCAGTGACGGTGCATTGCGCCTCGTCTGAGCCCACCGAAGGCCGCGATGGACAGCGCACCCTGACTGACGCCGCGATGCTGCCGCAGTCTGGGGCACCATGACCGTTCGATGGTCCATTGGACGGTCCGGCACATTGTTGGCGCCAGCCCACGCGATGACAGTGACGCTCATGACAACGTCTACTTCCGGATCCGCGACGACCCTGAGTGACACCCAGGTCACCGAACTCGCCCAAGAGCTCTACGACGCAGAACAGTCGGGGGTGCCCATCCAGCCGATCAGCCAGCGGTTCCCAGAGGCAACCATCGCTGACGCCTACGCAATTCAGGCTGCCGGCACCAGGATGCGACGCGACGCCGGCGAACTCGTACGCGGACGCAAGGTGGGCCTGACCGCACGGGTCATGCAAACGCAGTTCGGCGTCGACGAGCCTGACTACGGCGTTCTGCTGGGTTCCATGTTCCATCACGAGAACACTCCCCTCACCAGCTCCGCACTCATCGCGCCAAGAGTTGAGCCAGAGGTGTCCTTCGTACTCGCCCATTCGCTCAAGGGGCCGGGGGTCACCGTCGCCGATGTCCTTGCCGCGACTGCCTTCGTCGTGCCCTCGCTGGAGATCATCGATTCCCGCATCAAGGACTGGAAGATCACGATCGTCGACACCATCGCCGACAACGCATCTTCTGCGCGAGTGGTCGTGGGCGGCGCTCCGACGCCGCTCGACCAAGTCGACCCCAGAACGATCGGTGTCGTCCTGCGCCGCAACGGCGCCATCGTCGAGACCGGAGCGTCCGGAGCAGTCCTAGGCAATCCAGCCGCCGCCATCGCTTGGCTCGCAAACACCCTGGCGCCGTTCGGCGAGCATCTCAACGCGCGAGACCTGATCATGCCCGGCACATGTACCCGCGCGATCGAAGTCGTGCCCGGAGACACGATTCGAGCCGAATTCGACACCCTTGGCGACGTCACCGTCAGCTTCGTGGACGACTCCGCAGATGCGCCCACGATGAACAAGGTCGGTGCCCGATGAACACGGTGCAACTGAATGATCTGGCGAATCGGCTCGACCAGGCCGCCACGTCTCGCGTCACGATCGCTCCGTTGACCAAGGAGAATGATCTCACGGAGGCAATGGCCTACCAGATCCAGCGCGAAGTCGTCGAGGCACGGATCAGCCGTGGCGCTCGTCTGCTGGGGGGCAAGCTCGGACTCACCAGCAGAGCCAAGCAGATCGCCATGGGCGTCGACCAGCCACTCTACGGACTTGTCACCAGCGACATGGTCATCGAGAGCGACGAACTCGATCTAACCGATCTGATCCATCCCCGCATCGAGCCGGAGATCGCATTCGTGCTCGACAAGCCCCTGGAGGGCCCCGGAGTCACGCCAGCCGACGTCTTGGCTGCGACTGCATACATCTGCCCAGCACTTGACGTGATCGACAGCCGGTTCGACGGGTTCTCCTTTACCCACCTCGACGCAATCGCGGACAACGCCTCATCAGCGGGTATTGCGCTGGGCGTCGACCTTGTCGCCCCGGCGACAGATCTCACAACCATCGGTTGCCTCCTCGAGGTGGACGGCGTCGTCGTCGACTCGGCCGCTGGCGCGGCCGTACTTGGGCACCCGGCTGCCTCCGTTGCCTTCATGGCGAACGCACTCGCGGAGCGTCAGGAGCGGCTGGAGGCCGGCTGGATCGTCCTTTCCGGCGGCCTGACGGCGCCGGTACCGATGAGCCCGGGCCGCACAGTCACAGCTCGCATCGCCGGCCTTGGCAGCGTCACCGTCACCGGCGTCACTCGAAACGGGAAGTCAGCCTGATGGGGTTCTGAAGCCCGGCTGAGTCTTGCGGCTACGGAGAGGAGGTGAAAGCGATGTGGAAGATCACCAGTGGGCGTCCCGTGCACCTTTCGCACGACCTGCTGTGCCTGTCTTGCGGTCATGCTGTGCACACGTATCTGCCCTGCAGCGAGACCTGCTCTTGCCCTCCACGCGCGATGCCAGGAAGCGTGGCGGCATGACCGGCGCATCCTCCTTAGCCCGGCCCCCGGCGCCGGGCTACCCTCCGCCGAGCATTAGTTAACATGCCACCAGATCAGCGAGCAGACAAGATGGGCGGCGACCAAACCGGTCGCCGCCCATCTTGCCGTTTGAGCACCCAGGAGGTGCGCGCCACCGACTCCTGAGGTTGATCAGGAGCTGTTCAGGTCCCCCGCGGAACGACTGGAACTGGCCACTCCTCATCCGGGTGGCTGGGAATGGTGCTGAGCTCGTGAGAGAGCTGTCTGGCTGCGTCACGGACCAGTGGTGTGGCTCGGTCGACATGAGGCGTGTTCGCTGGCCCGATGACGCATAAAGCCGCGCATGCCGGGAAATCTTCGGTGCCGAGATAAGCGGTCGCCACGACAGGCGCCGCTGCCGCGCCCCATCGTCGGTCGTAGCGTCCGGTGTCGCGGGCTACCCGGTTCTTCCTGACCACAGCGAGCTCTGACTCAAGAATGGCTGGGGCCACCGGGCGGCCGGCGGCCTCGGCTGATGCCAGGGCACCATTCACGACCTTGGGTGAGGAAAAGGCAAGGATGGCCAGTCCCGTCGAGGTGTGCGCAGCGGGACGTCGATCTGGCAACGCTGAGGTATCGACGACGTGCCCGGGAATACGTTCGACGACAACCATGTCTCCTCCTTCGTACACGGCCAGCTCCACGGTTAGCCCGGTTCGGCTGGCGAGTTGCGCCATGAGAGGAAGTGCCGCTGCCCGAAGGATTCGGGTAACTGGGACATTGCGACTCCATTCGAAGAATCGCAGACCAAGTTGATAGCCGTGGACGGTCTGTTGCAGAAGATGGTGGGCGACGAGCCTCTCCGCGATCCGGTAGACCGTCGCCTTCTTCATGCCGGTTGCGGCGGTGAGATCGGTCAGACCGATGCCGAGGGGATGCTCAGAGACGGCCTCGAGCACGAGCGCAACCCTGCTAACAGTGTCGCGCCCGGCGCTCGTCTCGGAATCACTGATCCGCATGCTCTTCAGTGTCCATCCATCGTGCCCCAGATCTGCGTACATCGTGCCACCGATCCGCCCGGTTCGCACCACGGAGGACGAATCGAAGACTGACCAAGGTAACCCCTGCGCCGATCACCGCGGCTCCGACCGCGTGAAGGGCCGTCAGATCGTCCGTCGCTCCCGTGACGACGAGGGGTAGCCCGGCGACCGGCGCGTGCACGCGTCCGGCGAATGAGATCAGGACGATCCCCGCCGCGAGAGACGGCCAGAGCCACACGGAACTCTCAGGAACGACTTCCGGGGTCGCAGCCGCCACCACACTGACCACGCTGGCAAACACGTACGCGTTGACGATCGGCCACCAGTTCGCCAAGAACGCTTCCGGTCTGTGAGCGGCGACTGCAGTGGTCGAGACGACGGATGCTGTGATCAAGCCGTGACCGGTGACGGCGGAGACGACGACCACCGGCGCGAGGACCGCCGCAACTCCAACGGCCCGGCCCGGCCACTTCGGGATCACGGCGCCCGGGCTACCAGAGGCGTATCGGCGCCAACTCGTCCCAGGCGCGACGCGCCTCCGGGCGTTCCCAGAGGGGCATCGCGTCCGGGCAGGACCGTGTCGAAGAAGGCGGCATTATCTGCGATGTGATGCTCCCCGGACGTGCCTAGCAGCTTCACGGGGTTGATGGCCGCGGAAGCCGGACATACCTGCTCGCATGCACCACAGTCGATGCACTCAAGCGGGTTCACGTACATCTTGCGGTCACCCTCGTAGATGCAGTCGACGGGACACTCCTCCATACATGAGCGGTCCTGGACGTCGATGCAAGCGTCTGTGATGACGAAGGCCACGGTGAGCTCCTTCAGGTTGGTTGTTCGGTTCAGGCGGGCGAGAGCGAATGCACCTGCGACATGCCCGCGCCGTCGGTGGAGTGCCCCGGGAAGACGGCGGCTTGCGGGTCGATATGCGCAGCGGCGTGGTTGACGGCCGTCGCAGCCTCTCCGAAACCGACTGCGATCAGCGCCACCCGACCTGGGTATGTACATATGTCGCCGGCAGCGAAGACTCCCGGGCGGCTGGTGGCCATCGTGGCGTCGACGCGGATCTTGCGGTCTTCAAGATCCAGGTTCCACGTCTCGATCGGGCCGAGGTTCGCGATGAAACCCAGAGCCGCGACGACGTGGTCGCACGCTACTTCGATCTCGTTGCCCTCAGCCGATCTGATCGTGGAAGATGAGAGCGGTGACCCCGACATGCTCACAACCTGGCTGTTCACATGGACGTTCACCAGTTCATTGGAGAGCACGCGATCGACGGTGTCCGGGTGGGCCCTGAATCGGTCCCTGCGGTGCACGAGACGCACAGACCCTGCGACACCGGCCAACGTGTCCGCCCAATCGAACGCTGAGTCGCCACCACCGACGATGAGGACGTTCTTCCCCGCCAGCGTCGAGGGGTGTTTCACGAAGTAGGAAACGCCCTGCCCGACGTACTCCTCCCCTACCCCGAGCGTTCGGGGAACAAAGTTCCCCACACCGCCGGTGATGACGACTGCGCGTGCATGCACCGTGTCACCCCTCGAGGTCGTCAACGTAAATCCGCCGTCGACCTCATCCACCTCGACAGCGGTGCTCCCCAAACACCAAGTCGGCTTATGCGGGGCAAGCTGCGCAATCAACTGTTCGATGAGCTCGCGGCCTTTGACCTCGGGAAAGCCCGCAATGTCGCGGATGGCCTTCTCTGGATAGAGCGCCGCAACCTGTCCACCCGGCTCATCGAGCGAATCAATCATCGCAGCGGTCATCCCGCGAAGCCCCGCGTAGAAGCCCGCAAAGAGACCTACAGGGCCGGCTCCCACGATGGCGACGTCAACGTGAATCCCGCGGCTCACGACTTAGCTCCCGATTCGTAGACCGCGAATACCTTGTTCGAAACGAAGATGTTCGAGGCAGCAAACGAACTCCACGTCGGCGTTCGCCCTACCTCCTCCATGGCACCCAGGAGCGCCCACCAGTTAAGCAACTCCTGCTGACCGGACTTCTCGGCGTCTTCGAGCGTCGTTGCACGCCATGTGTCGTAGTCGCCACGAACCAGAGCGTCGTACATGCGCTCGTCAGAGGCAGAGTCGGGAAAAAGTCGGGACGTGGAGTCGACGAGGAAGCTGTGCGACCAACTCGAACTTCCGACCAGCGCAACGCGGTAGGGGCTCTCGATGCACGCGCGCGCAACTGCGGCTCCGAGGTCCATGATCCTTGCCGGCGACGGACTCGGAGGATCCAGCTCGCGCTCCACGCCGAGCGGCGTGATGTCGCCCTTGTAACTGATCACCTTCCTGCCGTAGCAGTTGATCGGGAACGCGACGACCGGATAGTCGAACCCCTCCCGGTCATAGTCCAGGTAGAGCACGGTGTTGAGGAAGGCGTGGGCAAACGACGGGTGGTGGAGCTGCTGGTAGGAGTACGGGGTGTCGAAGCCGGCGTTCAGCAGGCTCTCGACGAGCTGCTTTGCGAAGGTCCGATGCCCACGGACTACCCGCTCAGTGTCGGGGCCTTCGCCCCAAACGTTGGGTTTGCCCTTCATATTGCTCGAGTCGTGGGTGTGCTTCCACGGATGCACGACCATGTCGTCGTAGGCAAGGACGGCGTAGGGCGGCACGATGTCCTCCCTGAAGTTCTCATACTGGTCGTCACCCCAGATGAGGACGACATCAGGCTGAAACTCGTCCAGCGCCTTCCGTGTCCGCTTGAACCCCTCCCGGAGCTGCTCGCGGTGCAGGCGGCCCGCTGCACGCCCCTCGTCGTCGCTCCACTCGCGCCGAGCACGCTCCGGCCAGTTTGCCGGATCCTTTAGCTCCGTCGGGAGCAGCGGGTCTGCCAGCGCCCCGCGGAACACGGCGCTCAAGTTGTCATCGGTTCCGCTCAGCGGGGGGTAGTGGGTAACCCCGAGTCCCAGGATCTCGCCCATGGTCTTCGCTCCTTCACGTCGGATTTGGTGCCGGTGCAACGAGGGCCCCGGTTCGTGAATGCTGTGTGGCCCTCGTTACACCGGTGTTGGGGAGTCTGTGGACCGGAGCACATGGTGCTCAATCGATCGGTCCGTGCAATGGACTCGACGAGAGCACGAGGCCCGAAGGAGCACCCACGATGCTGTCAACGAGATTGAACCGAAAGAGAGGCAAGTAGGTTGACGAACAGACGGGGTGACATGACGGTGCGAGAGTTTGCCGGGTGGCTGCACGACGCACATGAGCGAGGCGCACTTCTGGACGCCGGACGCGTCGCCGGAGGTCTGGTCACTGACGCCGACCGGGTCGCGTGGGATCTGGATCTTGCCTATCGAGTCCAAGACGAACTGCATGGGCTGCGAGCCGCGACCGGTCGACAGATCCTCGGATACAAGCTGGGTTACACCTCGGCGGCGATGCGGGCACAGATGGGCGTGCCAGCCCCCAACTACGGTCCGCTCTACACGGACATGGTCCTGGCTGATGGTGAGCCAGCCGACCGGTTCGTGCAGCCTCGAGTCGAGCCGGAGATTGCCGTCGTCCTAAAGCGCGACCTCGCAGGATCTGGCCTGCAGCTACACGAGATTGCGCAAGCGGTCGGAAGCGTTCGTGCGTGCTTCGAGATCGTCGACTCGGTCTGGCGCGACTATCGATTCACCGCAGAACTCAACACTGCCGACGGTTCATCCGCGGCCGGGGTCGTGCTGGGGCCTGACCTAGGGATAGACCCCCTCGAGTGTCACCGCCTTTCAGTGACAGTCAGGTCTGTCAACGGAATCCTCGCAACGGCGAGCGGGGCGGCCGCAAGCGGGCATCCGCTGCTCGGCGTTGCATGGCTCTGCTCGACCCTGGAACGCAGAGGCCTACCGGGCTTGTCAGCGGGCCAAGTCGTGATCACGGGAGGGCTGACGTCCGCTGTTGAACTGCCACGCGGAGCTCAGATGTTCGCCGACTTCTCATCCGGCGTAAGTGTGTCGCTCCGCCGAAGCTGACAAGGCTCCGAGAGAGCGTGTCAGATGGTCGGTCAGCGGTAAGAGTGCGTGCGCATGCCACCGGTGTGAGTCATTCCGGAGGGCCTACCGCAACGAACGCCCGACCACGGAGGCGAGCGCCGGCTTCCGGCCGAAGGCGAACGTCCCGACGACTCTCGGACGCGGCGATCGATCAGTTGCTCGGAAGAACCGCTGGGGATGACAGCGAGCGAGACGCGGCGGGCTTCGTCGTACGGTGAACGACGTGTCGCTCGAGACACTGGCCGCTACAACCGGCAATGGGCGGCAGCGGCAGCGCCGACCGTGGCAACCGCGTACCTCGGCTCCGAAAACTACCCAGCGTGCGCGGCGATCAGCGTGATCTTCCCGCGGGAACATGCCTCACGCCGCCCGAGCGACTCCACTTGTTGCGGATGCAGTCAGACGACTCTCTCGCGACCTCAGCACGGTCCCCAGTCACTCGAAGGAGGAATGGCTGATCCAGTCGTCCCTCGCGAGTAAAGATCGTCATGCTGGTCAGCCCATTGGACCGCGGCCTCGTGTGACGCACGACACGCCCTTCAGACTCCGACTGGAGACAACCAGACAGGAGTCACAGATGGAGCAGAGTCGTTTCTTCATCGGCGGTGAGTGGGTTCGACCGTCTAGCACTGAGATGGTCACCGTGACCTCGGCCAGCACCGGGGAATGGGCTGGCGCGTACCCTCGTGCCGCCACCGCCGACGCGGACCGCGCAGTCGCCGCAGCACGAGAGGCCTTCGTTCGCGAGGATGGCTGGCGCACGTGGTCGGCAAACCAGCGAGCGGAAGTCCTCGACCGATTCGCATATGAACTCCGCGCACGTGGCAAGGACGTGGCTCGAACTGTGAGCACCCAGAACGGGATGCCCATCAGCGTAGCTCTCCAAGTCGAGGCCCAGTTCCCCGCGATGATGCTCGAGTACTACGCGGATCTCATCCGTCGCACACCGGATGAGGTCGAGCATCCATCAGCCATGGGAGGAACGACCAAGGTCCGATCAGAACCCATCGGCGTGGTGGCTGCGATCGTCCCGTGGAACTTCCCGCAAGCGCTCGGAGCCCAGAAGTACGCCGCTGCACTCGCTGCGGGTTGCTCAGTGGTCCTGAAGCCCTCGGTCGAGACAGCTTTGGACAGTCAGTTCGTCGGAGAGGCTGCTCAGGCGGCTGGCCTACCTGCCGGCGTCCTCAACATCGTCCCCGGGGATCGCTCGATCGGTATGCACCTCGTCGAGCATCCGGACGTGGACAAAGTGGCGTTCACCGGTTCGACGCGAGCTGGTCGGGAGATCGGTGCCGCGTGCGGCCGACTGATCCGGCCCGCTACTCTCGAGCTCGGTGGCAAGTCAGCGGCGATCTTCCTGGAAGACGCTGAGCTTGAGGTCGCCAAGGTCGGCGAGGCGCTCTTCGGCGCAACCCTGCTGAACAACGGTCAAACCTGTTTCCTCTCAACCCGGATCCTGGCCCCACGCTCGCGGTATCAAGAAGTGGTCGAGACGTTCGCAGCGCTGGCCGAATCGCTCTCCGTAGGCGATGCGCTGGATCCAGCGACCCAGATCGGCCCTCTCGCCACCCAAGCCCACCGCTCCCGCGTCGAGGAGTACATCGCACTCGGCCGCTCGGAAGGCGCCCGGCTGGTGACAGGTGGTGGCAGACCAGCCGAAGCCGGCGACGGATGGTTCCTGCAGCCGACCGTCTTCGACGGTGTCGACAACTCCTGGCGCATTGCTCAGGAGGAGATCTTTGGTCCTGTCCTGACCATCACCCCGTACGACGACGAATCCGATGCGATTCGGATCGCGAACGAATCGCCATACGGTCTCGCCGGCACAGTTTGGACTGCTGATCGCGATCGTGGGAACGCAGTCGCCCGCCAGCTTCACACAGGCTCCGTCGGCATCAACGGCTATCTCCCAGACCTTTCATCGCCGTTCGGCGGAGTCAAGGCGAGCGGCGTCGGGCGAGAGCTTGGGCCGGACGGCCTGCGTGCCTACCAAGTGAGCAAGTCGATGTACCAGTTCTGATCTGGCTGACCGAGGGAGAGGCAACCAGCGAGGACCGCGCCGATGGCGACAACGACCGAGGTATTCCGCGCGCCGATCGCGGACTCATGGCGCCGGACCAGCCTGGCCGGACTGGACCCGACGTCCGCACTGACGGTCGTCCCGCACGCCGACATCGATCGCGCGAGCCCGCTGGCTGCCGCTTCCGGCCCGGTCCTCGAGGAGCTCGACTCCATGCTCGAGGGCACGGCCCTGATCACCATGCTGGTCGATCGCGAGGGCCGCATGATCCGTCGTGGGTGCGCTGACAGTCCGACCCGAAGCGCGTTCGACAACCTCGGCGTCGATGTCGGCGCCTCCGTGCTGGAAGAGGCGATCGGTACGACAGCGCCCGGCATCGTCCTCGAGACGCGCCAATCGATCAGCGTCCACGGCGGGGAGCACTTCGCGTTAGCCCTCAGGCGATTCAGCTGCTACGCGCACCCGATCTTCCACCCCACGACGCTGCGGATCGAGGGCGTGCTCGACCTGACCGCCATGGGCGATAGGGCGGATCCGTTGCTCGGGCCATTGGTCAAGCGGGCGGTGGCCGACATCGAGCAACGGCTGCTCGAAGGTAGCCGGGTCTCAGACCGCCAGTTGCTCTGCGCCTTCCGGTCCGCAGGTGCCCGCCGCCGCCCGGTAGTGGCAGTCGGCCACGACCTCCTGATGTCCAACCAGGCGGCGATCGATCTGCTCGGATCAACCGACTTGACGCTGCTCCGCATGATCGCGGACGACGCCCCCACGGGGGTGGCAGTGGAGATGACCCTCGAGTCCGGTACGGCGGTGCGGGTCCGGGCCGACAGAGTTCGAGGTGCCCGAGGCGGGGCACTGCTGCATTTCGAGCCACACGACCCTCCTCCTTCCAGGCGGGCAGCCGTGCCCGTCAGGTCGAACGGGCCGCTTCTGGTGTCGGGTCCGCTTGGGGCCGGACGCAGCACGCGCGCCCGGGAACTGGCGAGCGCACCGCCCGTGACGACGCTGACGGCTGCGCAGGCCCGGCTGCACGGCGATACGTGGGCGCGGGAGTTCGCTGCCCTGACCCGAGCCGGCAAGGGCACCATCTGCGTCGACGGCCTCGACCTGCTTCCGGACGACCTTCTTGACCTGGTGTCGGCTCACGTCGCCACCCGTCGCGCGCCGAAAGTGTTCATGGTTTCGGGACCGCGCGAATCGTTGACCGGACGCGCCGCCGCCCTAGCTGCTGAATGCATCGAGAGCGAAGACATGGCCTCATTGGCGAACCGCTCGCACGAACTGCCTGTCCTCGTTGCACGGATGTTCAAATCGTTGGGCGCCGACCCATCGCTCCACTTCACCCCTAGTGCGCTGCGGGCGCTTTCGTCCCAGCCCTGGCCCGGCAACCTGCGTGAGCTCCGCGCGGTCCTCGAGCACGTCGTGGCCCACCGTTCACAGGGCGGTGTCACGCTCTCTGACCTCCCCGCGGCATACCAATCGTCGGTCCCCGCCCGGCCGATGTCGCCGATCGAGCGCGCCGAACGTGACGCGATCGTGGCCGCCCTCCGTGAGCACGCCGGCAACAAACGACGTACCGCCGAGGCACTCGGGATCTCGCGGACCACGTTGTACGCAAAGATTCGTGCGTTGAGGCTTGCATCCTGAGCCGTGACGTGGAACGCACCCGTCATCGCTGGCGCGAGGCGGGTCGGCGGTGCACCGTGACCACCCGGCCTCCCTAATCACCTCACAGGCGACTCGACCCAACGTGTCCAGTTCTTGAACGTCCGCGGTCCGTGTCTTTCGTCACGATTGCTCGTATCCAGCCCGTCACACAGAGGAGCGAACATGAAGACCAAGGCAGCGGTGGTCTATCAGACCGGGAAGCCGATCGAGATCGAGGAGCTCGAGCTCGACAAGCCCCGTGAGGGAGAGGTGCTGATCCGCTACACGTACGCCGGGCTCTGCCACTCCGACGTGCACATCGCACACGGAGACCTCGAGGCGCGACTGCCAATGGTGCTGGGCCACGAGGGCGCGGGTGTCATCGAGGAGGTCGGCCCAGGCGTCACCAGGGTCAAGCCGGGCGATCACGTCGTCTGCTCCTTCATCCCGAGCTGCGGCACCTGTCGCTACTGTGCCAACGGCCAGCAGTCGATCTGTGACATGGGAGCGACCATCCTTGAAGGGTCCCTGCCCGGCCAGCACTTCCCGATCTCCGGACCACATGGCCAATACGGCGCCATGTGCATGCTCGGCACGTTCAGTCAGTACGGGGTCATCCACCAGAGCTCGTGCGTGAAGGTGGACGACGACCTGCCGCTGGACAAGGCGGTACTAGTTGGTTGCGGAGTACCCACCGGCTGGGGGTCGGCGGTCAACACCGCTGAGGTGAAGCCCGGCCAGACGGTCATCGTGATGGGCGTCGGAGGCATTGGAGTCAACGCCGTGCAAGGCGCCGTGCTCGCCGGCGCGAAGAACGTCATAGCGATCGACCCGCTCGCCAACAAGCGCCAGAAGGCAATGGAGTTCGGCGCAAGCCACGCATTCGCAAGTACCCACGAGGCGATGGAGACCATCACCAACCTCACGCGCGGCCAGATGGCGGACTCCGCCATTCTCACACCGGGCCTGCTGACGTCTGACATCGTCGCTGGCGGCTTCAACGCAGTCGGCAAGGGCGGCATCATCGTGCTCACCGGACTGAACAAGATGGAGGAAGTCAACGTCCAGCTGCCCGGGTCGGTCCTTACGCTCTACCGCAAGCAGATCCGAGGAAGCGTCTTCGGCGACTGTAACCCGACAACTGACATCCCGCGGCTGCTCGACCTCTACCGCTCCGGTGATCTCAAGCTCGACGAACTGATCACCCGGACCTATACGCTCGAGCAGGTCAACGAAGGCTACGACGACCTTCTCAACGGAGCGAACGTCCGTGGAGTGGTCGTCCACGAGCACCCCTGACCGACACCGGAGCGGGAGCCGTACCTGCTCTGGCGCATCGGGAAGAACATTGGCCACCAGTGACGTACACGTCGTCGTTGGCACGCCCGGTGTGCCCGACTATTCCACGGCTCCCAGCCCCGATCCGCTGGGCCCAGCGCGTGCAAGCACCAGAACCCCAAGCGAGCCACAGCGAGACGCCGCGACCGCCGCGCACGAGACCACGCCACACCCGGCCCCCTCTTCAAACACTGCGACGTCAAACGCCCGCCGGGCGTCCGTGGATCTCGTCCTGACGGCCGACGGTTGCACGGACAGCAAGACGACCATGGTCCACGTCACGCCGCTCACGAGGAACTACCAGTTGCACTGTCAGCCCGGATCGGGCCCCACCAGCGCGAACGGAACGCATGCGTAGGCCCAGGACGCTGCCCGCCATGCTCATGACGATCACCCCGGCTGCCAGTGGGCTGCCCAGACAACGTATGGGCAGCCCACTGTCTCCAGCGGATAGGCGAGCGCCGCCGAGACCACGATCGCGGCGCGATACGCGAGCGCAACTCGAGAGGCCACACCTCATCCGAGGCACCGCTTGGTAGATCCCGCACGCCCAAGCGGGACTCAGTCTTCGAGCGGCCCCAGGGAGGGCCCGGCGACGAACCGGACCGTCGGATCGGCGAGCACGTCCAGCTCCAGTACGACCAGCTCGTTGTGCCCGGACCGCAGCACGGGGCCTGGCACGAAGAGGGTGCGCTGCGGCCCGCGTCGCCAGTAGCGGCCCAGGCAGAAGCCGTTGACCCAGGCGATGCCCTTGCCCCAGGCGGCGGTCTCGAGGAAGAGGTCGATGCCGGGCTCGGCCGAGAAGTGTGCGCGCCACGCGGTGGGCCCGACCCCGGAGCCACGGCCCTCGGGCGGGCCGGTCTCCCACAGGCGGGGCACGCGGTCGAGGTCGATGGCCAGGACTTCCCAGCCCGTGAGAGACACCCCGTCGAGCAGAGCAGGCCCGACCAACCCCTTGTGCTCACCGATGCGGGGGCCGTAGTTGACTCGGCCCTGGTCCTCGACGACCAGCTCCAGCCGGCCGCGCCCGCGTGGCAGCTCGATCGCCCGCTCGTGGTGCTCTCGCTCGAGGATGCCGACCGGAGCGCCGTCGAGGAGGACGGCGGCCCGGTCACGGACCTCGCCGAGGGTGAGGACGCCCGGGCCGTCGCCCGGCAGCTCGGTCCGGTAGACGGCCAGACGAGTCTCTGCCTCCAGCTCGTCCAGCACCGGCAGCGACTCCCACCGGCTCCAGGAGCCCCAGGCCGCCGGGTCGTCGAGCAGCCGGACCGGCTCGCCCAAAGCCACCGTCTGCTCGGGGGCGAGACCGGCGGCGCCGGGGATCTCGGTCGGCACCGGGGCGTAGCGGGCGATGACGTCGCGGAACGCGAAGTACTTCGCGGTCGGGTTCCCGGCCTCGTCCAGGGGAGCGTCGTAGTCGTACGACGTCACCGTCGGCCGGTAGATGCCTTTGTCGTTGGCACCGCTGGTCAGGCCGAAGTTCGTGCCGCCGTGGAACATGTAGACGTTGACCGAGGCACCGGCCGCGAGCAAGGCGTCGAGCTCCTCGGCGGCCCGCTCGACGGGGGTGGTGTGGTGCCGGCCTCCCCAGTGGTCGAACCAGCCGTCCCAGAACTCCATGCACATCAGCGGCCCGGTCGGCTGGTGGTCGCGGAGGGTGCGCAAGCGGTTCACGCTGTCCGACCCGAAGGAGCTGGTACGCAGCACCCCGTCGAGGCCACCGGCGGCGAGCATGGCATCGACGGGCTGGTCCACGGTGACCAGCGGCACGCCGATGCCGGCGCCACGGATGATGTCCGCGATCGCCTGCAGGTAGTCCTGGTCGTCACCGTACGCGCCGTACTCGTTCTCCACCTGGACCAGCAGCACGGGTCCGCCCAGGTCGACCTGGTGCGGGTGCACGAGCGCCAGGACCTGGTGGAGGTACTTTTCGACCGCGTCGAGGAAGCGCGGCTCGTGGCGGCGGATCCCGACGCCCGGCTCCCGGAACAGCCAGGGCGGCAGCCCGCCGTTGTCCCACTCCGCGCAGATGAACGGCCCCGGACGCACGATCGCGTACATGCCGGCCTCTCCCACCAGGCGCAGGAACCGCGGCAGGTCGAGGATGCCGTCCGTGTCGAAGAGGCCCTGACGGGGGCTGTGGGCGTTCCACGGCACGTACGTCTCGATGGTGTTGAGGCCCATCAGCCTGGCCTTCTCGATCCGGTCCGCCCAATGGTCGGGGTGGACCCGGAAGTAGTGCAACGCGCCGGAGAGGATCCGGAACGGCTCACCGTCGAGGAGGAAGTCGGTCTCGCCGATCGTGAACTCGGGCATGCCTACCTCTCGCAAGGGAACGGACGGCCGCCGCTCCGCGATGTGCGGCGGCCGTCGGTCCCGTCAGTCGTGGGTCAGTTGACGCTGAAGCCCTGCTCGTCGCCGTACTTCACGAGCGCTTCCTGCCAGGCTCCCAGGCCGTCCTCGAGGGCGGAGTGGGTCTGGTAGGACTTGCCGACGGTGTCGCCGTAGATCGTGTCGGCGTACAGCTGGTACGGCAGGTACTGCCAGCCCTCGACCACCTGGGTGGCCGCGTCGGTGAGCACCTGGTTGACCTGCTGGCCACCGAAGTAGTCGCTCTTCTTGTCGACGAACGCCGGGTCCTGCAGGTCCGCGACCGTGGCCGGGAAGCCACCGCTCTCCAGGAACGGCTCGACGCCCTCCTCGTGGTTGAGCCAGCGCACGAACGCCGCCGCCAGCGCAGGGTTCTTGCTCTGCTCCAGCACCGACTGGGTGCTGCCCCCGTTCTCGGAGGTCGCCGGCTGCCCGTCGTACGTCGGCATCGGCGCGGCCCGCCACTTGCCCGCACCGTCGGGCACGGACTGCTCGAAGACACCGGGTGCCCAGGCGCCGAGACCGATGGAAGCGATGGTCCCGTCACCCAGCGCCTTGTACCACTCCTCGGTCCAGCCGGGGATGGTGCAGACCAGCTCGTCCTCGATGAGCTGGTTCCACACGCCCGTCCACTTCAGCGTGCCCTCGTCCTGCAGATCGATCGTGACGCTCTCGCCGTCGGACTGGAACGGCGTGCCACCGGCCTGCCAGATCATGCTGGTGGTGAACCCGGCATCACCGCTGTCGTTGGTGATGCACTGCGACGGGTCCTCCTTCTTGATGGTCCGGGCGGCCTCGACGTACTCGTCCCAGGTGGTCGGCACCTCGAGCTTGTGCTCGTCGAAGACCTGCTGGTTGTAGAAGAGCGCCATCGGACCGGAGTCCTGCGGCAGCCCGTAGAGGCCCTCGCCGGCCTGCACCGAGGCCCAGGTCGACGGTGTGTAGTCCGCCTCGAACTCGTCGAAGCCGTACTGGCCCAGGTCGACCAGGTCGCCGGGCAGCGCGAACTGCGGCAGCGCCTTGTACTCGATCTGCGCCACGTCGGGGCCGCCCGAACCGGCCTTGATCGCGTTCTGCAGCTTGGTGTAGTGGTCGTTGCCGGTGCCGGCGTTGACCAGCTTCACCTCGACGTTCGGGTACTGGTCCTCGAACGCCGCCACCTGGGCCTCGGCGGACGGGGTCCACGTCCAGTAGGTGATGGTGCCCCCTTCCTCGAGAGCAGCGTCGAGGTCTGCGGCAGTGCCTTCGCCTCCGCTGCCGCCCCCGTCGTCCGAGCCGCAGCCGGCGAGCACGGAGGCGGCCGTGAGGGCTGCGGCGACAAGGGCGATCCGGCGGCGGGCTCTGCGCCCACTGATGATCAACATGTCGTTCCTTTCATTTCACTGTTTGACGCTTCCCGCGCTCAGGCCGGACTGCCAGAACCGCTGGAGGAGGATGAAGGCGATGACGAGCGGGACGATGGTCAGCAGGGATCCCGTGACCACCAGGTTGTAGACGGGCTGCGCGTTGGCGCCCGTCGCCTGGGCGCTCCACTGGGTGAGGCCCACGGTGAGCGGGTAGAGCTTCGGCTCGCTCAGCATGATCAGTGGCAGGAAGTAGTTGTTCCACGTCGAGACCACAGCGAACAGCAGCACCGTGACGATGCCCGGAGCGAGCAGGCGCAGAGTCACCGTGAAGAAGATCCGGATCTCGCCGGCGCCATCGATACGCGCCGCCTCGAGCAGCTCATCCGGCACGGCGTCCGCTGCGTAGACCCACATCAGGTACAGGCCGAACGGGCTGATCAGCGAGGGGATGATGATCGCCCAGACCGTGTTGGTGAGCCCCATGTTCGAGAACATCAGGAACGTCGGCACGGCCAGCGCGGTGCCGGGCACGGCGACCGCGCCGATGATGACGGCGAAGACCGCCCGCCGCCCGGGGAAGCGGTACTTGGCCAGGCCGTAGCCGGCCGCGGTGGCCAGCAGGGTGGCACCGCCGGCACCCACCACGACGTAGAGGACGGTGTTCGCCAGCCAGCGCAGGAAGATGCCGTCGCGGTAGGTCAGCGTGTCGCGGACGTTGCTGAAGAACGCGAACTCGTCGCCGACCCACAGTCCCGGGCTCGAGAACAGATCCGCCTGTGTCTTGGTGGCACTCAGGATCAGCCACGCCAGCGGCACCAGCGTGTAGACGAGGAACAGCGCCATCAGCACGGTCAGCAGCGGCGACCGTCGCGCCGCCAGCGGCGACGTGCTCACCCGGCGCGTCACTTCATCGCCTCTCGTGAGCCGCGGAGCTGGACGGCGTACGCGATCACCGCGGTCAGCAGGCCCATCACGATCGCGACCGTCGCCGAGTAGTTGTACTGCTGCCCGCCGAAGGACAGGTTGTAGGCGTAGAGGTTCGGTGTGTAGTAAGTCGTGATGATGTTGGGCTCCAGCGTGCGGAGGATGTTCGGCTCGTTGAAGAGCTGGAAGGTGCCGATGATCGAGAAGATCGTGGCGATCAGGATGGCCCCGCGCAGTGCCGGGATCTTGATCGAGAGCACGGTCCGCAGGGCCCCGGCGCCGTCGAGCGCGGCGGCCTCGTAGATCTCGCCGGGCACGGTGCGCAACGCGGAGTAGAAGATCAGCATGTTGTAGCCCACGAACTCCCAGGTCACGATGTTCGCGATCGAGGCGAGCATCCAGTTGCTGCTGAGCGGCACGATCGAGGTGCCGAACAGGTCGTTGAGGTCGGCGGCCAGCCCGAAGTTGGTGCCGTACATGAACCCCCACATCAGGACGGCCACGACGCCGGGAACGGCGTACGGCAGGAAGATCACGAGCCGGAAGAAGCTCGTGGCGTAGAGCCGGGCGCTGTCGATGGCCAGCGCGGCCACCAGGGCGAGCCCCAGCATGATCGGCACCTGTACGACGAGGAACAGCAGGACGCGCAACGAGCCGTCCCAGAACTTGTCGTCGGTGAACACGTCGACGTAGTTGTCCAGACCGACGAACTCCGTGGTGCCGAAGAACGCCTGCGCGCGGAAGAGGCTGAGGTAGGCGGCGTAGCCGATCGGCGCCAGGAAGGTCAGCGCGAAGACCGCCAGGAACGGGCCGACGAAGATCCACCCCTTCGTGTCGCTGCGCGACCACCGGCGACCGGGCACGGGTGGTCGCACGCCACCACGGCTCTCCCGGCTTCTCTCCAACTGAGTCGCGCCCTGGGACACCGTCCCACCTCCTTTCACCGCCATTCCGTGGCGGCCTGTTAACGTCAACAGGTACAGTGACGTACGACACATGTTGACGTCAACAGGTTGGCGGAAGGATTATTCGGTCCATGGCGACAGACAGCACGGCCGCGGGACCAGTTCCACGGCGGGGGGCCTCGCAGGCCGACGTTGCCCGGATCGCCGGGGTCTCGGGACAGACGGTCTCGCGGGTCGCGAACGGCGCCCGCTACGTCGACGCGGCCACCCGGGAGCGGGTGCTGTCCGCGATGCGCGAGGTCGGCTACCGGCCCAACCGGGCGGCCCGGGCGCTGCGCAGCGGACGGTTCCAGAGCATCGGCGTGATCGCGTTCGAGCTCTCCAGCGTCGGCACCACCCACACCCTCGACGCGATCGCGGCCGCCGCCACCCAGACCGGGTACGCCATCAACCTGCTGCCGGTGCTGGACGCCACCCAGGACGCCGTTCGAGCGGCGTTCGACCAGCTCGGCGAGCAGGCTGTGGACGGCATCATCATCCTGGTCGAGACGCACCGGCTCGACGGCGTCGCCGTGCCGGAAGGACTGCCGGTGGTCGTCGTCGACTCCAGCGCGGAGTACGACTACCCGATCGTCGACAACGACCAGGCCCTCGGAGCACGGTTGGCCACCGAGCACCTGCTCGACCTCGGTCACGAGACCGTCTGGCACGTCGCCGGGCCCGAGCTGTCCTACTCCGCGCGGCGCCGCCGGACGTCGTGGCAGGAGACGCTCGAGGCCCACGGCCGAACGGTGCCACCGGTGCTGCCGGGCGACTGGTCGACCGGAGCCGGCTACGAGGCCGGCCTCCGGCTGGCCGACAACGAGGAGGTGACCGCGGTGTTCACCGCGAACGACCAGATGGCCCTGGGACTCCTGAGAGCCCTGCACGAGCGCGGTCGCCGGGTCCCCGACGACGTCAGCGTCGTCGGCTTCGACGACATGGAGGAGGCGGCGTACTTCTGGCCGCCACTGACCACCGTCCACCAGTCGTTCGACGAGGTCGGCCGGGGCGCGGTCGATGCCCTGATCCGGGAGATCCAGTCCGGCGAGCACGAGCACCAGGAGGCCCTGGTGCGGCCGCGACTGGTGGTCCGGGCCAGCACCGCCCCGCCCCGCAGGACGACCGCATGAGCCGGCGACCCCACCGGTGGGTGCGATGGCCCGAGTCGCTCGCGATCGAGAACGCTCGCGGACCGCTCGGCTTCGGGGCCGACTACAACCCCGACCAGTGGGGACGGGAGGTATGGGACGAGGACGTCCGGCTGATGCGTCAGGCCGGGGTGAACATCGTCTCCCTCGGGATCTTCTCCTGGGCCCGCCTGCAACCGGCCGCGGACACCTGGGACTTCGCGTGGCTCGACGAGGTGATGGATCTCCTGCACGCCCACGGCATCGCCGTCGATCTCGCCACCGCGACCGCCTCGCCGCCGCCCTGGTTGAGTGCTGGGCACCCGGAGATCCTTCCGGTCACGCGCACCGGCGAGACCATGTGGCCGGGCGCCCGGCAGCACTGGCGGCCGACGTCACCGGTGTTCCGACAGCATGCCCTGGCGGTCGTCGAGGCGATGGCGAGCCGGTACGCCCATCACCCGGCGCTCGCCGCCTGGCACGTCTCCAACGAGCTCGGTTGCCACAACCTCTACGACTACTCCGACGACGCCGCGGCGGCGTTCCGCACCTGGCTGACGCAGAGGTACGGCGACCTCGACGGCCTCAACCACGCCTGGGGCACCGCGTTCTGGTCGCAGCGCTACAGCGACTGGAGCCAGGTGCTGCCGCCGCGGCTGACGCCCACCATTCCCAACCCGACGCACCAGCTCGATTTCAAGAGATTCTCCTCCGACGCCCTCAAGGACTACCTGCGCGCCGAGCGGGAGATCCTCGACCGGCTGAGCCCGGACGTGCCGGTGACCACGAACTTCATGGTGATGGCCCACTTCAACGGCATCGACTACGCCGACTGGGCGGCAGAGGTCGATTTCGTCGCCAACGACCACTACACGCTCGTCGACGACGCCGCCCGCGACGAGCTGTCGTTCTCGGCCAACCTGACCGGCGGCATCGCCGGCGGTCAGCCGTGGTTCCTGATGGAGCACTCGACCAGCGCGGTCAACTGGCGCGCGATCAACCCGCCCAAGGCGGACGGCGCGCTGGTGCGGGACTCGCTCACCCACGTGGCGCACGGTGCGGACGCCGTCTGCTTCTTCCAGTGGCGGCAGTCCCTGGCCGGCGCGGAGAAGTACCACTCGGCGATGGTGCCCCATGCCGGCGAGGACAGCGAGGTCTATCGGACGGTGGTCCGACTGGGCGGGCACCTCGAGCGGCTCGCCTCCGTCGTCGGGTCGCGGCGCCAGCAGGCCCGGGCCGCGATCCTCTTCGACATCGAGTCGTCGTGGACCCTCGACCTGGAGGCCAACCCGAGCTCCTCGGTGAGCCATCGGGCGGAGGCTCTCGACTGGTACGTCGCGTTCCTCGCGCTCGGTGTCCGGGCTGACGTCCTGCCCGTCGGCGCGCCGCTCGACGGGTACGACGTGGTGGTGACGCCGGTGTTGCACGTGATGCCGGCCGCGACGGCCGACCTGCTGAGAGCGTTCGTCGACCGCGGTGGCCACCTGATCATGACGTACTTCTCCGGCGTCGTGGACAAGAACAACCACGTGTGGCCGGGTGGCTACCCGGGTGCACTGCGCGACCTGCTCGGCATCCGCGTCGAGGAGTTCGGGCCGCTCCTGGACGGCGACGAGGTCGTCCTCGACGACGGCAGTGTCGGGACGCGGTGGACCGACCGGATCACCGCGACGGCTCCCGACACAGAGATCGTCGCGACGTACAAGACCGGCCTGCAGGCGGGCCGCCCGGCGGTGACCCGGCGGACCGTGGCTCCCGGCTCGGCCACGTACGTCTCCACCCGGCTGGGTGCGGAGGGGCTCGAGCCGCTGCTGGCCCGGCTGCTCGAGGCCGCCGGGGTGGACAGCGAGCTGCCCGAGGGGCTTCGCGGCCGGGTGGAGCTCGCCATCCGCGCAGACGGCGAGAGGGAGTACTGGTTCCTGGTCAACCGGACCGACGACGTGGTCGACCTCGGCGAGCTGGATCTCGGCGAGCCGGTGTTCTCCTCGGGTGCCGATCGCGGCGTCGCCGAGCTGGCGGGCTCCGGGGTGGCCGTGTTCACCCGCACCGCCCGATGACCAGCGAGACCCGCCGCGCCCGCGGCGTCCACCTCCGGCGCGGCGACACCAGCCTGGTCGTCCGGCTGGACTCCACCGAGCTCCCGTGCATCCTCCACTGGGGACCGGATCTCGGCGAGACCGCGGTCGAGCACCTTCCCGACCTTCTCCGCTCGCTGGAGATGCCGAGCCTCGACGGGGCGATCTACCAGCACTCGTGGGCATCCGTGCTGCCGCAGCAGACCAGTGGCTGGGTGGGTCGTCCGGGTCTGCTGGGCAGCCGCGCCGGCCAGGCCTGGGCGCTCACCTTCGACTCGGTGGACCACACGGTCGCCGAGTCGACCGACTGCACCCGGCTCACCAGCGTCGCGCTGGACAGGCCGGCCGGTGTCGAGGTGACCACCGAGATCGAGCTGTTCGGGAACGGCCTGTTGCGCCTCCGTGGCTGCGTGCGGAACCTGGCGGCGACGCCGTACGAGGTGACGCTGCTCGAGCTGGCTCTGCCAGTGCCGGCCGAGGCCGACGAGCTCTTGGACATGGCAGGGCGGCACGCCCACGAACGCACCCCGCAGCGCCACGCGTTCACCCAGGGACAGCACGTCCGCGAGGCCTGGGGCGGTCGTCCCGGCCACGACTCGGCCACCGTGCTGTGTGCCGGCCGGTCCGGGTTCGGCTTCCGTGCCGGTCGGGTCTGGGGTGTTCACCTCGGCTGGAGCGGCAACCAGGTGCTCTGCGCCGAGAGCTCCTTCACCGGCTGGAAGCTGCTGCGCGGAGGTGAGCTGCTCATGCCCGGCGAGATGGTGCTGGGCCACGACGAGACCTATGCCTCGCCCTGGCTCTACGCCTCTTGGGGCGAGGGGCTCGATGCCTTCTCCGGCCGCTTCCACGAGCACCTGCGGGCGCGCCCGAGCCACCCGCGGCGCGAGCGACCCGTGCTCCTCAACACCTGGGAGGCCGTCTACTTCGACATGGACATGGAGAAGCTGATCGAGCTCGCCGAGCGTGCTGCCGAGCTGGGCGTCGAGCGGTATGTCCTCGACGACGGCTGGTTCAAGGGGCGGCGCGACGCCACGAGCTCCCTGGGTGACTGGGTCGTGGACGAGGACGTGTTCCCGGACGGCCTCACTCCGCTGGTGAAGACCGTGCAGGGCCTGGGCATGGAGTTCGGGCTGTGGTTCGAGCCCGAGATGGTCAGCCTCGACTCCGACGTGGCCCGGGCGCATCCCGAGTGGATCCTCGGCACCCACGCCGGTCCCGGCATCAGTTCGCGCAACCAGCACGTCCTCGACCTCTCCAACCCGGACGCCTGGGACCACGTGTTCGGTCAGATCTCGGCGCTGGTGGACCGCTACGACATCGCCTACATCAAGTGGGACCACAACCGTGCGCTGACCGGCGCAGGCCGCGGCCGAGACCACAGGCCCGCGGTCCACCTGCAGACACTCGCGGCCTATCGCCTGATGGACGCACTCCGTGCCCAGCACCCCGCGCTCGAGATCGAGTCCTGCTGCGGCGGTGGCGGGCGCCTCGACCTGGGAGTCCTCGAGCGGACCGACCGGGCCTGGGTCTCCGACTGCATCGACGCGCACGAAGGGCACCGTCTGGTCCGGTGGACCGGGCTGACCCTCCCGCCCGAGCTGATGGGCACCCACGTGGGATCGAGCACCGACCACACCACCGGACGCCAGCACACCCTGCGCTTCCGCGCCGGCACCGCCGTGTGGGGACATCTCGGCATCGAGTGGGACCTCACCGCCATGACGGACGAGGAGCGCGAGGAGCTCCGGGCCTGGATCGCGCTGCACAAGCGGTTCCGTGGCCTGCTCCACTCCGGCCGGGTCGTGCGGGCGGACACCTTGCACGACGGCCTGCAGCTGGACGGCGTGGTCGCCCCTGACGGGCGCGAGGCGCTGTTCCGTCTCTCGGCGCTCGACCACACCCTGGGCCAGCCGGCCGGCCGCATCCGGTTCCCCGGCCTGGCCCCGGAGACGGCGTACCGAGTGACGCCGGTGCCTCTTGCGGTCTCGCCCAAGGACCGCCCGCGACCCGCGTGGTACGACGGCGACGCGGTGATGAGTGGCCGACTGCTCGACGAGGTCGGCATGGTCGCGCCCCTGTTGGAGGCCGACGACCTGGTCATCGTGCACCTGGTCGCGGAGGTGGCGTCGTGACCGTCGCCGTCGGTGCCGGCCGCGACACCCGGGATTCGTCGCTCGTTCGCGTCTTGTTGGTCTGGCCAGGTTCCACCTGACGTACGGGTCCTGTTGTCTGACTCACGCCTTACCGCTCGAGCTCGCATGCCAGCCATCGCCAGCAACAGGACCCCCACATGAACCAGATCAAGTTGGTCGTCGCCGGCGCAGTGACCCTTCTGTGCGCGATCGCCTTCATCGGACACTTCTCGGACCCCGCTCCATCCGCCAGCGGAAAGGCGAGCGCCGCGGCCGCCAGCAGCAACACCCTTCGGATCGGTGTCGACAGCACCGAACCCGTCTACTACGAGAGCGGCGGCGCGACCAAGGGCTTCGACTACGAGATGGCGCACAGCGTCGCCGAAGGCATGGGCGTCGAGCCTGAGTTCGTGGCGATGGATTTCAACGAGCTCTTCCCGGCCCTGCGAGCGGGAAAGATCGACATGATCGGGGCCCAGGTCACGAGCACTTCAGAGCTCGAGCGGGAGTTCGACTTCAGCGCGCCGTACTTCTCGACGTACGTTGCCTTCCTCACCCCCAAGGGATCGACCATCCGGACGCGCGGTGACGTCAATGGGAAGAGGATCGCGGTCGTCGACGGCGCCGTCCAAGGGTCCTACCTCGAAGAGAAGTACCACGACGTCGAGATCGTCAGGACCCCTGACGTGGGCGCTGCCATCGAGCTGATCGAGCGAGGCGAAGCGGACGCGTTGTTCCATGGAGCTCCTTACGCTCAGTCGATCATCAAAGGCGCACCCATAGGCTTGGAAGAGCCGATCGTCTACCCGGTCAAGGGCGCCCCGATCGGATTCGTGATCCGATCCGGTGACCCGCGTAAAGAACAGATCGACGAGGTCCTGAAGAACATGGTCCTCGACGGCGAGTGGCTGCGGATCAAGACCGCCTACTTCGAGGCAGGCCCGCTCTCCGATGTGTTCCGCGACAAGGGAGCCTGAACCCTGCCTGCTGCAGGCGAAGGCTCGTTCATGTACGCCGACTTCCATCAACTCCTGGCCGAATGGCGCGCATCCCCACCGGGTCTGTGATACACGGGAGTGATACCCGAAGAACATCCTGGTAGGCCGGGAGGTCCGTCACATGGAAACCTCGGCGCTCGTAGCGGTCCTCGCGACCATTGTCGCGTGGTGCGTTCTCGCAGGTCGCCTCCAACAGCTGGGGCTCACCGCCCCGATCGTGTTCGTGGCAGGCGGCTGGGTGTTCGCGGACGTGCTCGGCCTTCTCGAACTCGAGGCCGAACCCGAGCTGGTCAAGGTCATCGCAGAGGTCACTCTCGTCTGGGTCCTCTTCGCGGATGCATCGCGGGTCCGGCTCGGGCAGTTCCGACGCGATCTGAGCACCTACGTTCGGCTGCTCGGTGTCGGTCTGCCGCTGACGATCGCCATCGGCACCGGAGCCGCGATGATCGTGCTCGGCTTCGACCCGTGGGCAGCGCTCCTGGTCGGCGCCGCGCTCGCGCCGACGGATGCTGCTCTCGGTGCACCCGTCATGTCCAACCCGCACGTGCCCGCGAAGGTGCGAGGCGTACTGAACGTGGAGAGCGGGCTCAACGACGGCATCGCCACCCCGATCGTGCTGGTGGCCATCGCCGGTGTCGCGGTCGATGAGGGGGTGCTCGGTGTCGAGAGCCCCGGCGGCGCGGTCGTCTCCCTGCTGGTCGGCCTCCTCGCGGGCATCGTCGTCGGCAGCGTGGGCGGCCTGGTCACCAGGCGCACACGCGAGCGCGGCTGGCTGTCCGAGGAGCTCGGCGGTCCGGCGGTTCTCGCACTCGCCCTGCTGGCGTACACCGCGGCACTTTTCACGGATGGGAACGGGTTCGTCGCCGCCTTCGTGGGCGGTCTGGTCTTCGGGAACGTTGCCGGACGAAGCGGCGAGAAGGAGGTCTACTTCGTCGACCAGTCCAGCGACATGGCCTCGATGATCAGCTGGCTGATCTTCGGCGCGCTCGCGATTCCGGTCAT
>NZ_JBHZPJ010000023.1:0-37232 GCF_042788075.1 Nocardioides sp. YIM B13467
ACCCCCCCCCCCCCCCCCCCCCCCCCCCGCCCGCGGAACCTCTGCCTGCCCACGTTCCAGAATCGAACGAAACAGCCGTCGACTGCGCCGCGTGAACACCCACGCCTTCGATCTTCATACCGACGCGTCAGCAGACACTTCCACGTTTCGCCGCCCGATCAGGCCGAAGCATCGTGATCGATCCGGGTGAGCATCGACTGCTTCTGCTACGCGCGTGGCCTCAGTTGGCTCGACAACATCAGTCACGCTCAGCGTCCAGGGTTCACACCAGAGTCGAAGTCGGTGGCGAGAACAAGGACACCATCGAACAGGTCGCCGTCGTCGCCAGGCTCCAGTTGTCTGCCCACTTCCCAACGCTTGATCACTGGCAAGGCGCCAGGAAAGCGCGTTGCGAATTTTCGGCAGCCCCCTCGTGGCCATGGTTGTTCAGCCACCCGCGAGCAAGACGTCTCGAGTCACCCCAGACCGGTTGGTCACAGACCAGTTTCGGTCGTGGTGTGCTCCCCCATCATCGCGAGCTGGCTGTCCGTCGCGTCTCGGAGGACGTCTGCCAGACGAAGGGCGACTGCAAGCTCGTCGCGCCGATGGTTGATGAGGAATCCCAGCCGCTCCTCGATGGACTTCAGCCGGTAGGCGACCGTTCGTTCGTGGACGTGGATCCGGACAGCAGTCGCGGCCGCGTTCTGCCCGGTGGCAAAATAGGCTCGGAGCGTGTCGCGAAGCAGTTCGCTGCGGGGGTCGTCATCGGCGATCGCTCCCAACTCGCTCCGCATGAAGTCACGCGCCGCCGGGATGTCGCGCAAGACCACGCTCTCGAGAGCAACATCGCGATAGCAGGTCACCGGTTGTGGGCGCAGCCGACCCACCCGATACGCCTGCCACGCTTGCCGATGCGCCAATCGGAAGCCCTCGAGCCCGGTTCCCGGACCGCCGATGGCCAAGTACGTTGCCGGCGGTGGCTCGATCGTGGCCAGGTGCTTCTCAAACGACTCACTCATGCGGCTGCGTCCGAGCCAGGCCAGCGACGTGCCTCCCGTGCCTTCCACGACCAACAGAGCGGCGTCGAGGAGTGTTGCCAGCACTTTGAGTGCCGCACGTGCGGCGTTACCCCACGCAACCACGGCGATTTGCTCTGCATTCAGGTTGTACCCGAGCTGCTCGGTGTCGGTCGGCACTCCTTTGAGCAGGTCGGTGACGATCGCTCGACGCTGTCGATCGCGGCTGTGAAAGAAGTATGCGGACTTCTCCCGCTCGTACGCCGCGACTACGTCGTGGGTGATGATGTCGTTCCATGCGAAGTGGTACTCGGCTGCTTGCTTGAGCACCGCGATCCGGCGTGGCCCCTCTGGAACCACCCGCGCCGCGGTGTCGAGGATCCAGTTCCACAGCACGACTTGTCCGATCCTCCGGGTCAGGAGGAGGTCTGTGACCTCGAGGCCGGTCTGCGCAGCCGCCCGCGCCTCTTCCAGCGCGCCCTCGGAGGCACCTTCCGGAAGAATGCGGGAGTGGCGCAGCCCGTGGATGATGCTCGTGAGGGCGCCTGTGATGCTCGGCAGCTCGGTCTCCAGCAACATAGGATCGTTGCGGCGGTAGTAGTTCGGCGCTCCCGCGCGACTACGCTGCAAGATCTCCTCGCTGATGGCCGGAATGGAACTAGCCAGCGCGTCAGCGACCGCCCGTAGGTCGTGCTCGATCGTCATAGGCGGATTGTAGGCTCCGAACCACCTGAAAACAGAGGTCCAGCAACCGACACCAGACTTTTAACGCGACCCTTGCTTGCCATCGCCGAGCCGGTGCGCGACCGCCTCAGCACTCCCCCGCGACCCGTTCCTTTGAGTAGCCCTCTCAGCCCTTCCGATGCTCCTGCGGACTCTCGTTCACCGCTGTGATGTTGTAGCTTCCATCGTCGAAGGTTGCGGTCGTGATGCTCGCATTCCCCAGGGCCACATTCTTGTAGTCAAAACCAGCGGGGTCGACTTTCTCCAACAGTTCGGCCAAGGTGCCTCCATGACTCACCACAAGGATGTTACCTCCGGAGTTGGCTTCAGCCAGTTCGCTGATCTTATCGATTGAGGCAGCAATCCGCGTATTGAACCAGTCGAGCCCTCTGCCATCCCACGCGGATCGACGTCAGCAATAGCATCCATGATCTCGTCGTGCGGCGTGTTGTAGTGGGCATCCAGCAGGTCCGGATTCGTCCAAATGTCGCCATCGGTAGTCTTGCTTAGATCGAACGGCAGGCCCAGTTCCTTGAGCACCGGCACCCAAAGTTCCTCGTCGGCCCCACCCTCGAACCCGCCGTAACTCTCCTCACGCAGGTCAGAGGTGGCGATCGATGTGACATCGGAGTCGAGGATCAGATCGGCCGTTCGTCGCGTGCGACCGGAGTCGCTCGTGAGAGCGGCATCGAATTCCACGCCACTCAACGCCTTGGCGGCCAGTTCTACCTGTGCTGTTCCCTGTGGGGTCAACGGGGAATCGGACCAGCCCATGACGACTCCCTTCTCATTGAAGAGCGTGCTGGCGTGATCGCCTCAGGCATGGACCTCCAAACGCGTTCCCCCGGGCGTGCGTGGGCGGATCGTGGACCTACCCGAAGCTACTGAGGGTGGTGATAGGACGGCGTACTTCCCTGGCGGCATGTCATCAGCGGCCGTCAGTCCCGGGCCAAGATCCGTGCCCCGCTTCGCGACCGCTCTCGTTACCGAGTTCCTCGAGGCTTCCTGATCGGTGTTACATCGAAGGCGATGCAGTCCGAGCGAATGCGGCGCGCTTCAGGCCGTACCCGGCACGGAACAGCGGATCGACGGTGTCGAACGGGACGTCTTCACGGGAGGCTTCGACTGCTGCCATCGAGGACGGGATGTCGAAGGGGAAGGTGCCTGTGAGTGCGGTCCGCCCCTGGAGGGCGGACAGGACGACGGCGTCACTCGCACCGAAGTCGCCCACAACTACGGCCGCCACTTCGAGCAGCGGGCCAAGAATGGCGGGACGCTCAAGGTAGACCGAGACGAAAAGCGGAGCTTCAGCGGCGTACGCACTGAGCCGGGCGAGCGTTTCCGAGTCAAACGCGAGAGTCCCGCCCCGAAAGTAATCCCCCAGCGAGCCCCTACCCGGGGTGAACGGGGCGTCTAGGCGCACCACGACCGCATCTGCTTCGCTGAGGCCGCTGACGGGGGTTAGACCGGCGGCGATCGCAGCCTGCCGTTCGACGCCTTCCAGCATCACTCTAGCGTCGAGAGGAAGGAGGGGGGCATTGTCGGACGCCAGAACCAGGGACTGCTCCTGGCCGCGTACCGCTCGAGCTGCGAACTCAGCGGATCCGCAGACTGCGCGAGCCTGCTCAACGTTGACCCGACGGCTCTCGAAGACCCCGAGCCGGAACTTCTCCTTCAGCAGTCGACGAACGGACTCGTCGATCCGTGACTCGGCGATCCGACCGGTTTCTACGAGTTCCTCGATCAGAGCAGGGTTCCGCTCGCCGCCGAACTGGTCCACACCCACATCGATCGCGATTGCCGCGCGCTCCACCGGAGTGAGGTGCTCGAGACCCCATCCGTTCGGTCCGAACCGTAGCCCGCCGATCGACTCAGGCTCGAGCACGTTCCAGTCCGTCACGACGATCCCGTCGAAGCCGAGCTCCCGACGGAGGAGATCTCGGACGACGGGCTCATTGAATGCAAAGCCCACCTCTGGCCACTCGGTGCCGACTGGCTTGCCGTAGTAGGTCATTACCTGTGTGGCGCCGCCGGCGAATGCGCGCTCGAAGGGGCGTAGATGCAGTCCCCGCATCTCGCCGGGGTACACCTGCTCGGGAAAGCGTGGATCGTGCGCATCATCGCCCTTGAGTTGAGGGCCGCCCCCTGGGAAGTGCTTCACGACCGCCGCGACCGAATCGGGGCCGAGCATGCGCCCGCCCCGAAGGGCCTCGATGAACGCGACCGTCAACTCAGCGACGCGCTCCGGGTCCTCGCCAAATGTCCCCGAACCACGGGACCACCGCGGTTCGCTGAAGATGTCCGCCATCGGACCGAGGAGCACGCGAACGCCCATCGCGAGCAGTTCCTGCCGCATCGTGTCACCAAAGGCTCGAACAACTCCAAGACCGCCCGACGCTGCGATGCCAGGATAATCTGGCCAGCGGGAAAGGCTGTCCATCGACTGCCCCGTGAACAGGTTGCTCCGAAATCCATGCCGTGGATCCGTCGACAGTGTGATCGGAATTCCCAGCCGCGTGCTTTCTGCGATTTCCTGAAGTGTGTTATGCCAGGCGGCAACAGCCGAACTGTCCTCACCCCCGAGCACATTGAAGTGCGTGATCCCCATCGTGCCAGCGTGGTGCGATGCACTGGCCAGGGCATCGGCCTCAGTGAGTCCCTCGGCGGCTGGCGAGGTAGACGGGTGAACCATCATGGCCGCTTTCTCGGCGATTGTCATCCGGCGCAGCAGGTCCTCGACCCGGTGCTCGACCGGCAGCGCAGGATCGCGGTAACCATCCATATGGATTCTCCTTCGAAGCGGGTTGGTCAGCGAGTCGAGCGGATGAGCAGCATCGGCGCGATTCCCAGAAGAGTGAGCAGGGCACTGAAGATCAGTAGTGCCGGGTAGTTCGTTCCGCCGCCAATGCCGAGCAGCAACGGTGCAATGAATGGCATGATCGAGTACGGCAGAGTGATGGCGATGTTTGTCACCCCTAGGTCGCGAGCGGCCGTGTTGGGATCATTCATCGTCGCGACGGCGAAACCGATGTAACTGCCATAGACGAAACCGGTGCCGATGCCAGCGACAAGCGATAAGCCCACCAGGAACATCGGAACGGTTGTCGCGAACGCGAGTACGAGGAGGCCGGTGACGATGAACAGCGCGCCGGTACCGAGCACCGGCTTTCGTCGACCCAGGCGGTCGTTGACCATGCCTGCAAGGGGCGCGGTGATGAATGCGATGGCACCCGGAATCACGAAGGAAAGTGTGATGAGACCGGGGAGATCCGAATCAGGCGGGAGGATTTGATCCTGTAGGAGGTAGACGGTGTAAGTGGCGATGACGCCGGTCCCGCAACTCATCAGAAACAACGCAACCAGAAGCTTGGCAAAATCGGGAGAGCGTCGAGGATCGATACAAAAGCTGCCGAAGAACTCTTTGAGGCTGAACGGCGCGATGTCGCTCGGGGCAGGGGCGTCATCGCGGAACATAGCCATCAGCACGACCGAGAACAGCACCGCGATCATCACCGGCAGACCGAACTGGGCGAGCACGTTCTCCGGGAACCATTGTACGAAGAGCACGCCGACGAGGAGGGCCGCCGAGGAAGCGGTACCGCTCAGAGCGCCCACAAGGCCCTGCTGATTCTCCGGAACCCGATCGGGCACGATTCCGAGAACGGCGGCAATCGCAGCGTTCACGAAGGCCTGCATGATGACCCAGCCAAGCAGGAGAAGAGGGAACGAGCTGCTCAGCCCGATGATCGCCGCTCCGACGATCGTGCCTGCCAAACCGACCACGATCCACGGGCGGCGCCGCCCGAAGCGGCTGCGCGTGCGGTCGCTTAGTCGGCCGAACAGGGGGTTGGCGATCACGGCGACCAAGGTCCCGATGCCGGCAGCAATCGAGTAGCTAGCCGTCTTTCCTACGGGATCGATCTGCGAGATGCGGAGAGCGAGCGTCACAGAGGCAGGCAGCATGATCGACATCCATATGCCGAACATGGCCAGCGCGTAGACCGCGATGAACGTCGGGCGGACGGGCCGGGGAGTGGCTACCGCGTTGGGCGCGGCTGAAGGAGCGGACATGGAACCCTCATCGTCGAGTTGATGTGAATTGGCTTGGAAGCGTTACCGGATACGTTACCGGTAACGTATCCGGATGCGCGCGGCTAAGGTAGGCCTGGATTGGACTCGTCGTCAAGGGTCCAGTCGAGATGGACGGCGAACGATGGTGCATCAGGTGGCGCTGAGCGACGTCTCACGTGCGGCATGTGTCGGGGTGGTGACGGTTTCCACTCGCCCGCGGATCACCCTGACGTGCGTCGGTCGACCCGCGATCAGGTGCCCTTTGATCGCGAAGGAGCTTGGATGTCGCCGCGAGCGAACAGCGCGATTCTTTCCTACGCACCAGGGGCCGGCGGGAGCCAGCAGTACGCTCAGTACTCGACGCCGCCGACGACTACGAGTGCCGACTTCTCGTGCATTCGATCGCGGGAGCCAGCGGAGGTGTTGCGGCCGCCAATCGGAGCTTGGCAAGTGTCCCGACTGACGGCGCCGAGCGCCGCGGTGACGATGCCGTTCCCCAACGAGCGTACCGAGGACGTCCATAACAGGACGAAACTCATCAGAAGGCAGATGTAGGGACGCACCGGGTTCGACCTCTTAGGACGCCGGATCCTCCGCGGCTGACGACGCCCCTGCCGGCATCGGCGCCCCGTTCAACGATTTCGGTGAGCCCGCGACCCTTGGGCCACCATCTGGCCCAGAACATCCGACCAGTGCGACTTGCGCGAACTCGGATGTCGGCCGGGGCGGGCGTCGTCGAAGATGACACGGCGGACGTGGCCGAGGCTTCAGATGGTTGGTTAGGAACCTTCCATCCAAACCCCTCACGGCCCCGCACCCGCCACCCACGCTGGCAAACCTGCAGGTCACAACCCTATCTGACGACGTCGCCGCAAATCATGCGACCAAGAGCGCCATAGGAGAGCGACATGCCGTGGCGTTTGGGGTTCGCTGGAGGAGGCAGTTTGGATCGCGACTGAAGTCACCGTCAACGTCTGGGCACCCCTCCATCACTTGAGTGACGCCCGCCTACAGGGCCTTAGCACGACACGGTCCGGCTTGCTCACTTTGATCGCGTCTGCGTCCTCACCGAACTACGCCGCCACCGCGCTCGAGCCGCGCCGAGATCCTTCCCAATGGTGCGAAGTAGGCGGGCTCCGACTACATGGCGTGCAGCAGCGCCATGTAGTCCAGCAACTTTCAGGATCCAGGGGTTGAGCTGACTTCTGAGGCGTCAGGCAGTATGTCCTTGTACCTCCGCGACTACCCGATCAGCAGTCTCGAGCGCTCCTTCGATGTAACCCGGGAAGAATAAGGAGACGTCAGACCCCGCGAAGTGGATACGGCCGTGTTGTTCACTGAGGACCTTGTGAGCCCGCGTCACCTGTCCGATGCGCGGCGCCACCCAAGGGGCACATACGTAGGGGTCTTCAGTCCAGTCATGGTAGTCGGTTCCGACGACTACTGCGTCAGGAAGGTAATGGTGAACTGCAGCCTCGATCGCGGCATCGTCTCGTGGGTCAAAGGAGTCCCGGTCCGTGAAGGCAACAAGGATGCGGCCCCCGTCGGACGATGGCAGGTAGTCGTAGAGCGTCGGGAAGATACCGTCTCCCGTGCACGAGATGCCGGCGGGGACACCCTGCACCTGAATCAACAACTTGAGACCTCGACCACCGTGACCTTCCGCGACGACTTCGGCACGGCGGCCAGACAGGGGTGGGTCAAGCCGCAGTGCGGCCATAGCGTTGAGAGGTGTCGCGACCACCACGTGCTCCGCCCGGAGGAGCCGATCCGCGCCATACGCCAAGTCGACACCGATGGCGTCCTGACGAAGTCCCGAAACAGGCTGTTCGAGGCGCAAGTCAGCCACTTCGTTCGCCATCGCGTAGGTCAGCGTTCCGGTGCCCTCTGACATCACCTCATCGAGTGAGAGGACGATCCCCAGGACGGAGTAGCCGTGCGAGGCGATGAACTGCAGCATCCACAATGCAGAAGCATCCTCCAGACGCTGCCCCATCATGTTCCACACCCAGGATCGCAACAGCTGACCGGTGACTTGAGGCATGTCCAACTTATCCAGGTAGTCCCTGGCCGAGATGTCGAGGTCCTCGAGACTCTGGTTCTCCAGCCCCGCCGTGAGGTCAATGCGATGTGCGTCCCTGATCAGGGTGTAGAGCACGCGCTCTGCCTCGACAGCTTCTCCTACCGGGATCGGGAAGGCAGAGTTGTGATCCCCCGGGCCCAGGCGATTCCGGAAGACGGTGAACGGCGCAGCCGGCTCTGTCGCGACACCGTAGCGGTCCACTTCGGCCGCCAGCCGACCGTGGTGGTGCCGGTGGAAGTAGGCGCCGCCCACCTCCACGACGGTTCCCGGGTCGGTGGCCGACTCCCTGCTGTATGCACGGCCACCCACCCGATCCGCTGCTTCGAGCAGCACCACAGATCGGCCAGCCTCGTTCAGATCACGGGCCGCCCGAAGGCCAGCGAAACCCGCCCCTACTACGGCGACGTCAACATTCTCCACCATGCTTCATCCTCTCGTTTGACTGGAGCACATCTTCGCGAACCCGACACCGGATCGTCGTTGCACGTATCAGACGAATTGATGGTGACGCCTGTCACCATCCGAAGGTTGAGGAACTCCGATCTTCGTCAGGCCGACACTCCACCGCCGCCTGCCGAAACGAGCTCCACTTCGGCGCTTACGCTGTCCCAACGGTCGAGCTCTACCGACCCCTCGCCCACTGAGACTTGATCCAAATCCCAAGCCCTCCCGACAGACACCTCCGGCCGGCGCGGTAACCCTCATGCCGGCTCACGAGGAATCCCGCGGCGTGGGTAGGACATCATGCGCGGGCGACGACCTCGACCAGGTTCGCGAAGGTGGCAAGCGAGTGTCCGGCGACGAAATCGTCAATGTAGGGAAGGGCGGCCACGATGCCTGACTGCACGGGCTGGTATGCCTCTTTCCCACTGTGTGGGTTCATCCATATCACCCTGTGTGCGAGGCGCTGCAGCCGCTGCATCTGTTCGGCCAGCACGTCTGTGCCCCCGCGCTCCCAACCGTCGCTGACCAAGACCACGACCGCCGCGCGTGCGATGCCACGTTGTCCCCACCGATCAAGAAACACCTTCAGCGTGTCGCCCAACCGGGTGCCGCCGGACCAGTCGGGAACCGCCTGGCCGGCAGCCAGGATTGCCTGATCAGGATCGCGTAGCCGCATGGCTCTGGTCACGCGGGTCAGGCGGGTGCCCGCGGTGAACACCTCTACCCCACTCTCGCGGGCGGCCCGTTTCCGTGCCCCGCAGACGAAGGTGTGCGCGAGCCGAAGCAGCGCATCAGCATATGGATGCATCGAACCGGACACGTCGATCAGCAGCACCACACGACGTGGCCGATCGCGTCGGCTGCGCCACCTTATCGGGACAGGCTCGCCCATCGTCGCACGCATCGCCCGCAACGTCCGCCGCGCATCGACGTTACCGCGGTGCCAGGCCGTCCACCGGTTGGCGGTGCGTCGGGGCGGCCGCGGCGACAGCGCACCGAAAAGCACGGCCAGTCGCGCTTTCTCCGCCGGGTCCATGGTAGCGATGTCTCTATGCCTCAGCACCTCGGTGTCGCTTACCAAGGCTAGCCGCTGCTCGTCGTCATCTGCATTGACATCTTCGTCCCTACCGAGGGCCTCGGCACCGACTGAGAGCGGTGGAAGAAGGTCGGGAGGCTCCTGCCCAGTGCTCGGGCTGTCGTGGCCGGTGAACCAGGCGTCGAAGACGCGGTCGTACACATCGACGTCATCGATCCCCGCGCACAACGTGGACCGGCCGGCCCAGTAAGCCGATCGAGAGTCCTCTGCGCCCAACAGCGCGGTGGCGCGCAAAAACATCTGGGCTCTGTCCGACGTGACCCCGATGCCAGCGGAGCGGAGTGCCCGGGTGAATCCCAGGAGCAACTCGTCCACCTCGTGGTGGGTTGCAGGCTCCATGGCAGTTCTCAGCTGGCGAAAATCCGGGCGAGGGCGTCCCGGACTTGCGCCGTGTCCTCGTGATACTTCACGACAGCACCGAGAGTGACCGCCGCACGCTCGAGGTCGACCTCGGAGGTGCCCAACCGGTCCAGTGCGCGGGCCCAGTCAAGGGTTTCGGCAACTCCGGGTGGCTTGACCAAACTCTCCTGACTGCGCAACTGCTGCACCAAGTTGACCACCTGCGTGGCGAGCGTCTCCGAGACTTCCGGAGCCCGGGACCGGACGATTGAAACCTCCCGGGACAGAGTGGGGTGTTCGATCCAGTGGTAAAGACAGCGTCTTTTGAGCGCGTCGTGCAACTCTCGTGTGCGGTTGGAGGTGAGCACCACGACCGGCGGGGTCACTGCGGTAATCGTGCCAAGCTCCGGGACGCTGACTTGGTACGCGGACAGCACCTCGAGCAGGAGCGCTTCGAACTCGTCGTCGGCCCGGTCGATCTCGTCGATGAGCAGCACCGCCGGGGACTCACGTAGGGCTCGCAGCAGCGGCCTCGCGAGCAGGAACCGCTCATCGAAAAGGGTCTTCTCCACCTCGTCGGTGGCTTTGTCGGCAGAAGCTGCGCGAGTGCTTTCCAGCGCACGTAGGTGCAGGATCTGTCGAGGGAAGTCCCAGTCGTAGAGCGCCTGGCTCGCGTCGATCCCCTCGTAGCACTGCAGTCGGATCACCGGCAGCTCCAGCGCCTCCGCCAGCGCTTCCGCGAACGCTGTCTTCCCGGTGCCGGGCTCACCCTCCAGCAGCAGCGGTCTCTGCATCCGCAACCCGAGGAACCCCACCGTCGCAAGCGTCTCATCACACAGATAACCCGTTGCACACAGCCGTTCGGTCAGGTCTACCGGCGAGGCCACGCTCGCTGCCGGATCCCAGAGGCTACTCATCCCGTTCTCCTCCACATGTCTGTTCCGATGCTCTTCCGACCAGCCAGCGTCAATGGCTATGACCCACACCTAGGTCGAGCCGTCTCGACACGCTTTGGGTCTCACCCGACAAACGAGGTCGGATCGACTCGGGTCAGAAGCGCAGTCAGCGGATCGACGCGTCGCCCACGATCATGGGCGCGGTCTTGCCGAATCAGGGCGGTCTTCACCAGTTGGCCGCCAAGGAAGCGGATCGGTTCCGGAGGAAGTCCGCGGCCAGAAGGCAATCGAGTCAGGAAGGACGAGGCAAGATTGTCGTTAGACCTCAACGCAAGACTGGCGAGAATCTGACCGCCTAGAACTGACGGTCCTACGCCATCTCCCGAGTATCCAGTTCCGAAGTAGACCCCAGGGTGGCTTCCCAGTTCCCCGAAGAACGGCAGGGAGGAGACGGAGTACTCCACAGGAGCACGCCACGTCGAGACGACATGGGAACCGGCCATCGCTGGAACGGTACGAACCATATGGTCGAGCAAACGCCCGGGCCGCGGGATCGGCTTGAAGAGGCTGCTTGCCCCGCGTGCACCCCAACCCAGACCGAGCCCCGCCTTGCCAAACAGGAAGTTGCCGTCCGCCAGCGACCGCCAGTAGTCGAGCAGGCGACCGCCGTCGGAGACGTTGGTACGTTGGCTTTCGGCCCACCCCGACGGCGGTCGAACGACCGCGTTGTCCGATGCCGTCATAACCAGGTGCTTACGCACCTCAGGGAACTCGCTGCACCAAGCGTTGATCGCCAGGACAACTGCGTCTGCACTCACCGACCCTCCCTGGGTGTGCACGACGTTCGTGACGCCTCCAGAATCGATGGATGTCATCGGGCTGTGCTCGAACACCATCACACCGAGTGATCGAACGACCCGAAGAAGGCCTCGGGCCAGTCTGGCTGGGTTTAGACCGACACAGGTCGAGTCTAGGATTCCTCCGCGAACCGCAGTGCCAGCGAGAGCAGTAGCAGTGACCGAGTCGATCTCTTCGAAAGGCGACCCCGCCTGGTCGACGGAAGCCGCCAGCGTCTCATCCCAAACGCCGTCCTGGCTGGGGTTGTTCGACGCCCACAGCCAACCATTCGGCTCCCATTGCACATCAATACGATTCTCGACGCAGAAACGTCGGATGTAGTCGATGGCCTCGACGGAGGCGCGGGCCACATCGAGCCCCTCCGTCGGTCCTCCTGCCTTCAGAAGAGCCGGCATCTTGGGCCAGAGGTTCATCAGCATTCCCGCGTTCGTCCCACTGGCGCCAGAACCACACAGGTCGGCTTCTATGAGCACGATGTCGAGGCTCGGATCGCGTTGCTTCAGTTCGATCGCCGTCCACATGCCGGTGAATCCGCCTCCGACTATGCACACGTCAGCGCGAAGGCTAGCCGTCAGCGTGGTGCCCGGATCGGCCTGCGCCGTCTCGAGGCTAAGCGCGTCCCGCATCCAATAGGACCGCGCAGTCCCGACGGACACGCTGCGGCGGATCGGCAATTGCGTACGGGTCATGAAAGCACCTTCTTCGTCGACGGCGGGCAGACTCCACGCGAAGCCCCGGGGTGTGCGCCGGATACCGAACCGGATCCGCGCGGACATACAGCAATGGGTCGGCGGGATGGCCTGCACGCATACGCGGACGGGCTTTCGCTTCCACCATCACAGGATCGATCTGGTTGCGTTGAGCGCTGGCCCAGGACGACGTCCCTAGGTTCGCCTCGACTGTCAGGCGACCCGAAGTCGCGATGCCACATCGACAATGCGCTCAGCTAGATGCGAGAGCGCCGCGACTTCGGCGGTTCCGAGTGGCACGTCGTTAGACCCGCCGGTGACGTGGGACACCCCATACGGGTTTCCGTCGGTGAACTTCACTTCATCGGTGTAGCCGGGCGGAACGAGAATCCCCCCGAAGTGATACACGCTGTTGTAGAGCGCAAGCAGCGTCGACTCCTGCCCACCATGAGCCGTTTGGCTGGCGGTAAAACCGGCGTACGCCTTGTTGGCCAGTTCACCGTTCGACCATGCCGGCCCCAAAGTGTCCAGGAACTGCTTCAGCTGGCTAGCCACGTTACCGAAGCGTGACGGGGTACCGAGCAGAACACCATCTGCCCAGATCACATCGTCTGGGGAGGCGGTTTCAATGTGTCCCGATGCCTCTACGTGGTCCTGCCATGCCTGGTTGGTGGCGATCGCTTCCTTGGGTGCCAATTCTGCGACCTGACGCAGCCGCACCTCCGCACCCGCAGCGCGCGCAGAACTCGCCAGCCGTTCAGCCATAGCGTGAAGGGTGCCGGTAGCCGAGTAGTAGACGATGGCAATCTTGGTAGGCGACATCCTGGTCCTCTATCGATGTGTGCTGCGGTCGGGGTACCTGAGTCCCTAGCGTCAAGTAGCGTCGGCTGACAGTCCTACTGCGGATCCGTAAAGAAGTACCGCTCGCTATACGCCAGATGCACACCGGCCGCCGCTGAGCAGAAAGACCTTCCAGATCGTCGCTGGCAGAAGACCGACCTCTCACCCTCAGCCATTCACACATCTGGTTGAGGGTCTCCGCCGGATCCCGACTGCTCTTCGGGCGGCCGGGCACACTCGACCTGTAGGGCACACAACTGATCGTTCATCGACGCCGCCCTTGTGCTACAGGGCCTTCGATGCTGTCGGCAAAACGCCCGAAATTGGGGCCGCTGCGCCGGTTGCTGGGCCTCACTTCGAACGTCGTCGACAGGTACCTGCGGACCTTTCAGGGTATTTGGCAAACCACGGTTCATCTTTTAAGTGACAGCACCCGGCGATCACAGATGCTCCGTAAGATCCGGCATGAGCAGCCACGACGAATCTTCCTATCCGTCGACACACATGTCACGAGGTTTGAACATGGTCTTTCATCCGGGTCGTGACAGCCAACGGCACGAGCATGATGTGCAGCAATGCGCAAAGACGGCCCCCAGTCGTCCTCACCCGTCTCGCATCCACTCGTGATGACAGCCGTTCGAAAACAGCGCCGCCAAGAATCTGCAGCCATACTGATCAGCCCGCGGTGTCTCGGCGCGCGGAAGCGTCGGTGTCTGAGACCACACCAACCCGGATGTTTCCTCTCATGAAGACAGGAATTCGGGACAGGAATTTCGGCGGCAGGACCGGCCCAGGGTGGCATGGAACGGCACGGGTTCGAGCGTGAATCAGATGGCCGCGGATGACTGAGCGGAGTCAGCATCACCTGACACCAGTGACACGCGGCGTACCCGACGGATAGAAGCACAGGAACCTCTCTCCGCCGAGCGTCCTCGAACGCGTCAGGCCCCCACTCCCACCAGTCGACGGGGTTCTCGGCGTGCTGAAGGAGGTACGGAGAGGTCGCATCGGCGAGTCGGTTGGCCACTCCCCCAGCCTTGCACGCACATGAAGAAGCGATGCAGACGTTGTGTCGCCTGCCTACGAACAGCGTGACAACCCCGACCCCACACGGCCGGGGTTGCGACGCAGCGAAACCTACTGTGTGGCGACGAGACTGCCCCTGACTCCAAGGCGGGAGACGTCTCCGGTCGAGTCGATGTGGTCGGCCGGGACGATCGACGAGGTGATCGCAGTCCAGCAGCCGGGGCAGCAGAGCTGGCGGAAGACGATCGCGTCGTCCACGTAGTGCGCCGGATCTGAGGTGACCTGCGGGCCGGCGTCGGTTGACGGTCCGTCGTAGATCGCGAGACCGAGCGACACGTCACGGGTGACGTCGGCCAAGCCATGGCCGCAGTGCGCGCAGCCGACCGTGTCGCCGTCGATGACGAGGTTGTCGTCGACGCGACGCGCTCGCGACGTGTCGACCGTGCCGCGGTCCCGGGGCTCTGTCCGCGACCGTTTCCGTCGCTCGTCGCGCAGTTCCGCTCGCCGGGTCATGGTCGCCGCTTGGTCGATCACGCCGTCGGTGAGAACTACGCCGTAGACGGTGGCAGCAGCGGTGGGGCTGACCTTGTCCTCGACGATGTCGTGGAGGACGGCGTGCGGGTCGCGGAGCAGAGGGTCGCCGTATCCGCCGCCGCCCTGCCAGTTCATGTAGAGGATCTCGCCGGGCGCGAGGTATGACTGGGCATAGCAGTTCCCGATCTCCACCTCGCCACCGAACTCCTCCAGGGACTGGGGGATGCGGCCGTCGGCGAGGATCTGCCCGATATCAGCCTGACGGACGACGGCGTCCAGCCCGGTGTTGCCCGGATAGCCGCCCGCGAGGCCGTTGTTCTGCGAGACGGCCTTGCCGGCCGAGGCGAGTACCAGACCGGCCGGCTGGGAGGATCCGTGCAGGGTGACGGCCAGCGAGGCGCTCACTCCCCCTCGCTGGCGACCCGGGCCGCCGGAGTCGGGTTCCTCGCGTCGCCACAGGGTGAGCAGTGGGTAGAGGAACTCGGTCATCTCGACGTCGGGGATGCGGCCCATCGGGATGCAGAACAGCCCGCCGGTGTCCATGCCGTCCACCTCGGGACGGGCACCGAAGCCACCGGCCATCGGCTCCATCATCACGTTGAGGAAGGGCGTCGGTACCTCACCGCGCTCGTCGAGACCCGCGACGACTGCCGTGTCCCAGGTACCGCAGCAGGCCGCCTGGACGCTCTTGCCGAGGTCGGCGGACCGGTCGAGCATCTGGGACAAGCACTGGGCGACCAATGTGCCGGTCAGCCACGCCGGCCCGATCGGCCCACGGCTGACGGCGGCGGGGTAGGTCGCGTTGTTGATCGTGCCCTCCTCCGACACCAGATCGAAGCAGCGCATCAGGCCGCCTGCAGACCAAGGGATGTCGTTGGCGAGGATCGGGAGAAGGGCGAGCATCACTCCGCCACGCATGCCGGCGTACGTGCAGTTGATCATGCCGGCCTGCGGGTCGGTCCCGGTGAAGTCGAAGGTCAGGTGGTCGTCCTGCTTCGTCATCGCCACGGTGATCTTGTGGACTCCGCGGTCACCCTCGTGGGACTGGTCCTGGTAGCCGGTGGCCTCCCAGGTGCCGTCGGGCAGGTCGCTCAGCTTGGAACGCATCCGGCCCTCGGCGTCCGCCATCATCCGTTTCATGACGGCCTTGACGGTGTCCGCGCCGTACTGGGCGATCACTTCTTCGAGCCGCTTGCGGCCGACCGTGTTCGAGCCGACCTTGGCGCGCAGGTCGAGGTTGACGAGCATGGGCACGCGCGATCGGCGGATCCATACGTCGACGACGTCGTCCTGCAGGTCGAAGTCCTTGACCACCTTGATCGGTGGCGTCGGCAGGGCTTCGGAGAAGACGTCCTGCGCGGCCGGGCTGAAGGAGCCGAGACCCACGCCGCCGAGATCGGGTTCGTGGCAGATGGCGCTGGTCCAGGCGAAGAGCTTGCCGTCGTGGAAGACCGGCTGGAAGACGATGACGTCGTTCTGGTGCAGTCCGCCGCCGACCCACGGGTCGTTGCAGAGGAACATGTCGCCCTCGCGGATGCCCGGGTTGTGCGACCGGTTGCGCAGTGTCCAGTAGATCGCCAGGTCGACGGCACCGGCGAGCATCGTGTTGTAGAGACCGACTTGAACCTCTTGGCCGAGCTCGTCGCAGATGGCGAAGTCGAAGTCGTTGGCATCGGTGACGATCGGTGAGCCGGACATGCGCTTGAGCGCTTCGCCCATCTCCTCGGTCACCGACCAGAGCCGGTGCCGGACGACCTCGTACGTCAGCGGGTCCAGGTCATCGATCTGCTCCTGGCTGACCGTGTGCACCTCGAGAGAGTCGGGCAGTCCAGCCGTGATCTCGTCAATGTTCGTCGGGCGGCTGGAGAAGTGCTCCGAGCCGGGAATCTGCATCGTCATGTCAGTTCCTCTCAGTTCCTGGTGGTGATGGTCAGGTTGCCGAGGTGGTCGACGGTGCCGGTCATCTCCGGCGGCACGACGACGGTGGTCGTGGGGACCTCGATGATCGCCGGGCCGGTGATCCGGTGGCCCGCGCGCAGCTCGCGGTAGTCGTAGACCGGGGTGTCGACGTACCCCAGGCGAGGGTCGAGACAGACCTTGCGGATCGCGTGGAGCGCGACGGACGGGTCAGGGTCGGTCGCGGGGTCCACCTTCGGCAGGGCAGGTGAGAACGGCAGTACGCCGGTGCCCCGGACACGGAAGGTGATCGCCTGGACGCCGGCGGCACTGAAGCCGGTGCCCTCACCGTAGAGCTCGGCGTAGCGCTGCTCGAAGTCGGCCATCACCTGGGTCATCGCCGCCGTGTCGAGCTCGCCGCCCGGGACCTCGACGGCGACCTCGGCGAGCTGCGCGGTGTAGCGCAGGTCGAGGGAACGGACCATTTCCATCCGCTCGAAGTCGAGGCCCTGCCGTTCCAGCGCGGCCTTGACCTGGTTCTCCAGTGAGGTGAAGTTCTCCATCGCACGGGCCGGGTCGAGCGGCATCTGGCCCGGGTCCGAGAGCTCGGAGGCGAGCACGATGTCGGAGGAGGCGAGACCGTAGGCCGAGAAGGCGGAGGCCACCGGGCCGAGCGGCACGATGCACTCCTTGACCCCGACCTCGGCGGAGTAGAAGCCGCAGTACGCAGGGCCGGCACCCCCGAAGGCATACAGGACGAAGTCGCGGGGGTCGTGGCCGGTCTCGACCACGGTCTTGCGGAGGAGGTCGCCGGTCTGAGCATTCTGGATGGCGTAGATCGCGGCAGCGGCGTCCTCGACGCTGAGACCGAGGGGCTCGGCGATCTGCAAGCGGATGGCTTCACGCGCCGCCTCGACGTTGAGCGCCTTACGTCCACCCAGCAGGCCGGTTTCCGGGAGGATCCCGAGCACGAGGTTGGCGTCGGTGTTGGTCGGCTCGGTGCCGCCGGCGTCGTAACACGCGGGTCCGGGCACCGACTGCGCGCTGCGCGGGCCGACCTGCAGGTTGCCGCCCTTGTCGAGCCAGGCGATGGCGCCTCCGCCGGACCCGATGGCGTGGACCTCGAGGGTCGGCACGTTGATCGGGTGGTGGTTGATGATGGTGCTGCTGGTCCGCACAGGTTCACCGTCGACGACCAGGCCGACGAGGAAGGTGGTGCCGCCGACGTCGGTGGAGATGATGTTGCGGTGTCCCAGCTGTTCGCCCAGCGAGACAGCACCGACGACGCCACCGGTGAGGACAGAGCCCACGGTGCTGATGGCGGTGGCAGGCGCCTCGGCGGCGGCGATGGCGCCACCGTTGCTCTGCATGACGAGGAGCGGGCCGGCGAGGCCGCGCTCACGAAGCCGGCCTTCGAGGGATCCGAGGTAGTCGCGCAGGCCGGGGCCGATCTGGGCGCTCATCACCGTGGTGGAGCTGCGGGCGAACTCCCGGATCCGCGGGCTCACCTCGGAGGAGAGAGCGACGAACATGTCCGGGTCGATCTCGTGGACGATGTCGCGGATCCGCTGCTCGTGGGCAGGGTTCTTGAAGGACCACAGCAGGGAGACGGCGATCGCCTTGACGTCGGCGTCGAGGAGCTTGCGGACCGAGGCACGCACCGACTCCTCGTTCAGCGGAACGACGACCGTGCCGTCGCGGTCGACGCGCTCGACGACCTCCAGGGCGTGCCGCTTGGGCAGCAGGCCGTGGTCCTTGCTCTGCCCCAGGACGTTCTGGAGCTGGTCGGGTGATCCGCCGAGGTAGCGGCCCTCGACGTTCATGATGAAGATCGAGTCGCGGTGCCCTGCTGTCGTCAGGAAGCCGACTGGAGGCACGTTGCCCATCACCAGCGCGTTCAGCGACGACGTGGTGCCATGGGCGATGTGGTGCGTGTCGGCGAGCATCTGCTCCACCGGCATGCCGAGCTGTTCGGCCAGCACCCCCAGCACATCCATCACGCCCTGCGAGTAGTCCGGCGGTGTCGACGGCGCTTTCGCCGCGACGATGTTCCCTGCGTCGTCGTCGAGCACGGCGTCCGTGAAGGTTCCGCCGACGTCGACACCGATGACGTAAGCCATGAGCATCCTCGTTTCGTTGTGTCCGTAGTCACAGACGCTAGAACGATTCGACAGTAACGTCAATAGGTTGACACACCTGTAAATCACGAAGATTCGCCATACCCCTCGTTCTGGGCGGTCGCAGAACGCGTCAGGCCCCCGCGAGATCGCGGAGGCCTGACAGAGGGTGGTGAGTCGTGGCCGCTCAGCCGTCGAGCAGATCCTCGAGGTGGTCGAGGTCGCGGCGGATCAGTCGCAGGACGTCGCGCGGCTCCGCGCGACTGGTGGCGCTGCCGTCAGGGTTGACCAGTGACGCCACGGCCATGTCGGCCAGTTGCTCGCAGATCTGATCGAGGTCGTTGCGCTCGTCGGGGTGGTACCACCAGGCGACCCAGTTGTTCATGCCCAGCAGGCCGAGTGCAGCCACGCGCGGGTCGACGGGTCGGAACACGCCTTGTGCGACCCCGTCCTCGATAACGCCGGCCATTGCCTTGAGCACGGCGCGGCGACCGGCCGTGTGCGTAGCAGCTACGCCCTCGGGAAGGTCGGCCTCGGACCGGATCAGGAGCTGGAACCGCGCAGCACTCTCCGCCTGGCGGCGCACGCTCATGGCGACGATCTCATGCACCTTGCGGGTGGCATCGATGTCGTCGCGACCAGCAATCGCCTGGATGCCGACGGCGGAGTCCTGAGTGATCTCAGCGACCAGCTTCGCAAGGAGCTCATCCTTGCTGCTCACGTAGTGATAGAGCGCCGGCCGAGTCAGCCCGACGGCGTCGGCGATGTCCTGGAAGCTGGTCCCCGCGAAGCCACGTTCCGCGAACAGGCGGGTTGCGTGATCGTAGATCTCCTGCTCGACCAGGCCGCGGCGGACTCCGGAGCGGGCCGGTTCGGCGTCCTTGCCGGCCTTGGTCTTCGTGCGGGGCTTGCTGGTGCTCATGACGCTGATGTTATCGATTTTACGGTCACGTCAAGCGGCATGGCGCGTCATCGCAGCTCGAAGAGTCCAGCCGCGCCCATACCGCCGCCGACGCACATGCTGACGACGACGTACCGCGCTCCTCGGCGTCGCCCTTCCAGAAGCGCGTGGCCGACCATGCGGGCCCCGCTCATCCCGTAGGGGTGGCCGATGGCGATGGCCCCGCCGTTGACGTTGTATCGGTCGGGGTCGATCCCCAGCCGGTCGCGGCAGTACACCGCTTGAGAGGCGAACGCCTCGTTGAGCTCCCATAGATCGATGTCGTCGACATCGAGGCCGTGCTGGCGCAGCAGTCGGGGGATCGCGAAGATCGGACCGATTCCCATCTCGTCCGGCTCGCATCCTGCCACCGCCATCCCGCGATAGACGCCCAGCGGATCAAGGCCGCGCCGGGACGCCTCGCCAGCCTCCATGAGGACGACGGCCGCAGCGCCGTCCGACAGCTGCGATGCGTTCCCCGCGGTCACCGTCGCCGGGCGTGCCGGACGGCCCGGGAGTACGGGCGACAGCCCACGGAGACCCTCGATGGTCGTCGAGGGGCGATTGCCCTCGTCCGCTTCGAGATGGAACGGAGCAATCTCTTCCGCGAACAGACCTGCCGCTTGCGCCGTCGCGGTACGCCGCTGAGACTCGAGGGCGTACTGGTCTTGCGTCTCCCGCGTGACGCCGTAGCGTTCCGCGACGGTCTCTGCCGTTTCCAGCATGCTCACGTAGATGGCGTGCCCTCGTTCCGCAAGCCAGTCGTCCTGTGCACGGTAGGTGTTGCGGTGGTCGTTCTGCACCAACGAGATCGACTCGACTCCACCTCCGACCGCCACCTGCATGCCGTCGACCACGATCTGCTTCGCTGCGGTCGCGATCGCCATCAGGCCCGAGGCGCATTGCCGGTCAAGGCTCATGCCTGGGACGCTGGTCGGTAGCCCCGCCCGTAAGGCCGCCTGTCGTGCGACGTTGTAGCTGGACGTTCCTTCCTGCATGGCGCAACCCAGGACGACGTCCTCCACCTCACCGCCCTCGACCGGCGTGCGACCGAGCGCTGCCGAGATGGCGTGCGCCGCCATCTCCGGCGCAGAAACCCCGCTCAACGCGCCCCGGTATGCCCTTCCGATCGGTGTCCGCGCGGTGCTGACGATCACAGCCTCACGCATGGGTACCAGTCCCCGCCGGCAGGCCGGTCCGCTTAGCGCCGGGGATGGCGAGAATGACCAAGCAGCCGACGAGCGCGGGCGCAGCGTACGCGTAGAACTGGCCGGAGGCCGATAGACCGGTAGCCAGCAGATAGCCACCGTAGATGGGCCCCAGGACGCCGCCCAAGCGGCCGACCCCCAGGGACAGGCCGAGGGCCGTCGCCCGGCTGTCGGTCGGGTAGGAGGTTCCGACATAGGTGTTGACCAGGATCTGGGTGCCGGTGGTGCCCACACCCGCTATCGCGACGAGGAGGTAGACGACAGCGGTCGGCGGGTGCAGGGCGAGCAGCGAGAGTGACCCCGCGGCGGCCAGGAACGCCGCAGCGACAACCGGCTTCGAGCCGAATCGATCGGCCAGTGGCGAGGCGGCCAGGGTTCCGAAGACGGCGCCGAGGTTGAGCACCAGAAGGAAGGACAGCGCCGAGCCCAGCCCGTAGCCGGCCTTGACCATGAGCGCAGGCAGCCACGCGTTCGCGCCGAACAGCACCAGGAGGCACAGGAACGTCGCTACCCAGAAGAGCAGCGTGGTCGCCAGCAGTTCCTTGCCGAGGATGGTGCGCATCTGCGTCCGTCGTTGGGTCGTTCCACCTGCGGCTACGGCGGCGGCCGAACCGTCGACGCTCTCGAGGTCGACCTCTAGGCCATGGCGCTCGATCACCGCGCGAGCCTCTTCCGTGCGGCCCCGCGCTCGAAGGTACTCAACCGATTCGGGAAGGTGACGAAGCAAGAGGGGCAGCACGATGATCAACGGTGCCAACCCGACGGCGAACATCGCCCGGAAGCCGTAGGTGGGCACGAGGACGATGGCGAGCAGGCCTGCGAAGGCGCCGCCGATGCCGACGCCAGTGAAGGCGATGGCCGTGTTGAAGCTTCGCCGGTGTCTCGGCGAATACTCGACGATGAGCGCGACGACGGTTGGCATGAGCCCGCCAGCGCCGAGACCGACGATGAACCGGAAGAACCCGAACTGGCCAGGACTTCCAGCAACGGCGCACAACCCCATCGCGACAGAGAACAGGGTCACGCTCAGCACCATGGTCTTGCGTCGCCCGATCCTGTCCGTCAGGGCCCCCGAGCCCAGGGCACCCATCAGCATGCCGAAGACGGCGAGCGAACCGAGGAAGCCTGCTCGCTCAGGGGTCAGATCCCAGGCCTGGTAGCTCAGCAGGCTCGGAACCACCGTGCCGTACATGATCAGGTCATAGCCCTCGAGGGCAAGCGCGGCGAAGCTCAGCGCGAGAACGGCTCTGGGGGTTCGCCGGACGTTGAGCCCGGCTCCAGTCGCGGTCGTGGATGTCTGCATGTCGAACTCCTTGGTGTCGACGCAGACGGTAGAACGATGTGACATCTCCGTCAATAGTTTGACTTTGATGTCAAGGACCAGTGGAGCCGATTGATTGACACATACGTTGACTTTTTGTCACGTGCGTTGAATCATGAGTCAAGAAGAAAGGACCCTCATGAACCACGTACGAATCGGCTTGGTCGTCCCGAGCTCCAACGTGACGGTCGAGACGGAGATGCCGGCGATTCTGAACCGGCACCCGCAGGCGAGCTTCTCGTTCCACGCCAGCCGCATGCGGATGGCGAAGGTCTCGCCCGAACAGCTCGCCGCAATGAACGCTCAGCGCGAGCGCTGCATCCTCGAGCTCGGTGACGCTTCGCCCGACGTCATCCTCTATGCCTGCCTGGTCGCCCTGATGTCTGTAGGGCCGGGCGAGCATCAGCGGGTCGAGGGCCTCGTCGCCGAGCAGCTCGCGACCGGCGGTGCCGATGCGCGCGTCCGCTCGAGCGCAGGGGCCTTGGTCGAAGGACTCCGAGCGCTGTCGGCGCGACGCATCGCGCTGGTCACCCCCTACATGAAGCCGCTCGCGCAGAAGGTCGTGACCTACCTCGAGGCCGAAGGCTTCGAGGTCTCCGACTGGCGTGCGCTCGAGGTCGAGGACAACCGCGAGGTCGGTTGTATCCCCGGCGACCGGGTCATGGAGGCAGCCCGAAGCCTCGACCTGGCCGATGTCGATGCTCTCGTCATCTCGGCATGCGTCCAGATGCCGTCGCTCCCCCTCGTCGAGGCGGCCGAGCAGGAGCTGGGTGTGCCAGTACTGTCCGCCGCGACGGCCGGCGCCTACAGCATCCTGCGCGCCGCGGGACTGCCGGTGGACATCCCCGGCGCAGGTTCCCTGCTGCGCGCCGACAGCCTGCAGCCCACCACCTGACCCCCCGCGCGATCAACGGCGAAAGGAATCCGATGAGCTCGCTCTCCGACCAGCACCTGGTCCGTGGCGTCGACCACGCCGCCTTCCCCACGTTCGACCCCGTCGGCACGGTGCGCTTCTACCGGGACACCTTGGGTTTCCCGGTCGTGCACTCGATCTGTGCCGCCGGCTGGGGGCCCGACGACCACCCGGACTTCATCCACTTCTTCTTCGACATCGGCAACGACGACAGGATCGCCTTCTTCTACTACTTCGGGCTGCCTGCGCCCGAGGTGGCGAAGGGTGACGTGTACGCCCAGTTCGGGGACGAGACTCCGGAATGGTTCGTGCGCTCACGCCACCTGGCGATCCATGTCGACAGCGAGGACCACCTGCTGGAGTACCGCAAGCGGCTCGATGCGAGCCAGTGGCCCGTCGAGATGCAGATCCAGCACGAGACGATCGAGTCGATCTACACCCATGATCCCAACGGCTACATGGTCGAGATCACCCGCGCGCTGCGCCCTGTCACCCCGCAGGAGGACCTGGACGCCAACCTGACCATCGACGCCCTTGTCGACATCGCCCAGCGTCCCGGCGCCGGCATGGACGACCTGCTCGTACGCAAGGCCGAGCTGATCGTCGAGCGGGCCGAGGCCTGGCAGGAGGACCAGAAGGTCTTGATCGAGGACGCCCGCTCCGATCAGGTTGCCGGACCGGAAGGGCCGGTGGCGCGATGACGCACCGCCTCTTCATGCTCGACGTCCCCGAGAACACCGCGATCGCCGCCGTGGCGAAGGACGTGCCGGGCGTCGAGGTCGACAAGCTCGGCCCGTACTTCGTCATCGCATCCGAGGAGCCGGTCGTCATCGATCGGCGAGCGACAGGCGCCCGTCACGCCGTCTGGTACAGCTGCGTCGGTGGCCTCGACGGCTGCCGAATCGCCCAGTGGGACAAGGACGCGCTCCGGCTGGAGCGCCGATGACCAGCTCATCGGCGCACACGACGACCCGGCTCGGCGCCGGCCGCTACGTCGATGCGATCGACGCGCCCGACGGCGTGGTCACCTCGATCCACGAGCTCGTCACGGCCGATGACGCCAAGGTCACCGGCGTGCTGCGGATGCCCGCGAGCGCGCAGACCGTCGTGACGATCATGCACCCGCGTCAGGACGTCACCCATCACTCTCTGGTGCCGTACCTCCTTCGCTCGGGCTACGCGGTGTGGACCCAGGGATCGCGCTCACCCAACAACGACCTCTCACTCATTCATGAGCAAGCGCTACTCGACTTCGCGGCGGGGCATGCTTTCCTGCGGTCGAGAGGACTCGGCGTGGTGTCCCTTGGGCACTCGGGCGGTGGCACGTTGGCCGCCTTCTACTGTCAGCAGGCCGATCTCGATCCGGCGCGGCGACTGGTCACGGCCCCCTCGGGACGCCCGGTCGCGCTGTCCAGCGCCGATATGCCGCTGCCGGACGGAGTCGTCTTCCTTGCTCCTCACCCCGGCCAGGGCGCCCTGCTCCGCCGCGTGATCGATCCGTCTGTCGTGGACGAGGCCGACCCCTTGTCGGTCGATCCGGAGCTCGACCCGTTCGACGCCCGCAACGGCTATCAGGCGGCCCCGCAGCCGACCCGGTACGCCGCCGAGTTCGTCGGACGTTACCGGGAAGCGCAGGAGCAACGGCTGCGCCGGATCGATGAGGTCGCGCGTAGGCACGTCGAGCAGGCCCGCCTCGCGAACGAGGAGTTCCGGGAGAGCGGGGACCCGGCCGCGCGGCGGCGTGCGCTGGCGCCGCGGCTGATCACTGTGCACCGGACCGATGCGGATCTGCGCAACGTCGACCTCACTCTCGATCCCAACGAGCGGCCATACGGCTCTCTGTTCGGGCGGCGCCCGGACCTGACGAACTATGGCCTCGTCGGCTTCGGTCGGCTGAGCACGGCCGAGGCTTGGCTCTCGACGTGGTCGGCCAACACCACCAACGCCGACTTCGTCCGCTGCGCCCCGGGCGTCACCGTCCCCACCCTCCTCCTGGAGTTCACCGGGGATCAGGCGTCCTTCCCCGCAGACATCGCGGCGATGAGCGATGCCCTGGCGGCGAGCGACCTGACCGTCGACGCGGTGCAGGGCACTCACTTCGGTGGGCCGATCCGTTCCGGCGCGCCGACCGGCACATCGCTGGCGGCGACGCGTATCGAGGACTGGCTCCACCAGCGGTTCTGAACGCCGAATGCAGCCGCCGTGCCACGGGAGTTCCCGTGCCACGGGAGTTCCCGTGGCACGGCGGTTCCCATTTGTGTTCCGTTTGTCCTACGTGAGGATCAATCCGGACGACAAAGGGCCCGATCACATTCTCGGAGATCGGGCCCTCGTGCAGCTGAGCGGCGCATCAGGACGTTGTGCGGACCACCAGGTCGATGCGGCCACTGGCCAGCCCGGCGATGGCATGCTCGATCCAGCGCTCGTCGACCCGTGCCGCGACGACCATGCCAGTCTCCCGGCGCAGTCGCTCCCCCATGTCGAACATCGTGAGCGTCGCGCCGAGGTCGCCCTCGGCGCGAAGGAGCACGCTGCTCGCGGAGTGGTCGATACCGGTGGCCAGGCGCTTCACCAAGGCGTCCCCGTCCGGGCCCCAAGGGTCGCGTACGTCGACGACGAGCTCGTGATGGTCGCCGAGCTCCTCGAGGGAGACGGACCGCGATGACCAGGTCCGGCCGTCTCGAACCAAGGGCCGCGACAGGATCCACGGGGTGCGGTCGTCGTCGGGCACGTCGGAGACCTCGCACCCGGCGTACTGGCTCAGCCCGCGACGTACGACCTCGCCGGCGAGGGTGGCGAAGCGGTCGACGCTCACCTTCCCGGCACGCGTCATATAAGCGATGAGCAGCTGGTCGACAGGAAGGTCGAGCCGGTCGGGGAACGTGTCCCACCAGCGCATGCTGCGTCGAGCGGTCTCCTGGAGATGCTCGACCGCAGGCCGACGCTCGGTCTCGTAGCGGGCGAGTGCCGACGGCAGGTCCGGTGCCGCCGCCAGGGCGGCGTCGAGGGCAATGCCGTCCTCCATGGCAAGCTTCGTCCCGGAGCCGATCGAGTAGTGCGCCGTATGGGCCGCGTCCCCCAGCAGCACGACGTTGCGGTGGTGCCATCGGGCGCAGCGGACGGTGCGGAACTGAAGCCAGCGGGTCCGGTTGCCGATGAGGGGGTGGCCCTGCAGCTCGTCCGCGAACGCAGCGCTGAGGTATGCCAGCGACTCCTCGTCGGTCTGGTCGAACGGGGTGCGAACCGTCGTCAGGTCGAAGCCGGCCCGACGCCAGGTCTCCTCGTCCGTCTCGACGAGGAACGTGCTGCGGTCCGGCGCGTAGGGGTAGCCGTGCGCCACGAACGTGCCGTGCTCGGTCTCGACAGGCAGGAACACGGCGCTCGGGAGAGCGAATTCGGTTCCGCACCATAGATAGAGGGAATCGTGAGTCTCGACGGTGACACCGAAGGCGTCGTCGGCCCCCTCCCGAGTCGCACTGCTCACGCCGTCCGCCGCGATCACCAACTCGGCGTCGAGCTCCGCCGCCGACACCCGCTCACCGTAATGCAACCGGACCCCGGACTCCTCCGCATGCCGGCGCAGGACGTCCAACAGTGTCGATCGACCGATGGCGATCAGGTTGTCGACGGGTAGCAGCGCACGCTGTCCGCGGACCTCCATCGCCATCTCGTGCTGGAACGACCGCTGGACGATCGCGGCCAGACTCTCCGGGTCTGCGGCCTCGAGGTTGCGCTGGGTCCGGGTCGCGAGCCCCACGCCGAAGCCGAACGTCTGGTGTGGCTGGCTCTGCTCGTACAAGTCCACGGCGCAGTGGGGATGGCGCAGCTTGAGGAGGCGAGCGACGTACAGGCCGCCTGGACCTCCGCCCAGGACGGCGACGGAACGCAGTTCCACGATGATGCCTTTCGGCCGACGACAAGTACCTCCACGGTAGCCTCGTTCTACATTTGCGTCAAGAAGTTGACGCTCCCGTTGAATTCGGTTTACGGTGCAGACTGATGTCGACGGTCACAGGGCCGTCGCGGCGAGATGCCGAGGGGCAGAGGATGGGCAGCATCGACTGGTCGGGACGAGTCGTCCCGTTCCCGCAGGAGCTCGTGTCGACGTACCGCGCCGAAGGTCTCTGGGGGACGCTCCCCATCGCGGCCGAGTTTCGCGCGGTCGCCGAGAAGTACGCCGCGCGCGACGCGGTCATCACCTCAGAGGGTCGGCTCTCCTATGCCGAGCTCGACGAGCGGGCCGACCGCGTGGCCGCCGGACTTGTCGAGCTCGGCCTCGAACCCGGGGATCGCGTCCTGTTCCAGGTCACCAACCGACTCCCGACGGTCGTCGCCTGGTACGCCGTTCTCAAGGCCGGCCTCATCCCGGTCTGCACGCTGGCCGTACACCGTGCGCACGAGATCGGAACGATCGCGGAGCGCACCGGCGCCGTCGCGCACCTGGTCGAGTCGGGGACCCGCGGCTTCGACCTCGTCGCCTTCGCCGAGGAGCAGCAGGCCGAGCATCCCCAGTTACGTCATCTCCTCACGATCGCGGCCGGCCCCGACCGGGCAGGAACTCGGATCGAGGATCTCGGCCAGCACCTGGATGCCGCCACCGCCCGCAAGATCGTCGACTCCATTCAGGCGGGCATCGACCCTGACGAAGTCGCGGTCTTCCAGCTGTCGGGAGGAACGACCGGCGTCCCGAAGGTCATCCCACGCCTGCACGCCGAGTACTGGTACAACGCACGCGCCTACGCCGCCGCGTGGGATTGGGACGAAAGCACGCGCAACGGTCACCTGATCCCGCTGATCCACAACGCCGGGATCGTCTGCGGACTGCACGGCCCCCACAGTGTCGGGGGCGCGCTCATCCTCGCGACCCCCGACCTCTCCGAGGCTCTTCCACTCCTCGCAGCTTCCCGGGTCACCGACGTGCTCCTCGGCCACGGCCACTACAACGCCGTCCGCTCCCCCGAGTTCGACGAGCTCGCACCGACCCTTCGGACGGTGGTGCTCTCAGGCGCAAAGGTGCCCCTTCCGATCTTCGAGCGTCTGGAGGGGCTCGGTATCTGGAGCGGTCAGCTGTTCGGGATGGGCGAGGGGTTCTTCGCGGTCACACCGCTCGACGCACCCCGTGAGGCCCGCCTCACGACGGTCGGCTCCGGACTCTCTCCCGCGGACTCATTCGCCGTCATGGCCCCCGGTTCCGAGGACGAGGTTGCCGACGGAGAGGTAGGAGAGCTCTGCTGCGCCGGGCCCTACACACTGCGCGGATACTTCGATGCCCCCGAGCACAATCTCGGCGCGTTCACCTCGACCGGCCTCTATCGGACCGGAGACCTAGTCGCCGTGCAGACCTACGGGACCTCACGATTCCTCTCGGTCGAGGGGCGACTCAAAGACGTCATCAACCGCGGAGGCGAGAAGATCAATGCCGAGGAGGTCGAGGTCCTGCTGCTGCGCCACCCCGACATCATCGGCGCTGCCGTCGTAGCCATGCCCGACGAGAGACTCGGCGAGCGGTCGTGTGCTTATCTCGTCGGACGCGGAGGGCCGCTCTCCATGGCCGAAATCCAACGTCACCTCGACGGTCTCGGCGTGGCCAAATTCAAATGGCCCGAGCGGCTCGAGTGGATCGAGGAGATGCCCAAGACAGCGGTGGGCAAGATCGACAAGAAGCGTCTGCACGCTCAGATCGCTGCCCGGGTCGATGACGAACGGCGCTCACTGGCATGAGCGCCCCCGCCGCACTCGTGACCGGCGGCTCGGCAGGCATCGGACTGGCGATCGCCGCCATGCTCGTCGACCAGGGCTGGTCGGTGACCTTGGTAGGCCGCGACCGCAACAAGCTGCTGAGCGCCGCTGCCGACCTCGGAACCGACCACGTCCACATCGTTGCCGCCAACTTGGCGACCGACGTTGCCAAGGATGTGGTCGCCGAGCACGTACGCCGTCACGCTCGGTTGGACCTTCTGGTCAACAACGCCGGTGCCGGCCTCATCGGCCCGATCCAGCAGAAGACCTCCAAGGAGCTCGACCTGGAGCTCACGCTGAACCTCCGCAGCACTGTGAGACTCATCCAGGAAGCTCTACCTCAGCTGAGCGACGCCGCCAGGAGCAACGGCGCGAGCTGGATCATCAACGTCAGCTCGATGACGGCTACCGAGACGCCCCCGTACGCGTCCGTCTACTCCGCCACCAAGGCAGCCCTGGTTGCCCTCTCGAGCTCCCTCCATGCCGAGCTGAGCCCCGACGGCATCCACATCACCGCACTGACACCCGGACTCGTCGACACCCCAGGCACCAACTGGGCGCCCGAACACACGCGTGATCGCATGATCCCAGCCGAAGACGTTGCCGCAGCTGTTCGCTTCCTGCTGGGCCAGTCGCCCCGCTGCTTCGTGCCGGTCCTGCCACTCGTGACGGCGGGGTCGGGGATGCACGAACTGGTCGACTGGCGTGCGTCAGGTTGATTCGCTCGCCATGCCGCACCGAATCGGCGACGTGATCCTGGCCGCGCCTGTCGCATGACGCCGTTCGACGCAGAGAATGTCCGCCAATGTCCGACCTGCCGCGGTCATACCCCAGCTGGTAGGACAACAGAGCCAAGAAATCGTCCTGGATGTCCAGCGGTCCAACAGTGTGCACCTCATCCATATGGCACGGGCTCTGGACCGAACATGGCGAAGCGGATACGTAATCGGGACGCGTATTGACCTGGACATGACGTCGCCAATCGAACGTCGCATCACGAATTGACACGTTCCAAGCGGGAACGCCGCCGACTTCTAGGCGATGTTTGAGAAAACTCGACGCCTTAGAAACCATCCACACCTACACCAGACTCGAATATGGTTCTTACGGGCGCCTAGGAACCGGTGCCTTTCGACCGCCCTCGCCGGACGCCTTGATACCTACCCACATGAAGAGTGACCTATTCACCCTGGCCAATACCGGTGCATCGACTGCGGCGCCGACGACGGCGTCGTGCGTTCACCTGCCGCTCCCGTCGTGTCATGGTGTCTGAGAACTACCACCAGCAGAGGCGAAAACCCTGTCCCCGGCATACATTCAGGACAGATGACGCCGTCATCAGACATATGTCCGGCTGAGCCGATCAGGAGATCAGTCGTGCCACCACCTCAGCAGTTCGGCGGCTGCCGCACGAGCCTGACTAGCACCCTTGTCGGCCGCGACATCGATGAAACGGGCATCGAGCAGGTCTCCTGGCGCCTAATGAAAGGGCTCGGCGACGATCACGCGGACCCGGTACCCGCGCTCGGCGAGCCGAGCGCGACTCCCTGTGGCAGGTGCTGGACCTGCTCGAGGCCGCCTATGCGCAGTGGAGCGAACGGCCATCGGAGATGCAGGTGGAGCTCCTGCGCCATCTCCTGGCCGTCCTCGTGCTGCGACTGGCCGCCGCGCAGGGCACGCAGCGGCAGTCGATCGACGGGGACGCGTTCCCGCGCTTTCAGGCCGCAGTCGAGCGGGACTTCGCGCGCACCCATCGTGTCGCCGACTACGCCGCCCAACTCGGCTACAGCGTGCGCACCCTGACCAGGGCCAGCCAGGCAGCGGTCGGCTGTGGCGCCAAGCGTTTCATCGACGACCGGGTGCTGCTGGAAGCCAAGCGCCTGCTCATGCACACCGACCTGCCCGCAGCGTCAATCTCCCAGCGGGTGGGCTTCCGCGAGGCCACCGCGTCACGAAGTTCTTCTGCCAGAACGCGAAGCAGACCCCCACGGAGTTCCGCGACCGCTACGTCATTTGACTCGTCCGTGGCTGGCGGTTTGACCAGGGCACGTCCCTCAAGCATCTCGAAGCACCCGCGCATTCATAGTCCGGCTGATACTCAGGGCAGCTGTTCTCACTGCGTAGGAAATTTGCTGTGGCCGCAGCCGATGGCTTGGCCCGGTGATGGAAATGGCCGCAACCGCACGGCCCGTGGAGTCAAGGACCGGCGCACCGATGCAGACGATGCCTGCGACCCCCTCCCCTCGGTCGTAGGCAACGCCCTGATCTCGCACCGAAGCCAGTTCCCGAACGAACCGGGGCGCCGTCGTGATGGTCGCGGAAGTTGCCGCAGGCATCGGCGATCGAAGCACGAGGTCAACGGCATCAGCATCACTGAATGCCAAGATCGCCTTGCCCAGTGCGCTCTGGTACGCAGGGAGCCTGGACCCAACCCTCGAAGGCGCCTCAGCGCTGCGCGGCCCCGTGAGTTTCTCGACGTAAACGATTTCTGTGCCATCGAGCACCCCAAGCTGGACGATCTCGTGGGTCGCCGCTAGCAGATCCGACATTAGAGGTAGAGCGATGTCTCGTAGCCGACGTGAGGCTGGGACCTGCTGTCCCAACTCGAAGAGGTGAAAGCCCAAGGTGTAGCCGGCATCGTCATGCTCGAGCAGCCGGTGTCGCACAAGTTCGGCGGCTAACCGGTGCACAGTCGGCTTCGCCATCCCGGTGAGTGCCGCCAGCCTGGTCAACCCAACAGGGCGCTGCTGCCGCGACACGGTTTCCACGATGAGTACTAAGCGATCGGAGACCGAGCGATGCTGGCCGGCCTCCTCGGTCCCCAGTCGCATCTAGGATGCCTCGGCCTTAACCCTCCACGAGATCGCGCCAGTGTCGCCAGAAGGTTCGCTGCTGGATCTCGTCCGATGCCGCGAGCGGCTCTCCGGACCGTTCCTTCTCGATGCCCCTGGAGATGTCGGACCAGGGAGCTTCTGTCGCCGTTTGGAAGCCGATCTGGCACGACTCGCACGCCTCCATGTCGTCAGGCGTCGCCAGCCCACCTGGTCCCTGGAATGTGATGTAGGAGTCCAGACGACGTGCTCGAACGTCCTCCGGTTCCCCCTTCGTGGCCAGACTCCACTGAGCGATCCGGGTCTGGCCGGCGGAGGTAGGCGTGATGGTCCGGATCACTATTCCCATGATGTCGTTGATGACGAGGTTGGGAAAAACCAGCAAGTTTCGGTCGGTCTCAGCGATCCGGCGAGACCGCTCGGGGCCAAACCGCTGCTCGAGGTCCTTGCGCTGATCGTCGATCCACGCCTTGTTCTCCTCGCCCATGGCCGGCGTCCACCGTGCAACCGGCCTCGCCCACGGGCCCTCGACGGTGATGACTGCGTGCCCCCCACCCAGCGCTTCAGCCTCCGTCGCCTTTCGGGGGTCAAGGAACGATCCTTCCGCCTCCTTGAGGTAGTCAAAGTAGGTCCTGTGAAGCGGAAGCAGATGGTAGCCGTCAAGGCTGTTCTCAACGAACAGCTTCCAGTTCGCTGCCATCGAGTACTCGTGCATCCCGTCGACGACCTCCATCTCAGGAGACTGGTCCGCAACGAGATCGATGTACTCGCGCGCCTGACCCAGGTACGTCGGAAGGTCGACTGCGTCCGGGTCGAAACAACAGAACACGAATCCGCGATAGACGTCGACCTTGGGTGGGCTGAGGAGCGAGAAACGCGTGCGGTCGAACTCGGCCCCGTAGCCAGCCTCGTCGGGCAGCGCGCTGAGCTCACCGGTGCTGGAGTAGGTCCAGGCGTGGTAGAAGCAAGATAGGCCCTTCGCGTTTCCCTCGGGCACCCGACAAAGGAGCGCGCCCCGGTGCCGGCAGCTGTTCAGATACACCTGCAGCTCGCCGCTGACGTCGCGCCAGAAGATGAGGGGACGTCCTACTACCTCTCGTGCAAGGTAGTCACCGTTGTTTGGGAGCTCGGATTCGTGCCCCACGTAGAGCCAGCACTTGTCGAAGATGGCGCGACGCTCGGCTTCGAAGACCGACTCGTCAACAAGCGAGCGTCGATCGACCTGGAAGAATCCTTCCTCTATGCGGTCATCGACCATCGAGGCGAACTCGTTCGCTGGGGTGGGTGCGTCTGCAGGAGACGGCATGATCTGGGTCATCGGAGTCCTTCTTCCAGGGTTGAATCGGTTTGGTGCAGCCACCCTTAGGAGCGAGGCGGCCGGGTTGGGGGGTCACAGATAGGGCGTGCTGGGCCTCTGCGCCGCCGGGATTTGTTCGAGAAGCTTGTGAGGGTTGTCCACTCGAATGACGTGTTCGCACGCAGGTGGCAAGGGGCTGGCGCGAAGCACGGAATCGACATCTCCTCGCAGGAATGGGTAGTCCGTTCCGTAGACGACGCGGTCGATACCGACCGTCCTGATGAGGCTCGCGAGAAGGTCGGGGTCGAACACGAGATGGTCGAACCACATCCGCCGGGCATACTCGTGCGCATGGCGCGGCATGAGCTCGCCGAGGGCCGGAACCATCCCGCGCATGAACTCGAGTCGAGCGAGAGAGGCGGCCATTCCGCCCCCGCCGTGGCTGATCAGCAGTTTGAGTCCGGGGTGCCGTTCCATAACGCCGTTGGCGATCAGGCCTGCGACAGCTTCACCAATGCGGGCTGGGAAGACCGCACCTGTTCCCGCCATGCCATTCGAGAAGCCGGAGGTGTCGCCTACAGAGTGAATGAACACCAGGAGCCCGAGTTCCTCTGCCGCGGCGAAAAAGTCCTCGTACTGCTCACCGAAGATGGGGCCAAGTGGACTGGCGCAGGGGATCTCGACGCCGGCGAGCCCCAGTTGTGCGATCTGGTGCAGGAGATCAGGCATCAGGTCGGGCGCCTGCACCGGAACGAGACCAAGGCCGATGAAAAGCCCCGGGAACCGATGCACCTCGCCCGCGAGCCACTCGTTGAAGGCGGCACAGTACTCGCTGGCGTCATTTCGCGGCGCCCAGGTCGCGAAGAGCTCCGGCATCGCGGAAAGCACCTGGCCTCGTGAGCCGTTCGCCTGCACCTCTTCGGCGCGAGCATCTAGATCGAACGCGACCCGGCGGACCGTGCGGAAGATCTGGTGGTCGACGACGACGTCGCCCGTCGCCGCGTCGGCAGACGAAAGGCGAAGTTGTGCCCAGCGGGCGTCGCGTTCCACGAGCCGTGGCACGAACGGGATCGTTGGTGGGACGACGTGGGTGTGGATGTCGTAGCCGTTGATCATCTGTGCGCTCCAGATTCAGAGAACGATCGAGACGGTGCCACCAGCGTCGATGACTGGATGCCCGAGTCGAGCGATTCGCTCGATGATGCGGAACCCGAGTCCACCATCGCTCTGCTCAACCGAGCGCAGGCGATGTGTGTACGTGCCGACGAAGTGGTCGACCTCGCCGAGCCGAGCGCGCAGGATGGTGAAGGTGCTTCGAACCGCGACGATCTCGCCGTCCTGAGCGACAACGTGCACGTTGCTGACCTGTCGGGTGGTGTATGACTTCGGGCTCTCAGCGTGAGCGTGCTTGCTCTTGAGCCGGGTCACTCGTCCGCGGATGAGCTGCAGGTCGTCGTTGACGACGTGGAGCGTCGAGCGGGGGTCCCCGTTCTCGTATCCCCAAGCCGGCACCCGGTACTTGATGGAGTCGTCCATGAGCTCGAGCCACTCGTCGAGTCGCCAATCATCGAGCAGCGCGGCCTCGCGATACAGGAAGTCCGCTACGCGACTGTTGAGTTCGTGGTCGAACGAGTTGCCGACGGCCGGGGCTTCGGAGGTGGAAACGGTCATGAGGTCGCTCCTTTTGCATTCAGGTGGTGGTCGGGTGTGTGCGCCGTGCCGAGTCCGGCGAGAACGTCTGCAAGTTGGGCTGGGCGGCTGAGGAAGAGGCTGTGTCCGCCCTCAATCCAGATCGGCTCCACGCCCAGACGCTCGGCCGAGGCGGCAGCCGCCCATGTCGTCGAAACCGCCCGGTCGTCGCGACCCATGACGTAGTACGTGGGCACCTTAGGAAACGACAGGACCGGTGACCTCTCGGCGACCGGATCGGACGCCTGTGGCCGCAATCTGGCGGAGGTCCGCGCGGCCACGTCGTCGGCGCAGTCATGGAAGAACAAGTCAGATGCGACCTTCGCCGGCCAGAATGTCCGTTGCTGCTCGTCGCGCTGCTGGAACGGGAGAGCGTGACTGTAGAACCAGTCAGCCATCGGCCTGTCCCCGAGTTGATCACGCCAGCTGCGTCCGGGATCGGGGAGCAGAGCGGCCAGATACACACAGGCTTTGACCGAAGCCAGGGGCGGCACCAGCGGTAGGATCAGGCCGGCGAGCGAGTGGCCGACGATCACGCTTCCCTCCGGCACGACAGCAGCGGCAATGACCTCGGCATAGGACTGAGCTCCCCGGCCCGGGACATCTGTCGGCATGCTCACGGCGGTCGCCTCATGGCCCCAATGGCCAAGCTCCGCGATGAGTGACTCCCAGCACCAGGCGTCGTGCCAGCCGCCGTGGGCGAGGACAAAGTGGGTCACGACGAGGCCCCCGTCGCTTTCTTGTTGCGCTCAGCCAGGATCTCTCCGCCCGCTGCGATCTCGGTCGACGGAACCTCGACCAGCCACACGCGCACGGCGGCCTCGCTGACCTGAACCGCTTCCGCGGCAGCCCGGGACACGGCGAGAACGAGTTCGCGCTTCTGCTCGGCGGTCCTACCTGTACCTAGGACGACCTGAATGAAAGGCATGGATCACTCCTGACGATACGACGGGATTGTCGTGACGGTGATGGCCACCGACGACCGCGGCATCCGTGGTCGGCGGCAGCCTGGGACTGTTGGTGCGGACCTCACGTCGGGACAGGGCCTCGGGCGTCCTGCAAGGGGACGCGACGGGATCGGCCACGGCGTGCTCCACATGCGGTGAACTGTGGCTACGGTCACAGCTGGCCAACAACAAAGCGGACCGTCCAATGGACCTGCTCCGGCGTAGCGAGAAATACGCGGTCCGTGCAATGAACCGGACGACCCCGCCATCCAGCCCACGAGTCGCATGCTGCGCGGAAGCCGGCCGAAGCCAGTCAAGGCCGATTTCCCGAGAAGGTGTCATATGAGTTTGAGAGAACAAATCGACCGCCAACCCATGACCCGGTTCCAGGTCAAAGTGGTAGCCCTGTGTCTGGCCATGAACATCGTCGAAGGTTTCGACCTCCTGGTCATGGCCTTCGCTGCATCCGCAGTAGCCGCGGACTGGCAACTGTCCGGGTCACAGATCGGGCTTCTGCTCAGCGCGGGCCTGATCGGGGCCGTCGTCGGCTCGACGGCGCTTGCCCCCCTGGCCGATCGAATCGGTCGGCGACCGCTCGTGCTTCTGAGCCTGACCATCGCGACTGCAGGCATGGTGCTGTCCACCCTGGCAAGCGGGATCAGCACACTGGGTTTCTTCCGATTCCTGACCGGAGTGGGCGTCGGCGGTGTCATTGCAGGACTACCCGTCATCGTGTCGGAGTACAGCAACCTGCGTGCCCGAGGGACCTCGATTGCGTTCTTCGCCGTGGGTCTTCCTCTCGGGGGCGTCCTGGGCGGCTCAATCGCCGCCCTGGTAACCGCGCAGTACGGATGGCGCGCCACGTTCGCCCTCGGCGCGGTACTCAGCGTGATCACCATCGCCATCGTGTTCCGCGCCCTACCGGAGTCCCTGGACTACCTCACCGCGCGGCGCCCGGCAGATTCCCTCAAGCGCATCAACACGATCCTTGCTCGCATGAACATGCGACCGCTCGCCGAACTGCCTGCATCCACGCGGTCTGCAGCTGTCGGGGTTCGTTCTGCCATCTTCCGAGGTCGGAACGGAATCCGAACAGGCCTTTTGTGGCTGATGTTCTTCAGCCTGCTGTCTGGACTGTACTTCGCCGCGAACTGGACCCCCCGACTCCTCGAGCAAAGTGGGCTCTCCGCCCAGCAGGGAATCAGTGGCGGCATCGTTCTCAACATCGGCGGTGTGGTCGGAATCCTTATCGTCACCGTGCTCGCTCTTCGTGCACCGAGCGCGGTCATCGCCGCCGTCACCATCGCGGGTGCCGGTCTGGCGTTCCTGGGAATGGTTGTCGCCTTCGGCAGCCTTGCTCCCTCGCTCGGGGCCGCGGTCGCGATTGGCTTGATGCTGAATGCCAACGGGGCAGCTGTGCACGCGATCGCACCCGCCATGTACCCCGTCGAAGTGCGCACCACTGGCATGGGCTGGGCATCGGCTTTCGGCCGAATAGGGGCTATCTCTGCACCGATCGTGGCGGGTGTCCTGGTCGACCGCGGGTGGAGTGGGCCTCAACTGTTCGCGGCGTTCTCCGTGCCCCTGTTCTTGGCAGCAGTCGCGACGATCGCACTACTGGCCATCCGTCCGGCCGCGCGACCAGCGAGCGATTACGCCACTGACGCCCAGCAGGCGCCCGCCTGATTCGACCTGCCGCCGGCACGCTCGGGAAGTGCCGGCGGCACGGCGCGGGGGGGG
>NZ_JBHZPJ010000024.1:0-18900 GCF_042788075.1 Nocardioides sp. YIM B13467
GGCAGCCGGACCTGGATCCGGCTGCCGCTCTCGAATGGTCGTGACGGATCAGGCCAGCGTGGCCGTGTCGATCACGAAGCGGTAGCGCACGTCGGAGGCCAGGACCCGGGCGTACGCCTCGTTGATCTGGTCCGCCGAGATCACCTCGACCTCGGAGCCGATGCCGTGCTCGGCGCAGAAGTCGAGCATCTCCTGGGTCAGCGCGATGCCGCCGATCATCGAGCCGGCGAAGTTGCGCCGGTTGGTGATCAGCGAGAACACGTTGACGCTCAGCGGCTCCGCGGGCGCGCCGACGTTGACCATCGTGCCGTCCACGGCGAGCAGGCCGAGGTAGGCGTCGAGGTCGATCTTCGCGCTGACGGTGTTCACGATCAGGTCGAACGAGCTGGCCAGCTGCTCGAAGGTCGCCGGGTCGGAGGTGGCGTAGTAGTGGTCTGCGCCGAGCCGCAGCCCGTCCTCCTGCTTCTTGAGCGACTGCGAGAGCACAGTGACCTCGGCACCCATCGCGTGGGCGATCTGGACGCCCATGTGGCCCAGCCCGCCGAGGCCGACGATCGCGACCTTCTTGCCAGGGCCGGCGCCCCACTTCTTCAGGGGCGCGTACGTGGTGATGCCAGCACACAGCAGCGGAGTCGCGGCCGCTGCGTCCATGCCCTCGGGCACCTTGAGTGCGAAGTGGGCGTCGACGACGACGTGGGTCGAGTAGCCACCCTGGGTGAACGAACCGTCGCGGTCCTTCGCGGCGTACGTCCCGACCCCGCCGCCGGGGGTCGAGCAGTGCTGCTCGTCGCCGTTGCGGCAGTTGTCGCACTCGCGGCACGAGTTCACGAAGCAGCCGACGCCGACGCGGTCGCCGACCTTGTGGTTGGTGACCGACGAGCCGACCTCGGTCACGCGACCGACGATCTCGTGGCCCGGGACGACCGGGAACGGCTGCGGACCCCAGTCACCGTTGACGGTGTGGATGTCGGAGTGGCAGATGCCGGCGAACTCGATCGCGATGAGGACGTCGTTGGCGCCCACCTCACGGCGCTCGATGGTGATCGGGGCCAGCGGCTCGCCGGCGGAAGGTGCTGCGTACGCGTTGACGCGCATGGGTGTCTCCTGAGTCTGAGATGGGTGGTGGATCAGTGGTTCTCGCGGCTGCGGATCTGGTCCGCCAAGGTGTGTGCCTGCGCGCCGATCTCCTCGGCGCGGACCTGCTCGCCGGCGGCGACAGCGCGCCAGTAGTCGGTCTTGAGACCGACGTAACGCCGCCGCAGCTCGAGGTTCTCGGCCTCGCGGGCGAGGTGAGCGGCGTGCTCGGTGAGCATGTCGATCTGCTCGGCGGCACCTTCGCTGCCGAGGCGACTGTTGGTGACGTACGCCCTCATGTCGTCGATCGAGAGGCCGATCGCGGCCAGGCAGGCGACGCCGGTCAGCTGGTCCAGGTCGGTCTCGTCATAGACCCGGTGGCCACTGCTGGCGCCGCGGCTGACCGGCGAGATCAGCCCGATCGTCTCGTAGTAGCGCAGGGTGCTGGCCGGCAGCCCGGTCAGCGCCGCCACCTCTCGGATCGTGTACGTCCGAGTCGTTGATGCAGTCACACCAAAGACGCTAAGAACTTCAAGTACTTGAAGTCAAAGGGATGATTTATCGACTTGTGTATTTGGCTTGCCGGGCGCCCGCGGCCCGGGCGTACATTGCGATCATGGCCATCCGCACCCATGCCGGCGTCGACAGCTACCTCGACGGTCTGCCGGAGTGGCAGCGCGACATCTGCCGCGATCTGCGCGAGATCATCCACGACGCCGACCCGGAGATCGAGGAGACGATCAAGCGGACGGTCCAGCCCTACTTCGTGCTGCAGGGCAACGTGTGCGCGCTCCTCGCCACCAAGGACCACATCAACCTGTTCCTCTACGACCCGACCGTCCCCGATCCGGCCGGGATCATCAACCAGGGTCACGGCAACGCCACCGGGCGTGCCATCCAGATCTACCGGGACGACCCGATCGACCGTCCGGCGCTGACCGAGCTGCTGCGCGCCATCGTGGCCAACAACCGGGCCGGTGGCTGGCGCCGCCTGCAGAAGGGCTGACCCCCGCGACCAGCGCATTTCGCGTTCCTGTCGGGTCCGATCAGGCCCAGCGGAAAAAGATCGAAACTTCCGCTTGACCTTGACCCAGCGTCAACCCTCGACGCTATTCGACATGAACCCGACACCAGCAATCCAGATCGCCGGACTGACCAAGTCCTACGGCGACGTACACGTCCTCCAGGGCGTCGACATGAGCGTTGAGAAGGGGAGCATCTTCGCCCTCCTCGGCTCCAACGGCGCAGGCAAGACCACGACCGTGAAGATCCTGACCACGCTGCTCAAGGCGGACGGCGGCCAGGCGACGGTCAACGGCTTCGACGTGGCGACTCAGGCCAACGACGTACGTAGGTCGATCAGCCTCACCGGCCAGTTCGCCGCCGTCGACGAGATCCTGACCGGTCGCGAGAACCTCATCCTGATCGCCAAGCTGCTGCGGGAGAAGGACCCGGGCGCGGTCGCCGACGAGCTCCTCGCCCGGTTCTCGCTCACCGAGGCCGGCAACCGCAAGGTCGCGACGTACTCCGGTGGTATGCGCCGCCGGATCGACATCGCGATGAGCCTGATCGGCAATCCGCCGGTGATCTTCCTCGACGAGCCGACCACCGGTCTCGACCCCGAGGCCCGGATCGAGGTGTGGCAGGCGGTCAAGGAGCTCGCCGAGAGCGGCACGACGGTCCTGCTCACCACGCAGTACCTCGAAGAGGCCGAGCAGCTCGCCGACCGGATCGCGATCCTCCACGAGGGCCGCATCATCGCCAACGGAACCCTCGCCGAGCTCAAGGCGATGTTCCCGCCGGCCAAGCAGGAGTACGTCGAGAAGCAGCCGTCCCTCGAGGAGATCTTCCTCGCCATCACCAGCAAGTCCAACGGCAAGTCCGCCAGCACGAACAACGTGAAGGAGTCACGATGACCACCCGATTCTTCGGCGACACCGCCGTCCTGCTCGGCCGTTCCCTGCGACACATCGGCCGCAGCCCCGACACCATCGTCACCACCGCCATCACGCCGATCGCGATGATGCTCATGTTCGTGTACGTCTTCGGCGGCGCGATCGACACCGGCTCCCACGAGAGCTACGTCAGCTATCAGCTACCCGGCATCCTGTTGATCACCATCGCCTCCGGCATCGCCTACACCGCTTACCGTCTGTTCCAGGACAAGAACGGCGGCATGTTCGACCGGTTCCAGTCGATGCCGATCGCCAGATCCGCGGTGCTGTGGGGTCACGTGCTCACCTCGGTGGTCGCGAACATGATCTCGCTGGTCGTGGTGGTGCTCGTCGCCCTGCTGATGGGCTTCCGCACCGGCGCGAGCGTGCTCGACTGGCTCGCGGTCGTCGGCATCCTGGCCCTGTTCACCCTCGCGCTGACCTGGCTCGCGGTGATCCCGGGCCTGACGGCCGGCACGGTCGAGGGCGCCAGCGCGTTCTCCTACCCGCTGATCTTCCTGCCCTTCCTCAGCTCGGCGTTCGTACCGACCGACACGATGCCCGGCCCGGTGCGAGCCTTCGCCGAGCACCAGCCGGTCACCTCGATCGTCGACTCGATCCGGGCGATCTTCTCCGGTCAGGAGCTGGGCAACGAGCTGTGGATCGCACTGGCCTGGTGCGTCGGCCTCCTGGTTGTCGCGTACGTCCTGGCCACCGCTGCCTACCGCCGCAAGTTTGCCTAAACCACGCGACAAACCCGGGCGTTCCCGCCACTATTCGGGGATGCTCACGATCAGCCAGCTGGCGTCGTACGCCGGTGTCACCGTCAGGGCTGTGCGCCACTACCACGCCAAAGGGCTGCTGGTGGAGCCAGAGCGCGACCATTCGGGATACCGACGCTACGACGCCGCTGCTGTGGTCGACCTGATCAAGATCCGCATCCTCGCCGACGCCGGCGTCCCGCTCTCCCGAGTCAAGGAGCTGCTGGACGCCGGCGACGAGGATTTCCAGAAGGCGGTCGCCGAGATCGACAAGCGTCTCCGACTCGAGATCCGTGAGCGTCAGCGCCACCGCGAGCGCATGGCGCAGCTCGCCTCCGGCGACAGCCTCGCGCTCCCCCCGGAGGCGGTCAGCTACCTGGAGCGGCTGCGGGAGCTCGGCATCCCCGAGCGGATCATCCACGGTGAGCGCGACGCCTGGATCCTCGTCGCTGCCCAGCAGCCACAGAGCATGGAAGCCTTCATCCGCAGCAAGGTCGGCCAGCTCGAAGACCCAACGGTCGTCGATACCTACCGGGAGCTCGAGGCGATGCTCGACTGGGAGCCCGGCGACCCCCGCCTGGAGTCCATCGCCGATCAGATCGTCGCCCAGCTCGACGCCGTCTCGCCCGAGGACTGGGCCGCCTACACCGACGCCGACCAGGCCATGCCCGACGAGCTCGTCGCCCTGCTCGACTCGATGTTCGTCGAGCAGGTCCCCGTCGCCCGCGATCTCATGCGCCTGGTCGAGAAGCGCGGCTACACCGGCTGGACCAAGCTCGAGCGGATCAACGAGTAGGGAACGTACGTCGGCCGGGCGAGCCGCCGTCGGCGGAGCGTCCGCAGCTCAGGATCGGGCGATCCCGAGGAGATCGCGCACCAGCCCGGCGGGTGGCCGCGCCCCGCCGACCCATACGGCCCGGAACTCCCGGGACAGATCCAGCTCCGGCACCGGCACGCTGACGAGCGCTCCCATGTCGAGGTCGGCCTGGGAGGCTCGGCTCGACACGAACGCGGGCGACCCGCCGGCACGTACGGAGGCGAGGATGGCGGCGTTCGTCGCGAACTCCACCTCGGGGTCCGCCAGGCGCTCGCCGATGGTGGCCAGCGCGGACTCGACGACGGCGCGGGTGCCGGACCCACGCTCGCGGCAGGTCAGCGGGCGGGTCGCGAGCTCGTTCGCGTGGATCCCGGAGCGGCGGCGGGCCCAGCGGTCATCAGGAGCCGCGACCAGCACCAGCTCGTCGAACCCGACCCCCGTGGTCGAGAGCCCCTCGGTGTCGACCGGGCCCTCCACGAATCCCAGGTCCGCCTCGCCCTGACGCACGGCGGCCACGACGTCCTCGGAGTTGGCGGCGCGCAGGCTCACCGCCACCCGCCGCTGCTGCCGCAGACGTACGAGCCAGCGCGGCAGCAGGTATTCAGCGGTCGTCATCGAGGCATGCACGTGCAGCTCGTCGGATCGACCCCGGCGCAGGGTCTGCATGGCGTTCTCGATCTCGTCCGCGCGTTCGAGCAGGTCGCCGCTCCACTCGACCAGCAGCTTCCCGGCCTGGGTCAGCTCCGATCCGCGGTGAGCCCGCTGAACCAGCACGAGACCGACCTGGGTCTCTATCGCCCGCAGCCGCTCCGAGGCCGACTGCTGCGAGATCCCCGCCGCGCGTCCCGCGGCTCCGATGCTGCCCAGCCGGGCGACGTCGGCGAGCAGGCGCAGGGACGGGATGTCGGGCAACATGGTCACAGGGTAATCCTGTGATCCCACAGTCAGGTGGGTTCTACCGGCGTTCCGCGGCCGCGCCGAGCATGGAGACATGAGCCTCCCGTACGGTCCGAACTGGTACGCCGCCACCATGGGCACCGGCATCGTCGCCGTCGTCCTTCCCGGTCTTCCCTTCCGCGTGCCGGGAGCGATGCCGGTCGCGCTGGCGTTCTGGCTGGCGGCGAGTCTCCTGCTGGTGGCCACGGTGACGGCGATGCTGATCGGCCTCCGACAGGATCCCTCGCTGCTGCGCCGCCACTACGACGACCCGGTGATGTCCCACTTCTACGGAGCCCCGGCGATGGCGCTGATGACCGTCGGTGCCGGTGCGATCGGGGTCGGCCAGGGCGTACTCGGGGCCGGCGCGGCGGTCGCGCTGTCGGCGATCCTGTGGACAGCGGGCACGCTGCTCGGTCTGTGGACCGCGGTCGCGGTGCCCTACCGGGCGATCACCCGCCACGAGGTCGCCGACGACAGCGCCACCGGTGGTTGGCTGATGCCAGTCGTTCCTCCGATGGTCTCGGCGACGACCGGTGCCGCGCTTGTGCCGCACCTCCCGGCAGGGCAGCCCCGGGAGACCCTCCTGGTCCTCTGCTACGCCTTCTTCGGCCTGACCGTCATCGCCGGACTTCTCGTCCTCAACCAGCTCTGGCAGCGGCTCGTCCGCCACGGCGCACTCGCCCCGGCGTCCTTGCCCACCGTCTGGATCGTGCTCGGCTTCCTCGGGCAGTCGACCACGGCGGTCCACCACCTCGGAGCGCTCGCGCCGTCCGTGGTGCCCGACTACGGGCACGCGCTCAGCATGCTCGCGGTCTGCTACGGCGTGCCGGTGTGGGGCTTCACCGTGATGTGGACCGTCCTGGCGCTGGCCTTGACGGTGCGCCAGGTACGCGACGGGCTTCCGGTGACCCCGACCTGGTGGTCGTTCACGTTCCCGGTCGGGACCGTCGCCACCGGCAGCAGTGCCCTCGCTGCAGCGACTGGCCTGGCGCTCGTCGAGGTCGGTGCCGGGATCGCGACGCTCGGACTCCTGGTCGGCTGGGTCGCCGCCGCCTACGCGACGGTCCGGCTGTTCACCCGGGCGGCGCCACGCCCACCCTCGCCGAGTCCCCGAGCGAAGGTCCCGACGGCCGGTAGCCGATCAGGCGCCCCATCCGATCGCCAGCTCGACCGCCCGACGCCACCGAGCGAACCCCGCCTCCCGGAGCTCAGCCGACATGGCGGGCCGCCACTCGGCCGCCCGTCGCCAATGCCGCCGCAGGACCTGCCGGTCGGGCCAGTACCCGGCGCCGAGCCCGGCGGCGTAGGCGGCACCGCGGGAGACCGTCTCGGCGACCATCGGCCGGACCACGGGGATGTCGAGGAAGTCGGCGATGGTCTGCATGAGGAGGTTGTCGGCGGTCATGCCGCCGTCGACGGCCAATCGCGCCAGCGGCGCCGAAGCGTCGGCGTTCATCGCGTCGATGACCTCGCGGGTCTGCCACGCGGTGGCCTCGAGGACGGCGCGGCACAGATGCCCCTTGGTGACGTACGAGGTCAGCCCGACGATCACGCCGCGAGCCTCGGGCTCCCAGTGCGGTGCGTACAGGCCGGTGAACGCCGGGACGACGTAGCAGCCACCGTTGTCGGCCACCGTCAGCGCCTGCGTCTCGATCTCGGCCGCCGAGCGGATCAGCCCGAGGCTGTCGCGGAACCACTGCACCAGTGAGCCGGCCACAGCGATCGACCCCTCCAGGGCGTACGCCGCCGGCTCACCCTCCATCGCATGCGCGACCGTCGTGATCAGCCCGTGCTGAGAGCGCACCGGGGACGAGCCGGTGTTGAGGAGCAGGAAGCCGCCCGTGCCGAAAGTGCACTTCGCGTCGCCGCGGTCGAACCCCGCCTGCCCGAAGAGAGAGGCCTGCTGATCGCCGATCACCGCCGTCACCGGGATCCCCGCGATCGGCGCGACCGTGGTCCCGAAGGACGAGACGGTCGGCCGGATCTCGGGCAGCATCGCCTGCGGCACCCGCATCGCCGCCAGCAGCTCCGGATCCCAGTCGAGCGTGCCGAGGTTCATCAGCATGGTGCGGCTGGCGTTGGTCACGTCGGTGACGTGCGCCCCGCCCGACACTCCGCCGGTCAGGTTCCAGACCAGCCACGAGTCCATCGTCCCGAACTGGAGATCCCCGCGCTCCGCCCGCTCCCGCAGCGAAGGAGACGAGTCGAGCAGCCAGCGCACCTTCGGCCCGGAGAAGTACGTCACCAACGGCAGCCCGCACCGAGCCTGGATCTCCGCCTCGGCCATGTCGGCGGCGACAGCGGGCAGCACGGCGGAGGACCGGGTGTCCTGCCACACGATCGCGTTGTGGACCGGCCGGCCGGTGTGCCGGTCCCACACCACCGTGGTCTCGCGCTGGTTGGTGATCCCGAGCCCGACGACCTGGGACGGAGAAGCCCCGGCATCCGCGAGCGCCTCCGGCACGACCCGGCAGACGATGTCCCAGATCTCCATGGGGTCGTGCTCGACCCAGCCCGCGCGCGGATAGTGCTGATGGTGCTCCCGCTGCGCCAACGACACCATCCGGCCCTCGCGGTCGAAGAGCATGCACCGGGTCGAGGTCGTGCCCTGGTCCAGCGCGGCGACATACCGCGGAAGACTCATGCCGCCCGGCCGTGACCGAGCGCCCGCGAGATCGACCGGGAGACCCCGACGACCTGCTCGACGAGATCCTGACGCGGCAGCCCGCGCGCGTCGCACAGTCGCGGCACCGGTCCCGCGATGCCGACGGCCGCCACCACGTACCCGCCCCGGTCACGCACCGGCGCCGCGATCCCGGCCAGCTCCGGCCGTGCCTCGGAGACGGCCGAGGCCCACCCGGTGTCGCGCGCGTCCGCCAGCGCCCGCAACAGCGCCGACCGGTCGGTGATCGTCCGGAAGGTCAGCCGGTCCAGCCGCTGCCCGACCACGCTGCGGGCTGCGCCCGGATCGAACGCGACCAGCACCTTCCCGAGCGCGGTGGCGTGCAGCGGCAGTGCCTTCCCGGTGTCCATCACCTGCACTCCCGGCCCCGCCCGGAAAACATGGTGCGCCACCACCGCGGAGCCGTCGCGGTAGGCCGCGATCCGCGCCTCCTCGCCCGTACGCGCCGCCAGCGTGTCCACCCAGTTGAGCGTCTCCGAGCGCAGCTCGTTGAGGTCCAGCGTCACGGACCCGAGATGGAGCAACCCCGACCCCACCAGATAGCGCCCGGTGACCGGCTCCTGGTCGACGAACCCCGCCCCCGCCAACGTACGCAGCAACCCGTGCGCCGTCGGCTTGGCCAGCCCGACGGCGGCCGCCAGCTCACCAAGAGGCATCGGCTCACTCGCGGCGGAGAGCACACGCAGTAGCGCAGCCGCCCGCTCGACGGATTGCACGGTCCGAGACATCGGGTAAAAGCGTAGGGCCCGAACAAATCCCCTACCCGGGGTTCAGCCATCGAGAGACCCGCCGGTGCCGCCCGGCGAAACACGCACGCGTTCGGCCATACCGAACGCACCCCGTTGTGACGCCCGTCACGCGCCCCTACGGTGCAGAGGTCCGCCAGACCCCACACGGCAGGAGCAAGCGCATGACAACACGAAACGCCTCGGGCTCCGTTTCGGCAGTACGTCGAACCCTGATCGGAGAGCTCAGCGCAGAGTTCGCCGGGACGATGATCCTGATCCTGTTCGGAGTCGGTGTGGTCGCGCAGGTCACGACCGGCGACGGCGCGCTCGGCGACCACGACTCGATCGCCTGGGCCTGGGGGATCGGGGTGATGCTGGGCATCTACACCGCGGGACGGATCAGCGGCGCCCACCTCAACCCGGCCGTCAGCCTCGCGATGGCCGTCTTCAGCGACTTCGAGTGGCGCAAGGTGCTGCCCTACAGCATCGCCCAGATCCTCGGCGCCTTCGTCGGCGCGCTCATCGTCCGCGCGGCGTACGGTGACGCGATCGCCAGCGTCGACCCCGGTCACACCCACGCGACCCAGGGCATCTTCTCCACGCTCCCGGGCAACGGCGACGCCGCGCTCGGCGTCAGCCTCACCACCGCCTTCGCCGACCAGGTGATCGGCACCGCGATCCTGCTGTTCCTGATCATGGCGATCACGGACGCGAAGAACTCCGCGCCGATCGCCTGGTTCTCGCCCGTCGCGATCGCGTTCGTGATCGTCGGCATCGGCATGGCCTGGGGCACGAACGCCGGCTATGCCATCAACCCCGCCCGTGACTTCGGGCCGCGGCTGGCCTCCTTCGTCACCGGCTACGACGGTGCCTGGGTGACCGCGGCCGGTGACCTCTACTTCTGGATCCCGATCGTCGCCCCGCTTGTCGGTGGACTCATCGGTGCCGGAGCGTACAAGGTGTTGATTGCCCGCTTCTTGCCCGCCGAGAAGGAGGCTGAGGAGACCAGCGACCTGCCTGCCGCTGCCTGACCACCGATCGCCCCGGAAACAAGAACCGAAAGGACCGACATGCCCGACTACGTCGCATCCGTCGACCAAGGCACCACGAGCACTCGCTGCATGATCTTCGACCACGGCGGCAACGAGGTGGCCCGCCATCAGCTGGAGCACCAGCAGATCCTGCCCAAGGCGGGCTGGGTCGAGCACAACCCGGTGGAGATCTGGGAGCGCACCAGGGCGGTGATCCAGATCGCGCTCGGCAGCAAGGGCCTGACGGACAAGGACATCGCCGCGCTCGGCATCACCAACCAGCGCGAGACCACCGTGGTGTGGAACAAGAGGACCGGACGGCCCTACTACAACGCGATCGTCTGGCAGGACACCCGCACCGACCGGATCGCCTCCGCTCTCGACAAGGACGAGCGCGGCGACATCATCCGCCGCAAGGCCGGGCTCCCGCCCGCGACGTACTTCGCCGGAGGCAAGATCCAGTGGATCCTGGAGAACGTCGACGGTGTCCGTGAGGCCGCGGAGAGCGGCGATGCCATCTTCGGCACCACCGACACCTGGATCGTCTGGAACCTGACCGGCGGTCCCAGCGGGGGCGTACACGTCACCGACGTCACCAACGCCAGCCGAACGATGCTGATGGACCTCGAGACCCTCGACTGGGACGAGGAGCTCCTCGGCTTCTTCGACATCCCGCGTCAGATGCTTCCCGAGATCCGGCCCTCCTCCGATCCCAACGCCTACGGCACCACGCTGGAGAACGGTCCGCTCGGAGGCGAGATCCCGATCACCGGCATCCTCGGGGACCAGCAGGCCGCCATGGTCGGCCAGGTCTGTCTGGACGCCGGCGAGGCCAAGAACACCTACGGCACCGGCAACTTCCTCCTCCTCAACACCGGCCAGGAGCTCGTACGCTCCCAGAACGGCCTCCTCACCACGGTCTGCTACCAGTTCGGCGACCAGCCACCGACGTACGCCCTGGAGGGTTCGATCGCCGTCACCGGCTCTGCGGTGCAGTGGCTGCGTGACCAGCTGCGGGTGATCAGCAACGCCACGCAGGTCGAGGCCCTGGCCAAGGAGGTCGAGGACAACGGCGGGGTCTATTTCGTCCCGGCCTTCTCCGGTCTCTTCGCCCCCTACTGGCGCTCGGACGCCCGCGGCGTGATCGTCGGCCTGTCCCGGTTCAACAACAGCGGCCACATCGCCCGAGCGGCCCTGGAGGCGATCTGCTACCAGAGTCGTGACGTCGCCGAAGCGATGGAGAAGGACTCCGGCGTACGCCTCGAGGTCCTCAAGGTCGACGGCGGCATCACCGCCAACGAGCTGTGCATGCAGATCCAGGCCGACGTCCTCGGCGTCGAGGTCAGCCGCCCGGTCGTCGCCGAGACCACCGCGCTCGGAGCCGCCTACGCCGCCGGGCTCGCCGTCGGCTTCTGGAAGGACACCGACGAGCTCCGCCAGAACTGGAACGAGTCCAAGCGCTGGAAGCCGGCCTGGAGCGAGGAGCAGCGCGAGGCCGGGTACGCCGGCTGGCGGAAGGCCGTCGACCGCACGCTCGACTGGGTCGACGTCGACTGACGGTGTCGTTTCAAAAACGCCTGTTTGGGGTATGTGCGGGGCGACCCTTCGGACGTACGTTGCGAGAGGGCCCGGCCGGGGCCCGGCAACTGCCTCGACCGGTCCGTTGGCGCACCGACGACCGAGGAGGCAGCAATGTTCATCCAGATGATCCAGGGCCCCTGCACCCGGCAGGACGAGGCCCACCAGTTGCTCGACGAGTGGCGTCGAGACCTGGCGCCGAGCGCGACCGGGTGGCTGGGCGGCACCTACGGATTCACAGACGACGGCCAGCTCATCGGGGTGGTCCGCTTCGAGTCACGCGAGGCGGCGATGGCCAACTCCGACCGTCCCGAGCAGGGGGAGTGGGCCGCGAAGATGGCCGAGGTCATGGACGGGCCGATGGAGTTCCACGACTGCGACGACGTCACGCTGCTGTTCGACGGCGGCTCCGACGAAGCCGGGTTCGTGCAGATCATCCGCGGCCGCGTCGACGACCCGAGTCGGCTCAAGGCGATGATGGCCGACACCACCCAGCTGCACGAGATGCGCCCCGAGATCCTCGGCGGCACTCTCGCGATCGAGGCGGACGGCAGCTTCGTCGAGACCGTCGCGTTCACCAGCGAGGCCGACGCCCGCAAGGGCGAGCAGATCGAGCCCCCCGCAGACGTACGCCGCGAGCTGGACTACGCGATGAAGGGTGCGACCTTCTACGACCTCCACCACCCCTGGTTCGAGAGCGCCTGAGGTGGCCGACGATGTTGACCGACAGCAGTGTGAGGGCGAACATCCCCGCCGCCGACCTCGGCCGGGCACGCCGTTTCTACGCCGACAAGCTCGGGCTCGAGCCGAGCGAGGAGAGCGAAGGCTGGCTGGTCTACACGACAGCCGGCGGGACGTCCTTCCACCTCTACGAGACCGAGCAGGCGGGCAAGGCCGGGCACACGATCGCCCAGTTCCACGTGGCCGACGTCCGCAAGGAGACCGAAGACCTGCGCGCCAAGGGAGTCAGCTTCGAGCACTACGAGATGCCCGGAGTGACCTGGGACGGCGACGTCGCCGGCATGGGCGAGGCCGGTCACGCAGCCTGGTTCAAGGACAGCGAGGACAACATCCTCTGCATCGACGACGCGGTGCCTGCCTGAGGGAAAGCACGGAGGGCCCGGCTCAGCCGGGTCCTTCACCTGCGCCGATGTGCTGAGCCAGGTACGCCTGGAGGCCGACGCGATCGATCGCGTCGAGCTGGGACTCGAACCAGTCGGCGTGCTTCTCCTCGTCGCGGACCATCTCCTCGAAGACGGTGGCGGTGCCGTGGTCACCGAGCTGGTGGCACTCCTCGCCGCCGGCGTTGAACTGGGCGACCGCGGCGCGCTCGCTCGCCAGCGCGAGGGAGAGCATCTCCTCGGCGGTCTCGCCGACCTGGATGGCGTTGAGGCGCTGCACGTTGGGGTGGCCGTCGAACATCAGGATCCGGTTGATCAGCTCGTCGGCGTCACGCATCTCGTCGATGGAGAGGTCGTAGAAGACCTTGCCGAGCTTGGGCAGCCCCCAGTTGTCGAGCATCCGAGCATGCAGGAAGTAGGTGTTGGTGACCGTGAGCTCGAACGTGAGCGCCTCGTTGAGGAGCTCGACGACGCGTGGATCGACTGGCTGCATGACGTACCTCCGGTAACGGGATCTGTCCCGATACTCGCACGGCACCCTGGAAGTGAGGACAGACTCAGTTTGTGACCGGTTGCGTACGTCAGCTCGCGGCGCCGTCGGCCGCGAGGTGCGAGCACTCCTGCTCGAGATGCTGGCTGACCAGCTTCTTCACCGAGAAGATGCAAGAGCCACAGTCCTGAGCGGCTCCCGTGGAGCGACAGATCGCACTGACCGTGCGCGCCCCGTCCGCCAGGGCAGCGTCGACGTCACGGTCCGTGACGACTCGGCACTGGCAGACGATCATAGGTTTAGGTTAGCCGAACCTAATCGCGATGACGAGCGGGCGTCCCACTTCTTACCTTTCGGTCGCCTCGCGGAGATTCACATTCTCCCGGTATGGTCCAGGTCACACCGTCGCTCCCGGCCCTCGGAGGATCTCTTGCGCATCGCAGTCATCGGCACCGGCTTCGGCGGCCTGGCCGCCACGATCGAGCTCAAGAAGCGCGGCCACGACGACATCGTCGTGTTCGAGAAGGCCGGAGACGTCGGCGGTGTCTGGCGGGAGAACACCTACCCGGGTGCCGCCTGCGACGTACCTTCCAGCCTCTACTCCTACTCTTTCGAGCCCAACCCGCACTGGCCCCACAAGTTCTCCCGCCAGCCCGCGATCCTCGACTACATCCACCGGGTCGTCGACAAGTACGACGTACGCCGCCACATCCGGTTCCACACAGAGGTGACCGCCGCCCGCTGGGACGACGAGTCGAAGACCTGGCAGCTCGAGCTCAGCACGGGGGAGACGGAGACGGTCGATCTGTTCGTCCCCGCCGTCGGCCAGCTCTCCCGGCCGTCGATCCCGAACATCCCCGGCGCCGACACGTTCCGGGGAGAGGCCTTCCACTCCGCCGAGTGGAACCACGATCTGAGCCTCCAGGACAAGCGGGTCGCGGTGATCGGCACCGGGGCCAGCGCCATCCAGTTCGTGCCCGAGGTGCGCAAGGAAGCGGCGCAGGTGCTCCTCTTCCAGCGCTCGGCGCCCTACATCGTCCCCCGCAAGGACTTCGAGCGGACCGACGCCGCCAGCCCGATCCCGCAGCTCCTCAACCGCGCGAAGATCTGGGTCCAGGCCGAGTGGCTCACCACGTCCTTCCACGTCAAGCCGTTCGGCGCGGTCATGCGGGCCTGGTCCAAGCGCCACATGAAGGCGCAGACCGCGGCGAAGCCGGGGCTCTTCGAGAAGGTCTGGCCCGACTACCCGTTCGGCTGCAAGCGAATCCTCTTCGCAGACGACTACCTGCCGGCCCTCGCCCAGCCCAACGTGGACGTGATCACCGACGACATCGTCGAGATCACCCCGACCGGTGTGACGACCGCCGACGGGCAGCACCACCAGGTCGACGTGATCATCTGGGGCACCGGGTTCAAGGCCACCGACTTCCTCGCCCCGATGACGATCACCGGCACCCAGGGCCGCGACCTGCACACCCATTGGAAGGACGGCGCCCACGCCTACCACGGCATGACCGTCCCGGGATTCCCCAACCTGCTGATCATGTACGGCCCCAACACCAACACCGGTGGCGGCTCGATCATCTTCTTCCTGGAGACCCAGGCGCGCTACCTCGGCCGGTACGCCGATCACGTCGCCGACGCCGGCCCGCTCGAGGTGAGAGCGGAGGTCGAGGAGGCCTACGACGCGCGGATCCAGGACAAGCTGGCCGACAGCGTCTGGAGCAAATGCACCTCCTGGTATCGCGAGCGGAACGGCCGCATCACCACCAACTGGCCCAGCATCTCGGCCCATTACCGCCGCAGCGCCAGCTACGACAAGGCCGACTACACGCCGGCCTGAAACGATCTGATAGGCCATTGTGACCAACCTGTGCATTCCCTTATTCGTGTCTGAGGCCACATACTCGAAGGGATGACTACCTCAACCCCCCGGCGGCGACACTTCGCCGCGAGTCCTTTCAAGGCAGATCCCGAGCCGGTCATTGAGCAGTTCGAGTCAGGGGACCTGGTTTCCCACGACTCCTTCGGCCTGGGTCGGGTCGTCAACAAAGAAACGGCCGCAGTCACTGTCGACTTCGGTCCCCGACTGGTGCGTATCGCCAGCCCCTTCCCCAAGCTTTCCAAGCTCTGACCACCGTCTGAGCTGCACGAGAATCGCCCTCCCCGAGCACTGCTCGGAGAGGGCGATCTCGTTTGTGAAGGGGTCTACCTCCGTTTTGCCGGGTAGGCCGCGTCGACCTCCACCTCGACGAGCCATCCGTCGACGGGCAGGTTCTCGATCTCGAGCGCGAACCGCGACGGCCGGGCGGGGTTGACGACCATCGGGGCCGCCGGGGCAGCCGTGCCCAGCGGCACCGGGATCGCCTCGCCGGTCGAGACCGACGTGTTCGCGAAGAACTGCCGGTAGGCCCGGTTCCAGCCCGCGAAGTCCATCTTCGCCTCGCCCGCGGGGTTCTGCAGGAAGACCCGCATCGTGATCACGTCGTCGTAGGAGAGCCCGGCCGCCTCGAGGTTCTCCCCGATCCGGCGCAGCACGTTGATCCCCTGGGCCTCGGTGATGGTCACCCCCGGCGGCAGCTCGCCACCCGGGAACACCGCGGTGTCGATGTAGGCCGCCTCGCCGCTCGCCCCCGTGTTGAGCCGAGACGGACCGAGCCCGCTGGTCTTGTAGATCGCGGCCTCCGGGCCGATCGCGACGCCGTTGGCGATCGACGGGTTGTCCTGTCCCGCGGGTAGCACCGAGATCGTCTCCCCGCCACGCGGTGGGAAGTCCGACCACCTGCTCCCGGCGACCGCCGCCGTCGGAGCGACCAGGGCCGCGGTCAACCCGACCACCGCCAGCACCTTCGCACGCGGCGACATCATGCCGTCACCCGCGCGTGCAGCTTCTCGACGGCCGCCCGGGCGGCCGTGATCGCGCCGTGCTGCCAGGCCACCGAGTGGCTGAGGTGGTCACCGGCGAAGTACGTGTTGCCGGTGGCGTCCAGCAGCCGCGTGTAGAGCGGGTCGGTGTCGGCCGTCGTCGAGTACGCCCAGGCCCCCTCGGAGAACTTCTGCGACTTCCAGTCCTGGCTGTAGGAGGCCGTGATGCCCTCGCCGTAGACGTCCCCGAAGATCTGCTTGCCCATGTCCACCGCCCGCGAGAGCCGCTGGGCGGGGCTGAGCGCACCGTAGGTGTCGGCCGCGCTACCGGTGTTGTAGTAGCCGATCATCGTGCCCTTGTCCCCGTTGAATCCGTACGACGGGTGCCACATGTTGCGCAGGTCGAGGCGGGTGTTGGTGATGCCGCCGTAGATCCGGAAGTCCTCCTCCCACCAGCGCCGGTCGTACTCGATCCCGATCTTGCCGGCGTTCGAGGGCCCGAAGGACTTCAGGCTCGCGGTGATGTCGGCGCCGAGGTTGTGCTGGACCTTGGCCGCGATGTTCGGCGGCATGCAGTTGATCGCGAAGTCCGCCTTGATGGTCTCGGTCCTCCCGCGAGCCTTGTAGGCCACCGAGACGCCGGTCGAGGTGTTGTTCCACTCGACGACCTCGGCCCCGTAGCGGATGTTGCGCGCCCCGACGGCCTGGGCGAAGGCTTTGGGGATCGCGTCCATGCCGCCGACCGGCTGATACATCATCATCGCCTGGTCGTAGCCGAACTCGAAGGAGAAGTACTGACCCAGCCCGGCGGCTAGGACAGCGCTCATCGAGTTCGGGGCGACCTCGGTGCCGGACTCCTGCCCGGCCCCGGGCTCGACCGTGTAGCCCGCGCGGCTGGAGCCGGTGTAGGCGTACCCCTCCGCCTTGGAGCCGAGGTCGCCGAAGTTCCTCAGGAAGGCGATCAGCGCCTCCTTGTCGGCGGCGGTCAGCTCCTCGTCCAGGGCACCCTTGTCGGTCGCCTTCGCGAGGAGCTCGGAGACATAGCCGTACGTGTCCGCCTTCGCGTGACGCATCTGTACCGCGCCGATGCCGTGGTCGCCGGGGTAGTAGAGCAGGGCGTTGGCGTTCTGGTTGGTGAACGCCTCGATCGGGACGCCCAGCTCCTTGCAGTAGTCGAGCGTGATGTGGCTCTGCGGCAGCCGCCCGGGCCCCGCGTTCATGTACTGACCCTTGGAGAACCCGGCCACCTGCGTGACCCCGTTCAGATCGGTCACCCGGGTGCCGCCGCGCACGGTGAAGTTGCGACCGCCCGGCCGCTCGCGTCCCTCGAGCACGGTGACCTTGTAGCCACCCTTGAGCAGCTCGTACGCAGCGGTGAGCCCGGCGATGCCGCCGCCGAGGATGACGACCGACTTGCTGCCGGCCCGGGCGAGATCGGAAGGCTTGGGAGGAGTGAAGCTGGGGGTCTCCGCGGCGTGAGCCGAGGTGAGCCCGAGAGCACCCATGCTGTGCAACATGACTCCCGCGCCGCCGGCGATGCCGACGTTGCGCAGGAAGTTCCGACGTGACTGAGTCTGAGTCATGTGGGGGATCCAATCTGTTGGGGACGCCCCGAAACGTAGGAAGCCTTTGTTGCACCGCGATTGCGATTGCGTCTCGCTAGAACGCGTGTTCGCCAACTCGTCAGTAGCCTTAGCACCGTGACCGTCACCATCCGCGATGCAGCTCCCACCGACGTACCCGAGATCCTCCGTCTCGTCCACGCCCTGGCCGTCTACGAGAAGGAGCCCGACGCCGTCGAGGCCACGGAGACCGACTTCACCGCGGCGCTCTTCCCCGAGTCGGGCACCCCGACCACCCGCTGCCTCATCGCCGAGCTCGACGGCACGGTCATCGGCATGGCGGTCTGGTACGTCACCTTCTCCACCTGGACCGGCCGCAACGGCATCTGGCTCGAGGACCTCTTCGTCGACCCGGCCCACCGCGGCGCCGGCGCCGGCAAGGCCCTCCTCGTACGCCTCGCCGAGATCTGCGTCGAGAACGACTGGCGCCGCCTCGAGTGGTGGGTGCTGACGTGGAACGAACCGTCGATCGCCTTCTACCGCTCCCTCGGCTCGGTCCCGCAGAACGAGTGGGAGGTCCACCGCATCGACGGCGCCGAGCTGTTGGAGCTGGGCGCCGCCGGCGGTAGCTGACCTCGGGCCCCCGACCTCAGACCTGGTACGCAGCGGCGAACCGCCGCGCCCACTCCCCGAAACCGCGGGCCGGCCTGCCGAGCACCTCCTCGACGTGCGGGCTGACCGCCTGCTCGTCGGCGGTCGGGTGCCCGAGGATGGCGAGCGTCCCCTCGACGACGACCGTCGGCATGAACTCAGCCATCTGGCCTCGCGCCTCCTCCGGGGTCAGCTCGACGAACACCAGCGGACGCCCGGTCGCGGCGGCGATCTCCTCGACTCGTTGCCGCGGCGTGGTCGCGGCGGGACCGGTGATCTCGTACGTCCGCCCCGAGTGACCGTCCTCGGTCAGGGTCGCCGCGGCGACCTCGGCGATGTCGAGGGGGTCGACCACCGGAAGCGCGACATCTCCGTACGGCGCGTGGACGGCGTTCGTCTCCTGGATCATCGGCACCCAGGCGAGCGCGTTGCTCGCGAAGCCGCCGGGACGCAGGATCGTCCACTCCATCGCCGAGCTCCGCACCGCCTCTTCGAGGTCGGCGAGCGGTGCGTGCGACGGCGTCCCAGGCCGGGTGCCGACGGCCTGCGAGGAGAGCAGGACAACGCGGCGTACGCCTGCCGCCTCGGCATGCTTCATCAGTGCCGGCCCGTCGACATGGGCGCCGGCGCCGCTGACGATCAGGAACAGCGCGTCGGGGGGGGGCA
>NZ_JBHZPJ010000025.1:0-36813 GCF_042788075.1 Nocardioides sp. YIM B13467
CCCTCGCCCGCACCGCGGTGGTAGGAGCGGGAGAACGCGCGAATTAGTGGCGGCAAAGCATTCGCGAGGCAGCAGTTCGCGGTCAAGCATCTGTCACGGCGCCCGACATTGCGACCTCCGCTGCCAAGGTGGCTGGTCCCATCTACTTCGACACGATCTCGTGGCCTGAACGTTTCGATCCGATGATGGAAGCCACTCGGCGTATGCCGCTGCCATAGCGATCTTCAGCAACGGCGCTCGTACGCCATATGGTCGACCTCGACGCTGAAAACTGGTCGCGTGCGGTTGGACAAAGTCTCTCGAGATCCGTCACACCAAACGCCGCCACAGGCGACGGCGTCGGGGGTCGATCGAGTGGGGGAGTCTGGGCTCAGTGCCGTGCCCTCGAGAAGCACGGGTGGGGTTGTCGGTGCGTTTCTGGTTCGAGCGAAAACTCTCTCGGTCCCGCGTCGTCGCCCTGCCGTAGGTGAGTGCGAGTACGCGGGACCGAGCCGTGGACGCCGATCAGTCCGCCAGGATCCATACCTCGCGGAATTTGGTGTGGAACGTCCAGGTGGATGTGTGGCCGGCTGGCAGGAATGCCTGCATGCCCGGCTGGAGGTCGACCTTGGACCCATTCTCCAGCTCGATCGTAACCTCGCCCTCGAGGACGTAGATGATCTCGTTGTATTCGAGCTTGTACGTCGTCTTGGAGGGGTCGCACTCGAAAACGCCGGTGCCGCGCGCACCGTTCTCGAAGTTTTCGAAAAGGGTGAAGCCGCGACCAGCGGGATCACCACTCAAGATGGTGACGCCGTCAGGCTGCCATGTCTCCAGTTCGACGCTCGCGGACTCAACTGCCTTGATCTCGTCCATCGTAGATCCTTTCGTCGGTGCAGCCTTGGCTGCGGTGAGATGGGTGTGGTCGGCCCCGCGCTGATTGCCAGAGACGGCGCGGATCGGCTCAGTGGGTCAACTGGTCAGCCACCCAGTCCGCCATTCGCAGTCGTGGGGCGGGACCGAGGTTGTGGCAGCAGTGATCGCCCTCGGGCTCAATGTCGATCACGAGGGGGGCATTGACTGCGTACTTGCGCAGCAGTTCCACTTCGCTGATCGGCGTCTCGTCCTTGGCACCATGCAGCACGTAGGTTGGGACGGTGAGGCCGGAGAGCACGGGGCGCACGTCGATGGCATCACGTACCCGGGCTTGCGCAGTCTTGAGATCAGGGGACTTGGTGACGTACTTCCAACTCAGCTTCGTCATCGGGTACTCGAAGTCCCAGTCATCCATCTGCACGAAGCCGCCCCACGATACGCAGGCACGGAATCGATCGTCCATGGAGGCCGCGCGGAGCGCGTAGTGTCCGCCGAGGCTCCGGCCGACGACGCCGATGCGGTCACTGGCAATGGTGTCGGTCAGGGTCACCAGGTGGTCAAGGATCCGCGAAGTGTATCGCTCGTAGTCTCCGGCGAGTGCAACGTCGTCGAACATCTCGCCCTGACCAGGACCATCGAAGGTGAAGGTCGCGATGCCGCGCTCGAGGAGGAGGTTCTCGAAGAGGTAGCTCTCCTCCTTGGTGCTTTCCAGTCCTCCTAGCAGCACCGCGCATGGCACCGGGCCCTCGGCTCCCTTGGGAAGACGCAGGTAACCGATGATGGTCGTTTGGTCGATGGGCAGGTCGACCCGCAGAGCCGGCGGATCCAGGAGAGGCGCGGCGCGGTGGTAGAGCTCAGCCTTGCGCTTCTGTCCCCGCGGTCGCCGCTCGTCGAACCACAAGAACTGCGCATACTGCGCTGCCATGGAGCCGACCCAGAACCAGTACCCAGCGGTGATCGAGTGCCCACCGGCAAGGGCGGCGTCGCCCATGGCTTCATACTCGTCCGACCGCTGCATCCAGTAGTCGAACCAAGTGACGTCGGGGTCCCGGTCACGGGCGGCGATCAAGTCGGCGAAGGGCAGGCCGTCCATGAGTAGGCGGCCCCAGTTCAGCATCTCCTGCTCGGGTGTGGGCGTTTGCTGAGTCACAGTTGTCATCTCGTCTCCAATCTCGTTTGCCCCGCATCCTCCCTAGCCCTTGGCCGTTCAGGGTCTACATCTTCCGCGAATCCGATCCGATTGTTTGACGCCCATTGAGCAATGAGCCGCCGCTGAGCTGCTGCGTAGAGCATCACGCGGCATGGGATCTACATGTTCTGCGCAACCGGAGGCGTGCTTTTTCCGTCCAGGAAGCAGTGACGTGCGACTGCTTGGGGCGACACTGGCGTCCCGGCACATCGGACCAGAGTTAGGACGAATCGTGAGCAAACCCGGAGCTTCAGGCGGACTGGGCGCCTCGGCAAAGCGATACGTGGGCAAATCAGTGCGGCGTCGCGAGGACCCGCGTCTGCTTCGGGGTGAGGCACGCTTCATCGACGATGTCGATCTGCACGGTCAGCTTTACCTGAGCGTGGTGAGGTCCAGCGAGGCTCACGCCCGCATTTTGTCGGTCAATGTTGCCGAGGCGAGTCGAGCGCCGGGTGTTCGCTTGGTGATCACTGCGGACGACATCTCGGCTCACGTCCCGCTGGAGCAGATTGGGTACCACGAGGTATACCCGCAGATTGACGACTACCTCCACCCCGTCTTCGCCTCGGATCGTGTGCGTTACGTCGGTCAGCCTGTGGCAGCGGTCATTGCTGACACCGCGTACTTGGCCGAGGACGCCGCCGGGTTGGTGGAGGTTGATTACGAGCTTCTGCCCCCCGTGCTGGACCCGCAACACGCTATGTCTGACGAGGCCGAGCCGCTCTTCGACGGTTGCAGCAACGAGTCCGTGCGGATCGTGAAGTCCTACGGTGACTCGGAGAAGGCTTTTGCCGAAGCGGCGCACGTGGTGAAGGGTCGATACGTCACGGGGCGACACTCCGGAGTGCCCATGGAGACGCGCGGTTGCGTCGCTGAGCCCGACCGCGGCCGCAAGCAGCTGTTTATGTGGGGGCCCGTACACACCCACGACTGCCAGCGACTGATCGCAGAGGTGCTGGGACTGCCGCTCGCCGATCTGCGCATGAAGCACGTCGACATTGGCGGCAGTTTCGGGGTGAAGGGCGGCGTGTTTCCTGAGTACATCATGGTCGGATGGGCGGCCTTGAATCTTGGTCGGCCGGTGAAGTGGACCGAAGACCGCCTAGAACACATGGTGGCCAACGCTCATGCCCGGGAGCAGGTGCACGAGATGTCGGCCGCCTTTGATGCCGAGGGTCGAATCCTTGCACTGACCGACGAGATCTGGCACAACCACGGTGCGTTCATGCGGCAGGCCGAGCCGCTTGTCAGTGACATCACTGTCGGCATGGTGCCTGGCCCCTATCGGGTCCCGGTCTATGACGGTGTCCTGCATGTCGTGCACTCGAACAAGACGCCCCTATCCGCCTACCGAGCGCCGGGAAGGTTTGAGGGCACGTTTGCGCGAGAGCGACTGCTGGACCAGGCAGCCCAAGAGCTGGGTCTCTCGCGTGTGGAGATCCGCCGACGCAACCTGTTGACCGAGTCGGACCTTCCGTTCAAGCCCGGCATGGACATCTGTTTCGAGCCCTACCACTTCGACTCCGGGGACGTGGTGAAGCATCTGGAGCAGGCGCTCGAAGCGGCAGACTACGCAGCCTGGCTGCAGGAGGCTGAAGACCTCCGTGCCCAGGGGCGCCTGGTAGGCAACGGAATCGGGATACTGATGGACAAGGCCGGACTCGGGCTCTACGAGACCGGCGCGGTGGATGTCGACGCGTCGGGGCGTATCAGAGTTCGAACGGGAGCTTCCTCGGTCGGCCAAGGCATCGAGACGGTGCTGGCCCAGATCGTCGCTGAGGAACTCCAAGTGGACCCAGAGCTCATCGACGTCGTGCACGGCGACACGGAGCTGGTGCCGGAGGGAGTTGGTTCCTGGTCGAGCCGGTCCACGGTCCTCGCGGGCGGAGCCGCGCGTCAAGCGGCACTCGACACCCTGGAGAAGGCGAAGCGGCTCGCGGCGGACATGCTTGAGGCAAACGTCGAAGACCTCGTCCTCGACGATGGCCACATTCGTGTCGCCGGCGCCGCTCATGAAGGGATGAGCCTCGCGGAGATCGCTGGACGCTGGGACGGATGGTCCGCGCGTCTGGCGGGAGACCAGCCTGGACTGGGTGCCCAGGCGGTGTACTTGGACAACCACATGAACTACCCGTACGGCGTCACTTTGGTCCAGGTCGAGATCGATCCAGGCACCGGCGGACATACGTTGCGTCGCTTCTTTACCAGCACCGAGGCTGGGCATGCGATCAACCCGATGACGACACGCGGCCAAGTGGTGGGCGCGGCAGCTCAGGGTATTGGTGGCGCCTTGTACGAGGAGTTCGTATACGACGAGTCTGGCCAACCGCTTGCAACATCTTTCATGGACTATCTGTTGCCAACGTCGTTGGACGTTCCGGACGTCGACTTCTTCATGACCGAGGACGCGCCGACTCCTAACAATCCCTTTGGGGCGAAGGGGCTCGGAGAGGTCGGCATCATCGCTGTAGGCGCCGCCGTAGCGGGCGCCATCGACGACGCATTCGGTGAGGGGGTCCGAACGACCAAGGTGCCCGTTACCCCGGAGACATTGTGGCGCAGGGCGCACGCGAGTTCTCAGGAGCGGGCCTCGAGGAGATGAGCCTAAGCACTCGGAACCTGTCGGTTAGGTGGCGAAGTGAACTGTATCTTCCGGCATCGGTCCGTATTTGAAGATCGTCACGCGAGCCAGAGCCATGTGAAGGATGTGAACAATGCGAGACGAGAACGGTGAGCCGGATGTCGGCAACGAAGCGGATTACGAGCCTGTCGAAGCGATGGTCGCGATGGTTCTGGCATGGGGTGTTCCGGCGTCGGTCGCGTTCGGCGACGCCGACGCCGACGCGGACGCATAGGTGCGCTTGATCCAAAGCGTGGATTAGTGTGGCAGGGTAGATGGACTTCTATTCCCGTTCGAACGGCAGGGGCCGGGAATCATTCGTTCAATAGCCGGGTGGAGATTGCAGGTGACTGGCTAGCGAGTGAGCACGGTCGATCCACAGCTTTCGGCATGATCGAGGCGATCCCACCGAAAGTTTCCACGTGCTTGATTACGCAGGGTCGCGCGTAGGGGAATGGCCGTTTATGCGTCGGCCAATCCCGGTGGTTCCTGCACACTGGGAATCGATACCGTCGGCTTCGCCCGGATCGTTCACGACACGGCGGCGTGATCGGGGCGCAGAAACAACGAAGTGCCCTCTGAGCGGGGAAGACTTGGACTTGTCCAAGGTCCCAGGTCGCCGCATGGAAGGCACTCGGTAGGTGGTGCGCACTTCGTGGTCCGCTGGTCTGTCGGTCAACGGTGGTGAGCCGGGCTTGGTGTCGCACATCGGCGCGGTCGCGCCGCGGCAACTCGTGGGTCGGGTCGCGGCCTGACCGCGCAACTCTCGACGGAGATGGCGCGGCGCATGTTCACTCCTGGGCATGACCGGGGCCGGGTCCTGGCCCGATGTGGCGGTGATGATCGCTGATGTGGTGAGGCGATCGCGGACATCGACGTGCTGCGCCACCAATATCGCGTCCTCGGTGCGGTCGTTTCTCCGGCCACGCTGGCGCGGGCGCTGGACAAGGTCAGCCCGGTGAAATTGAAGAAGAATCAGACCGCCCGGGCCCGGCCAGGGTTCATTTCTATGTCTGAGGCGCACCGGTTCGGCGGGTTGCCAGCGTCGAAGGCCGCCGGAGGAGAGCTGGCCGGTGATGTGGTGGTCCCCGATGTCGATGCCACCGTGGTGGTCACCCACAGTGAGAAGGAAGGAGCAGCCAGGCCAAAGGCACAGGCCTGGACTATTTCCTATCGCGCGAGTTCACCGTCAACCAGACCCGGCTGATACTCACCGCGATCGCGGTTGACCTGGCCACGCGGCTGTGGCTGCTCGCACTCGAGGACAGTCGGGAAGTTCGAACCTGAGGCCATGCGCTACCGAATCCTGCACGTGACCGCCCGACTGATCCGAACCGGACGTCGCCTGATCCTCAAGATCCCCGACACGTGCCCTGGGCCAGCGTCCTGATCGCCGCCTTCGCCGCGATCCCAGGCACCGGAGAACCGCAGCCCGTCAGCGCCAGCCGACGCTGATCCACGCGCACAGCCATTACCCGGACCTCATCTTGGCGCGAGGCCAAGACGTACAGCCACATGAAGGACCGGGGTCAGGGAGTCGAGCTCCGTGGTCCTGTCAGATTGTCTGTGAGGAGCTTTACCCGAGGTCGCCAAGGTGCCCCGGGCGAAGGCCGCCGGCAATCTCACCACGAATCTGAGCCACGGCCGCCGAGTGATCTGTCGGATCAAGGTCCTCGGTTCCGGCTAGGAACGAGTCTGCGAGGTCAACCAGATGGCCACGCCCGTTTGACCATCGAGCCCGCCACCCAACCCTGATCTCTGGCAAGGACCACCTCAAGTACGACCCGAGTGGTGGCCAGCCCATGCAACGCCGCGATCACCCGCCGCGGCTGTGAACTGGCCACCTTCGCTCATGCCCGCCGACACTTCGCTGGCGGCTGATGACTCCTTCGGTCTCGACCAGCCCAGGTTGCAAGCGGGGAACTTCGACTGGCCGAGAGATCGGCGATGCCTTTCTGAATATTACGGCTAGGGCCAGACCCGCCTATTTACGCACGGGACGAAACCGGGCGCGGGTCCCGAAAGCCTAGGCCCGGGAGCGCCACCTGTGTCGGCGCCGGGGTGGAATCCGCTGTGAGCACGAGTGCGTCGATCCGGGTTCAGTCGACCCGATCCGTGGGAACCTCGGGCCGGACGTCGACGGGGCGGCGGTTGAACTTCATCCGGATGGGAACGACCACCAGCAGCGCCAAGGCGATGGTGATGGGAGCGGCCCAGGTCATCGCGTCGTACGAGGTGCCCGTGGGATTCAGCACGGCACTCAGCCACACGTAGCCGAAGCCGGCCCCGCCAATGACGGCGACGACGACAGTAGTTGCGCTCAGCTCGCGCCTGCGGGTCATCATGACGATGGCGCCGACGCAGATGAGCACGTAAGGAATGACCCAGTAGTACGGGAACAATGTGGCAACGTGGGCGTAGACCTCGAGCGGCGTGCCGCCGCTGAACGCAGACAACGCGATGGGAACGATAGTGGCCAGCACAGCAATGAGGACGATCGCGCGCACCGGTGTGCGATGTTTCTCGTCGACGTGGCCCAGGTACTTCGGCAGCATGCCATCAACGGCCATCGTGGCCCACACGCGGGGAGCGTAATTCATGAAGCCCAGGACTACGGCATAGCAGGTGACGGCCAGAAACAGATCCGCGACCGGAGCCAGCAACCCAAGTCCGGCGTTGCTTGCCATCGCGGAGAGCGGGGACTCGCCCGTCGCGGTCGCGTCGGCGATGTCCGGCAGGACGGGCACGGAGAGAAGGGTGGCCACAATACCCACGCTGCCAACGATCAGCGGCACCATCGTCATGAGCCGCGGGATGGTGCGCATCGGGTTCTTGGTTTCCAGGGCTGTGGCGGCGCTCGACTCGAAGCCCACGAAGAAGGTAGCCGACAGAACGATGCCAAAGACGAATCCGCTGAAGGTGAACTCACCGAAGGCGAACTGCTCGGAGAAGTTGTATCCCGCCGTGAAGACGTTGGCAATCAGGACGATCGCAACGATGGGTGCGGAGACGAAGAGCAGTCCGATGCTCAGACGGGTGGAGGTGTCCAGCCCGCGGATCGCGAACCAAGCGACACTCACCATGGCCAGGATCCACATGATCGTCTGTCCGCCCAGGCCGTTCGCGGCTGGGAGGTCGAAGACGGTGGCGATGAAGCTCCCCGAGTAGACGCCGAAGACCTGCAGGCAGACGATCACCCCGGCGGCATAGCCTACGGCCAGGGACGCCCCTGCGACCGTGCTCGCCTTCGAGCCGAGCTCGTGACCGATGTAGGAATACAGCGCGCCGGACACCACGTATCTCCGGGCGAACGGAACGATCGCCAGGCCGATGAAGGTGACGAGGACTGTCCCGGCCAGTACGGAGAGCCAGGCGGTAGGGCCGGCGACCACGCCGGCTAGTGCGGGCGCAGTGGCCGCCATGAGTACGGGGCTGAACGTGACGACGGCGAGGCCGAGAGCTTTGGGCAGGCTCAGCGTCCCCTGCTGGAGTCCGCTGAGTTCTTCATGGTCATCCGGAGCTTGTTCCGCGGCGTTCGATGTCATTTCTTCTCCTTGTGAGGGGTTGCTCAGTTGGGGAAGTATGAGAGCCGTCACAGTCTGAGGATTTGTGGCTATCCCGCAAACTCGTTCGCGGCATTACTGAGTTCGGTAAGGGTCGGTTCGCCTGCCAGGCTTGCTGCCGGGCGCGCGCATGGCCCGTGGAGGAGGCTGAGTTGGCGCGACGGGAGCGGCCCTGTTCGGTTTCCGACCGCCCTGGCGCGGCGATGCGCCGCCGACCCAGGAGGTGTCGTTCCCGAGGAGAAGTCGACGCCTGCCACGGTAGCTCCAGCACCGCCCTGTTGAGGCGCATCGGACCTTGCAGATCACCGTGGGCGTCGAAGGTCCCGCTGGTTCTCCAGGGTGAGATCCACCTGATCGGGCTTGTCCCATCAAGTCAGCGACCTGCAGTGCAACCGACAGGTCGTCTCGGACAGAGGCGGCAACATCACTCTGGAATCTGATGAACAGCCACGGATATTGGTCGGTTTCGTCAAAAGACAGACTGGCTGTACGTCTCCTACGGTCGGAGTTCACGATCTGATGGAGGTAGGAAATGTCGATGCCGGAACAGCGACGCATCCTGGCCACGGCTATCCCGGGTCCCCGATCGCTGGCGCGACAGGCGCAGCGGAAGGCTGAACTGGCCGACGGACTCGGCACGACGATGCCGGTCTTCATCGACCGCGCCGGTGGGGGCGTCCTGGTTGACGTCGACGGCAACCACATCATCGACTTGGCCTCCGGGATCGCGGTCACCTCCGTCGGCGCGGCCCACCCCGCGGTGACGAAGCGGATCGCCGACCAGGCGGAGCGGTTCACGCACACCTGCTTCCTTGTCACCGAGTACGACGGCTTCGTCGACGTCGCCGCTGCACTCAACCGGCTCACTCCCGGCGATCACGCTAAGAAGACCGCGTTGTTCAGCACCGGAGCCGAGGCCGTCGAGAACGCGATCAAGATCGCCCGCACGGCCACCGGTCGTCCGGCGGTGGTCGCGCTAGGTCACGCCTACCACGGCAGGACCAACCTGACGATGGCGATGACCTCGAAGAACGTCCCGTACAAGCAGGGCTTCGGACCGTTCGCGCCGGAGGTCTACCGGGTCCCCTCGCCATACCCCTATCGCTGGCCATCCGGTCCTGAGCGCGCCGCCGAAGAGGCGTTCGCGACGCTGAAGGACATCGTGACCACCCAGATCGGCATTACCAACGTCGCCGCGATCGTGGCTGAGCCGATCCAGGGAGAGGGTGGATTCATCGTACCGCCCCCGGGATACCTCAAAGCCGTCCAAGAGTTCGCCAACGAAAACGGCATCGTCTTCGTCGCCGACGAGATCCAGACCGGTCTCGCCCGCACCGGTGCAATGTTCGCCTGCGAGCACGAGGGCGTCGTTCCCGACCTGATCACGACCGCAAAGGCTCTCGCGGGTGGCATGCCCCTTGCCGCTGTCACAGGACGTGCGGAGATCATGGACGCCGTCGCCGCCGGTGGCCTCGGCGGGACGTACTCCGGCAATCCGGTCGCATGCGCCGCTGCACTCGGCGCCCTCGAAGTCATCGAGACCGAGAACCTCGTCGCCCGGGCGCGCGAGATCGAGGAGCGGGTCCTCCCGCAGCTCGAGGAGCTCGTGACCCCGATCTCCGTGGTCGGAGAGGTCCGCGGGCGCGGCGCAATGCTGGCCATGGAATTCGTGAAGCCCGGCACATCGGACCCGGCGCCAGAGGTCGCGAAGGCCGTGGTCGAGCGCTGCCACCAGCAGGGCGTCCTCACCCTGCTGTGTGGCACCTACGGCAACGTCATCCGGCTGCTGCCTCCGCTCGTGATCCCCTTCGACCTCCTCGATGAGGCGGTCGATGTCCTCGTCGACGCCGTCCGGAGCGTCGGATGAGCGTGATGTCACATGACCCGCGAACGGGGGCTGTCGTCGCCTCCGTCGCCGACACGAGCATCGATCAGCTCCGCTCGGTCCTGAAAGCGGCGGCAGATGTCGCTCCACACCTGGTGGCGACCAGCCCGGCCGAGCGACGTACGTGGCTCTACGCCGTTGCCGACGCCCTCGAGTCGCACCGCGACGAGCTTGCCCGACTTGCCGACCATGAAACAGCATTGGGTCTAGAGAGGCTGACCGGTGAGGTCACGCGAGCTGCCGAGCAACTGCGCTTCTACGCCGACGTCGCGATCGAGGGGTCATACCTCGACGTCACCGTCGACGAGCCGACCGCGACGACGCCGGGCCTCGTGAGGGTCAACCGCCCGCTCGGCCCTGTCGCGGTCTTCGGCGCCAGCAACTTCCCGTTCGCGTTCAGCGTCCTTGGCAACGACACCGCGTCTGCCCTCGCCGCCGGCTGCCCGGTGGTCGCCAAGGCACATCCTGCGCATGTCGGGTTGTCGATGCGCCAGGCCGACATCGCCCGAGAGGCGCTCGCCGCCGCCGGTGCACCGCGTGGGATCTTCACAGTGGTCAGTGGGCACCAGACCGGGATCGATCTCGTCAAGGCGCCGGAGGTCACCGCCGTTGGGTTCACCGGTTCCCAGGCCGGCGGTCTAGCCCTGTGGCGGATCGCCAACGAGCGCGAGATCGTCATTCCGGTGTACGCCGAGATGGGCACGGTCAACCCGGTGGTCGTCACTCGCCAGGGTGCGGCTGACATCGACGCCGTCGCGAAGGGTTTCGTCGGGTCCTTCACGTTGGGCAATGGTCAGTTCTGCACTAAGCCCGGGTTGCTCCTCGCTCCCGCGGGTTCGAGTGCGGCGGCTGCCGTGGCAAATGCCCTGCGTGAGGCGGGTCCGGAGCCGGTGATGCTCACTGAGGCAATTGCCGACGCAGTCGGCTCCGGGATCTCGGCCATGGTCGATGCCGGCGCCGAGGTGGTTGCGGGACTGCCTTCAGGCGAGCACGCCTGGTCTGCCCCGGCCGCGGTGTTGACCGCCCCCACCGCAGTCCTCCGTGCCGGCAGCCGTCTGCTCGAGGAGACCTTTGGAGCCGTCGTCCTGGTCTGTGAGTACGAAGACGAGCGCGAGCTCGCGGACGTTCTCCGCCGACTTCAGGCCTCGCTCGCAGCCAGCGTCTTCACAGGCGGTGCCGGCGACGACCAGGCGCCGCAGATCATCGGCCTCCTCAGTGGCAATGTCGGACGCGTGGTGGTCGATGAGTGGCCGACCGGCGTCGCGTTCACCTGGGCCCAGCAGCACGGTGGCCCGTGGCCGTCGACTTCTGCACCGGCGTCGACCTCGGTGGGCGCGGCGGGTCTGGCCCGATTCGTACGTCCGGTGACCTACCAGTCAGTGCACGATGGTTGGCTTCCCCCGGAGGCGCAAGCAGGGAACCCCTGGCATCTCCCGCGTCGCGTGAACGGACACCGGTCATGACCCGTCCTCTCGAAGGGCTGATGGTCGCTGACTTCAGCCGAGTCCTCGCCGGACCGCTGGCCGCAGCAACGCTCGCCGATCTCGGTGCCGAGGTGATCAAGGTCGAGCGTCCTGGATCGGGCGACGACACCCGTCATTGGGGGCCGCCTTGGACTGCAACACCCGACGGAACGTCCAGCTCCTACTTCGAGTCCGCCAACCGTTCGAAGAAGTCGGTCGAGCTGGACCTCGCTGACCCAGCTGACCTTGCGATCGCGCAGGAACTCGCGCGGCGGTGCGACATCCTCATCGAGAACTTCAAGACCGGATCGCTCGAACGCTACGACCTCGGGTACGACGCTGTCTCCTCCCGCAACCCGGGCGTCATCTACGCCTCGATCTCCGGATTCGGCAGCAAGGAGGGCGCAGACCTGGCCGGGTACGACTTCCTCGTCCAGGCAGTCGGGGGCCTGATGAGCATCACCGGGCGGCCGGATGAGCCGACCAAGGCCGGCGTCGCGCTCGTCGACGTCCTCACATCAAAGGACGCCATCGCCGGCATCCTGGCCGCTCTCCGTGTCCGGGACGTGATCGGGCACGGCCAGCACGTCGAGGTCAACCTTCTCTCAAGCCTCCTCGGGTCCTTGGCCAACCAAGCCTCGGGGTACCTCACGACTGGAACTGTGCCCGTCGCAATGGGCAATCAGCATCCCTCGATCGCGCCTTACGAAACTCTGCGCGCCGAGGACGGTCACGTCGCGGTCTGCTGTGGCAACGACAACCAGTTCACGCGACTCGCGATTGCCGTCGGCCGGCCGGAGCTGAGCGAGGATCCGCGCTTCGCCCGCAACGGCGACCGGGTCGCTCATCGTGAGGCACTCGTCGGGCAGCTCGAGGAAGTCCTTGCCACCGACACCGTGGACTCCTGGGTCGAGCGCCTCTCGAGAGTCGGCCTCCCGGTTGGCAAAGTTGGCACGGTCGCTGACGGCTTCGAGCTCGCCGCGCGGCTCGGCCTCGAGCCCACCGTCGATGTGGGGGAGGGACGATCCCGTCAGGTACGAAGCCCCCTTACCTTCTCGGCCACTCCTGTGACCGCTTACACCGCTCCGCCCGCACTGGGCGAGCACAACGACGTCGTCCGAACCATGTTGAGCACCCAGGAGAACCCGCGATGAGCACCCCGACCACTCTGCCGCCCTTCGAGCCGCTCGACCCCGCTGGGATCGACGACCTGCTGACCGACGACGAGAAGGCGGTGCGTGCCTCGGTGCGACAGCTGTGCGCCGAGCGGATCGATCCGTACGTTGCCGACTGGTTCGAGCGCGGCGCCATCGACGACATCCGCGGCCTCACCAAGGAACTCGGTTCTCTCGGCCTGCTCGGCATGCACCTGGAGGACTACGGCTGCGCCGGCATGTCGGCAACCGACTACGGCCTGGCCTGCCTCGAGCTCGAGGCGAGTGACTCCGGAATCCGGTCGCTGGTATCCGTCCAAGGATCGCTCGCCATGTTCGCGATCTGGCGCTGGGGCTCGGAGGAGCAGAAGCAGGAGTGGCTTCCCCAGATGGCTGCTGGTGACGCGATCGGCTGCTTCGGCCTCACAGAGCCAGACGCAGGCTCCGACCCCGGCAGCATGCGGACGCGCGCGCGCCGCGACGGCGACGACTGGGTGCTCGACGGCCGGAAGATGTGGATCACCAACTCGTCGGTCGCCGACGTAGCCGTGGTGTGGGCGCAGACCGACGAGGGAGTGCGCGGCTTCGTCGTGCCGACGGTGACCCCCGGGTTCAGCGCCCCGGAGATCAAGCACAAGCAGTCGCTGCGGGCGTCGGTGACCGGCGAGATCGTGCTCGAGGGCGTCCGCCTGCCGGAGTCCGCAGCGCTCCCCGAGGTGCGGGGTCTGAAGGGCCCGCTGTCGTGCCTCAACGAGGCTCGCTACGGGATCGTGTGGGGGGCCATGGGCGCCGCGCGCTCCTCGCTCGAGGCGGCTCTGGACTACGCGAACCAGCGCATCCAGTTCGGCAAGCCGATCTCGGCCTTCCAACTCACCCAGCAGAAGCTCGTCGACATGAACCTCGAGTACACCAAGGGCGTACTCCTGGCACTTCAACTGGGCCGCCGTAAGGATGCTGGCCGGCTCAGGCCCGAGCAGGTCAGCCTCGGCAAACTCAACAACGTCCGCGAGGCCATCGAGATCTGTCGCACCGCGCGCACCATCCTCGGTGCCAATGGCATCTCGCTCGAGTATCCCGTCATCCGCCACGCCAACAACCTGGAGTCGGTGTTGACGTACGAGGGCACAGTCGAGATGCACACCCTGGTCGTAGGCCAGGCGATGACGGGCCACCCGGCGTTCCGTTGACCCGATCTCCGCCGGCCGCGGACACGTTCGAAGTCGTTGTGACAACCGCGGCCGGCGGATTCCACCCAGTCCGCTCCATGTCGTGCGAGAGGACGTCCGCGACCGCAGGTCGGTATCGGCGGATCCGGCCAGATGGGCGCAAGCATCGCGGCCAAGGTCGGAGCTCGCGTCAGCTTTGACGTTCTGGTCTGCGATACCGACTGGACCCGGGTCGAGGCTGAGCCAGAGGCCACTAACCATGGCCAGGACACCGGCCGCGACGCCTTGAGTTTGACCACTGCCACCAAAGAGGAGAACACCACCATGTCCCGACCCACGCTCCAGATCATCATTGCCAGCACGCGTCCCGGGCGCCGTGGAACCGCCGTCGCCGCTTGGATTCGCGGGCTCGCCGCCGACCACCGTGGCTTCGAGGTGGAGGTAGTCGACCTGGCCTCGGTCGGCCTCCCGATCCTCGACGAGCCTCATCACCCGCGCCTGCAGCAGTACACCCAGCCGCATACCAAGGCATGGAGCGCGACGGTCGATCGAGCGGACGCCTTCTTGTTCGTCACGCCGGAGTACAACCACTCCTTCCCGGCCGCGCTCAAGAATGCGCTGGACTACCTCTTCCTCGAGTGGGGCGATAAGCCGGTCGGGTTGGTCTCGTACGGCGGTGTGTCCGCTGGGCTGCGATCTGTTGCCGCGCTCAAGCCGGTCCTAGCCGCCCTACGCATGGTTCCCGCGCTGGAGGCCGTCTCTATCCCCGACTCGGGTGCCCGTATCGACGAGGACGACGTGTTCTGTTCGGACGCGCGGCTGGACGCCGCGGCGAAGGCGATGCTGGATGAGGTCGCTCGTCTCGCGGGCGCACTTGCTTCGTTGAGGCCCGGGGCCTGAGACCATAGGGGAAAGGCAACTGTTGAGGTCAATGCCCACCAGTCCGCCTCATCGCAACCGCGAACCTTGGTGCGTGCATGGAATCGCGTGGCTCAGGCGTTGATGACGACCACCCTGGTGGCACGCGCCGATCCTGTTGACGTACGGACCACCGAGTCACCGCCGACACACTGTCCAGCGCGTGCATCGGGCCCGGATCCGGGCGCAGCTGCCTTGGCCGAGAAGGCGCACGCTAGCCAGTACGACCGAGCGGCCGCCGCTCGGTCGTACTGGCTAGCGTGTACGTTTGTGCCTGGCGCTCATCCCCCGGGTCATCGCGCAGGGTCCGTCACGGCGGTGCGGGAGACAGGTGTCAACGGCAGGAGCTTGTGAGTGAGCTCGTTGTCATAGTCGTCCTCGCGCCAACCGAGGATCCGCTGCTCGCGGATGAAGGGAAGCGGGACTGCCGGGTCAGGGCCGTCGATCTCACGGGCCAAGCGGTGCCCGTCGAAGACTGACTCCGCGATGACCCGGGGCTCGACGCAGTCGCCGATCCGAAGTACCTGCTCGATGTCGTTGGCACGGAGGCGATCGATGTCCTCAACGAGGTCGGAGTAGAGATCGGTGCGCGAACGGCGTTGAGTGACGAGCACGACGCTGTCTGCGGCCCATGTCCGCGTCCGTTCCGCATGGTAGCTGTGGTGTCCCAGGACCTCGCCATGCCGAATCGAAGCCACGACGTGGCTTGGGACGATATCCACTCCGAGCGAGAGAAGGGAGTGCATCACGTGCCCACCCTCGTCGGTGAAGAAGAGGTATGAGCCGACCTGGTCCGCCGGACAGATCAGGGTGACCTGCTTGCCGTCTAGAGCGAGCTTCTCCGCGATGCTGGAACCCATGTAGTAGCCGTCGCAGTCGTAGACGACCACGGATTCGCCGGGGACCTCGCGGTTGTCCACCATGATCGACTCCGGAGTGAACACCATCTCGTGGTACTCCTCCACCCCGTCAATCGGGACGTGCGTGATCGGGTTCGTTCCGGTTGGGTCCCAGGTGGCGCCAGTGGCGACGACGACGGTCTCAGCGCCGTACTCCAGGACGTCCTCGACGCCCATCGCCTGGTTGGTGATCACGGTGACGTTGTCCAGCTTCGCCAGCTGCGACTCGCGGTACTCCACCACCCGGCGCCAGGTCAGCAAGCCCGGCAGCCGGGAGACCCAGTTCACGTGGCCACCGATCTCCGGAGCGGCCTCGACCAGATGAACGTTCTCGAAACCGCGCTCGCCAAGGACCCGAGCGCACTCCATGCCAGCTGGGCCGGCGCCGACGACGAGGATCGGCTTCTTCACCTCGTCAGGGGTGTTGAACCGCTCGGGGTGCCAGCCGCGGCGGTACTCCTCACCGACGGTCGCGTTCTGGGTGCACACGATCCGTCCGCCGCCATTGTTGAATCGGGAGACGCAGATGTTGCAACCGATGCACTCGCGGATGTCGTCGCCGCGACCCTCCTTGATCTTCGTAGGGATGAACGGATCGGCGATGGCCGGTCGGGCAGCGCCGATGATGTCGATGACACCGTCTTTGACGGCCTTGGCCATCAGCTCCGGGTCGGTGAACCGGCCGACGGCAACGATCGGCTTTTTCGCGTACGGACGGACCTGCTCGATGTAACTGCGCTGCCAGAACGGCTCGAAGAACCGTGAGGAGCTGACGTCGTCCTCCAAGTGTCCGACCTGCATGTCCCACAGGTCGACGAGGTCGTCGAGCAGCTCGACGACGGCGACGCCGTCCTCGTTGACTTTGAACGCACGCTCGGACTCGTCGTTGAAGGAGTCGAGGCAGAAGCCGCCGACGATCGCGCAGTCGTCACCGACCGCCTCCCTGACCTGCTCGATGGTCTCGCGCCAGAACCGGGTGCGGTTCTCGATCGAGCCGCCATACTCGTCGGTTCGGTGGTTCCAGTAGCGCCACAAGAACTGGAGTGGGAGGGAGAAGCCCTCGCGGGCAGCGACCTGCACCAGGTCGAAGCCGACATCGCGAGCCCGGACTGCCGCGTCGACATAGGACTTCTGGATGCGCCGGATGTCGCGCTTGTCCAGCGCGTAGCAGGAATGACCGGACATCGCGCTGGTCACCTGCGACGGCCCGCCTGCGGGAAGTCGCGTCACGAACCCCGTGTGGTCGGCCCCCATGTACACGAGCTGAACGCCGGCGAGGGCATCGAACTCGTGGACTCGCTCGACCATCAGGCGGAGGTTCGCCTCGTCGCGCCGGTCGATGAGCCGCGCTTGGACCCACGGGGCGTCGTCACTCTCGGCGTCCACCGCGCAGTACTCGGTGTTGACCGCCGCCCAGCCGCCTTCCGCACGCATGCCACGTAGGTAGGCCTGCGCACCCGGGTACTCGACGCCGAGACCGGAGCAGTGCGGGGCTACGTAGAATCGGTTTCGGAACGTCTTCGGGCCCACCTGGATCGGCTCGAAGAGTGGTGCGTGGCGCTGATCGGTGCTCATGCGCCCATCGTCGTACTCCGCCGTCGGTTGGCACCTTCACCATTCCGACAAACGTGGTGGCGATCTTGTCGGAGCATGAAGAGCCGATTAGGGCTTCTGAATCCGAGACTGACGCAGCGCGATACCAGCGCGACATCAATCGTACGACTAGGAGTAGCCCATGATTCGCCACGTCTTTTCCTGGCGTGTGGCCGAGGGTCACAGCAACGACGAGGTCATCGACCTGCTGAACACCCTGCGCGAGCCGTACCCGTACATCAAGTACTGGGAGCTCGGCGCCCATGAGGGTGATCCGGGCGACAACGGTCAGCCCTTCAGTGGCGTCCTCATCAACGACTTCGAGTCCTGGGACGACCTGCAGCGCTACTCCGTTGACGAGTTCCACCTCGAGGTCGTCGCCAAGCTCAAGCCCAAGTTGGCCGAGCGCGCCGTCGTCGACTTCGTACGAGAAGAAGTCTGATGGGTCAGCGGGCGGACATCAAGGTCACGACGAGTCCCTGGGGTCCCGAGGACGAGCTCGGTGCGCTCAACCATCTGACCCCGGCGAAGTCGGCTGCCGTGCTCGCCAGGGTCGACGGCACACGGAGCTACGACCTGAGCATCGATTACTTCGTCGGCATGCCCAGCTTTCAGGCGGCCGGCGACCCCGGTTATCAGATCTTCATGAGCCACACGCCGGAGGGCACGGTCGTCGACAACCTCAATGGCGTAGGCGAGGCGCGTAACCGCCACGTCTGCTACTCCGGGGATGTCGTGTTCATGTACACCCACACTGGTACGCACATCGACGCGCTCAACCACTTCGGTGTCGATGGCCAGATCTACAACAACTTCAAGGCCGACGAGCACCTCGGCAGCCGCGGTTGGGTCAAGGGCGGGGCGGAAGTCATCCCGCCGATCATCACCCGTGGCATCCTCCTCGACATCGCGAAGAGCAAAGGCGTCGACTGCTTGCCCGACAGCTACGCGATCACCGTCGAGGACTGCCAGAAGGCTCTGGCTGACGCCGGCCTCACGCTGGAGCCCGGCGACGTCGCCTTCGTACGCACCGGCCGCATGCGTTACTGGCCCGAAGGGTCGAAGGTTCTCGGAAACCCACCGGGACTCGGACTCGAGGCGGCCAACTGGCTGACCGGCCAGGGCATTTCGGCCATCGCCGCGGACCAGGAATGCGTCGAGGTCGGGCCGTCACAGCACGAGGACAACTGGCTCCCGGGGCACTGCCACTTCCTGGCCGAGGCTGGCGTACCGATGATCGAGCTCGCGAACCTCGAGGAGCTGTCACGGGACGACATCAGCGAGTTCTGCCTGATTGCGGCCCCTATCCGACTTCGCGGCGCGAGCGGATCGCCACTGCGTCCGATCGCGATGCCGCTGCGCGACAACTGATTGATCGACGGACGAAGCCAACGGAAGGAGGACAATCATGGGCATGCCAAAGGTGGCGGTGATCGGTGGTTCGATCGGAGGACTCACAGCGGCGAACCTACTGCGCGACATCGGGTGCGAAGTCGATGTGTACGAGCGCACCCCGCAATTGCTGTCGGGGTTTGGGACGGGCATCGTCGTGCAGCCCGAGCTTGTCCGCTATTTGCTCGAAAGGGCTGGGTCTACGCTGGACGACGTGAGCGTGCCCAGTTCGTCGATGCGCTACTACGACGCGTCGACCTCGAGGCTGCGAGGTGAGGTCGACGCAGGGTGGCGCTTCACGGCCTACAATGCGGTCTACCGCAAGTTGCTCGACGCCTTCGGGACCGAGCGCTATCACCTCGGGCGTGCGCTCGACCGGGTGCGGCAGACCGAGGCCGGACCGATCATCGAGTTCGTGGAGGGTCCGGCAGCGACGGCAGACCTGGTTGTCTGTTCAGACGGTGGTGGCTCGGTCGCCCGGTCAGCGCTGCTCGGCGTGAAACCGACTTACGCTGGCTACGTGACGTGGCGGGGAATGGTGGACCGAGACGAGGTGTCCGAGGCCACATGGGAGTTCTTTCAAGACACCTTCAGCTACGGTCTGCTGCCTGACAGCCACATCATCGCCTACCCGATCCCACAGGCCGATTCGGACGGTCGGCTGACTGGCAATTCGAGACTCAACTTCCAGTGGTACTGGAATGTCTCCGAGGGAGCAGACCTCGACGCGTTGCTGACGTGCTCCGAAGGTAAGCGCCGGTCGGTCTCGGTGCACTTCGACGTTCTTGCCGAGAAGAACCTTGCCGAGTTCCGGAACCGTGCCTCTCGCGAGCTCGATGGCCCGTTCCGTGAACTCATCACAGCGGCCGCAAGACCGTTCGTAACAATCGTCTCGGACGCCGAGATCGACCAGATGGCCTTCGGCAACATCGTGCTGATCGGAGACGCAGCAATTACACCGCGTCCACACGCCGCTGCGGGTGCCGCCAAGGCGGCCTCGGACGCATGGAGTCTCGCCACCCACCTCGAAAGTGCCAGCGGCAACCTTGCCGAGGCACTTCCCGCTTGGGAGTCAGGGCAGTTGGCGCTCGGTCGCGCTTACCTTGCCAAGGTGCGGGCGATGGCGGCCGTTCTTCAGCAAGGCGGCGATTTCCCGCCTGGTGCTCCCGAGTACCGGTTCGGCTTACCAAAGGTGCCGTAGCGCGCATACCTGGGCGTGACGCCCAATCAAAAACCAGCGATCGGCTGTGGCCGGTGGTGACAGAAATTTCCCCGATGCAGGGGTCAGACCGAGGAGTGGAAGACGATGAAGTTGCTGAACGAGTTCGAGGTGGCTCTGCCGACTGAGCAGACCTGGACCCTGTTGACGGATCTCGAGAAGGTCGCCCCCTGCCTCCCCGGAGCGTCGATCACGGGCAAGGAAGGCGACGACTTCGTCGGCCAAGCCAAGATCAAGGTCGGGCCGATCACGGCGCAGTACAAGGGCGTGGCACAGTTCACCGAGCTGGATACCGCCGCTCACCGCGCGGTCTTGCTCGCCCGTGGCAAGGACGCTCGCGGTCAAGGCGATGCGACCGCGACTGTGACCGCCACGCTCACCCCGAACGGCACGGGAACCCGTGTACTCGTCGAGACTGAACTTGCTCTGACCGGCAAGGTCGCCCAATTCGGTCGTGGCGTCCTTGCGGACGTCAGCGGCGCCCTGATGGGTCTTTTCGCTGACCGGCTGCAGGAGATGGTCGCGGCTGAGAGTGGTGGCACCGCATCTGCGCCTGCCCCCGTGTCAACTGCCACCACCGAGCCCGCAATTCCCGCAGCGCCGTCCCGTTCGGCGGCCAACACCCGTCGGGCGGACGATGAGGTTCTCGACGTGCTGGCACTCGCCAAGGGAATGTCGTGGACGAAGGGGATCCCGGTCGGAGCCACTCTGATCGCCGTCGCTGCAGCACTGATCAGCGTGTTCGCCGCGGGCTATGCCTCCGCCATCGCCCATTCGGTCGGCCGCTGACAAGGACTGGTCGAAGCGCCGAAGAGGAGTCGATGTGAAGCCACCGAAGTTCAAGTACATCGCGCCGGACAACCTTGCCGACGTCGTCCAACTCCTCGCCGAGGAGCCCGATGCGAAGGTGGTCGCCGGCGGTCAGAGCCTGATGCCTCTGCTGGCCATGCGTCTTGCCGGACCGAGCGTGCTTGTCGACCTGCGCAACGTGTCCGGTCTGCAGCGTATCGACGTGGGCGATACGGAGATCCGGATCGGAGCCAGAGTGACCCACGACGCGGTCGAACACTCCGCCGCGCTGCTCGCGGCTCTGCCCATGCTCCCGACTGCCGCGCGTTTCATCGCACATCCCCAGATTCGCTCTCGTGGCACCTTCGGCGGCAGCACCGCGCACGCGGATCCCTCTGCCGAGTGGCCGACGGTCCTGCTTGCCCTCGACGCTGTCGTCGACGTCGTGGGTCCTGCGGGGGAACGGTCGATCCCCGTCGACAGCTTCTTCACCGGGCCGTTCACCTCGTCGATGGCTGCTGACGAGGTGCTGATCGCCGTACGGATTCCCCGGGACGACCGGCACTGGAGCTTCCAGGAGACCGCCCGCAAGGCCGGGGACTACGGCCTGGCCATCGTCGCAGCCACGGCCGAGATCACCGAAGGCAAGATCCGGGGAGCGAGGGTCAGCGTCGGGGGCGCGGTTGGCACCGTCACCCGACTCGGGGCGGTCGAAGAGGCGCTCGAAGGAGCCCTGGCAGGGGATGAGACGAGCAGGCGAGCCGAATCCGTCGCAGCATCGACGGTGGAACCGATATCCGACATTCATGGCAGCAGCGACTACCGCCGACGGCTGGTTGGCGCCCTTGTCCGCCGCACTGTTGCCGACCTGAGCAAGGGAGCCTGACATGACTGCCACACCGGAGGAACACCTTCCCGTCGCAGTATCAATCAACGGTCGTACTTACCGCGGTGTGGTCGAAGCTCGCAAGACACTCGCGGACTTCATCCGTGAGGATGCCGTGCTTACCGGCACCAAGCTTGGTTGTGAGCACGGGGTCTGCGGCGCGTGCACGGTCCTCGTTGATGACGCCCCTACGCGTTCGTGCCTGATGCTCGCAGTACAAGCCGATGGTCGTCGCATCCGAACGGTCGAGAGCCTCGCCGATGGAGCTGAGCTCAATCCGCTTCAGAAGGCGTTCCGCAACAAGCACGGGCTGCAATGTGGATTCTGCACGGCAGGGTTCCTGATGTCAGCCACCGCGCTCCTTGAGCACAATCCGACGCCTTCAAGGGACGAGATCGTGGAGACCGTATCGGGGTCTCTGTGCCGATGCACCGGATACCAGACCATCGTCGAGGCCGTTCAGGAAGCTGCAGCCGCGGAAACAGAAGGAGCCCAGTGATGAATGAGTCACTCGAGCACAGCGAGGTCCCGAAAGTTGCCGCACGGTCGATCGGAACCCGCGTGCTGCGGTCGGAGGACCCCCGTCTGTTGAGCGGCCGTGGGCAGTTTCTGGCGGACGTCACGTTGCCGGGGGAGTTGCACGCGGCCTTCGTTCGATCCCCGGTGGCCCACGCTCGGATCACCCGGATCGACGTCTCGGGAGCGCTCGATGTCGCAGGGGTCGTCTTGGTCTGGACCGGCGCGGAGGCGGCGGAGCAATGCGAGGGACTGGTCGGTGAGTTCGCGGTCCCTGGCTGTAATCCGACCACCATGCCCCTCTTGGCCCGCGATGAGGTGTGCTACGTCGGTGAGCCTGTCGCCGTGGTCGTCGCGGACTCTCGATACACCGCAGAGGACGCTGCGGAGCGCGTCGCGTGGGACTTCGAGGAGCTGCCTGTCGTCGTCAACGCCGACGACTCAGCCGCCGTCACCGCTGTCGCCAATACCCAGCTACCCGACAACGTTGGCTTGACGGGCGACGCGTCGTACGGCGACGTCGCTGGGGCGTTCGACGCGGCTGACCAGGTGGTCCAGGGTCGCTTTTACACGTGCCGAGTTTCCGCTGCGCCGATGGAGACGCGCGGTGTGATTGCTTCCTATGAATGGGCATCGCGACAGCTGAAGGTCTGGACGGGCACTCAGATGCCGCACTACCTGCGTTACTGCCTCACGGCGTATCTCGGCTTCGCCGAGCAGGGGATCGAAGTGATCACCCCTGACACCGGAGGGGGGTTCGGCCAGAAGGCCCACGTGTACGTCGAGGAGATGCTGCTCCCGCTGTTGGCGCGGGCTGCGGATCGGCCGGTGAAGTGGGTGGAGGATCGTCGGGAGAACCTGATGGCCGGGACTCACGCGCACGAGCAGTTCGTCGATATCTCCTATGCGCTCGATACCACCGGACGAATCACCGGCGTGCGCACTCACGCTCTCGGCGACGGAGGCGCCTACCACGCCCCACCGTGGTCGATGGCCGTTGAGCCGTGGTGCGCGGCTGTGGTGACCCCATCTGGCATGTACGACGTCCCGGCGGTCGAGTACTCCTACACCGCTGTTGCGACCAACAAGACCCCCGTGGGCGCCTACCGAGGCGTGGGCTACATGGCCGGGACGTTGGCGCGAGAGTGCCTGGCCGACGACGCGGCGCGAGCGGTGGGTATGTCACCGTTCGAATTCCGGCGACACAACGTGGTGCGGGACTTCCCGTGGACCAACGCTCAGGGGATCGTCTACGACGAGGGCAGTTGGCTCGCGACGATCGACACCCTCGAAGAGATGGTTGACTATCCCGCCTTCCTGGAACGCCAGGCTAAGGCTCGCGCCGAGGGCCGCTATCTCGGACTCGGTCTGAGCTGCTTCGTCGAGAGCAGCGGCGAGTCGACAGCGATGAGTCAGGAACACGGTCTCGGGGACGTGTATCACGACACGGCCACTGTTCGTCTTGATCCGAACGGGACAGCAACCGTGACGATCGGGCTCACTGCGCAGGGCCAGGGTTTGGCGACAACGATGGCGCAGATGGCTGCTGATGCGCTGGGCATCAAGGTGGAGGAAGTCGTCGTGCATACCGCGACGTCGACGTCGCACGCGTACGGGTCAGGCACGGTGGGCAGTCGTGGGGCGGTGATCGCCGGTGGGGCGGTGGCCCGGGCGGCGGGGGTGGTGCGGGAGAAAGTCCGCGCGGTCGCTGCGCATCTGCTCGAGGCAGCGCCCGAGGACATCGAACTCGTCGACGGACAGGCATCAGTGGTGGGTGTGCCGGACAAGATGATGACGATCGCTGAGATTGCGACGTCGATCTACTTCGACATGTCGGCGTGGCCAGAGGGCTTCGATCCCACCTTGGAGGCCACGCTGGCGTATGACACCTCGCGTCCGATGTTTAGCAACGGTGGACATGCCATCGTTGTTGAGATCGATCCCGATACTGGCCTTGTCCGGTTCGAGAAGGTGTTTTCCGTGGAGGACTGCGGGATCGTGATCAACCCGAACATCGTGGAGGGACAGATCCGTGGCGGTGTGGTGCAGGGCATCGGCGCTGCGGTGTTCGAAGAGCTTGCCTACGACGAGTCGGGGCAGCTGCTGGCCACGACGTTCCTCGACTATGGCCTGCCGACCATGGACGTCGCGCCGCCGTTCGAGATCCACCACCTCGAGTCCCCCTCATCGCACTCGGCGTCCGGGGTGAAGGGGATGGGCGAGTCCGGACTGATCGCCTCCCCTGCGGCTGTCCTCAACGCGGTCAACGATGCGCTCGGCCCGTTCGGGGTGGTCCTGCGAGATCTGCCCCTCACTCCCGAGAAGATCCACAATGCCATCCACGGGGCAAAGCAGGAGAAGCCCGCATGAGCTCGATCGTGCGAGTTAGTCTGATCCAGGTCGGCTACGGAGACGACGAGACCCTCACAGACCGCGTCGAGAGGGTCGCGACCCAGATCGAGTCGTTGCCCGATGCCGACCTAGTTGTTCTGCCGGAGCTTTGGGCGCAAGGTGGATTCGCGTCAGACACCTGGGCCGAGTTGGCTGAGGCGCTCGACGGACCGATCGTACGACGTCTTGCGAAGGTTGCCCGCGAACGAGAGGTTTGGTTGCATGGTGGGTCGATCATCGAACGGGCCGCCGAGGGAGAAGCTCTCGGCCCCGAGGGTCGCGGGCTGTGGAACACGTCGTTGTTGTTCGCGCCTGACGGTGAGCTTCGCGTGACATACCGGAAAATCCATCGATTCGGGTTCGGCGACGGCGAGCCGCGGTTGCTCGAGGCCGGAGAGCAGCTCGCAGTGACCGACGTGCCGTTCGCCGGGGACACCACCATCGTCGGGTTGGCCACGTGTTACGACTTGAGGTTCCCCGAGCTCTTCCGTCTCCTTGGTGATCGGGAGGTTGGCCTCGTCATCGTCCCCGCCGCGTGGCCGCTCCCGCGAGTGGAGCACTGGCGGTTGCTCGGCCGCGCGCGCGCCGTCGAGAATCAGGCCTGGGTCCTGCAGTGCAACACCGCCGGCACCCACCGTGGCTTGACGATGGGCGGCCATAGCCAGGTCGTCGCGCCGACGGGCGAGGTGCTGGGTGAACTGGGCGAGATCGAGGACGTACTCACTGTGGACATTGACCTCGACCTCGTGGAGCAGACCCGGGAAGCATTCCCTGTGCTCCGCGACCGTCGTCTATCCGTCCAGGTCTGACTAATTGTCGCAGAACTACCAACTATGACGTCATCTTCCTTGGTCTCTTGAGCCTCTGATCCCGGCGAATTCCGCGGGCGGGAGCCGGCGCCATCGTCGATCTCGCCCGGCGAGGGGCCCGAGGACATCGGGCGCGACTTGAACCACGTCGTATTCGAGAAGTCGCTGTGGGTGACTTCGCGCAGGGATGGTGATCGACGGCGGTTGGACCGCCATGTTGGAGAGACACCTGTTCCACGGTCACATGACCGCCGGGCAGACAGGAACGCAGGGAAATCGAGGTGGCAACATGATGCTAGCCAATGTGGAAGGACGTCTGACGGTCCGAATTCCGGAGGGCGATGTCGACGTGGAAATAGCGAGCGGCGGCCGGTTCGATCCTGACCCGCAGGCGGTGTATGAACGCTGGGAGGAGTTCCGTGCGTGGTTCGAGAGGTTCGACCGATCTGGCGGTTGGCGGGCGACGATTGCGCCGACTTCCGATCCGGGACAGCTTGGGTCACCGGTACCAGCGCCCGGTCAGGTCTTCGCGATCGGGCTCAACTACGGCGATCATGCGGCCGAGTCGGGGCTTCCCATACCGGAGGTTCCACCGACATTCACGAAGTTCCAGTCCGCACTGACTGGTCCGACAGGCGATATCGAGTTGCCCGAGGGAAACGTCGACTGGGAGGTCGAGTTGGTCGTTGTCTTAGGGCGGGAGGCCCGCAAGGTTTCCGCCGACAGCGCCTGGGACTACGTTGCCGGCCTCACGATCGGTCAGGATCTGTCCGAGCGCACCGCCCAGATGACGGGTACGTTGCCGCAGTTCAGTCTCGCCAAGTCCCACCCCGGGTTCGGGCCGATGGGGCCGGTGCTCGTAACGACCGACGAGGTGGCCGACCGCGACGACCTCGAGCTTGGCTGCTCGCTCAACGGCGACGTCGTCCAAAGGGGCCGCACGAGAAACCTGGTCTTCGGGATCCCCGAGCTGGTGGCTCAACTGTCTGCGACCGTGACTCTGCGCCCGGGTGACGTGATCTTCACAGGTACGCCAGGGGGTGTGGGCATGAGCCTGTCTCCGCAGCGGTTCCTGCACCCCGGTGATGAGCTCGTCACCTGGGTTGAGGGCATCGGCGAGATGCGGCACCGGTTCGTCGGTACGCCGAAATGAGCGCAAAGCGAGGTCTCAGAGTCAACGGGATCCGAGTCATCGCGTTCGTCGCCGGTAGCGGCCTGTGTGCAATCGGCGGACTCCTCTACGTCTCCCGTGCGGGCGGCGCCTCGCCGAATGTCGGGGCGACCTTCACACCTCCCGCGCTGGCAGCTGCGTTCCTCAGCGCCGCTGCCGTTCGACCGGGACGGTTCAACGTGTGGGGCACCGTCGTCGCCATCTTCTTCCTCGCGGTGCTGAACAACGGTCTCAACCTCGCAGGGGTGGAGCCCTATGTGAACGACTTCGTCAACGGTGGGGCGCTCATCATCGGCGTTGCGATGGCGGCCATTCTGTACCGTCGGCGGACCACATGAGCGAGGCCAACGTGAATCCGTTTCACGACCCGGCGCTGGTGAGCCAGGAGCCAGGAGTACTCACGGTTTGGTCTGACATCGGCTGTCCGTGGGCCACCTTGGCTCTGCACACCCTCCACAGCCGTGCACAACAGCGCGACATCGACCTCGTCGTCGATCACCGGGCATTCCCGCTCGAGCTGTTCAACCGGCGACCGACGCCGAAACCGGTGATTGAGGCTGAGATCACGGCGATTGCAGGGCTCGTTCCGGAGCTGGGTTGGAGGTCGTGGGAAAGCGCCGAATGGGAATACGCCGTCACCACTGTCCCTGCCCTGGCCGCCGTCCAGGCGGCCAAGAGCCAGGACGTCGGGGGCCTACGGGCCAGCGACGCATTGGATACCGCTCTGCGGCGGGCCTTCTACGAGGGCAGCCGCTGTATTTCGATCCACGCCGAGATCCTCGAGGTCGCCGAAGAGTGCCCCACCGTATTCGTGCCGGCACTCGCTAAAGCATTGCAGCGTGGTGAGCGCGTGGCTGAGGTCTTCGGTCAGTGGCAGACGGCGGCGGGGCTGCCAGTGCGGGGCAGCCCGCATCTGTTTCTCGGCGACCGCTACGCCGAGCACAATCCGGGAGTCACCTACCACTGGACCGCTGCTCCAGGGACCGGTTTCCCCCGGTTCGAGAAATACGACCGGAACTGGGCCGATGAGGTACTTGACCACTTGGCGCCATAGCGGTTGCCCGTCATGGCCTCGAAGTGCCCCGTGGAATAGGCTGAACAGATGTCGATCGATCATGACTTGAAGGCGGTCGCCGAAGCGGTGCGATGTCGGATCCCTGAGATCGTGAGCGCGATCGAGCGGGAGGCCTTGACCCAGGTTCCTGAGTGGCACGAGAAAGACGATCCGGTCCTCACCGAGTCCGAGATGCCGAGTATTGTCTCCGCCGTAACGAGCATCGTTGACGGCCTCGCCAGCGGGCGTCGCCTGCCTGAACGCGCATCAGATGCGGCCTTGCAGGAAGCGCGCGTCGTCGCGCAGGCGGGAATCGACCTACACGCGCTGCTCAAGACGTACCGGCTCGGACAGGCGATCGTGTGGAACGCGATTCTCGAGGAGGCGATGCGTGTCGTCCCTGACGACGATCGCAGGGTTGCAGTCCTACGGCAGGCCTCGGACTACCACTATGCGTGGAACGACAGGGTCACCGAGAGCGTGATCGCGACGTACCAAGCAGAGCACAACGCATACTTCTTCCGGAGTCAAGACCGCAAGAGACGTGCGATCGTCAGTGATGTGCTCCGTGGGGTCCCGACCGATACCGAGCAACTCAGCTACAACTTGCGCACCGAGCACATCGCTGTGGTGGCGTGGGGGCGCTCTCCGGAGGCGAATATCCGCACCATCGCGAACGCGCTCGAGGCACGTCACCTTTCGGTGAGCGGGACATCGGGCACGGCGCTCGGCTGGCTCGGTGCGTCCTCGCTCCAGAGGCTGTTGGACGAGCATCCCGCTGCGTTCAAAGCGATGCCGGAGACGTACCTGTCCATTGGCGAGGTTGCCGCCGGAGTGGAAGGTTTCCGTCTCAGTCACCGTCAGGCATGGCAGGCATATCGAGTCAACCGCATCCGGCCACGAGATCTTCTGCGGTACGAAGAGGTTGCGCTCGAGGCTCTTGTGCTGCGGGATCGCCAGGCGATGCGCGACTTCGTTGCGCGCGAGTTGCGCGGTCTCGACGAGGCCGAGGCCCGTACGGAGTTGCTCCGAGAGACGCTGACCGCCTACTTCAGGGCCGGCCAGAACGCCGCAGCGGCAGCGAACGCGATCCATGTGCACGAGCGAACCGTCGCGTATCGACTCCGGTCGATTGAGCAGCGTCTCGGTGTCTCCATCAACGCCCGTCGGGACGAGATCGCTGTGGCGCTGCGTCTGGCGGACGTCCTCGCTGCGATGGAAACCAACGACAGCACCATCGAAGACCCTGCCGTCAGCCTCGACCTGAGTCATGAGGCGATCTGAGTGGCCGTTACCGTTATGCGTTGATCCGGGTCGTCGCATTTCACGGTTGGAGTAGATGCTGAGCGTCGAATGCGACCGGGTACCGCGTGGAATGACGAGGTGACCGGTGCAAGTCATCGCCGTGTGCCAGGCCGAGCATCAGGCGTCCGTCTCGCAGTCAAGATCACAAACCCCGCGCCATCGTCAGCAACATCCGTCGTGGGTGCCTGCGAACGTGCAGAGCTCGGCCACAATCTGCACACGGCGCACATCGCTGTGATCGCGTGGGGACATTCGCCTGAGGTCAACAGTTTGTTGGCTGGCCGGTAGCGCTGGACGCATGGCACCTCGCGGTGAGAGGCACAGCGGGGACATGCCTGGGCTGGTTGGGTGCGATCGGGATGGGTCGCGTGCTCTCGAAACGACTGGAGGCTGTCTCTCTGACGCCCGTCTCTCGTCCGATTGGCGCCAGCAACTGCCGTCATTGATCTGCGGTTTGTGCCTCGGCGGGCTCATAGCCCAGACGTCGTGGGATCAAGGTTCGGGCATGTTTGACCTGGTCTGGTCGTTATGGCACCACGCGTTGACCAGTCCAGCCGTGTCCTTCGCGCACGAACTGACAGCGTTCATGTTCTGGCGAGGAGATGTCGAGCCAGTCTAGTGTCTCCAAGTTGATTCGGACCCAGGCGAATTTGTCGAACTCGGTGTCCTCGCCTCCACGCGCGCTCTCCGCATCGGCGGGCTCAAGTGTTTGGTGCTCGCTCAGTGGTGTTCCGGGAGGAGATGAAGATCGGTAGAGGTGCCGCGTCTGGTGCCCCAACGATTCCCAAGCCGACCGTCGTACATTGGAGTCCTCGATGATCTCAGCACGGCCCTCCATTCGTAGTTGCACTGCAGCATCGTCGTTGTTCACCGTGAGGGCGACGAGCGGATTTTCACGTATCTCTGCGATCTTCGCCGCCCCAGTATTCGTGGCGAACAGGACAGATTCCCTGTCCCGTTCGAAGCGTCGAAGGATGATTGCCCGGACCCGCGGTGCGCCGGACCGGCCGACCGTTCCCAGGTGCCCGAGTGTGAACGGGGTGCGGCGCGCGGTCGCGCTCTCGAGTGACCGCCAGACCGAATGAAGAAGTTCTTGGAGGTCGGGTCTCATTCCTGTTCCTTCCGCCTGCTGGCCCGGAATCTCCGACGCGTGTGTGCCACAGTCGGGCAGCCTAAGGTACCCCTGCTGCGTGATCCTGCCAGATGGCGCGGGTCCGTCAGCGGCCGTAGGTGCTGAGGCACGGCGATGCCACTCCGCAGGCAAGAGTTCTACTCACGGTGATCCTCCGCCAGGAGGGACATCGCCAACGTGAATGCCGTGCGATCGCTGGCATCGTCGCTCGCGTGCTCATCGGCCCAGGATTTGTCAACGAACGGCTCGCGTCGCTCCAAGCTCTCTATGCCGAGAGGCGGTCTATCACGTCGGCCCGGAGAGTCCTCCGCTGGACCAGGACACTGAACGCCGGCTCCTGCACATTTTCGGAAAGGCCGAGCAGGCAGCCCTGCTCTTGAGCGGCATGCGCGGATGCACAAACCTGCCGAAGTGTTCTGCGGAATCGGGCAACTCAGCCGGCCTCGAGGTATGGAATCTTCGTGGTGGCACCCAGCAACGTGCGTCAGGCCAGTCAACTCTGGGTACTTGCCGCCAAGGACGCGCGGTCATGTGCACAACGAAAGGACATGCAATGAGTCGAGTGTTGGTCGTCGGCGCCAGTGGCAAAACCGGGCGACACGTCGTCCCCCGAGTCGTCTCTCGAGGCGCCACGGTCCGGGCCGCGTCGCGCCACCCCGAGCGGCTCGATGTCGAGAGCGCCGATCCCGTGTTGTTCGACTGGCACGACGACTCGACCTGGGGCGCGGTGCTCGAGGGCGTCGACGCTGTGTACCTCGTGAAGCCCGAGTCCACGGCCGTCGTTGAGGTGGTGGGCAGGTTCCTGGACGCGATGGACGCGGCCGGCGTAGGTCGGCTCGTGTTCCTCTCCGAGTGCGGTACGCAGAACAGGTCCGACGACATCACCGAGCGGCACGTGGAGCGAGTGGTGGAGGCCAGTGAGCTGGAGTGGACGATCTTGCGTCCGAGTTGGTACATGGAGGATATCGTCGACGACGGGTTCTTCGGCCCCATGGTCCGCAATGATCGGGTCATAGTGATGACCACCGGTGGCTCGGCTACCGCGTGGATCGACGCTCGCGACATCGCGGACGTCGCGGCGGAGCTGCTCGTTAACGGCGGGGCGGGGGGTCAGGCGCTCGATCTCACCGGTCCGGAGGCATTGAGCCTCGACCAGCTCGCGGAGCGTATCTCCGCAGCCGCCGGCGAACCCGTCAAGGCTATCGAGGAGGGCGTTTTCGAGGCCGAGACACGCATGCTCGCCGACGGTCTCAACGAGGGTTTCGTCGCCTATATGACCCGGATCTCTCAGAGCATCATCGCGGGAGATACGGCCATTGTCACGGGTGAGGTCGAGCGTGTGACCGGCCGTCCGCCACGCAACATCGACGCGTTCTTGGCCGAGCACGCGGCGCAGCTGCGACCATCCAAAGCAGCAGCGGGTGCGATGGACGCAGAGCAGGAACTTCAGCGCGCGCGCGACAACGAGGCCCTCTTCCGTCGACTGATTTCCGCATGGGCACGCAGCGATTTCGACGGCCTGATCGACTGCTTTGCGGACGACATGGTCTACACCGATATGCCCTTCCCGGACGATCCGGTCCGGGGCAAAGCGGCCTTCCGCGAGCACGTCGAGGGCTACAACTCCGTGTTCGCCGATGGCCAGGTCGAGGTGGAGTTCGAGACTCTGGTCGCGAGCCGCACGACCGTCGCTGGCGAGTTGTTGTGCCGGGCCAGGTACGTCGGACCCGGCGCGCCGGAGAGTGGCGTGCCGGTCCGTTGGTACGCCACCCTCGTGGACACGGTCGTGGATGGCAAGGTCGTCACCGAACACGTCTACTTCGACCCCGCAGCCTTCGACAAGGCGGTCCAGCAGGCCTCTGCTCTGAGCAGCGGCGACTAGCACCAGCCCGCCTGACATGGATACCGCTCCCTCCAGCGAGGTTCCGCGACGTCAGGACACGGCGCCCGAGGTCGCGGAGCAAGCTCCGAACGCTCAACGGTCGTAAGTCGCTCCTGCGAAGGTGCAGGAGGAGCTCTGTGTGGATAGTGGGTGCTGCCCGCCGACGCCGACGATGCTCGCGCATTAGCGAGGTCTCTGCCCGCAAGCTGTTGCTCAGGTCGAGGACCTGACAATGAGTTCGGTCTCGAGTTCGTGGCGCTCGACCGGTACGGACTCGTCGCGGATGGCGCGCAGCAGCAGCTCGACAGCGGTGACGCCCATCGCTCTGTATGGCTGCCGCGAAGTAGTGAGCTGAGGATCGAGCAGCAGGGCGGCTCGCTCGTCGTCGAATCCCGCGACAGCAACGTCATCAGGAACGCGTAGTCCGTGCGCGCGCAGGGTACGGAGCGCTGGTGCCGCCATGAGGTCTGCGATGCAGAAGAGTGCGTCGAAGCGCCGACCGCTAGTAAGGAGCGCATCGAGTTCCGGCCACAGGGTGCGGCTCTCATCCCAAGCATCGGCACTTCCGACAATGAGGTCCTCGTCCACGCTGATTCCGGCTTCCTCCAAGGCATCCAGATAGCCAGCGACCCGCTCTTCGATGAACAGTCCTTCACCCCACCGAGGGTCGCCGTCGGTCGGAGCTCGTCCGAGTGCGATCTTGCGATAGCCGGCGCTCAAGAGGTGCTGAACGACCTCGCGAGCGCCCATTCGGTTGCGAGGTGAAACAGTTGGCAATCGGATGTTCCTACTGGTGTCGTCGATTGCCACCGCAGGGAATGAGATCCTGTCGCATGCTTGGCGGACTGCGTGTTGATCGGGAGTGCCGATGACGATCACGCCCTCAGTAGGCACGTTCACGAGGCCATCGATAACCGCGACGACACCTCCTTCGGCACCGGCGACGGGATGTACCATGAGCTGAAAGCCGGCCTCCGCCGCGGCCTCGAACGCGGCACGCACGACGGGCTCCCACCACCCCCATTCGGCGTCGGGAACGATGGCGCTGATGGTCTGATATCCGCCGCTGCGCAATGCGCGGGCCGTGACCGATGGCCGATAGCCGAGCCGCTGGGCAACCTCGCGGACGCGCTCGCGCGTGGCTGCGCTCACGTCTGGATGGTCCCCCAGGGCGCGCGAGACTGTCGCAGCCCCGACTCCGGCCTCCCGTGAGATATCCGTGAGTGTCACCCTACGAACCATGCTTCACCTTCCTCCCTTGACTCATGGCAGTGCGCCGCCTAGCGTAGCGGAATCGTTTCCGGCAACGTTTCCGGAGTCGGCCACAGGCGATTTCCCGTGGCCGCAACCCTTCGTGCGCCAGGTGTCACGAAGACATCAACTCCAGTCGGCTAGGCCTACAAGGGGCGTCCCCTGGCTAGCTATGCACGGGATCCGGATGTCCATCGTGCTGCCCGCGTCAATGACGGTCCGGGCCTCGGAGATCGACTCCTGTGCAAAGGCTACGAGGTGCTCGATCGCCCCGACAGTTTGTGGCTCACGATCCGCTACTCTCAGGTAGGTACACGACACCTCGCCAGACCGTTTGACCCGAGGAAAGTCCAACGTCAACCTGACGTGGGGTGCGCTCCAGCGAGCGTTCCGTCACGAAGTCACAGCGTCGCTCGCGATGTGGCATGCGGGCCTGCCACGCACGTCCTCGACCGTTGATGAGGCGCCTCGACCAGGTCCCGAGGTTTGTCTCCCAAACACCCGCCGTTCGCTCGTTTGTCATCTCGTGACGAATCCGCCGCTGTCTTTGCCGGAGTGCGCAGTGGTGGGTTCTGCTCCGGGCAGTCAAACTCCTTGGAGCAGTTGTCAGACAGAAGGGTCACCGATGACTAGTGCAGACCGGCCTTGCCAGCGACATGGGGAACAGGTCCCGGAGGTGCTCCTATGAAGCCCCCGCCTTTCGAATACGCCGTTGCGGAGTCCCTTGAGCACGCGATCGGGCTCGTCGAGACCGACGAGGACGCAAAGTTCATCGCCGGGGGGCAGAGCCTCATCCCACTGCTGAGCCTGAGATTCGCAAGTCCCACCCTGCTTGTGGATATCTCGCGAATTGCTGAGTTGCGAACCGTTCAGAATCTTGACGGCACGCTCACCATCGGCGCCCTGACCCGGCACGCGGATATCGAGCACAGCCCAGTGGTCCGTGACGCCGTCCCTTTGCTCTCGTCAGCTGCCTCGTGGGTGGCGCATCCCCAGATTCGCAACCGCGGTACGTTTGGGGGAGCAATCGCTCACGCCGACAGTGCAGCTGAGTTTCCAGCCGTGCTCCTTGCCACTGGAGCCACAGTCGTGACCTTGTCGCGCGATGGCGAGCGGCGCATTGCGGGTGTCGATTTCTTTGGGTCGCATTTCCAGACCGCCCTCAAGCACGGAGAACTGGTCGTCGCTGTTGAGGTGCCGGCAGCCAACGACCTGACGCGCTGGGGGTTTTCGGAGTTCGCGCGACGGACGGGCGACTATGCGATCGGGGGAGCGGCAGTGAGCGCGACTGTGGACGTGCAGGGACGGTGCACGTCCGTTCGCGCGGGGCTGATCGCAGCTGGGCCGGGCCCTACCCTCGCCGAGGGATTGGAGGCCGAGCTGGTTGGTCGCCATGTTGATGAACCTGCCGTTCAGACCGCCGTCGCCCTGGCGGCGAAATTGCTCGCACCAGAGGCCAACGTGCATGGAAGCAAGGAGTACCGACGGGCGGTCGTAGCGGAGTCATTGCGGCGTGCCCTTCTTCAGGCGTTCGACCTTGCCGGCGCCGACATCGAGAGGAGATCTGCGTGAAGACCCATCTGACCGTCAATGGCGAGAGGTACGAGCGCGAAGTCGAGCCACGGATGCTCTTGTCCGATTTCCTGCGCCACGAACTTGGCCTCACCGGCACGCACGTGGGGTGCGAACACGGTGTTTGCGGCAGTTGCACAGTTCTGTTGGACGGAGAACCTGTGCGATCCTGCACGATGCTGGCAGTCCAGGGCGATAAATGTCGGGTGACCACAGTCGAGGGGCTTGCTTGTGGCTCCGCCATGCACGGGCTCCAAGAAGCGTTCTCGGCATGCCACGGCCTACAGTGTGGCTTCTGTACACCAGGGATGCTCATGACCTTGCTCCCTGTCTACAACGAGGCACGTCGACTGAGCGACGCCGAGATCCGCGAGGTCATCTCCGGCAATCTCTGCCGGTGCACGGGCTACCAGCAGATCGTCGAGGCCGCTCGCAAGGCGTTCGACGAAGCTGCGGCAATGGCGGAGGACTCTGACCCTGACCTGGACGAGGCACCGTCGGTACCGGGCGTCCCGACCACGTGATGTGGTGCCTGCATGTGTCTGATGCTCAGGCGTTCTCGAGCTTGGACTGGAAGGCGCCCTAGTGGTTTGCAGGAAGGCGCGGACCAAGAAGCGCGTACAACTTTCACCATTCCTCGTGATCAGCAAATCTCGTCCGCACCAAGGAGGAAGGACATGACGTGTCCGCCCTTTACGCAATAATGGGTGAGGTTCTTGCTATCAATCACCGATGGGGATTATCGCGTCAGTTCCCCCTTGGCGGCGGCATATGGTAGATCAATTCGATTGGGATCGGACCATGCGCTTCGGGAAGGAGATAAACAATCCTGAGGGTCACGTCATCTTGTCGGAAACGACTAATCGTTCTCAATTTTCGACGATAGTCCAATCTACCTTGAAGGATGGCAGAGAGATGACAGCGTACGGACTCCTGGCCGTGGCGATCGCGTTCGAGGTCGTAGCGACGCTCTCGTTGAGGGCCTCGAACGGCTTCACAAGGTTTGGGCCGAGCCTATTGGTGGTAGGGGGATATGCCTTCGCGTTCCTTCTCCTTTCCTTGGTGCTCCAGCGCGGTTTGGATGTAGCTGTGGTCTACGCGCTGTGGTCTGCGACCGGCATTGTCGTCATCACCCTGGTCGGGGCACTTTGGTTGGGAGAGACGCTGGCCCCGGTGCAGGTCATAGGCATGTTGTTGATCGTTGTTGGTGTGTTGGCGCTTGAATTGGGCGCGCGTGCCCATGCCTGAATGCCGTACGGCCGCAGGGAAATCGATCGGTTTGTCCCAATGGCGACGCTGATTCCGGACGTCTCGTGCGATCATGACCGAATGCGCTTAACTGTCGGCCAACTCGTGGATGATCCATTCATCCGTACTCGGCTGATCGCTGGTCGCGGAGGACTTGAACGTCCAGTGACTTGGGCGCACACGTGCGAGGTCTCAGATCCGTGGAACTGGATGGAAAACGGGGATCTGTTGATGACGGATGGATACGGTTTCCCGCCTGCTGCTTCTGAACAAGTCGACTTCATCCGTCATCTCGCGGAGGCGGGCATCGCGGCATTGACCCTCGCCGAGGGCTTTGTAGCGCCGGCGCTAACGCCCGAGGCAATCGCCGTGGCGGACGAGCTTTCGTTTCCGGTCTTGTTCACAGCTCGAAGTCTTCCCTTCGTAACCATCGCTCGTGTCGTTGCTGAGCGAAACCGGGACAGATCCGGGTCTCGAGCCTCGCGAGTTTTGCGTCTGTACGACGTTTTACGTCGCTCTCAGTCTCGTGAGTTGGAGGATGAGGCAGACCTGCTCAGGCTTCTCGGAAAGGAGCTCGGCGCCGTTCTCAACGTCGTCGACATCCGGCACGGGCGCGAGCTCGTTCCGTCACCAGTCGCGCTCAGTGACTCCCTGCGAGAAGCTACCGTTGGCAGGGCGCGTGAGCACCAAGGTCGGCTGCCTGGCTTCAGCCGTCTGCCAACCGAAACTGGTTCCCTACTCCTGGTCCCGGTGGGTGCGGGCGACGAAGCCGCACTTGCCGTGCGCGTGCTCGAGGATCAGGAACACGCAGACCTCGTCCTGATCCAGCACACTGCAATGATCGTCGGGCTCGAGGTCGAACGCCGTGCCGCTCTAGCGTCGCGGGGCCGC
>NZ_JBHZPJ010000026.1:0-64410 GCF_042788075.1 Nocardioides sp. YIM B13467
CGCCTCCACCTCCCCCACCCCAGACCATGCTCGACCAGCGCAGCTCGCGGATCCCGAGGTCGGCTGCGAGCACGGGTCCGCTGTGCTCGCCCCCGGCGTAGGAAGTGAACCCGTCGACGTCTCGCGGTGAGATCCCCGCGTCGGCGCATGCCTCCAGGATCGCCTGGAGCACGAGCTCACGCTCGCCGCCCGGCGCCTTGCCACGTGGGTGGTGGATGTCGGCGACCCCCACCACCGCGGTCGTCCCTCGCAGGCTCATCGGTCCTCCCCGCCCGTGAGACGCCAGCGGAGCACCGGCCACTCGGCATTCGTAGGTTGCTGGACGACTCCGGTGACACGGTCTCCGATGGCCGGACGCGGATCTTCGCCGAGGAGGATGCCCAGCAGTCGGACGGGCGCGTCGTCGAGCCGCACCAGGACCGTGACGTACGGGACGGGGACGTCGAGCTCGCTCATGAAGGCGCGGGCGCTGCGCACCCAGGTGTGGACGGTGCCCTCGGGGGCGACCGGAGCCCAGTCGGTGTCGAAGGACCAGCACGCCGCGCACATCGCTCTACCGAGCGGGCGCCACTGCCCACAGGCAGCACACCGCGGCAGCAGCAGTCGGTCGTCCCGCAGCCCTTCCCAGAAGGGCCGATCGCTCTCATCGAGGGCGGGGCCCGCCGGAAGGGTCTCTGGCGCAGCAGCCGTCATCGTGCGCTCGACGGGTCGAAGTTCTCCAGGATGTCAGCCTTCCAGACGCCGTCGACGAGCGCCCAGCCCGAGCGCAGGCCGATGGTGCCGTCCGGGGTGGTGTAGACAGCCTCGCCCACGCGCCGGTCGCCGTCGACCCGCACCGAGACGATCTCGGCGCCGTCGACGTCCTCGCGCGGGACCCGGACACCGACGAAGACCGCGGGGACCGTGCCCGGAGCCATGTCGGCGAGCACCGCCTTCAGGTCGCCGGCGACGACCCCGTCGACGTGACGGCGGTAGGTGGTCTCGAAGTCGGGTGTGGTTGCGGTCATCGGAGCTCTCCTCGCGTAGGAATTTCAGGACGGGTCGAAGGTGGCATCTGCCGAGACATCGAACTTGGCGCCGGCCAGGTCCTCGGTCGTCAGACGCTGGACGACCTCGGGGGCCTCCGATCGCGCCAGCGTGCGGGCGCCTCCGGGCGTACGGAGCGCGGCCATCGCCGTCACCGGCCGGCCCTCGCGGTCGTGCGCGACGGTCCATGCCTCCAGCTCGGCGGGCCCGGTGTAGGTCGGGGCCACCTGAGTGGGAGCGACCGCGTCGGCCTGTGCCTGCGCCGAGGCCCGACGGAACCCGTCCCCGGGCGTGGGCGCGTAGATGCCGACGGCGTGCTTGGTCAGATACCCGCTGTTGGCGGTGACCAGCCCCGGCCGCTGGGTGCGACGCACCTCGCCCAGCATGGTGGCGATGGCGTGGGTGCTGTAGTTGTTCCACGGCCCCCCGGCGAACGTGAGGCCGCCGGTGACGGTGAGCGGGCGAGCAGGGTCGTCGATGGACAGCCCGAGCGCATCGGCGGCGACCTGCACGGCGGAGGGGAAGCAGGAGTAGATGTCGACCGGTCCGAGGTCATCGAGGGTGAGGCCCGCGAGCTCGAGCGCGGTCCGGCCGGCCGCGGCGATCGCGGGCGAGGCATCGAGCCTCGGACGCGCCGCGATCTGGGCGGTGTCGGAGGCCTCGCTCCCCGAGCGAAGGAAGACCCACCGGTCCTCGGGCACACCGTAGCGACGGGCTGCCTCGACGGAGCAGACGAGGACGGCGGCGGCCTGCTCGACGCTGTTGTTGGAGTTCATCAGCTTCGTGTAGGGCGAGCTGACCATCCGGTTGGCCGGTGAGGCGGTGGCGATCTCCTCGGCCGTGCAGGGGCGCTGCACCCAGGCGTCGGGGTTGCCCACCGCGACCTGATTGAAGCGCGCCCACAGTCCTGCGATGACGTCTCGGTGCTCGTCGATGCTGCGCCCGGATGCGACCCGGATCGCCTGTTCGAAGAGGGGATAGACGTAGGCCGGACGGTCCAGGCCCGCCGCGACCTCGGTGGGATCCTTCATGGGGACGTCGGGACGGGTCTCGGGAACCGGCACGGAGTCGTCCTGCCGTGTCCAGTCGGGTCGCTCGCCGCGGGCCTTGAGGCTCATCCGGGTCCGCCATGCCTCAGCACCGCCGACCAGCACGACATCGCAGCGCCCGGAGGCGATGTCCTCGGCGGCGTCGTTGACCAGGGCCTGAGGATGGCTTCCCCCGTGGCCGGTGTAGACGGTGTGCCGCACCCGAGCTGCCAGCCGCTGGGCCACGAGCAGACCCGGGTCGCGGTAGCGCCACGACAGCATCCCGACGATGCGGATCGAGTCGATGCGCTCGACCAGCTCCGCGGCACTGGCGTCCGCGGCCGCGAGCCGAGCCGCCCGGACGATCATGTCGACCGGCTCCACAGGCTCTGATCGCTGGTTGAGCTGCCCGCCGCCGACGAGAACAGGGGTACGTGGATCCAGACTCATGCGCCGGCTCCTGACCGCGCCACGGCGAGCATCTCCTCGACGTCGACCAGCTTCACGCGCGGGCGTCGTGCCGCCCTGCCGGCACCGGTCTCATAGGTGTCGATCTGGCGCCAGCCGTCGAACCCGACATGGCCGGGCAGCCGCGCCTCGATGTCGTCCGCGGGGTCCTGTGGCGAGGGCAACCTACCCGCGTCGAAGTCGTCCAGCAGGTGGCCGACGGTCTCCCGGGCGCACTGCTTGTTGGTTCCGATGACCCCGCTCGGGCCTCGCTTGATCCAGCCGGTCACGAACAGCCCCGGAACCGTCTCACCGGCTTCGTCCACGCGTCCATCGACGTTGGGCACCACGGCACGTACGTCATCGAAGGGCATGCCCGGCACCGCTGACCCGCGGTAGCCGATCGACCGGAGGAGCAGTCCGCACGCGAGCTCCTCGAGGTCGCCGGTCGGCACCGGGCGGACCGTGCCGGAACCGTCGGCCTCGAGCCGGTTGTGCTGCAGCCGGATCCCCGAGACCCAGTCCTCGCCGAGGACGCTCTCGGGCGAGGCGAGGAAGCGGAGCACCACACGGCGCGGAGCGGTCAGTGGGCGAGCGAGCAGCTCCTGCAGCAGTCGCTGCTTCTCTGCCGCGGCGGACCCGAGAGGTGCCGGCTCGGCGAGAGCGAGCTCCTCGCCGCGTACGACGACGTCGATCCCTGGCGTCTGGATCAGGCCGAGCAGCTCCTTGGTGGTGAACGCCGCCTCCTGGGGCCCCCGACGACCGACCACGACGACCTCGCGGATGTTGCTCTCCCTCAGCTGCGCGAGCGCATGGTCGGCGATGTCGGTACCCGCCAGCCGCTCCGGGTCCGAGGCGAGGATCCGGGCCACGTCGAGGGCGACGTTGCCGTTGCCGATGACAACAGCACGGTCGCTGGACAGGTCGAAGGTGCGGTGGGCGAAGTCGGGATGACCGTTGTACCAGGCGACCAGCTCGGTCGCCGAGTGACTGCCGGGAAGGTCCTCCCCCGGGATGCCGAGGCGACGGTCGTCGAGCGCGCCGACAGCGACGATCACGGCGTGGTAGCCGGCGCGCAGCTCGTCGACGGTGATGTCCCGCCCCACCTCGGTGTTGAGGAAGAGCCGCAGGCCCTTCCGCTTCAGTGTTCGCGCGAAGGCGACCGACGTCTGCTTGGTGTCCTGGTGGTCGGGAGCGACCCCGAAGCGGACGAGCCCGCCCGGGATCGGCAGCCGCTCGAACATGTCGACGGCGACGTCGAGGCCGCGCTTCGACAACAGCTCCTCGGCCGCGTACGACGCTGCCGGACCGGATCCCACGATCGCCACCCGAAGCTGCTCCCCCGTCCGTCCGGTCCAGGTCGTGGACCGGGCTTGGACGGGATCCTGCGCGTAGTCGCGGCGCCCGTCACCGTCGAACCAGGAGGCGTTGATCTGCTCGTACGGCTCCTGGTCGGCGGCGAGGTCGTAGTCGGCGCTGATCGCACCGACCGGGCACACCTCGACGCAGGCGGCACAGTCGATGCACACAGCGGGATCGATGTAGAGCATCTCGGCGGTGCCGTAGTCCGCCTCGTCCGGTGTCGGGTGGATGCAGTTGACCGGGCAGACCGGTACGCAGCTGGCGTCGTTGCAGCAGGCTCGGGTGACGACGTGGGTCATGTCGGCTCGTCAGGCGGAGTAGTCGATGACACCGCGGAGGTTGACCCCGGCGTGCATGTCCTCGTAGCCCTGGTTGATCTCCTCCAGGGCGTAACGACGGGTGATGAGCTCCTCGAGCTTGATGTTGCCCTGGCGCCACAGCTCCAGGATGTCCGGCACCGCCCGGGTGGGCTGCATCATCCCGAACAGCGACCCCTGGATCCGCTTCTGGTACATCGCCAGCTCGAACAGGCTCACCGGGATGCCGTACTCGGTCACGTTGCACATGCTGGTGAGCACCACCGTGCCCGCCTTGCGGATCGCTCCGAAGGCCTCGGCGACGTGCTCGCCGTTGGCGACGCCGACGGTCACGATCGCCGAGGCGGCGCCCTGGCCGTTGGTGAGCTGCTGGGCACGGTCGGTGGCCTGGGCGATGTTGACGAACGCCTCGGTCGCACCGAGCTCGAGCGCCTTCTCCCGGTGGAACTCCACCGGGTCGACGGCGAGGATGTGCGAGGCGCCGGCGAACTTGGCGCCCTGGACCGCGTTGATCCCGATGCCGCCGATGCCCATGACCACGACAACGTCGCCAGGACGTACCTGGGCGGCGTTGACCGAGGAACCCCACCCAGTCGGAACCCCGCAGCCGATCAGCGCGGCGATGTCGAGCGGGATGTCGTCGTCGATCTTGATCGCGCCCCACTCGGGAAGCACGGAGTACTCGGAGAACGTCGAGACCAGAGAGCACTGACCGACGTCGGTGCCATCCTCGGTGTGCAGGCGGAAGGTGCCGTCGAGCTGGGTGCCCATCATCATGTAGGCGCCGTTGTCGCACAGGTTCTGCATGCCGCGGGCACACCAGGTGCACCGCCCACAGCCGGGGATGAAGGCGGCCACCACGTGGTCGCCGACCTTCAGGTCGCGTACGCCCGGACCGACCTTCTCCACGATGCCGGCGCCCTCGTGGCCGCCGGCGAACGGGTAGGCCATCGCGGGGACGTCCCCCTGGGCGTAATGATCGTCGGAGTGACACAGACCTGCGTGCGTGAACCGCACCAGGACCTCGAACTCCTTGGGCTCGTCGACCTCGACCTCGATGACATCCCACTTGCCGGGGCCGTCGAGGAGAACCGCTGCTCGTGATTTCATCTGCTCAGATCCTCACTCGAAGTCGATCTTGGCCATGGTTTCCTGGATGTACATGAACGCAGGCATGTTCTTGAGCATCTGCGCCATCTTGCCGCGCACGCGCAGCTTGCCCCGGGTCATCGCGACGGTGGGGTTGATGCTTCCGTCGAAGCAGCCCTTCCAGGTGTCGCTGGAGCCGCTGATCAGGAAGTCGGCGTTGTCGAGGTCCTCCTGGCTGGCGTCACGTACGGCGGTCACCTGGCCCTTGTCGAAGCTGACGAAGAACTGGCCCTCGAGCGGTGCCTCGTACTTGTAGGCCATGTTGAAGTCGATGTTCTTGCCCTTGTCGGCCCAGACCGGGTCGCTGTTGAGGGCATCGCCCATCGCCTGGTAGAACTCCACGGTTCCGAACTTGACGGTCATCTCGGGTACTCCTTTGTTGTGGGATGCGAGTTGTGGTGCGGCGGGTCAGAGGGACTCGCCGAGGATGAGCGGGAGCGAGACCACGCCCTTGACCTGGCTCAGGTGCCGCTCCGGCGCGTTGTCGGGGTCCAGCCGGTAGTCCGGGATCCGGCGGTGCAGCTCCTCGAAGGCGACCCTCAGCTCGAGCCGGGCCAGGTGGGAGCCGACGCACCGGTGGTTTCCGGCCCCGAAGGCGAGGTGCGGGTTGGGGTCGCGGGTCAGGTCGACCACATCGGCGTCGGGATACACGCTGGTGTCGTGGTTGGCCGAGCCGAACGGGATCAGGATCTTGTCGCCGGCCTTCAGCTGTACGCCGTCGAGGACGTAGTCCTCCTTGACGACCCTGGCGGGACAGACCGCCGACTCCCAGCGGAGCATCTCCTCGACCGCGGTGGGCACCAGCCCGGGGTCGTCGACGAGTTGCTTGCGCACCTCGGGGTGCTCGGCGAGGTAGATGACCGAGTGGGCCAGCTGGCCCTGCACGGTGTGCAGTCCGCCGATGAGGAAGAGGAACAGGATGTTGAGCACCTCGAACTGAGTCAGCTCGCGGTCCTCGAAGGTGCCGTTGATGAGGATCTGGGTGATGTCGTCGGCATCACCGGACTCGGCACGCTCGTCGATCATCTCGCCGAAGTAGGCGTAGACCTCCATCGCGGCCGCCATGCGCACCTCGGTGGCGCGCTCCTCGCTTGCGCCCGGCTCCCCCAGCACGATGGTGTCGGCCCAGTGGTTGAACCGGGCGCTGTCCTCGAGGTTCCAGCCCATCATCGCCAGGAAGACCCGGCTCGGGAACTCCTTGGCGAAGGCCTGGATGAAGTCGACCTGCTTGTTCTCCAGCATCTGGTCGATGAGCTCGTTCGCGATGTCACGGATCTGGGGCTCCAGCGCCGCCATCCGCTTCGGCGAGAACAGCGGGTTGATCAGCTTGCGGTAGATGCCGTGGTCGGGCGGGTCCACCTCGATCGGGATCATCGGCCCGTCCTGCCCGATGGTGCCGGGCACGTTGACCGACTCGCTGGAGAAGACCGTCGGGTTCTTCAGGACCTCCTGGATGTCGTCGTACTTCGTCGCGACCCAGTGCCCGCCGTAGTGCGAGCTGTGGGCCACGGGGCACTTGCTCCGCATCTCGGCGTAGACGTCATAGACGGTGTCGGCGATGTCGGGTGAGTGGATGTCGAAATCGGTCTGGATCTCCGGGCTCTCGGCGTCCTTGAGCTCGCTCATGACGGTGTCTCCTTCTTCCGGGTGGGCTAGTGCGTGGCTGCGGAGGACGCGAACGCGATCGCGCGCTCCGGACAGTTGTTGACGGCGCGTTCGAGGGCGGCGGTGTCGCCCGGTGTCGTGGCCTCGCCGACCACGACGCCGAATCCCTCGTCGTCGGAGTCGAAGACCGCGGGCGCCGACATGTAGCAGCGGCCGTGGCCCTTGCAGAGCTGACGATCGATCGATGCCTGGCTGTGGTCGCTCATGCTCACTCCCATTCGCTGCCCACGACGCCGTACGCGCGCAGGTCGATGTCGCGGTCCAGGGCCGTGTAGAGGCTGCGGACCTTGGTGTAGGCGAGGAGGCCGTCGCGACCGTTCTCCTGGCCGACGCCGCTCATCCCGCGCCCGGCGAGCGGGGTCTTGGTCACGTCCGCCTGGGCGGCGTCGTTGATCCAGGTGAGCCCACCCCGCATCCGCAGGGCGACCTCCCGGGCCCTGACCAGGTCGTTGCCCCACACCGCGGCGGCGAGGCCGTAACGGGTGTCGTTGGCGATCCGGATCCCGTCCTCGACATCGGAGTAGCGGATCACCGAGAGCACCGGCCCGAAGATCTCCTCGTGCGCGGCAGGGTTGTCGTTGTCGAGGTCGACCAGGACGGTCGGGCTGACGTAGTGGCCGCCGGCGGGCACGCCCGCGGGGGCGTCACCACCGACGATCGCGCGGGCACCTGCCTCCAGCCCGGCGGCGACGAACTTCTCGACCTTGATGCGGGCGGCGTCCGAGATGACCGGGCCGACATCGGTGGCGAAGTCGGCGGCATGGCCGACGTTCAGCACCTTGGCCCGCTGCTCGAGCAGCTCGACGAACTCGTCGTAGCGCGAGTCCGGCACCAGCATCCGGGTCAGAGCCACGCAGGCCTGGCCGGCGTGCATCATGCTGGAGAAGAGCATGCCGCGCACGGTCAGCTCGGCGTCGGCGTCGGGCAGCACCAGGCCGGCCGACTTGCCGCCGAGCTCGAGGATGACGTCCTTGGCGGTCGCGGCGGCCGAGGCCATCACCTGGGTCCCGACCGCAGTGCTGCCGGTGAAGCTGACCAGGTCCACGTCGGGGTGGGCGACCAGTGCCTCGCCGGCGACTCGGTCGCCGTGGACCAGGTTGATCACGCCGGCCGGAATGCCTGCCTCCAGGCTGGCGGCCGCGAGGGCCTCGGGTCCGATCGGGGTCAGCGGTGAGGGCTTCAGGACCACCGTGTTGCCGGCGAGCAGCGCCGGTGCGATCTTCCAGACCGTCATGAAGAGCGGGAAGTTGTAGGGCGTGAACGCCCCGACCACTCCGACCGGCTCGCGGTGCAGCTCCCACTGGCCCAGCGCCGGTCCCGCCTGAAGCGGGAAGGACTCCGGGGTGTCCAGGTGGTGGGCCATGTCGGCGAAGTCGCGCAGATGGGCAAGAGGCGCGCCCACCTGCAGCATCGGGGCGAACCGAGCCGTCGCGCCGGTGTCCATGATCAGCTCCTCGACCAGCGCGTCGAATCGCTTCTCCAGCACACCGGCCAGACGGCGCAGCGCCTCGGCGCGGTCACCGACCGACATGCGGGCCCAGGGTCCGTCGAAAGCTGTCCGCGCGGCCCGGACGGCGGCGTCGACGGTGGCGGCGTCGGAGTCCGGGACCATCCCGTAGACCTCGCCCGTGGACGGGTCGTCGGCAGGGAGCACGCCCTCGGCGTCGATCCATTCGCCGCCGATCAAGTTCCTGAATGCACGCATCACATGTCCTTCGTTCACTTGCTGCACGAGGGAGCCGGTGTGGCGCCCCTCACAGTCGCAAAACTTATACAATTAGGTTTAAGCGGTCAATGCCCTGCCCGGCACACGGCGTGGCGATCCGTTCTCAGAGGGGCCTGACGTAGAGAAGGTCCGACTGGTCATGCTGAAATCCGAGCTCCCTGGAGGCGCCCACGAAGGCCTCGGAGAGCGCATCGACGTACATCTGGGCAACCCGGGCGCCGTCGGCCTGAACGCGCAGGAGCGCCGTTGCCAGCAGGGTTCGGAGGTCGCCGGCACTCGCGTCCTCAGGGTCGAGGGCGATACAGGCCGACTGCCCGGCCGGATCGGGCCCATCGACGCCGACGAGAACACTTCCGACAGGAGTGGCCAAGCGGGTCCGCCCCCGAGCGAGCACGGATCGCTCGCCGGGCGCGATGCCGGTCAGATGCCCCTCGACCATCTCGGCCGGACCATCAGGGGCGGCCTCGACGGCCACCCCCGCACCGTCCCCGGCGAAGGGACGGGACCCTCCGATGAACCGCAGGGTCTTGAAGAGCGCATGGTCCGTACGAGCGCCGAACCGCCGTGCCATCCGTTCAGCGGCGGGGTGGGCGCCGTGCGACCAGGCCCGGAGGCGGCGTACGCCGGCGATCGAGGACCACCCGGTCGGCTGCTCGTCGAGGAGCTCGGCCAGCAACGTCGCCACTCCATGGGAACGGAACTCCGGACGCACCACGAGCTGGACGTCGGCAACGTCACCGAGCACGTCGAGGCGCAGATAGGCCACCACGGGCACATCCGGCAACCGGTCGAGCGCAACGCTCCCCCGCTCTCCGGGCGGTGCGATCGAGACCAGCAGGTGATGGACCTCCCCGCGTCCCGCCGCGGCCGGGGTGGCGGTCGAGAAACCCGCCTCGGCGTCATACTCCACCGCCTGCTCGAGCAGGCTCTCGACGTCCTCCAGCTCGGCGCCGGCGAGCGTCGTACGCCATGCGTAGGTGATCATGCGTCGTCCGCCTCGGCCAGGAGGCGCTTGAGCAGGCGCCGGAACACCTGGTTGGCGACCTCGTTGCGACCCAGCACCATGGACCCGGCATCGCTGCTGCCCAGGGCGCGTTGAGAGTCACGCAGCACCGGGAAGTCCTCGGCGTGGAGCACGGCGAGGAGGATCTGCCAGTTCTTCTCCCACAGGTACTCCCAGCGCTCCTGCGTGATCCCGGCCTCCTCCGCCGACGGCACGATCAGGCGCATCTCCATGACGGAGTGGGTCGGCGAGGTCGGATGCGGGCGGAAGGTGAGCAGCTGGAAGTGGTCGGGCTGCTTGAGCAGCGTGCTGTTCGGACCGAGGAAGTGGGTCTCGGTGACGTCGTCCACCAGACTGCGGTCACCCGGTTCCTCCTCCAGCCAGCGGTCGATGCTCTTACGGGGCGCGATGAACCGGCAGTGCCGATCGAAGTCCTCGAAGACCATCACGTTGGTGTGGATGTACTTCGCGGCAGAGTTCGGGTGGGCGTACTGGATGTGGTAGCCATCCAGGAAGGCGTCCTGCATCACCTTCCAGTTCACCGGCTCCTCGAAGCCCTCGGCGCGAATGCAGCCGAGTCCGTCGAGGTGGTAGCCGGCGAGGATCTCGTCCATCTCCGGCCCCAGCCAGGAGGCGACGTCGATCTCCGCGTCGGCATTGTCCACGACCCAGACGAAGCCGTGGCGCTCCTCGGCAGGGAGCTCGACGAGCCCGTAATCGGCCTGGTCGAGGTCTCCGACCGTAGTGTCCCGGGTGATGGTTCGCAGCGTGCCGTCGATGTCGTAGGACCAGCGGTGGTACGGGCACGAGAAGAGCCGGCGCTTGCCGCAGGGGTCCCCCTCCAGGAGGCCGCCGCGGTGGCGGCAGAGGTTGACCAGAGCCTTGACACCCCCGTCGCGCTGACGGGTGATGATGATGTTGTTGCGCGGCAGCTGCACGGTCTTGAAGTCGTACGTCTTCACGATCTCGGATCCATGGGCAACGATCGTCGGCACCCGGCCGAAGATCAGGTCGCGCTCCCGTGCCGCCAGCTCGGGGTCGGTGAACTCGTGTGCTTCGAACGGCTCGACCTTCTCGAACTGATCGGTCGTGTCGTTGCGAAGGTGGTCCAGAGCACGCCTGATCCGCGCTTCGCGGTCGATGCTGACGTCGTCCGTCACGACATACCTCCTCTTAACTAATGATTTTAGATATCTCGAGCTATGAATGTACGCCGCCGACCCAACGGGCACCGGCGGGTCAGGTCCTTGCGGTGCCCTCGGGCCGGCGCAGCATCGACTGCCACGAGAGCCGCTCGGAGACGGCCGTGCGCAGCTTCATGAGCGGGCCGGTGCGGTCGAAGCCGAAGGCACCTACCAGCTGGCCGTCGTAGCGGTACTGGGCGAGGAACGGGTCGGTGGCGCCACCATGGCCGACGAGCTCGACCTCGTCGGCCGGCTCGCCGAGGAGCTGGAGCTTGTGGCCGTACCACTCCGACCAGAAGTACGGCGTGATGCTGCACGGCCGGCGGTCGGTGGTCAGCGCGTTGCGCACGACGAACTCGGCCTGTTCCCCGGTGGAGGTCCAGTGCTCCATCCGGGTCGACAGACCATTCCACGGATTGACCCACCGGGCGACGTCGCCCACGGCGTAGACACCGGGGACCGTGCTCTCCAGGTAGGGCGAGCAGGCCACCCCATCGCTGATCGCCACTCCTGAGCCGCGTAGCCATCCGGTGGCCGGCTCGACACCGATGCCCACCACCACGAGGTCGGCCGGAACGGTGGTGCCGTCGCTGAGCGACACCTTCTCCGCCCGGCCGTGGCCACGGATCTGGCGCACCTTGGTGCGCGTGAGGAGCTCGACGTCGTACTGCCGGTGCAGATAGGCGAGGCGCTCGGCGACGAGCGAGCCCACCGCACCCACCAGGGGAAGCTCCAGGGCCTCGACCAACGTCACGTCCGCGCCGCGGGCTCGAGCACTGGAGGCGACCTCGCCGCCGATGAAGCCGGCTCCCACGACGACGACGCGTACGCCCGGCTCGAGGGCCTCTCTGATGGCGCGTGCCTGGTCCAGCGTACGCAGCGTGGTGACCCCCTCCAGCTGGGCGCCCTCGACGTCGAGGGGCCGAGGCTGCGCACCCACGGCGATCACCAGCGCGTCGTAGTCGATGTCCCACTTGTCGGTGCGTACCCGCCGGTTGCGGGAGTCCAGGGAGAGCGCCTTCGTGCCCGTGAAGAGCTTGACACCTTGCGACTCAGGGTCGGGAAGGTGCCAGAACGGCGCGGGGTCGTCCTCGCCCGTCCTGAACTCCTTGGCTAAGAACTCCTTGGTGAGCGGCGGACGGTCGTAGGGTCCGTGCGGCTCCTCGCCGATGACGGTGATCTCGCCGTCGAAACCGATCCGGCGCGCCTCCTCCACGACACGCGCGGCACCCAGCGACGCGCCCACGATGACGAGCCGCCGGACCCCGTCGACCAGCTCGACGTCGGCCATGTCAGCGGCCCTTCCACTCAGGATCGCGTCTCTCGGCGAATGCCCGGGTGCCTTCTCTGAAGTCCTCGGAGCGCATGATCCGGGCCATCGCCCGGTCGTTGATCTCCCAGGGCTCCCCGTCCCAGTCGGAACCGGCTGCGAGGGTGCGGTGAACGGCTTCCTTGGTCGCCGCCACCGACAGCGGCGCGTTCGCGGCGATGCGGTCAGCGAGCTCCAGAGCGACCTCGAGCGCGGTTCCGCTCGGGGCCACCCGGTTGGCCAGGCCGAGCTCGACAGCCCGCTCCGCGCCCACCGGGTCGCCGGTGAGCGCGATCTCGAGGGCGTGCTTGAGCGGCACCTGCCGCTGCGTGCGGATCACGCCGCCCGCCGCGGCCATCAGCCCACGCCTGACCTCAGGAAGACCGAGCTGCGCTCCCTCGTCGATCACGGCCAGGTCGGAGGCGAGGACGATCTCGGTGCCCCCACCCAGGGCGAACCCGTTGACCGCCGCGATCGTCGGGATCGAGACGTAATGGCGTACGTAGCCGGCGAAGCCCCACTCGGGATGGTCGGGGTCGTCGACCCGCTCGCCCCGGGAGAGCGCCTTCAGATCCGCGCCGGCGCAGAACGCCCGCCCCGTTCCGGTGACCACCAGCACGCGTACGTCCTCGTCCGCATCAGCCTCGGCCAGGGCCGCACCGAGGCCGACCGAGACGGCCGAGTTGACCGCGTTCATCGCGTCCGGGCGACGGATGGTCGCCACTGCCACATGGCCTCTGCGTTCGAGGGTGACGATCTGGTTGTCGGCTTCGACCTGGGCGGTGCTCATGGGTGGCTTCCTTGTCGTCGTGCGGCGTCGTGCGGCGTGGTGCGGGCGGGCGGGCGTCGGACGGGTCAGCGGACCTTCTGGTACTGCTCGACCAGGTCGGCGTACTCGGTGCGGATGTCGGTCTTGCTGATCTTTCCGCTGGGCAGCCGCGGCAGCGGCGCGTCACGGAGCACGACATAGCGGGGCACCTTGAAGTCGGCCAGCACCTTCGACGCCTCGCGGATCACGTCCTCCTCGGTGAGCTCACCGCTGGCCTGGATGATCGCCGCCGGCGTCTCCCCGAACTTCGGATCGGCGGCCGCGATCACGGCGACCTCGCCGACCCCGGGAATCGCGGCGAGCACCTGCTCCAGCTCGACCGGCGAGACGTTGATCCCTCCGGTGATGATCAGGTCCTTGAGCCGGTCGACGAACCTGATCCGGCCGTCCTCGTCGCAGACGCCCAGGTCACCGGAGTGCAGCCAGCCGTCACGGAAGACCTGTGCGTTGATGTCGGGTGACTCCCAGTAGCCGGGAGTCACACCCGGCCCCTTGATCACCAGCTCGCCGGTCTCGCCGGGAGCGGCGAGCTCGCCGTCGGCGTTCATCACGGCGACCTCGGTGAAGATGTGGCCCGCACCGCAGCTGTCGGGGTGATCGCGGAACTCGCTGACAGGCGTGGACGTGGCGATCCCGCCGGCCTCGGTCATGCCGTAGATCTGGCGTAGCGCGACATCCTTCTTCGCCCAGGCCTCCAGCAGGGTGACCGGCACCGCGGCGCCGCCGACGACGGCGGTGCTGAGGGAGGACAGATCGGCGTCGGCGAACTCCGGCGCTCCGGCGATCGCGTGGTAGATCAGCGGCACACCGAAGATGGCCTCGATGCGGTGCTCCTCGATGAGCCGCACCGCTCGCGAGGGCACCAGCTGCTTCTCGATCACGAGCTTTCCACCGAGCACCGTCGACATCAGCATGCCCCACACCAGCCCCGGGGTGAACGCCAACGGCAGCACCAGAATCGCGCTCGAGCCTCGATGGAAGCCCTCCTCGACGAGGCTGGCCTCGAAGACGATGTTGAGCAGCGTGCGGTTGGTCAGGACGACGCCCTTGGATCGGCCCGTGGATCCGCTGGTGAAGATGATCGAGATCGGGTCCTCCTCGCCTCGATCGACCCGGAAGGTCTCCGGACCGCCCTCGCGCAGCGCGGCCAGGTCGGCGAAGGGGACCACCGCGACCGAGGCCCCGATCGCGCCGGCCTCGGTGGCGACGTCGACGAGGGAGTCGTCGGTGACCACTGCGGTCGCTCCGGCGTCGTCGAGCACCTTGCGCAGCTCTGCCGCGGTGAAGCGGCTGTTGAGCGGCACCAGGACGGCACCGGCTTTCAGGATCCCGTAGGCGGCGATCGGCCACAGCACGTCATTGGGGGCCATCAGGCCCACCCGGTCGCCGGGCCGGACGCCGTCGGCCTGGAGGCGGAGCGCGACCCGGCTGGACCAGTGCTCCACGGTTGCATAGTCGAGCGTCTCGTCCTCGAAGACGAAGGCTGGTGCGTGCGGCTGTGTCCGCGCCCACCAGGCGAGAGCAGAACCGATGGTCGCGCTCATGGCAGCTCCTTCATTAAACCTATTGGTTGTAGATAACTGAGTTGTACCCGTGACGTGCGTCACTGTCAATGCCCCGAGATCGATTCAGAGGTCAAGAATGAGCGGGCCCGTACGGCAGCGGCCGACGCAGATCATCATGCAGTCGTTGGCAGCCCGCTCGTCGTCGCCGAGCACGGAGTCGCGATGCTCAGGGACTCCACCGAGGACGCCGGTCTCGCAGGTCCCGCACGTCCCCTCACGACAGGAGAAGTCGACGTCGATCCCGGCGCCGGCTAGGGCGTCGATGATGCTTTCGTCCTCCGCCACCACGACCCGCGCCCCGGTCGAGGCGACCTCGACCTCGAAGGCGTCGCCTCCGGTCTCGACCGGCTCCTTCGGGGCGAATCGCTCGGTGTGCAACGACTCTCCCGGTCGCGTACGCATCTCCTGCTCGACCGCAGCCAGCAGCGGCTCCGGCCCACAGCAATAGACGCGCCGCCCGGGCACAGGCTCACCGAGGACCGCCGGTAGGTCCAGCAAACCCCGTTCGTCCTGGGGCCACAGGTCGATCCGGTCGCCGTGCGTCTCGAGATCGCCGAGGAACGCCATCGACCGGCGCGAACGGCCCCCGTAGACCAGACTCCAGTCAGAGCCCGAGGCCGCCACGGTCGCCACCATCGGCAGGATCGGGGTGATGCCGATGCCACCCGCGATGAAGAGGTGGCTCGCGGCCGGCTCCAGGCGGAAGTGGTTGCGCGGGCCACGGAGATCGAGCTCGTCCCCCGCTGAGAGCTTGTCGTGAATACGCACCGAGCCACCGCGGCCGTCGTCGACCCGCAGCACCGCGACGCGATAGCGAGCGCGGTCGCCGGGCGAGCCGCACAGACTGTACTGCCGGACCTCGCCGCCGTCGGGAAGGACATCGACATGCGACCCCGGCTCCCAGGCGGGAAGCTCCCCGCCGAGCGGCTCCAGCACCAGGCCGACGACGCCATCGGCCAAGTCCTGCCTCTCGGCCACCCGGACCCGTCTGGCTTCCTCGGTCATCACGCCTCACCTCTTCTCTGGCTCCACTTTATCTAATGATGTTAGGTTTGTGAACAGCAATGCAGAACTTGACGCCGGAGGTGGCAATGAACCCGCTCGACCTTTTCCGCATGGACGGCCGCACCGTGGTGGTGACCGGCGCGAGCAGCGGCCTCGGCGCCGGCTTCGCCCGCGCCCTCGCTCACGCGGGAGCGAATGTGGTGATCACGGCCCGCCGAGAGGACCGGCTCGCGGCGTTGGCCGAGGAGCTGCGCGAGATCGGTCCGGAGCCGGCGATCGTGGTCGCCGATGTCGCCGACCCCGAGGACTGCACCCGTGTCGCCGACGCGGCGGTCTCGGCGTACGGCGGTATCGACGGCCTGGTCAACAACGCCGGCCTCGGCTCAGCGGTCACGGCCCTCAAGGAGACACCCGAGGGTTTCCGCCGGCTGATCGACGTCAATCTCAACGGCACGTTCTGGATGGCCCAGGCATGCGCCGCACGGATGGAGAACGGCGGCTCCATCGTCAACGTGGCGAGCGTTCTGGGGCAGGTCGCACCGCGCTACCCGCAAGCCGCCTACGCGGCCAGCAAGGCGGGCGTCATCGGCCTGACCCGCGACCTCGCGGGTGAGTGGTCAGCACGCCGCAGGATCAGGGTCAACGCGCTGTGCCCCGGCTACTTCGACTCCGAGATGACGGCCGGCGAGGGCGAGCTGCTCCGCGAGATGGTCGCCGAGCAGAGCATGCTCCGCCGCTTCGGAGAGCAGCACGAGCTCGACACCGCGATGCTCTTCCTGGTCAGCCCGGCCTCGACGTACGTCACCGGCACGACCCTCAGCGTCGACGGCGGCCTCACCGCCTACTGAGGCCCGGCCACCGCGGGCCGTACTCGGGGTAGTCGCGCGGCACCCGGAGCGGGAAGGCCGGGTCACGCTTCTCGAGGAACGCCGCGACACCCTCGCCGACATCACCGAGGCCGGGCAGCTCGTAGACACCGCGCGACTCCACCAGATGGGCGTCCCACGGGCTCGGCGCCGCCCACATGCTCCACAGCAGCTGCTTCGAGAGCGATACGCCCACGGTCGAGGCGCGCCCGGCGATCTCGGTCGCGACGGCGTACGCGGTGTCGAGGACATCGGCGTCGGCCACGACCCGGCCCGCCAGTCCGCCGGCGACCACCTCACCGGCGGACAGCAGGCGGCCCGTGAGGACCCACTCGGTGGCACGGGCGGTGCCCACCAGGCGCGGCAGGAACCAGCTCGCGGCCGACTCGATGAGCATCCCGCGCCGCGCGTAGACGAACCCGACCAGGGTCGACTCCCCCACCACCCGGACATCGGCGGGCAGGATCATCGAGGCGCCACCGCCGACGGCCGCACCGTTGACTGCGGCCACCATCGGCTTGAGCATCGCCGCCATCCGGAGGGTGACCACACCGCCCGCATCCCTAGGCACGCCGTCGGCGGTGCCGAAGCGCTCGACGAAGGCCGTATGCTCGGGCAAGGGTTCGCGGTCACCATGATGGAACCCCTCCTCGAGGTCGGCGCCGACACAGAAGTTCCGGCCGTTTCCGGTCAGCACGACCGCCGCTACCTCGTCGTCGGCCTCCGCTCGGTCGATCGCATCGACCAGCTCGCTGCACAGACGCAGCGTCATGGCATTGCCGTGCTCAGGACGGTCGAGGGCGATGGTCGCCACCCTGTCCTTGACCTGATAGTCGACGACGGGACCAGCAGTCATCTCAAAGCTCCTGACATTGGCAGACAAACCGAATGGCATTAGATTAGTCTGAATCAAGGAGGAACAACATGGCTGCTGCTGAACTGCTCTTGACCGGAGTCCGAGTCGCCGATCTGGGAGACGCCGTCGGAGAGGCGGCCGCCCGCCTCTTGGCCGATCTCGGCGCCGAGACGCTCAAGATCGAACCGCCGGAGGGCGCACGGACCCGGAACGACGAACCTGTGATCGGCGGCCATTCGCTGCCGTACAGCGTTCGCAACGCCAACAAGTCGGCACTGGCCGCCGACCTCAGCACACCCGAGGGCAGGGCCGGAGCGCAGGCGCTGGTCGCGGACGCGGACATCGTCTTCCTCTCCCCCGCCACGGCCGATGCGATCGTGTTGGAGAAGATCCGCGAGACCAGCCCAGGTCTGGTCGCCGTGATCTCCTCACCGTTCGGCCTCACCGGTCCGCGACGGGATTGGCAGGCGACCGGACGTACGCTGCTCGCCCTCAGTGGGGCGATGTCACGCTCCGGCCGCCCAGGCGCACCGCCGCTGGTCCCGCCCGAGCAGCTCGCGACCGCAACGGCCACCGCACACGCGGCGTGGCTCGCGTTGGTGGCCTACACACAGCGCATGCGGACCGGTTGGGGACAGACCATCGATCTGTCCCATCACGAGGCCGTGGTGACCGGGCTCGACCCGGCGTTCGGCGTGCAGGGGTCGGCTGCGGCCGGACGGTCGGGGAAGTTCCGGCGCGGACGCCCACCCGCCGACTCCTACCCGATCTACCGATGTGCGGACGGTTTCGTACGCCTGTGCCTGCTGTCCAAGCGTCAGTGGCGGGGCATGTTCGGCTGGCTCGGGGAGCCTGCCGAGTTCGCCGACCCCGCCTACGACTCGATCACCGCCCGCGTGGCGGCCGCCGACCGGCTCGAGCTGCTCATCGAGGCGCATTTCGCTGACCGCACCGCGGCCGAGCTGGTCGACGAGGCCGCCACGCGAGGCGTGCCGCTCGCCCAGGTGCTCTCGCTCGGGGAGGCGCTCGCCGCCGACCACTTCACCAAGGCCGGAACCGTCGCGCGCACCGAGGTGGCTCCTGGACTGACCGCGACCGTGCCGGTCGGCTACCTCGCCTCCGACGGACAGCTGCTCGGCATGCGGACGCCGAGCCCCGAGCTGCCGACACGTACCGCCTCGGACAGCGCGTGGACCCGACGCGAGGAGCCGGCCCACCAGGATCTGACGCCGGGCACGGACGGATCCCCGTTCGCCGGTCTCCGGGTCCTCGATCTCGGCGTCATCGTGTTCGGCGCCGAGGCGGGGCGCGCCTTCGCCGACCTCGGCGCCGACGTGATCAAGGTCGAGAGCCGCACCTACCCCGACGGGCTGCGCCAGACCCGGCACGGCGAGGCGATGAACGCCTCGTTCGCGTGGGGGAACCGTGGCAAGCGCAGCCTCGGGCTGGACCTGCGTACCGAGGAGGGGAAGCGACTCTTCATCGACCTCGTCCGGCGCAGCGACGTCGTGCTCTCCAACTTCAAGCCAGGCACCCTCGACTCTCTCGGAATCGGGTTCGCGACACTGACCGCGGCCAACCCGGGCATCATCGTCCTGGAGAGCTCGGCCTTCAGCGCGGACGGCCCGTGGGCGCAGCGCCTCGGCTACGGCCCGCTGGTGCGGGCGGCCTGCGGCGTGACCAGCCTGTGGAAGTACGCCGCCGGTGACATCGCTTCCTGGGACGGGGTGACGGTCTTCCCGGACCATGTCGCCGCCCGCCTCGGCGCACTCTCGGTGGCCGCCGCCCTGCTCGCCCGCAGCCGCGACGGTCGTGGGCGTCACCTGCAGATGGCCCAGTCCGACGTGGTCCTTCACCAGCTCGCCGATCTGGCCCTGCTGGAGAGCCTGCGCCCCGGCTCGGTCGACGCGGTCGGCAACCGGGGCCGAGAGGTCTTCGGTGGCATCTTCGCCTGTGCGGGCGACGACGAGTGGTGCGTGGTCGAGGCGCGCACCGCAGAGGAGACCGCGGCGCTGCGCGCGGTGGTGGGAGCCGGCGAGTGGGATCTCGCGGACGCGGTCGCCGCGTGGACAGCCGTACGCTCCCCCGCGGAGGTCGGCGACGAGCTCCAGCGGCACCGTCTGCCCGCGGCGCCGATGCTCCGGCTGCCCGAGCTGCTCGATGATCCGCAGCTGGCCCATCGCGGGACCTACACGACCCTCGACCACCCGCTCCTGGGGCAGACGCTCCCGGCGGAGGATCCCTCGGCGGCATACGAGCGGCTCGAGGTGTCCGGTCTCGGGCCGGCTCCGTTGGCGGGAGCCGACACCGAGTCGATCTGTCGCGAGCTGCTGGGCCTCGACGAGCACCGGCTCGCGGGACTGCTGGACCGAGGGGTCGTCTTCGTGCCCTGAGGAGCGGGGCTGAGGCACGGGCTGAGCGCCCGGGCCTCAGGGCGCTCAGTCCGCAGGGGTGGCGGGCGGAGCGTCCGGGTCCTTGGGACGGTAGTCGTTGGCGTACTCGACCTCGGCGGCCTTGATCTGGCGGCCCAGCCACTTGTTCCAGGCCTTGGTCTGGGCCTGGGTCGTCAGCGTCTGGGTCAGCGTCTGGGCGGCGTCCTCGAGACCGACGGGGATCGGCTCGGTGACGTCGGTGACGACGCCCACGTTCCAGCCGCTGCTCGTCCGGACCGGACCGAAGACCTTGCCCTTGGCCGCACCGAACGCGGCCTTGGCGTAGGTGTCCTCGAGCTGCGACTTCTGGACGGCGCCGAGGCTTCCGCCCTTGGCGGCGGTGCCGGAGTCGCGCGAGCTGCTCCGGGCGACCGCCGCGAACTCGGTCCCCTTGGCGAGCTCCGCGAGCACCTGGTCCGCCTCGGCTTCGGTGGCGACCACGATATTGCTGATCGAGCGCTGCTCAGGGGTGACCATCTCGGCCTTGTGGTCCTCGTAGTAGCTCTTGACCTCGGCCTGGGTGACCTCGGGGACGCTCGCGGTGATGTCGGAGTAGAGCCGGCTGGTCGCGATGACACGAGTGATCTCGGAGAGCACCTCGGACTCGGTGACGCCGGCAGTGGCCAGGAACTGCTCGTAGGTCTTCTGGTCGCCGAGCATCTGGGACTCGATCACCTTGTCCAGCTGCTGTTGCGCCTGGGTGCGGGTCACGGTGATGCCCTTGCTCTTCGCAGCGCGCTCCAGGATGAGACTGACGGCCATCGACTTGGCAGCGTCGCGGCGGAAGGACGCCTTCTCGGTGGCGTCGGTCGGCTGCTTGACGTTGTAGAGGCCGGAGAGGACCTTGATCCGCTTGTCGAGCTCGGAGATCTTCACCGTCCGGCCGCCGACCTTCATCGCGGCGTCGGACGGCAGCGCGTTGGCCCGTTGCACGACCAGGAACGCGCCGGCGCCGACCACGGCGACCGCCACCACCGCGGCGAGCAGCCGCGGCCACCAGGACGGGATCAGGGAACGTACGTTGATCGGTTTGATGGCGAGCTGGGTCATGCGCTGGCCTCCTGGAGTTCTCGTGAGGACGGGTGTTCGGGTGTCTCTGGCTCCGGGGTGCGATGCTCGGGATCGCGGAGCACCCGGGCCACCAGCTGTGCCGCGGCGTAGGAGCTGACGACCCCGGCGGCGAGCAGGAGCCCGAAGTCGCGGAGCACGGTCAGGCCGGAGAGCCCCAGAGCGAGATAGCCGACGGCGCCGGCGACGGCCGCGGTCAGGACCGTGCGTCCGGCCGACCTGAGCAGCCGTCGTTCGCTGAGCATGGTGACGAACTCGCACGAGGTCACCGTGACCAGCGCACCGATGGCGAGAGTGAGTGGGCTCAGGTCGATGCCCGCGAGCCGGATGACGCCGAAGAGCCAGCCGGCAGCGAGCAGAGCGGTGAGAAGGACGCGTACGCCTGCACGCCATGAGCGTAGGCCGAGCCCGACCGCGAGCGCGGCCACGAGGATCCCGACCGCGTTGACGGTGTAGCGCGCGTCCTCCATCGCGCTCAGGCCGCCGGCGGCGAGCACGGGCAGGCCGACGATCTCGACCCGGTATCCCTTCGGCGGGTCCGGCAGCTCCTGACGCAACGACTCGATGAGCCGGCGTTGGGCGCTTACGTCGTCGAGCGTGATGCCGTAGGTGGCGACCGCAGCCTCGTGGTTGCTCGCGAGCACGGCATCGGTGAGGTAGTCGGGAAGGACCTCGGTGCCGGCGGCGACCTGTGCGGCGGTGGCGCCGCCACCGAGGAACGCGAGCAGCTGACTGTAGGTCAACAGTGGCCGCATCTGGTCGGCGTGCTCGCGTACGACGAGGCTCTGGGCCTTCTGCGACCACGCGATCGCCTCCGGCGAGGCGACGTTCTTGCCACGCAGCACGATGTCGAGCTCGCCGGAGAAGCCCAACGTCTGCTCGATGCGGGCGGCGTCGGCCAGCTCGGGCACGCCCTTGGCGAGCTCTTCGGGGCTGGACTGGATCCGCATGCCCGGCAACAGCAGCCAGCCCGCGACAGCGACCGCCGCGAGCACGGCCGCGATGCCGTTGAACCACACCGACCGCGGGTGGCGGGACACTGCACCCCCGCTCGCGGCGGCTCGCGGGCGGATCCGTCCGCCGAACCGGCGCAGCACCAGAGCCCAACCCACGGTCAGGACCAGACCCAGGCCAAGGGCGAGACCGAACTCGCGTACGAACGGCAGCGGGGTCAGCGCGAGGCTGGCGAAGGCGGCAGCCGCGGCTCCTGCCGTGACCAGCACCCCGCGTACGCGTTCGGACTGCAGCAGATAGAGCGGGAAGTCGCTGCCGACCCCGAGCAGCACCGGCAGGAACGCGGCGGCCCCGAGGGAGAGCGGCACCCCGGCCAGACCGAAGGCCGCGACCGTCGTCGCGGTGCCGAGGAGTGCACAGCCGAGCGGAAGCAGGCTGTGGCGACGCCGCCGGCTCCAGCCCGACAGGACGAGCACCAGCGCGACCGCACCGAGCGCCACCGCGCCGAGACGGAGGATCTCCGTGTGGGCACGATCGGCGACACCGGAGACGACGACGGGCACGCCGGAGACGACCGGGCGCTCGATGCTCAGTCCTGAGGTGCGTACGGCCTTGCGGATCTGCGCCACCATGCGACGGGTCTGTTCTTGGTCCAGGCCGGGCTCCGGCCGGATCAGCAGCGTCGCCGACTTGGCGGTGGGCACCAGGAACCGCCACTCCGGACGCGGGTTGCCGGCACGGTCCATCAGCACCGAGGCGACGAACTTCTGGTTCTGCACGGTGGGGAGGCCGACCGGTAGCGCCTCGGCGAGCAGCTTGCCGTAGCGGCGGTCGAACGGCACGAGCGCGGCATCGCCGGCCGCGGTCACCTCGGCCTTGCTCTTGTGCTGCCGCCTCGCCTTGGCCTCGGCGACGTTGCGGATCTGGTCGCGCGCGCCGGCGACCTGCGCCAGCATGCCCTTGACCGATCCGGCGGTCTGGTTGAGGACCGTTCCGGGACCGTAGACGCTGTGCACGTTGGGCACCCCCGCCAGCGCGCCTTCCAGGCGGATCAGGCGCACCAGCTCGGTGGGATCCAGGACCAGCCCCAGCTGGGTGGTGCCGGTCATCTCCACGACGACGGCATCGCCGCCGAACGTACGCTGATAGCTCCGCAACTGCCGGTCGGCGCTGTCCCCAGCGGGCACGAACGAGTCGACCTTGGTGTCGACCTCCACCCGGGAGATGCCCAGGCCCACCAGCCCGAGCGCGAGGAGCATCAGCAGCGCTGATGCGACCTGGCGACGGGTGGGCCGCGGGAAACCGCGCGGCAGCCCGGGCCCCCAGGTCACTTGTCCTCCTCGACGCGCGGGACCTTGCCCTTGAACGGCCCCGGGTCATCCGCCTGCCCCGGCGCCGGGTAGGGGTTGTTCCAGTGCAGCGGATTGATCGTCTGCAGGTTCAGCGGGTTCCCTCGCACGGAGTACTCGTTGAAGATCGTGGCCAACCGCGCCGGCGCGACACCGTTCTCGAGCGGGATGTCGAACGCGCCACCGAAGTTCCCGAAGAAGGAGCCGATGTCGTTGGCGTACGGCTCGATGTAGGTAAGCATCGGGTTGACGTTGCGCAGCAGCAGATCGAGATAGGGCGTGATCGCGATCAGGTTGCGCGAGAGCGTCGGCAGCTGGTTGACGGTCTCCGGCGCGATCTCGAGCGCTCCGTTCATGTAGGGAAGCAGCGCCTCGAGGCTGGCCGTGACCGACGGCAGGTTGACCAGCGCCGCGTTGAGGTCGGGGGCCGCCTGGTCCAGCGACCGTACGACCGGGCTGAGATCGCCGGAGAGCTCTCCGAGGGAACCGGTCGCCTCGCGTGCACTGCTCATCAGTCCGGGCAGGCGCTGCACCGTGGCTGCCAGCGCCTCCTGCTGGCCCGCGGTCGCCTGGGTGATCTGCTGGGTGTTGTCGATCACCGAGACGATCGCTCCGCGGTTGGTGTCGGCCGCCGCCAGGATCGCGTTGGTCTCCTGCACCAGGGACTGCAGATCGTCGTTCTGTGCCGCGAGCGCGTCGACCGCGGTGTATCCGGTCCCGCCGATCTGGCCCAGACCCTCCATCACCTGCGTGATGCTCTGTTGAGTCCCATCGGTCGTGGTGCCGAGATCGGTGAGGGCGGCGGCGAGCTGCTTGCGGGTCTGCGGGGTGAACGTACGCACGACCTCGTCGATGTCCGTGGCCGCCTTGACCGACGTCGACGGCAGAGCGGTCCCGTCCGCGATCTCCTCACCGCTGCCGTCCTTGACGTCCACGAACGACTGCCCGATGACGGACTTGACGCCGACCCGGACGGTTGCCCCCTGATGGAGCGGCGCCACCTCCTCGTCCAGGTTCAGCACCACGCGGGCGGTGCGTCCCTCGACCTTCGTCGAGGCGACCGTGCCGACGACGACGCCGGCGATCCGGACCTCGCCGGCCTCCTGCAGGTTCTTCAGGTCCTCCGACTCGAAGGACACCTGGTAGGCACCGTCAGCACCCGGGAAGGTGCCCCCGGCGCCCTTCCACAGATAGCCGAAACCGAGCACGCACAGCAGGCTGATAGCCAGGATGACCACGACCGACGTACGTGGCCGGAATCGAGTGCGAGTGGTCGGGATCGTGCGCAGCGTGACACTCATGGGGTGTCTCCCTTCTTGCCCGGCTCGATGCCTTCGTCGGCGAGTCCTCCGGTGGGGTTGGTGAGGTCGAGGTGCAGGTTGGCGCGGCCCATGCCTCCGTTGGCGTCGTAGAGGCTGAAGGAGGACGAGGTCTGGTAGGTGAAGGCGGCCAGGTCATCCATCCAGGGCACCAGCTCCTTGGTGGCCTGGGGCAGGTAGCCGACGACCGGCTTCAGGTCGGCCAGCGCCGGATTGGCGTCGGCGACGAAGGGACGCAGGTCGTCGACCACAGGACCGGCACGATCGACCACCGGGGCAGCGCCGTTGATGAAGTTGTGGACCGAGCCCACGGTGCCGTCGAGGTTCTCGACCGCCTCGGGCAGTTCGCCGGAGGCCTTGTCGAGGTCCTTCAAGGTCGGGTTGAGCTGGCCGGTCAGGTCGTTGACCTCTCCCATGGACCCGGACAGCTGCTCGGTGAAGCCGGGCAGCGTGTCCAACGACGCCGAGAGCTGTTGATCACGCTTGGCGACGGCGGACAGCGTCTTGTCCATCGATGTCGTCAGCTCGGTGAGCCGCTGCCTGTCGTGACCCACCGACTCCGAGATGGTGGTCAGCGACGTGACCAGCTGGGAGATGTTCGTACGCCGCTCGTTGAGCGCGTTGATGACCGGCTCCCACTGCTTCATGGTGGCGGCGGTCGCATCGAGACCGGCGGGCAGTGTCGTCGGCGCGTCCTCGAGGCCGACCTGCGTCTGGTCGATGAGTGAGGTCAGCGCCGCCCGCGTCCGTGCGTCGAGCTTGTCGAGCACCTCGTACGGCTGGACGGCCCGCTTGGTCTGCGCGACCGGGATCGTTCCGTCGTCGTCCAGCAGATCTGCGGGCGGGCCGCCCGGCTCGAGCTCGATGTACATGACGTTGAGCGGGGCCTTGGTGCGGAGGATCGCCCTGGCGTTGCTGTAGATCCGCTGGTCGTGCTCGAACTCCATGGTGACCTTGGCGGTGCCCGAGTCGGTCGGATCGGCCGCCGTGATCCGGCCCACCGGCACACCGGCGATCCGAACCTCCTGGACGGCTTCGGGACGTACGCCGGGTGCCGCGGTGAACTCCGCCGCGACCGACTGCCGGTCCTGCCATGGGAACGATATGTGCTGGTTGCTGAGCACGTAGACGGACGCGGCGAGACCTGCGACGAGCGCGACGGCCACGGCGATCGAGTCGCGCTTGAGCCCGGGGGTGTTCCGGATCCGGTCGACGAGAGTGCTGAGACGTGCCATCAGTCGCTACCTTTCAGCTGCGGAATCAGCTGGGCGAGGGCGTCGTCCAGGTTGAGCGGGGCGACGCTGCCGGCGCTGACGCCGGCCTGGAAGTTGAGCAGGCTGCCCTGCGCGTCCTGGGTCATCGAGGCACGGTCGAGATTGGTCACCATGTAGGCGAGCTCCTCGTAGAACTTGTTGTCCGCCTGGACACCGCCCCCGGTGTCCTTGAACGGACCCTTGCCCCGGTAGGTGCTCCCCAGGGACTCGAGGACAGGTCCGTTGACACGGTCGATCACCGGGCCCTTGATGTCCTTCAGGATCGGCTTGGTGGTCTTGGCCGTCGGCACCAGGTCCTGGACCAACGGCTGCGCGTCCTCGAGCAGACCGGGCAGCTTGGCCGCGACAGGTCTGGCGTCCACGAGGGTCGGCTCGAGCGTCCTGACCAGCGGACCGACGCGCTCGGCTGTGGGCTGCAGACCGGTTGCGGTGCGATCGAGCTGGTGCAGCGTCGGCGTGAGCTCGTCGGTGGCGGCCTTCGTCTTGTCCAGCGCCGTGGGAAGACCCGCGATCGTGGTGGAGAGGTCGCCGCTGTGCTGGGCGAGGGTGGTGGTCGTGGTGTTCAGGTTCACCAGGCTGCGGGCGAGGGCGGCATCCTGCTGGTTGAGCGTCGCCGCGATGCTCTCGACGTTGCCGACCAGCTGTGGCAGATCGGTCTGCGGCTTCGTTCCCTGGACGGCGGTCAGGAGGGTCGTCGAGGGGTCGAGGACCCGCGGCGCCTGACGGGTGAAGGAGCGGATGGACTTCTGATTCTCGTCCGACAGGGTCGCGCCTGCCTCCTTGATGGTCCCCTGCAGATTCTTCCGGGTCCTGCTCGGCAGCGCGGCGAGGATCGCGTCGAGCTCGACCGGGACATGGGTACGGCTCTTCGGGATCGCCTTGTCGGCGTACTCCCCCGCTCCGCCGGGCACCAGGTTCAGCGCGTACTCGCCACCGAGGACGGTCAGCGGCTCCACGCGAGCACTCGGTGTCGATCCGAGTCGCTCGGTGACCCCGTCATCGACCTTCATGTCGACATGGGTCGTGCCGTCAGCGTCCTGCTGTACGTCCGAGACCACGCCGACCTGCAGCCCGGCGATCTTCACCTTCGTCTTGCCGGAGACCAGGCCGTAGTTCTGCCCGAACGTGGCGTGGATCGTGTCGCCCGACCTGAACAGCAGCGACAGCTGGGTCTTGAACGCCAGCGCGGTGAGGACGGCGGCCACGACGACGATGAGAACCACCGCCCGGCGGGTCAGCGGTGATCCGGCCGCCCGGAACCAGTTGGTGAGCGCGGACATCAGCACTTCCCCTTTCCGTACTTCAGGCCGTGCGAGAACGCCACGCCCGGCCCCGAGTAGGGATCGACGTTCGCGAGCGGGTCGGGCTGGCTGGCGACGTAGACGCCCGGGAAGACGAGCATCGCGCTGAAGTAGTGCTTGTCCGGTCCGTAGTTCCCGCTGAGCAGGTCGTGCTCGCAGAAGAGCGTGCCTGCGTCCGGGGCATAGGGGCTGAGCACCTCCAGCGTCGGCGCGGTCTTGCCGAGTGTCTTGCGAGCACGGCCGACGGTCGGCTCTGCCTTGGTGACGGCCGGCACCAGCGTCCCGACCGGCTCCGCCGAGCCCTTGGCGAACTTGCGTACGGTGACCGCGACCGGCGGCGCCTCGACGAGGAAGTCCCGAAGGTTCGGCACCGACTCGACGAGGTCATCGACGCCGGGTCGCAGCTCGGTGACGGCGTCGGCGGTGTCGTCGAGAGCCGGATTGATCTCGGACAACCCCTGGCGTGCGGTGACCAGCGTCTTGGGCGCATCGGCCACCGTCCGTCGCAGCGGCTCGGTGTCATCGGTGTTGACCGCGCCGAGAGTCGTGCTGGAGGTCGTGACGAGGGTCTGGATCTGCCGCTCGTGCCCGTGGATGTGGGAGACGAGCCTGTCGCCGGTGACGAGCAGCCCGTCGAGGTCGGTCTTCGGGTCGGCGGCCGTGTCGAGCAAGATCGTGGCGTCGTCCATCATGCCGGGGGCGACCTGGAGTGCGCTGTAGAGATCCTTGTGATGGCCGGAGACTCCTCCACCGACCTCGTGCAGCCCTGTCTGCAGACCTTCGCGGGCCTTGGGAGGCAGCGCGGAGAGCACGGTGTTCAGGTCGGCGGAGCTGGTGGTCTGCTTTGCCGTGATCGGCTTCCCGCCGAGCAGGCCGGAGCTCGCGGTGCCGGGGTCGAGCGCGACGAACTTGCGGCCGAGAACCGAGGCGTTGCCGACCGATGCGGTCGCGTCGGCGTACAGATCGCGGTCTCCGTCCAGGCGCATCCTCACCAGGGCCTGGTCGTTCTCGTAGGAGATGTCGGTGACGACGCCGATGCGGATTCCGTTCTGGGTGACGTTCTGCTGGGGCTTCAGGGTCCCGACGTCGTCGAAGTACGCAGAGACCTCGGTGTGGTCCTTCAGCGGCAGCGCCCCGCCGCCCTGGACCAGGGTGCCGACGTAGGCGATGACGCCGCCGGCCGCGATCGCGACGATCCCGATCAGGAGCCGCCGGGCGTCTTGGCGATGTAGTCGTGCGCTCATGAGTGGCCTCCGATGAGCTGGTCGAGAAGGTTCTGCTCCTGCGAGGAGGAGAGTCCCGTCGCACTGTTGGGGTCGTCGGTGGCACCGCCGGTCAAGGGGCCGGTGAGGTCCGGGAGTCCTCCCCCGGTCTCGTCACCTTCCCCGGCCGACGGACCCTGTCCGCCCACGGTGCCGATGTTCGGCAGCACCTCGGCGCCGACGAGCGAGTTGAGCGCCTCGGGGGTGACGTGGACCAGGCCGCGGAAGTAGTGGCTCAGCCCGTCGCGTGAGTTGGTGCTCAGCGCCCACTTGGTGACGAACGACATCAGGTCGCCCAGGTGCTCGTCGAGGAGCTCGTCGCCCACGGGACGCAGCTCGGACGCGGTCGTACGCAGGTTGTCGCCGGAGGCTCGCAGGTCCTCGGTGATCGGCTTGATCCTCTTCAACAGTGCGTCGAGCTCGGCGAAGAGAGGCCCGAAGGCGTTGAAGGCCGGGTCCGCGTAGGGCGAGAACCTGTTGATCTCGTCGGCGATCTCGGCCAGGTCGCGGGTGACCGGGCGGGCCTTCTTCAGTGTCGGGGTGACGGTCTCGGAGACCGTCCGGAGAGAGGTCAGCGTGTGCTGTGCCTCCTCGAGCGTGGCCGGCAGCTCGGCGATGGTCGACTCGAGTGCTGCCTGCTCGTCGGCGAGGGCATCGAGCGTCTCCCGAGCGCGCGCGATCAGCAGGTCGAGCTGCTTGCCGTTCTCTCCGGTGAGGGATGCGGCGACCGGGTCGGCCTTGGCGATCAGGTCGGTGAGCACCTTGTTCTGGCTCTCCAGGATCGCGCCGACCTGGTCGAGGTTCTCCATCAACGGCGCGAGCGCCTTGAGCGCGTCCGCCATCTTCTGGCCGCCGCCGTTCATCGTGCCCTCGCCCAGCGTGCTGACCAGCGCGGCGAGCGCGGTGGAGGTCGGGTCGTCGAGGGTGTCCAGGACGTCTTGGAGGGTGACGGCCGAGTCGGTCTGCTTCAGCGGGACCGTGTTGCTCGTCAGGTAGGGCGAGGACTGCTTCCCGGGTTCGATGGAGACATAGTTCTCGCCGAGGGCGTTGATCGGCTGGATCAGCAGCTTCGCGTCCTGGTGGACCGGGAGCACGTCCTCGTCGAGGTCGAGCGTGACCCTGGCGACGCCCTTCTCGAGCTTGATCGACTTGACCTTGCCGACCTGCACACCCGAGGTGCGGACCTCGTTGCCGACCTCGAGCGGGCTGGCGTCCTTGAAGTAGCCGACCAGCTCGGACTTGCCCACCGACGTCCCCATCAGGTTGACGCCCGTGACGGCCGTCGCTGCCCCGACCACGACAGTGGCGGAGATGGCGGTGACTTTCGAGATGAGCATCAGTTGATCCCGTCCCCTTCTGCATCGGTCCACGGCTGGCCGGCGATCGAGCCCGGCAGCGGCCGCGCGTCCTGTTTCATGCCCGGCGGCATCACGCCGGGGTTCTGGTCGAAGCTGCTGGCCGAGGCGGTGATGAGCGCGCGGGCGTAGTGGCCCGAGGCGTCCCTGCTGCCGAAGACCCCGTTCCAGTTGCTGAGCCAGCCGACGAGCTCCGGCGTGTAGGGCCGCAGGTAGGAGACCATCGGGTCGGCCTGCTCCAGGGCGCTGGTCGCGGTCGGCAGGATGGCATTCGCGTCGTTGACCAGGCCGGGGGTGTACTGCAGCAGCGTCTGCGCGTCCTCGAGAGTGCCGGGCAGCATCGCCAGGGCGGGACGTACGTCGGCGAGCACCGGGTTCGCCTGCTTGGCGATCGCCGGGAGACGGTCGGTCGAGGGCCGCAGCGTGCGCAGCAGCGTCCGGGTGGAGTCGACCGGCTCCGGAACCGCCTCCAACGCGGTGGTGGCCGAGTCGATCGTCCCGGGCAGCTTCTCGATCGTCCGGGAGATCTCGCTCTGGCGGTCGGCGATCTGGGTCGTGAGCGTGTTGAGGTTGTTGATGCTCGCGGCGAGCTCGGCATCGTTGGCCGAGACGTTGGAGGTCACGCCGTGCAGCTCCTTGATGATCTTCTTCAACGCCGGCCCGTCCTGGGCGATGGCGCTGAGCAGGTCGGCGATGGCCTTCACGGTCGGCCCGGCCCTGGTCAGCGTCTTCTGCAGGTCTGGCTGCGTGCCCGCGAGCGTCTTGTTGAGCTGAGCGACCAGGGTCTGCAGCTGCTTGCGGGTGGGGGCGTCGAGAGTGCTGAGCAGCTCGTCGATGTCGACGGCCTCGGCGTTGCCGGTGACGAGGTGGCCCGAGGGCATCTCGGGGTTGGTCTCCGCGCCGGGGACGAGCTCGATCATGCGGGTCCCGAGCACCGAGGCCCACTTGATCCGGGCGGTGGTGCCGGCGTGGAGCGGGGCGTACTCGTCGTCGATGGCGACCTTGACCTCGGCCTGCCCGTCGCGGACACCGACCGAGGTCACGTGTCCGACCCGCTGGCCCTTGATCATGACGCCGCCGTCCTTGAAGGCGGTGCTGGCCGAGGGCATCAGCAAGGTCAGGTTGTAGTCGGGCCCGGAGCTGAGCTTGACGATGCCCCAGGTGAGGAGCGAGCCGACGGCGACCAGGGCGATGACGCCCTTGACGCCGACCTTCTGAAGAATCGCGGTCATCGTGGCCCCCTCAGTCCATCCCGAGCGGGCCGTCGGCGGCACCGGCCAGGAACTGACGTACGAACGGGTCGCGGGAGGCGAAGGTCTCCTCCGCGCTGCCCGCGTGGACGATCTGGCCCTTCCACAGCACCGCGACGTGGTCGCTGACCTCTCGCGCGGTCGGGATGTCGTGGGTGATCACGATGTACGTGCCACCGTGCTGGCGGTGGACCTTCTGGATCAGCCGTCCCAGCAGCTTGGTGCGCACCGGGTCGAGACCGGAGTCGGGCTCGTCGAAGAGCACCACGTCGGGACGCATCACCAAGGCCCTCGCGAACCCGGCACGCTTACGCATCCCGCCGGAGATCTCGTTGGGTGCCTTGTCCACCGCGGCTTCGAGGCCCACCTCGCTGAGATGAGACATCACGATGTCTCGGATCTCGGCCTCGGAAAGGCCGGTGTGCTTGCGCAGCGGGAACGCGACGTTGTCGTAGATGTTCATCGACCCGAAGAGCGCGCCGTCCTGGAACAGCACGCCGAAGCGCTTGCGCAGCTCGTAGCGCTCGTGTTCGGAGACGCCCCAGATGTCGCTGCCGAAGACGCGCACCTCGCCCTCGTCCGGCTCGAGCAGGCCGACGATGTGCTTGAGCAGCACGCTCTTGCCGGTGCCGGACGGGCCGAGCACCGTGGTGATCGCGTTGTGGACGAACGTCAGGTCGATGCCGTCGAGGATGTTGCCCGACCCGAACGACTTGCGCACGCCGACCAGCTCGATGCTGTGCGGACTGTTCGGCGGCTGCTCGAAGTCGGTGTGCGGAATCGTGAGATTCGCGGTCATCTTTTCCTCCCGTGGACGTGGCGCGCGAGTCATCTAGTTGCCGATCGGTGCGTTGGGGGTGTTGCCGTAGAAGAGCTGGACCAGCGCCATCCCGATGACGCTGACGAGGACGAGGTTGACGAGCATCGACCGCGCCGTATTCAGGCCCACACCGACCGGACCGCCCTTGGCCGTGTAGCCGTAGAAGGAGGCGACGGTGAGGATCACGATGCCCAGGACCGTGCCCCAGATGACGGCGAGGACGAAGTCACGTGGGTTCTGGAACAGGAAGAGGTAGTACTGGAACCCGCCGGGGCTCACCGTCTGCAGCAGCTCTACGTTGAAGAGGAAGCCGGCGAAGAAGTTGACCACCATCGAGGTGACGAAGATCAACGGCATCGTGATGGCTCCTGCGATCACGCGCGTACTGACCAGGTAGGGGATCGATCGGACACCCATGACCTCCATGGCGTCGATCTCCTCCGAGATGCGCATCGCCCCGACCTCGGCCACGATGCCGCAGCCGATCTTGGCCGCGACCATCCAGCCGAAGACCACCTGGATGATCCCGCGCACGCCGGCAACCGCGTTGACGGCGGCGATGTAGGAGTCGATGCCGATGCTGGCGAAGAGGAAGTTGGCGGTCAGGCCCATGACCGCGCCCATCATGAACAGCATCGCGAGGATCACCAGGCTGTTCTCCCTCACGATCGCGCTGGCGTGCCGGACGATCTCCGAGGGGTAGAGACGGATCGCGACCGGGATCTCAGCGAAGACCTTGCCGACGAAGCCGACGAACTCGCCCACACCGTCCAGGCGGCCCTTGGCCGGCGTCGCTGCACGGCGCCGGGCGACAGCCGGCACGACGGGACGTACGGGCTCGGCGGCGGTCATCGGAAGTTCCCCAGGTTCGGGAAGAGACCGAGCAGCAGGGCGTTGAAGGCGAGCTGAAGCACCCACACGCCCACGAATGAGAGCACCACCGCCTGGTTGACGGCGCGGCCCAGGCCGATCGCGCCACCCGAGGCGTTGAGCCCCTTGTAGCAGCAGATCGTGCCGATCAGCAGGCCGACGAGGAAGCAGTTGGCGACCACCGCCAGGACCTGGACCGGCGACACGTTGGCGAACAGGTTGCTGTGGAAGTCGGCGCCGGACTGGCCGGCGACATAGTTGGCACCCACCTGCATCGAGACGATCGTGACGATGATCGACGGCACCGAGATCAGCGTCGTAAGCAGGGTCAGCGAGACCACCCGCGGAACGGCGAGGTCGCGGATCGGGTCGACGCCCATGACCTCCATCGCGTCGATCTCCTCGCGGACCTTCCGAGCCCCGATGTCGGCGGTCAACGCCGAGCCGATCACGCCCGCGACCACCATGGACACGATCCACATCGTGAACGTGCGCATCGCCTGCAGCAGGAGCAGCGGGCCGAAGAGCTGAGTGGCTCCGGCCATCGCGAAGAACTGGACGGTCAGGATCGACATGAAGATGAGGAACCCGAAGATCGCCGCGGCGATGGGGAGCGAAGCCTGCTTCAGGGTCTGGTACATGTCGTCGGCGACGTCGATCCAGTAGCCGCGCGGATGCATCACCGCGCTCTTCACGATCTTCACGAGCAGGTCGACCATCCCGCCCGCCTCGACCACAGGTCCCCGCACCTTCGGCGGCAACCATCTGAGCGAGTTGGACAACGGGTTGTCGTAAGGACCACGCCTGGTGATCGGCGGGGCAGCGGCACCTGTGCTCATACCTGTCTGCGCTCCTCGTGCAACTTGATGGGGCGAGCCGAAACACCGTCAGAGGCGGGTTCCAGCTCGGCGCATCGGGATGCGACGCGCATCACACTCAACGAGGTCATGTGATGCAGGTTACGGGAGAATCCGTATGCCTTTAGGTTTTTTTTCTATAGGCATTAGTTTTACGTTTCGGATGCCTCACCGGCCTCGATCCCCTGACGAGCAGTCGCCCGCCAAGCGTTGTCGGTCGGTCGACATCAGTGCGCATGCACCAGAGATGCGGCCATCGGACCGAAGCCGCCCGAGTCTGCCCCAGGACGTCGCACAGCGGCCCCGGGACCGGAAACGACAACTGCGCCCCAAATGCGATCAAGCCGGGTTCTCAACCTTCGGTGAAGGTTCAGAACCCGGCTCTGATCAGGTGTTTCGGTGGAGGTGAGGGGACTCGAACCCCTGACCCTCTGCACTGTTGCGCGGATTCTCGACGCCTTGGAAAACCTTGTGGTTCCTCGGTCGATCGGCCTCTGACCTGGGCCAATGCCCTGAATCATGGGCACCTTGCGAGGCAGACTCTACCTCGACAGCACGGGAGTTCTCGACCAATCCTGCCCCAATTCTGACTCACACAGTGGGACAAATCTGGGCTCGCACCGAAATCCCAGGGCCTGCGACCATGCGGCATCGATTAGGTCTGTCGAGCCCAGAGAACTTGAACGCCCCGATATGTCCGGACAACACACCGCGCCCGGGAGATCTACGATCCCATCGACCGAGAGGGACATATGCCACTCATTGTGGTTGCCCGCGCCAGCTCGCACTCACGGGCCCCGGATGGCGCCTCCAGGAATGCCGGCTTCTCTCGCATTGGCTTCCGCGCCGCGATGAACCCACCGCTGCGGCAGCTCAGACCCGCTATCGATGTGACCGGCGTTCCCGGACTCACCTCCACATCGAATGGTCATCCGCGGTCCCCCACCTGAGCAGACCTCGCCACTGACGGTCGGAGCCCAACCGTGCAACCGTTAGTCAGCATGTCAGGCCAGAATCAGGCGCCCTTTTCTCTGAAGCCCTCGGAGAGCGGGTCCGCCTCGAAGTAGTCGGTCTTGATCTTCAGCCATTCCCCGTTGAGGATCATGTCCTCTAGGATCCCGTCGATCTGCTCCTTGCGCTGGTCACCTTCCCGAACCACGAACACGATCGGGGCCTCCTCCGCCTGGAAGCGGATGGGCTCGGTCAGCGGGATGGGCGCTTCCCTGATGATCGACGCGGCGTAGGGGCGCCATAGAAAGGCGTCGGCCTCGCCGCTCCGCATGGACTGGACCGCTGCGTCTGCGTCCTGAGCCTTGATGACGTTGACGCGCCGGTATTGCTCTTCGAGGTAGCGTTCCTGAACGGTGCCTTCGACGACCACGATGTTCTTGCCGCTGACACCAACGCGACTCCGGATGGGCGAGTCCTTGGGAGCAAGGAAGGAAACGTACGTCACGAAGTACGGAGCACTGAAGTCGTACTTCCGCTCCGCCTCCTCGGTCTTGGTGACCTGGGCACCGATCATGTCGATCTTGCCCGCCTCGAGGGCCGGGAAGAGCTCGTTGAACTCCAACTCCACGAACTCCGGCTCGGCGCCCATGCCTTCGGCGACGCTGCGCACCATCTGGTAGCCGAAGCCCTTGGTCACGCCGTCGGTCTTGTAGTACGCCGGCTCGGCGCTGTCGACGCCGATCCGAAGAGTTCCGCCAACCGGGGCACTTGCCTGGGCGGTCACGGACGGAGCGGAATCGGAGAGCCGACCACTTGAAGACGACCACACCCAAGAGGGCAAGGGCACCGGCGACGACGAACTTGGTCTGGCTCATGCGGGGGATCCTGTTCCAGAGATGAGGGCAGCCCGACAGGATCGACAACCGAGAACCGAACATGGCGACCACAATGTGGCCAAACTGTTGCTAACTCAAATAACAGAACACTCTGCTGTCCAGAGTTTCACCCGCTGACTACGGCTCAGTTTTCACGCGTTGTTGACACCTTGCGTCTGCGACACGGCGCCGGGCTGCGGCCCGCTGGTGGCCCGAATCGCGGAATCTCGATCGACCTGCGGCAGCGACTTCAGTCGTGGGACTGGGTCCGTGGAAGCGCCGCGATCGCGATGCGTGCGATCCCTTCGAGTTCTCGCCGCGGCGCCTCGTCGCGCGCTCGCTGTGCCAGCCCGCTGAGCACAGCCATCACATATGCGGCCACATCTTCGACATCTGTGTCTTCCGGGAGCACCCCAGCTGACACGTCATCCTGGATCTTGCCCTTGAGTCCGCGCGTCTTCTCATTTCGAACGTTCGACAGCCACGCACGCACATCGCTGTCATCAGTGCCGGCGTCTCCGCCGAAAACCAGACACCCGCACGGAAGTCCCTGCCTCGTGTACTGCATCGGCGCTTCGGTCAGGACCCGGCGCATCGCGTCGACCGCCGTTTCCTCCTCGACAAGAGCAACTTCGACGAACCCGCCATACTTGCGGTCGTACACCTCGACAGCCTCATCGAAGAGCGCTCGCTTGCCACTGAAGGCGTTATAGAGGCTCGGCTGCCCAATCCCGAGTTCGCTGCCGAGCTCGCGTACCGATGTTGTCTCATACCCCTTGCGCCAGAACAGACGAACCGCCCGATCTAGGGCTGCTTCACGGTCGAAGCCGCGGGGACGCCCATGTGTCGTCGTGGAGGTCACCAATTGATTTTAGAGCATACGATACAAAAGGAGGCAAGGTTCGTTCTCACCCTGAGCATGTCCATGGTTGGCATCTCACCGCAGTCGCGGTGGATCTTCTTGACGTATGTACGAGCGCGTCCGCAGGGTCCAACCTTCGAGCCGGGCACCACGCCAAGGCCCAAGCGAGACCCGGCCACAACCAGGAAAAGCGCTAGCCTCCGCATACCGAGATGTAGCGGATGTGAGTCCGGGAACGCGCCGCGTGCCATGAGAGTCGTCACGACCGGGATGCCTGTTGTTTCGGCGAGCGCTTGGAGTTCGTGCGAGGCACCTGCGCGGATGACTCCGCCGCCCACATACAGGACCGGTCGCGACGCGTCTCGCAGCAGTTCGGCAGCAGCACGCACGCTTTTCGACCGGGGCTCTCCCGGTACCGCGTGTCCGGGTAGCTGAAGCGGTGAACTCGTGGCGGAGGGGACGGGCGCGAGCAAGGCCGATCTGGTGATGTCGACCAAGACGGGGCCTGGTCGTCCGGTGCCGGCTAGGTGGAAGGCTTCGGCGATCACGCACGGTATGTCTGCCGGGTCGGTCACCAGGTAGCTGTGCTTGAATCGCCCGGGTTACGTGGAGGCTGGTGTGTCCCGGGTTCTACGGCGTTCGTGATTCTGGATTCTGGTGCCTGACACCAGGAGGCCAAGTTGGGAAGACGGGGTTATCCGCCGGAGTTTCGTCGCAAGGTCCTCGACGTGCTCGAGGAGGGTCGCAGCGTTGCGCAGGTCGCGCACGACCTCGACATCAGTGAGCAGTCGATCTACACCTGGCGCCGCCAAGATCGCTTTGACAAGGGACTCGTCCCGGCCTGACGAGCAAGAAGAAGTCAGAGCTGTCGGCGGCGAACAAGCGCATCGCCGAGCTTGAGACCGAGTTGAAGGCAGCCCTTCGAGCGGTCGAGTTGCTGCAGGAGGAGGCGAGCCTCAAAGGAGGTTCTCGGCGGTCGAAATGATGGTCGCCGAGAAGATCCCTGTCTCCCTCGCGTGCCGGGTCCTCGCGGTGTCGGAGTCGGGCTACTACGAGCGCCTCAAGCGCGCACTCTCTGAGCGGGCAGTGCGGCATGCGTGGCTGACCGATCTGATCAAGCAGGTCCACATCGAGGCCCGCGGCACCTATGGAGTTCGGCGCGTCCATGCCGAACTCACCCTCGGTCGCGGCATCGTCGTGGGCCACGGGCAGGTCGAGCTGTTGATGCAGCGCGCCGGCATATGCGGGTGACCGGGCGCCCGAAGTGGAAACGGAACAAGCCCGACAACATCGCCTCCGACAAGGTCAATCGCGTCTTCGGCACGACTGGTCCGAACCAGCTGTGGGTCACCGACAACACCGAACACCCCACCCGCGAGCGCTAGGTCTACTGCTGCGTCGTGTCGTGGGCTGGTCCATCGACGCGTCTCCGACAGCGTCCATGGTGACCAATGCGCTCGGGATGGCAATCGACAGCCGACTCGGGAAGACCTCGTCGGCCGGGACGGTGATCCACTCCGACCAGGGCGTCCAATTCGGCTCCTGGGCATTCACCGATCACGCGAAGGCATCCGGGCTCGTGCCGTCGATGGGCAGCGTCGGGGACTGCTACGACAACTCGATGATCGAATCGTTCTGGTTCCTCATGCAGGTCGAACTGCTAGACCGGAAGAAGTGGAAGACCCGCGTCGAGCTCGCGAACGCGATGTTCGACTATCTCGAAATCTGGCACAACCGGCGCCGACGGCACAGCCAACTCGGATGGCTCACGCCGATAGAGTTCGAACGCAACAGCACCATCACCGTGGCATGAGAATCCAAGAATCACGACTCCTCGGAACCCGGGGCAGACCAGAGCCTCCATCAGACCCGGGGCGATTCACCCGCCTCCGCGTAACAGCGCGTCACTCGTGTGGATAGCGCACGATACCCCGTCGCCGGCGGCCACACTTACCATGATCTGTTGGCAAGGCACTCGATGAACAGCGTGAGCACTTCGTCGTTACGCACCGAACTGACGACGTCGATCATCGGGACTGGTTCTGCCAGATGGTGCGCCGAATCCTCGCCAGCCATTGACCTTCTATCCACGATCGTCTGGCCACGTGCGGGGCCAGGCGTGAGCACGAGCTGCACAGGTCGGTTCTCTATTCCGAACAACTCGGGAGCTACCAACGCGCAAAGTGTCCCGGCGTCGCCAATGCAGTCGTAGATCACCGGCGTTCCGTTGGACGGATCCACCGCCTCGAAGGCGAGTAGGCGACCAGCGACCTGAAGGACCAGATCGTCCGATTCGCAAAGTTGCGCGATCCCCAGAGCGCCGACTCTCATGCTCCACAACACGTCCCAGCCATACATCGTCAGCGGAACTCCGCTGTTGAGCACGATGTGCGCAGCTTCGGGGTCGTGCCAGAAGTTGAACTCGGCGACTGGTGTCGCATTACCAACCGTGGCCGAGCCACCCATGAAGATGATCTGCTTAATACGATCGACGACGTCCGGATACAACCGGAGCAACAGCGCGACGTTGGTCATCGGCGCCAACGCGACGAGGGTCACTTGACACTCGGAGTCCAGCAGGCATCTGCGCATCAGCTCGACGGCGTGGAACGGTTCGACTCGCCTGCCGCTGACAGGCAACTCCACGTTCCCCAGACCATGAGTGCCATGAATCCAGGACGCGTCGCGCGGCGATTCGATGAGGGGATGTCGCGCGCCCAACGCCACCGGAATCTCCGGCGCATCGACGAGGTCGAGGATGCTCAACGTGTTCGCGGCTGCATCTTCGACACTCGTGTTCCCCGCGACACACGTGATCGCCTGGACGTGGATGTCTGGGTGTCTCACCGCGAACATGAGAGCGAGAGCATCGTCTCGCCCAGTGTCAACGTCGAGGAGGATCTGGTGACTCATACGGTTCGAAGGCCTTTCGATCGTCGTTCGCCGACCGCCCACGAGAGGCTGTGGGCAAGGTCAACGACTCGCACAGACTAGAAACGATTCTCTCTCCGTCTTGCAACTCGAGTTCGCTGGATTCTCGCACAATCCTGGCGCCTCGGGCGAGTTCATTGACAGCAAACTCGAATCGATACTACCCTCGGCTGAGGGTAAGATTAGAGGCCGCATTCACGAAGTCACGCCGGCAGGTGGATGGATTCGCGTCATCCCGCGAACCGCACGGCCAAACCGCAACCACCGGATCGCCCGATTTTCTGCGGGCAAAGTGAGGATTGGGAAGATGTCGGACTTCAAGCAGCTTGTGCGCTCGGCTTGGGACGCAGCATGGAACCACGGCGACTCCGATGCGCTCGACGCCATCGTGCACGCGGACTACGCGTTAGAGAATGCCGGACTTGGTCAGACCTCGGGAATCGCTGACCTAAAAGGGCAGATCCGCGATATGCGCGCCGCTATACCGGACCTTCAGACCACGGTGGACATGCTCGTCGTGGATGGCGATGACTTCGCCATCTTCTGGTCCGCCACCGGGACGTTCACGAATCCGTTCGCCGATGTGCCTCCGACGAAACGTTCACTAGAGGCTCACGGCGCAATCCAGGGAACACTGCGCGACGGCCGGATCATCCGAGAGCTTGTCACTTGGGACCCCACCGTCGAGATGTTGTCCGACCTCGGGGCACCGGGCCTCCCCTCGGCGTTCGAGTCTCAGGCCGGCGACTACACCAAGGAGACCGAAGACGGGCCGAGCATAGAAGAGCTCAAGGACTTCAACCGCAAGTTCGTCACGGGTGTCACCGTCGTGACTGCCATCGACTCAGGGGGAAGTCCCCGCGGGCTGGCCGTCAGCGCCTACATGCCGATCTCTCTGGACCCGCCCTTGGTCGTCTTGTGTGTGCAGAAGACGTCGTCGACCTACGCATCCCTTTTCGAGGCTGGTCACCTCGGCGTCAACATCATCGCCAATACTCAGGGGGCCGTCGTCGCCAAGTTCGCGTCGAAGGACCCGGATAAGTTTGCCGAACTTGACTGGCACCCCGCTCCGGCGGGCTCGCCAATGATTGGCGGATCGTCCGCCTCGATCGAGGCAGAGATCAAGGAGCGGTTCCGGGCCAAGACGCACGTCGTGATAGTTGCCCGGGTCACGCACCTGGAGGTCGCCAGCCTTGATCCTCTGGTGTATAAAGCGGGAAAGTTCTACGACGGAGCCTCACTGGCGGAGATGTGAGCGACCCTGGCGCGCAGCGCGCAATCCACACACACGCGAGTGCCTGAACGAGTCTCGCCAACGACAGTTGGCGATACAGATGAATGCGCAGGGCTGGCTAGCCAGCTAAGCATGGGCTCGCTCGGGTGCACGTAGTCCGAGGGTGGAGCTGACTGTGGCGCGGCGCTCAAGCTCGACGACTGAGCGGGCCGCTATGGACACCCGAGTCGAGAATGAGCCGTGGCGAAGTGACGAACGAGATGCCACGCGCGCAGTAGGCCTGGCCGACACTTCAGGCAACGAAGCCGGCCGGCTCATAGACGAGTTCGCGGAGTGCTGGGCGGAGAAATCTATCAAGTTGCCGTGGCTCCACCTCAGATCAGTGGGTGCCTTGCTGAGCACAGCAGTCGGCGAGATCCTCCCCTTTCGGTTGCTGACACCGATGAAGATCGCCGACCGTATTTGGCGGCCTGATGCAACGGAGCGGTCTGCCTAACCGTTGGCAACGAGACCTCTTCGCACGGCGGGTCAGACGGAACGGCCAAAGTTCGCGAAGGGCAAGGACAAACCTGAACAGCGCCCGGTGCTCGACGCGCGCGCCTGGAGTTCGCTTCGAGTTCCACTGCGTAATACGTCATCTGGAGCGGTACGACGCCTCAAGAGCACGAGCGGATCCGAAGGATGGAGTACCGCCCGAGCGTGACCAGGTCACTCGGCGACGACCCGTCTGTCGGCGCGCCAGGGCAATCGGCGCGCCGAATACCCGAGCGCGACGTAGTCACACGCTCCTCAGCGAGGCCTTAAAGCCTGAATCCCACTGGTTAGTGGGTCACGGGTCGAGGAGTCCTGTGGCCTCGTCGGGAGTCTGGGACTTGGCGGTGATCGTCCGGCCAGCGATGTTGATGGTGACCTCGCGCAGTGGTTACAGTGTCTGGACGAGCTTCTTGACACTGATCCCGAAGCGTTCTTGCAGATGGCGGCGATCGCGAGAGCTGTGAAACCTGGTGAGGTGGGCCCTCGATCGACTCGCGCTTGTGGTAGAACATCGGCCGTGCCCGTCGGTCGGCCTTGGACTTCCGAAACGACTGCTCCACGTGGCCGCAATCGTGGCCGCAATCGTGGTCGCTGGCGATGGCATCGGCCGCGGACAGTGTCCGTCCGCCTCGATGGTGACGTAGCCCTTCGAGCCGGCCAATCGCCGTGCGCGAGTCGGTTAGGCCTCGTCAGGCTGGCCACCCCGTTGACGGTCTCAACGAGCATGCTGGTCGATGCCGTCGCATCGACCAGCATGCTCAGATACCTCGGGTCGTCTGTGGAGGCCTGGGCATCCGCGTGCGCGAAGGCAGGGGTCAGTTCTGCAGTTCGCCCTTGTAGCCCCAGTGAGCTGGGTCAACTCCACGCAGAATGATGGCCGTCTCGTTCGCGGCGTCCTCACCGAGGACGGAAGCAACGGCCTGGGTCAGAGCCTCAACCATGTTCTTGCTGAACGTGTCGTCGTCGAACCGATGGTTGAAGAACGATGCTTCGATGTGAGCCATTGTTGCTACTCCTTGTTTGATGGTGAGAATCCGAAACCCTCTTCAACGTCGAGGGCACCTGCAACGGCGCCGGCAACGTCAAGGATTCCCAAGATCGGTCTTGCCTGTTTCAAGACCGAAGACTTCTGTTGCCTCACGCAGGTATCCGGTGACATCGCGACCGGCGCGAACGATGTATCTAAGGTTTGACCGCTGCGCCAGGAGGCTGATTTCTGTGAGCACGTTTCCCTCCACAACAACGACGTCCCCAGCGGCGCCGGACCTCAGCGAACCGAGGTCAGATCGATCCAGCAGCGACGCCGCGTTGGTCGTCGCGGTGGCGAGCGCCTCTTCTGCGGACATCCCATGAGCGACGTAAAGCTCGAGCTCACGGGCGTGAGCGCCGAATGGACACAGCGTGCCTGACGAGTCGGTGCCCATGACCACCTTCACGCCGGCATCCCGGGCATGGACAAAAGACTCAATGGTGCGGTCGTGCGCGTCGCTCAGATCCCCGACCGCGTCTGGGGTGAGGCCGCGGCTGGTCCCTTCGCGCTGACACCAATCGTTGAACGACATCGTCGGAACGAGGAATGTGCCCTTCTCGGCCATCTCGGCAGCGGCGTCTTCACCAAGGTACGAACCGTGCTCGATCGAGTCGACTCCAGCAGCGAGGCTACGTCGAATACCGTCAGCCGAGAGAGCATGAGCGGCCACGCGCAGATCCAGTTCATGCGCTGTCTCGACGATCGTCGTCAACTCAGCCACGCTGTAGTTCGCCCAGTGTGGCTGCTCGCCCTTCGACATGCCCCCGCTGGCCATCACTTTGATGAAATCGGCACCAGCCCGAGCCTGCAACCTCACCAACTTGCGGCACTCTTCCACGCCGTCGGCCGTGTCCCACTTCGTGCGCTTGGTGTATGGGGGGTAGAACAGGTCGCCATGGCCGTTGGTCATTGTGATCCACCACGGCGAGACGACCAGCCGCGGGCCGACCGTAAGGCCCGCGTCGATAAAGTCGCGAAGTTCGACCTCCCCGACGCCTCGGTGACCCATTACTCGAAGAGTGGTGAAACCGGACGCAAGTGCCCGATGAGCGTTTCGCAACCCGTGAAGTAGCTTGCCCGGTCTGCTCACCTGACCCCTGAAAACATCACTGGGGATCACACGGTCGTGGTCGGAGTTCGTCGTCAGGTGAACGTGTGCGTCAATGAGGCCTGGGAGCACGGTGCACCCCTGAGCGTCCAAACGAGGTGTGCCAGCGGGAACTTGCGCCCCACCCTTCGGCCCCGCGTACATCACGGTGCCTGCCTGGATATGCACCAGACCATCCTCGAACAGCTCGCCGAGCCCGGCCCAGACGAGTCCGCCCTCGATGACGATGTCCGCGGTGGTGGTCATCGCAGGTCCAGGAGGCACAGTGATTCCGACATGAGCAATCCCCTCAGAAGGTGTGGTTCTTTCCTCCGAAGACTGCGCTCACGGAGTCATCGGTAAAGATCCTGCTGATTGAGTCAGCGAGCAAGGGTGCACAGGAGAGGACCTTGATCTTGTCGGGGGCACCTGCCCGCAACGGAATCGTGTCCGTCACGACAACCTGCTCGAAGGGCGAAGCGGCCAGGCGCTCGTACGCAGGCCCGCTGAAGACGCCGTGAGTGGCCGCGGCGAGAACTCGGCGGGCACCGGCGTTGATTAGCGCATCGCCTGCCGCACAGAGGGTTCCAGCCGTGTCAATGATGTCGTCGATGACGATCGCAGTCTTTCCACGGACGTCACCGATGACGCTGGTGATCTCGGCGACCTGCTGCTGCGGCCGCTCCTTGTCGAGAATCGCCAGGCCTGCGCCGATCTGGGTCGCGAACTCCTTGTTGAGCTTCACCCGACCAGCGTCCGGAGCGACGATCACCAGGTCGTCGTCAAGGCCGGCGAAGTACTCGCTCAGGATTCCGACCGCGGTCATGTGGTCGACCGGAATCCCGAAGAATCCCTGCAGCTGCCCGGCGTGGAGGTCCATGGTGAGGACTCGGTCGGCACCTGCGGCCTCAAGGGCTCGCGCGACCATACGTGCCGAGATCGGTTCGCGCGGAGCCGACTTCTTGTCCTGCCGAGAGTAGGCGTACCACGGGGTCACTGCGATGACGCGGTGTGCACTTGCACCCACCGCGGCGTCAACCATCACCAGCAGTTCAAGTAGCGAGTCGTTGGTGTTGACGCCGGTCTCCGGATTGCCGCACATCGGCTGAACTATGAAGACATCGGCGCCGCGAATGGACTCATCGAACCGGCTGTACACTTCGCCGCTGGAGAACGTCTTGTGGGTGACCTCGCCCAGCTCGATCTCTAGGCGAGCCGCGATGTCGCCAGCCAGCTTCTCGTTCGACCTCCCTGAGAACATCATCAGTCGCTTGCCGGTCGACTGTAGGGAGATGTCGCTCCGCCAGTGCGGTCCCTGATCGAGTTTCATCTTGGGTTCAACCTTTCGATGACGAGAGTGGTCAATTGCTAAGCGCGGCCAGCGCGCTGAGCGCCTTGGTCTGCGATCAGTGCGTCGATCGCTGCGACGTTGGGCATGCTGGTGCGGGCTCCGGCTGCCTCGACCGACAGGGTCGCGGCGGCGACGCCTCGTTCCGCGGCAGTCTTGATGTCTTGGCCGGCCGCGAGCGCTGCTGCGAAAACACCGTTGAACGTGTCGCCGGCACCGGTGGTGTCGACTACTTGGCGAGCTTTGCCCGCCGCGATCTTCGTAGTGATGCCTGCCGTGTCGCACACGAGCACACCGTCCGCTCCGAGTGTGACTACGACAGCCGACCCCGTGTGACCCGAGACGAAAGCAGCCATTTCTTCGACGGAAGAGTCATCGGTGTGGCCGAGGAGTCGGGACAGGTCCTTCAGTTCGCCGCGGTTCGGAGTGATGATCGGCGCCAACCTAAGCAGATCAAGGATCCCGGGAACCACCGGCGCGGGGTTCAGTACGCATCGCCAGCCTCTTGCGGTCGCTTCTTCGACTGCTGTGATTACGGCCAGCATCGAGATCTCCGTGCTGACCAGGACGCAGCCCGGCCAGCCGTCTGCCCTCTCCACTGCCTTGCGCACGTCGTCTGCGGTGACCGCTGCGTTCGCACCTGCGGCGACGGCGATCTGGTTCTCGCCTGCGCGGTCGACAACGATGACCGCAGCGCCGGTGGCGCACCCTTCCTTGCCTGCGACGTCGGCGACGTCGATCCCTTCAGCGCGCAGTTCCTCCAGCGAGGTCGAACCGAACTCGTCATTACCGACCGCCCCGATGTAGCGGACGTCTGCTCCCGCTCGAGCGGCCGCGACGGCAGAGTTCCCGCCTTTGCCGCCGCCGTGCCGTTGCAGATCGTCGCCAACGACGGTCTCGCCGGGACCAGGCAGGGCGTTCGCAGCTACGACCAAGTCGATGTTGAGGGCGCCGACTACCAGCAGTCGGCCTCTCATGCGGCATCCTCGAGTTTGAACATCGGCTCAAGCACCGGATGCCTGTACGGAGAGCACGGGCACGCCCTGGGCCTGTGCGGTCCACTCCAGGATCGCACTCCACAGTTCGGCGTAGTAGGGCCAGTCGAGGAACTCCTGGGGTGCCCAATGCGGGGCCAGGTCAGAGGCGAACGCCGCGCTCCTTCCGGCGCCGTAGTTGCCGACAACGAGCAACGGGTCGTCTCCGACGCGGGCGATGACGGTCGCGTCAGGCTTAGCGATCAGCCTGTTGTAGCCGAGAAGGTGCGGCCAGCCGGCCGGCGTGCTGCCCAGGGCCGGGTGCTCCGGTTCGCAGACCTCAACTTCGGCGCCTTCAGACATCTCGATGCGGTCGTCGTGGTTGAGCATCGTGACCGGCAGCGGCTCGGCGAGTGGACTCATCCCGAACCGTCCCTTGCCGTCGATGCCGGTGAACGACAGGTACCCGCCGACCATGAGCAGTCCGCCGCCGCGCCGGACGTAGTCCGCAACCAGACCAAGCCGATTCGGAGACTTCTCGGACCGCAGGAACGTCTCGTCGGGCAATAGGAACGAGTTCGACCCGATGTCGGAGATGATGACAATGTCGTAAGCGTCAATCTCATCAGGCGTCCGCGGGAATCTCAGCGTGATCTCGTGGCCGCGGACGTAGGTGACGTCGAAGCCTGCATCGTCGAGGCAACTGAGGAAGAAACCGGCACCCTCTTCGTACTCGGTCGAGTGGAACTGATCGAAGCCCTTCATGTGGATCGTGTGCTTGATCCACGACTCGCCGACAAACAGGACTTTGATCGGAGAACCGGTGATTTTCATTAGTTTGCACTCCTTTGCGCAATTTGCTGCGTTTCTGTCCTGGACACGAGTTGCCGACCGAGTGCGTATGCCTCGCGGATGTCGGTACCCACGTACCTGGCTGCCGCCAGTGACGCCAATGCGGGCGTCGCGTTGACTGCGACCGAGTTCGGAAAGGTTCGAAAGAGTTCCATGTCGCTGGACGAGTCGCCATAGACGACGCAGTCAGCGGGGCTCAGGTTGCGTGCCGCCAAGGCGGAGGCCGTGATGGTGACCTTGGCCATCGGCATCAGGGTTGCGGAGCTTGCGAGCGGCTGGCCGATCTCGACCGTCGAGCCGTGGGCTTCCGCTGCCCCCAACAGCGTCAGGCCCTTCACGAAGAAGGTCGGTGACTGCGAGATGACGATGACGTCTTCGCCTTGCGCCTTGATCGCAGCGAAAGTCTGTTCGATTCCGTCCATCCACGGCGCGTTGTCGAAGGCAGCTTTCAAGTCAGCGTCGGTTGCGTTTCCACATATCTCGAGGAGCTTGAGCCAGAAGTCGTCGTCCGAGATCGAGCCCTCACCCCATTGGCGTTCGATCTCTTCGCCGACCTCGAGGTTCCCCAATTGGCGTGCCAGCTCGATGGTGGCAGTGCCCCTGAGAAGGGTGCCGTCCATGTCGAAGACATGGAGCCGGGAGACGGTTGACCTGTGCAGGTTCACGGCAAGGGCTGCCCTTCAGAGTCGAGGGTTGGCCTCCGGTCGAGCACGACGGTCTTGTTCTCCAGGTAGGGCAGTAGGCCTGCGAGTCCGCCTTCACGGCCGAAACCGGATTCCTTGAATCCGCCGAATCCGATGCCGAAGTCCGCTCGGTTGCCGTTCTGGCCGACGGTGCCGGCCTGGAGGCGGCGCGCGATTGCTCTGGCGCGGTCTGCGTCGTTCGTGAACACCGACGCGTTGAGGCCGAACCGGGAGTCGTTGGCGACGCGGATCGCGTCCTCATCGCTCGCAGCCGGAATCACGGAGAGAACCGGCCCGAAGATCTCTTCTTGGGCGAGCCTGGACCTGTTGTCCACGTTCGCGAACACGGTTGGCTCGACAAACCACCCTCGGTCCAAGCCCTTCGGGCGACCGCCACCGTGGGCAAGTCGCGCGCCCTCTCGCGTGCCAATCTCGATGTAGCCCTCGACCCGGTCGCGCTGCCGCGACGTCGCCAGCGGTCCCATGTTGACGGTGGCGTCGTAGGGGTTCCCGACCTTGATGCGCGAGAAGCAGTCGGTGATCGCGTCCACGAACTCGTCATGCCGGTGCTTGGGAACGATGATGCGTGTCAGTGACGCGCAGATTTGGCCGGACACGAAGCACGCTCCGCCCGACAGGCTGTCGGCGGCCTCGGTCATGTCCATGTCGTCAAGGATGACCGCGGCGGACTTTCCGCCCAGTTCTAACGTGTACCGCCCTATCCGATCAGCCAGGATCCCGGCGATGTGCTTGCCGACTGCCGTTGAGCCAGTGAAGGCGACCTTGTCGACCCGTCGGTCTGTGACGAGTGCCTCGGATGCTTCCCTGTCTGCCGTCAGCACGTTCACGACGCCCGGAGGCAGTCCGATCTCCTCTGCGACCTCAGCTACGATGTACGCAGCACCGGGCGCCTCAGGCGAGCCCTTGATGACCACCGTGCAGCCGGCAGCTAGCGCCGGAGCCAGCTTGAAGGCGATCAGTCCCATCGGGGTGTTCCACGGGATGATGGCTCCGACGACACCGACCGGCTCGGCAACGATCATGCCGAACCCTTCACCGGAGCTGGTGCGAGCTTCCTGCTCGAACGGGTACGTCTCGGCCAGGTCGGCGTAGTAGTCGAACGCTGCGGGAACTTCGGACAGGACTGCTGGGACGATGCTCGCGATGACTCCGGATTCGCGGGGCCAGATCTCGACCATGTCGTCGACGCGCCTTTCGAGGCCGCGGGCCATAGCGCGCAGGAACTCGGCACGCCGCCTCGGAGGCATCCGCGGCCAGGGGCCTTCGTCGAAGGCTCGCCGAGCAGCTTCGACGGCGCGTTCGACATCGGCGGCCTGACCCTCGGCAACACTGTAGAACAACTTTTCAGTGGCTGCTTCGATCACGTTGATCTTGTTGTCAGTCGTCGGCTCGACCCACTCCCCGCCGATGAAGAACTTCCCTGCGTTTGCGATCGGCGCGTTCGCTGTGTTGGTCGCCATTAGTCGATTACCTCCAGTTTCGGATAGGGCAGGAGTGGGGTGTACACCATTCTGGGGACAACCCGAGGATTTGAGTCGCTGGAGAAATTAGGTCACGTCAACAGTTCTTCAAACGGACCAGCGTCCGTCACCCGGCGGCGAATAGCCTGATACAGGGGGCCCGATTTCTCTCGCTTACTGAAGGCGGCGTCCCATTGGGGGTCCTTAATGAATGCTGCCCACTTGGTCTCAAGCTCAGCCAGGTCGCGGAACCGCATGGTGTAGATCAGCTCGTTGAACGAGTTGTCGCCGAGGGTCGTGAAGCCGACGTGAACCAGCTCCATCTCGTGCTTCTTGAAGAGCGGCACTACTTCAGTTTTGAAGAGGTCGACGACATCTCCCAGACGACCAGCAGTGGGGACGTACTCTCGAACTTCGTAGATCATCTGGGCTGTCTCCTCGTGGTTACCTTGAGCATTGAGTCTCAACGCGCGCTCCGTACCGTCCTGCCCCGGGCACGGGGTTCAAGGCTTCGGTACATTCGTGAACTCGGCTCGCTAATCGGCGAACGCGGGAAGCACTTCCTCGGACATAAACTTGAGGTTCTTCACGATGTCGTCGGCTGGCTGGCCGACAGCGATCAGGCACGCGAGATGGTCGACGCCAACCTTTTCGTAGCTCTTGAAGCGCTCGATCATCTTGTCGGGCGTTGTAAGGATCGGATCGGCGTACTTCTCCAGGAGGTTCTCCCTGGAGAATGAGTGGTTCTCCGGCGTCATCCTTCCGCGGTGGACGTAGTCACGGCTTTCGCCCACATCGCGAGTCGCGAGCCGGCCTTCCTTCGTGTCCACAGTGCCGGGACCCTTCACCAGAGCCATGTAGTAGTTGTACTCGTTGACGACATCGTCGAAGTACTCGAGAGCCTCTTCTTCGGTCCGGCCGAGCCAGGTGTGGCGGAGAACCATCACCTCACCCCGCGTGTTGCCAGAGGTCTCGATCTCCTCGTTGTACGCAGCGAGAAGATCCTCCAGGTCACCGTATGGCTCGAAGTTGCCGTAGTTCGGCGCCGTGATGAGGTTCAGGCCCTGCTGTGCGACCTTGCGGACCCCGTCAGTGCTCTGGGACGCGACCCAGATGTCCGGGTGCGGCTGGCTGGCTGGCTTGGGGACCAGGGTGGTCGGCGGGAACGAGTAGTACTGGCCGTCGTGGGCGACGTCGTCTTCGGTGAAGAGCCGTCGGATGATCTCCAGACCCTCTTCGTACATCGCCCGCTGGTCGGCAGGTTTGACCCCGAGCCGGTCCAATTGGAATCGGCTGCCTCCACGGGCGACGCCGATTCCGACTCGCCCGGGGGCAAGGTTGTCGAGGAGGCTCATCTCCGATGCGACGAGCAGAGGGTTGTACGCCGGCAGCACGACAACGCCAGGAACGATGCGGAGCCGCTTGGTCCGCTGAGCTGCCACGGTGGCGAACATCATCGCCGAGGGGTTGGTGACGTAGTTCTGGAACTGGTTCTCGTTGATCGTGATGCCCTCGAATCCATACTCCTCGGCAGCATCAACGATCTTGATCATGCCGTCCAGGACCTCGGACCAGGGGCGGCTCATGTCCGGATAGAAGAAGGGCGCCGTTACCCAAATCTTCATTCCCATCGTGTTCTCCTCAACTTGGTGTTTCGCGCTCTGCCTTGCGCCTGAAGGGTTGTTCAGGTTTGTTCGGTTGGGTGCGGCGGGGGAATGCCGTCTGCACCGCACCCAACCGAGGGTTAGCCGACGGCCCCGGCGAGGGGCTCGACCAGCATCGGGGCGAGGTAGTCGCCGTACCACTCCTGCGGCACGGGTGCCTCGCTCGCGGAGATCAATTCGGAGAAGTCCCACTTCTTGAGAAGCTTGCCGTTGCGGAAGATGGGCTTCAGCAGGTTCTGCTCGGAGCTGACCGAGTCGCGACGGACGGTCCTGTACTCGCCGTCCTCGAGGATCAGTGCGAGGCGTCCGGCCTTGGAGACTTTGAAGTCCGCCCCGGTCGGCGCTTTAGCGATGTCGCGCCACTCCCCGTTGACACAGACGGCGTTGGCCTTCTGCGCGAAGTTGTTCGTGTCGCGGTTGACGTGCTGAAGGAGGCCGCCACCCATGCCGAAGACAGCGTTGTCGGCTGCCAATCCGCGGCGCTCGAGCTCTTTGAACACCTCGCGCAGGCTCGGGCCAGTGACGCCGTCACCCTGAACGACCCGGATGAACGGCGGAAGGATCTTGAAGCCCTTACTGTTGACCTCGTACCCGAACGCGTCCATGAGCCACTCGGTCGTGTCGGCGGTGACCTGAACGATGTCGCCGGAGTCGGGGCGAGCGCCCACCAGACCGGGGAACTTCTGGACCATATCCTTGAGCTCGCCGCCCAGGATGTTCTTGATGCAGTTCTCGTGGTCGTATGTGTCGGTCAGAACGAGCGCAAACCCGTGCTCGCGGTACGTCTCAAGCATGTTGCGGATCGCGTCGACCTCGTGGTCACGGCCCCAGGCCGTAAATCCCGCATGCTCGGAGTTCGGGCCCGAGTTCGACGGGGCGACCGCGTTGTACCAGCGCTTGGCTGCCAAGATGCCCGGAGTGGTGTCGCTCTGGTTGAAGTTGACCAGATGCGCCATGCCGCCGAGCGCAGCGGACTGCTGCGAACTGACGCCGCGGGCGCCGTAGTCATGCAACATGTGCCGCAGGATGCCCTCGTTGTCGGAGGTCCGCTCCAGGGCGGTCCGGATAACCTGCTTGCAGAGCCAGCTCAGCGTGCCGATCGTTGTCGGGTACCAGATGCCGCGCAGCAGGGCGGTCTCGAAGAAGCTGGTCACCCAGTAGTACTTCGGGTCCGTGTTGATGATCTGGACCAAGACGTTCCGGCTGGGCAGAACTGTGCCCTCGGGGATCGCCTCGATCTCCACGGGCAGGTAGCCGTCATGGTCGTTGAGGATGCCCATCCAGTTCTCGCGGTTGAAGTGCATCCCCTGCTCACGCATCAGGAACTCTGCAGCGTCGATGTCCTCGAGGGTGATCGGACGCATCAGGTAGTCCCGGATGTAGGCCTGGAGGCCGACGAACATCGTCACCGGGAACTCGCCACCCCGCGATTCGATGTAGGACGAGATGTACTCGGTGCCCGGCGGGTAGAGCGAATAGTGACAGTGCTTGTAGTTGTCGGTGTTGATCAGGATGTTGTCGAACTGGTCACCCAAGGACATCGCAGCTGCTCCTTTATGTCAGTCGGCCCTCCGACCCGCGGTCGGGATCGGGACTAGTATCGATTCTAGGTATGTCGCTATGACCTCGTGAACTTCCGCATAGCGCCCGCTCTTCTAGGAAGTAGAAACCTTTCTACGTCGAGAACGGTACAACGTGATCTAGGTCATGTAAACAGTTCTTCCCGAGGAACTTCGATCGTCCACTTCCTTCGCCGTAGTAGCGCTGCACGGGAACCGGCCTCTCGACCAGGTCGACGTGCACCAGCGTTCGACAGTCGGGCGCCGAAGCCGATGTACCCACCGGCCTCGCGCCGGCCGACCGCGGCCACTCCCAACAGCGTTGCCGCTGCTCGTAGGCACTTTGACCCGGTTCGCGGCGTGCGCGCGGCATTGGAAGACCACCCGGCAGAACTCAGACCATGCGCCGCCTTCGCGACGAGTCTGGAGGTAACTGACACTCCAAATTGCGACCGTGCATGACCTTGGCGGATGGCCGCGAAAGCGTTCTAGCGCCGGATCATCACATGTTGATCCCCGGCTGCCGCGTCCTAGCGCGACAGAGCCAGGTAGAATCGAGTAAAGTTTGCACTATGCGGCCGAGCGTGTCGCTCGAGGATGGGAGGTGATCGTGGCCCGAGACTCAGAGGCCAAACCGGCGCGCAGGCCGACCATGAAGGACGTCGCTGATCGTGCAGGCGTTGTTGTCAGCACCGTTAGCTACGTGCTGAACAACAGCGGACCCGTGGCGCCCGACCGTCGCGAGCGGGTGCTCGAGGCGGTCAGCGCACTCGGATACCTGCCGAACGAGTCGGCACGAAACCTGAAACGCCGAAGCGTTGCCACCATCGGTCTCGTGGTCCCGGATCTGGTCAACCAGTACTTCGCGATGATCGCCGAAGGCGTGGAGCATGCCGCATCCGAGAAGGATGTCTTGGTTGTCTTCTGCACGCCCGAATCGACTGGCACTGGCGAGTCTTGGAACAGCCGACTGCTGCGCAGCCAACGACTCGACGGTCTGATCTACCTGTCGGGCGCCGAGACTCGAATGGCGTCCCTCGTTGACCTGACCAGGGTCGGCCCAGTCGTCCTCGTCGACGAGAAGTTGCCCGGGTTCGATCTGCCCTCAGTGGTGTCGCAGAACCGGCACGGGGCGAAGGCAATCGCGACCCACCTCACGTCGCTCGGTCACCGACGATTAGCCATTCTCGGAGGCCCCGTCGAGCTCTGGACGGCGGATCAGCGTCTGTCGGGGTATCGCGAAGCCGTCGCGGCTGCCGGAATTGACCCAGACATCGTTCCTGTCCTCGAAGGCGACTATCGCATTTCGTCGGGCGAAAAGCTGGCAGCTGAGTTGCTGGACCGTCCCGCGAACGACCGACCCACAGCCCTGATCTGCGCGAACGACCTAATGGCCATCGGTGCGCTCTCGTACTGCCGACGCGTGGGGTTGCGTGTCCCCGAGGACGTCTCAGTTGTGGGATTTGACGACCTCCCGTTCGCTTCGCTACTTACGCCTAGTTTGACCACAGTCCGACAGCCCGCCCGAGAGATGGGCATCGCCGCGACCAGGCTTCTGCTCGGAATGGTTGAAGGCGAAAACCCCACGGCCCCTCCACCGGTGGCCGTCACTCCGATGATTCGAGATTCGACCGGTCCCGCTTCTGAGACTTGACCCGTCACGAGCACAACCGGTGTGTTGATTGCCGGCTAAACGACGCCTTCGTGTGGCGCCGCTTGGAATGACGCCACCGGTGGCCTAGTCGCCGCCAACCTCGTTCTCGGATCCTGCGGTCGCGGTTGGCGACGCGTCCACAGGCTCCATCGGTGACCAGCCTGTCACCTCAGTCGCATTTGGATCACCAGCTCTGGTCGCATCGCCATGGTGTGTCCGAGCGCTCAGTGTCCCAAGGTCTTCCAGAACAACGACGCCAGGCTGGACGGTCTGCCCGACCTCGCCTCGCTGCGGTCCGCGAAGCTGAACGCGGCCGTGCCTGCGTTCACGCCAATCCAGCGCAGCGGCTCGGGTTCCCATCGGGGCGAGGTTCGTCCTGCCCATGGCAGGGCGCGGATGTCGGAGTCGAGGTCGAGAATCTCCGCCGCCAGCGTGCGGCCGGCAAGGTTCGCCGTCGCGACACCGTCTCCGACGTATCCGCCCGCCTGCGCGAGACCGGTTCGCCTGTCGTAGGAGACCGACGGGAACCAGTCCCGTGGGATGCCTAGGTTGCCGCCCCAGGCATGCGTGAACTCCACTCCAGCGAGCTGGGGGAAGAGCTCAACTAGCGTGCCCCGCAACATGTCGTGGACTCCCTCGTCACAGTCGAACTCGGGCCGCACCTTTGAACCAAAGTGGTAAGGCGCGCCACGGCCCCCGAAAGCGATGCGGCCGTCGCGCGTGCGCTGGCCATAGATCCGGAGGTGGCGTTTGTCGCTGAAGGTCTCGCGCTCCGCCAGCCCGACCTCCTGGAGGAGATCGGTCGGGAGCGGCGCGGTCGCGACCATGAGGGAGTACATCGGCACGATGTCTCGATGCGCACCAATCAGTTGCGGCGTATAACCCTCGGTGGCGCGCACCACTGCCTTTGCCCGGACGTCCCCACGGCTCGTACGCACGACTCCGGGAGCGAGTTCGATGGCCTCCGTGTTCTCGTAGAGCTGTACGCTGCGAGCGCGGACCGTCTCCGCGAGACCGCGTACAAGCTTCGCCGGCTGCACAGCCGCACAATGGGGCGTGAACGTCCCACCCAACACGTTCGAAGCGCCAACGCGTCGACTCGCCTCCGCGCCGTCTACGAACTCGAGGTCGCCCTGGCTGAAACCCCAGTTCCGCCAGTTCGCTACCTCTGCGTGAGCGCGGGCAAGCTGGGCCTCGTTACGAGCGACGGACACATAGCCGCCATGTGTCCAATCGCAGTCGATCTCTTCAAGATCGACAACTCGACCAATCTCGCTGACAGTCTCGAACATCGCCCGTTGCATGGCGAGCGCTGCCTCGCGTGAGCTCTCGGTTGCAACCTTACGGAATGTAGCCGGGAAGATCGCCGAACACCAACCGCCGTTGCGGCCAGACGCGCCGAACCCGACGAACTCCTTCTCCAAGATCGCGATCTTCAACGACGGATCCGCTTCCGAGAGGTAGTACGCAGCCCAGAGACCGGTGTAGCCTCCGCCGACGATCACCACATCCACATCTATGTCCCCCGGGAGCACCGCCTTCACGGTGCCATCCATGCCGGCATCTTCGTGCCACAGGCTCAGGTATGCGGGGACGCGTTGAGTGCTCATGGACGAACACTGACATCTCGGTGCCGCCGACTGAATCGGACGTTGATCACAAGCTCACCGTCCGAACTGTCGTTCAGCACAACGCGCCAATTGGACGCACCTGGGCGCCGCCGGTGGTGTTGTCGCACCGCTCGGCGATGGCCGACGACTGCTGGAACCGCTACTGGTGACGTTCGATTTACAGAACCCATCGGCAGTCCTCAGAAAGATACGGCTCACACGCCAGGCAGCGTGGCTCGTCACAACCCCCGCAGGGCACAAGTTGACCCCCGCAATCGTCGCAGGCCAAACGATTTCGGGACTGAGTCTTCGACCAACCGGTCTTCGCGGTCCTCGGCCAAGGCCTTGTTCCCGCGGATTGCCGTGTCACCGTCATTGTCTCCAGGCTCCTCGATCCTTGGCTTCCGCAGATTTGCAGTGCCACAGGATCAGTGTGACGCCCCGAGACTCTCGCTACTTTGTCGGATTCAGAAGGAGGAAGTGGGCCGATGTCGCCTTCCTTGCAACGGCAAAGACAGGCCGAAGACCAGCAGACTCTGGCCATGTCAACTCCGGTGCCGCTGAACAACTTGGAGCCTTGGGGCGGTCGGTGGTTATAACCGAACGTTTGGCCATCGGCACACCGCCCCGCGGTGCCGGGCTCGGCGACTTACTGGTTGGATCACTCACCGACCGAGGTGACTATCGAATCCTCTGATCCGCTGGGATTCACCGGGAAATCAGTCCAGAGGATCGCTGAACGCGCCCCTCCGAACAAGCCGCAGCGGCTCACGCTTGTATGGTAGCGCGATCGCTGGGTTGGGCGACTCGAACTCGCGCGCAAGTCTGTGACCCTCGAACGTTACATCGGCCAGCGGGCGCGGCGAGAGCGCATCCCCGATGCAGTGGACAGCTTCGATTCCCGCTTCTTCCAGCGCCTCATGATCACGGACGAGTTCCTGGTACAAACCGTCGACCGGGACCCGCACGGTCACCAACACGAGTGCATCGGTTTCCAGCGTGAAGGGCTCCTCGAATTGACCCACTCCATAGATCCGCCCGAATTGGGCGGCACTCAACAACACCTCACGATGCATGGCCACGCCGCTGCCGTGAAGCGAATCACGGATCGCCGATCCCTCCAACGTCATATCCGCCTCAGCTGCCACCTGAGCATGTGGCGTGACAAGATCGACTTTATACCCCTCGTCGGCGAGGAGCTGGGCAACGCCAGCGCCCATGTAATAGCCCTCAGCGTCGTAAACGGTGACTTGGCTCCCTTCAACGGGACGCCGACCCTCAATCAGCAGCTGCTCGGGGGTAAACACCCAGTCGGCCCCTTCGACGACGCCCTCCAGTGGGGCGTGCGTACCGGGCGTGAGCCCCGTGCCCGACCACTGAGCCCCGGTCGCGACGACCACATGCGATGCCCCGTAGTCGCGGATGTCGTCTGCATCCAACCTGGTCGATGGGATGAACTGCAGATTCGGGAGCTTCCCAATTTGGATCATCCGATGGTCAATGAAACGCGTCCATTCCTGCAGACCCGACAGTCTCCCGACTGGTCGAAGATGCCCGCCGAGATGCTCCGCGGCGTCCACGAGGTGCACCATGTCCGCTCCTCGTTTCGCCAGACCGATCGCCGCCTCCATACCCGCTGGACCGGCGCCCACAACCAGGACGCTGACTTCGGGACGGGCGAGAACGTCGAAACGCTCCGGGTGCCACCCGCGCCTGAACTCCTCGCCCGAGGTGGCATTCTGTGCACAGGTAAGATTTCCCCGGTCGAGGCTGCTGATGCAGTGGTTGATCCCCATGCATTCGCGGATGTCCTCGGTGCGCCCCTCCAGGACCTTCTGCGGGAAGAAGGGATCCGCGATTGACTGACGGGCGGATCCAACGATGTCGATGAGCCCGGATCGGACTGCCTGCGCCATGAGATCAGGACTTGTCAGTCGCGAGACTCCCACCACCGGCTTCTGCGCGGCGCGGCGCACACGCCCGAAGAGCTCCAGGTTGCGGCCTTCGGGAATGACCCGCGAGGGACTGATATCGCTCCCCCAATCCAGGGAGCCGACGTTCAGGTCCCAGAGGTCGACCAGCGGATCGGCCATTCGTACCAGCGCCACGGTGTCGTCAATGCTCTGTCCCCACGGACCTTGCGTTTCGACTGCCAATCGCGTCGCAATGGCGCAGTCACCACCCACGGCGTCCCGGACTTGACTGAGCGTCTCGAGCCAGAACCGTGCGCGGTTCCCCAACGATCCGCCATACCCGTCCGTACGGTGGTTGTGAAAGGGCGACAGGAACTGCGCGCACAGGTAGCCATACCCCGCAAGCACGTCCACGATGTCATAACCGACATCGCGAGCGCGCACCGCGGCATTTACGAAGGACTGCTGGACCCTTTCGATGTCGTTCCGGCTCATGATCTTCGGAGTCCCCGGCGGGCACGCCGGCGGGGGCAGGTCAGAGGACATGCCGGACGCGGAGAGAGCGGGCTCACGGGAGAGCCGACGCAGCGCGTGGACGCCGCCGTGATGGAGTTCGATGCTCGCCAGAGCGCCATGATCATGCACGGAATCCACCATCAATTTATGGCGACAGGCGTCTTCCTCGTCCCAGATGTCGCTTGAGTGTAAGGGCCACTCGTCACTGCTGGGATCGACACTGGAAAATTCCGTCGACACGACTGCCCATCCGCCTTCCGCACGAGCTGCCCGGTATGACGCCCAGGTGGCCGGGCGGAGCGTCCCGTATGCGGTACCGTGCGGGACATTGTAAAGGCGGTTACGGAGAGTCTTGGGCCCGATGTCAATTGGCTCGAAGAGGACCTTGTGATGTTCAGCTGGGGGCACGAGTACGGACCTCATGTTGATAATCGTCGGTGATCGCGGGACAGCACCGTCCGGTACCCCACCGAAACTAGGCGTTCGGCACCGTCGACATACCTAACGTTCATATCAGCCGGCGCAATCGTGGAGGAACGCTAGGGCGGACGCCTCGACTTCCTCTTGTCATGAAGAGACGGAAGAAGGCTGCATCCTGCCGGATCTCTGCAACTGGTTCCGGAGGGGCATGAGCCCTGCCATCGTCGACAATGAACTACTACCTCCCTGAGAGGTCGAGGATCTGTTGCCGGTTACCTGCAAGCAGCCGGGGACCTTTGCCCGCCTCGGTGTACGTAGCGTTCCAGATTCTCTCCTAGGTTGATGTGGTGACTGCCGCCCAGGCCTCGTGTCGACCTGGTGTCGCACTGCAACGGTTAGCCGACATCGCGAGGAAGGAAATACGGTGCGCGAGATCTTGGAGGAACTCACGAGATGGTGGGACCAGGGTGAACCAGTGGGTCTCGCCACTGTTGTGAGTACATCGAACTCGGCCCCTCGAGACCCCGGTGCTGCCATGGCGGTCGTGGCCGACGGGACCGTCCACGGCTCAGTCTCAGGCGGCTGCGTGGAGGGGGCGGTCTATGAGCTCGTACGCGAGGTCGTGGCTGAAGGGGCACCGGTGCTTGAAGAATATGGGTACTCCGACGATGATGCGTTTGCCGTCGGCCTGACCTGCGGTGGACAGCTCGAGATCTTCGCCGAGCGAATCGACAGAACGTCCTTCCCCCAATTTTCTGACGTCGTCGACGACGTCCGCGGTGGACGTCCCGTAGCACTCGCGACGGTCGTCGACCACCCCGATCCCGCCCGGCTTGGTCGGCGTCTCGTGGTTCGCTCAGCAGGCGTCGCCGTGCCCACGGCAGGAACACTGGGAAGCCTGAGCGCTGACAAGGCGATCGCGGATGACGTCTTGGGAATGCTCGCCGTCGGTCACAACGGTTTGCTGACCTACGGACCCGACGGTGAGCGGCTCGGCGAGGGCATGAGGGTCTTTGTGCAGTCATTCGCACCAAAGCCAAGGCTGCTCGTTTTCGGCGCCATCGACTTCGCTGCTGCGGTTACGAATGTCGGCTCCTTTCTCGGCTACGAGGTGACGGTGTGCGATGCACGACCAGTGTTCGCAACGCAGGCTCGGTTTCCGGCGGCCGACGAGGTGGTGGTGGACTGGCCACACCGCTACTTGGCGAAGGAGCACGACGCTGGACGCATTGACCAGCGTACGGTCATCACGGTTCTCACCCACGACCCGAAGTTCGACGTTCCTCTACTGCAATGCGCTCTAGACCTTCCTGCCGCCTACATCGGTGCGATGGGCTCTCGCCGCACGCACAGCGACCGGCTCGCCCGGCTTCGCGAAGTGGGTGTTGGCGAGGACAAGCTCGATCGACTGTCGAGCCCTATCGGCCTGGATCTTGGAGCTCGAACTCCCGAAGAAACTGCAGTCAGCATTGCGGCCGAGATCATCGCGCACCGTTGGGGCGGCACCGGGTCACCCCTGCGGGAGACGCGCGGTGCCATCCATCACTCTGGTTGACATTCTCGTCGATGTCGTCGATGTCGTTGAATCTCCTGGAGACGCAGCACGCTCTGCCAGTTCGACGACGTTCTTCAGGAGCATCGCTCGCGTCATGGGTCCCACACCTCCGGTAGCTTGCGTCCATTTGCCTGCGACCTGTTCGACATCGGGATGCACATCCCCGAGGATGCCTTCAACCGTACGGGTGATTCCCACCGACAGCACTGTCGCGCCAGGCTTGATCCAAAACGGCTTCACCAGGTGCGCGACGCCAGCCGCGGCGATCACGACGTCGGCGACACGCGTGTGTGCGGCGACGTCGATGGTCGCGTCATTGCACATCGTCACTGTGGCGTGCTCGCTCGGCCTCGTCAGCATCAGTCCGAGGGGCCGACCGACGGTGGTTCCACACCCGATGACGCAAAACTGCGAACCCGTGATCGGAACATCGTTCCCCCTCAACAGTTCTAAGATGCCACGCGGAGTGCATGGCAGCGTCGCGGGTTGCCCCAACACCAGACGACCGAGGTTGGTGGGGTGTAGGCCGTCGGCATCCTTGTCCGGGTCCACGGCATTCAGCACTTCGTGTGTGTCGATATGTCGCGGGAGTGGAAGCTGCACAATGAATCCAGAGCAGCGGGGATCCGCGTTCAGCTGAGCGACGGCCGCGAGCACGTCGTCGTGTTTTGCCGACGCCCTCAGCTCGATACGCAGCGACTCGATGCCCACCTCCGCGCAGTCGCGATGCTTGCCAGCGACGTAGGCACGAGAGCCGGCGTCGTCACCCACCAGGATGGTTCCGAGTCCCGGCCGTCGGCCGGCGCCCGCCAATGCCTCAACACGGCCCTTCAGACCATCCTTCACCCCGCTTGCCGCTCGATTGCCGTCGATAACCGTGGCTTTCCGTCCCATCTGCGTGCCCGACCTTTCGCGTCCACCGCGCTGAGGCGGCTGTCTTACTAGCGCGAAAACAGTGCCTCGGACCTTGCTGCAACGTAAGTGGCAGATCGGATGAGTTGCTCCCACCGACTGCGGCGATCGTCTAGTCGACCTGGACGTCCGTGGGTTGATCGATCGAACAAGAGGACTGCACCAAGTCGACCCTTCGACGCATGGAACAACGGCCGGCATCGGGCGGAGGCTGGACATCGACGGAAAGGTGGATCCATGGGAGAGCAGCAACTTCCCCCTCGCGCGCAGGTCGTGATCGTGGGTGGCGGCATCATCGGGGCGAGTACCGCCTACCATTTGGCGCGCCGAGGATGGAGCGATGTCGTGCTCCTCGAGCAGAACACGCTCACCTCGGGTACGACGTGGCATGCTGCCGGGCTCATCACCCAGGCCCGCGGCACGTGGGGAACCCGTGAGGTGGTCCAGCGCAGCCTAGAGATCTTTCAAGACCTTGAGGCGGACACCGGCTTCTCGACGGGGTTTGTGAAGACCGGCACGATGAACCTGGCCACGTCGAGGCAACGTCTCGAGGAGATCAGACACCAAGCAAGCGTCGTACGCAGCAACGGCATCGACGCAGAACTGCTCACCGTGGATCAGACGCTTGAGCTCCACCCACTGCTGAACCCGGCGGGTCTCCACGGGAGCCTCTACTTCCCCGAAGACGGACGCGGCACCGCTACGGACACCACGATCTCCCTGGCACGCGGCGCCACTGCTCGCGGCGCCCGTGTCATTGAAGGCGTTGAGGTAACCGGTTTCAGAACGACTGGTGACCGCATCAGCGGCGTCACCACGTCCGCAGGAGACATCGAGTCGGAATACGTCGTCAACGCCACCGGGATGTGGGGGCGCGAGGTGGCGGCTAAGGCCGGGGTGGCGGTGCCACTCCAAGCGCTCGCGCACTACTACGTCGTCACAGAAGCCATCAAGGACCTGCCACGCAACCTGCCCACGCTCAAGAGCGGCGACGAGTACGCCTACGTCAAGGACGAAGCGGGCGCGCTGATGGTTGGGTTCTTCGAACCAGGCAGCTACCCGTGGGGCTCGAAAGGCATTCCACGAAGCAAAGGGTACGTCCACCTTCCCGAGGACTGGGAGCATCTGGGACCCTTCTACGAGAAGATGGTGGAGCGGGTCCCTGTCCTCGCCGACGCTGGTATCCGCTTACACTTCTCGGGTCCTGAGAGTTTCACCCCCGACGGTCATTATCATCTGGGGGAAGCGCCCGACCTGCGCAACTACTTCGTGGCGGCGGGGTTCAACTCGGTTGGTTTCCTCTCGGGACCTGGTGCGGGCTCCGTGCTTGCCGACTGGATAATCGATGGCCGCTCCCCCATCGACATGCCCGAGACAGACCCAGCTCGAGTGCAGCGGCATGAAGTCAATCGGCGCTTCCTGGAAGCGCGGGTCGTCGAGACCTTGGACCTCGCCTACGACGTCCACTGGCCGTTCCAGCAGCGCACAAGTGCACGTCAACTGCGCCTCAGCCCCTTATACGGCCCGACCAAGGCAGCGGGTGCAGTCTTCGGTGAGTTGGCCGGCTGGGAGCGGGCCAACTGGTATGCCCCTCCCGGCGTGGCACGGGAGTACAAGTACACCTTTGACCGGGCGAACTGGTTCGAGCATTCCGCCGCTGAGCACTCCGCGATCCGTGATGGTGTCGGCATGATCGACACCTCCTCGTTCGGCAAGCTGCTGGTTCAGGGCCGAGACGCCGAAAAGGTACTCAGTCGTCTCTCGGTTAACAACATCGACACTGAGGTCGGCAAGCTCGTATACACGCAATGGCTCAACGAGTACGGAGGTATCGAGGCAGACGTCACGGTCACTCGCATCGCGGAGCACGAATTCCTGGTGCTCTCGGGGCCAACCACCGTGAACCGCGACCTCGCACGACTACGGCGTCACATCGACGCTGACGAGTTCTGCACTGTCGCGGATGTCAGCGGCACGATGGCGATGGTTGCTGTCATGGGACCCGAAGCTCGAAGGCTCCTCCAACCCCTCACCGATGCCGACCTCTCCGCCGCAGAGTTCCCATTCGGTGCGTCGCGAGAGATCGACCTCGGGTTCGGTTTCGTCCGCGCCACCCGCGTCACCTACGTCGGTGAGCTCGGCTGGGAACTGCTGATTCCCAGTGAGATGGCGCACCACGTCTGGGACCTACTCTGCCAAGCGGGTGCCCCGCATGGACTTCGGCCAGTCGGGTACCACGCCATGAATTCCCTCCGCCTCGAGAAGGGCTACCGAAGCTGGGGACACGATATTTCAGCGGCTGATGACCCCATTCAGGCGGGACTCTCCTTCACCGTCAAGTGGGACAAACCCGGAGGCTTCATCGGGCGCGAGGCGCTGGAGAAGATCCGAAACCGCGGCGTCGACCGTCGTCTGGTCCAGTTCTTGCTCGATGATCCCGACCAGCAGCTTGTCCACGACGAGCCGATCTACCGCGATGGAGTCCTCGCCGGCCGTGTCGCCTCTGCCCAGTACGGGCACGCGCTCGGTGGCGCCGTAGCGCTCGGATGGGTCACCGCCGACGAGGTCGTTCCGCGCTCCTGGTTCGAAGAGGGCGACTACAGCATCGAAGTCGCGGGCGAACGGGTCACCGCAACTGCCTCACTCCGTCCTATGTACGACCCCAAGTCCGAAAGGCCCAAGTCCTGATGCGCGATCTCATCCTCACATTGTCCTGCACCGACCGACCGGGGATTGTGGCACTCGTCGCTGGCTTCCTGGCGGACCGCGGCTTCACCATCCGCGACAGTCAGCAGTTCGGCGACGTCGACACAGGCCTATTCTTCATGCGGGTTCATGCGGCCCGCGAAGGCGCACTCGATCTCCGCAAGCTACGTGGAGAGCTGCTGGACACGGTTGCTGGGCCGCTCAATGCCGAAGCACGACTCCATGACCCTTCTCAGCCGCATCGCATGCTAGTGATGGTCTCAAAGCAGGGCCACTGCCTGAACGATCTGCTGCACCGTGTCCGCACGGGCTCGATGCCAGCCTCCATCTCGGCGGTAGTTTCCAACCACGAGAGCTTTCGGGACCTGGTGGAGTGGCACGGCATCCCTTACCACCACATCCCTGTATCGCCCGATAGCAAGCGGAGCGCCGAGGACGAGCTGCGAAAGCTTGTGGCGACCTATGCCGTAGACACGGTGGTGCTGGCGCGGTACATGCAAATCCTCAGCGACGATCTTTGCAGGGACCTGGCGGGGCGGGCCATCAACATCCACCACAGCCTCCTACCCAGTTTCAAGGGCGCGCGTCCTTACAACCAGGCGTATGCCCGAGGCGTGAAGGTGATCGGGGCTACCGCCCACTACGTCACCGCCGATCTCGACGAGGGGCCAATCATTGAGCAGGACTTCACGCGGGCGGACCACACCATGGATGCGAGCGATCTCATCGCCATCGGCCGCGATCTAGAAGCACTTGCGCTAGCGCGTGCCGTGACCGCTCACGCAGAGCAGCGAGTGCTCCTCAACGGTTCTAAGACGGTGGTTTTCCGATGACCCCACTGGCCGAGTCACATTGCATAATCACTCTGTGCTGAGTAGATCCAAGGTTCGTAGTGCAAGGTACAGCTCCGCCTGGGTTCCGAACTCCCGCAGATCAGCACCGGTCAACTCCTCAACCTTCCTGATGCGGTACACCAACGTCTGCTTGTGGATGCCCAGGCGACGAGCGCCCTCCTGCCATGAGCGATTCACCGAGAAATAGACTCGCAGCGAGCGGATCAGATCAGTGTCGTGCGCAGCGTCATAGTCGATGACCGGACCTAGCAACCGACGCACCGCAGCCTCCCCCTCCGCGACAGTCCGAGGCATGAAGGTGGCGCCCTGCGACCCATAGACGGCGAATTGCGCTCCAGACTCCTGTGCTCCTTCGAGGGCCCAGCGCGCCTCACGGGCCGCGTCAGCGAAGCGACTGACCGATGCAAACGGCTGGCTGGCACCCGCCACTGCACCGGATGCGGCGAGTTCCTCTTCAAGTTCCTTGGAATGGAACAGCTCGTCAGTCACCAAGACAAGATGAACGCCATTGACGATCGTCTGCACGATCGCCCACTCAGACAGCGCGAGGCCACCGGCGGTGTGGTCGGTTGACCGCGGAGAGACCTCGGGTCTCTCGGCAGGGCCAGACGAGCTACCGCCTTTGCGCTGACAAGCTGTCACACGCCATGGTCCTGGGCCAATCCCCAGAGCGCAGAGCTGTGAATAGGCCTGATCGGGGTCAATCGTGCCGTCGAGCATTCGGCGGACCAGAGTGGAGCCGCGGTCGCGGGACCGC
>NZ_JBHZPJ010000027.1:0-12184 GCF_042788075.1 Nocardioides sp. YIM B13467
TCGGAGACGCAGTGTTCGACCTGGAGGCGGGTGTTGACCTCGAGGAAGGAGATGGTGCCATCGGCGGCGACCAGGAACTCACAGGTCCCGGCGCCGACGTAGCCGGCCTCGCGGAGGATGGCCTTGGAGGATTCGTAGAGGCGTTTGTTCTGCTCGTCGGTCAGGAACGGTGCGGGGGCTTCCTCGACCAGTTTCTGGTGGCGGCGCTGCAGCGAGCAGTCCCGGGTGGAGACGACCACGACGTTGCCGTGGGTGTCGGCCAGGCACTGGGTCTCGACGTGACGGGGCTTGTCGAGGAACTTCTCCACCAGACACTCACCGCGGCCGAAGGCACCCACGGCCTCACGGACCGCGGACTCGTACAGGTCGGGGATCTCCTCCAGGGTCCGGGCCACCTTGAGGCCCCGGCCACCGCCCCCGAAGACGGCCTTGATCGCGACCGGGAGGCCGTACTCTTCGGCGAAGGCGACGATCTCGGTGGCGTCCTTGACGGGGTCCTTGAGGCCCGGCGCCAACGGGGCACCGGCCTTCAGGGCGATCTGCTTGGCCTTGGCCTTGTCACCCAGGGCGTCGATGGCCTCGGGGGAGGGCCCGATCCAGGTCAGCCCGGCCTCGATCACCGCGGTGGCGAAGTCGGCGTTCTCGGCCAAGAACCCGTAACCCGGGTGGACCGAGTCCGCCCCGGACCGGGCGGCGACCTCGAGGATCTTCTCGATCGAGAGATACGACTCTGCCGGGGTCGCGCCACCCAACGAGTAGGCCTCATCGGCCAGCCGTACGAACAGCGCGTCACGATCGGGGTCCGCATAGACCGCGACCGAGCCGATCCCGGCGTCCTTGCACGCACGGATCACTCGAACAGCGATCTCACCACGGTTGGCGATCAGGACCTTGGTCAGTGGCTTGCTCAACGAGAACTCCTCCATCGTGAATGCATGGACATGCTAGGGGAGGCCATCTCGCCCAGACTCCGGCCGCCCGTCGTAACGATTGTCACACCTCGGTGAGCTGAGCGAGCGAAGAGGTTACTCGGCGGTACACGGCGTCGTCGACGAGGACGCCTGCATGCCGCAGCGCCAGCACGGCCGCTCCGGCAAGGCCGTCGGTGGCGACGACGGCCCCGGGAGCGACCCGGGCGGCGAAGTCGGGCTGCCGGGCCAGGACGCTCCCGGCCGCGACCAGCGGTCCCTCGACATCAGGCGTACGCACCGCCGCCAGCGTCTCCGCCAGCCCCGCGGCCGCCCGGTCGAGGATGCCCGCGGCGACCTCGTCGCCGGCGCCCGCCGCAGTGAAGACGAGCGAGGCGAAGTCGGCCAACCTGAGCGGCGGCATCGCGTAGAGCGCCGCCGTCGCCGCGACGAGGGTCCCGGTCCGTCCTCCTTGTGGCCGTTCGTCCCGGATCGTGCCGAGCCGGTCCAGCAGCAGGCCGGTCAGCAGCGTCGCGGCGCCGCGCCCGTCGAGCGGCGCCAGCCCGGCACGTACGACCTCCCTGCCGAGCCAGAAGCCCGAGCCGACGTCCCCGAGCAGCCAGCCCAGTCCGTCCGAGATCCCCGCGAGCCGGCCGTCCTCGACCCGCACCGCCGATGCCCCCGTGCCAGAGAGCAGCACATAGCCATCTGGCGCCGCCGTCCCCGAGAAGTACGCAGCCAGCACATCGAAGTCGAAGACCGGCTCCACCGCGACCAGGTCGGAGAGGGCTGCCGCGATAGCGGCCCGATGGCCGAGGTCGGCCGCACCCGCCACCGCCAAGGCCGCACCGGCGAGTCTGCCGGCATTTGCGGAGGTCACGGCCTGGGTGACCGCGTCCCTGATCGCCGTCGTGGCAGCGTCGATTCCGGCGGAGGTCGGGTTGCCGCTGCCGGCCTTTCCGATGCCTCCGCAATGTCCGTCGGAGGAGACCACGACGGCGCGAGTGCTGGTGCCTCCCGCGTCGAGTCCCAGATAGTTGTCATTCATTGACACCGTTTCGTAACAGAAAACCATTGCCAGGCGTACTCTCTCCAAATAGTTTTCGAGCGCAGGCCTCGACATACGGTCGCGGCCGGAGTTTGCTAGGTGGGTGGACTAATTGACCAGAGACGTGTTCGGAGCCTTCGATGAGCAGGTTCGCACACGCCTGTCCAAGCTGCAGTCGATGGCGCAATCCGGTGGCCTCGACGAGGCGGTCGAGGCGATGGTCGGCAGCATCCGCGACGGCGGTGTGCTGCAGGCGTTCGGCACCGGCCACTCGCAGGCGTTCGCGATGGAGATCGCCGGGCGGGCCGGTGGACTGATCCCCACCCACGCCATCGCTCTGCGCGACACGGTCCTCAAGGGCGACCGGCCGGCGAGCGATCTCAAGGGCGGTCTCCTCGAGCGTGACACCAACATCGCCAACGAGCTCTGGGAGCTCCACGAGTTCCACCCCGAGGACGTCTTCCTGATCGCGTCCAACTCCGGTGTCAACGGCTCCATCGTCGGCATCGCGCTGCGCGCGAAGGAGGAGGGCCACACGGTGATCGCGGTGACCAGCCTCGAGCACACCAACGCGGTCACCCCCAAGCACCCCAGCGGCAAGCGCCTGGCCGAGATCGCCGACGTGGTGATCGACAACCTGGCTCCGTTCGGCGATGCCACCGTCCCGGTCGGTGACGGCGGCGTGCTCGCCGGTGCCGTCTCATCCATCACGGCGGCCTACATCGCCCAGCTCCTGACCCTCGCCACCGCCGCGAGGATCGAGGAGACAGGCGAGACCCCGCCCCTCTATCTCTCCGCCAATATCCCGGGTGGCGATGAGCACAACGATGCGTTGAAGGCTCGCTACGGCGAACGCATCGGAAGCATGGCCTGAACACCCGTAATGAAGAAGTAACGAGGAACCCACCCGAAAGAAGGCAGCACGATGTCCCAGCAGCTTCACCGGCTCGACCGCCGGACCCTTCTGCGCGGCACCCTCGCCGGCGCGGCGCTCGTGTCGTTCTCTGGAGCGCTCGCCGCGTGTGGCGCGCCCGGTAGCGACACAGACAACTCCGGCGGTGGCACCAAGTCCGCGTCGAACCCGTTCGGCATGCCCAAGGACGGCACCGTCGACGCGGTGATCTTCGACGGTGGCTACGGCTACGACTACGTCGAGTTCGCCGCAGGCGTGGTCGGCAAGGAGTTCGCCGACGCCGACCTCAAGATCAGCGCCACGACCAAGATCGCCACGGAGCTGCAGCCGCGCTTCGTCGGTGGCACGCCCCCGGACCTGATCGACAACTCGGGCGCGGACCTGATCGGCTTCAGCTCGATCGCCGCCCAGCTCGAGGAGCTCGACGACGTCTTCGAGGCGGAGAGCTACGAGGGTGTCAAGATCGAGGACACCCTCTACCCGAACGTGAAGGTGCCCGGCACCTACAGCGACCGGTTCGTGGCGATCAACTACGTCATGACCCTCTACGGCGTGTGGTACTCCGCCTCGCTCTTCGAGGAGAACGGCTGGACCCCGCCGAAGACCTGGGACGAGGCGCTCGACCTCGGTGCCAAGGCCAAGGCCAAGAAGAAGTACCTCTGGACCTGGGGCAAGGAGGCGGCGACCTACTACCGCACCCTGGTGATCGACTCGGCGGCCAAGGAGGGCGGCGACGAGGTGCGCCTCGGGCTCGAGAACCTCGAGAAGGGCATCTGGTCCCACGAGGTCATCCAGGGCATCCTGGGCAAGCTCGGCGAGATGGTCAGCAAGGACATGTTCATCCCGGGCGGCGCCGGCACCCAGTTCACCGCCGCGCAGGCCAAGTGGTCCAACGACCAGCAGGCGCTCCTCTACCCGAGCGGCGGCTGGATCGAGAACGAGATGAAGGACGCCACCAAGGAAGGCTTCGAGATGACCGGCATCCCGGAGTTCGTGCTCAGCGACAGCCCGTCGTTGCCGTACGAGGCCGTCCGTGCCGCGGCCGGTGAGGCGTTCATCGTCCCGAGCAAGGCGAAGAACCCGGCCGGTGGCAAGGAGATCCTCCGCGCCATGCTGTCGAAGGAGGCCGCGACCAACTTCGCCAAGACGAAGCTCGCGCCGACCATCGTCAAGGACACCATCCCTGCCGACGGGTTCGGCTCCGCGGCGCTGAAGTCGCAGAGCGCGATGCTCGACGCCGCCGGTGAGAACACCTTCAACTTCCAGTTCTACGACTACTACGGCACCAACGCCGACGAGCTGGTCGTGTGGAACTCGTTCCTCTCCGGTGATCTCGACGTCAAGGGCCTGACCAAGGCTGTCCAGGGCATCTTCGACAAGGTCGCCGACGACTCATCGATCGAGAAGCTCAAGGTTTCCTGACACCATGCCGGACCCATCAACCACGATGGCCTGGACGGCCGGCGGCCCCTCCGAGGAGAATCCTTGGGGGGCCGCCCCCGGCCGGCGCCGCCGCAAGCTAACCCTCGACCGGGCACTGTTCATGACGGTCTTCCTCGGCCTCCCGGTCGCGGTCTTCGTCATCTTCGTCGTGGTCCCGATCGGGCAGGCCCTCTTCTACTCGCTCACCGACTGGACCGGCTTCTCTCCGGTCATGAACTTCGTCGGCCTGGACAACTACGCCAAGCTGCTCGATGACGAGACCTTCCTCAAGGCGCTGCGCAACAACGTACTGCTCACGATCGTGGTGCCGTTCGTGACTCTGGTCGCGGCGCTGGCGATCGCGGTCGTCGTGACCACCGCCGGTCCCAGCACCGGCCAGGTCCGCGGTCTGAACGGGTCCGGCTTCTACCGGGTCGTCTCGTTCTTCCCGTACGCCGTCCCGGCCGTCGTCATCGGTCTTCTCTGGGCTCAGGTCTACGACCCCGCCGCCGGCCTGCTCAACGGCATGCTCACCGGCGTCGGCCTCGACGGGTTCAAGGACTACGCCTGGCTCGGTGAGGTGCGTGCGGCGATGCCGGCCTCGATGTTCGTGATCATCTGGGCAAGCATCGGCTTCTACACCGTGCTCTTCGTGGCCGCCATCAAGGGCGTACCCGCGGAGATCTACGAGGCCGCCCGCATCGACGGCGCCGGTCGCTTCCGCACCGCCATCTCGATCACGCTGCCCTCGATCCGTGACAACGTGCAGACGGCGTACATCTATCTGGGGATCCTCACCCTCGATGCGTACGTCTTCATGGCGGCGCTCGCCCCTGGCGGTGGCCCCGCCAACAGCACGCTGACGATGAGCCAGCACCTGATGAACACCGCCTTCAAGAAGAGCCAGTTCGGCTACGCCACCTCGATGGGCGTGGTGCTCGCCCTGGTCACGCTGCTCTTCGCCGCCCTGGTCTTCGTCGTCTTCCACTTCGCTGGCGGACGAGACAAGAAGGGAGACGTACGCCGATGAGTGCCGTCACTCTGGACAAGCCTGTCGCTGCCCGCTCCGAAGGCGGGCGACGTACGCCCGGCGACGCACTGGTCGCCGGCACCTCGCACACGATGCTGATCATCTGGTCGGTCATCGTCATCGTGCCCTTCTGCTGGGTGGTTCTCTCCTCGTTCAAGACGTCGAAGGAGATCCTGTCCTCGCCGTTCTCGCTGCCCGCGGAGTGGAACTTCGACAACTACGTCAGCGCCTGGACCAAGGCCGGCATCGGGACGTACTTCTTCAACACCGTCATCGTCGTCGGCACCGCCCTGGTGCTGGTGATGCTGCTGGGGGCGATGTGCGCCTACGTGCTGGCGCGGTTCGAGTTCTTCGGCCGCAGGGTCATCTACTACACGATGCTGGCTGGGCTGACCTTCCCGGTCTTCCTGGTCATCGTGCCGCTGTTCTTCGTGCTCCAGGGCATCGGGCTGCTCAACACGCTGCCCGGGCTGATCCTGACCTACGTCGCCTACGCGCTGCCGTTCACCGTCTTCTTCCTCTACGCCTTCTTCAAGACGCTGCCCGACGACGTCTACGAGGCCGCGATGATGGATGGTGCGGGCGAGTGGCGCACGTTCTTCCAGATCATGCTGCCGATGGCCGCACCCGGGATGGCCGGGGTCGCGATCTTCAACTTCCTCGGGCTGTGGAACCAGTTCCTGCTCCCGGTGGCGCTCAACACCGACCGGAACAACTACGTGCTCACCCAGGGCATGGCGTCGTTCTCCTCCCAGGCGGGCTACAACGTCGACTTCGGCGCGCTCTTCGCCGGGGTGGTGCTGACCGTGCTTCCGGTGCTGGTCGTCTACCTGATCTTCCAGCGGAGGATCGCCGGAACGGTCTCGACGGGCACGTTCCGCTGACCCGGATCTGACCCAGATGTGACGCGGGTCTCGCATCCCAGGTTAATAAACGCTAACCTGGGATGCGTGACCGCTTTTCTCCAGCCCGAGCACGAAGAGTTGCGTGCTGTCGTCCGTGACTTCGCCCAGAAGGAGATCGCGCCCCATGCCTCGCAGTGGGACCGCGACCATCACTTCCCCGTCGACGTGGTCCACAAGATGGGTGAGCTGGGCCTGTTCGGCCTGACCGCCCCCGAGGCGTACGGCGGGGGCGAGGGTGACCTCGTCGCGCTCTGCGTCGCGATCGAGGAGCTCGGCCGCGTCGACCAGTCGATCGGGATCACGCTCGAGGCCGCCGTCGGTCTGGGCATCAACCCGATCCTCACCTACGGCACCGACGAGCAGAAGGAGCGCTGGCTCCCCGACCTCGTCGCGGGCAAGAAGCTGGCCGGGTTCGGGCTGACCGAGCCGGGCGCCGGCTCCGACGCCGGCGCGACCGCCACCAAGGCTGTCCTCGACGGCGAGGAGTGGGTCGTCGACGGCGCCAAGCAGTTCATCACCAACTCCGGCTCCTCGATCACCTCGGTCGTCACCGTCACCGCCCGCACCGGGACCCGCGACAACGGCAAGCCCGAGATCAGCACCATCATGATCCCTTCGGGCACGCCCGGGTTCACCGCCGAGAAGGCGTACGACAAGCTCGGCTGGCACGCCTCCGACACCCACCCGCTCTCCTTCGACGGCGCCCGGGTTCCGGCCGACCACCTCCTCGGTGAGCGCGGCCGCGGCTACGCCCAGTTCCTCGCCACCCTCGACGACGGCCGCGTCGCGATCGCCGCGCTCGCCGTCGGCTGCATCCAGGCCTGCCTCGACATGGCCCTCGAGTACGCGGGGGAGCGGCAGACCTTCGGCGGCCCGATCGGTCGCAAGCAGGGCGTCGCCTTCCAGATCGCCGACCTCGAGGTCATGCTGCGGGCCTCGCGCCTGCTGACGTACGAGGCCGCGGCGATGAAGTCCGGGCTCGACTCGGGCGCCGTGACGATGAAGGAGTTCAAGCAGGCGGCTGCCGCCGCCAAGCTGTACGCCACCGAGTCGGCCGTCACCGCTACCCGCATCGCCACCCAGGTCTTCGGCGGCTACGGGTTCATGGAGGAGTATCCGGTGGCCCGCTTCTACCGCGACGCGAAGATCCTGGAGATCGGCGAGGGCACCTCCGAGGTGCAGCGCATGCTGATCGCCAGAGGTCTCGGCCTTCCTGTGGAGTAGGGCCCGTCGAATAGGCGCGAATGCTAGGGCAGGCTGAACGAAACCCGCGAAGTAATCAAGAGCCATCTCACCATTGACCGTTTACTGTGGCCACATGGTGTTCGGGGGACAGCTGCTGGGACGGCTGCGTCGCACTCGCCTCTTAGGAGAGGCGGTCCGCTTCATGATGGTCGGCGGAATCGCGACAGCAGTCGCCTTCGTGCTGTTCAACGGACTGGTCCACGGCTTCTTCATGGGCGCCGGTCCGATGAACGGTCAGCCGATCCCGGCCTACATCGTCGCCAACACGGTCGGCATGCTGATCAGCTACGACCTGAGCCGCCGCTGGACGTTCCGTCATCGCGTCTCCGGCCACCCCGACGGCGGGTTCACGGCCTACGTCGTGATCAACGCTGTCACGATGCTGCTGCCGATCGGGTGCCTCTACGTCACCCGTAGCGTGATCGGCTGGGACAGCGCGATCGCCGACAACCTCTCCGCCAATGTGGTCGGCGTGCTGCTGGGCCAGGTCGCCCGGTTCTTCCTCTTCCGGAAGTTCGTCTTCGGCCAGCCCATCCGCTACACGCAGGTCTACGGCAGCGTCGAGGAGGAGGCGGCAGCGCTCGGCTTCACCGACGACAAGACGATCCTGGTGGGGCCGGAGCGCCGCGAGCCGGTCAGCGGTTCCACAGATCGGGCCAGGCGTGACCGAGCCGGCTGAGCAGGTCGCGTAGCAGCGGCAGGCTCAACCCGACCACGTTGTGGTGGTCGCCCTCGATCCCGGTCACGAAAGCTCCGCCGAGCCCGTCGATCGTGAACGCACCCGCGACGTGCAGCGGCTCACCGGTCGCTACGTACGCAGCGATCTCCTCGTCGCTCACATCGGCGAAGTGCACCGTCGTGGCCGCGGTCTGCGACACCTGCCGACCGGTCGCGGTGTCGATCAGCGCATGCCCGGAGACGAGTACGCCGCTGCGCCCCCGCATCTCCCGCCAGCGCTGGGTCGCCTCCTCCGGATCGTGCGGCTTCCCCAGGGGCTTCCCGTCCAGCTCGAGGACGCTGTCGCACCCCAGCACGAGCGCCCCTTCGGGCACCTCGGGTCGGCCGGCGACCGCGTCGCGCTTGAGCTCGGCGAGCCCGAGCGCCAGCTCTGTCGGCGGCAGCCCGTCGAGCTTGCTCTCGTCGACACCAGAGACGATCACCACAGGCTCGACACCTCCGCTCCGCAGCGTCTGCAGCCGGGCGGGGGACTTGGAGGCAAGGACCAGCGTGGTCATGGCTCAACCCTAGGGGGAGCGGTCCTTTACCCCGGAGTCCGTCCCGACTAGGTTTCGCACATCCAACCCATCTCAATGAGGAGAAATCCGAAGCGACGGATTACCCGCCGCCCCCGCCCCAGCAGCCGTACGGTGCTGGCCCCGTGGGCGAAGTTACGCTGAGCCAGCCGCTCCGCGGCGCGTCGCCCCGCGACGCCATCGTGCGCTTCTTCAAGAAGTACGCCTCCTTCGAGGGCCGCGCCAGCCGCTCCGAGTTCTGGTGGCCCTGGCTGTTCGCCGTCGTCGTCAACATGGCGATCAACCTGATCCTCGGGGCCGACTCGACCGCCGGCTCCATCGTCGGTGGCATCTTCGGGCTCGCCATCCTGGTCCCGTCCCTCGCCGTCGGAGCCCGGCGCCTGCACGACACCGGCCGCTCCGGCTGGTGGCAGCTGCTCTACCTGACCTGCGTCGGCATCATCGTGCTGATCGTCTTCTGGGCGCTGCCCGAGAAGGCCGAGGGCGACAAGTACAACGTCGCCTGACGCGACTCTGGTACTTCGCCAGACAAAGCCTGGCCACCGAGAGTGTCGGTGGCCAGGCTTACTGTCATTCCATGGCCTGGCGGAAGTACACACAGGAGATGCTGCAGGAGGCGGTCGACAACTCGACATCCGTCGCCGGCGTACTGCGGCATCTCGGTCTCAACCAGGCGGGCGGAACCCATGCCCACATCAGCCGGATGCTCAAGAACATGGAGATCGACACCAGCCACTTCGTTCGGTACGTCGGTACGGGCGCACATGCCCGACACTCGGCGGACAAGATCCTTGTCGTGCGTCCGCCAGGCAGCGGCCGCGCGAAGCCGCTAATGCTGCGACGAGCGCTCCTCGAGATAGGACGGCCGTACGCGTGTGCAGAGTGTGGCTGCGGCGGGAGGTGGCGAGGGAAGCCCCTTCGACTCCACATCGATCACATCGACGGCGACTTCCATAACAACGTCGCCGGTAATCTTCGGTTCCTCTGCCCCAACTGCCATAGCCAGACCCCTAACTTCAGCGGTGCGAGTCGTGGGAAGTACGCCCTGGCAGGCGGGTAGGGCACATCGGCACATTCTGCGCCGTCGGCTGTCTGGTTGCGGCCGTCAACCCCTAGACTGATCGCCGCTCGCCGAAGTGGTGGAATTGGCAGACACGCAGCACTTAGGATGCTGTGCTCCAGGGCGTGCGGGTTCAAGTCCCGCCTTCGGCACACAGAGTCCGGGTCCGACCCGGGGCGTCCCAGGGTCGATCCTGATGGACAACAGACCCCTGACCCTCAAGGATGGAAGGACAACACCCCATCCAGGGAGAGGGATGAAGTCATGTCGTTCAAGGACAACGCGTCCAACTGGCGCGATGGCGTCCAGAAGGGCGTCGAAGGCGCCAAGCCTGCCGTTGCGGACGCCAAGGTGAAGTCAGCACCTCACCTTGTCACCGGCGGCGAGAAGACCGTCGAGAAGGCCGGCGAGTTCAAGGCTCAGATCGAGGCCAAGAGGGCCGCGGTGGCATCCGCACCCGACGCGGACACGCCGCGCAACCAGGCCCTGTCGGGTCTGCTCCAGGTCGGCGCGGCTGCCACCGACGTCGCCGCCCAGGCGGGCGAGTGGCTGATGGAGACCGGTGCCAAGTGGAGCGCCGGCGCCGGCCCCGTGGTCGTCGAGCCGCCCAAGGAGATCCCGGGGGAGGACGTACCTCCTCCGCCTGACTTCAAGAAGCCCGACGACCAGCAGTAGAGCTACGAGGCGAGGCCGAGGTCGCGGCGGAGCTTGGCGACGTGACCGGTCGCCTTGACGTTGTACTGCGCGACCTCGATCTTGCCCTCCTCGTCGACCACGAATGTCGAGCGGATCACACCCTCGACGACCTTGCCGTAGAGCTTCTTCTCGCCGTAGGCGTCGTACGCCTTGTGCACCGAGAGGTCCTCGTCGGAGGCCAGGGTGATGGTGAGCCCGTCACGCTCGCGGAACTTCGCGAGCTTGGCGGGCTTGTCCTTGGATATGCCGATGACCTCGTAGCCGGCGGCCTTCAGCGAGTCGATCGAGTCGGTGAAGTCGCAGGCCTGCTTGGTGCAGCCGGGGGTCATCGCGGCGGGGTAGAAGTAGACGATCACCTTGCGGCCGCGGAGGCTGCTGAGCGAGACCTCCGCACCGGTGTCGTCGGGAAGAGTGAAGTCAGGGGCCACATCGCCCGGCTCGAGACGCGTCATGGAGCCAACCTAGCGAACATTCCCAGGCGAACCGCAGCGGTGGAGCACGCAGTGGACGTACGCCGGTTGCTAAGGTCTGCGCATGTCCAAGGACCAGACTTCCTCGCTCGAGTCCGAGATCGAAGAGATCCGTGAGCGGCTCGCAGGCACCATCGACGAGCTGATCTACCGGGGCAGCCCGAAGACGATCGTTCAGCGCCAGGTGGCGGCCATCAAGGCGGTCTACGTCGACCCGGTCTCCGGCGAGCCGAAGATGGGCAACATCGCGAAGACCGTCGGCGGGGTGGTGGGCACCGTCGTGCTCATGGCCACGCTGCGTAAGATCACCAAGGCCAACTGACCACTCCCCACCGGCAAGGCAGCACGCACGTGACCGACAAGACCCCCATCAAGATGCTCCACGACCGGGTGCTGGTCGAGGTCGGGGCCGACGCCGGTGAGCGTCGCTCCTCGGGCGGCATCGTCATCCCGGCGACGGCCGCCATGGGCGCGGCCCGGCGGCTCACCTGGTCACGGGTGGTCGCGGTCGGTCCGCACGCGCGGGCCGTCGAGATCGGTGACCGGGTGCTCTTCGACGCCGATGACAAGCCGGAGGTCGAGGTCGCCGGAGAGGTGTACGTCCTGATGCGCGAGCGCGACGTGCACGCCGTCGCCGCCGAGCGGATCGCCGACGACTCGACGGGCCTCTACCTCTAGCTCTTCTTCTGAGCCTTGGGCAACGCGTTGAACCGGTGCGCCATCACGACGATGTTGCTGTCGTAGCTCGACCCGTTCCAGTCGGTGCAGGTGATGATCACCAGCCGGCCGTCGCCATGGTCCTGCCCGAAGAGGCGCTGGGCCTGCTCGGCGAGCTCCTTGCGGCTGAGCACCTCGACGGAGTCGACCTGGTGCTGGAAGGTCCCGTCCTTGGTGACGATGTCGACCTCCTGCCCCTCCTCGATGTGGTCGAGCTTGTTGAGGCTGCCGCCACCGGTGTGCACGGTGTGGCCGGTGACCACGGTCTGACCCTGCGCTGAGCCGGGCTTGGCGCTGCCGACCCACCAGCCGATCTCGCGCGGGTTGCGCGGCGGGTCGAGCACCTCGCCCTTGAGGCGGATCGGGACGACCCTCGCCTTCGTGTTCAGCCCGGGCAGCTCCAGGCGCTGCGGGGCGCCGGGCGGCACCTCCACCGCAGCGCTTCCGCTGGGCCACAACAGTCCGGCCAGCACCATCGCGACAGCGAGCACTACCAGCGCCGTCCAGAGGCCAATCG
>NZ_JBHZPJ010000028.1:0-20168 GCF_042788075.1 Nocardioides sp. YIM B13467
CTCGGGTGCTCCCTCGCTCGGCACGCCCGGACGAGCAAGCTCGCCGGGCGGCCTCACTCGGTCGCATAGCGGCTCCGGCGGCTCGACCAGCGAGCAAAGCGGCTCGGCCAGCGGAGCAAAGCGGCTCGACCAGCAGCGGTCAGTCAGAGAAGCCCGGCGACCTTCTCCCCAGTTTCGGCGGACCCAGGGTTCTGCCCGGTGACAAGGTTTCCATCGACGACCGCGTACGAGACAAACGGAAGCTTGGCCTTCGCGTACGGCGCACCACGTTTTCTTGGCCTCCTCTTCGCAGCCTCTGACCCGTCGAGCAGTGTCATTCAACGCCGGATAGGGAGCGTTTGGATGCGGTAGGTTGCCAATATGCTCATCATCGCGATCATCCTGTTCGGCATCGTGGCAGGCGGCGTGGCACAACTCGTTCTCGGTCGATCGATGAAGGAGATCGATTGGACCACCGCGGCGGTGACGGGCCTCCTGGGCTCCTTCGTCGGTGGCCTGGGGCTCAGCCTCGCGACCGGCAACGGCCTCGACCTCCACCCGACCGGGTTGATCGGGTCGATCCTGGGAGCCCTGCTCCTCACATGGGCGTGGGGGTTCTGGCGCCGGTCGCGTCAGAGCCGGTGATCATCGGAGCCTCCGAGCGGCACGCCCACCCCACCCGCTACGGGTGATGCCGCCGAGCCATGACCGTTCGAGAGTGGAATCTCAACCACCAAGGAGCGGATGTCATGGAAGACGAGACCAACACCCCAGACGTCGAGGTGAGCGCGGCCTCCGTGTCCGACGGCGCCTACACCCTCATCATCGCGGACTTCAGTGACACGGACATGGCGTGGGAGGCGTACGAGGCGCTCAAGTCGGCCGAGGACGGCCGCAGCGTCGAGATCGAGGGCGTCATCGTGGTCAGGCGCTCGGCCGAGGGCAAGCTGGAGATCCAGAAGGCAACCGACCACAGCACGAAGTCAGGGCTCAAGTGGGGCGTCGTCGGCGGCATCGCGCTCGGCGTGATCTTCCCGCCGTCGATCCTCGGCAGCGCGGCAGTGGCCGGCGGTGCCGGAGCCTTCGTCGGAAAGCTGCGGCAGCGCCACCACAACCACGAGCTCGAGCAGAAGCTCGAGAATGCGATCACACCAGGACACTCCGGCCTGCTCGCCCTGGTTTCGGACCCCGGCGAGGTCAAGATCCGCAAGGCCCTCGAGCGGGCGGAGACCATCGTCGAGTCCACTGTCGCGAAGGTCGAGGCAGAGGACATCAAGGCCGCCGCCAAGGAAGTCCAGGGCGCCCACGCCTGAGCCACTGACGGCGAGCGTCCGTCCGTCGACCAGGCTCAGACGACGTCGCGGCGCAGGGATACAGCAGCGGCCAGCACCGAGGAGGCCAGGGCGTAGCCGAGGAGCACGAGCGCGCCCACCAGCGGCGCTTGGACGACGGGGCCACTCACGCCCGCCTCGGCCGCGATCATCTCCAACAGCGCGGTCGACCCGGTGAGCGCCGCGGTGGCTCCACCAGGAAGGAAGGGATAGACGATGTTGGCTCCAGGGAGAATCATCATCAGGTTCTCCATGAAGTAGAAGTAACCCAGCGTGATCCCGATCGCGAGCAGCTGGTGCCGCGCAACGGCTCCGATGCCGACGCCCAGCAGCATGTAGATGGCTGCGGCCACGCCGTACCTCGCCGTGGTGCCGAGAATGGCGTCGAGCCCGAGCCCCGGCTCGATCCCGTGTACTGAGGTCCCTGCGTAGATCCCGGCGACCGCTGAGAGCGCCATGATCCCCCCGTACGCCAGGCCAAGACCCCCATAGGCGATCAGCTTGGCCACCAGCACCCGACCGCGCTTCGGCACCGCGAGGAAGGTGGTGGCTACGGTCCGATGCCGGTATTCGCCCGTGATCGCCACAGTGCCGATCAGCGCAGGCACGAAGAGGGCGACGCCGAGGAGGCTCACGACTCCGGACACGCCCGCGACAGTGTCCAACCCAGGCATCGGCGGAGTGGCGTTCTCCGGCCCGGTCAAGGCGACGAGACCGGTGAGCAGGCCACCGCACGCCACCGCGGCCACCAGCGTCCACAGGGGCAGCCGGGTCCTGGTCAGCCGCACGACCTCACCTCGGATCGCGTCCTTCAGCTGTCGCATGCCATCTCCTCCTCGATCATGCTCAGGTAGGCCTCCTCGAGTGAGGCGTGTTCACCGGTGAAGTCGCTCAGGGAACCGGACCAGAGCGTGCGGCCGCTCTCGACGAGCACCAGGTCGTCGATGACCTGCTGCAGCTCGGTGAGCACATGACTGGACACGAGCACCGTCCCGCCGGCATCGGCGAAGGCTCGCAGCAGACGGCGCAGCCAGACGATGCCCGAAGGGTCCAGGCCGTTGGTCGGCTCGTCGAGGATCAGCCCAGATGGTTGCCCCAACAGGGCCGTCGCCAATGCCAGCCGCTGGCGCATCCCGGTCGAGAAGCCCCGGACTCGTCGGCGCGACGCGGAGCGCAGGCCGGTCTCCTCGAGCACTTGCTCGACCCGATCGCCGGGCACACCGATCAGGGCGGCCTGAGTCTGCAGGTGCCCGCGGGCGGTCATTCCCGGATGGGCGCCGGCCAGGTCGCCGACGACGCCCAGCACTCGGGACGGACAGCTCAATGCGGTGTAGGGCACCTCATCGATCGTCGCCGTCCCCTGATCCGCACGGGCAAGTCCGGTGAGGATGCGCAAGGTCGTGCTCTTGCCCGCGCCGTTCGGCCCGATGAAGCCGGTCACCCGCCCAGGCCGGGCGACCAGATCGACCCGGGTCAGCGCCGACACCGACCCGAAGGACTTGGCCAGCCCCTCGGCCCGCAACGTCGGGCCGGAGAGCACCCCGCTCCCCTCCGCCGCCACACCCGCAGCCACACCCGCAGCCACGGCAGCACTCATGGCCGAACCAGAGCGTCGAGCTCTGCCGCCAGCTCGACAGCCTCCGGAGCGCTGACCAGCAGCTCGTCGAAGCCAGCACCGACCTCCCGGTCGCGCGACCGGATCCGCAGCAGGGGCAGCCCACGCGTCATCGAGACCAGCCTGCGGGTGCCATCGGGATGCCGAAAGGTGCCCAGCTTGCGAAACCCGGATATCACCAGGCCAGAACGCCAGCCCAAGATCTCAGAGCTCCAGCCCGGCAGCACCTCCACCGAGTCGACGGCGCTGATGGCGATGGAGTAGCTCGCGCGGCCCGCCACCAGCCGCTCCCAACCAGGAAAGGCGAGCGTCAGCACGCGGTCCTGGACATTGAGGATGGTCATCTCATCTCCTAGAATATAACCAGATCAGGAACATTCTAAGAATGAGAATAATGGAGGCCACATGCCGTCGCAAGGCAATATCTCCGAGGTCGTAGCGCATCCCGTACGACTTCGGATCCTGCAGGCGGTGGGTGGTCGCGACCTGACCACCGCCCAGCTCCGGGAGCTGCTGACAGATGTCCCCCAGGCAACGCTGTACCGACACATCGCCACACTCGTCGAAGCCGGCTTCCTCGCCGTAGCGTCGGAGCGGCGGGTACGAGGCACTGTCGAGCGCACCTACACGCTGGGTGAGCGGATGGCTCACGTCGAGCAGGCCGAGCTGGCGACACTCTCCGACGAGCAGATCCGAGCCGGCTTCCTTGCCTTCATCGGCGAGCTGCTTCGTACGTTCGAGGGCTCACTCGGCCTCGGCGAGGTGACTCGCAGCCACCTCGGGTTCGGCACGGGCGCGCTGTACGTCGACGAGGAGGACCTCGCGCGGATCCAGCAAGGATTCAACGAGCTCATCGCCCCCTACGCCGGCGAGGCGGCCGGGAAGCAGCGCGTGATGCTGTCCACCGCGCTCCTGCCCACCGAGTAGTGCTGTATGTCCCGGTGACACCGGGCCTCAGCTGACGACCTTCAGGTCGCGCTCGGTGTTGTTCAGACGCCTGCCGCCCTCGCCGGTGACCGTGACGATGTCCTCGATTCGGACTCCGAACTCCCCGGGGAGGTAGATCCCGGGCTCGACGGAGAAGCACATCCCAGGCACCAGCGGCTGCTCCTCGCCCTCGATCATGTACGGCGGTTCGTGCGTCGTGGTGCCGATGCCGTGCCCGGTGCGATGGATGAACCGCTCGCCGTACCCCGCGTCCGTGATCACCTTTCGAGCGGCCCGGTCGATCTCCTGGCAGGCAACGCCTGGGCGGACCGCTTCGACTCCTGCCTGCTGCGCCGCGCGGACGACCTCGTGGACCTCGCGGATCAGAGCGGAAGGTTCGCCCACGCACACCGTGCGACTGGTGTCCGAGCCGTAGCCGTGCATCAGCCCACCGAAGTCGAGGACGATCGCATCGCCGACCTCGATGGTGCGGTCGCCGGCCTCGTGGTGAGGGTTCGCGCCGTTGGGCCCCGAGCCGACCACCGTGAAGTCGACCTGCTCGTGCCCGAACTCACGCAGCAGGCGGGCCAGGTCAGCAGCCACGTCGGTCTCCTTCCGGCCGGCGAACCGGACTCCGAGGATCTGCTCGTAGACCGCGTCCGCGGCGGCCCCGGCGGCCGCCAGCCGGGCGAGCTCTTTGGCATCCTTCACCGCTCGCAGCATGGGGAGGGCCTGCGTCAGCGACCGGTAGGAGGACTCGGGCAACGCGTGCTGCAGCCCGAGCAGGTGCATCGCCCAGGCGGAGTCGGCGATTCCCATCGTCGCGTGGGCGGGGATCAAGGCGCTGGCGCGCGCGAACGGATCCTCACCGTCCACCCAGTCGACGATCGAGAGACCCGGTGCGCCCACGGCACTCTCGGCGTCCGGCCGCTCCAGGGTCGGCACCAGCAGCGTCGGCTGCCGGCCGGGTGCCAGGACGAGCACCGTCAACCTCTCGGTGATGGCCGTGGGCCGGTAGCCGGTGAGCCATACCAGGTCAGGACCGGGCGTCACGAGCAGCCCGTCCAGCCCCGCGGCGGTCGCGTCGGCCACCGCACGGCTCATCCGAGCCGTGTAGTCCTCGGTCGTGATCGGCACTGGTGACTGCGTCGTGGTCATCGTGTCCTCCTGGTACGGACGATAACCACACAGGGTCAGGCACGAATCATCCGTTGAGGATGATCCACCCGCGCGAGCGTCATTCCTAGCCTGAGCCATCAGCTGCCGTCGCTTTTCGCAAGGAGTGATGAGGATGACCAGATCTTGCAGGATCCCCGCCCCGCTGCGGTGGTCGCCATGAGCGCAGGGGACGCAGCAGCGGACCTGGCAACACGAGCCAAGATCCCGCCTACCGCCTGGATCTCGTGGGTGGCACTGGCGATGATGACCACGAGTTCGGTCGCCAGCCTGCGGGCGGCGCCGACGATGGCGGTCTACGGCCTGGCCTGCGTGTTCTTGTACCTGCTCCCGGCCATCGTGTTCCTGCTGCCGACCTCACTGGTCTCCGCGGAGCTCGCATCGGGGTGGGAAGGCGGCATCTACAAGTGGGTCTCGGAGGGGATCTCCAAGCCGATGGGCTTCCTGGCGGTGTGGTGCCAGTTCGCCATGACGATCTTCTACTACCCGAGTCTGCTGGGGTTCGTGGCGAGCACCCTCGCGTACGTGTTCAATCCGGAGCTGGCCAGCAGTGGGGTATGGACCGCGTGCGTGATCATCGTCGTGTACTGGTCCGGTGTCTGGATCTCCTCACGTGGCACCAAGGGAGTCGCGGGTCTCGCCAGCGGCGGCCTGATCATCGGAACCCTGATCCCGGGCGTCGTACTGATCCTTCTCGGCATCGTCTTCCTCGGGCAGGGCAACGAGTCCGCGGCGCCGATGACCTCCGAGAACATCTTCCCGGTGTGGGCCGGGCTCGCGAGCCTCGTGCTCATCGTCAACAACTTCCTCTCCTACTCGGGCATGGAGATGAACGCGGTTCACGTGTCCTCGCTGAAGAACCCGGGCAAGGAGTTCCCGAAGTCGATGTTCCTGGCCATGGGCCTGGTCCTTGCGATCTTCATCCTCCCGGCGCTGGCGATCAGCTGGATCGTGCCCGCTGAGGAGCTGTCCCTCACCGCTGGTGTGATGCAGGCCTTCGACGCGGTCTTCGCGAACTTCGGCTGGCAGTGGCTGACCCCGGTCGTGGGCATCATGTTGGTCACCGCCTCCCTCGGCGGCATGCTGACCTGGCTGGCCGGGCCTTCGAAGGGCCTGCTGCTGATCTCGCGCCAGGAGGGTTACCTACCGCCCTTCCTGCAGAAGCTCAACAAGAACGGTGTCCAGCAGAACATCCTGGTTGTCCAGGGGCTGATCACCACCGTGATCGGCTTGGCCTACGCGCTGATCCCGGACGTGTCCAGCGCGTACTGGATCTTCTCCGTCATCACCACCCAGGTCTACCTGATCATGTACCTGCTGATGTTCGTGGCCGCGATCCAGCTGCGCCGTAAGCATCCCGACCACCCGCGCGGCTACCGCGCACCCATGCTGGTCGGGATGTGCGGCATCGGCTTCGCGGCCTCCCTTGCCGCCCTGCTCGTCGGCTTCATCCCGCCATCGCAGTTCTCGTCCGGCAACTCCGGTGTCTACTTCGCCATCGTCGGCGGCGGCGCACTCGGACTCGGGCTCCTCGTCCCGTTCCTGTTCTACCGGTTCCGCAAGCCCACGTGGAGGCAGCCTGAGCCCCAGGAGGTGACCCCGTCATGAGCACCCCGACGGAGACACAGAGCACGCGCGAACGCAGCTGGATCTACATCACCGCCTTGGTCGTCCTCGGCGTCCTCATCGTTGCCGGGCTGATCGCCTTCAGCTCGGCCCGGGAGACCCGCAACGCCGAGGAAAAGGCCGACGAGCTGATCGCGGCCCTCGAGGACGCGGGCGCTCGCACCCCGGACAGGGACCAGATCGTGCGGGTCCTGGGCGAGGACGGTGGGGCGACCTGCGAGAACCCGAACGACGCGCTGAGTCGCGCCGTACTGCTGTCGCAGCTATCGAACGGGGCAACCGGCCCTGGGGCGCGCCCGGTGGTCGCCGACAGCCGAGTCTTCCAGGGCCAGATGCTGATCATCGAGATCTACTGCCCCGAGGAGCTGGACGACTTCCAGGAGTTCGTCGACGACCTCAAGACCGATGGCGTGGCGGGTGAGTGAGACATGGATCTGAGGAGCCGCATCGCTGAGCTCATGCCCCAGGCGCGGGAGGAGCTGGCCGAGCTGGTCGCCATCAAGTCGGTCGCCGACCCGCGCCAGTTCCCGCCCGAGGAGTGCCACCGTGCCGCGCAGTGGGTGCTCGACCACTTCGCAGCTCTCGGATTCGACGATGCCCGGCTGGCGGAGACCTCGGACGGGAGCAACGCTGTCGTGGGCTCTCGACAGTGCACGCGACCCGATGCGCCCACGGTGCTGCTGTACGCCCATTACGACGTGCAACCACCGCTCGACGACGCCGCCTGGCAGACACCGCCGTTCGAGCTGGTCGAGAAGGACGGGCGCTGGTACGGCCGCGGGACGGCGGACTGCAAGGGCAACATCCTCATGCACCTCCTGGCGCTCCGCGCCTTGGGGCAGGACGTGCCGGTGAACCTCAAGCTGGTCGTGGAGGGGTCCGAGGAGCAGGGCACCGGGGGTCTGGAGGCGTTCGTGGTCGACAACGCGGACCTGCTCCGCGCCGACACCATCCTGGTCTGCGACACCGGGAACGCGGCCGTCGGCCAGCCGGCGGCAACCGTCAGCCTGCGTGGCATGGTCAACGTGGTCGTAACTGTCGAGGCGCTGGCCTCGGAGGTGCACTCCGGCATGTTCGGCGGTGCGGCTCCGGACGCCCTCGCCGCCCTGATCGCGATGCTGGCCAGCCTGCGGGACCCAGCCGGCAACACCACCATCGAGGGGCTCGACAGCACCCGACGCTGGGAGGGTCAGCCGTACCCGCCCGAGCAGTTCCGCAGTGACGCAGGACTGCTTGACGGGGTGCAGCTGCTCGGTGACGGCTCGGTCTCGGACATGTTGTGGGCCCGACCGGCGGTCACGGTGCTCGGCATCGACTGCCCACCCGTGGTCGGCTCGGCGGCGGCGATCGTGCCCCAGGCCGCTGCGCGGCTGAACCTTCGCATCCCACCCGGGCTCGCTCCGGACGTGGCACAGAACGCGCTCGAAGCGCACCTCCGCCTGACCGCACCCTGGGGTGTCCACGTCACCATCGAGGTGGAAGCCACCGGCTCGCCGTTCCGGGCAACCACCGACGGACCGGCCTATCAGGCAATGGACGAGGCGATGCTCGAGGCCTACGCGAAGCCGATGGCGAGCCTCGGGCAGGGCGGCTCGATCCCGTTGTGCAACGTGTTCACCGACACCTACCCCGACGCCGAGATCATCCTGATGGGCGTGGAGGAGCCGCAGGCGTTGATCCACGCGCCGAACGAGAGCGTGGATCCGCGCGAGATCTCGTCCATGGCACTGACCGAGGCGCTGTTCCTGCAGCGCTACGCCTCCGTGACGACCTGACCGAGCTGCGTCCGACGGCTGGATCGACAACATCTTCTGCCGCATCCGAAATTCGCGCGGCGCCCTTAGGCTGAGCGACGTGGACCTTCCTGTGATGCCGCCGATCCTGCCGATGCTCGCGAAGCCCGCGAAGGGCGTGCCGACCGACGGTGGCTATGCGTTCGAGCCGAAGTGGGACGGGTTCCGGTGCATCGTGTTCAAGGACGGGGACGAGGTGGAGCTGGCGTCGCGGAACACCAAGCCGCTGACTCGCTACTTCCCCGAGGTGGCCGAGGCGCTGCGGAAGTCGCCGCCGGAGAAGATCGTGCTCGACGGGGAGATCTTCGTGGCGATCGGGGATCGGCTGGAGTTCGAGGTGCTGCAGCAGCGGATCCACCCGGCGGCGTCGCGGATCAGCCTGTTGGCGGAGGAGACGCCTGCTGCGTACGCGGCCTTCGATCTGCTCGCGCTGGGCGAGAAGTCGTTCCTCGACGAACCGCTGACGGAGCGACGGGCGGCACTGGAGGACGTCTTCGCGGCGGTGGCCGCGGACAACGTCCATCTGTGCACGACGACGACCGATCCCGAGGTCGCCCAGGACTGGTTCACCCGGTTCGAGGGCGCCGGGCTGGACGGGGTGATGGCCAAGCCGCTGGACGCCCCCTACGTCCCCGACAAGCGGACCATGCTGAAGATCAAGCACTCGCGTACGGCTGACGTGGTCCTGGCCGGCTACCGCGAGCACAAGACCTCCACGCCGGAGAACCCGCTGCTCGGGAGCCTGCTCCTGGGCCTGTACGCCCCCGGGGAGGACGGTCAGCCGGAGCTGCAGCACATCGGGGTCTCGGCGTCCTTCACCGCCGCGCGACGCGCCGAGCTGTGGCAGGAATTGCAGAAGCTCGTCGTCCCGATCGAGGACCACCCGTGGGGACGCTGGAGCGAGTGGCTGACCGCCAATCCCGACCGCGTCCCCGGCACCCAGAGCCGCTGGTCGCAGGGGAAGGACCTGTCCTTCACCCCGCTGCGCCCGGAGCGGGTGCTCGAGGTGGGCTACGACCACATGGAGGGACGCAGGTTCCGGCACACCGCTCAGTTCAAGCGCTGGCGCCCCGACCGCGACCCGGAGTCGTGCGGCTACGAGCAGCTCGAGGAACCCGTGGCGTACGATCTGTCGGAAGTGCTCGGAGGTCCCTGCTAAACAGCACAGTTAAATCCGGCTAGGGTCGGAGCCATGAGCTACGACGTCGTTCTCCTTGTCGAGCAGGCAATCACCCTCGACGACGCGACCCGGGTCCACTCCCTCCACGAGGGAGTCGAGGACCCGGTCTACCACGTGCTGCTGCCCCTGGAGGACGCCGCCGCACGGATCGAGTCGGCGATGGGCACGCTCAGCGCGGCCGAATACCTCGGCTCGGCGATGATGATGAACGAGATCGACCTCGACGCGGTGCGCGAGGAGGCCAAGGACGAGGCCGAGAAGGCGCTCGAGCAGACCCTGAAGGTCCTGAAGACCTCCGGCGCGTCCGCCCACGGCGAGCTCGTCCAGGACCCGGTCAAGGCGCTGCGCGCCAAGGTCGCGGCCGTCGACGGCCGGGAGGCGATCATCATGACCCGCCCGCACGTGGTCGCCGAGTTCTTCCACGTCGACTGGACCCACCAGGCCCGCCGCCACCTTCACGTCCCGGTGCTGCACCTGATCGAGCACGAGAACTTCGACGAGCAGGCCGGCGAAGGCGAAGGAATCAGCGGCATGTGAGCCGTTTCGTCCGCATGACAACCGAAAACCTCAGCAGTGACAGGCAACACACCAAAGGTTACCGCTCTGTTACCGGCCTCACGTGGCAGTTGTGGCTCGCATTCCCCTAGTATCTTGGGGTTCGCTGTTCCGGGGGGATCCAGCGACGAGGAAGTGCCTGCTCGTGCGATCGGGGGATCCGCGCTGAGCGGGCACTTCTGCTATCCGCTCACTCCTTCCGTGCCTTGTTCAACGCGCTCGTGCGCTGGTTCACCCAGTCCGACATCGTGTCGATCGCCGTCTCCAGGTCCTCGGCACTCAACGAGTCACTGGTCGGCACCGACTCGGCAAGCCCGTTGAGGGTGTCGGCGGCCGTACCGTCGGCGTACACCTTGTCGAACAGTTCCCAGTACGCCTCGGTGTAGACGCCCTTCAGGTCATCGGACGCCAGGAACCGTTCCTTGAGCGCGTTCCCACCGCGGATGCCACCGGCCTGCTGCGTACGTTCCGGGGCCGCGCCTTCCTGCGCACCGCCCTCGTCCTCGGCCGCACGATTCCCGCCCCCGAACATGCCGCCACCCATGCCAGCGCCCATGCCGGTCTCGTCGTCGGGACCGGCAGTGGCGTCACCCTGCATGGCGAGGTTGAGGTCCCAGGAGATCACCGAGAGCTTCTCGGAATCCAGGTCGTACCAGAGGTAGTAGTTCTGGCCCGGACCGCCCATGTCGTCGCCGTTGACGATCAGGTTCTGCATCGCCAGATAGCTCGCCAGCGAGTCCACGTCGACCCACTGGTCGAGGTCGGCGGCGAACTCCTCGTCGTCGGCCTCGTCCATCCACTTCAGGAAGTCGATGATCGGTTGCAGGGTGCCGTCGTCACTGGCGTTGATCTGCTTGAACTGGTCGCTGTAGGACGACTGGTCGTCGTCGACGTAGGCCAGTTGCGAGGAGGCGTCCGCCTTGTAGAGGTAGCCGGGCGAGTCGAACAGGTTGTTCGCCATGTTCTCGTCCGGGTGAGCGAGCAGCAGACGGGTCGTCGTGTCGCTGCCGTTGACCGAGTAGACCGCGTACCCGTAGTCCTGGGTCGGCAGGTCGGCCGCCTTGGTCAGCGAGAGGGCCATCGCCTCATTGATGACCGGGCTGCCGGGGCGTACGGAGATCTCGGTCATGCCCTGGTAGGCACGGCCCTCGACGTTCTCGTTGAAGCTGAGCAGCAGCGGGAGCGAGGTCGGGTCGTCGGCGGAGGCCTGTGACATCGCACCCATCCCGCCACCGCCCGGTCCGCCCGCCATCCCGCCTTCGGGCATCTCCATGCCCTCAGGAGGTTCCATGCCCTCGGGCATCTGCATGCCCTCGGGCATCTCCATCCCTTCGGGGAGCTCCATCCCTTCGGGAGGCTGCATGCCGCCCCGGCCTGGACCACCCTCACCAGCGGCTCCACCGGTGCCGCGCAGGCCCATCAGGGTCGAGTTTCCCTTGAGCCGCACCGCGACGTCGTTGATGACGGTCCCGTCGATGGTCACCGTGGCGGTGACCCACTTCTTCTCGCCGTCCTTCTGGTAGCTCTCGACCATGTCGTCGTACTCGACGTCGGTGATGTCGATGGAGACCTCGTGGTCGACCGAGGGGTCGAACAGGTCGACGGTGCCGGCGAGGTCCTCGGTGATGTCGGCGGCGGCGATCTCGACGTCGCCGGTGATGTAGGGCTTGATCCCCACATCTTTGAGCGTGACCACCAGCGCGAGGGAGAAGACGCCCAGGAGGGCGACGAGCTTCCAGTGCTGGCGCCAGGATCGCGGCAGCCGGTGCCGGAGGCGCTTGCGCGGCACCGGCTGCGGCGCGACGTTGTCGGGTTCGGCCATCACAGATCGGTCTGGTCGTAGCCCGTCAGCACGGTGACGCGCTGGCCGCTGTTGACCGCGGAGAGTGCCTGCAACAGCTCACGCGAGCTGCTGCCCTTCTTCAGTTGCGCGGTGTAGTAGAGCTCGATCAGTGCCCCGGAGCGTACGGACTCGGTCGAGACCAGCTCGAAGTCGGAGCAGTGCTGGATCATCAGGTCCTCGACGATCGAGGTGTACTCCGGCTCCGGCGGCACCTGGACCTTGACCACCTGACGCTGTACGTCGAGCTTGAACCAGTTGAACTTGTTCATCAGGACGAGCACGAGGCAGATCATCACCGTGGCCGCGATCGCGAGCAGGTAGAACCGGGTGCCGGTCGTCATCCCGATCGCCATCACCAAGAAGATGAAGCCGACGTCGCGGGTCTCCTTCACGGCGTTGCGGAACCGGATCACCGACAGCGCGCCCACCAGCGCGAACGCCCGGGCGATGTTGGAGCCGACGACGAGCATGATGAGCGAGACGACCATGCCCGCGAGCACCAGCGTCTGGACGTACGACTGGCTGTAGGAGACGTTCTTGTGGGTGGCCCGGTAGACGTAGCCGATGATCGCCGACAGCACGAACGACAGCGTCAGCGACGCCACGATGTCGAAGACGGTGAACGTGGAGCTGAGATCTTGGAAATCGAGATTCATGAGAGCTTCCTGTGCAGTGATCGCTGAGGAGGTCAGCGAGAGGTGATGAGATCGGTGGACGGGGCGAGGACGTTCTCGGCCGAGCCGTAGCGTGAGCTCGGGGCGAGGGAGAAGGCCTCGACTGATTGGCAGTACTTCGAGATCCGGACCACCGACATGTCGAGGCGTGCGGTCAGGTCGGTCGCCCAGTAGGGCACCCGCTCGTTGGCCTTGAGCTCGACGATCGCCAGCTTCGGCGGGATCAGGAACCGGTTCTCCGCGCTGGAGGCGAAGTGGAAGTCGCGGTCGCGGCCGTGCACGCGGTGGTCGATGGTGACGCGCAGGCCGAGGTCGGCCTCACGCCCGATGAACGCCTCGCGCTGATAGCCGGTGGTGACGATCGGACGCAGGTCGAGATTGCCGACCAGCGACGTGACCTCGTTGACGAAGCCTCGTGAGGTGCCGCTCACGTCGAGGTCGAGCTCCTCGCGCTCGTCGAGCCAGCGCCGCGCCTGCTCGTAGGGCAGCGACAGGCGGCGCTTCTGGGTCACCCGGCTCACCCGCTGCTTGATCTCGACATGGACCGGGGTCTCCTCGGCGCAGCTGGCCGGCTGGCCGTAGAGCCGCATCCGGAGCTTGCGGCGGAACCGGAGCCCCTCGATCTTCTCCCAGTAGAACCGCAGATCCGCGGTGTCGTAGTAGACCGACGTCACCGGGTAGCCGCCCAGTGGCGAGTACGGATCGGCCTCCATCCGGGCCTCGAGCTCCTCGCGCAGCTGGGCGACCTTCAGCTCGTCGATCAGATACTTGATCTCGTAGCGGTTGAAGGCGTGCAACCGGCTCGCTGTCTCCGCATAGCCGGTGGGCTGCGTCGGAGCGTCCTCGGCTTCCATCTCATCGTGCTTGACGCCTCGGCGTCGGCTCAACCAACCCATTCAGTTCTTCCTCCCGGGAGAGTCACTCATGCGACTCCGGGAGTTCACCGGTCGTTCATGTCTTCGGGCTGTGCCGAACCTGTGATGAGCCTGTCAACGAGCCGGAGAGAGGCCGATCACTCGATGCGGTTGCCGTCCTCGTCCCAGTGGGACGCGACCTTCTTGCTCGGCTGCACCCGCGGCGGCTCCCCCGGCATCTTCGGGTAGTCGGGCGGGAAGTTGAGCTCACCTCCTGGCAGCTTCTCCCACAGTTCGAGCAGGGGCGTGAGGTCGTACGCCTCGTCGTCGATCTCCGCCCAGCGGTCGCCGTCGGCGAGGAGGTCGGGGACGGTGAAGAGGTTGAGCTCGCGCGGGTCCTTCAGGTCGGCCAGCTCGTCCCAGGTGAGCGGCGTGGAGACCGGGGCGCCGGGCTTGGGACGCAGCGAGTAGGCCGAGGCGATGGTTCGATCTCGGTTGTTCTGGTTGAAGTCGACGAAGATGCGCTCGCCGCGCTCCTCCTTCCACCACGCGGTGGTCACTCCCCCGTCGCGACGCTCGAGCTCACGGCCGAACCCGATCGCGGCGTGACGCAGCTCCTCGAAGGTCCACTCCGGCCGGATGCGTACGTAGATGTGTACGCCGCGGTTGCCGCTGGTCTTCGCGAAACCGCGCAGGCCGAGCTCCTCGAGGGTCTCCCGGGCGACGCCGGCGACCCGCAACACGTCGGCGAAGTCGGTGCCCGGCTGGGGGTCGAGGTCGATGCGCAGCTCGTCGGGGTGATCGACATCAGTGCGGCGGACGGGCCAGGGGTGGAAGGTGAGCGCGCCCATCTGGGCGCACCAGACCGGGACAGCGGGCTCGGTGGGGCAGATCTCTCGCGCCTTACGCCCGCTCGGGAAGGTGATCTCGACCTCTTCGAGGTAGTCGGGGGCACCCTTGGGCGTGCGCTTCTGGTAGAAGCCGTCACCCTCTTTGTCGGTCGGGCCGGTGGCCAGCTTCATGCCCTCGCGCCAGCCGTCGGGCCAGCGCTCCAAAGCCGTCGGGCGAGCCCGCAGCGCACGCATCAGCGGGTCGCCGACGGCCGCGAAGAACTCCGCGACCATCAGCTTGGTGACCTCGGGGGTGCGGTCGGTCGCCTCGTAGATCACCCGGTCGGGGCTGGAGATCCGCACCTCGCGCTCGCCTGCCTGCACGTGTGCCGCCGGTGTCTTCGCCATGGCGCCAACCTAGCCCGCTCCAAGCCCCTCCCCCAGCGAAATCGCCCGGACGTCATCCGCAACTCACTGGCCAGTACGTCTTGAGACCGGCATGATCCGCTCCAACGTACGGCGAACGCCACGATCTCGGAGGACCCCCACATGTCGACTCGAACCACGGCGCTGAGCGCCGCCACGGCGGCCCTGGCCGCCGTCATCGCCCTCGGCCTCACCAGCACTCCCTCGACCGCGAGCACCAGCCCGGCCTGCGGGACCGTCGCCGCGCCCGACACCCGGGTGGAGCACACCCGGCTCACCGACCCGACGGTGACCGACATCCTGGCCCGATCCGGGTTCGACGGCGTCGCAGGCGCGGTGAGGACGGCCGTCTGCGACGCCGGCAGCAGCAGGGCCGCCACTGCTGCGGCACGGCTCGCCGGCCAAGCGCTGTGGCAGCGCGCGGTCGACCGCGTGCAGGGCCGCGGCGACGCCGGTGGCGACCTGCCGCGCAGCGACGACCGGCCGCTCTACTGGGCCCGGCTCGCGGGTGAGCTGGAGATCGCGCGAGTCGCTCCCGCGTACCGGACCTGGTCCGAGGACGCCCGGGCGAAGGTGCTGGCGGCCTTCGACCGGAGCTCGCGCGGGATCGAGTCGGCCGCCTTCGCCCGTGGCGAGTCCGGCCGGTCACGGCAGGTGCTGGCCTCCGGCTTCGACCCGTTCACCCTCGATCGCAACATCCGCCAGTCGAACCCGTCCGGGGCGACGGCGCTGGCGATGGACGGGCGCGTTGTCCAGACGGCGAAGGGTCCCGTCGAGATCCAGACCGTGGTGTTCCCGGTGCTGTGGGAGCCGTTCGCGCAGGGCATGGTCGAGCGCGCGTTCCTGCCACACCTGGTCCCCGGCAAGCGCGACGTGGACACCGCCATCACCATCAGCCAGGGCCGCGCGGGCCGTTTCGACCTGGAGGTCTGGAACGGCGCCCATCGCGGCACCTTCCCCGACAACGACCGCGTCAGCGTCGACGAGACGATCCCGATTCCCGAGGGCGTACCTCATGCCGACCCGCAGCCGCAGTGGACCCGGACCACGCTGCCGGTCGAGGCGATGAAGGCTGCCGCGCCCGGCACCTTCCCGGTGAACATCAACCGGATCGTCACCGAGATCCCGGCCGGATCGACCGCGCCGGTCACCCGGGAGGACCCGACGCCGGGCTCCACGGCGGTCGCCGGTGGCGGCGGTGACTACCTGTCCAACGAGTCGGCCTACCGCACCACCGCCCTCCGCGACGCGCTCCGGGCCGACACCAAGCAGGGTCACATCCACGTACCGGTGCTCGACGGGGACGCCAGCGGCGAACCGCTGGCCGACATGCGGGCAGACATCGTGGCCCAGGCTCTCGATCTCGTGGCGGCTGCGGCGACGAGCTGATCCGGAGATGGCCTGAAAGAGATGGCCCGAAGGAACTAGCCGTCTCCTGCACCGTTTTCATGCCCCCGGGCGTACTGAGGGCATGAAAACAGCAAAGGTCAGGCCTATCTCGGGTGCGGCCCTTGTGATTGTCAGCATCTTCGCCCTCGGCGCATGCGGCGGCTCGGACGGATCGGGCGGGTCCTCCGCCGACTCCGGCTCGGTCGAGTCGCTGGCCGACCAATCGGCAGGGAAGGCGGCAGGCCCGGAGATGGCCGCGGAGGACGCAGACGCGGCCGCCCCGAAGCAGGCCGTCGCGAAGGCGTCGATCATCTCCACGGGCTCGGTCGCGCTCGACGCGAAGGACGTCGGAAAGACCCGTACGCAGGTGCAGCAGATCTCCGACAGGTACGCCGGCCAGGTCACCGAGCAGGAGACCAGCGACAGCGACGACGACGGCCCCAGCTACGCACGAATGGTCCTCCGGATCCCATCGAAGTCGTTCGACGACGCGATGGCCGACCTCGAGGACACCGCCACCCTGGTCGACTCCAACACCACGACCACCGACGTCACCACCGAGGTCGTCGACACCGAGGTGCGGGTGAAGAACGCACGGACGAGCATCGAGCGGATCCGTACGCTCCTCTCCCGTGCCGAGGCGATCGGCGATGTCATCGCGATCGAGTCCGAGCTGGCCCGGCGCGAGGCCGACCTCAACTCGCTGCTCGCCCAGCAGGCGGCCCTCGAGGACCAGACCTCGCTGTCGACCATCACGGTCAACATCGACCGTGCCGGCCCCGGCGGCTCCTCCGACGACGACCCCGGCTTCCTGGCCGGGCTGAGCGCCGGCTGGGACGCCCTGGGCGATTCGGCCCGCGTCCTCGCGGTCGCCCTCGGCGCCATCATCCCGTGGACGCCGGTCGTCCTGCTCCTCCTCGCGCCCGTCTGGCTCCTGTCCCGACGCCGGAGGCAGGTGGCTGCGCCAATGGCCGAGCCGGTGCCGGCCGCCGGCCCGGCGGAGGAATAACCAGTCGAGATCGGGGTGCTCGGCGGCGTACGTTCTGAACATGAGCGCGCTCGAGCACCCTGGCCTCGTCTTCCGCAGCCTCGATCCCTTCGACGGGGACGAGGCCCTGTTGAAGGGGTGGTACGAAGGCACGCGTCGTGGCTTCCACCAGTCCCGAGGCAACGACGACGGCATCCAGGTCTGGCGCGACCACACCCGCTCCGACTCGGTGACGCTGCTGGGGGCGTGGACGGAGAGCTCGGAGTTCTCCTCGGCCACGATTCCGGTCGCGACGTTCTCGTCCTGGACCTCGCCGGTCAACGTGGGCGGCGGTGTCAGCCTGCCGACGCTGCTGATCAGCGACGTGACCGTCTCCCCGACCCACCGGCGCCAGGGCCTGCTGCGCAAGCTGATGACGGTCTCGCTGGCCGACGCGGTCGCCGCCGGCGTTCCGCTGGCGGCGCTGACCGTCTCGGAGGGGTCGATCTACGGCCGGTTCGGATTCGGCACGGCCACCCATCTGCGCCAGGTCGAGGTCGACGTCACCGCGAAGTTCCGCTACCGCCCCGAGGTGCCTGAGGACGACGGTTCGGTGACCCTGGTCGAGCCGGCCGACGCCTGGAAGACGGTCGCCGAGATCTACGGCACCTTCCAGGAGCGCACCCGCGGATCGGTCACCCGGCCGCAGTTCTACGAGCCCTGGCTCTCCAGCGCCTACGACTTCGGCGGCGACTCGAAGGGCGAGTCGAAGCAGCGCGCCGTGCTGCACCTGGACGCCTCCGGCACGCCCGACGGCTACGCGATCTACAAGACCGCCGACGAGCGCAACGACTCCGGGCTGCGGATGGCGCGGGTCGTCGACCTGGTCGCGCTGACCCCGGCGGCCTACCTGCGGCTGTGGCGGTTCCTCGCCGACATCGACCTCGTCGAGCGGGTCAGCTGGCACCGGGCGCCGGTGCAGGATCCGCTCTACTGGGCGCTCGCCGAGCCGTTCGCGGTCAAGAGCGCCGAGCTCGACGACATGCTGTGGATGCGCGTGCTCGATGTGCCGGCCGCCCTGCAGGCACGACCCTGGTACGCCTCCGGCGAGGTCGTCCTCGGCGTCGACGATCCGCTCGGGCACGCTGCCGGTGCCTGGCGGGTCGCGGTGAGTGACGGCGTCGCGGAGGTCACCCCGACCGATGCCGCGCCGACCGTGGAGCTGGCCGCGGACACCCTCGGCGCCCTGTATCTCGGCGGCGTCGACGTACGCATCCTGGCGGCTGCCGGCCGGATCACAGGCTCGCCCGAGGCGATCGAGACCTGGGCGGCGATGGCCGACGGCGGCCCGCTGCCCTACTGCATCACCGGCTTCTGAGCCTCCCCGGTTTCTGAGCCCTCAAGGGCGTCCGGGCTCGGCGCCGATCAGGGTGATCCGGTCGCCGCGAAAGTGGTAGTGGTGCATCGCGTCCAACCTCGGTGCGTACGCGTGCAGGCTGATCGCCGGGCGCGAGCCGACGTTGCGTACGTCATGGACGTGGCCGGCGTCGTGCGCCCGGGCGTCGCCGGGGCCGACGTCGGCGATCTGCAGGCCACCGAGCCAGTTGTGCTCGACCAGGCTGCCGGTGAGCACGGTGAAGGCGGTGGTCGCGGTGCCGTGGTCGTGGAAGCCGGTGCTGGCGCCCGGCGACCAGGCGATCAGCCAGACCTCGACCTTGTCGTCGCGGTGGAGCAGGTGGAACTCGCGCCCGGTCGCGGGCGCCTGCACCCGCGCGAGCAGGTCGTCGTCGGCGTAGGTGCGGATGGCGTCCAGCAGGGGCTGCATGGCAAGGGCAGTCAAGGTGGCCTCCTCCAGAAGCGTCGTGGGTTTAAGTATAGTAGATGACTCAACTTTGGCAATGGAGTTGTGCTCCCACCCCAGACGTACCATTTGAGCCATGGGTTACAACGTGGAGAAGTCCGACGAGGAGTGGCGCGCAGAGCTGTCGCCCGAGGAGTACGCGGTGCTGCGCCAGGCAGGCACCGAGCGGGCGTTCACGGGTGAATACACCGACACCGAGACCAAGGGCGTCTACTCGTGCAAGGCCTGCAAGGCCAAGCTGTTCGAGTCCGACACCAAGTTCCACTCCGGCTGCGGCTGGCCGTCGTTCTACCAGCCGATCAGCGACACGATCGAGTACATCGAGGACAAGTCGCACGGGATGGACCGGGTGGAGGTCCGCTGCGCCAACTGCGGCTCCCACCTCGGCCACGTCTTCCCCGACGGCTACGGCACCCCGACCGGCGACCGGTTCTGCATCAACTCGATCTCGATCTCGCTGGAGCCTGCCGAGACGAACTGAGCGAGGTCGAGCGGCGAGCTTGCTCGTCCGCTCGCGCCGAGCGAGGGAGTGAGCGCACGAAGTGCGCACCAGGCCTGACCCGGCTAGCGTTGCGCCGTGACTGTGCGGATCGCGATGTGGTCAGGACCGAGAAATCTATCCACGGCGCTGATGCGCTCGTTCGAGAACCGGCCGGACTGCACGGTCCTCGACGAGCCGCTGTACGCCGCCTACCTCGCGGCCACGGGCCTCGATCATCCGGGCCGTGACGACGTGCTCGCCTCCCAGCCGAACGACTGGCGGGTGGTGGCCAAGGAGATCACGTCCGGGCCGGTCGGCTCGGACGTGCAGTACCAGAAGCACATGACCCATCACCTGCTCCCGGAGATGGACCACGGCGCCTTCGCCGGGCTCTCGCACGCCTTCCTGGTCCGGGACCCGGAGCGGGTGCTGACCTCGTACGCCAAGGTCCGCGAGGAGCCGACGCTGGAGGACCTCGGGCTGCCGCAGCAGGTAGCGCTCTTCGAGGAGTTCGGCGGGCCCGTGGTCGATGCCGCCTCGATCCTGGCCTCGCCGCGGGCGGCTCTCGCCGGGCTGTGCGAGGCCTTGGGAATCGGCTTCGACGAGGCGATGCTGTCGTGGCCGGCCGGCCGGCGCGACTCCGACGGGGTGTGGTCCCCGC
>NZ_JBHZPJ010000003.1:0-16685 GCF_042788075.1 Nocardioides sp. YIM B13467
CCGGCCGAGTTGGCACGACGGTGCCAACTCGGCCTACCGGGTTGACGCCTCGGCCGACGCGGGTGACGGCTCGGACGGGGGCTGTCAGTCGATGTAGTTGCTGGTGACCCAGTGGGCGAGGGCGTACGCGGCGGCGGCGAGGATCACCACGATGATCACTCCCCAGGCGTGGGCGAAGACGTCGGTGAGGAAGAGCATCGAGAGTACGGCGACCAGGGCCGAGCCGAGGAAGCTGATCGTGAAGGGGGAGCGGGCACCGGCGAGGCGGAGGAGGTAGCCGCCGACGATGATCGCGAGGGCGAAGACGGCGATGAGGATGATCGCTCCCTTGTCGCCGAGCGACGAGGTGCCACGCGTCCACTGGCTCACGGTGCCGCTGAACCAGACCGCCAGGGCCATGAACGCGCCGACGATGGCGCCGATCATGACCGCCGCGGAGAGGCCCGATGGGGTGCCGAGGTTGATCCGACGCTGGCTCGGGTCCTTGGGCTGCTTGGGTGCCCTCGGTTCCTTCGCGGGCTTGGGCGGCTTCTGTGCCTTCTGCTTCTTCGCAGGCTTCTCGGCCGGCTTCTCCGCGGACTTCTCCGCAGGCGGCTCGGGCGCTATGACGGGTGGTGCCGTCTTCTCCAGCACCTGGGTCTTCTCTGCAGAGGCCGTCTCGACCGCAGCAGTCTCGACCGGTGCCTTCTCGACCCGAGCCTTCGGGGCCTGGGTCTTCTGGGGCTGAGTCTTCGAGGGCTGAGTCTTCGAGGGCTGAGTCTTCGAGGGCTGGGTCTTCTCGGGCTTGGCGTTCGCCGGCTTCGTCCCGCCACGCTTCTTCTTGAAACCGAACGACGGCGCGGCGAGCTTGTCGGCGGGGTCGTTGCTCATGAGGGGCAGTTTCGCATGCCGCGCGTCACATTTGAACTCAGGCGCGGGTGAGCCGGATGACCGGGATCTCGCGGTCGGTCTTCTCCTCGTAGCTCCCGAAGTTGGCGGCCGACTCGACGATTGCGGCCCACGCGCGGGCGCGCTCCTCGCCGTGCAGCTGCTCGGCGACCACCGGGATGGTCTCGCCGCCGAGCTCGATGGTGACCCGGTCGGGGTTGGCGGCGAGGTTGTAGTACCAGGCCGGGTTCTTTGCCCCGCCGGCTGCAGAGGCGGCGATCAGCCAGGTGTCGTCGTCGCCCGGGAACCAGGCGAGCGGCGTCGAGCGGGGCTCGCCGCTCTTCTTGCCGATCGTGGTGAGCACGAGCAGCCGCATCCCGGCCGTGGTGCCGTTGCTCTTGCGGGCCCGGCTCATCATCAGCTTGTTGCCCAGCTTCAGGAGGAGGTTGGCCGAGGGCTGCTTGGCGCCGCGGGTGCCGTTGCGCGTGTCGAAGCTCATGGCGTCGACACTACTGCGTCCGAAAACAGGTTCAGGCTCGGAGATCTTGCGATCTCCGAGCCTGAACTCGATGTCGGGTTGACAGGATTTGAACCTGCGGCCCCCTCGTCCCGAACGAGGTGCGCTACCAAGCTGCGCTACAACCCGAATGCTGCACCGAACAAACGGTCCAACGAGGAATGAGCATAGCCCAGAGACTCCCCCGATCCGTAATCGGCCCGAAGAGGTCGGGCGAGCAGGGGCAGCCTGCTGCGCGCCGCCCCAGCACGCACCCGGCTGCGTTGTCGTCGGTCGACGGCCAACACCGGGCCGCCTCCCTCCTCCGCCTTGCCGGGCATGCACTGGGACGACGCTCGCGACGGCAGCCCCTGCTCGCCCGACCTCTACCGACGAGACGCCCCGCGCGGGGTGAGCGTCAGGAGCGTCGCCTCGGGGCGGCAGGCGATGCGGATCCGGGTGTAGGGCGAGGTGCCGAGGCCGGCCGAGACGTGCAGCCACGCCTGCCGTCCGTCTTGGGTGTGAGTGTGCAGGCCGCGTACCCGGGCGGGGTCTAGATCGCAGTTGGTGGCCAGGGCTCGCCCGCCCGGCAGGCAGATCTGGCCGCCGTGGGTGTGGCCGGCCAGGATCGCGTCGTAGCCGTCGGCGGTGAACTGGTCCAGGACCCGCAGATAGGGAGCGTGCGCGACCCCGAGGCGTACGTCTGCAGACGGGTCTGCGGGGCCGGCGACCGCAGACAGGTCGTCGAGGCGCAGGTGGGGGTCGTCGACGCCCGCGAAGGCGAACTCGATGCCCTTGACGGTCAGGGACGAGCGCGTGTTGGTGAGGTCCAGCCAGCCGGACTTCGTGAACGACGCGGACAGGTCACGCCAGGGGAGCTCGGGCACGTTCGTCTGCCGTTTGCCGTTGTCCGGCAGCAGGTAGCCGATCGGGTTGCGCAGCCGCGGCTCGTAGTAGTCGTTGGAGCCGTGCACGAAGACGCCCGGTACGTCGAGCAGCGTGCCGAGAGCGTTCACGATCGACGGCACCGCCCGCTGGTGGGCCAGGTTGTCGCCGGTGTCGACGACCAGATCCGGCTTCAGCGCAGCCAGCGACGCGATCCAGTCGAGCTTCTTGTGCTGCGACGGGACCACGTGCATGTCGGAGAGATGCAGCACCCGCAGCGGGTCCGCGCCCTCGGGGAGCACCGGCAGTCCGACGTGGCGCAGCGTGTACTGACGGGCCTCCCACAAGGCGTACGCCGTCATGGCCGCGCCGGTGGCGAGACCGGTGCCGAGGGTTGCGCCGATTACTGAGGCGAGCCGCATGGCTCAACCCTGCCACAATGGGTTCCATGAGCACTCTGAAGGACCAGCTGAGGACCGACCTGACCTCCGCGATGAAGGCCCGTGACAAGGAGCGCGCCGGGACGCTGCGCATGGTCATGGCCTCGATCACCGAGGCCGAGGTCGCCGGCAAGGAGGCCAAGGAGCTCACCGACGACGAGATCATCACGATCCTCACCCGCGAGGCCAAGAAGCGCCGCGAGGCGGCCACTGCCTTCGCCGACGGCGGTCGCGCCGAGCAGGCCGAGAAGGAGACCGCGGAGGCCGCGGTGATCACCGAGTACCTGCCCGCTCAGCTGAGCGCCGAGGAGATCTCCGACCTGGTCAGCAAGGCCATCGCCCAGACCGGTGCTGCTGAGGAGGGGATGCGTGCCATGGGCAAGGTGATGGGCATCCTGACCCCGCAGACCAAGGGCCGTGCCGATGGCGGCGCCGTGGCCGCCGAGGTGCGCAAGCAGCTCGCCTGACGGCAGTCCGAGAACGACTGTGGCCCCACCGGATCGGTGGGGCCACGGTGTCGTTGCCGGGCCGGGCGTCAGCCGGTCGGCCACTCCCAGCCGAAGTCGGGCTCTTCCTCGACCGTGGCCGGTCTCTCTTCATCGCCGCGGCCGGGCTTCTTATCGGGCTGCTTCTTCTTGTCGGGCTTGGGGTCGGGCTTCGGCTCCGGGCCGAGCGAGGTGTAGATCGTGATCGGCGATCCCTCGGCAGCATCGCCGGACGGGGTGGTGAAGGCAACCAGACCGGGGTCGTACTCCGAGTACGCCTCCGGGCCGAGCTGAACCTGGAAGCCGGCGCTCCTCAGCACCTTCGTGGCCTTCTCGACCGTCATGCCGCCGACCCAGGGGACATCGACCGTGTTGCCTGCGATCACGTTCGGGTCGGGCTCCTGGAAGTCCACCCACTTGAGGTACTTGTCGATCACCTGCATCGCGTCGCCCCACATCGGGCCGGCGAAACCCGACCCCGATGCGGTGGCGATGTAGTCGCCGCCGATGTACTGGCCCTGAAGACCGAGCGGCGTGCCAGCCGAGTTGGCGCCTGCGATCATCGCAGCGGTCGCGAGCCGCGGCGTGTAGCCCATCAGCCACACCGCCTTGTTGTCTTGGGTGGTGCCGGTCTTGCCCGCGCTGGGAACCGACAGCGCAAGGTTCTGGCCGAAGCCGCCGGGCTCCATCACACCGCGGAGGATGTCGTTGACCGCGTCGGCGGTGCCCTTGGCCATCGCCTGCTCGCAGGTCGGCTCGTACTTCTTGATCACCTTGTTGTTGGCGTCGAGGATCTCGTTGACCGGCACCGAGTCACAGTGCTTGCCGCGGGCGCCGAACGTCGCGTACGCCTCGGCCATCTCGAGCGGGCTGACGTCGACGACGCCGAGGGTGAAGGTGGGAACGCGCTCGGCTCCCTGACAGTCCGCAACCTCCCCGGCCTTGCAGACGTGTCCGTCCTCGGGCGCGATTCCGAACGGGGCGGTGAGCTTGACGCCCATCTTCTGCGCCATCTTGTAGGGCGTGCACATCCCGGTGAGCTGGAAGAGCTGGGCGTAGAAGGTGTTCACCGACTCCCGGGTGCCGGTGTAGGCGTCCTTGCTCCCCGAGGTGGTGGAGTTGTGGAACGTGTGGGAACCGACGCGGTTGCCGTCGCCCGGGCAGCCGGCGAAGGTGGACTCGTTGAGCGTCAGCTCCTCGGGCGAGTTGATCTTCTGCTTGAGGGGGAAGCCCTGCTCGATGGCCGCGGCCAGGGTGAAGGCCTTGAAGGTCGACCCGGCCTGGAAGCCGTTGGAGTCGCCGGCCTTCTCCTTGGGGACCAGGTAGTTGAGGTAGGACTGGCCCTTCTTCTTGTTGTCACCCATCGGACGGGACTGGGCGAGCGCCCGGACCCGACCGGTGCCGGGCTCGACCATGGCCAAGGCGCCGATGGCCTGGTCGGTGGCGTAGACGTGGTCCTCGACGGACTCCTGAGCGGCGTCCTGGAAGCGTTGATCGAGCGTGGTCTTGATGGTCAGACCGCCGGACTTGATCAGTGCGAGCCGGTCGGTCTCGGTCTCGCCGAAGGCCGGGTCCTTGAGCAGCCACTTGAGCACGTAGTCGCAGAAGAACTCCGCGGACGAGCCGAGGCAGCCGTTGCGCTGCTTCTGGACGTTCAGGCCGAGGCTGGCGTCCTTCAGCTTCTCCGCCTCGGGGCGGGAGATGACCTTCAGCGCGGCCATCCGGTCGACGACGACATTGCGGCGGGCGATGGTGGCGTCGGGGTAGTTGGTCGGGTCGTAGCCGGTGGGGTTCTTCACCATCCCGGCCAGCATCGCCGACTGCTGCCAGTTGAGCTCGGAGGCGTTGACGTTGAAGTAGTGCTTGGCGGCCGCCTGGACGCCGTAGGCGCCGTCTCCGAAGTAGGCCGCGTTGAGGTAGCGCTCGAGGATCCAGTCCTTGGAGTGCTTCTCCTCCAGCGCGATCGCGTAGCGCAGCTCGCGGATCTTGCGGGCCGTCGACTTCTCGATCGCCGCCTTGCGCTCGGCCTCGGTCTTCGCGGAGTAGACCAGCGTCGTCTTCACCAGCTGCTGGGTGATCGAGGAACCACCCTGAACCGAGTCGCTGGCCTGGTTGGTGATCAGCGCGCGCAGTGTGCCCTTGAGGTCCATCGCGCCGTGCTGGTAGAAGCGGTAGTCCTCGATCGCCAGGAGCGCCTTCGTCATGTTGGACGAGATCTGGTCGAGAGGACGGTAGACGCGGTTCTGGTCGTAGAGCGTCGTGATCAGGTTGCCCTTGCGGTCGACGATCTTGGTCGTCTGGGACATGTCGTCGACCTCGAAGGCCTGCGGCAGCGCGTCCATCTTCTCGGCGGTCTCCTTGGCCGCGATCCCGGCCACACCGGCGAAGGGGATGGCGAGACCCGCGGCGACGACGCCGAGGACGGCTGCGACCCCGCACATGACGGCGAGATGCTTGAGCACGGTCTGCGGGCGCAGCGACGGCGAAGACATGCTGGTCATCGTAGGTGATCGCGGCTAATAGCACATGATTCGCAATCGGCGCCGGACAGGGAGGCAAAAACAGGTCCCGGGACCCCTCCTAGTCATTTCGAACTACGTACTTTGGGCCAGAAGGGTGTGTCACTCGACCGGTCAGGGTCCTTAACCTTTAGTCCGCACGGGCGCCCACGCCGTCAATTGGGGAGGGCGAAGCGCTCCGATGAAGGGATGGCACACAATGTGGGTTGATGAATGGTCGCTGCAGGCCGCATGTCGTGAGAACGAGCCCGACGAGCTCTTCGTACGTGGAGCCGAGCAGAACAAGGCCAAGATGGTCTGCTCAGGCTGCGTCGTCCGCACCGAGTGCCTCGCTGAGGCGCTCGACAACCAGATCGAGTGGGGTGTCTGGGGCGGCATGACCGAGCGCGAGCGTCGTGCGCTGCTCCGTCGCAGCCCGAACGCCTCCTGGCGCGCCGTCCTCGAGGCCGCGCGCACCCGTGCCTCCGTGGAGTGACCTCTCGTCCCCTACTCGAGTGGATCGCTGAAGATCTTGGTCTGAGCCAGGACGTACGTGACGTACGTCCTGGCTCGACTCATTCCTGGGCCAGCAGCCGGCCGATCTCGCGGAGTCCGTCGAGGTCGTGTACGTCACCGGGCAGCGCCGGCACGACGGCGGTCGGCACCTGCGGATGGGCGACCGCGAAGCGCTCGCGCAGCTGGTGCTGGCGCTCGACCAGGAGCGCGCGGTCGGCGTGGAGCCGCAGCAGCCCGGCCGTGAGCGGCGCGTCGGGGAGACGCTCGGAGGCGGCCCCGGCCGCGGCCGCGGTGAGCGAGGCGTCGTCGGGCAAGGTGGCTCGGTTGACGACCAGACCCTGGAGCGGCATCCGGTCGCCGGAGAGCCGCTCGACGAAGTAGGCGGCCTCCCGGAGCGCGTCTGGCTCCGGAGCGGCGATGACGAGGAAGGCGGTCTCGTCGGCCTGAAGCAGTGCGTACGTCTCCTGCGCCCGTTGCCGGAACCCGCCGAAGACGGTGTCGAGTGCGGTCACAAAGGTCTGCAGGTCGGTGAGCATCTGCCCGCCGAGGACCTTCTTGAGCGCGTTGGTGACGATGTTGATCCCGGCCGACATGAGCCTGACCGGGCCCTTGGTCGGGGCCAGCATCAGGCGCAGGAAGCGTCCGTCGAGGAAGCTGGAGAGGCGCTCGGGTGCGTCGAGGAAGTCGAGGGCGCTGCGGCTCGGGGGTGTGTCGACGACGATCAGGTCGTAGTCGCCGTTGCCGCCGTTGTGGGCGAAGGCATCGCGGTAGAGCTGACCGAGCTTCTCCATCGCCATGTATTCCTGCGTGCCTGCGAAGCTGGAGCTCAGCGCGATGTAGAACTGGTTGTTGAGGATCTGCTGCGCCTTCTCGGGGCTGGCCTGCGACTCGACCACCTCGTCGAAGGTGCGCTTCATGTCGAGCATCATCGCGTCGAGCCGGCCCGGGCCGATCCCGGGAACAGGGCGAGGCGTGTTGTCGAGCCGCTCGATGCCCATGGACTGGGCGAGGCGTCGCGCCGGATCGATCGTCAGCACCACCACCTTGCGTCCGCGCTCCGCTGCCCTGAGTGCGAGCGCCGCCGACGTGGTCGTCTTGCCTACGCCGCCGCTGCCGCAGCAGACGATGATGTGGGTGTCGAGGTCGTCGAGCAGCCGGTCGACCTCGAGCTGTCGGGTGTCGTTCGCGTGGGCGGCCAGCGGACCGACGCGTGGGTGAGCGCTCATCGGGCTGTCCCTCTCGTCACTTCCGTCACGTCGCTCAGGCAATTCCTGCACTTCTCAGGTGTTGCAATGCCAGAGAAGTGCAGGGATACCCGGTTAACCGGGTATTCCATCATCATGCGAGCCCCTGATCCTTGAGCTCGGCCGCGAGCTCGTAGAGCCCGCCGATGTCGATCCCGCCGGCGATCCGGTTGAGCTCGTAGGTGGGGACCCCGAGGCCGGCTACGAGGTCACGCTGGGCGTCCTCGAGGGCTCGGCGCTCGGCGTACTCCTTCGCCCCGTCGGCGAGGGCGGAGATCAGGGCGGGGTCGGGTTCGACGCCGGCACGCTTGAGGTCCTCGGTGATCAGCTCGTCGTCGAGGGTGCCGGCGCGGGCGGGGGCGAGGGACTCGTCGGGGAGGTCGCGGGGGCGTACCTGGTTGACGATGACGCCGCCGACCGGGAGCCCGGCGGCGCGCAGCTCGCTGATGCCGTCGGCGGTCTCCTGGACCGGCATCTCCTCCAGCAGCGTGACCAGATGGACCGCGGTGCGCCGGGAGCGGAACAGGGTCATCATCGTGTCGGCCTGGTTCTTGATCGGGCCGACCTTGGCCAGGCCCGCGACCGACTCGGACACGTTGAGGAAGCTCGTGATCCTGCCGGTCGGGGGAGCGTCGAGCACGACGGCGTCGTAGGTCCGGGCGCCCTTGTTGCGGCTGTTGCGCTGCACGGCCTCGAAGAGCTTGCCGGTGAGCAGGACGTCCCTGACCCCGGGCGCGATCGTGGTCGCGAACTCGATCACGCCGAAGCGGTCGAGGGCGCGGCCGGCGGGGCCGAGCTTGTAGTACATCTTGAGGTATTCGAGGAGGGCTTCCTCGGGGGCGATGTGCAGGGCGTAGACGTTGCCCGGCTCGGCGTCGGCACCGGATCGCGCCCGCAGCCGCAGCCCGGTCGCGATGCGGGTCTCGGCGTAGGGCAGCGGGTCGACGTCGAACATCCGCGCCACACCCTGGCGGCCCTCGACCTCGCACAGCAGGACGTTCTTTCCGTGTGAGGCCAGCCCGAGCGCCAGAGCCGCAGCCACCGTCGACTTGCCCGTGCCGCCCTTGCCGGTCACCACATGCAGCTGCACGTGGGGCCAGTCGGAACTCATGGGAACGACTTTAACGGGGTCGCGCCACTAGGGGGTGATGTTGAGGTTCTCGACGATCTTGGTGCCGAGCGCGGTGTCGCCGGTGATCTCGACCTTGGCGGGGTCACCGGAGGCGCGGCCGCCGGTGAGCAGGACGTACGTCTCCCGGTCCGTGGAGAGGGTGACGGTGGGCGCGGTGACCAGGTCGGCCACCGGGACTCCCTTGCCCTCCTTGGTGACGGTGAACGCATAGGGCGCGTGGCCTTCGACCTCGACGACGACGGAGGTGCCCGGGGCGCAGGCGGCCTTCTTGGCGAGCACGAAACCGACGCCTTCGAGGAGGTAGTCGGCGGTGTGGAGGGCGCCGGGGCTGTCGAGGTTGCCCGGGCGGCCGGTGGCGCGGCGGATGTCCTGCTCGTGCAGCCAGAGGTCGAGCGGCCGGTTGCGGAGCAGCTTGCCGGTCGTCCACCCGAGCGCACCGAAGATGCCGGACGCCGGCGCCGCGGGGTCCTCGGGCGGGGAGGCGAGCAGCTCGTCGTGACGTACGGCGGTGTAGCGGCGGATCTCGTCGATGATGCTCGCCGGCGCGGCGTCGCGGCGGGTGATCACGCCGATCTCGGTGAACTGGCCCATCGGCGACTTGATGTGGGCGGACTCGGGTACGGAGGCGTCCTCGCGGGGTGCGCCGGCGGTGAGGCCCTCGAGGTGAGCGACATGGGAGGCGATGGCGCGTACGTCCCAGCCGGGGAGGTCGGTCGGCTGGTCCCAGTCGGTCTCGGAGAGCTCCTCCAGGAGCGTGAGGAGGTCCTGGACGGAGGACCACCAGGTGTCGACGTACGTCTTCAGCTGCTCTGCGGAAGTCACGGACCTGACCATAGTGGGCCGGGTCCTCAGTTGGAAGGTCAAACCATCTCGCCGGGAGACCCGTCCGCGGGTCCGCGAAGTAGGGTGCCGATATGACCAAGTGGGAGTACCAGGTAGCGCCGATCCTCAACCACGCTGCGGCGCAGATTCTCAACAACTTCGGTGCCGACGGGTGGGAGCTCGTCTCCATCCTCGACAACGGCACCGGCAACTACGTCGGCTTCTTCAAGCGGGCGGTCTCGGAGTGACCGGGCCCGAGGAGGTCCTCGCCGAGCTCGGGCTGAGCGTGCCGGACGTCGTGCCGCCGGTGGCGGCCTACATCCCGGCGCTTCGAACCGGCGACTACATCTTCACCTCCGGGCAGCTGCCGATGAAGGACGGCGCGTTGCTGTCCACCGGCAAGCTCGGTGGCGAGGTCTCGCCCGAGGAGGGCGTGGCGGCCGCACAGCAGTGCGCGCTCAACGCGCTCGCCGCGGTGAAGGCCGAGATCGGCGATCTGTCGCTGGTCAAGCGGGTCGTCAAGGTGACCTGCTTCGTCGCCTCCACTCCCGACTTCACCAGCCAGCCGGGCATCGCCAACGGTGCTTCCGAGCTGCTCGGCAAGGTCTTCGGTGACGCTGGACGCCATACCCGATCCGCCGTCGGCGTGCCCGTCCTGCCGCTCGACGCCCCCGTCGAGGTGGAGATCATCGTCGAGATCTGAGCCTCGGTCTGAGGCTCGGATGGGGGTAGGGCGCTGGTGTGAGCGTCGCTACAGTGACGAACGTGCGTATCCCGATCCCTCCAGTCCGGCTTGGTGACGACATCGTGGCGTTGGCCGGGGAGTACGCCCAGGGCGTACGCACCCCGGTCGAGCCGCGCGACGCGGCGACGGTGCTGCTGCTGCGGCCGGGCTCCGATGGCGGATCCGCTTCCGGCCCAGAGGTCTACCTGCTCCGTCGGCAGATGACGATGGGTTTCGCCGCCGGGATGGCTGTCTTTCCCGGCGGCGGAGTGGACGTACGCGACGCCGAGCTGCCCGATTCCCGCTGGGCCGGGCCGTCCGCCGGTGAGTGGGCGCGCCGGCTCGGGGTCGACGAGTCCCGCGCGCGAGCGCTGGTCGCCGCGGCGGTGCGGGAGACGTTCGAGGAGTCAGGGGTGCTGCTCGCGGGAGCCTCGGGCGATTCCGTCGTCGACGACGTCTCGGGCGACGACTGGGAGGCCGACCGGGCCGCTCTGGAGTCACGCTCGTTGTCGTTGACCGAGCTGCTGACCCGGCGCGGGCTGGTGCTGCGTACGGACCTGCTGGGGCCGTGGGCCGCCTGGACGACGCCCGTCTTCGAGCCGAAGCGCTTCGCGACCTGGTTCTTCGTCGCGCGCCTCCCCGAGGGCCAGGTGACCCGGGACGTGTCCAGCGAGTCCTCCTCGGTGCTCTGGCTGAGCACCGCCGAGGCGGTCGCCCAGGTCGAGGCCGGCGAGCTGGCGATGATGCCGCCGACCTATCTCAACTGTCTCGAGGTCACCTCGGTCGGGTCCGAGGACGAGGTCCTCGCTGCCGCCGCGGAGCGTGTGCTGACGATGTTCACCCCGACCGTGACCGAGGTCGACGGCGGCCACACCCTGTCGATGATGCCCCTGCACGCCTCCCTTGTCGCCGGAAGGAACCACTCATGAACGAGTCCTGGTCAGGCGGGGCATTCGGCGAGCGCGGGCAGTGCATCCTCGCGCCCAACCCCGGGATCATGTCGCTCGACGGCACCAACACCTGGGTGCTGCGCGAGCCGGGTGCGCGCCGGTCTGTCGTGATCGACCCCGGGCCTCTCGACGAGGGGCATCTCGATGCCGTCGCGGAGGCCGCAGGCGAGGTGGCGACGGTGCTGCTGACCCATCATCACTATGACCACTCCGAGGCGGCCCGGGCCTTCGCGGAGCGGGTTGGGGCCGGCGTACGCGCTCTTGATCCTGAATACCGGCTCGGGACCGAGGGGCTCGGCGACGGTGACGTCATCGAGGTCGACGGTCTGGAGATCCGCGTCGTCGGGACTCCCGGGCACACCTCGGACTCGCTGTCCTTCTGGCTGCCCGCCGACGGGGCGGTGCTGACGGGCGACACCGTCCTCGGGCGTGGGACGACCGTGGTCGCTCACCCCGACGGCGAGCTGGGCGCCTATCTCGACTCGCTCGACCGTCTGCACGCCCTCGCCTCCGAGCACGGTGTCGGCAGCGTCTGGCCCGGCCACGGCCCGGTCATCGGGAACGCCCTCGGCGCGCTGGACTACTACATCGCCCACCGTCGCGAGCGCCTCGGCCAGGTCGAGGAAGCTCTCTCCGGGCTCGGCGCTACCCCTGCCGAGGCGGATCCGCGGGCGATCGTCGAGATCGTGTACGCCGACGTCGACCAGGTCCTCTGGGGTGCCGCCGAGCTCTCGGTGCGAGCGCAATTGGCTTACCTCGCTGAGCGCTGAGGCCTACTGTTCGGCTCATGGCGATCCTGTCCGGAGCCGAGCTCCTGCTTCCCGACCCACCCGCGTGGCGGGCCTGGCTGGAGGAGCACCATGCCGACACGCCCGCGGTCTGGCTGGTGCTGACCAAGAAGGGCGGCACGCTGACCACGCTGACCTGGCAGACCGCGCTCGATGAAGCGCTCTGCTTCGGTTGGATCGACGGCCAGGCCCGACGACGCGACGAGCAGTCCTCGTTCCAGCGGTTCACCCCGCGAGGGCCGAAGAGCCGCTGGTCACTGAGGAACGTCGAGCACATCGACCGTCTCGAGCGCGAGGGCCGGATGACCGCCGCCGGGCGGATCGCCGTGGATGCGGCTAAGGCGGATGGACGGTGGGAGGCGGCGTACGCCGGTCCGGCAACCGCCGAGACCCCGCCAGACCTCCTCGCCGCGATCGCCGCGGTGCCCGAGGCGCAGGCGATGTACGACGTCCTCACCTCTCAGAACCGTTACGCCCTCTATCACCGCATCACCTCTCTGAAGACCGAGGCCGCGCGGGCGCGCAGGATCGAGGAGTACGTCGCCATGCTCGCCCGTCACGAGACGATCCATCCCCAGAAGCGCCAGCCTCAGCGCTGAGTACGAATCTGTGCGTGCTCTGGACGTCCAGATCAGCGGGCGCGGCGGGCCATGCGCTCAATGTCCATGATGACGACGCTGCGCGGCTCGAGGCGGAGCCAGCCGCGGCTGGCGAAGTCGGCCAGGGCCTTGTTGACCGTCTCGCGGGAGGCGCCGACGAGCTGGGCGAGCTCCTCCTGGGTGAGGTCGTGGTGGACGTGGACGCCGTCGTCGGCGGTGCGGCCGAAGCGGTCGGCGAGGTCGAGCAGGGCCTTTGCGACACGGCCGGGGACGTCGGAGAAGACGAGGTCGGCGACGACGTCGTTGGCCTTGCGGAGGCGGCCGGCCAGCTGGGCGAGCAGGCCGCGGGCGACGACCGGGCGGCCCTCGAGCCACTTCAGGAGGTCCTCGTGCGACAGGCTCGCGAAGGCGGAGTCGGTGACCGCGGTGACGGTGGCCGAGCGGGGGCCGGGGTCGAAGAGCGAGAGCTCACCGAACATCTGGCCGGGGCCCATGATGGCCAGCAGGTTCTCGCGGCCGTCGGACGAGGTGCGACCGAGCTTCACCTTGCCGTCGATCACGACGTACAGCTTGTCGCCGGAGTCGCCCTCGTGGAAGAGCACCTCTCCGCGGCGGAGCTTCGACTCTGCCATCGAGGCGTGCAGGGCCGTCATCGACTCGTCATCGAGTGCGCTGAAGAGCGGTGCCTGACGGAGTACGTCGTTGTCCATTGCGGCCATTCCTCCTGGATTTTCCCCACATCCGCGGGTATTACACCGGGAATCCTATCTGTGGAACGTCTCACACGTGCACATCACCCACCGATAAGGGCAGAAAGTGCATGTGTTGAGCGGTGTTTGTGGTAGCCGTGCTCTGGGCCGGATCGGGATTGTCGGTGCGGCCGCGTAGCCTTGCTGCGTGCCTGCCCAGAAGTTTGCGACTGAGACGCGCCTGGGTCTGGTGCGTCGTGCCCGTCGGATCGACCGCATCCTCGGTGAGACCTACCCGGATGCCAAGGCCGAGCTCGACTTCACCAATCCGTTCGAGTGCCTGGTCGTGACCGTGCTGAGCGCGCAGACCACGGACAAGCGGGTCAACCTGGCCTCGCCCGCCCTGTTCGCGGCCTATCCGTCCGCGAAGGAGATGGCGGCGGCGCCCCGGGAGCACCTGGAGCAGCTCGTCGGACCGCTCGGCTTCTTCCGCGCCAAGACCGACGCGCTGCTGAAGCTGAGCGCCGTGCTGGTGGAGGAGTACGACGGCGAGGTGCCCGACCGTCTGGAGCAGCTGGTGAAGCTGCCCGGTGTCGGGCGCAAGACCGCCAACGTGGTGCTCGGCAACGCCTTCGGCAAGCCGGGGATCACCGTCGACACGCACTTCGGACGGCTCTCGCGGCGCTTCGGTTGGACCACCGAGAAGGATCCGGTCAAGGTCGAGCACGAGGTCGGCGCGCTCTTCGAGAAGCGGGACTGGACGATGCTGTCCCACCACGTGATCTGGCACGGGCGGCGGATCTGTCACGCGCAGAAGCCCGCGTGCGGTGCCTGTCCCGTGTCACAGCTGTGCCCTGCGTACGGCGAGGGGCCGACCGACCCCGTCGCCGCGGCCAAGCTGGTCCGCACGGAGGGCCGCAACTGATGGTTCGTGCCCTGGGGAGACGAGCCCGGGTCGCGTCGGCAGCCGCCCTGCTGCTGGCCGTCCTGGCCGGCTGCGGCACCGACTCCTCGAGCGGGGGCGGCCAGTCCGGCGCGCCACTCGCCGACGAACCGTCCTCCTCCAAGGTCAACGTCGCCACGGCGGAGATGGTCGCGGCCAAGAAGGCGTCGAAGGTGGAAGCCTGCGAGGAAGGGCCCGCGAGCGACGGCGGGCTGCCGTCGATCGTGCTGCCCTGCCTCGGCGGCGGCGAGTCCGCCGACCTCGCCTCGTTCGAGGGACCGATGGTGATCAACCTCTTCCAGGGCTTCTGCGCGCCCTGCAAGGAAGAGATGCCTGCGCTGCAGAGCTTCTACGAGACCTACGGCGACGAGGTGCCGGTGATCGGCATCGACGTCATGGACACCGTCCCCGGAGTCGCGCTCGAGGAGGCGATCTCGCGCGGGGTGACGTTCCCGATGTACGCCGATCCAGGCGGTGAGCTCCAGGGCGGGCCGCTCACGGCGCGGGCGGTGCCGGCGACGTACGTCCTGTCCTCCTCCGGCGAGGTCGAGCTGCTGCAGATGGGTGGCATGACCAGTGCGGCCCAGGTGAAGGAGCTCGTCGAGAAGAAGCTGGGGATCGAGCTGTGAGCGAGCGTCAGGCGGCCAACGGGACGCGGCCGGAGTGGTTCGACGAGGTCGTCGAGGCGGCGCAGCAGATCCAGGGCGAGGACATCTCGCAGTTCCTGCCGCCGGCCGACGGCAGCGCACGCGAGTCGGCGGTGCTGATGCTCTTCGGCGAAGGGCCCTCGGGTCCCGACCTGTTGCTGACCGAGCGTTCGCACACGATGCGTTCGCACCCCGGCCAGGTCTCGTTCCCCGGCGGCCGGCTCGATCCGGGGGAGACCGCTGAGGAGGCGGCGCTGCGGGAGGCCTGGGAGGAGACCGGTCTCGACCCGACCGGTGTCGATGTCGTCGGCCGCCTTCCGGCGCTGTGGATCCCGTTCTCCAACCACGCGGTGGTGCCGATCATCGCGTGGTGGCGGGAGCCGTCACCGGTCACCACGCGCTCGGTCGAAGAGGTGCACGCCGTCTACCGGGTGCCGTTGTCGGATCTCATCGACCCGGCCCACCGGATCCAGGTCGGCGCGCCGGGCCGCAGCGGATGGCTGATGCCCGCGTTCTTGATCGGACCGGAGAAGGATGTCATTCTCTGGGGCTTCACAGGTGGAATCATCAGCCGTTTCTTCACCTATCTCGGGTGGATCACGGAGATTCCGGACGCCCCGATCAAGGAGTTGCCCGAATACATGTTCCAGGGACGCGAACGGAATCAGCCGTGAACTTTCTTGACTGGATCCTGATCATCCTCGTCGGGGCCTACGCGCTCTCGGGCTATTGGCAGGGCTTCATCACCGGTGCCTTCGCGACCGGCGGACTGCTGCTCGGTGGCTTCATCGGCATCTGGCTGGCACCGAAGGTGCTCGGCAGCGCGGCTCCGTCGTTGTGGGTCTCGCTCGGTGCCCTGTTCGTCGTGATCGCGTGTGCGTCCATCGGGCAGGCGGTGCTGCAATACGGCGGCGTACGCGTGCGCGACGAGATCACCTGGCAGCCGGCCCGGATCGTCGATGCCCTCGGCGGGTCGCTGCTCAGCGCGGCGGCCGTACTGGTGGTCGCCTGGGCTCTCGGAGTCGCGGTCTCGGGGGCACAGATCAACGGGCTCACGCCCGCGGTGCGTGGCTCGGCGATCCTGGCCAAGGTCGACTCGATCATGCCGTCGCCTGCGGATCGTGCGCTGAGCGCGTTCAACGACGTCGTCGGCACCTCGTTCTTCCCGCGCTACCTGGAGCCGTTCGCCAGTGAGCGGATCGTCGAGGTCGGTCCTGGTCCGCGGCGGATGCTCACCGACCCCGACGTCGTACGCGCCGGCGAGTCGGTCCTCAAGATCCGCGGCGCCAACGAGTGCGGCAAGGGTGTAGAGGGCACCGGATTCGTCATCGGCCGCGGCTACCTGATGACCAACGCCCACGTCGTCGCCGGCGTCGACGACCCCAACGTCATCGTCGGTGACGGCGCCAACGACGCCAAGGTCGTCCACTACGACCCGGAGATCGACATCGCCGTCCTGAAGTTCGAGGGTGGCGGCAACCTCAAGCGCCTCGAGTTCGACCGCACCGCCGGCGCCGAGGACCCGATCGCTGTCCTCGGCTATCCGCAGGACGGCCCCTTCGACGTACAGCCCGGCCGTATCCGTGCCGAGCAGCGACTCCGCTCGCCCGACATCTACGGCGTCGGCACCGTCATCCGAGACGTCTACTCCGTACGCAGCCTCATCCGCCCCGGCAACTCCGGAGGCCCCATCGTCGACTCCGAGGGTGACGTCGTCGGCGTCGTCTTCGCCGCCTCGGTCACCGACACCGAGACCGGCTACGCCCTCACCACCGACCAGGTCATCGAGATCGCCCGCGAGGCTCGTTCCCAGACCGCTGCCGTCGACACCGGAGCCTGCGCCGGCTAACCCCCTCGCCGAGGCGTCAGCTAGGTCGGCCGAGGCGTCGGCTAGGTCGGCCGAGGCGTCGGCTAGGTCGGCCGAGGCGTCGGCTAGGTCGGCCGAGGCGTCGGCTAGGTC
>NZ_JBHZPJ010000029.1:0-14688 GCF_042788075.1 Nocardioides sp. YIM B13467
TGGACCTCTTCTCAGAGTATGGGTCAGCCATCCTGACCTCGTTCGGGCTGACTCTGAGGCTTGCCGTCTACAGCGGCATCTTCGCGCTCATCCTCGGCACCGTGCTCGCCGTCTTCCGGGTGTCCCCGGTGCCGGTGCTGCGGTTCGTCGGTGCGGCCGTCGTCTATACGCTCCGCAACACGCCGCTGACGCTGGTGATGTTCTTCGCGCTCTTCGGGCTCGCTTATCAGCTGGGGTTCAACCCCGCGCCTGACGACCTCTACGAGAACAACTTCCGTCTCGCGGTCCTGGCGCTGGGGATCTACACCTCGACGTTCGTGTGCGAGGTGCTCCGTGCCGGCATCAACACGGTGCCGCTCGGACAGGCCGAAGCGGCTCGGGCGATCGGACTCACCTTCACCCAGAACCTCACTTACGTCGTTCTGCCGCAGGCGCTGCGCTCGGTCATCAACCCGCTGGCCAGCGTGTTGATCGCAATGACCAAGAACACCACCGTCGCCGTCACCATCGGTGTCGTCACCGCGACCGGCGTCAACGAAGCATCGGGCCAGATGAAGACCATGATGGAGAACGAGGCCGACCAGATCCTGCTGATCTTCATCATCTTCGCGATCGGCTTCATGATCCTGACCCTGCCCATCGGCTTCGTCGCCAACTGGGCCTCCAAGCGATTCGCGGTGATCCGATAATGGCCGCCTCCGTCCTCTACGACGCCCCCGGCCCGCGCGCCAAGGCGCTCAACCGGGTCTACTCCGCTGTCACCTTGGTGGTGCTCCTGGCCATCGCCTGGTTCGTCTGGTCGAAGTTCGATGAGACCGGCCAGTGGGCAGCCGAGAAGTGGACACCGTTCCTCGAGTCACCCGCCTGGGAGAACTTCCTCATCCCCGGCATCATCGGCACGCTGAAGGCCTTCGCGGTCGGCTCGGTCCTCGCGCTCGCCTTCGGATTCGTGTTCGCCGTCGGCCGGCTCTCCCAGAGCAAGCTCGTCAGCCTGCCTTCGGCGGTGGTCATCGAGTTCTTCCGCTCGATCCCGATGCTCCTGCTGATGATGTTCATCTACTTCATGCAGGCGCCGCTCGGATTCGACACCGACGTCTTCTGGGCGGTCGTCCTCGGCCTGATGCTCTACAACGGCTCCGTCCTCGCCGAGATCATCCGAGCCGGCGTCGGCGCGCTGCCCAAGGGGCAGACGGAGGCCGGTGTCGCGGTCGGGCTCACGGACGGGCAGGTGATGCGTGCGATCCTGCTGCCTCAGGCGGTGCGCTCGATGCTTCCGGCGATCATCGCTCAGCTGGTGGTGCTCCTCAAGGACACCGCCCTCGGCTACATCCTCGCCTACAGCGAGCTGCTCAATCAGATCGTCAAGCTCGACGGCAACTTCGACAACCTGCTCCCGGCAGCGATCGTGGTCGCCGCGATCTACATCACCCTCAACACGATCCTCGGACTCCTCGCCAACTACGCCGAAGTCCGCACTCGGCGCGTGGGACGCACCGCAGCCCCGGTTGGTCACGCTGACGCGATCGACCCGGTCGCCGACGAGGCCGCGCTCGTTCAGAAGAGCAACGCCATGGGCCCCGGCGGCCCAGCCTAGGCGTCAGCGCACGAAAACGGCCCGCTGCCCCTCGTCGGGGCGGCGGGCCGTTGCGTACCTGCTCTTACTTCTTCTTCGGGGTCACCCAGAGGTTGATCGTGCCCTCGATGGCCACGGTGCCGTCCTCACGGATGCCCTTGACGCGCACCGCGAGATCTCCGTCGGCGGTGTCCCACTGCTCCTGGTCGGTCTCCGCGATGCAGGTGATGTCGGTGGAGGCCTTGGCGGTGTAGGAGACGGTCATCCCCTTGGGGATCCAGCGCTTGTCGCGCGGGATGGTGACCTCCGCAAGGGCGCCCATCGCCATCTCGAGACCGTTGCACAGCGCGATGGCGTGAACGGTGCCGATGTGGTTGTGGTTGCCCTTGCGGTTGGGGACGATGACCTCGGCGTAGTTGGGTCGCAGCTGGTTGACCAGCGGGTGGATGGACCCGAAGTAGGGCGCCTTCTTCGCGAAAGCGACCGAGAATGCTCGCTTGCCGACAACCGGGACACGGTTGAAGGACTTCCAGAGGTCGTAGAGCTGGCTCATGGCAGTCAGGTTACCCGAGGGTAACCTCCTCCCCTCTCCTGGCCCGAGATCAGGAGAGGGAGAGGAAGACCTTCTCGAGCTCCTCGATCTGCTCCGGGCGATCTCCGTCGGCGTGCGCGCGGCGCAGCTCGTTGGAGAGCAGCGCGAAAGCCGCCTTGTCGAGGGCGCGGGTCACTGCCTTGAGCTGGCCGACCACATCGGCGAGCTCACGGCCGTCTTCGATCATGCGGAGCACGCCACCGAGCTGGCCCTGAGCCCGGCGGACTCGATTGACCACGCTCGTCGTCTCCGCGTCCCGAGGCTGGGGGACGGTCACGTCGTCAGTCAAAGTCTTGCCTTCCATCGTTTCTGGCATCATTCCTGGCTCGTTGTTGTATCCCCCGGGGGACAACGGTCCAGACCAGTTGGCGTTACGGTTCTTTTTGGTTGATTCCGGTTTTCGCCTACACGGGACCAAAGTTCGTGCTAGTTGTCCGTCTGCCACGCGATCTCGACGCGGTTGCCGAACGGATCGCGGACATGGAAGCGCTGGAAGCCCTCGGCGTTGTGGCGCTGGCTCCAGTCGACGTCGAAGCCGAGGTCGGCCAGCCTCTCGCCCATGGCCTCCAGGTCTGCCTCGGTCTCGACCGCGAGAGCGGGATGGGCCTTGACCTGCGGTCGGTGCGGATCCTCGACACCGAGATGGACCTCCGCGCCGCCCGGTGAGCGGAACCAGGCGCCACCGCGCTTGGCCAGCTCTGCCGGCTTCGGCACCTCGGTCAGCCCGAGGCCGTCGGCATAGAAGGTCCGGGCCTCGTCCTCATGGCCGGCGGGCATTCCGACCTGCACGTGATGGATGCGCATCATGCCTCCAGTCTGCGGGCGACCACGAAGACGCGGCGGAACGGAAGCAGGACGAAACTGTTTCCTACCGAATCGTTTCGTACGGGATAGGCCTGTGCCAGACGGTTCTTGAGCTCCTCGGCGAACGACTCGAAGAGACCGGCCTGCTCCAGCGCTGCAGCCGTCGGACGGAGGCTCGTACCGGCGATCCAGGTGAAGACCGGGTCGTCCCCGGTCAGCACGTGGAGGTACGTCGTCTCCCAGGCATCCACCTCGAAGCCCTCTCCCACCAGCACGTCGTAGTAGTCGGCCGGGTCGCGCGAACCGGGCGCCTCGAGGTGACGGGTGTGCTCGGCGTAGGGCTCCTCGGCGGCGAGGTCCTCGCGGAGCCGGTGGCTGGGCTCGCCGAAGTTGCCCGGGACCTGGAAGGCGAACCAGCCGCTCTCCCCGACCGCGGCGGCGAGCGAAGGAAGCAGGTCCAGATGACCGGGGACCCACTGCAGGGTGGCGTTGGAGAGGAGTACGTCGACCGATCCCGGCACGACCGAGTCGGCCCAGTCACGCAGATCCGCCACCGCGAAGTCGACACCCTCGATGGTCGCGCGCGCCTTGTCGATCATCGGCGCACTGGAGTCGAGGCCGACGACCCTGGCTTCCGGCCAGCGGCCGGCCGCGAGTGCGGTCAGGTTGCCGGGGCCGCAGCCCAGATCGATGACGGTCTTCGGACGGTCCGCGTCGACCCGGCGAAGGAGGTCGACGAACGGCCGACCTCGCTCGTCGGAGTAGGTCAGGTAGCGCTCGGGATCCCATGCGGTCATGGCGTACGTCCTCTCGATTTCTCTTGATGTCAAGATATTCTGATCGTCTCGCCGACTTGTCTCGATGTCAAGATTCTCGATGAGGCGAACTTGGGCTACGCTCTCGCCATGCGCGACGAAGTCGACGACCTGAGCGAGGCCTGGGCACACGAGCGGCCCGACCTGGACCTGGGTCCCGTCGAGATCTTCTCGCGTCTCTCCCGCCTCTCGCGTCACCTCGACCTCGCTCGACGCGACGCGTTCTCGGGCTCCGGGATCGAGTCGTGGGAGTTCGACGTACTTGCCGCGCTGCGCCGAGCGGGCGACCCCTACGAGCTCTCCCCCGGCCGGCTGCTGCGCGAGACCCTGGTGACCAGCGGGACCATGACCAACCGCGTCGACCGGCTCGCCTCCCGCGGTCTGGTCGAGCGGCTGCCGGATCCGGCCGACCGGCGAGGCGTCCTCGTCCGGCTCACCCCCGACGGCAAGGCGACCGTCGACAGCGCCTTCGAGGCGCTGCTCGCGGCCGAGCGGGAGTTCCTCGACGGCCTCTCCGACGATCAGCAGAACCAGCTCACCGACCTCCTGCGCCGGCTGCTGGTCCCGTTCTCATCCTGACCAACACCCCGCAGCGCGGATCGGCGAGCCGTGTAACACGCTGTTCGTAGGACTATCCGGTCGTTCTCATAGGGCGAGTAGTCGTACGAACAACGTGTTACACGCTGCGCGAGCCGCCGACCAGCAATTCCCGAAGGGCGCTACTCCAGGACCTCGGCGGCTTCGAGCCACTCCAGCTCGAGGTCGTCCTTCTCCGCGGCGAGCCGATCCAGCTCAGCGCTGAGCTCGGCGAGCCGGGTGTAGTCGTTGACCGACTCGGCCATCGCGAGCTCGAGCTTCTGCTGCTGCTCGCCGATCCGCTCGAGCTGCTTGTCGATCCTGGCGATGACCTTCTTCGCCGCTCGCTCGTCGGCAGAGCCGGGCTTGGCCTTCGACGAGCCACCCGCTGCCGTCTCGGCCGACGCGCGTGACGCCTCGGCCTGCGGGGCTGACGCCTCGGCGGGGATGGGGAGGCGGCGCTCGAGATACTCGTCGACGCCACGCGGGAGCATGGAGATCTGACCGTCGCCGAGGAGGGCCCAGACGGAGTCGGTGACGCGCTCGAGGAAGTAGCGGTCGTGGGAGACGACGATCAGGGTGCCGGGCCAGGCGTCGAGGAAGTCCTCGAGGACGTTGAGCGTCTCGATGTCGAGGTCGTTGGTCGGTTCGTCGAGCAGCAGGACGTTCGGCTCGGTGAGCAGCAGGCGCAGCAGTTGGAAGCGGCGGCGCTCGCCTCCGGAGAGGTCGCCGATGCGGGTGACCAGCTTGTCGCCGGTGAAGCCGAAGCGCTCGAGCATCGAGGTCGCCGAGAGCTCCTGACCGTCGGTGGTCTTGGTGACCCGCTTGATCGACTCGACGGTCGGGAGGACTCGCGCCTCCGGGTCGAGGTCGTCGAGCTGCTGGGTCAGGTGCTGGAGAGCGATGGTGCGGCCGTGGCGTACCTTCCCCACCGCAGGCGGGAGAGAGCCGTCCAGCAGCGATAGCACCGAGGTCTTGCCGGCACCGTTGACGCCGACGATGCCGATCCGGTCTCCCGGGCCGATGCGCCAGGTGGCGTGCGACAGCAGCTGCCGCTCGCCGCGGAAGAGGTCGACGTCCTCGACGTCGATGACGTCCTTGCCGAGCCGCTGGGCAGCGAACTTCTGCAGCTCGAAGCGGTCGCGCGGCGGAGGTACGTCCTCGATGAGCTGGTTGGCGGCGTCGATGCGGAACTTCGGCTTCGACGTACGCGCCGGGGCGCCGCGGCGCAGCCAGGCCAGCTCCTTGCGGACCAGGTTCTGGCGGCGTACCTCGGTGGCGGCAGCTTGACGGGACCTTTCGGCCTTGGCGAGGACGAAGGCGGCATAGCCACCCTCGTAGGCGTCGACCTGGCCGTCGTGGACCTCCCAGGTGAACTGGCACACCGCGTCGAGGAACCAGCGGTCGTGGGTGACCACGACCAGCGCGGACGCGCGCGCCGCCAGGTGCGAAGCGAGCCAGGCCACGGCCTCGACGTCGAGGTGGTTGGTGGGCTCGTCGAGCACGATCAGGTCGTGGTCCCCCAAGAGCAGCTCGGCCAGGGCACAGCGACGGCGCTCGCCACCGGAGAGGCCCATGACAGAACGGTCGAGATCGATCCCGGCCAAGAGCTGTTCGACGATCTCACGGAGCACGGGGACGCCGGCCCACTCGTGGTCGGACCGCCCGCCGAGCACCGCCTCGCGCACGGTGTGGGAGTCGATGAGCTGGTCACCCTGGTGCAGGAACCCGACGAGCAGGCCACGCTGGCGCGAGACGCGACCGGAGTCTGGCTCCTCCAGGCCGGTCATCACCTGCAGAAGCGTCGTCTTCCCGTCGCCGTTGCGGCCGACGATGCCGACCCGGTCGCCGGCGTTGATGCCGAGGGAGACGTCGTCGAGGAGGGGCCGGATGCCGTACGCCTTGGAGACGTGCTCGAGGTTGAGGAGGTTCGCCATATCGTCTCCCATTGTCCCCGAGGGCGGTGAGGCAGCCAGCATCGCGGCGGCCACCCAGCGGCACACCGGGCGGACGAAGAGCCCCTGACCTGCTTAGACTCAGTGCAATGGCCGAGAAGACGACGCTCCGCGAGCACACGCACGGCTCGCGTCAGATGATCCTCGAAGCAGCGCTCCGGCTGGCCGCCGAGCGTGGCTATGTCGGCACGACGATGGCGCTGGTCCGTCGCGCGACCGGCCTCCCGCCGTCCTCCCTCTACTGGCACTTCTCCAGCAAGGACCAGCTGCTCGCAGAGGCGCTCGAGCACGGCTACACCCGCTGGAACGACATCGCCCCACGGTGGGAGCCGACACCGACCGGCGATGACCTGCGCAAGGGCCTGCTGGCCAACCTGCGGCGTACGACGTCGGACACCCACGGCGCCAAGGCCGACTGGTGGCGGATGGGCCTGATGCTCGCGCTCGAGTCCGGACCGACGGTCGGCGACGGCCCGCGCGAGCGCTTCCTCCAGATCCGCACCCAGACGCTCGCCGAGTTCGAGCGGTGGTGGGCCGAGGCGGTCGACCTTCCGGCCGCGCACATCGAGACCCTCGCGCGGCTGACGCTCGCCGCCCACGACGGTCTCTTCATCCAGGCCCAGACCGACGAGTACGCCGAGCTCGACCCGCTCCGGCAGCGGCTGGCCGACGGGCTGGCCGAGGTCGCGGACCATCTCCGGAAGCAGGACCCGGCGGCCGTCCCCGAGCCCGTGGAGCTGCCGCCGGTGACGTACGAAGGCAGGAGCAGCAGCCGCGAGAAGCTCGTCGCGGCAGCGCTGGAGGTAGCCGCGGAGAGCGGCTACGAGGGCGCCTCGATCAGCCGGATCTGCGCCGCGGCGGAGCTTCCGGCCTCCTCCGTCTACTGGCACTTCGCGAACAAGGACGACCTGTTCTCGGCCGCGGTGGACGACTCCTACCGCGCCTGGATCAGCACCCAGTCCTCGTGGCAGCCACCGAGCCCGGACTGCGACTGCGCCACCGAGCTCCCCCTGATGCTGAGGCCGCTGGTGGCCAGCCTGCGCCGGCTGCCCCCGTTCCTGCGGATCGGCTTGATGCTGGTGCTGCCGAAGCGGGCTGAGCCACTTCCCGGCCGCGACCGGTTCCTCGCCGTACGCCGCCAGTCGCGCGAGGACTTCGCCGGCTGGTTCCGCGGAGCTCTCGGTGGCGACGGGTCGGCGCACGCCGACGAGATGGCCGCGCTGCTGCTGGTGATCGCAGACGGACTTCTCTTTGCCGAGGCGCTCGACAGCGCCGACATGCCACCGGCCACGACCTCGGACCTGCTGGCGCGACTGGTGACGGCTACGCCGTTTCATACACAGATCAGTCACTGACCTACTACCGTAGGTCCACAGAGGGTTTACGGCGCTAACGGGCGGAAACGCATCGAACTGTATGCCGTGTCATCTATTTCCGCAGGTCAGGAATGAGATTTATCCAACATTTGCTCCACAACCTCCGGAACGATCGTTACAGTGACTGCTGTCACAGAGAGTTGGAGGCCCCAGATCCCCCCTTCGTGGTGCCTCCGTCTCATTAAGGAGATCCCCCCATGAGCGTCACTGCTATCCCCACCCTGGCTAGTCAGCACGACCATGAAGGTGCCCCGAGGACGACCTCCTCGGCGACCCCGTCTGCGACGAAGGCACTCCAGATCCTGGAGGCATTTCTCGGAGCCGGCCCGAAGCTCGGGGTCAGCGAGATCGCTCGCACCGCGGGCCTTCCCAAGTCGACCGCCTTCCGCCTTCTGCGCCACCTCGAGCAGAGCGGGTACGTCGAGCGCACCGGCCGTCACTACGTCCTCGGTCGACGCCTCTTCGAGCTCGGCAACGCGGTGCAGATCTGCCGCCCGCAGGGCATCCGGGAGACCGCGATGCCGCATCTGGCCGAGCTCTACGTGGCGACCGGCAAGACCGTGCACCTCGCCATCCTCGAGGGCACCGACATCGTCATCCTGGAGAAGATCACCGGTCGCGGTGGCATCCAGCCGGACACGTACGTCGGCGGGCGAGCGCCCGCGGCCTGCTCCGCGCTCGGCAAGGCGATCCTCTCGTTCAGCGACCGCAACCACATCGCGGCCGTGCTCGAGTCCGGCCTGGTGAGGCGCACCCGCCACTCGCACGGCGACCCGGCGAAGTTCCTCGCCGAGCTCCGCCGCGCCAACAGCGAGCGCATCGCCTTCGACCGCGAGGAGGCCCAGCTCGGCATCGTCTGCGCCGCGGTCCCGATCATGATCGAGGGCCGTGCGATCGCCGCCGTCTCCGTATCCGGCAGCGCCGCCGGTTTCAACGCCGCCAGCATCACCCGCCATCTGCGCCGCGCCGCCGCGGCGATCTCCGACGAAGTCGTCTCCAGCGCCGCCTGACCCCGGGCCGAGGCGTCGCGTACGTCGGCCGACACGTCACGCCCGTCGGCCGAGATGGCTCAGCGCTGCCATCTCGGCCGACGTGCATGACGCCTCGCCGACGTGGCTGACGCCTCGGCGGGTTGGGTCAGTAGGTGACGACGTGGGCGCCGGCGACGGGGCCCGGAGCGGTCCAGACGCGGTCGTACGCCTTGGCCTGCATCGCTCCGGCGACCTCGCGGGCGTGGGCGGCGTCGCGGCAGAGCATCAGTACCGTCGGGCCGGAGCCGGAGAGCTGCACGGCCAGGGCACCGGCCTCGGCGCCGTCTGCGAAGGTCTGGGCGAGGTCGGGGCGTAGCGCCAGCGCCGGGGCCTGCAGGTCGTTGGCGAGTGCCTCGGCGAGGAGCTCCGCGTCGCCCTTCTCCAGCGCCATGAGCAGGCTCTCGGGCACCTGCGGGTCGCCGACCTCGGTCCCGGCGAGCTCGTCGAAGGCGCGGTAGACCGCCGGCGTCGAGAGTCCCTGCTCGTTGCCGACCGCGACCCACCACCAGGAACCGTTGTCGGTGACCGGCTCGACGATCTCGCCACGGCCGCCACCGATGGCGGTGGCGCCGATGAGCGCGAACGGTACGTCGGAGCCCAACTGACCCGCCAGGCTCAGCAGATCCTCGTCGGAGGTCTCCAGCGACCACAGGCGGTCGAGCGCGACGAGCGTCGCCGCGGCGTCGGCCGAGCCGCCGGCGAGACCGCCGGCGACCGGGATGCCCTTGTGGATCGCGATCTTCGCGGCCTTGTCGATGCCATGGTGGGCGGCGAGAGCCTTGCCTGCCCGCACGACGATGTTGTCGTCGCCGGTCGGGATCTCGCCGAGCGCGATGTGGTCCTCCGCGGTGAGCGTGACCTGCCACTCGGCGGCCTCGCTCACGGTGACGTCGTCGTAGAGCCCGATCGCCTGGTAGACGGTCGCCAGCGGATGGAACCCGTCCTCCCGGACCGGCCCGACGCCGAGGTGGAGGTTGAACTTCGCGGCGGCGCGGACGGTGACGGTCATGAGGGAACCCTTTGGAGCGATTCGGTGATGCGTACGAAGTCCGCGATGGTCAGCGCCTCGCCGCGCGCCAGCGGGTCGATCCCGGCCGCGACGAGCGCCTTCTCGGCGGCGTCGGCGGAACCGGCCAGAGGCTTGAGTACGCCGCGCAGCGCCTTGCGACGCTGCGCGAACGCGGCGTCGATGACCGCGAAGACCTCTTCGCGCGAGACGGCGGTCGACGGAGGCTCCCGGTGACGCCAGTAGACGAGGCCGGAGTCGACGTTGGGCGCCGGCCAGAAGACGTTGCGGCCGATCGCGCCGGCACGGCGTACCTCGGCGTACCAGGCGGCCTTGACCGACGGGACGCCGTAGACCTTGGAGCCGGGCTTGGCCGCCAGCCGGTCGGCGACCTCCGCCTGCACCATCACCAGCCCGTGGCGTAGGGAGGGCAGCAGCGCCATCAGGTGCAGCAGGACCGGCACCGAGACGTTGTAGGGCAGGTTGGCGACCAGGGCCGTGGGCGGCGGGCCGGGGACGGAGTCGACCCGGAGAGCGTCCGCGCGGAGCAGGCTGAACGCGTCGGCCTGATCGGGGGCGTACTCCTGGATGGTTCTCGGCAGCCGCTGCGCCAGGACCTCGTCGATCTCGATCGCGGTCACCTTCGCGCCGGTCTCGAGGATGGCGAGGGTGAGCGATCCTAGGCCGGGGCCGACCTCGACGACGACGTCATCGGTGCCGACGCCGGACTCGCGCACGATCCGGCGCACGGTGTTGGCGTCGATCACGAAGTTCTGCCCGCGCTGCTTGGTGGGGCGGAGATCGAGCTCGGATGCGAGCGACCGCACCTCCGCCGGGCCCAACAGGCGCGGCGGGGTGCGGTCGGTCATGGGTACAGACTATGGCCCGAGGGCCGAAACAGCCTTACTGCGGCAGACCGAGCTGCTGCGAGCAGTGCGGCCAGGAGCCGTAGCCACCGTTGGCGTCACGGACCTTGGTCGCGATCGCGATCTGGGTCTCGCGGCTGTTCTCGCTCGGGAGACCGGAGCCACCGTAGGCCTGCCAGGTCTGCAGGTTGAACTGCAGCCCGCCGTAGTAGCCGTTGCCGGTGTTGATCGCCCAGTTGCCACCGGACTCGCACTGCGCGAGCTGGTCCCAGACGGTGCTGCCGCCGGCGAAGTTGGCCGCAGGGGCCTCCTCCTTGGTGCCGACCTTGACCACACGGGTCTCGGCCTCCTCGATGACGTTCTGCTCGAGGACCTTGCGGGAGACCACGTCGCCGTTCTTGTAGAAGATGCGGTACGTCACCGAACGGACCCCGTCGGAGCCCTCCTCGACGACCTCGGTGTCACCCTTGTTCATCGAGGAGTCCTCGATCTCCTTGACCGGCGCCTCGATGGTCTCGCGGGCAACCTTCTTGTTCTTCGCGGAGAAGTCGGTGAAGACGATCTTCTGACCGGTCTTCAGAGCCTTGTCAGAGGCCGGGGAGACCTTGTCCCGGCGCTCGAGGTCGACACCGAGGTCCTTCAACGCGTCGGCGACGGTCAGCGCGGTCACGCTGACCTTCTTGGTCTTCTTCCCCGCCAGCTCGACCTTGACGGTCTTCGGCGTGATGACGTCGAGCGACATCCCGTCGCGGCCGATGTAGGCACCGCGGCTGGTCGAGAGCTCCGCCCGGTCGTAGTCACGGCCGAGCTCGGCGAGAGCGCCCCCGACGGTGGTCGCGGTGACCCAGTGGTCCTGGGCCTTGCCGTCGACCTCGAGGCTCAGCTGACGGGCGTAGCGGACGCTGATCGCGCTGCCGTCCTCGACCTCGGTGTCGAGCGACGGAGCAACCGCGTCACGGTCGCCGATCTCGATGCCCTCGGCCTCGAGGACCTCACCGACGGTGTCGGCGTTGACGCTGACGTCCTTGGCCTTGCCGTCGACCGAGACGATGACATCGGTCTGGGAGGTCTTGACGCCGTACGCGGCGCCGCCTGCGGCGACCACTGCGGCGGCGAGTCCGCCGACCAGAACGGCCTTACGGCGGGGGGTTGAAGCGATGTTGCGGAACCACGAGTTGGTGCTGCTGGGGGGCACGATGCTCCGATGTTCGGTGTCCCCGGGCACGGGCGAACGGTGTTGCGAGATCTGGTGATCTACGCGCTGAGGCCCACCCCCAACACCGTCCGGATCTGTCCCGATCCCGGCTATCTCGCCGGACAGCGGAACAAATGCGGTCGGTTAAATGCAAGTCTCCTGCCCGATCCGCAGGCAATTACAAGCATGCAATCTCGGCATCAAATGCGGGCCAGAGAGTGCTGTCAATACCTGTCGTAGCGAATGACAGGTGTGCGATTCAACACGTCGAAATCGCTGGTCAAGCGGGTTGATCAGGGCGCATGTCGTAATCCCGCCACGAAATTTCGTTCCCCATGACCAATAGGCGACAAATCCTTTACAGGTAACTCCGTTGCTTGGTGTTGTACTCCGAAGCCATCTCTGTCGTGATGGCCCGTCGCGCCGGTCGGTTCTCGGGTAAGGCAGATGTGCGCGATGTCACCAGACTCCGGAGGAACGATGAACAGACGCCTTACCAGCGTTCTCGCCGCGGTTGCGGTCGCAGGCGTGACGCCGGTGGCCCTGACCCACTCGTCGGCTAGCGCCGTCGAGGACTCGGGGACCCCCGCCGCCGCTGCTGTGAAGCAGAAGATCGATGACAAGCCCGACGCGCTCAACACCAAGCGCCGCGAGCTCAAGACCAACGCCGCCACCGCCGTCGCCACGGGCGAGAAGCAGACGGTCACGAAGAACGGCAGCGAGGTCGTCAAGATGGGCTCGGGCAAGAACGCCCGCTGGGTGGAGCACGAGCCCACCGAGAAGTCCCAGCTGCTGAGCTTCCTGGTCGAGTTCGGCGAAGGCGGCAACCCGGCCTTCCCCGACAACACCTCGGGCCCGCTCCACAACGAGATCGCGCCGCCCGCTGAGAACGACAACTCCACCTACTGGGAGGACGATTTCTCGCGCGAGCACTACATGGACATGTTCTTCAACCAGGAGAAGGGCGCGGAGTCCTTCCACAACGTCTACAAGGAGATGTCGAGCGGCCGCTTCGACCTCCAGGGCGACGTCAGCGACTGGGTGACGCTTCCGCACGCGGAGTCCTACTACCAGAACGACAAGGGCGACGAGACCGCCGCCGCGATGAAGAACTACGTCCAGGACAGCGCCAACGCCTGGTACGACGCGCAGAAGGCGGCCGGCAAGACCGACGCCGAGATCACGGCGTACCTCCAGGACTACGACATCTGGGACCGCTACGACCTCGATGGCGACGGCAACTTCAACGAGGCCGACGGCTACATCGACCACTTCCAGGCGATCCACTCCGGTGTCGGCGAGGAGGCCGGCGGCGCCCCGTGGAGCATCTGGTCGCACCGCTGGGCCGCCAACGCGTCCGGCTCCGACGGCCCGGCCAACTTCCCGAAGGCCGGCGGCGTCAAGATCGGTAACACCGACATCTGGATCCGCGACTACACCACCGAGCCCGAGAACGGCGGCCTGGGCGTCTTCGCGCACGAGTTCGGCCACGACCTCGGTCTGCCGGACTTCTACGACACCGCGGGCGGCGAGAACGGCACCGGCTTCTGGACCCTGATGAGCTCGGGTTCGTGGCTCGGTCACGGTGACGGCACCATCGGCACCACCCCCAACCACATGGGCGCCCCGGAGAAGCTCTTCCTCGGCTGGCTCAACTACGACACCGTCGAGGCCGGTACATCCAAGAAGCTGACCCTTGGTCCGAGCTTCCACGACACCGGGGCGAAGACCCCGCAGGCTCTCGTGGTCAACCTGCCCGACGGGGAGACGACCCACGACGTCGGCTCCGGCACGTCGGGCAAGTCGTTCCTCTACTCCGGCAAGGGCGACGACCGCACCGCCACCGCGGTCAGCCCGGAGATCGCCGTCCCCGCGGGCGGCACGCTCTCGGCCAAGGTCAAGTACGACCTCGAGGCGGAGTACGACTTCACCTTCCTGGAGGCCTCCACCGACGGCGGCACCACCTGGTCGACCCCGCTGGCGACGAACCTGTCCTCGGCCGAGTACAACAACGGCATCCACGGCACCTCCGACAGCACCTGTGACGGCAACTGCGCCGACCACGACCCGCAGGAGTACGTGGACCTGACCGCTGACCTGGCGGCGTACGCGGGTCAGAACGTGAAGCTCCGCTTCCGCACCGCGAACGACGGCGGCGTCGCCTACTACGGCTTCGCCATCGACGACCTCTCGGTCGGCTCGGCCTACACGACGGACTTCTCGTCCTTCGACGGCTGGACCAACAAGGAGTACATGGGCATCACCGACGGCACCTACACCTCGACGTACCCGCGCTTCTACATCGCCGAGAACCGGCAGTACAAGGGCTACGACAAGACGCTGGCCGAGGGTCCGTACAACTTCGGCTACGGGGTCACCGCGCCTGACAAGGTCGACCACTACGCCTACCAGGACGGTCTGCTGGTCTGGTACCAGAACGGCGCCTACGGCGACAACAACACCTCCGAGCACCCCGGCGGTGGCCAGGCGCTGGTCGTCGACTCCACCGCTGGCGTCCAGAAGTGGTCGAACGGCACCCTGTCGCGCAACCGGATCCAGGGCTACGACTCGACCTTCGATGTCGACCGCACCGACCGGCTCCACCTCGAGAACGAGGTCGCCGGTGCTCCGAACAACGTCCTCGACGTGCCGCGACGCAAGAGCGTGCCGACCTTCTACGACAGCTCTGAGACGGCCTACTGGGACGCGTCGAACCCGGCGCACTCCACCAAGACCGCCGGCAGCGGCGTCAAGATCAAGGTGCTCTACTCGGACGAGCGCAGGGGCACGATGACCCTCAGCGTCTCCTGACCTGATCACAGCAAGGAGAAGGGCCCGAGGCGATCGCCTCGGGCCCTTCTCCTGTCCGTGCCTGTGATCACCCGGTGCCGCCGAAGGC
>NZ_JBHZPJ010000030.1:0-15058 GCF_042788075.1 Nocardioides sp. YIM B13467
TCGTGAAGAGCCGCGGCGTGAGCGACCAGGCCGCGCTCGACCTCGGCCACCCGGGTCTCGTCGGCAGGGTCGACGAGCTCCACCGCGGGATCGCCGGACTTCAGCACGCCGAGCGCCGCGTCGGCGTCGCCCACCCGCAGCGCCTCGGCGAGGGCGCCGATCGCGCCACCGAAGCGGTGGGTGATGCGGAGGGCGGCGACGGCGTCGGGCGAGCGCACCGCGAGTCCGGCGACGAGGTCGGAGAGCACCGCCCCGGCCTCGACGCTCGCGAGCTGGTCGGGGTCGCCGACGAGGATCAGCCGCGCCTCGGGACGTACGGCCTCGAGCAGCCGGGCCATCATCGTCAGCGAGACCATGCTCGTCTCGTCGACGACGATCACGTCGTGCGGCAGCCGGTTGGTGCGGTGGTGCTTGAACCGGGTCGACGAGCCGGGTCGCCAGCCGAGCAGCCGGTGGAGCGTCGACGCGGTGAGACCTGCGAGACGGCCGCGGTCGGCGGCGGTGAACTGCGACGCCCGCTGGGCACCCTCGACAGCCTCCTGCAGCCGCGCGGCGGCCTTGCCCGTCGGGGCGGTCAGCGCGACCCGCAACGGGGTCGACGACTGCTCGGTGAGCAGCGCCAGCAGCCCGGCCACGGTCGTCGTCTTGCCGGTGCCGGGACCGCCGGTGAGCACCGTCGTCGACTGCCGGGCGGCGGCGAGCGCGGCGGCACGTTGCTCGGCGTAGCCCTCGCCCGGGAAGAGCCGGGCCGCGGTCGCCTCGAGCAGGACCTCGTCGGCCACGGGGCGCGGCGAGGCCAGCCGGACGAGCAGGTCGTCGCGTACCTGTCCCTCTTCGCGGTGATAGCGGTCCAGGTAGAGCAGGCCGTCCTCGACCTGCACCAGGGACTGCGCCGCCAGCGGGCTGTCGGCGACCGCCTCCAGCCAGCCGGCAGCAGCCGGCCACGGCAGCGTCTCCTCGGTCTCCCGCAGCGCGGCCAGGTCGACGCAGACCGATCCGTGCCGGACCGCGCGGACCGCCAGCGCCACCGCCAGTCGCACCTCGTCGCGCTCCTCTCCGGCGAGCGCGGCGGCTCGGGTGGCGACGTGGACGTCGGCCGCGGTCAGCACGCCCTCGCGGTTGAACGACGCGAGCAGGCCGGTGGCTGACCGGGCCAGGCGTGCGTCGAAGGGGTCCTCGGACTCCCAGCGCTCGATCATGAGGCCCCTCCATCCGGAAGAGTTCCGTCCAGCAGGTCGGACAGCGCGACCGCGAGGGACGCGGGCGGCTGCCAGGTGAAGACGCCGGTCGGGATGCCGTCGACGACGGGGGTGTCCGGGCCGAGCATCCCGCGCACGTAGAGATAGAGCACGCCGCCGAGATGCTTGTCGGGGTCGTATCCGGGCAGGCGCCAGCGCAGGAATCGGTGCACCACCGCGGAGTAGAGCAGCGCCTGCAGCGGGTAGTGGGAGTGCAGCATCGCCTCGGCGAGCTTCGGCTGGGTGTAGTCCATCGCCTCCACGCCCAGGAAGTTGGTCTTGTAGTCGACCACCACGAACCGGCCGCTCGGCAGCCGCAGCACCACGTCCACAGAGCCGGTCAGGTAGCCCCGCAGCGACTGGTCCCCCAGCGGCGGAGCCTCCAACCGGTCGGCGTACGTCACCATCGGGTCGTCCGCCGGAAGGTGAGCGCGCAGGAGCGGCGCGAGGTCACGGAGGCGTACGTCGGGAGCCCCTGGCCCGCGAGCGTCGCCGCCACCGAGCGGGATCTCGAAGTCGAGCTCGCGCAGCCGGTCGCGCAGCGGGATCTCGGCCAGCGTCAGCCCGTCTGCCAGAGGGCCGAGCGGGGTCAGGTTGAGCGGCAGGATCCCGGTCGCGAGGTCCTCGGCCGAAGCCGGAACCGGCCACCAGCGCAGCTGCTCGCGGGTCCTGGTCAGCACCTCTTCGCCCAGGTCAGGGGCATCCGGGTCGGTGTGCTCCAGGACCGCGTGGACCAGCGACCCGAAGCCGGCGCCCTTGGGCAGCTCGGCCATCGGCGAGAGGTGCTCCTCCTCCGCGGGAGTCTCGACGAGATCGACGTCCTCGGCGATGGGCTCGTCGTCCTTCCCCTCGACCTCCGGCTCCGAGGTCGCCGCGACGCCCTCGTCGACCCGGATGAGCCCCGAGTAGGAGGTACGCCGCCACTCCGCGTCCACCTCCTGGGTGAACGGCCGCGCGGCGAGCATGCCGGGCGGCGCTTCTCGCACCGTCGGCGCTGCCGTGACCGGCACCGCTTCCTCGGCCGCCGGACCGCCGTGGCGCGCGACATTGCTCAGCAGACTTGCCGCGTCCTCGTCGCTCGGCACAGCGATGTTGTCAGGAACCGTCGCTTGGCCAGGACCTCGCCCGAATAGCAGCCGGTGGAGTCCGCCGGTGGCCGTGTTGGCCGTCGGCGCCCACCATGCGACGACCTGTGACTGCGCCCGGGTCAGCGCGACGTACAGATCTCGAAGCTCCTCCCCCAGCTCCTCGGCCTGGTGTCTGGCCAGATGCTGGGCCCACTGCGCGCCGGTCCGGGTGACGTCGATCGTCCGCTGCCCCGAGGCGTCGTGGAACCGGGCGACCTCGGGGTCGCGCACGAAGAAGTCGTAGGCGAAGGGCAGGTAGACGATCGGATACTGCAGCCCCTTGGACCCGTGCACCGTGACGATCTGCACCGCCGCGGCGTCCGAGTCGAGCCGCCGCGGCCGCTCGGCGGCGGCAGAACGCCGCCGCTCGTCACGGAACCAGGCGAGCAGCGCAGGCAGTCCGAGCGAGTCGCGCACCGAGATGTCGTGGAGCAGCTGCCCCAGATGACGTACGTCGGTGAGCAGCCGGTCCCCGTCGGTGCGCCGCAGCACGCGCGCGGTGAGCCCGCGCTCCTCCGCCGCTTCGATCAGGGCGGCGACGCCTCGGCCGCGCAGCAGCAGCGCCCAGCCGCGCAGCGTGTCGGCGATGCGCGAGGTCAGCGCCTCGCCGCCCGCGTCGAGCTCGGTCGCGGTGTAACCGAAGAACACGCTCAGCCCGGCCGCCCGCACCAACGGCGTCCGGTGGGGTGAGTCGAGCGCCTGCAGCAGCGCGAGCCAGTCCTCGCCGGCGGGAGTCAGGAAGACGTCACCGCCACCGGCCATCACCGCCGGGATGCCGTGCTCCTGCAGCACGCGTTGGACGAGCAGCCCGTGGGAGCGCACCGCGACGATGACCGCGACGTCCCCTGCCTGGACCGGGGCATCGCACCACGTCGCCCCGGAGCCGAGCAGCTCGGCGATGTCTCCGGCGAGGTCGCGGGCGATGTGGGCGCGCGCGTCGCCGGCGGTGATCATCTTGCCGCGGGTGAGCTTGAACCCGCGGCGGGCGACCCGGCGGATCCGGAACGGCGACGGATGAGGGGCACCGGCCAGCCGGGAGCCGGCGTGATGGGCCTTCACGTCGTGGACGACGATGTCCGGGGAGCCCAACGCCGCGCCTCGCAGGACCACCTGGAGCCGCTCGACCAGCGGGGCGTCGCTGCGCCAGTTGGTGTCGAGCGTCGCCTGCGTCTCGGCCGCTCGGGCGGCGGTCAGGTAGGTGAAGACGTCACCGCCACGGAAGGCGTAGATCGCCTGCTTCGGGTCACCGATGAGCACGAGCGTGGCGTGGCCCTCGAAGGCCCGGGAGACCACCTGCCACTGCACCGGGTCGGTGTCCTGGAACTCGTCGACCAGGACGATCCGCCACCGCTGTCGCATCCGCGCCCGGGCTGGTGCCGACGGATCCTCGAGCGCGACAGCGAGGCGGGAGAGCAGGTCGTCGTAGGACAGGACGCCTCGCATCTGCTTGCGCCGGTCGACCTCGTCCCGGACCGCCTCGGCGAACCGCACCCGTGCGCCCGCGACCGGGTCCTCGGCCGGTGCCGGCGCCAGCACCGACTGCGGGTCCTCGACCGCGGTGCGCGCCAGTCCCAGCGCGTCGTCGCGGTCGAACGGCGGTCGCTCCCGAGCCTCCCCGAACCACTTCAGGTAGAGGTCGTCGACGACCTCCACGACCAGCTCGTCGAGCGACTCGACCAGCTCGGCACCGGCGTCGGTGTCACCCGCCACCCCCAGCGAGCGCAGCACGAGCTGGCAGAACTGGTGGGTCGTCGCGATCGTGGCCCCGTCGAAGGAGGCGAGCGCGTCGCGCACGCGCTCGTGGCGTACCCGGATCTCGTCGTCTGACACGTCCAGCAGCAGCTCGAGGTGGGCGTCGAGCGGGGTCGGACGCTGCCCGGCGACGGCGGCCGCGAAGGCTCGCTCGGTCTCGACCAGATGGGAGCGCACCCGGTCGCGCAGCTCCTGGGAGGCGGCGCGGCCGAAGGTGATCGCCAGGATCTCGTCCAGGGTCGCCTCGCCCTCGACGACGTAGCGGGTGACCAGGGCGCCGATGGTGAAGGTCTTCCCGGTGCCGGCCGAGGCCTCGATCAGGGTGGTGCCGGTCGGGAGGGGACCGGTCAGGTTGAATCCGTCCATCACCAGCTCCCCTGCTCGGCGGTGAGCAACGGCGACCAGACCCGCATCGCGAGCGCGCCGAAGCGGGTCGTCTCCCCGTCGAACTCCTCGCCGGCCTCCGGCGGGTCACCCAGACCAGGGATCCCGGATCCCTTGCCCCAGGCCCTCACCTGCTCCACATCGGACTCCTCGCCCTCGAACCGTCCGTCGTTCCACTCCCAGCCGGCCTTGTAGAGCGCGTCGTCGATCCCTGCCTGGGTCCGCCGCTGGCGCGCGTAGGTGAGCGAGGTCTTCAGCGGCAGTGGCAGCGGTGCGGCGAGCCCCCGATCGCGCAATCGCACCAGGTCACGCAGCACATCGACCGCGGTGTGGTCGAGCGGTCCGAGCTGGGAGAGCCCGAACGGCGTACGCGACCGGGAGTTGCCCGGACGACCCAGCGTCCACGCGCTCCAGGCCCGGTCCTCGTCGGAGGCGGCCAGCGCGACCAGCTGCACCCACGACTCGATCCGCTGCCTGGCGCCCAGGCGCGAGTACGTCACCGGAGCCAGCCGGTCACCGTAGACCTGTGGGACGGTGCCGGTCAGGCGGCGTCCGTCACCGAGGTCGACCTCGACGTCGACGGCCCGCGCCTGCCCGGTGGAGATGCCCGCCTGCCGCACCCGCAGCGCCTCGGCCGCGATCGGCTTCGCCTTGGTGATCACGTCGGTGAGGATGCGCCAGCCGAGCCACTTCGGAGGCAGTACGCCGCGGCGCCACTCCTGCTGGACCGCCTGCTCCTCCGACATCCCGGCGAGCAGGTCGTGGAGGAGCCGGTCGCCCACCGACCACTGCCCCAGCCCGTCGAGCTCGACCGGCAGACCGTCGGAGAGCGGGTCGTCATCACGCGGCAGCGCGAGGTCCAGCCGGTCACGGAAGAAGGCGCGCACGGGCGCGCGGTAGAAGGCCAGCAGCTCCTCGAGCGTCAGGTCGCCGGCTGCGGCAGGCGCCAGCGGGCCGGGCAGGAACTCCGGCGGCTCGACGCGGTCGGACACCGCGGCGCGAGCACCGGCCTCGGCGGCCTTGTCGAAGGAGAAGGAGTGTCCGGCGACCAGCGCCCCGGGCGTCAGGTTGCGCGGGTCGAACGGCTGCAGCGGGTGCCTGGTCGTCACGACCTCCTTGACCGGCCTGCCGTCCGCGGAGACGGCGGTCGCGTCCAGCGTGTCCAGCAGCTCCCCCAGCGGCACCGCGGGTGGCCGTGGCTGGCCCGAGTATTCGTTGGCGCCCGTGTAGGTCACCACCAGGGTCTCGGTCGCCGCCAGCAGCGCGTCGAGGAACAGCTGCCGGTCCTCGCTGCGCAGGTCGCGCTCCCCGGTCTGCGGGTCGCGGGCCAGCAGGTCGTCGCCATCGGTGATCCCGACCCTCGGGAACACCCCGTCGTCCATGCCGAGCAGGCAGACGACGCGATGGGGCACCGACCGCATCGGCACCAGCGTGGAGACGGTCAAAGTGCCGGTGCGGAAGTTGGCACGCGTCGCCCGCCCGGCCAGTCGCGCCCCCAACAGCGCCCGCACGTCGGGCAGTCGCAGCTCGTCGACCTCCTGCCCAGCGGCGGCGTCCCGCACCCGGGACAGCTCCCGTGTCACCTGGCCCGATTGCCATTCGTCGTTGGTCGAGACCGACGTCAGCGCGGCGACGCCCTCCTCGATCACCTTCAGCCAGTGCCTCAGCGGGTGCACCCCGGCCAGCTCGTCGGTCACGTCTTGCAGTCGATCGACGAGCTCGGCGAACTTCCCGGCCAGCTCGACCGACCCGCTGCCGACATCGTCGAGAGGCAGGGTCGTATCCAGCCAGGTCGCCGAGTCCTCGGACATCGCGACCCCGGTGAGGATCCGGTCCATCCCGAAGCGCCAGGTGTTGGCGACGTACGTCTCCAGCCCGAAGGGCTCGCGGTGCTCCGCGTCGAAGCCCCACCTGATCCCGGCGTCCTTGGCCCAGTCCTCGAGCTGCTCCAGGGCGTCGTCGTTGAGCCCGAACCGGCGCCGCACCGGATCGAGATGAGCGAGATCGAGTACGTCGCTCACCCCCGCTCGCCCGCCGGCGAGGTCGAGCAGCCTGGTGGCCACGTCCAGAAGCGGGTTCGTACGCGTCAACGACCGGTCCGCCAGCTTCACTCGCAGCCGGTGAGCGGGGTGTCCGGTCTCGCCGGTCATCTCTCCCAGCCCGAACCCGGCCTCGATCAACGGCGCGAAGGTCTCGATGTCGGGGCACATCACCAGGACGTCCCGCGGCTCCAGCGTCGGATCGTCCTCGAGCAGCCCCAGCAGCACCTCGCGCAGCACCTCCACCTGCCGCGCCTCGCCGTGGCAGGCATGCACCTGGATCGAGCGGTCCCCGGGCTCGAGAACCCGTCCGCCGCTCTCGCCAACTGTGTTGCCCCGAATGTCCTCCTGCAACCACGAGAGCAGCACCCCGTTGGTTGAGCCGCCGGAGCCGCTCGGCGAAGGCGTGTCGAAACCAACCCAGTCGCTCTCAGAAGCGAGCCCCGCGAGCCCCCGCTGCAGCTCTCGCGTATCCCGCCCCAGCGTCGCCAGCAACGGATGCCCGACCTCGTCGTGCGACCGGTCCGCCGTACGCGCAACCGTTCCGTCCAGCCCGGCGAGCGCCTCCCACAGGGCCTCGGAGGGATGCGGCAGCCACAGGTGCACTTCCCGGTGTTCCCCCAGCGCCGCGACGAGCTCGATGTCGGTCGCCGAGAGCCGGGTGTGCCCGAACAACGAGACCCGCTCCGGCAGCTCGAACGCCCGCGGCTTCTCCCTCAACCGCGCGACCGTCGCAGCCTGCCGCTCCACCGGCGTCGGCCCACCGACCAGCCCTGCAACAGCCCGCCACAACGGCGGCTGCCACGCCAGATCCTCGGCGATCTTCGCCCCGAGCCCGTCCGTGTCCAGCCCCGCACTCCAGTCGGCGACCACCGCCGGCCGCTGGTCCGCGTACGCAGCGAACAACCGCGCCAGCCGCCGGGCCAGCGCCAGCCGCCGCCCCCGCCGACGTACGCCTTCCTCCGTCGTATCCCCGTGCCCCAGGTGCTGCGCAAGCGGCCTGGCCCAGGGCTCATCCAGCGACGCGTCGATCGCCGCCAGCACCGGCCAGGTCAGCGACTCCGGCGCCCAGGGATCCTCATCCCCCGTACCCTCGATCTCGGCGAACAGCGACCAAGGCGTGCGGAAGTCGACCCCCGCACAGATCCCATCGGACCGCCCATCCGCTGCCCCGAGCCGGTGCGAGAGCCGCTGCGACAACCACCGCTCCACCCCCCGCGCCGGCACCACCACGACCTCCGTCGCGAACGGATCCCCCGACGGCACCGACAACAGCTCACCGAGCGAGTCGGCGAGCAGATCGGTCCGCGGCGCGCGGTGCAGATGTACGACCACAGACCGCAACCTATCGGGACGCACCGACACAGATACGGACCCGTCAGGTCACCAGTACTTGACGCAAGGCCTGAACGTCGGTGACCACGAGTCCGACGACGAGGCGCTCGGGTAGATCACCATCGAGACCACCGCCGACTGGCACAGCTTGATCCGTCTCTCGTCCCCCTGGAGATTCCTGGTGAACGCCGCAGGGTTATGGGTGATGGATCCCTTGTTCGCGTAGCGGATGGTCGTGTCCGTGTTCTTCTGGTCGTAGGCCGAGCTTCGGCCATAGGTCGCCGAACGATGCGCCCGCTCCTCTTGGCCACACGTCGGGCTGGCCCCGACGCTCACCCCCCAGGGAAATCCCACCGAGACCGAAAGGTTGCCGTTGCAGGAGTGGTCGCTCCATCGCTGGGTCACGCTGAGCTTGGCGATGCTCCGTCTGGGCTTCTTGGACGTGCACGGCCCAGCGTAGGTGTAGACACGCACACGCGGCTTGGTCACCTTTCGATTGACGTAGACCACTAGCGTGGAGATTCCGTAGGTCGCCGCAACCTTCCGCTGGAACAGCATCGTGCCCGACAGGGTCACTCGGACACATCGATTCGCGACTGTCTTGGACTGGCTCGTGGTGAAGCTTCGGGAGTAGGTCGTCGCCGCCTCAGCCGACTGTGCTCCGATCATCGGGGCCGCGACCGCCACGAGTGCGAGGATCAATCCGGCCGCGAAGATCACCACCCGACGATGCCGGCTTGTCTCCATGATTGCGTCGAATGATCTCACGGTCATGTGCGGGTCCTTCGGTCGAAGATGGCTTCACATCGGCCGGCGACCGACGCGGCGCCACGGTATTGACCCTCGGACCTATCCCGGACCCGTACCTTTCCCGTAGTTCCGAGGATGCAGATACCCGATATCGTCACCCGAGCCTGAAAACCCTCGCCCCAGAGAACCAGTCCCCCGTCTCTGTGGACTACCTCGATCAGCCCTCGAACTTGAACGACGGCATCACCTGGTTGATGAACTCGTCAGCTTCGTCGCGAGTGACCCACTCAGGGTTGAACGACCATGCAACCACGACCTCCGAGTCGCCTACCACCGTGCCGTAATGGTCGAACCCTCTCAGTGGCATTCGTCCCGCAGAGGTGGAAGAAGGTGCTGCCGCCACACTTCACGTCAGGGAGGAGACGCTTCCCATCCGGGTACGCCGTCTCAACGCGTGATAGCGCCGCCTCTGCGAGTTCGTCCACATCGGAAGCCAGGGTGACATCGGCGTTGAAGACTTCCACACCAGTCGGATGGTCGTCATCTGGCGCACTGAGTACGTAACTCGAGTCCTCGAACTCGACCTCCCACCCCGCCGGAGCTGTGAGCGTGGCGCCGTGTATCTCCCCTAGTTGCGATGCTGCGGACGACTCGGTCCCGGTCGCAGACTCAGCGGGTGTCGGCGACGAGGTTGTTCCACTCGGTTCATCGCCGGAGCCGCCGCATGCACCTACAGCGATGGCGACGACAACAGATAGAACGATTCCGACGAAGCGGCGGGCAGCGGGCTCGAACCGAGATGAGGTCACACTTCGAGGCCGCAATCAGCCCTCGAACTTGAAGGTAGACATGACCTGGTTGATCATCTCGTCCACCTGCTCGCGGCTGGCAAAGTCGTTGATGAAGGTCCACGCCACACTTGCCTCGGAGTCCCCGATGACTGCGCCGTACTCGTCATACGAGTTGACGTCGTCCTCGCTGCGCAGGTGGTAGAAGGTGACTCCGGCGTACTTGACATCCGGGAGACGCTTGGCATCCGGTTGGGAGCCTTTGAGGACCTTGAGTGCAGAAACTGCAAGCTCCTCTGTGTCCGCGGCAAGGGTCATGTTCGCATCGAGAATCCCCCGGCCAGGCGAGTACCCATCGGCATCCTTGGGCGCCCCAACCACGGGATTCCCGTCCTCCATCACGACGGTCCAACCAGCCGGAGCAGAGAGCTGAGCCCCGTCGACTTCGGCTGTCACGGGCTCGGAGCCGGGCGTGGTCTCAGACTCAGAAGGTGCGGGCGCAGCTGGGGTAGACGCCGTCTCGGGTTCGTTCGGGTCGTCCGTTCCGCCACCACACGAGCAGAGCACGAGTCCGGTCACGACCGACACGGCAGTCAGGGCGAGGCGTCGGGACAGATGAGTCCGAGATCCAGTCATGTCGGAGAGGATAGTGGCTCCGTCACAGTAGTCATTGACCGTGACGATCAGCGGGAAGGTGTCTAGACTTTGCCCACCGCTTGCACACACTCGGGGGAGGCCGACATGGCAGGACCAAAATCCACTGGGGTCGACGAGGCCATGGTCAACAGGATCAAGGGCGTCCTCATGGAGTCAAAAGACGAGCTCTACAAGGTTCACGTCGACAAGCCGTCAGCCTCGTCGTTGGGAGGCAGTGACACTGCGAGTCGGCTTGAGAAGCTTATGAACCGAGCGACCGACCGGATCAACTCGACTCTCTCAGAGACCAACGAGGCTCTCGTCAACTTCGTCGATGGCCTCGATGCCGCTGTGCGCGCGGTCAAAGACGCTGACGCAGATTCAGCCGCGGCGCTTAAGAAACTGGACACGGCAGCCGACCTGATCAGCAAGCCGTTCTTCGAAAACTTGACCAAGGACGACCGCCTGAATCTGCCTGATCTGCCTTTGCCGTTCTTCCCGATATCTGGCGAGACGCTTGAAGAGATCGCGTCTCGCTCCGAGTACGGCCAGAACCGGGAGGGCTGACCGATGTCTGCAGTCAAGGGCGGGATGATGGCCGTGCTCAAGGAGTACGTCGCCAAGGCGGATCCCGACGAGGTCGAGACTCGCCTGAGGGACTGGGATCAGGCCAGGAGGGTATTGCGGCGCGTGTCGCAATCCCTCGACCTCGCAGCCAACAACGTGCCCAAGGCGTTCGAGGAAACATCTCGGACCACTGAAGCTGCCAAGAAGGCGTTCGCCGACTCTGCCGAGAAGCTAAGTCACAAAGCTGACCAACTGGACGCGGCGATCAAAGCACTGAGCGCAGCACAATCGACGACCCGCATCGCCAAGCAGAAGCACGCCCAACTCGAGGCATCCCTCCCCGCCAATCACGGCCCTGCACCCGACCCCTCGGATGCAAAGTACGCGCAGACCGGCACCGGAATCGACTCTGTCCAGGCGGCCCAGAATCAGAAGGCACTCCAAGAAGACCGCGCCGCTCACGCTGCCCGCGAGCAGGCAATCGCCGACGCCGAGGCGGCGGCTGCCCAGCAGATCCAGGTGGTCGACAACGACAACTACACCGCTGAGCCCCCGGTCCGCGAGATCACCGACGATCCCAACGCGGAGCGCGGTAGCGCCCCGACCGCCCCGTCCTCTCCTGGCTCCTACAGCCAGATCGCAGCCTCCAAGGCACGGATGGAGAAATACAACTCCGGCACCCTCTACCCCGACGGCTGGGGCCACGAGCTGATCGCTCAGGAGAAGGCGAATATCGCGGGCTACGAGGCAGAGAACAAGCCCGAGTGGAACGGCACCCAGTGGATCAACGCGGACGGCACACCCGCGCCCTCGACGTCGTACGCGATGGTCGAGACGGCTGACGGCCTCGCGCCGATGGGCGGCGGAAGCGGCGGCATGGCCGCGCTGGCGATCGCTGGTGGCGGGGCCCTGCTCAGTGCTGGTGTGGCGAAGGCGCTTGCCAACAAGTTCGCGTCCGGGGCGGCGGCGAAGGCAGCGACACCCAGCGCCACGTCGAGGTCTGGAGCCGCCAGGGCCGGCGCTGCCGGTGCCCGCGCGGGTGCCGGGGCTGGCGCTGGTGCACGCGGAGCCGGCGCACGTGGCGCGGGCGCAGGAGCAGGTGCCCGCGGCGCTGGTGGGCGTGGCGCCCGAGGAGGTCCGACGGGAGCGGGCAGCCGTGGCGGACGCGGTGGAGCCGGCGGGGCCGGCGGCCGTGGCGGCAAGAAGGACGAGAAGAGGAACGGCCAGGACCAGGACTGGCAGGCCGACTACAGCGACGACTGGACCGAGACTGCGAGCGACGTCCTGGATCCCAACGCGGCCCGCGGCTGGACTCCGAACCCTCCCCAGGGTGACGACGCCGACAAGAACGGTCGCAAGCCCTCGTAGGAACAGCGCTCGCTGAATCGCCGGCCTCTTCCACGGCCCACAGCCGTGGAAGAGGCCGGCGGTTCGCATTGTCCGGGTGGCAGCGGCCCCAGCCTGGTTGGATGGTCGCGATGACCACGCTGAGGACGGATTGGCTCTCGATCGAGGGCGCCGAGGACCCGACCGACGGGCCGCTGCCGTTGCTCCACGGGGTGCCACGGCCGGGGTTCGAACCCGGTGCCGCGCCCTATCCGGACATGGCGGCCAACCTCGAGTACGGCCGGCCGAGCACGCTGTTGCCGTACACGGCCCAGGACTCCTACACGCGCAGCCGCGACATGCGCGACCTGCCGAGCCTGGTGCTGGAGAACGAGCGGCTCACGGCCACGTTCCTGCCCGGCTATGGCGGGCGGCTGTGGTCGCTGGTGCACCGGCCGTCGGGCCGCGAGCTGCTGCACCGCAACCCCATCCTGCAGCCCGCCAACCTGGCGCTGCGCGACGCCTGGCTGGCCGGCGGGGTGGAGTGGAACCTCGGGGCCACCGGGCACTGGCCACTCACCTGCTCCCCGCTGCACGCCGTGAGCCTGACCGCGCCGGACGGCACACCGGTCCTGCGGATGTACGAGCTGGAGCGGATGCGGCGGGTCGTGGTCACGATCGACGCCTGGTTGCCCGCCGGTTCGGCGGTGCTGCTGGTGCACGTCTCGCTCCACAACCCGGCACCGACCCCGACACCGGTCTACTGGTGGACGAACATCGCGGTGCCCCAGGGCCCGGACGTACGTGTCGTCGCGCCGGCCGAGCGGGCCTTCCACTTCGACTACGCCGAGCAGCTGAGGCTGATCGACTTTCCGCACACGGCGGGCGGCGACCAGAGCTATCCGGCGAGGTTCCCGCAGGCGGCCGACTTCTTCATGGACGTCCCGAGCGACGAGCGCCGCTGGATCGCCGCGCTCGACGGCGATGGTCGCGGGCTCGTCCAGACATCCACCGACCGACTCGTCGGCCGCAAGCTCTTCCAGTGGGGCACCGGTGCGGGCGGGGAGCGGTGGCAGGAGTGGCTGTCAGGGCCGGACGCTGACTACATCGAGATCCAGGCCGGTCTGGCACGTACGCAGCTCGAGCACCTCGCGCTGCCCGGCGGCGAGACCTGGGAGTGGGCCGAGGCGTTCGGCCTGCTCGAGGTCGACCCCGAGCAGGTGCACGGCTCATGGGACTCGGCTCGGGCGGCCGCGAACGAGGCGGTCGAGATACTCGTCCCACGGGCCGAGCTGGAAGAGGCGCTCGGCGAGGCAGGACGCTTCGCACCGCCCGCAGACCTGCTCGCCCACGGGTCCGGGTGGGGCGCGCTCGAGGTCGCGGCTGGCGCTGTGCCGGCGGACCCGCTGCGTCCGTTCGGGGCCTGCGGCGAAGATCAGCAGCCCTGGCTCGATCTGCTGCAGCGCGGCCGGCTGCCGATCAGCGACCCACCCGCGGCTCCGATCCTCGGTGCGCACTGGCGCGAGCTGCTGGAGGCCTCGGCCGACGACTGGCACGCGTGGTACCACCTCGGCCTGCTCCTGCTGGCCGACGACGACCGCCGCGGAGCGCGCGAAGTCTTGGAGCAGTCGGTCGCCGACCATCCCAACCCCTGGGCCCTGCTCGCCCTCGCGCACCTCGCCGAACCGGCGGACCCGCCTGCTGCGGACCTCCTGCTCGACGCCCACCGACTCCGTCCCGACCTGCGCGAGCTCACCATCGAGCTCCTCCAGGCGCTGATCGCCTCCGGCCGCCCCGCGAAGGCGCTCGAAGTGGTCGCCGCCCTTGCCGACGCGGACCGTGAGCATGGTCGGATCCGACTGTGCACCGCGCAAGCGGCGCTCGCCCTGAGCGACCTCGACCGGGTTCGCAGACTTCTCGACGAGGGCATCGTGGTCGACAACCTCCGCGAGGGCGAGGCGGCCTTGGACACCCTCTGGCTCGCCGTTCATCCCGGCGAGCCGGTGCCGACCGCGTACGACTTCCGGATGACCTCCGACTGACGACCGTCAGGCGACGTTCAGGCGACCTTGTTCATCTCGCCGGTGTGCTCGATGTCCTCGTCGAGCTGGTGGCGAGCATCGGGGTGGCCGTGGAAGCGGTGGTAGGAGTAGCCCAGGATGACGAGGGCGATGATGCACGACCCCAACAGCGTGACCCCGGTCCAGTCGCCGCCGAGGAGCCAGAAGGAGGCCTCGAGAGGCCACCAGTGGGGCGCAGGCGGGTTGATCAGGAAGATGACGCCGACAGCACCGATGGAGAGCGCCCCGAGGGTCGAGGCCACGATGCGCGGCCAGGTCTCGACCCCCTCGGCAGCCCCGCGAAGGGCGCGGAGGCGGACCGGCTCGACGTAGCGGCGAGCCCAGGCGTACTGGCGAGAGAGCACAGCCAGCCCACCGAAGAGCATCAACAGCCCTGGACCCGGCAACACCATCGCGGCGATACCGGCGACCACGAGCAGCCACCCAACGGTCTCGTAGGCGAGCCGCTTCGCTGCAGCTCCTGCGAGGGACTTCATGCCAATAGCCTGCCATTCCGGGACAACCCCGAGAACAACTAGGGGAATCTTACGACCGCTCATGCGGCCAGGTCGTACTTGACGCCCTCGGGGCTCGGGAAGGTCAACCAGAGCACTGCGAGGACGATGTCACCGATCACAGGTACGACCAGGATCAGCTGCCACCACCCGGAGCGGTTGATGTCGTGCAGCCGCCGCGCACCGAGCGCGATGGTCGGCACGAACGCCACCAGCCCGTAGAGACCGATCACGAGGCTCACCACCTCGTCTCGCGCCAGTACGAGGACGATGAGCATCAGAAGGTTCACGAGCATCGGCCAGAGCAGCTCGGTGCGGCTGGCGCGACCCGAGAATGTCGCGTACTTCTTCCAGAACCGCGCGTACGCCTCGGTGATCGAGGCCGCACGAAGCGGCTGGCTCAAGGGGATCGTCACGGGCAGGAACCTTAGGTGGGGGACATCGGCTACGTAAATGTCTGGCCGGGCATCTGTTCCAGATACGAACAAAGTTCATCTCGCCGTAGGAAACGGACGCATACGGAAACAACGGGGGCGGGGTG
>NZ_JBHZPJ010000031.1:0-27006 GCF_042788075.1 Nocardioides sp. YIM B13467
ACCCCCCCTCGACGGGAGGTGGGTCACGGGGTCCAGTAGGGGTCTCGGCCGATGAAGCCGAGGAGCTGTTCCTGCGGGGTGGCGTCCGCCGGGACCTCGACCCTGGGACCGAACTGGCCGGAGGCGCGCATCGCGTCCTCCATGGCCGCGGCGCCGGCGAGCATCGTCGCGGCACGCTCGGCGCCGAGGTCGAAGTCGCGCCCCAGGGCGCGGGACAGGTCCCATGAGTGCATCCAGATGTCGGGCGTGTAGATCTCCGAGAGCGTCGCGTCGAGCGGCTTGTCACCCACGTGCGGATTGGAGACCATCCGGCCGGCGGGGTCGTCGAAGAGGGCCTGGATGTCGGCGGTGTGCGTCTTCCAGGCGGCGACGGGGTCGGCGGCGACATCGAGCGGCGCGAGATCCACACCGGCCGATCCCTGCAGGAACCCTCGCGACCACTCGATCAGATGCGAGACCACGTCCAGCGCGGTCCACGCCGCCACCGGACTGGGGCGAGCCCAGTCCTCGGCGGCGGCGGAGCCGACGATCTCGGCGAACCGGGCCGCGTCGTACGCGTGCTGCTCGCTGTTGCTCAGACCGGCGTTCACGAGAGCTCCGCGAGGAGCTCGTCGAGCTGCTCGTAGCCCTGGAGAACGCCCTTCTCCATGCCGCTGGCCATGATCGCGGCCTGGGTCTCGAAGGACTCGACGACGCTGAGGCCGGTCAGGCGGGTGCGGCCGCCGGGGAGCGGCTCGAGGGTGAGGAACTCCAGCGAAGCCCCGTCGGGTGCGCCGCGCCAGGTGAAGGTCTGCACGATCCGCTCGTTCTCGCGCACCTCGTGGAAGCTGCCGAAGAACTGGGTGAACTCGTCACCGTCACGCTCGGCGGAGTAGGCCCAGGAGCCGCCGGTGCGGAAGTCCCACTCGGTGATGTTCATCCCGACGTCGCGCGGGCCGAGCCACTTGGCGTACAGCTCCTTCTCGGCGTGGGCGCGGAAGACGAGCTCCGGGGGAGCGTCGAACTCGCGGACGATGGTGATCGTCGGGGTCTCCTTGGAGGCCTCGATCGTGGTCTCGTGCTTCGTGGTGGTCATGATGCGTCCTCTGCTCGTGCTGGTCGGTCTTCCTGCATCTCGGCGAGCAGTGCGTCCAAGCGCTGGTAGCGCTCCTCGGCCTGCTGTTGATATCTCTCGATCCATTTGGTCATGAGGTCGAACACCTCCGCTTCGAGACGTACGGGCGCGCGGCGCGACTCCCGGCTCACCAGGCCGGCGTCCTCGAGCACCTTCAGGTGCTTGGAGACCGCCTGGAGGCTGACGTCGTAGGGTGCCGCCAGCTCGCCGACCGTCGCGTCGGCCGACGAGAGCCGGGCGACCAGGTCGCGCCGGGTCGGGTCCGCCAGTGCCGCAAAGACTCGGGAGAGTCTGTCCTCGCTCATCTCGTACTCCTCAACCATTCGGTTGATAACGAGGCTAGGCTCCCATGGGTGGCATTGTCAACCGTATGGTTGAGTAACTTGCTTACTAGAAAACATTCCCCGGGGGACATCGGTTGCGGCACCATGTCTGTCAGTGCAAGTCTCCTCCTCGGGAAAGGCCTAGCCCCCATGAGTCCTTCGCGCCGTAGATCCATGAGAGTGACCGCTGTAGCAGCCGGTCTCCTCCTTGCCATCTCCCTCTCTCCGACCCAGTCCGCAGGCGCTGCTGAGAAGGACGACCGCCATCTCACCCAGAAGGCGAGGTCCCACGGCGTCACGTCGGAGCACGGGGCGTACGTCGGCTGGTCGACGCCCGGCTCGAAGGCGACGGGCGGCACCGCCAACGACACCCCGATCACCGCGCAGGCGACCGTGAGCGGCATCGACGTCTCCGGCCACCAGGGCAACGTCGACTGGGCCTACTGGTGGGGTCAGGGGAAGCGGTTCGCCTACATCAAGGCGACCGAGGGCACCTACTACCGGAACAGCACCTACTTCCCGCAGCAGTACAACGGCTCCTACAACCAGGGCTTCATCCGCGGCGCCTACCACTTCGCCAACCCGTCCGACTCGGGCGGCGCGGCGCAGGCCGACTACTTCGTCAACAACGGCGGCGGCTGGTCGGCCGACGGGAAGACCCTGCCCGGGGTGCTCGACATCGAGTACAACCCCTACAGCGGCGGCACCTGCTACGGCCTCTCCCAGGCCTCGATGCGCTCGTGGATCGCGGCGTTCCTGGACCGCTACCGCGCCCGCACCGGCCGCGACGCGGTCATCTACACGACCACCGACTGGTGGACGACCTGCACCGGCAACACCTCGCAGTTCGCCAGCGCTCACCCGCTGTGGATCGCGCGCTACGCCAGCTCGCCGGGCACCCTGCCCGCCGGCTGGGGCTACTACACCTTCTGGCAGTACACCTCGTCACCGTTGGACCAGAACACCTTCAACGGCGCGTACGACCGCCTGCAGGCGCTCGCCCGAGGCTGATCCTCCGGGCGCCGATCCGGGGTGGACCCCCGGTCCTCACAGACCCAGCTGGGTCTTCCAGGAGCCGAGGCCCGGGGTCCACTCGAAGACGCGACGCTCCTTGATCAGCCCGACCGCGAGGAACGGGTCGTCGTCCAGGGCCGTCTCGACCGTGTCGATCTCGCCCTCGAAGACGAGCAGGCCGGAGCCGTCGGAGGTGGGGCCGGAGAGCAGTAGGCCGGGCTGGCTCGCCAAGAACTCCCGGTGGGCGCCGAGGTGCTCGGCGCGTACGTCGGGGAGGTCGTTGTAGGCGTACAGAACCGCGACGATGGCCATCAGAGGTCAGCCCCGTCCGCGAGACGTACGTAGCCTCGCTCGGCCGGGATCAGCGCCGCCGCCTGGGTGTCGAAGATGCCCGAGCCGGCCTCGGAGTAGACCCGGTCGTGGATCGCGACCGTCTGGGAGGCGCCGACCTCCCGGGCGAAGTCGATCAGCTCGCTCGACCGCGCCCACGGCGCGGAGACCGGCAGGAAGAGTACGTCCACGGCCTGGCCGGGGCCGTCGAGTGCGTCGCCCGGGTGGAAGATCTTCGTGTCCCCGGCCTGGATCAGGTAGCCGGAGTTGTCGAAGTGCGGCAGATCGGCGTGGATGACCGCGTGCTTCTCGTTGATCGCGGTGACCGGGAGCCCGGCGTCGAACGACTCACCCGGCTTCACCACCGTGGTCCGCTCGTGCACCGCGGGGGCGCCCTTCTGGATCTGCGCCGCGACCGCGCCGATGGTGTAGATCGGCGCGTCGCTGCCCTCGAGGAGGGCGGGGTTGTAGTGGTCGGGGTGCTCGTGGGTGATCAGCACCGCCGTCGCGCCGTCCAGCGCCTCGGGCTGGGTGAACACGCCCGGATCGACGACCACCACCGCCCCGTCGTGCTCGATCCGGACACAGGCATGGCCGAACTTCGTGATCCTCATGCCGCCGAATCTATCGCGCGGCCTCTAGACGTCGGAGCGGACCATGTTGGCGAGCCACAGGCCGAGGAAGACCGGGAGGAGTACGCCCCAGCCCATCTGCACCGCGGAGTCCTCGGGCAGCGCGACCACGCCGATCACGGCGACGGCGCTCGGCAACGCCCCCGACACGATCGCGATCCCGATCTCGACGGCGGGATGGTTGCTTCGGGAGTAGGCGAAGTAGAACCCCATGGCCGCGGCAGCCACGGCGAAGAGGATGGTCAGCACCGCCGCGATCACCAGGAGCCGGTAGGCGCCAGGGGCGTCGTCGGGACGGTCGCCCAGCCACGAGATCGCCGACCAGAAGCCATAGCTGGCGCCGTCATCACCATCGTCGTGGACGATCCGGTACGCCGGTACCGAGATCATCGCGACGATCAGGAACGGAATCGTGAGCAGCTGCGTCCGGGCCAGCCGGTCGGCGTTCTCCTCTCCTTCGCGCAGGGCTGTGCGGATGAGGCCGTCCGAGTTCTCCATGAACGGAGGTTAAGACAAGGCGTCCCGGATCGGGACGAACTTGGCTTGGGTCTCGGCCAGCTCGGTCTCCGGATCGGAGCTCGCCACGATGCCGCAGCCGGCGAAGAGACGGGCGGTGCGGTCGTCGATCATCTCGGCCGTACGCAGTGCGATGCCCCACTCGCCGTCGCCGGTGGCGTCCATCCAGCCGACCGGACCGGCGTAGCGGGCGCGCTCCATCGACTCGATCTCGGCGATGAGCGCGACGGCGTCCTCGCGCGGGGTGCCGCCGACGGCGGCCGAGGGGTGCAGCGCGGCGGCCAGATCGAGCGAGCTGACCCCGTCGCTGGCCACGCCGGTGATGTCGGTGGCCAGGTGCATCACGTTGGGGAGCTTGAGCACGAAGGGCGCATCGGGCACGTTCATCGAGGAGCAGTGCGGCTCGAGCGCGTCGGCGACCGACCTGGCGGCGTACTCGTGCTCCTCGAGGTTCTTCGAGGACTCGGCGAGCGACGCGGCGAGAGCGTGGTCGAGGTTCTCCTCGCCGGTGGGCCAGATCGTGCCCGCGAGCACACGGGAGGTGACCAGGCCTCGCTCGCGGCGTACGAGCAGCTCAGGGGTCGCGCCGAAGAGGTCGTCGACGTGGAACGTCCAGCAGGTCGGGTATGCAGCGGCCAACCGCCGCAGCACGGCGCGGATGTCGATCGGGGCGCTCGCCGCGGCCAGCAGGTCGCGGGCGAGGACGACCTTGTCGAGGTCTCCGTCCTGGAGCCGGGCGACGGCGTCGGCGACGATCCGCATCCAGTGCTCGCCATCGACGTACGCATCGGCGAAGACGACGTCGCGCGGCGCCTCCGGCTCGGGTGACGGGGTCAGCACAGGAGGGGGCGCGGCGGCCGGACCGACGGTGGTCACCCAGGCGTTGTCACCACGCTTGCCGACGACGACCGCGGGCACCTTGAGCACGGAGAATCCCGGCAGGTCCGAGAAGGCGAAGGAGCCGAAGCCGACCAGGCCGGTGCCGGGCTCGCGCACGGGATCGGAGACCGTCGAGACCGCCGCCAGCTCCTCGAACCACTTGGCCGCGTGGGCGAACCGCTCCGGCCCGGACGTACGGATCTCGGCGGCGGTTCCCCAGCCGACCAAGCCCTCGCCGTGGCGGACCCAGGACAGAACGCGGCGGCGGGCGGGCAGCAGCGCGAGCAGGTCGTCGAGCGTCTCCGACCCGGCATCGAGTGCCACGGTGGTGGCTACCAGGGACTGCTGTTCAGACTCGCTCACGCCCCCAGGGTATCGGCGTGGTGTCGGCGAGGACGAGTCGAAGTGAGGTATAGCATCCGCCCCAGTTGCCATACATCACCATGTGGGTTGTAGCGTGCGCTGGCGTGAGTACCAACAAAGAGCAGTCGTTCATCGCAGAGAACGGCATCACCCTCGGCATCATCGCCTTGGCCCTCTTCGTCGTGCTGGGCGTTGGCCTGCCACGGTGGGTTGGCGACTCCGAATCCCACTCGGGCGTGAAGATCACGCTCCCGGAGACGCTGTCGGGCGGCTACAAGCCTGCGGACGAGAAGTCCTCCTACGACCTCGACGTGATCAAGGAGCAGGGCGCGTCCGAGGAGCAGCTGGACCTGTTCATCAAGCAGAACGCCGCCAGCTCGAAGACGGAGGACCGCAACGTGTCCGACGCGCTCGGGTTCTCGATGGCCTCGCGCACCTACATCACCAAGGACATGAAGAAGTCCGTGATGATCCGTGCCTTCGCCGGCGACGGCAGCGCCTACTACGGCGGTGGCGAGGTCTCGAAGGTCGGCGACAACGTCTGCTACTCCAGCGCCGACCAGTCGACCGGTCAGACCCAGGCGACCTGCTCGCACGCGTCCGACGACCTGACCGTCCAGGCGACCGCTGCCTCGAAGAAGGACGCGGCGAAGTACGCCGACGAGATCTTCGAGAAGCTCGCCTGAGTTCGGTCCCGGACGCAGACCGAGACAGAATCAGCCCGTGACCCGAGCAGATCTGGACAAGCAGCCCGGCGAGGTCCGTCGGATGTTCGACGCCGTGGCCAAGCGCTACGACGTGACCAACGACGTGCTCTCGCTCGGCCAGGACCGACGCTGGCGACGCGAGGTCATCAAGGCCGTCGCCCCGTTGCCGGGCGAGCTCGTGCTCGACCTCGCCGCCGGCACCGGCACCTCGTCCCAGCCGTTCCTGGACGCGGGCGCCGAGGTGGTCCCGACCGACTTCTCGATCGGGATGCTCCAGGTCGGCAAGCAGGCCAAGCCCCACCTGCCGTTCACGGCCGGCGACGGCACCAAGCTGCCCTACCGCGACGCGACCTTCGACGCAGTGACGATCTCGTTCGGTCTGCGCAACATCGTCGACCCGGCGGCGGGCCTGCGTGAGCTGCGCCGGGTCACCCGCCCCGGCGGCCGGATCGTGGTCTGCGAGTTCTCGCACCCGACCTGGAAGCCCTTCCGGACGGTCTACGTGGAATACCTGATGAAGGCGTTGCCGCCGGTCGCTCGGGCGGTATCGTCCTCCCCGGACGCCTACGTCTACCTCGCCGAGTCCATCCGCGCATGGCCCGACCAGGCAGGCCTCGCTGCCATGCTCTCCGCGGCGGGTTGGCAGGCTCCGACCTGGACGAACCTCTCGGGTGGAATCGTCGCACTTCATCACGCAACCGCTTGATCTCTGCGAAAGTTCAACTATGACCACGACGTTGCCATGGGACGGCATCTTGATGCCTCGCGAGGCCTACGGGCCCGCAGCGGTCAAGGCCAGGGACTCACTCACCGACGCGGCCGCACAGGGCGACTGGCGCCGCGCGCTCTCGCAGGTGCGCAACGACTACACCGTCGGCGTCAACACCTGGAAGATCGGCGGTGAGTCGATGTTCACGCCGCTCCACCACGCCGCCTACCTCGGTGCTCCGCGGGAGACCGTCCAGGAGCTGCTCTCGCTTGGTGGGGTCAGGTCCCTGCCCACCGCCCACGGTGAGACGCCCTACCAGCTCGCCCAGCGGCGCGGTCACGACCACCTGCTCGACATGCTCGACCCCTACTTCCGTCCCGGCACCCCGCTCGGCGACAACCTCGAGAACGTCAACCTCCACGTGAACACGACGCTCGCGGAGCTGACCGCCGAGTTCCGCGGCGAGCACCAGCTGCGTACGTTCGACGTCCGGCTCATCTCCGAGGAGGGCGGCCCCGACGAGGCCTGGTTCACCGCCCCGGGGATGTACGGCGGCATCCGGATCGGCATGTTCTGGGGTCGTGCCCACCTGGAGTACAACTCCCGCATGGGCGACTCCTACGCCGTCGTCGGCCCGGAGGGCTCGGCCTACGTGAGCCGTTCCAAGCGCGCCGTTCCCGCCCTCCCCGCCCGCTGACGCTGAGCGGCATGCGAAGGTCGTCCCATGGACGACTCGACTGCCGACCTGATCATCGACCTGAACCCGCTCCCGGACGAGATAGTCGGCCGGCTGCGGGCTCAGCTCGAGTTCATCGCCGAGGCCGACAAGCTGAAGACGATCCTGCGTGCCTCCCCGCTGGCCGCGGCCGACCGCCGTGAGAACGACGCCGAGCACTCCTGGCACCTGGCGCTGATGGTGCTGCTGCTCGCCGAGTACGCCGACGAGCCGATCGACGTCGGGCACGCGATCAAGCTCGTGATCATCCACGACATGGTCGAGATCTACGCCGGTGACAGCCCGGTCTTCGACGCTGCCGCGGTCGTCGACCAGGTCGAGCGCGAGATCGCTGCCGCTGAGCGGCTCTTCACGATGCTGCCGCCGGATCAGGCGGGTGAGATCCGCGCCCTGTGGGACGAGTTCGAGGCTGCTCAGACCCCTGAGGCGCGCTTCTGCAAGGCGATGGACCGCCTCGAGCCGATGCTCCTCAACTGGCTCAACCGCGGCGGCACCTGGGGCATGCCCGGTGCCACCGAGTCCCGCGTCCGCGCCCGCGAGGCCGGCGTCGTTGCCGCGAGCACGACTCTCGGCGAGGCCACCGACGCCATCGTCCGTGCCGGGCTCGCCAAGGGCTGGATCCGCCCCGACCCCGATTGAGTGAAGCTTCCCGTATCCGGGCCGGGGTCACCCCTGGCGATTGCGTCATTGCTGGATAGGGTGCACCCTCATGACCCCCACCGCCGATGAACTCTCTGTTACCTGGATGCCAGCGGCCGCCGACCGGCGTCGCCTTGCCGTGTCACTGGCGATCACGAAGGCGACGAACTGGCGCATGTGGGCCGTGTTCATGGCAACGACGGTCGTCAGCATTTTCGTGCTCGGCCTCGTCGTCGGAGACAGCTGGAAGCCGGTCATCATCAGCTATCTCGTGGCGGTCGCCGTGTTGGTACCGATGCTGGTCCTCGTCCCATCACTGCGGGCACTACGTCGCTATCGGCCCAGCGAACCAGTAACGGCGAGCGTGATCAACGGCGAGTTTCGGGTCGTCTCGTCGAGGGCTACCTTCGCGATTCCGCTGGTTCGCGTGAGTGGCGTGTCGACGCGGCGCGGCATCGTGACGCTACGCACTACGCGTCCTACCGGGATGCTCCTGGTTCCCAGCCAGCTGATCTCTGCGGGGGTCTACGAGCTACTGTCAGCAAGCGAGGCGTCAGGTGACGCATCATCGGCGCAGTCGGTGAGTGCGGTCCGGGAGGGGATGCGGGAGGTGACGGTGACGCGGGCGCTTCAGTGGCATCTGACCTTCGCCTCGGTGAGGTTGGCCTTCAGGTGGTGGGCGCGTGTATTCATGGGCCTGCTAGTGGCGTTCGGGCTGGTGCTCGTCTGGGCCACCGGCGACTGGGCGCCATTTGTGCGGCTCGCCTTGCCGCTCACCCTTGTCGTTGCCGTGCTGGTTCTCCCGCGACACCTTGCTACGTGCACGACCTGCCCAGCGGGCAGCGTGATCAGCGGTGCCTACGGGCCCGGGTTGACGCTCCGTACGCCGTCGAACATGTTCAGCATCACCGAGGCGGATATCGCGCGCCGACTGGTCACTCGTCGCGCGGTCGCGTTCAAGATCGGTCCAACGATCATCTCCGTGCCGCGTACGTTCGGTGATCGGTAGCTTCGTGAGGGTTCCACCATCGAATGAACCTCAACATTCCCTCTGGGGTATCCAGTACGCTGCGGCGACCCTGAACTGCGGGATGCCAAGGAGCCCTTCGTGGATGTGGATGTGGTGCCGGGCTCGGTGACGGACTGGACCGTCACGCTCGAAGATCAGCGTCGGCTCAAGCGGGCCTTGGTGGGGTTGCGGCTGCGGATGTGGGCGTACTGGATCCAGGGGTTGGCTCTGCCCTTGGTGGTGGCCGGTCTCTTCTGGCTCGGGATGCCAGATCCGGGTATGGGCCCTGTCGGCGGAGCCGTCGAGCTGGCGGCGACGGCCGTCCTCGGGGTCGCCATCTTGCTGATCCAGCTGGCGGCGCCCCTGTGGGGGCTGCGTCGCCAGGCGGAGCGCGAGCTCCCGGTCGGCGCCACGCTCACGGCGTGGACGACGCCCACAGGCCTGGGCGTGCGTACGCTCAACCGACTCACCTTCTACCCGTGGTCGCGGCTGTCGCAGGTCGAGGTGGGGCCGGTGCTCGTGCGGTGTCGACAGGACGGTCCGAACACCCTGGTCATGCCGGCGTATCTTCCGACCGGGCCAGATGAGCTGGCGCGGTGGGTCGACTTCCCGGCCCAGCTGATCGGGCCGGAGATCAGGCGCGAGCTGGCGGACAGAGCAGGCCGTACGCCGGTGGCGGCGCCGCTGGCGGGGGCTCCGATCGTCGTCGATCGGACGCTGCGGTGGCGGCTCTTCCGGGCATGGTTGCGGGCGCAGTCCGGCGCCTTGGTGTGGGTGCTTCCGGCCGTCTTCGGCCTCAATGCCCTACTCCAGCTGGAGATCGGCTCCTTCTGGTCCGCGACCTTCTGGGTCTTCATGGCCCTGTTCATTCCGCTCACCTGGCTGCTCACCGGTACGGGCCGGATGTCGAGGGTGTATCCCGTCGGTGCCAGCGTCGTCGGGTCCGTGGGCGAATGGCTCGAGATCCAAGGGCCGTGGGGGAGCGTCGCCTGGCACCACACGTGGCTGCGGCACCGGCGGACGACCAAGCACACCGTGACGTACGAGATGGTGTCGGTCGGCCCAGATGGACGGCCGGCGTCCCAGACCAACGCCGAGAAGCGGATCGTCGTGATCCCCCGAGCCTTCCTCGACACGCCGAGGCCGGCCGTCAGCCCCCAAGTCTGACCCGCCACAACCCCGCCATGGCGTGGTTGTGCAAGCGTTTGCCGCCGGATGCGCCCGCACTTTCCTGCCATGGCGGGAAAGTGCCCGCGCGCCATTTCGGCAACCCACTTGCAATCCGTCACAGGAGTGGCAGGATGTGAGTTGGCCCACATTGTGATTCTATTCACAAAGTCTCAAGAAGGGGTGGGCCGCTCAGGGTAGGAGGCGAGATGGAGCTCTACGTGCCGGTGCTCGCGTTGGCGGGACTGGCGACGCTCTTCGCGGTCGGTTCGGTGATCATGAGCTCGGTCGTCGGACCGAGCCGCGCCAACCAAGCCAAGGCGGATCCCTACGAGTGTGGGATCGAGGCCACGCCACAGGCGCTGGGCGGTCGCTTCCCGGTGAAGTACTACATCACCGCGATGCTCTTCATCATCTTCGACATCGAGATCATCTTCCTCTACCCGTGGGCCGTCAGGTTCGACGCGATGGGATGGTTCGGCCTCGCGGAGATGGGCCTGTTCCTGCTGACGGTGTTCGTGGCGTACGCCTATGTGTGGCGCCGCGGCGGATTGGACTGGGACTGACATGGGTCTCGAAGAAAAGCTGCCGAGCGGGGTTCTGCTCACGACCGTCGAGGGCTTGGCGGGCTACTTCCGCAAGGCGAGCCTGTGGCCGGCGACGTTCGGACTGGCCTGCTGTGCCATCGAGATGATGACGAGCGGCGGGCCGAAGTACGACCTCGCCCGCTACGGCATGGAGGTCTTCCGCGCGAGTCCGCGGCAGGCCGACCTGATGATCGTGGCGGGCCGGGTGAGCCAGAAGATGGCGCCGGTGCTGCGCCAGATCTACGACCAGATGCCCGAGCCGAAGTGGGTGCTCGCGATGGGCGTGTGCGCCAGCAGCGGCGGGATGTTCAACAACTACGCGATCGTCCAGGGCGTCGACCACATCGTGCCTGTCGACATGTATCTCCCCGGCTGCCCGCCGCGTCCCGAGATGCTGATCGACGCGATCCTCAAGCTCCACGACAAGATCCAGGGTGGCTCGCTGGGCGTCAATGCCGAGCGCGAGGAGGTCGCCAACGAGACCGCGGCGCTGCGCCAGCTGCCGCTGATCGACCAGACGGGACTTCTGCGGTGAGCGACCAGAACAGCGGCCAGAACAGTGGCATGTTCGGAGTGGCGGACACCGGCGACACCAGCGGCTACGGCGGTCTCACTCGCCAGCACGCGATGCCGAGCCGCACGAGCGACGTCGGGGTGCAGCCGTACGGCGGCTGGTTCAAGGAGATCGCCGACGCCCTCGCCTTCACCGAGGCGGAGGCGGTCATCCACCGCGGCGAGCTGACCTTCCATGTACGCCGCGAGCGGCTGCTCGAGGCCCTGCAGGTGCTCCGCGACGAGCTGCGCTTCGAGCTCTGCTCCGGGGTCTCCGGCGTGCACTACCTCGCTGACCAGGGCAAAGAGCTGCACGCGGTCTACCACCTGCTCTCGATGACGTACAACCGCCGGGTCCGGGTCGAGACGAGCGCCCCCGACGGGGATCCGCACGTGCCGAGCGCGGTGGCCATCTACCCGACGCTCGACTGGCACGAGCGCGAGACCTACGACATGTTCGGGATCGTCTTCGACGGCCACCCCGGACTGACCCGGATCCTGATGCCCGACGACTGGCCGGGCCACCCGCAGCGCAAGGACTACCCGCTCGGTGGGATCCCCGTGGAATACAAGGGCGCGACGATCCCGCCGCCGGACACCCGCAGGAGCTACTCATGACGACCACGGAAGACGAGGGACGTACGTTCACCGTCACCGGCCAGGACTGGGACGAGCTGACAGACGCCCTCAAGGACGTCAAGGACGAGCGGATCGTCGTCAACATGGGTCCGCAGCACCCCTCGACCCACGGGGTGCTCCGGCTGATCCTCGAGCTCGAGGGTGAGACGGTCACCGAGGCGCGTGCCGGGATCGGCTACCTCCACACGGGCATCGAGAAGAACATGGAGTTCCGCTCCTGGACGCAGGGCACCACGTTCGTCACCCGGATGGACTACCTGTCCCCGATCTTCAACGAGACGGCGTACGTCCTCGGGGTGGAGAAGCTGCTCGGCATCGGCGCCGAGGTGCCGGAGAAGGCCGACGTCATCCGGGTCCTGCTGATGGAGCTCAACCGGATCTCCTCCCACCTGGTGGCGATCGCGACCGGTGGCATGGAGCTCGGCGCCCTGACCGTGATGACGATCGGGTTCCGCGAGCGTGAGCTGTGCCTGGACCTGTTCGAGTTCATCACCGGGCTGCGGATGAACCACGCCTACATCCGGCCGGGCGGCATCGCCCAAGACGTGCCGGAAGGCACCGTCGCGCGGGTGACCGAGTTCATCGAGCTGATGAAGAAGCGCCTGGCCGAGTACGCGGCGCTGTGCAACGCCAACCCGATCTTCAAGGGCCGCCTGGAGCAGGTCGGCTACCTCGACCTGGAGGGCTGCCTCGCGCTCGGCCTGACCGGCCCGATCCTGCGCTCGACCGGCTACCCGTGGGACCTGCGCAAGACCCAGCCCTACTGCGGCTACCAGGACTACGACTTCGAGGTCATCACCTGGGACACCTGCGACTCCTACGGGCGGTTCCGGATCCGGCTGGCCGAGATGTGGGAGTCGCTGCGGATCATGGAGCAGGCTCTCAAGCGGCTGAAGGATCTCGACGGCGCCCCCGTCATGGTGGCCGACAAGAAGATCGCCTGGCCCTCGCAGCTCTCCGTCGGTCCCGACGGCCAGGGCAACTCCCTCGACCACATCCGCCACATCATGGGCGAGTCGATGGAGGCGCTGATCCATCACTTCAAGCTGGTCACCGAGGGCTTCCGGGTGCCGGCAGGCCAGGCGTACGCCGCGATCGAGTCGCCGCGCGGAGAGCTCGGCGCCCACGTGGTCAGCGACGGCGGCACCAAGCCCTACCGGGTCCACTTCCGGGACCCGTCGTTCACCAACCTTCAAGCCACGAGCGTGATGTCCGAGGGCGGCATGGTTGCCGACGTGATCGTGGCGATCGCGTCCATCGACCCGGTGATGGGAGGCGTCGACCGATGACGCTTGCTGCTGAGACCTACGACGAGCTGCGCGAGATCGCCGCCCGCTACCCCCAGGCCCGCTCCGGGCTGCTGCCGATGCTCCATCTGGTGCAGTCGGTCGAGGGTCGGGTCACGCCCGAGGGGATCCAGGCCTGCGCCGAGGTCCTGGGCCTCACCCCGGCCGAGGTGAGCGGGGTGGCGACGTTCTACACGATGTACAAGCGTCATCCCGTCGGCACCCACCACGTCGGCGTCTGCACCAACACCCTGTGCGCGGTCATGGGCGGCGACGAGATCTTCGCCTGCCTGCGCGAGAAGCTCGAGGTGGGCAACGACGAGACCACCGCCGACGGCGCGATCACGCTCGAGCACATCGAGTGCAATGCGGCCTGCGACTACGCGCCGGTGGTGATGGTCAACTGGGAGTTCTTCGACAACCAGACGCCGGAGTCGGCCTCGCAGCTGGTCGACGACCTGCGTGAGGGCCGCGAGGTCGTGGCCTCCCGCGGGGCGCGGATCACGAGCTGGCGCGAGGCCGAGCGGGTCCTCGCCGGCTTCGAGGACGGGCTCGTCGACGAGGGGCCCGCGGCCGGGCCGGCGTCGCGTGTCGGGCTGGAGCTCGCGCGCGACCGCGGCTGGGCAGCACCCGGGGATGCCCGCGGTTCCGCCGACGTACCCGAGGAGATGCCCGAGGCCGTCGAGGTGGCCGACACCCGTCGCGCCGAGTCGGAGACGATCGCCGAGGAGGCGTCCGATGACTGACACTCTGACCCCGGTGCTGACCGCCAACTGGGGCGACGAGCGGGCCTGGACGCTGCCCGCCTACGCCGAGCAGGGCGGCTACGACGCGCTCGATGTCGCGCTCGGGATGGCCCCCGAGGACGTACAGACGATGGTCAAGGACTCCGGTCTCCGCGGTCGCGGTGGCGCCGGGTTCCCGACCGGGGTGAAGTGGGGCTTCCTGCCCGCGCCTGACCCCGAGAAGCCCAAGCCGCGCTACCTGGTGGTCAACGCCGACGAGTCCGAGCCGGGCACCTGCAAGGACATCCCGCTGATGATGGCCTCGCCCCACACCCTGGTCGAGGGCGTGATCATCTCCTCCTACGCCATCCGCGCGGAGCGTGCCTTCATCTACGTACGCGGCGAGGTGCTGCACGTGATCCGGCGGCTGCAGGCGGCGGTCCGGGAGGCATACGCCGCCGGCCACCTCGGCAAGGACATCCATGGCTCCGGTTACGACCTCGAACTGGTCGTGCACGCCGGTGCCGGGGCCTACATCTGCGGTGAGGAGACCGCGCTGCTCGACTCGCTCGAGGGGCGCCGCGGTCAGCCGAGGCTGAGGCCGCCGTTCCCGGCCGTCGCCGGTCTCTACGCGAGCCCGACAGTGATCAACAACGCCGAGTCGATCGCCTCGGTCCCGGCCATCGTCAAGAACGGCGCCGACTGGTTCGCCGGCATGGGCACCGAGAAGTCGGCCGGCGTCGGCATCTTCTCGCTCTCCGGTCACGTCAAGAAGCCGGGACAGTACGAGGCACCGCTCGGCATCACGCTGCGCAAGCTGATCGAGTTGGCCGGCGGCGTACGTGATGGGCACGAGCTGAAGTTCTGGACCCCCGGTGGCTCTTCGACCCCGTTGTTCACCCAGGAGCACCTGGACGTGACGCTGGACTTCGAAGGCGTGCAGGCGGCCGGCTCGATGCTCGGCACCCGCGCACTGCAGATCTTCGACGACACCGTCTGCGTGGTGCGCGCGGTGCTGCGGTGGACGGAGTTCTACAAGCACGAGTCCTGTGGCAAGTGCACGCCGTGCCGCGAGGGCACCTGGTGGCTGGTGCAGGTGCTGGAGCGGCTGGAGAAGGGCGACGGGAAGCCCGAGGACCTCGACCTGCTGCTCGACCAGTGCGACAACATCCTCGGCCGCTCGTTCTGTGCGCTCGGTGATGGCGCGACGAGCCCGATCACTAGCTCGATCAAGTATTTCCGGGACGAATACCTGGCCCATCTGGAGCAGGGTGGCTGTCCCTTCGACGCCAAGAAGTCGACCGCATGGGCGGAGGCAGTGCAGTGACCGATGTGACGCTCAAGATCGACGGCGCCGATGTGACGGTGCCCGAGGGCACGCTGGTGATCCGGGCGGCCGAGGAGGCCGGGATCGAGATCCCGCGCTTCTGCGACCACCCGCTGCTCGCGCCCGTCGGCGCCTGCCGGCAGTGTCTGGTCGACATCCCCGACGCCGGCAACGGCCGCGGCTTCCCGAAGCCGCAGGCCTCCTGCACGATCCCGGTTGCCGAGGGCATGGTGGTGGAGACGCAGAACTCCACGGCCGTGAAGGCCCAGCACGGGATCATGGAGTTTCTCTTGGTCAACCACCCGTTGGACTGTCCGGTGTGCGACAAGGGCGGCGAGTGCCCGCTGCAGAACCAGGCGATGTCCCACGGCCAGGGGGAGACCCGCTTCGAGGGGACCAAGCGGACCTTCCCGAAGCCGATCAACCTCTCGCCCAACGTGCTGCTCGATCGTGAGCGGTGCATCGTCTGCCAGCGCTGCACCCGCTTCGCCGCCGAGATCCCGGGCGACCCGGGGATCGCGCTGATCCAGCGCGGCGCACAGCAGCAGATCGGCATCGCCGAGGACAAGCCGTTCTCGTCCTACTTCTCCGGCAACGTCATCCAGATCTGCCCGGTGGGCGCGCTGACCTCGGACGACTACCGTTTCCGGGCCCGGCCGTTCGACCTGGTCTCCACCCCGAGCGTCGCCGAGCACGATGCCTGCGGCGCCGCGATCCGCATCGACCACCGCCGCGGCAAGGTGATGCGCCGCCTCGCCGGCAACGACCCGGAGGTCAACGAGGAGTGGATCACCGACAAGGACCGCTTCGGCTTCCGCTACGCCGTCCGCGACCGGCTCACCTCGCCGATGGTCCGTGAGGACGGCGAGCTCCGGCCGGCGTCCTGGCTGGAGGCCGTCGCCGTCGCCGCCCAGGGTCTGGCCGGTGCCGGCTCGGTGGGTGTGCTGCCCGGTGGCCGTCTGACGCTGGAGGACGCGAAGGCGTACGCCGCCTTCGCCCGCGACACGCTGCGCACTCCCCACATCGACTTCCGCGCGCGCCCGCTCTCGGAGGAGGAGACCGGATTCCTGCGCTCACGCGTCGCGGGGACCAGCGTCACCTACGCCGACCTCGACGCCGCCGACCATGTCGTTCTGGCCGGCCTCGAGCCCGAGGACGAGGCCGGGACGCTCTTCCTCCGGCTGCGCAAGGCCAACAAGAGCGGTCTGCGGATCACCACCCTGAGTCCGTACGCCTCGGAGGGCTCGCGCAAGCTCGGAGCCGAGGTCGTCCTGACCGCTCCCGGCGCCGAGAAGGACGCGTTGTCCCAGGTCAGCGGGGTCACCGAGGCTTCGGTGATCCTGGTCGGGGAGCGGCTGGCGACCAGCCTCGGCGCCTACTCCGCCGCTGCCGAGCTCGCCGACCGCACCGGCGCCAGGCTCGCCTGGGTGCCGCGTCGTGCCGGCGACCGCGGTGCGGTCGAGGCAGACCTGCTGCCCGGTCAGGGCGGACTCGACGCCGAAGCCATGGTCCGCGCCGGCCTCGACGGCCTCGTGGTCGCAGGCGTCGACCCCGACGACACCGCCGACCCGGCCGCCTTCCTGGCCGCCCTCGACCAGGCCGGCTTCGTGGTCAGCCTCGAGCAGCGGGTCACCGCCGTGACCGAGCGCGCCGATGTCGTACTCCCTGTCGCCACCGCCTCCGAGAAGGCCGGCACCTTCGTCACCTGGGAAGGTCGCCGCCGCCCGTTCCCGAAGGTCTTCGACAAGCCCGCCGCCTACTCCGACGCCGAGGTCCTCGGCCACATCACCGCCGAGTTCGCACTTGTGGGCACCGAGTCCGCAGAAGTGGCGGGCGACAGTGTCGAATCGTCGCCCACAACCACCGACTCGGCCGCCACAGCTACCGATTCGGCGGGGCTTCGTCTGGCGACGTGGCACCTGATGCTCGACAACGGGACGCTGCAGCGCGGCGACAAGGCGCTGGCCGCGACCGCGCGACCGGCGTTCGTACGCATCCCTGCCGAGCTCCACGAGAAGGTCGGCGACGTCGTCACGATCACCGGCGACCGGGGGAGCTGGACGCTCCCGGCGATCGCGGCCGAGCTGGCCGACAACACCGTGTGGGTGCCGACGAACAGCTTCGGACGAGGCGTCTGGGCGGACCTTGCATCGCCGGGCTCGACGGTGACGATAGAGGGGGCGCGACAGTGAACGGGCTGGAGCAGTTCGGCCAGGACCCATGGTGGATCATCGCGATCAAGGTCCTGCTGGTCTTCGTGGTCTGCGTCGTGCTGACGCTGTTCAACATCTGGTGGGAGCGCAAGGTCGTGGCCCGGATGCAGCACCGCATCGGGCCCAACCGGCACGGACCGTTCGGTCTGCTCCAATCCCTCGCCGACGGCGTGAAGCTGGCGCTGAAGGAGGACCTGACGCCGGAGAAGGCGGACAAGATCGTCTTCATCACCGCCCCGATCCTGGCCACCGTGCCGGCGTTCGTGACGTTCTCGGTGATCCCGTTCGGTCCGGAGGTCAACTTCTTCGGTGTCCAGACGCCGCTGCAGCTGACCGACATGCCGGTCGCGGTGCTGTTCGTGATGGCGATCGCCAGCATCGGGATCTACGGGATCGTGCTGGGCGGTTGGGCATCGGGCTCGACGTACTCCCTGCTCGGCGGACTCCGAAGCAGCGCCCAGATGATCTCCTACGAGGTCTCGATGGGCCTGGCGCTCGTCACCGTCTTCCTGATGGCCGGCAGCCTGTCCACCAGCCAGATCGTCTCGGCCCAGGAGGACTGGTGGTTCGGCGCCCTGCTGCTGCCGTCCTTCCTGATCTACTGCATCTCGATGGTCGGCGAGACCAACCGCGCGCCGTTCGACCTCCCCGAGGCCGAGGGTGAGCTGGTCGGTGGTTTCCACACCGAATACTCCAGCCTGAAGTTCGCGCTCTTCTTCCTGGCCGAATACATCAACATGGCCACCGTCAGCGCGCTCGCCACGACCCTGTTCCTGGGCGGCTGGCGAGCCCCGCTCGGCCTCGGCACCGTCTGGGCCGGCGCCAACGAGGGCTACTGGCCGGTGCTGTGGTTCTTCCTGAAGATGTTCTTCTTCATCTGGGTCTTCATCTGGCTGCGCGGCACCCTGCCACGACTGCGCTACGACCAGTTCATGTCGCTGGGCTGGAAGGTCCTGCTGCCGGCGAGCCTCGCCTGGATCGTCGTCGTCGCGGTCATCAAGATGGCCGCGATCCAGGGCGGCTTCAGCCCCAACTGGATCCTCTTCGGCTTCGGTCTGGCCGTCACGGTGGTCGTAGTGCTCGGCTTCCTCAACCGGCTTCCGGAGAAGGAGGCCCAGGTCACCACGCCGACCGGCGGCTTCCCCACACCCGCCCTGCCGCTGGGTGGGGCCGTGCGAGGGGCCGCCCAGCCGCTGGTGTTCGGACCGCCGGCGGTGCCGACAACCACCAACGGCGTACGCATTCTTCCCTCTCCTGAGGAGGCCAAGTGAGCAACGACGACCGCTCGTTCAAGGAGCGTTTCTGGGACCCGGTCAGCGGGTTCGCGGTGACGTTCGGGACGCAGTTCAAGAAGCCGGTCACCGAGCAGTATCCGCAGCAGAAGGAGCCGACCGAGGAGCGATTCCACGGCCGGCACCAGCTCAACCGGCACGCCGACGGCCTGGAGAAGTGCATCGGGTGCGAGCTGTGCGCCTGGGCCTGCCCCGCCGACGCGATCTACGTCGAGGGTGCGGAGAACACCGAGGAGGAGCGCTACTCGCCCGGTGAGCGCTACGGCCGCGTCTACCAGATCAACTACCTGCGCTGCATCCTGTGCGGGCTGTGCATCGAGGCCTGCCCGACGCGGGCGCTGACGATGACCAACGAGTACGAGCTCGCCGACACCTCGCGCGAGAGCCTGATCTACGAGAAGCAGGACCTGCTCGCGCCGCTCGAGGACGGGATGGAGGCGCCTCCGCACCCGATGTTCCTCGGCAACGACGACACCTCCTACTACGCGCCGGAGCCCAAGGAGCCCATCCGATGAGCTTCGTGATCCTCGCCTCGATCATGGTGATCGCGGCGCTGGGGCTCCTGTTCGCGCGCAAGCCGGTGCACGCCGCGCTGTCGCTGGCGGTGGTGATGATCGGGCTGGCGATGGTCTACGCGATGCTGGAGGCGCCGTTCCTGTTCGCGGTGCAGATCGTGGTCTACACCGGCGCGATCCTGATGTTGTTCCTGTTCGTGATCATGCTGGTCGGCGTCGACACCTCCGACAGGCTCAAGGAGACGATCGCGGGACAGAAGGTGCTCGCAGTCGTCTTCGGGGTCGGGCTGGGCGCGACGCTGATCGCCGGCGTCGGCCAGGCGAGCATCGCCACGATGCGCGGGCTGGCCAGCGCCAACGAGGGCGGCAATGTTCAACGCCTCGCCGACCTCCTCTTCTCCCGCTACGTGATCGCCTTCGAGGCGACCAGCGCGCTGCTGATCACCGCCGCGATCGGCGCGATGGTGCTGGCCCACCGCGAGCGGATCGACCCGAAGCAGACCCAGACAGACCTGGCCCAGAAGCGGGTCGCCGACTACGCGAAGAGCGGCAAGCACCTCGGCCCGCTGCCCCCACCGGGCACCTTCGCACGGCACAACAGCAACGACACCCCGGCGCTGCTGCCGGACGGGTCGCAGAGCACGAAGTCGGTCCCGGCCATCCTCGCCGGCGGTCGCACGGACGAAGGAGAGGACGAATGACAGACAACACCACGGCGTACGTCATCCTGTCCGCCATCCTCTTCACGATCGGCACGATCGGCGTGCTGACCAGGCGAAACGCCATCGTCGTCTTCATGTGCGTCGAGCTGATGCTCAACGCGGCCAACCTGGCCCTGGTGGCGTTCAGCCGGATGCACGGCAACCTCGACGGGCAGGTGACCGCGTTCTTCGTGATGGTCGTCGCGGCCGCCGAGGTGGTCGTCGGGCTGGCGATCATCATGACCATCTTCCGCACCAGAAACACGGCTTCGGTCGACGAGCCAAGGATGCTCAAGTGGTGAATCCTGTCGAGGCCAGCGGCGTCTTCTCGCTGATCTGGCTGGTCATCGCGCTGCCCCTGGCCGGCGCTGCTCTGATCCTGATCGGCCGGCCGTTTGCTCCGGCCCTCTTCGATCGGGTCGGGCACTGGCTCGCGGTCGGGCTCGCGGGTGCATCCTTCGTGCTGTCGCTCGTCCTCTTCATCGCCGCCCTCGGTCGCGACGAGGAGAGCAGGCAGGTCGTCCAGCATCTCTACACCTGGTTCGACACCGGCGACCTGTCGGTGGGCTTCGACCTGCTCTACGACCAGCTCTCCAGCCTGTTCCTGCTGCTCATCACCGGCGTCGGCACGCTGATCCACGTCTACTCGGTCGGCTACATGGCCCACGACGAGCGGCGCACCCGGTTCTTCGGCTACCTCAACCTCTTCCTCGCGGCGATGCTGATGCTGGTGCTGGCGGAGAACTACGTCGGCCTCTTCCTCGGCTGGGAGGGCGTCGGTCTGGCGTCCTACCTGCTGATCGGCTTCTGGCAGCACAAGCCCTCGGCAGCGGCGGCCGCCAAGAAGGCGTTCGTGATGAACCGGGTCGGCGACATGGGCCTCTCGTTGGCGATCGCGCTCTGCTTCGTCACCTTCGGGTCGACGTCGTTCTCGGCGATCGACATCAGCGACACCACCACGACCACCCTCAACTGGCTCGGCATCCTGCTGCTCATCGGCGCCTGCGGTAAGTCCGCCCAGGTGCCGCTGCAGGGCTGGCTGCTCGACGCGATGGAGGGCCCCACCCCGGTCTCGGCGCTGATCCACGCGGCCACGATGGTGACCGCCGGCGTCTACCTGATCGTCAGGTCGAGCGCGATCTTCGACGCCGCCGAGGCCGCCTCGACCGCCGTCGTGGTCGTCGCCCTGGTGACGATCATCTGGGGCGCCGCGATCAGCTGCGTGAAGGACGACATCAAGAAGGTCCTGGCCGGTTCGACGATGAGCCAGATCGGCTACATGATGCTGGCCGCCGGGCTGGGCGGGCCGGGCTACGCGTTCGCGATCTTCCACCTGCTCACCCACGGCTTCTTCAAGGCCAACATGTTCCTCGGCGCCGGGTCTCTGATGCACGGCATGAACGACGACGTGAACCTCAAGCACTACGGCGCGCTGAGCCGGGCGCTCCCGGTCACGTTCCTGACGTTCTCGATGGGCTACCTGGCCATCATCGGCTTCCCCGGGTTCGCCGGCTTCTGGTCCAAGGACAAGATCCTCGAGGTCGCCTTCGCCGAGAGCTGGCTGGTCGGCATCATCGCCCTCCTGGCCGCCGGCGTGACCGCGTTCTACATGACGCGCCTGATGATGCTCGCCTTCTTCGGCCGCAAGCGGTGGCCCGAGGGCGTACATCCGCACGAGTCGCCGCGGATCATGACCGGTCCGCTCGTCGTCCTCGCCGCGCTGTCCGTCCTCGGTGGTGTCTTCGCGCTCGGCGGCTGGATCGAGCACTGGCTCGAGCCGGTGGTCGCGATCGGCCACGCCGAGCACCACGGCCCGCTCCCGGTCTGGGCGACCTCAGTGCTCGCGGTGCTGGTCGTCGCGATCGGCGTCGCGGCTGCCGGGTTCGTCTTCGGGCGCCGCCCGATCACGACCGAGCCGACTCCCTACCTGCACGTCCCGCACGTCGAGGACGTCGTGGTGCCGCCCGGGATGGCGATCACCCGCGGCGCCCTCGCGACCGACAAGTACGCCGTCGACGGCCTGATGAGCGGTGGCCCGATCGCCCTCGCGGCGATCGCCGGTGAGCTCCGCAAGGCACAGACCGGCTACGTACGTTCCTACGCCCTCTCCGTCCTCGGCGGCACTGTGCTGGTGACCCTCGCGATCCTGGTGGTCAACTGATGCTGACAATCCTCGTCCTCATCCCGTTCGCGGGCGCGCTGATCACCGCGGTGATGCCTGCTCGGCCCAAGGCGTGGGCCTTCGGCTTCGCGATCGCCACCCTGATCGCCGGCATCGTCACGATGTTCACGGCCCCTGACACCGATCTCGTTTGGATCGAGCCGCTCGGCGTCCACTGGGCGCTCGAGATGGACGGCTTCGGCAAGCTGATGGTGATGCTGACCGTCGTGCTGGTCCCGCTCGTGATGGTCGCGGCGGTCAAGGACCACGACAAGCGGTGGTACGCCTGGGCGCTGGCCCTGGAGGCCTTCGCGCTCCTCACCTTCACCGCCGGCGATCTCTTCCTCTTCTACATCGCCTTCGAGGCGACGCTGATCCCGGCGTACTTCATGATCGGCCAGCACGGCGGCCCCAACCGGGCCCGAGCCGCGCTCAAGTTCCTGATGTTCCAGCTCGGTGGCGGACTGGTGCTGCTCGGTGCGCTGATCGGCTTCTTCGTGGTCTCCTCGGAGGCCGGGTCGCCGTCGTACCTGATCAGCGACCTCGCCCAGCTCGACATCGGCACCACCGCCGAGCGCTGGATCTTCGTGGCGATGTTCATCGCGTTCGCGGTCAAGGCGCCGCTGTTCCCGGTGCACACCTGGCTGGCCGACACGACCGAGTCGGCCACCACGCCGACCTCGGTGCTCCTGGTGTGCGTCCTCGACAAGATCGGCACCTTCGGCATGATCCGGCTCTGCCTGGGCCTGGTGCCGGAGGCGTCCGCCTGGGCGACGCCCGTCGTCGTGGTGCTCGCGCTGATCTCGATCGTCTACGGCGCCGTGCTGGCGATCGGGCAGGACGACCTGCTCCGCCTGATCGGTCTGACCTCCCTGTCGCACTTCGGGCTGATCACCCTCGGCATCTTCGCGGCCACCCGTGAGGGCCTGGTCGGGGCGATCCTTTATATGGTCAACCACGGTGTCGCGACCGCGGGGATGTTCCTGATCGCCGGGTTCCTGATCGCCCGCAAGGGCACCGCCTCGATCTCGTCGATGCGGGGGATGGAGAAGGCGACGCCGGTGCTCGCCGGCACGTTCCTGATCGCCGGTCTGGCGACCGCCGGCCTGCCTGGCCTGAGCCAGTTCGTCTCCGAGATCCTGGTCCTGATCAGCGCCTTCGACTACCACTGGCTGGTCGGTGTCATCGCGGTCACCGCGATCGTGCTCGCCGCCATCTACGTGCTGTGGGCCTACCAGCGGATCTTCACCGGACCCGCTCAGCTCTCCAAGCCGGTCCCCGATCTCAACCGGCGAGAGGTCGGCGTACTCGTTCCGCTGCTGGTCGCCCTTCTCTTCTTCGGCTTCGTCCCCGGACCGCTGATCTCGGCGGCCCAACCGGTCGTGGCTCCTCTTGTTGATGTCATCCAGGCAGGTGAGTGACGCGATGTTCGAGTCCCCCGGAATTTCGTACGCCACCCTCTGGCCCGTCCTGCTGGTGCTGGCCGTGGCGTGCGCCGGTGTCGTGGTGGAGGCCTTCGCGCCGCGCGCCGCGCGGTTCAACACCCAGGTGTCGCTGGCGTTGGCGGGCCTGGTCGCCGCGCTCGCCGGGACCGTCGCCGTCGGCGCCGGGTCCAGCCTCGGCGCCTCGACCGGTGAGGGTGCCCTGATCGTCGACGGCCCGGGGGTCTTCTCCCAGGGCCTGGTGCTGCTGGTCTCGCTCGGCGGCGTCGCGCTCTTCGCCGAGCGACGTCTCGACAACGGGGTGAGCGCCTTCGCCGGTCAGGCCGCGGCCCTGCCGGGCACACCGGCCGAGCGCACCGCCTCCCAGCGAGGGCTGGAGCACACCGAGGTCTACCCGCTGATGATGTTCGCGGTCGGCGGGATGATGCTCTTCTGCATCTCCGGCGACCTGCTGATGCTCTTCGTGGCGCTCGAGGTGCTGTCCCTGCCGCTCTACCTGCTGACCGGGCTGGCACGCCGTCGCCGGCTGCTCTCCCAGGAAGCAGCGCTGAAGTACTTCCTGCTCGGCGCGTTCTCCTCCGGCATCTTCCTCTACGGTCTCGCGCTGGTCTACGGCTTCGCCGGGTCGATGTCGCTGGCCGAGATCGCCGAGGTGGCGGCCGAGGACGGCTCCAGCACGCTCCTGCTCCTCGGCATCGGCCTGATGGCCGTCGGGCTGCTCTTCAAGACCGGCGCGGTGCCCTTCCACTCCTGGATCCCCGACGTCTACCAGGGCGCCCCGACGCCGGTCACCGCGTGGATGAGCGCGGCCACCAAGATCGCCGCCTTCGCCGCGATGCTCCGGCTCTTCTATGTCGCCTTCGGCGCCGAGGGCGACATCTGGCGCCCGGCGATCGGCGTCATCGCGGTGCTGACGATGCTGCTGGGCGCCTCCTTCGCGGTGGTCCAGACCGATGTGAAGCGGATGCTCGGCTACTCCGCCGTCGCCCACACCGGCTTCCTGCTGACCGGGCTCCTAGGCGTGCAGACCGACGCCTTCGGCTCGACCCAGGCCGTGCTCTTCTACCTGACCGCCTACGGGTTCGCGACCCTCGGCGCCTTCGCGATCGTGTCCCTGGTCCGCGGGCCCAACGGCGAGGTCGGCTCGCTCGAGCGCTGGGCCGGCCTGGGTCGGTCCAACCCGTGGGTCGCGGCGACCTTCGCCGTCTTCCTGCTCTCCATGGCCGGGCTGCCGCTGACGGCCGGGTTCATCGGCAAGTGGGGCGTCTTCGCCGCCGCACTGGGCGCCGGTCAGTGGCCCGTCGTCGCGGTCGCGATCGGCTCGAGCATCATCGCGATCTTCTTCTACGTACGAGTGATGATGCTGATGTTCTTCACCGACCCGCGCGAGGACGTGGCCACGGTGGTGACCCCGTCGTACGCCACCACCGTCGTGATCGCACTGAGCGCTGTCGCCACCGTCTTGTTGGGTGTAATTCCGGGCCCTGTGCTCAGCCTGTTGGTGGATGCGGGAGGATTCATCGGGTGAGCACCAGCGCACCCACCGACCGAGCCCCTGAACTCGCCCTCCCGATCACCGATCCCGAGCTCGAGCAGCGGCTGCGCGCTCGGCTGGCGATCGTGGAGGAGAAGCTGGCGGGCTACGCCCGCAGCAGCTCCCCGTTCGTCACGGAAGCGGCCTCCCATCTGCTGGAGGCCGGCGGCAAGCGGTTCCGGCCGTTGCTGGTGCTGCTGGCCGCCGAGTACGGCCCGGACAAGCTCGCCGACGAGGTCATCACCGCCGCCTGCGTCGTCGAGCTCACCCACCAGGCCTCGCTCTACCACGACGACGTCATGGACGAGGCGCTCGTGCGCCGCGGTGAGGACACCGCCAACGCCCGCTTCGACAACCACGTAGCCATCCTGACCGGCGACTTCCTCTTCGCCCGCTCCTCGGAGCTGACCGCCCAGCTGGGCCCGGAGGCCGTACGCATCCAGGCGGCCACCTTCGCCAAGCTCGTCGAGGGTCAGATCCTCGAAGGCGTTGCGCCGCCCGAGGGTGTCGACCCGGTCGACCACCACCTCGAGGTGCTGGCCGGGAAGACCGGCGTCCTGATCGCCACCTCGGCCCTCTACGGCGCGCTCTTCGCCGGCGCCGACAAGCAGATCCAGGAGGCCCTGCTCGCCTACGGCGACATCGTCGGCGTCGCCTTCCAGCTCTCCGACGACATCCTCGACATCGCCTCCGACGAGTCCGGCAAGACGCCGGGGACCGACCTCCGTGAGGGCGTCCCGACGCTCCCGGTGCTGCTGGCCCGCCGGTCCACCGACGCCGGCGACGCGAGGCTTCTGGAGCTGCTCGACAGCGACCTCACCGACGACGCGGCTCTGGCCGAGTGCGTCGACCTCCTCCGCGCCCACCCGGCGCTGGCGGAGGCCCGCGCCTACGTCCAGTCCCGCGCCGAGGAGGCCAAGGCCGCCCTCGCGCCGCTCCCCGAGGGCCCCGTCCGCAAGGCCCTCGAGGCCTTCGCCGACATCGTCGCCGTCCGCTCCGTCTGAGCCGAGGCGCGATATTCGGTAAAGGGTATCCACGCCCTGGCAGTACCGTTGCGACGTGAATGAGCAACGGCGTGGAGTGATGTTCGGCGCCGCGGCCTACATCATGTGGGGAGCGTTCCCGCTCTACTTCCCGCTCATGGAGCCCGCCGGGGCCTGGGAGATCCTCGGACACCGGATCGTGTGGTCGCTGGTCGTGGCCGGAGCGCTGGTGCTGATCGTGGGGCGCCGCCAGCAGGTGGCCGCGATCCTGCGCGACCGGCGCAAGCTCGTGCTGCTGACTGCGGCTGCGGCGGTGATCTCGATCAACTGGGTGACGTACATCTGGGGCGTCAACAACGGCCGGATCGTGGAGACGAGTCTGGGTTACTTCACCAACCCGCTGGTCACGATGTTGATGGGCGTGATCATCCTCCGCGAGCGGATGAGGAAGCTGCAGTGGGTGGCGCTCGGGATCGCTTTCGTGGCCACCGTCGTGCTCACCGTCGACTACGGCCGGCTGCCGTGGGTCGCGCTGATCCTGGCCTTCTCCTTCGGCACCTACGGGCTACTGAAGAAGAGTGCGGGGGTCGGGCCGTTCGAGTCGCTGGCCGTCGAGACCGCCGTGACGGCGCCGTTCGCGCTGGCCCTGATCATCGCTCTCCAGGCAACCGGCAACGGCACGCTCTTCGGCCACGGTGTCCTCCACGTACTCCTCCTGATCAGCCTCGGCGTCATCACCGTCGTCCCGCTGGCCTGCTTCGGCGCGGCCGCCATCCGGGTGCCGATGGTCACGATCGGGCTGCTCCAGTACCTTGCCCCGATCCTGCAGTTCGCCGTCGGCGTCTTCATCGCCCATGAGGCGATGCCTCCCGGCCGCTGGGCCGGCTTCGCGATCGTCTGGATCGCCCTGG
>NZ_JBHZPJ010000032.1:0-7717 GCF_042788075.1 Nocardioides sp. YIM B13467
CAGGACGGCTACACGGAGATGACCACGGGTCTGAAGGACGCCATTGCTGGTGTCGAGGACATGGCTCAGGCTCTGCGTGACATGGCCACGGCGATCCAGGACCTGGACTCGCAGCTCGCCGGCGGCTGATCACTTGCTTACTGGGCGGGGCGACACATCAACGGTCGCCTCGCCCGTAGCAGCATTTCGGCACTTTGACCGGGCAGACTGACGGAAGATCGAAGGGAAGCGAGCGATGGCGGACGTCAAGATCAAGGTCGAGACTCTTTCGAGGATCGCGACGCAGCTCGACTCGATTGTCAACGAGTTCGAGAATGCGACCAGCCAGTCCGAGGCGTTGGAGGCCGACATCGGCAACCCGTACGGCCGTGGCGACCTTCGTGACAAGGCACAGGACTTCGAGGAGCGCTGGGATGACAAGCGCGACGACCTCAAGGAGAGCCTGAAGGAGCTCCAGGAGCACGTCAAAGGCGTAGTCGACGGTTTCGAGAACTGGGACAGCGAGACTGCTCTCCAGTTCCAGACCAAGTAGGACGTCCGCCGGACCGCGAACGCGGTGACCGTGCGACGGGCGATCAGGACACCTTGCGGGCTCGACGAAGGAGTACATGAGCCATGGATTCATCCCCTAAGGGCAGAGAGATCAAGACGGTCGAGGGCAACCCCTCGGGCATCATCGAGCGCGGCGACGCCATCGAGCGTCTGGGCGAGATGATGAAGTCCTGCTACGAAGAGTTGAAGAAGATCTCCGAGCACGACCTCGCCAACGGCGAGATGGACGGCAAGGCCGTCGAGAAGCTTCAGGACAAGATCGGCGACTCCTACAAGACGCTCGAAGAGGCCAGCGCGCTCTACACGCCGGTGGGCCCGATCATCGCGAAGTACGGCGAAGAGCTTCAGCAATGGCAACCGCTCATCAGGGCGCAGGTCGACACCTGCGAGGACCTGTGGGCGAAGTTCGACAGCATGGAAGGTGCGCCGACTCACCTTCCGGGCGCCGGTCCGAAGGAAGGCAGCCCGGAGGCGCAGCAGGAAGAAGACGCCGAGGAGGCGAAGGACCAGGCCCGCAAGGACTGGGAGAACGCCGCCGAGACCTGGGACGGCTACTACGACTCCTGGGAAGACGCGTACGACGCTGCGGTCAGCGGCATCGGCAACGAGATGTCCGGCAAGATCGAGGACGGCTTCTGGGAGGTCCTCGACGACATCATCGCCGTCCTCGAGATCGTTGCGATGGTGCTCTTCGTGGCGGCCCTGTTCATTGCGGGACCCCTGGCGGCCATCGCGATGGCGGTATCGGCGCTTGTTCTTCTTGCGAGGACCATCCAGTTCTGTGCCGGAAAGTGTTCGATCGTCGACCTTGGGCTAGCGGTTCTCGACGTCATACCGTTCGGCAAGTTCGGAAAGATGGCCGATGCGGTCGGTGCCCTGACAGATGCGGGCAAGTTCGCCAAGTTCTCGGCTGCGTACAAGGCCGCGGGCGGCGTTGGTGACGCCGTCAAGCTCAAGGCATTCCCGGACATCATGACCAGCCTTCACGCCGGCCTCGACGTCGGTGACTTCACGCGGATCAGCGAGTACGGCAAGATCTGGGGCGCCGCCGGCGACATTCAGGGCGCACTGGCGAAGCAGGCCAACTCCTTCTACAGCACGGTGAACACGATCCAGGGCCTGCCCGACTCAGCCGTCGACATCTTCGCCTGATCGGCCGACCTTCCATGCATGATGTGTGCTGCTCGGAGCTTGTAATCAAATCGGAGGACGACCGTGGTCGGAACGTGGCGAGCTGAAGGAATCTACCCACAACGCGAATGGACGCTTGTTCCCAGTGAACCGGGGCAGGGCGCCGACGCGTGGGTGTCGACCGAGTGTGCCCGAGTCCGCGAGTGGTTCGGAACCAACGCGAGCCGGCAGTCCGACGAGGACGTGCGCCGCATCCTGACGGACTCCCTCGCCACCATCGGTGAGCCGGGCAGGCTGGTCACCATGCTTCACTGGCCGATGACGGTCCCGATCGTCAGCCGGGTCAGGCTCGTCCTTGCCGAGGCCGGTGACCTCGACGTCAAGGCGTGGGAGAAGTCTGGTTTCGACGTCGACGAGTGCATCGGTGCGGCGCTCGGCCCCGGTATCAAGTGCATCGCATCGCGCGATGAGAGCGTCGACGGGCATGACCTCCATCTGTCCACTGCGGTCTATGCCTTCAGCGGCGACGCCGGCGGTGTGGGGCTGATCGTGGAGTCCGGCCTGCCGTTGGCGTTCCAGCTCACGATCGCTCAGATGCCGATCATCCTCTCGAGCCTTTCACTCCTCGATCCGGACGGTCGTCCCTTCGAGGCCAGCCCGGTTCCGGGTCTCACACGAAACCAAGTTGACGAATGGGAGCAGCTTTCCAATGCCTAAGGCGGCAGCGATCGATCCAGGAAACTGGGCAACCGTGCACAGCAACTTCGATCGCTTCGACATCAACGAGCTGAATCGAGTCGTTCTGGACTACGCGCAGATCGAACTGGAGTCAGCTGAGAGGAAGCGTCGCCGCTCAGGAGCGGCGAACCTTGCTGCCAAGTTGATGTTCTGGGTGGCGCTCATTGGCTTGGCCGGACCGCTGTTCTCCGTGGCGATCTTTGCCAGCGGAGGAGGCGCGAGGAAGTTTTCCGAAGACTTCTCGCCGGGTTTTGAGGTTCCGTGCGTATACATCGGATGCGCGCTCGGACTCCTTGCCCTGCTCTATCACTTCGTGCCGTGGGTTCGCTCGACTCATCGGCAGTGGGATCGGTCCCTGTTCGGGTTCTCGGTCTTCGTGTTGGTCTCGACCGTCCTGCTTCTGGTCCTGATCCTCACGAGCGACCCGGCTGCATATCCGCGGTTTCCCCTCGTGATCGCACCGGCGTTGCTGCTGGTGTTCGGGATCGCGGTGATCGTGGCGGAGTTCCGGCTCTACTCCAGGGAGAAGCCGCCGGCGGTCGACGTCAGTGCGTTGACTTCGGAAGAGCTGGAAGTGCTTCTCGCCTTGCGGCGCCAAGCATTGACCACCCTGCGTTCGCGTTCAATCGTGTCTTACGATGAATTTGATGCACTGGACCGTAGTCCTCTGACTGCCAGTGCTGACGGAAAGGCTTGAGGTGTCTGGAAACGGCGCAAGCTCGTTGAGGGAGATGCTGGGTGCAACCAAGGACCCGGAGTTCCACCTGAAGCTCCTCGATGGATGGGAGCGCCACGTTCCGGACGACTCCGACCGGGACGCGATCGATGCCGAGATCAAGCAGCGTTGCATGGCTGCCAACCGGCCCGACCTGCACGCGCAGCTTCGGATGCAGATGGATCAGGCGTTCTCGCTCATGAAGCAGCAGAACGTGATCGCCTATTTCGCGGCCACCGGGCAGCCGACGGGCGACGTCTACATCCCGGGTTCCATGTTCGCCACCATCCGCCGCGCGCCGAACGGCGAGAGCCTCGATGGCTATGTGACACATGCGATCCAGACGTACGACGCGAAGCCGCTCTTCGGCGACAAGCGTTTCATCCGGTTCGAACGGGAGTCGACGAAGGAGCTCCAAGGCGGCTCGATCGTCATGACCTCGATCGTCTACGTTACGCCGATCCCTGGGTCGAACCACCGCCGTGGCCTGCAGCTGACGGCTTCGGTCGCGAGGCCCGTGGAGATGTCGGCGACTGATCCGGTGTTCGTGGGGTGGAAGACGGCGTTCGACGTATGTGTCTCGACCCTTCGCTGGGCGCCGCCGGCGGCCTAGTCGCAAAGCGCTGATCGATCTCGGGTTGGAGCACTGATGGCTGCGCCGAAGGCAGTGCTGGAATGGGCGCGCAAGACAGATGAAGCCCGCGACGAGTGGGCTCGTCAGGCAGTTGACGGGTGGGCGCATACGGAACCGTTCTCGCAGCCGTTCAGCTGGGGCGAGGCTGAGGCGGCGGTCTTGAAGCGGAGCTACCCACCGCTTCCGGGCCGGTTTGTGCTGAACGCCGCCGGCGCCGTGGCCATGGGGCTGCTCGCGCTCATCGCTCTTCCGCTCTTCGGCTCGGCCGCGTGGGGTTTGGTGCTGGTTGCGCTGGCCGCCGGCCAGGAGACGGGCGCGGAGGGATTGTTGTTGTGGCTGGCGCGGATCGCTTTCGGCGCTGCCGTTCTCGTAGCCGGCACAGGGTTGTCCGCGTGGTGGCAGACTCGACGGCGCAGCGTTCTGGAGGTTGCGCTGGCCGGGGTCACCGCGATCGCGTCAGCGGTGACGTACGTGTTGCTGCTGGTCTTGGATCTCGCCACGATGCCATGGCTGTCGGTCCTGGTCCTTGGCGCTGGGACCTTGGGCTTGGCCAATCTGGTCCTGGAGTTGGTGTCCAGGCCCGAGGGCGGGGCAAAGAGCCGGAAGCCACCGCGGCGTGGGCCACGGAGCTCCGACAAGCGACATCGGGCCCGCGCCGCACGGGACCGCCTTCTCGACGTGCTCATCCATCGCCGTCTGGTCGACGTCGATGAAGGCGACCGAAAGCGACTTCGAGAGATGCCCTTGGGGTACTGGTCCGAGCTCGATGGGCTCGATGAGCGAGAGTGGCGTCGGGTGCTCGAGTATCGCCACGTGGGGTGGCGTGAGTTCGATGCGAGCGACAAGCAGGTGCGCTAGCGGATCAAGGTGGCGCTGATCACGGCTGCGCCGATCAGACCTCCGAGAGTCAGGACAGCGCCGAAGACGGTGAGGGAGCCGTAGGCGATCGGGAAGAACGACAGCGCGAAGCGGGCCACGGGTAGTTCGTTGTTGTGGGGAGCCTTGGGGTCGTACATCACGTCGACGATGTCAGCCGTCTCGACGCCTTGGGAGCCGTGTTCGCTGTGGCCGTAGTACCTGCCGCCCGTCTCGGGGGCGGTGAAGGTGTAGTTGACGTGGTACGTCAGTCGCCGGCCGCTCCGCTGACATCCTGTTTCCACGCCTTGTGACGTGGGCGCTGGTTCGAGACCAGCGGCGACTACCTCGAGTTCGCTTCTCGGCGCCGCGGAAGTTCAGATAGCCCGAGGCACAGATCAGGGTGCCGATCAGTGCGACGGCGAGTGCTCCGAGTAGATCCTTCACGGCCTGTTCCTGATCGCTACGCCGAGATCAGGTTGAGCGACGCGAGGATCAGGAAGATCCCGATACCGCCGAAGACGACGAAGGCGACGCTGTAGTTGAGAACGCGGCCGACGACGGAGCCGCCAGAGACGGTCTCATTGGTCTTTGGATCGTTGGGGTCGTAGATGATCTCGATGACGTCGCCGACCTTCGGGCGCGCCAGGTGTTCCACCTCGCCGACGTGCTGGATCCCGGCAGTGTCGCGGTACTCGTAGCGCGCGTTGATGGACGTCTCCGTCGTGGATGTTCCGGTCGCTGAGGACTCGTACTTCTTCTTCCAGACGTGGCGGATCGTCGCCTCCGTGCGGGTCCAGGTGGCCAGGCGTCGCTGGCGGCGTACCAGATGAATCGTCAGCCATGCCGGGAGAATCAGCATCGCGATGCCGATCAGCAAGGCGGCGACGGCACCAAGGCTCATGATCACTCCATTCCCGAGATTGAACGCCCTCACCCTAACCGCGACGGCTGGGAGTCCGAGCCGGGGCGGTGGGGCGCTGTGGGGGCCGGGCGCGTACCGTATCCCCGCTCGGAATCTCGGGGGCTTCCGCTGTGGCGCCTCCTGACTCATCTACTGACGACGGGATGTGTGCGTTGACTCGACGTGTGGCGGCGATGGCGGTGGCTTCGGTGGCTCTGATCTCCGGGTGTGGCCAGGTCGGCCCACCTCCGAAGGACTTCGCGACCGAGGACGCGGTTCTGGCGATGCGGATCCAGGAGGGTGGCGAGGACTCCAGCTACCTCGTGCTGGTCTCCCCGAAGGGGAAGACTCGTGCGATCGAGCTCGACCGGGTCGAGGGCGCCGCGATCTCGTGGACTGAGGATGGGATCACCACGTCCGACCGGAGCCACGACTACGTGATCGATGAGTCCGGACTGACCGCGAACGAGCGTACGAGTGGTGGGGACGAGCGCGAGACGCAACACGAGTGGTATCGAGTGCCGGTCGGGGCGGGGACGTTGATCGGGTTCAGCCCCGAGGACGGGTCCAAGGATCCGTTCGTGACCTACATCGACGGAGACAGCGGCAAGGCGACGACGCGGGTGTCTCCGTACGGTCAGACATCGACCGCGGCAGTGTGCGGTGAGCGCGTGTTCTCATCGGGAAGGGGCACCGACACCAAGGCCTTCGAGGACGACAGCGGGTCCATCCCGGAGAGCCAGCTGAACCGCGCCGCGTTGACGTCGGCCTATCCACACGACGGTGCGGACATCCTGAGCACCTTGGAGCCCTCGACCTTCCCGGGCACGACGTCGCCCTGTGTCGACGGCATCGTCTACGAAGGGTGGGAGAACGACGCCGACCAGCACCTCGTGCGGGTCTGGAACACGGCCAAGGAAACGCCCGCGGCGCAAGTCGCCGTCGACCACGAGATCGTCTATCCGGAGGACGACCACTCATCGCGCATCGGAGGGCCGGATCGGGTGACGGTCTCGGACGGACAGCTCTTCTGGGTCGTCAGCAACACGATGTGGAGCGCACCGTTGCCGACCACCGAGGCTGCGCCGATCCGTGCTCGCAAGGTCGGTTTCCTGGAGGGTTCCGTCGGGCTCGACGCGGAGGTGCTGGCGTACTCCTCGCATCACGCCTACACGGTCACCAACGAGAGCGACCTCCACGAGCGCTCCAGGCGTCGGAGCGATCGAGTGTGGACCGAGCTCACAGAGCTGAGCCTGGTGCGCACCGACCTGGCCACGGGGAAGGCGTCGCTGGCTCTCGAGGTAGAGGTGAAGGACGTCGACTTCCCGACCAAGGACACCAGGGTCACGGCGCTGGCGATCAACCCGGAGTGGCTGGCCGAGAACAGCGAATAGGCGAATGCCAGGGCGATGTCGTGCAGATCACCGCGCGACACGCCGAAGTGAAGAGCGACCACCAGAGGCTCGGGTTGCCAGGGTGACGCCGTACCTCTCGATCTCGGGAACATTCACTGTTGAAAGGGACCCTTTTCATGCGCACTCGCACCACCGTCCGGACCTGTCGATCGGCCGCCGTCGGCCTCAGCCTCGGCCTCGCGCTCGCGTTGACCGGGTGCGGCTCCGAGGCGACCGACTCGGACGCAGACGCTGCGGCCGAGGTCGAGTCCAGCGCGCCGGCCTCCGAGTCCGCGTCCGCGGCTCCTGCCGGCGCCGAGGCCGAGGTGAAGATCGGGAAGACGCTCAAGGACCCCGACATGGGCGACACGATCGAGGTCATCTCCGCAGTCCGCGACTTCCAGTCGACGGAGGAGGCCGAGCTCATCGCGGAAGGCGGGGAGATCGTGCTGCTCCAGATCAAGGTCAAGCCCGGCAAGGAGTACGGCGGCCTCATCCAGGACGGGAACTTCGAGATCTCCTGGGACAACGGGGCGGACTTCTGGTCGCCCGACACCGACGAGGTGGCCACGGAGCTGACCGCTGCGAAGCGTACGCCGTTCGAGGACGTGTCGCGCCGCGATGGCGGTGAGCACACCGGCTGGATCGCCTTCGAGGTGGACGAGAAGGCTGACACGTACCTCGTCGAGTACGTCCGCGACGGCGCGAAGGTGATCGGCTCGGACAAGACCATCGCCGAGTTCAAGGAGCAGGTGGAGATCCCCGCCGGCTGAGGTCTCGACAAAGCTGCTCGG
>NZ_JBHZPJ010000033.1:0-15610 GCF_042788075.1 Nocardioides sp. YIM B13467
ACCCGGCGGGATTGCTGGTCTTACTGCTTGCCTTGGTTGGCGACTGCCTCGGCGGCTGCGGCCGCGGCCTCGGGGTCGAGGTAGGTGCCGCCGGCGATGACCGGCTTCAGCGACTCGTCGAGCTCGTAGACCAGCGGCTGGCCCGTGGGGATGTTGAGCTTCGCGATCTCGGCCTCGGAGATGTTGTCGAGGTGCTTGACCAGCGCGCGCAGGCTGTTGCCGTGGGCGGTGACCAGGACCGTCTTGCCGGTCTTCAGGTCGGGCACGATGGCCGAGTCCCAGTAGGGGAGCATCCGGGCGACGACGTCCTTGAGGCACTCGGTGGCGGGCACCTCGATGTCGGCGTAGCGCGGGTCACCGGCCTGGGAGTACTCCGAGTCGGCCTCGATCGGCGGCGGCGGTACGTCGTAGGAACGACGCCACAGCTGGAACTGCTCCTCGCCGAACTTCTTCAGCGTCTCGGACTTGTTCTTACCCTGGAGCGCGCCGTAGTGGCGCTCGTTGAGACGCCAGTCGCGGCGCACCGGGATCCAGTGGCGATCGGCGGTGTCGAGCGCGATGTTGGCGGTGTTGATCGCACGCCGCAGCAGGCTCGTGTGGACCAGGTCGGGAAGGATCCCGGCCTCGGCCAGCAGCTTGCCGCCGTTGACGGCCTCGGCCCGGCCCTTGTCGGTGAGGTCGACGTCGACCCAGCCGGTGGACAGGTTGAGCGCGTTCCACTCGCTCTCGCCGTGACGCAGAAGGACGAGCTTGTAGGTCATCAGTGAGCTTCCTCGGCACCGGGCAGAGCGGCCGGGGGGAACTCGCAGGAGTAGGGGTCCTCGGAGATGGTGCCCGCGGACTCGTCGTGCGCCTCGCCCTCGGTTGCGTTCTCGCCCTCAGCCTCGGTCTCGGTCGCGTGCTCGCTCTCGGCGGGCTCGTCGGCCGGCAGGGTCGAAGCGTCCTCGGACGCCTGGGCCTCGGCGTTCTTGCCCTTCTTCGCGGGCTTCGTGGTCTCGTCGACGGCGGCGACGACCTCGGCGTACGGACCACACTGGGTGACCACCGGGACGGAGATGGTCTTCTCCTCGCCCTCGGAGAAGGTGAAGGTCATCGGGATGCTGTCGCCCGGCTTGAAGTCGCCGGTGACCGCGATGCCACCGACGGCCGGGTCGGCCAGGTTGATGATGCCGGACTTCGGCAGCTCGATCGGGGTGAACGACTCGGGCGTGACGGTCTCCTCGGCCTCGGTCGCCGTGGCGATCGAGGTGACCGACGGCAGCGCCTTGCCGGCGACCGCCGGGTTGATCGCCGGGTCGAGCGAGAAGGTGCCGACCAGGACGCCGGAGCCTTCCTGCGCGGTCACGATGCGAGCGGCGTTGATCCGGATGGCACCGTCGAGCGTCGAGCCGCCGTGGGTGATCTCGTTGGGCCGGTCCGTCGCGTAGTCGAAGCTGCTGCAGGCGGTGAGCGCCGGAAGGGCGAGAGCCACGAGTGCGCCCGTCACTGCGAGCCGCTTCTGCATAACCTTGGTCGTCACGCGCGACACTCTATCCGCCCGATCCTGCGATATCGGAAAAGGGTCAGGCACGCAGTCCGACGGCGCTCGCGGCGTACAGCATCCCGGCGATCACCAGGGCGATGTAGACGAGCGTGACGAGGAGGAGCTTGCCGGCCCCGAGCTTCAGTCCGGCCTTGAGCGGCAGGTACGTCCACTTGTCCTCGTTGTCGGCGACCAGGCCCCACAGCGCGGTCAGGAAGTGCACGCCGACACCGAGCGCCGCCGCGAGGGCGACCATCACCCAGTGGGGCGGTTCGCCGGCGGACTCACCGGCCCAGCCGGCGTACGAGAGGTATCCGGGGTAGCAGGCGAAGGCCGCCGCCCACAGGACCCAGGAGAAGAGGCCCTTGCGCAGCAGTACGTTGGCGAGCATCCCGAGCACCAGCGAGCCGAGGTAGAACAGTCCCGCGACGGTGCCCGAGGTGACCGAGAGCGGAATGACGAGCAGTACGCCGCAGCACAGCGCGAACCAGACGCTGCCCGGTTCGAGGCGGCCGTCCGAGATCGGCTTGCCCTCGCGCTCGTGACGACGGTCGACGGCCTGGTCTACGAGGTCGTTGTGCCAGCCGAGAACCGCCTGGCCGACGAGCACGGTGACCGCGACCAGCGTCACCTCGCGCGTCGTCAGCCCGGCGAGGACGGCAGCCACCGACAGGCCGATGGCGGTCAGTACCGCCTGACGGGGGTGGGCGGAGCGGATGAGGAGGAACGGGGCCCAGTTGCCCACCTTGTCCATGACGCTTGCTCTGCCTGCCGGGGCATCAGGAACGGCCGACGCGCTGGCCTGCGTCTCTTCCGGGTCCTGATCCTGGGCGTGCGACGACACGGTGAAGATGGTCTTGGGGGCGCTCTGCGATGCATTCGCCATGGCGGCAGTATCGGGCACGCGGCCGAGCCGCGCAGGACAACAGGCTGGCTACGAGGAGATTTCGGAGTCGTTTCGAAATCAGCCATGCTGCCACGTTCGACGGGCCTGCGCGCGCGGAACCACACAAGTTGTCAATCTGTCAACCCCAGATTGAGCCCCTGACCTGCGCAAACACGGAATCCGAATTCTAAGATCCGTGGTAGACTTATAGCCCTAGGAAGGGGTACCTAAAAATATGACTTTCACCGTCGGCGAGACCGTCGTATACCCGAACCATGGCGCGGCCGTCATCGAAGACATCGAGATGCGCACCATCAAGGGCGAGGAGCGGCAGTATCTGGTCCTCCGCATCATCGCTCAGCAGGACCTCGTGGTGCGTGTTCCGGCCAACAACCTCGAGCTCGTCGGAGTTCGAGACGTCGTAGACAAGGACGGGCTTGATCGAGTCTTCGAGGTGCTTCGTGCGGAGCACGTCGAAGAGCCGACCAACTGGTCGCGTCGTTACAAGGCAAACCTGGAGAAGCTGCACAGCGGCGATGTCATGAAGGTCGCCGAGGTCGTGCGTGACCTGTGGCGTCGTGAGCGTGACCGTGGCCTCTCCGCCGGGGAGAAGCGCATGCTCGCCAAGGCACGCCAGATCCTCGTCTCGGAGCTCGCGCTGTGCGAGCACACCAACGAAGACAAGGCTGAAGTCCTCCTCGACGAGGTGCTGGCCAGCTGAGGCTGGTTTCGGTCTGCGTTACAGGCTCCGGGGAAACCCGGGGCCTGTTTCGCGCTTTTGGGGGGCTCGGCGGGGTGCTCTGCGGGGCCGATACGGTGGCCCCATGGAGGACCCCTACGCCGACTACGACGAGATCGATGAGTCCGCCGAGGTTCCACCGGCCCTCGGGTTCGTCGCCGAGGACGACCGCGGCTCGCTGCCGTTCACGTTGATCCACGGCGAGGCGCTGGTCGCCGCGGCGACCTGGTCCCTCGGGGAGTCCGGAGTGACCCCCGTCGACTTCACCACCTCGTGGGAGGGGATGGTCGCGGCCGAGGAGCCGCTCGTCCTGCACGACTCGCTGTGCCCGATGACCCCGCCGGCCTTCATCGCCCACTGTGTCTCGACCGCGCTCGCGCGCGAGGCTGTCGTGGTCGGCGTACGCCCGGTCACGGACACGGTCAAGAACCTCGCCATCGAGGACGGGGTGCCGGTGCTCGGCGCGACCATCGACCGCACCTCGCTCGTCTCGGTCGCCTCGCCGATCGTGCTGCCGCCGGCCGTGGTCGCCGCCCTGGACGACTGGCCCACCGGCGACTTCGCCGAGATCGCGGGCTCGCTGGCCCGTCGGTTCCCGGTCGTCTCGGTCGAGGCGCCGCCGGTCGGTCGCCGCGTCGCGTCCGAGGATGACGTACGCCTGCTCGAAGCGCTGTCGGCCAGCGCCGTCAGTTGAGCAGAGTTCTGACCGCGCCGAGGTCGTCGGCGAAGGTCACCTTGAGGTTCAGCGACGAGCTGGGCACCGCGACGATGCGTACGCCCGAGGCGTAGCGCTCCAGGGTGGCGCCGGTGTCGGTGCCGTCGAAGCCGTCGGCCGCGGCCTGGGCATAGGCGGCCAGGAGGTCGGCCGCCCGGAACGCCTGCGGTGTCTGTACGCCGACGAGCGCACCTGCCACTGGCTGCAGGTCACGCGTCGAGAGGTGGCTGAGCGGGGCGGCGGGGATGGCACCACCGTGCTTGCGGGCGACGCCGATGACCACGGTGAACAGCTCGGGCGACACCAGCGGCCGGGCGGTGTCGTGGATCGCGACCACGTCGATGCCGTCCTCCCCGGCGGCCTCGATGTCGGCCCGGAGCACGGCCAGCGCGGCCTGCTCGGAGGCGTGCCGGGTGTCGCCACCGGCGACCATCACGACCTCCCGATCGCCGAGCAGGGGCTGGGCGACGGCCGCGACCGCCTCCTCGTCGCCGCTGCGCACGACCAGGACGAGGCGGCGTACGTCGGGCACCTCCAGAGCGGTCCGGAGCGAGAGGCCGAGGGCTGAGGAGGCCGGATCGTCGGACCCGTCGAGCGGGAGCAGCACCTTGTTGGTGGCGGCTCCGACGCGGGTGCCGGATCCGGCGGCCAGGAGGACGAGAGCGGCGGGCACCCCTGGAGGCTATCCGTTCGGCGGAGAAGGCGGCAGGTGGGCTGGGCGCTGGTGTTTACGTACGCGTAACAGAGCGAAACAGGAGGTGTCCCTCACGCGTCCTACGGTTCAAATCCACCGAAGGGAGGACCCGACGAATGTGGACGAAGCGGCTCGGGCCGGCGACGTCATGAGCGAGCGCCAGCGAGCGCAGCGGGACGACCAGGGTGACTGGCAGTCCGTCTGCCCGGTCGACGCGCTCGAGGTGAAGCGCGGCGCCACGGCACTGGTCCACGGGCAGGCCATCGCCATCTTCCGGATGCCCGACGACGTCGTCTACGCCCTGGGCAACCATGATCCGTTCGCCAAGGCGTCGGTGATCGCCAAGGGCATCGTCGGGGTGCGCGACGGGGTGCCATTCGTGGCCTCGCCGGCTCACCGGCACGGGTTCGACCTGCGTACCGGACAGTGTCTGGACGACCCGCACGTGACCATCCCCGCCTACGAGGTCCGGGTCGTCGACGGGCTCATCCACGTCGGCCACCGGAAGGCTGCCTGAGTCCTATCTGGGAGACTGCGGAGCGTGCAGCTTCCTCTGGTCGGCATCGGGACCGACGTACACAGCCTTGCCGACGGTGTCCCGATGCATGTGGCCGGCCTCGCCTTCCCCGACGAGCTGCAGGGCCTCGCCGGGCACTCCGACGGGGACGTCGCGGCGCACGCCTGCTGCGACGCGCTCTTCTCCGCGGCAGGTCTCGGCGACCTGGGGTCCAACTTCGGCACCTCCGAGCCCGAGTGGGCAGGGGCCGCCGGAGTCGTCCTGCTCGCGGAGGCCGCGCGCCGGGTCCGTGAGGCCGGTTTCGAGATCGGCAACGTCGCGGTGCAGGTGATCGGCAACCGGCCCAAGATCGGTCCGCGCCGCGACGAGGCCAACCAGGCGCTCACCGCGGCAGCCGGCGCGAGCGTCACCGTGACCGCCACGACCACCGACGGTCTCGGGCTCACCGGGCGAGGCGAGGGCGTCGCCGCGATCGCAACCGCGCTCATCGTGCGTCGCGATAGGTAGGGAACACGCGTACGTCCCTAGACTTGGGGTATGGCACTCAGGCTCTACGACTCGGCGACCCGTGAAGTACGTGACTTCACCCCCTTGCAGCCCGGCAAGGCGTCGCTCTATGTCTGTGGTCTGACCGTGCAGAGCGAGCCGCATGTCGGGCACGTGCGGAGCGGGGTGAACTTCGACGTGCTGCAGCGGTGGCTGCGGGCATCGGGCTATGAGACCACGTTCATCCGCAACGTGACCGACATCGACGACAAGATCCTGGCGAAGTCAGCCGAGCAGGGACGTCCCTGGTACAACCTCGGCTACACCATGCACCGCGAGCTCGACGCCGCCTACGCCTCGCTCAACGTCGCCCGGCCGACCTACGAGCCGCTGGCCACCGGTCACATCCCCGAGATCATCGCGCTGATCGAGGAGCTGATCGCGAAGGGGCACGCCTACGCTGCCGAGGACGGCTCGGCCGACGTCTACTTCGACGTGCGCTCCTGGCCCTCCTACGGCGAGCTGTCGGGGCAGAAGGTCGACGACATGGAGGCCGCTGCCGACGCCGACCCGCGGGGCAAGCGCGACCCACGTGACTTCGCGCTGTGGAAGGGACGGAAGGTCTCCGAGCCGGAGACCGCCTCCTGGCCCTCGCCCTGGGGTCTGGGACGGCCCGGGTGGCACATCGAGTGCTCGGCGATGGCCGGCAAGTACCTCGGTCCCGCCTTCGACTTCCATGGCGGTGGCATCGACCTGCGCTTCCCGCACCACGAGAACGAGCAGGCGCAGTCGCGCGCTGCCGGCCGGCCCTTCGCGAGCTACTGGCTCCACAACGCCTGGATCACGACGGCCGGCGAGAAGATGTCGAAGTCGCTGGGCAACTCGCTGGTCATCCCCGAGGTCCTGAAGAAGGTACGCGGCATCGAGCTGCGCTACTACCTGGTCGCGGCCCACTACCGGTCCCACGTCGAGTTCTCCTTCGAGGCGCTCGAGGAGGCCGCCGCCGGGTTCCAGCGGATCGAAGGCTTCCTGGAGCGCGCGGCGTCTGCGATCGGCGAGATCTCGGCCGACGGCGTGCCCTGCGCCGACTTCGTCAACGCGATGGACGACGACCTCGGCACCCCAGCCGCGGTGGCCGCCCTGCACGAGGTCGTACGTGAGGGCAACAAGCTGCTCGCCGACGGCGACAGCCCGGCGCTGCGCGGGGTCGCCGCGAGCGTCCGCGCGATGCTGGACGTGCTCGGTCTGGACCCCGCCGACCCGGCGTGGGGCCCGGCGAGCGGTGATGACGAGAAACTGACCGGCGCGCTCGACGTACTTGTTCGCGGGGTCTTGGACGAGCGCGCCGAGGCGCGCGCCGCCAAGGACTGGGCCCGCGCCGATGCCATGCGAGACCGGCTCAAGGACGCCGGGATCGAGATCGAGGACACCCCTGAGGGTCCGAAATGGAGCGTTAACTGATGGCAGGCAACTCCCAGCGTCGCGGAGCGATCGCGAAGGGACGTAAGAAGGGTGCCCAGGTCGGCACCGGCGGCAACCGGCGCAAGGGTCTGGAGGGCAAGGGCCCGACGCCGAAGGCGAAGGACCGGCCCTACCACAAGGCCCACAAGGCGGCTCAGGCCGCGGAGCAGCGCAACAAGGGTCCGCGCAAGCGGGCCGCCGGCGACGCAGAGTGGATCATCGGACGCAACTCCGTGGTCGAGGCACTGCGCGAGGACGTACCGGTCAACGGGCTCTACGTCGCCGAGGGTGCCGAGCGCGACGGGCGACTGCGCGAGGCGTTCATGCTCGCCTCCGAGAAGGGCATCTCGCTGCTCGAGGTGACCAAGGTCGAGCTCGACCGGCTGACCGGCTTCAACGGCCACCAGGGCCTCGCTGCGCGGATCCCCGCCTACGAGTACGCCCACGCCGACGACCTGCTCGACCGCGCGGCCGAGGTCAGGGAGAAGGCGCTGATCGTCGCGCTCGACCAGGTCACCGACCCGCGCAACCTGGGCGCCATCGTGCGCTCGGCCGCGGCCTTCGGCGCCCACGGCGTGGTGATCCCGGAGCGGCGTGCGGCCGGGATGACCGCCGCCGCGTGGAAGACGAGCGCCGGTGCCGCGGCGCGGATCCCGGTCGCGCAGACGGTCAACCTGACCCGGCAGCTGAAGGCCTACCAGGAGGCCGGCTGCATGGTCGTCGGGCTGGACATGGAGGGTGACATCACGCTGCCCGAGCTGGGTGCCCCCGAGGGCCTCGCCGACGGTCCGCTGGTGATCGTCGTCGGTGCCGAGGGCGGCGGGCTCTCCCGCTTGGTCCAGGAGACCTGCGACCAGATAGTGTCGATCCCGATGGTCAACTCCGTAGAGTCCCTCAATGCCGGCGTCGCCGCGTCGGTCGTGCTCTACGCGGTCGCGGAGGCGCGTCGCTGACCTCTCGCCGCACTCTGTTTCGGGGCCTCGCCGTCTGGGCGGGGCTCGGAGTGCTGTGGCTCGTGCTGGCCGTGGCGCTGAGCACGTGGCTCTTCCTGTCCAGCGAACGCCAGGTGGTCCTGGCCGGCCACGACTCGGTCCTGCGCCCGACGCTGTCCGGGAAGGCGATCATCCACACCGGACCGGTGCTGCCTGACGTACGTCTGGACGTCGGGGGCCCGATCGGTGTCGACGTGACCCTCGGGAAGACCGAGCTGCGGTCGATGGACGAGCTCTTCGAGCGCTACGCAGTCCTCGGCTCGGCTCCCGACGGCCAGCGCGCGGTCGTGGTGGAGCAGGTCGATTCGATGCTCGTCGCTGCCGTACTCCGCGGCGCCGCGGTCTCGTTGGCGATCGTCACCGGGGGAGTTCTGCTGTGGTGGCTGCCCGGGTCCCAACGCCGCGCCGACCTGCGCAGACGTATCAAGGAATCGGTTCGTACGCGGCACGGTCTCACCACGGTGGGCATCGGCGTGGTCACGGTGGCGGTGCTCGCGGTCGCGGTCTGGCAGCCCTGGGGTGAGTCCGGAGCGTCCGCGGCGGACCAGGAGGCCGGGCCGGTCACCGGCGAATGGACTCCGCTGGCCGACTTCCTCGGCGCGGCGATCCCTGTGCCCGAGGAGCTGGCCGATGTGGAGGTCCGCGGCGACGCCTACGCCAACCAGACTCGTCGGCTCGTGGCCAGCGCCGTCGACACCTACAACTCCAGCCGGACCTTCTACGAGAAGGTCGTGGAAGAGGTGCCGGACCTGGCCCTGCGCGAGCCGGGCGAGGACGAGACCGTGTCGGTCCTCGTCTCCGACCGCCACGACAACGTCGGCATGGACGCGGTCGTGCGCGCGATCGCCGACGAGGGCGGCGCGACCGGCATTCTCGACGCCGGCGACGACACCTCGACCGGGTCCGACTGGGAGACCTTCTCCCTCGACTCGCTCACCGACGCCAGCGACGGCCTGGACAAGTGGGCGGTCACCGGCAACCACGACCACGGCCCGACGGTCGGCAACTACCTGGCCAAGAAGGGCTGGACCGTGCTCGACGGCGAGGTCGTCGACGGCCCCGGCGGCTCGACGCTCCTGGGCGTACCCGACCCGCGCACCAGCGGCCTCGGCAACTGGATCGACGAGAAGGGCGTCACCCTCGAGGAGGCCGGCGAGAAGCTGGCCGGCATCGCCTGTGCCTCGAAGGAGGAGGGCAAGCCCGTCGCGACCCTCCTCGTCCACGACCCGTCGCTGGGCCGTGAGACCCTGCGACGCGGCTGCGCGACCCTCGTCGTCGGCGGCCACCGTCACGTCCACCAGGGACCGAGCGAGGTGACCGGCGAGAACGGTGAGAGCGGCTGGACCTACACCAACGGCACCACGGGCGGCGCCGCGTACGCCTTCGCGATGGGGAAGATCCGCCGTACCGCCGAGGTCACCTTGATCACCTATGCCGACGGGCTCCCCGTCGGTGTCCAGTCCGTCGAGCTGGAGACCAACGGCGCCCTCACCGCCCACGAGTACGTCCCGCTCGATCCGGCTCGCTAGCCGCGCCGGCTGCGTACATCGGCCTGCGACTGGCTACGATTGTCCGGCCGGCGTTCCTCGCCGGCGTGCCGGTGTAGCTGAGTTGGTACAGCAGGGTCCTTGTAAGACCAAGATCGCAGGTTCGAGTCCTGTCACCGGCTCCACGAGGTTGTCGGTGGTCACATCTAATGTCACCGCCATGAGAGTTTGCGTGGGGTGTGGCGCGCCCCTTGTGAAGCGCCACCAGCTCAGGTTCTGTAGCAACGCGTGCCAGCGGGCGATGGAACGTCGCGAGAAGATCGAGCGATGGTTGAAGACCGGTGAGGCAACGCTCAGCGGGAGTAGGCGCCATTACGTGAAACTCCACTTGATGGAGGACCAGGTGGGTCTATGTGCGATATGCGCGTGCCCAGCCACGTGGAACGACATCGAGCTGACCTTTGTGCTGGACCACATCGACGGAGATGCCACCAACAACAGACGCGACAACCTGCGACTGGTCTGTCCGAACTGCGACAGCCAACTGCCGACGTACAAGGCCAAGAACCGGGGAAGCGGCAGGGCATGGCGGCGGCAGCGTTACGCCGACGGCAAGTCCTACTGATCAGCGGAGCTGAGTGACCTCGTACGTCGTCGGCGGGTTGGCGATGTCGTCCTGGGAGGCGACGAGCTCGAGCTCGCGGCGGCCGGACTTCAGGGTGCGGTCGAGGATGGCGAAGAGGGTGTTCGCGGTGCGGCCGAGGGCGGCCGGCGTCGAGCCGGTCGAGAGCAGGTGGGAGAGGTAGACCGCCGCGGTGACGTCGCCGCCGCCGTTGGGGGAGATCGGGAGCAGGGGAGTGGTGACCGACCAGGCACCCTCGTCGGAGACGGCTACCAGGTCGAGGTGAGTGGGGTCCTTGGTGATCACCGAGGTCACCAGCACGTTGGACGGGCCGGACTCACGGACGATGTCGACGGCGGCGAGCACCTCCTGCAGTGTGTCGGTCGACTCGAGGCCGGCGAGGAAGTTGAGCTCGAAGTGGTTGGGCGTGATCACGTCGGCGGTCGGGACGACCTCGTCGCGCATGAACTCCGGGATACCCTCGCGAACGAACATGCCGCGCCCGACGTCACCCATCACCGGGTCGCAGCAGTAGAGGGCCCGCGGGTTGAGCGCCTTCACTCGTCGTACGGAATCCAGGACGATCGCGCCGACAGCCGGGTCGCCCTGGTAGCCGGACAGGACCGCGGAGACGGTGGAGAGACCGTCGCGCTCGGAGATCCCCTCGATGACCTCGGCGACCTGGTCGGCGGCCACGACCGGTCCACGCCACGCGCCGTAGCCGGTGTGGTTGGAGAAGTTGACCGTGAGCACCGGCCAGACCTCGTGACCGAGGCGCTGGATCGGGAAGACTGCCGCCGAGTTGCCGACGTAGCCGAAGGCCACGTGCGACTGGATGGAGAGGATCTGCATGGCAGTATTCTGCGACTGCAGCTTCAGACGGACTGCTTCTGGGCCTGTTTCTTGGGCGGGTCGTTGAGCAGCCAGGCCGCCAGCGCGCCACCGATCGCGCCGAAGAGGTGGCCCTGCCAGGAGACACCGGTCTGCCCGGGGAGTACGCCGAGGAGCAGGCTGCCCCAGGCCAGGAAGATGAGCACGCCGATGACGATCTGGCCGACGCGGTGGCTGAACAGGCCGCGCAGGATCAGGTAGACGAGCCAGCCGAAGATCAGCATCGAGGTGCCGGCGGTGATGCTGCCCGGGGGCGACATCAGCCAGACGCCGACACCTCCGACCACCCAGATGATGAGCGTCGCCACGATCCCGCGGCCGACGCCCGAGGCGAGCACCAGGAACCCGAGGACGAGCGCGAACAGGGTGTTGCCGTAGAGGTGGGCCCAGCCGAAGTGGAGCACCGGAGCGAACACGATGCCGAGCAGGCCGGCGTCGGTGCGCGGCTGGATGCCGAGCGTGTCGAGCTGGTGCCCGCTGATGTAGTCGGTGGCCTCGAGCACCCAGAGCAGGGCGACGAAGCCGAGCGACCAAATGCCGGCCCGAAGCCAGTTGGCGCGTTGGGGCCGCGTGGGGGAGTCCTGGCTCACGCTTGAAATCTTACCTACCGCTCCACAGCGGCGAGTCTTTGCTCGAGACTCTCATAGAGGTAGGGGACGGCGGCCGGGTGCGGACCCGTCTCGTAGAGCTCGGTGGCGAGGCCCCGGGGCGACTCCCCGGCATGGTCGGCCGCCCAGGTCTGGCCACCCCCGGTGACCCGCCCACCGTCGAGGGGCAGCACCGCCTCGGCCGCCAGCGCCACCCAGCGTCCGCCGCCGCCCTCGAGCCAGGCCACCGGCACGGCGTACGCCTCGCCCTCGGTCATGTCGGCGTCGAGGGTGATCCCGCGGCCGATCGGGTGGGCTCCCTGCCGGCTCCACAGGACGGTCGTGACCTCGAGCCGGTCCGTGTCGGCGGGGCCGGCGGTGCCGAGGACGAGGTGGTCGGCGAAGGTCGCCCAGTCGCGTACGTCGGTCGCGGGGAACTCCGGCGGATCGGCCCGTTCCAGGAGGGCCCGTCCGCCGAGCACGGCGGCCCAGACCGCCATCAGGACGACGACGATGGTCCCGCCGATCTTGAGCCGCCGTGACACCGACAGCGTCGGTCCGGTCGTGTTCTCGTCCACGTGACCCCCGTTCACCGCGCCGATGGGCCGATGAGGCGATCCTAATCGGACAGAGCTCAATCAGGCAGAGACCAATCGACCGGGGAACCGCCCTGCTCGACCAGGAGGGCGTTGGCACGGGAGAACGGCCGGGACCCGAAGAACCCCCGGCGCGCAGAGAGCGGCGAGGGGTGGACGGACTTGATCGCGGGCACCCCGTTGAGCCGTGGCTCGAGATTCTGCGCGTGCCGGCCCCACAGGATCGCGACCAGCGGCCCGCCGCGTCGGCCGAGGACGTCGATCGCCCGCCCGGTGACCTCCTCCCAGCCCTTCTTCGAGTGGGAGGCGGGGGCACCCGGCCGCACCGTCAGCGAGGTGTTGAGCAGCATCACGCCGTGGTCGGCCCAGGTCGACAGGTCGCCGTGCTCGGGCATCTTCAGGTCGAGGTCGGTGGCCAGCTCGGCATAGATGTTCCGCAGCGATGCCGGCAGGGGACGTACGTCCTTCTCGACCGCGAAGCTGAGCCCGATCGGGTGCCCGATGGTCGGGTAGGGGTCCTGGCCGACGATCAGGACGCGTACGTCTCGCAGCGGGCGCCGGAAGGCGTTGAAGATCCGGTCGCCATCGGGAAGGTAGGGACGCCTGGCCGCCAGCTCGTCGCGCAGGAAGCGGCCCATCTGCTCGATCTGCGGCTCGGCCGGCGACAGCGCCTCGGCCCAGTCCGCAGCCATCAGGCCCTTGTCCACCAGTCCGGCGAGTGCGCTCATAAATCATGAGGGTATCGGCTGGCACCGACGGATAGGTTGTCCGTGGCACTCGGTTGGATCCATGAAGGAGTAGACATGAAGTTCGGTTTCTTCGTCCCGCAGGGATGGCGCTTCGACCTCGTCGGGATCGACCCGGCGGACCAGTGGACGACGATGAAGGACCTGGCTCTGCACGCCGATGCCGGGAGCTGGGAGTCGATCTGGGTCTACGACCACTTCCACACCACACCGGAGCCCTCCGACCAGGCGACCCACGAGGCCTGGTCGCTGATGGCGGGCCTGGGCGCGGTGACGTCGCGGGTGCGCCTCGGGCAGATGTGCTCGTGCATGTCCTACCGCAACCCGGCCTACCTGGCGAAGGTCGCTGCCACCGCCGACCACATCAGCGGCGGACGGATCGAGATGGGCATCGGTGCGGGCTGGTACGAACACGAGTGGCGGGCCCACGGCTACGGCTTCCCCGAGGCGCGCGACCGTCTCGGGATGCTCCGCGAGGGCGTCCAGATCTTCCAGCAGGCCTGGACCAAGGGCATCTCGTCGCTGGACGGGAAGTACTACCAGGTCGACGGCGCCATCTGTCAGCCGCTGCCTCTTCAGCAGGGCCGTTCCGGCATCCCGCTGTGGATCGCCGGCGGCGGCGAGAAGGTGACCCTCAAGATCGCCGCTCAGTACGCCGACTACACCAACTTTGCCGGCGACGCCGAGACGTTCCGGGCGAAGTCGGAGATCCTGCGCGGCCACTGCGACAACCTCGGCCGCGACTTCTCCGAGATCACCCGCTCGTCCAACTACAACGTCTTCATCGGTGAGACCGAGAAGGATGTCCAGGACAAGATCGACTGGTACGCCGACCACCTCGCCAAGTCGCTCGGGGATGCCGCCGGGTCAGAGCATGCCCGCCGCAGTGGCGTCCAGGGGCTGGCGGGCACGCCCGAGCAGATCGTGGAGAAGCTGAAGTCGATGGAGGAGCTGGGGATGACGTACGCCATCACCTACTTCGGCGACGCCGCCTACGACCGCTCCTCGATCGAGCTCTTCGAGTCGCAGGTCATCCCCGAGTTCGCCTGAGCGACGCCCGGCGACACGGTCGCGGACTTTTACAACGGGTGACCGCCCGGGTAGGAAGACGTACATGAAGATGACGACCCTCCTCGGGGGAGTGGCAGTTGCCGCCGGCGTGGTCGCCGCGCGTGACCTGACCCAGCGCAAGCACGCGATCCTGCGGAACTTCCCGGTGATCGGGCACGCGCGGTACCTGATGGAGAAGATCGGGCCGGAGCTGCGGCAGTACATCGTCGCCGACAACGACGAGGAGCGTCCCTTCAGTCGGGACCAGCGGCGCTGGGTGTACGCCTCGGCCAAGGAGCAGAACAACTACTTCGGCTTCGGCACCGACAACGACATCGAGCACGTCCAGGGCCACATCCACATCAAGCACCGCACCTTCGCCGACTCCCTGCCCGACGACCACGACCGGGCCGCCAGGCTCCCGTCGGCGAAGGTGCTCGGGGGCCCGCGCGGGCGCGCGAAGGCGTTCCGGCCGGAGTCGGTCGTCAACATCTCGGCGATGTCGTTCGGGTCGCTTTCCGGGCCGGCGATCAGGGCGCTCAACCTGGGCGCACGCCGGGCCGGGGCGATGCACAACACCGGCGAGGGTGGCATCTCGCCCTACCACCTCGAGGGTGGTGCGGATCTGGTGATGCAGATCGGCACCGCCTACTTCGGGTGCCGGAACGCCGACGGCACCTTCTCGATCGACCGGCTCAAGGAGCGGGTTGCCACCGCGCCGGTCAAGGCCATCGAGATCAAGCTGTCCCAGGGTGCCAAGCCGGGCCTCGGTGGACTGCTGCCGGCGGCCAAGGTGACCCCGGAGATCGCCGAGATCCGCGGCATCGAGCTCGGCAAGGACTGCGTGTCTCCGTCTCGCCACTCCGCCTTCCACGACGTCGACTCGATGCTCGACTTCGTCGAGATGATCGCCGCCGAGACCGGGCTGCCGGTCGGCATCAAGTCGGCGGTCGGTGAGATGGAGTTCTGGCAGGAGCTCGCCGGCAAGATGCGATCGGGCGAGCGGGGCGTCGACTTCGTCACCGTCGACGGCGGCGAGGGTGGCACCGGCGCCGCGCCGTTGATCTTCTCCGACGCGGTCGCGATGCCCTACCGGATCGGCTTCTCGCGGGTCTACGGCACCTTCGCCGAGCTCGGCCTGACCGATTCGGTCACCTTCATCGGTTCGGCCAAGGTCGGCCTGCCGGAGAACGCCGCTGTCGCCTTCGCGCTCGGCGCCGACATGGTCAACGTCGGCCGCGAGGCGATGATGTCGATCGGCTGCATCCAGGCTCAGAAGTGCCACGACGACAGCTGTCCGACCGGCGTCGCGACGCAGAGCAAGTGGCTCTCCGGCGGCCTCGACCCGCAGGACAAGGGCGATCGCTGTGCCAGCTACCTCAGGACCCTGCGCCGGGAGCTGTCGAAGGTCTCCGCTGCCGTCGGCGTCGCCCACCCCGCCCTGATCACACCGCACGACATCGAGGTCATGAACGGCGACTACGAGTCGCGAACTCTCGCCGGGGTCTACGGCTACAAGGACCACTGGGGCGCCCTCGGTCCCGATGTCGCCCGCGAGCTCCTCGCCGTCGTGCAGCCGCACCGTACGTTCAACGAGAAGCCGAACACCGCCTGAGAGC
>NZ_JBHZPJ010000034.1:0-7566 GCF_042788075.1 Nocardioides sp. YIM B13467
CGGGCCCGGTCAGTTCAGCTCCGCGACCATCCCTTCGCCTGGAGCTCTTGCTCGGACACGAACTCGAGCATCGGCTTGCCCGGTTCGCAGAGCATCGTGACGGTGAACCGCACCGGGATGTCGTCGCGGTTGTTGCCGTCCTGATAGTGGATGACATCCCCGCCCGGCTCCCAGAACGCCTCGCCGGGGCGGACGACCCGCGGCGGCTCGCCCTCGAGCTCGAACACCATCTCGCCCTCCAGCACGTAGCCGAAGGCCGGTCCGGGGTGGCGGTGCGGCGGGGTGCCGGGGTCGCCCGGCGGGTACTCGATGACGATCGTCATCGCGTGCGCCCCCTCCGGGATGAAGGGCGGTTTCGCTTCCTGAAGCACGGTCAGTGACATGGGAGTCCTCCTCGATGAACGGTGCACCCGATAGACCGGACAGCGATGCGATCTGTGACTCAGGATGCGGGCGAGAAGAGCCGGTCCAGGTGCGGCGCGAGAGAGGAGACGTCGCGAACCGGCAGCCACGGATGATCGGCGAAGCCGTCGGTTCCGGCTCTTCCGTCGCTGCTGAACGACTCGGCTAGCGCCACGCGTTCGGTACGCTCCCACAATGGCCGACCTCGATGCCGTCGAAAGCCGGATCTGGGCGCTCCTCGACCCTTATCGCAACGAGCTCGAGGACGCGACGATCTACGGGATGCCGTCGCTGCGCTGGCCGGGCTCGGGCGCTCATGACTACTTCGCGGCGGTCAAGCGGAGCGCGCAGAAGGTCAGCCTCTACGCGATCGCCGTCGACACCTGGCCGGAAGCGCTCGAGGGCTCATCGGAGGCGTTCCGCAAGCGCCGTACGGGCAAGGCGACCTTCTCCTTTCCCACGTTGGACGAGGAGATGGCCGCCGAGCTCGAAGGGTTCCTGGAGCGGCTCTACCGGCGCTACCGCGAGCATCACGCCGGCTAGCGGACTGCCCGCTTCACCAGCTCGGTGAGCTTCTCCTCGACGGCCGGGGTCATCGTGGAGACGGCGAAGACGGTCGGCCAGATGTCGCCGTCGTCGAGGTTCGCCCACTCCTGGAAGCCGACCTCGGCGTAGCGCATCTTGAACTTCCCGGCGCACTTGTAGAAGACCACGACTTTGCCGTCGGAGTTGGCGTAGGCGGGCATGCCGTACCAGGTCTTCGGGGCGAGGTCGGTCGCGTGCGTGGTGACGATCCGGTGGAGCGTCTCGCCGATCGCGCGGTCGTTGTCGTCCATGGCCTCGATCTTCTCGAGGCAGTCCGCGAGGTCGGCCGCGGCCTTCTTGCTGCCGGTGCCACGCTTGGCGGCCGTCCTGCGCTCGGCGGCGGCCTCCTTCATGGCCGCCTTCTCTTCCTCGGTGAACGTGGTGCTCTTCGCCATCGGTCTTTCCTTCCTAGCTGGTCTGTTGAGACGAGCCTAGGTAGGCAGAGGCTCCGTACGCTTCTTCGTTCCTGATCAGTTGGATAGAGGCTTGCGGGCGAAGACGATCGCGCCCGGAACCTCGTCGTCGGGCCGCATGAGGAGCTCGGCCTCGATGCTGAACCCGGCCTCGCGCAGCCACTGGGAGATCTGCTCGGGCGTACGGCGATGGGTGTCGACGTTGATCGCGCGTCCGGTGTAGCCGGTGGTCGAGTGCTGGGTCTCGTCTCCCACGTGGAACCCGACCAGCACCGACCCGCCGGGCCGCAGTACCCGCCGGAACTCCTCGAACACTCCGGGCACCGCCGCGTCGGGGATGTGGATGACGGACCAGAAGGCGAGTACGCCGCCGAGAGACCGGTCCGCCAGCGGCAGATCGGTCATCGACCCGACCTCGAACCCGAGATCGGGATGGTCCTGCCGGGCGATGGCGATCATCTCGGGGGAGAGGTCGATCCCGAACGCGTCGACGCCGAGGTCGTGCAGATGCCGGGTGACGTACCCCGGCCCGCAGCCGACATCGGCCACCGGCCCGCCCTCACGCACAGCCTCCGCGAACACCGCCAGACCGGCGCGGAGGTACGGACGATCGTCCAGAAGGCCGCGTACCTTCTCGGCATAGCCGGCGGCATCGGTGTCGTACGACTCGCGGGTCTCGTTCAGCCAGTTGTCGGGCATCGAAAACGACTCTAGGGCACGGCGAAGCGCGAGATACTGAGGCAAGCCGCGCGGGGGCCGGCGTTTCAGCCGGTCTGAGAGATGAACGGACACATCATGACCACGCACGACCGCCCGAGCAGGGCCGAGCTCCACGACCGGCCAGACCCGTTGCGAGGGACGTCCTGGGAGCTCTTCGAGAACCCGTGGCGCGGCACACCCTCGTTCGCGGACGAGCAGAGCGTGGTGGCAGCGGCCGGACTCGTCCAGCTGGGCGAGACCTTCGGGCTGGACTACCCGATCGACGCGTTCATGCCCGGGATGTCCAGGGACCAGAAGCCGGCCGAGCACGTCATCTACGGCAACAACCCGGCTCACCGAGGTGACTACCTCGCCGGCTACTACCTCCAGTCCTCGACCCAGGTCGACGGGCTGCGTCACCGGCGGGCCGACGACGTCGGGTTCTACGGCGGAACCGCCGACGAGCTGATCGTCCCGGGGACCGAGGAGATCGGCATCCAGGTCTGGGCCGACCGCCCCATCGTCAGCCGGGGAGTCCTGGTGGACATCGCGGGCCTCCTCGCCCGGCGCGATGAGACTCTCGACCACGAGGCCGGCCAGCCGATCCCGTTCGACTACATCGACCAGGCTCTCACCGCGCAGGCGATCGAGCTGCGTGCCGGTGACATCGCCATGCTCCACACCGGGTGGTGCGAGTGGTTCCTCGAGCTCACCGCCGAGCAGAAGCTGGCCCAGCAGGCCCTCGGCCGCGCCACCGGCATCGAGCAGAGCGAGGAGGTGCTCGACTGGGCCTGGGACTCGGGTCTCGCCCTGCTCGCGGCGGACACGTTCGCGGTCGAGTGCCTGCCGCCCGTGCCCGGCTCGCCCTTCGTCCAGTCGGCGCCGAACGACCGCGGCATGATGCACCAGGAGTTCCTGGCCAAGCTCGGCATGCCGCTCGGTGAGCTGTGGCGGCTCGGGCCGTTGGCGCGTCGCATGGACGCGCTGCAGCGGTGGGAGGCCTTCCTCAGCGTCAAGCCGCTCAACGTCACCGGCGCGACCGGCTCACCGGCGAACGCCGTCGCGATCATCTGACGACACTTCGATCGCGCGGGCCGCCCCGATCCGGTGTGATTGTCTTGCCGGCCACGTACGTTGGACGCAGCCGTCACTGGAGCGAGGGGGTGCCGTGCGCAGCTGGGTGCGCAGGTCCTTGTGGGACGTCGTGCCGCGCGATCACCGTCAGAGCGACGCCGGCCTGCGGCGCCGCCAGTCGGTCACGGTCGGGTTCGTGGTGCTCGGTGCGTTGGTGCTCGGCGTATCGCTCCGCATCGAGCCGGGCAGCGTCTGGTTCTATCCAGCGACCTTCGCCCTGGCCGGAGTCTGGGCCATCGGCGCCTTCGCCTCCGGGCCGCTGCACCTTGGACGGATCGGCGCCCGACGCCGCCAGGACGGGGAGGACCGGCAGCGGCTCGTACGCCCGGTGCTGCCGCCGATCCTGCTCGGCCTCGGTCTGGCCGGGGTCTTCGTGATCGGTGGTCTCGTCGTACGCGAGATCCCGTGGCTGGACCGGCAGGTGCGCTCGGTGCTCGACTTCGCCGACCAGGGCTCCCTCCCGATCCTGGTCGTGGTGACGGCCGTCAACGGGGTGGCGGAGGAGCTGTTCTTCCGCGGCGCGGTCTACGCCGCCCTACCTCGCCATCCGGTCGCCTGGACGTCGGTGGCCTATGTGCTCGCGACGCTCGCGACCGGCAACGTGATGCTGGCCTTCGCCGCGATCCTGCTCGGAGTCGTGGTCGGGCTCGAGCGGCGTGCGTCCGGCGGCGTACTCGCGCCGATCCTCACCCATTGTGCGTGGTCGCTGTCGATGCTGCTGGCGCTGCCGCTGCTCTTCGGCTGAGGTCTCAGACCCCGTTGCCCTCGGCCAGCCGCTCGGCCAGGGCACGTCGCACGGCCTCGCGATAGGGCAGCGGCTCGCCGGGCACGACCTCGAGGATGCGCCGATCCTGCGCGATCACCTCGGTGCTCATCGAGTCGATCAGGTTGCGCCCCGTGGTCAGGTCGACGTCGGTGACCAGCGCCAGCCAGTACGACGACAGTCGCGGCGTCAGCACCGGCACCGGGACGACGGGGATCGTTCGGCCGGTGGCCACCTTGGAGGCGACGGTCAGCATGTCGACGTACGTCATCGCCTCGGGACCCCCGATCTCGAAGACCTCGCCGACCGCGTCCTCGTTGTCGATGACGCCCGCGAGATAGCGGATCACGTCGTCGACGGCGATGGGCTGGGTCCGGGTGGCGGTCCACCTCGGCACCACCATCGCGGGGAGGTTCTTGACCAGCTGCCGGGTCAGCTCCCAGGACACGCCGCCGTGGCCGACGACGATCGCGGCCCGCAGCACCGTCACCGGGACGCCGGCCTCACCGAGCAGGGTCTCGACCTCGCGGCGAGAGCGCAGGTGGGGAGAGAGGTCCCCGTCATCGTCGCCGAGGCCGCCGAGGTAGACGATCTGGCGCACCCCGGCCCGAGCTGCGGCGGCCCCGAAGGACCGCGCGGCCCGGGCGTCGCGCTCCTCGAAGTCGTCGTGGTCGAGCGAGTGCACAAGATAGACCGCCACGTCGACCCCGTCGAGCGCGGCCGACAGGGTGGCGGGGTCGTCGACGTCGGCACCCACCGGTTCGCCGGGGCCGTCGTAGTCGTCCGGGCGCCGGGTCATCGCACGCACCGTGGTGCCGCTTCGGGTCAGCTCCGCGACCAGCCGACGACCGATGAAGCCGGTCGCGCCGGTGACGAGCACGGTGGGCGAGGTCTCCATGGCTCGAGCCTACGGACGCGGCGGGTCGACCGGTCGGCAGTCCTGCCCGCAGCCGTCCTCGGGAACGGGTCCGGACGCGTGCGATGCCGGCCGGTGCAGCACGGCGCCGGTCGGTGTCACGAGGACATCGGATCCCTCGACGCGGCCGGTGCCGTCGACGATCAGCGCATGGTCGCGCGGCGTGAGTGGGGCGTACGTCAGCGTGAGCACCGGGTTGGTCGCGAGGTTCGCACGGGTGCCGCCGCCGGGATCCGAGATTCGCAGCGTCGAGCCCTCGACGACCGGATCCACGACCACGACCTTGATGCGCTCGCCCGCGGTGGTCAGCAGGAAGCCGCTGCCGAACCGTTCGAGGGTCGAGGCGAGATCGGGCAACGCGACCGGGATGCTCATGTCCCTCACCTTAGTCCGGACGGGATTTCAGAGCGCTGCTCTGTTACTGTCGTGGGCAGCCAGAACCCGGCGGCACGACGTACGGGTCTCGAACGAAGGAGCAGCATCGTGGTCACCATCTCCAGCGACGGACCGGTATGGACACTCGACCTCGGGGACGACGAGAACCGCTTCTCGCCAGACTGGCTCGAGGCGGTCGGCTCGGCGCTCGACCAGATCGAGTCGACGACCGAACCGGCGGTGCTGGTCACGATCGGTGGCGGCAAGTTCTACTCGAACGGGCTCGACCTGGAGTGGCTGGGGCAGAACTTCGACCAGCACGACACGTACGTCACCCGGGTCGAGGACCTCTTCGCGCGCATCCTCACGTTGCCGGTCCCGACGGTCGCCGCGGTCAACGGGCACGCGTTCGGCGCGGGCGCGATGCTGGCGATGGCGCACGACTACCGCGTGATGCGTGAGGACCGCGGCTACTTCTGCTTCCCCGAGGTCGACATCCACATCCCGTTCACCGTGGGGATGAATGCCCTCGTCACCAGCAAGCTGACCCCGCGCACGGCGCTCGACGCGATGGCGACCGGTCGGCGCTACGGCGGAGCCGACGCCACGGCCGTGGGCATCGTCGACGCCACCGCGTCGTCGGAGAAGCTGTTCGAGACGGCCGCCGGCTTCGTACGCGATCTGGCGGGCAAGGACCGCGCCACCCTCGGCACGATCAAGGCCCGGATGTTCGCGGACGTCGTCACGGCGCTCGGCGCCGGCAACGACGACCCTGCCTGATCCCGGCATGGGACGTCCACGGCAGTACGACCTCGACGACCTTCTCGCGCATGCCCGGGATCTCTGGATCGGGCGAGGTGTCGACGGCCTGACGATCCGAGCGCTGAGCGCGGCGTCGGGTGCGTCCAACGGAGCGGTCTACCACGCGTTCGGGTCACGCGACGGCCTCCTGGCCCGGGTCTGGGCCGAGGAGGCCGGCCGCTTCCTCACGTTCCAGCGTGACCGAGTGGCGGAGGCGATGCGCGAGGGCGATGCGACCGAGGCCCTGGTCGCAGCCGCACTCGCCCCCGCGACGTACGCGAAGGACAACGAGGACGGCGCCCGGCTCCTGCTTGCCGCGACCGCGGACGATCTGCTGACCTCGGAGCTCGACGAGGAAGGACGTACGCAACTGCTCGGCTTCCAGAAGGAGCTCGGTGCGCTCCTCGTCGAGCTCGCCGAACTGCTGTGGGACCGGCGTGACCGTGCGGCCGTCACGACCGTGCGCCACTGCGTCGTCACCCTGCCCGGGGCACTGCTGCTGAACGCCGACCGCATCACCGACCCGCTTGCCCGGCATTCCCTCGGGCATGCGGTTCGTGGGATTGCGGCCGCGTCACCGCCGGACCGGCCGAGCTGAGGTCACGCGGAGCCTGGGAGAGATCCCTCCTGCGAGCGCAGCGTGCGGCCGCGGGAGGATGAGGAGGTGACTCGCCCGGACTCCGCGTACCGCTCGGACTGCTCGCGATGCGTCGGCCTGTGCTGCGTCGCATTGTCCTTCACCCGCTCGGCGGACTTCCCCGAGGACAAGGCGGCCGGCGATCCGTGCCGTCACCTCGGTCCCGACTTCGGTTGCGGGATCCACGACCGGCTGCGCGACCGCGGGTATACGGGGTGCACGGTCTTCGAGTGCTCCGGCGCCGGTCAGCAGGTCACCCAGGTGACCTTCGGCGGCGCGGACTGGCGTACGGAGCCAGCCCTGCGGCAGAGCATGTTCGACGTCTTCGACGTGATGCGACAGCTCCACGAGATGCTCGCCCTGCTCGAGGAGGCAGCATGGCGCGGCACCACGACTGACCTCTCGGAAGCGACCGAGCTGGTGTCCGCGGCGGCGGGCGGCGCTGCCGAGCAGGTCCTCGCCACCGACATCCCCGCGCTTCGCGCGGTCGTCGGGAATGCGCTCCGGCAGGTGAGTGCGGAGGTACGCCGCCCCGTCGGCCCTGCGCTGAGCGGCGCTGACCTCGTCGGCCGGGACCTGCGCCGACGAGACCTGCGGCGCGCCGACCTCCGGAGCGCTCTCCTGATCTCCGTCGATCTGAGCCAGGTGGACCTGGCCGATGCCGACCTGCTCGGCGCGGACCTCCGCGACGCTGCGGTCGCCGGTGCGGACCTGTCCCGAGCGCTCTTCCTCGGCCAGGCGCAGGTCAACGCCATGCGTGGAGACGCGAGCACGCGTCTGCCGGAAGGCCTCGCCCGCCCGGCGCACTGGAGATAGACGACAACCTGGAAATGGGCGAGAG
>NZ_JBHZPJ010000035.1:0-14505 GCF_042788075.1 Nocardioides sp. YIM B13467
CCTTTTCCCCGGGACGCGGGTGTCGCAGGTTCTACAACGGTCCTACAGGGGAGTCCTGATCAGCGGATCAGGCGTGCGACCGGCGCAGCAGGAACCACCGGGTGGCGGCAGCAGCGGCGACGAGCAGCACGAGCGCACCGGCGGCGAACCCGCCCTTGGCGGCCGGGGACGAGAGCAGGTTGAGCTCGGCGTTGGCCGGGGCGTTGTCGGGCTTCACCTGGACGCTCGTGTCCGGGTCGGACTTGTCGCCGGAGACGACGACGTCGACGTTCTTCTTGTCACCGCTGGCCGCAGCCTTCTCCTCGGAGGAGGTGAGGCCGTTGGTGCCGCAGGTGCTGGTGCCGATGGCGACCTTGGCGGCGGTCGGGGCGCCGACCTTCTTCACGGCGTCGAGGACGTTGATGTCCAGGGCGGACACCTCGAGCGACTTCGCGGTCTTGTCCTGCTTGTTCAAGGTGAGCTTGACCAGGTCGGTCTCGAGGCCCTTGAGCAGCACGGCGAGCTGCTCCTTGATGTGCTCGATCAGGTCGATGCGGATCGAGACGTCCAGGACGCCCGGCGCGATCTTGCTCTTCAGGCCCGACTGGAGCAGCGTGTCGACGCGGCCGAGGACGGCGTCGGTCACCGGAGAGAGGTCGGGAACGACCGTCGTGTTCTTCTTCGGGTTCGCCGGCAGGTCGGCGACCTTGATGTCGCCCTTGCCGGGGACATTGACGGTGACGGCGGCGTTCTTGAGCTGGGTCTTGCCCTTGAACTTGGTGCCCTGCGCCATGCAGGTGCTCTCCGCGGCGTCGAGGTCGACACCGACCGAGAGCCCGCCGACCTTGGTGAGCACGCCGGAGACGACGGTCTGGACCAGGTCGTTGACCGGGCCGAGCTTCACGTGGACGGACTTGCTCTCGTCGTTGAGCAGGTAGTCGGTGGTGGCGCCGAGCTTCTGGAGGTCGAGCTCGGCGAGGTTCACCGTGACGGCCTCGCCCGGCTTGACGCAGCTGGAGCCGTCGCCGATGGCGACCAGGGTCGCGCCCTTGCCGGCCAGGGCCGAGCAGGCGCCGGAGTAGACGGTGCCGTTCTGGAGGGCGGCGGCCGCGTCCTGGGCGAAGACGCCGACCGAGAGCAGCTGCTGGTCGCTCGCGAGGAGCGGAAGAGCGGGCTTGTTGGTGCCCGAGTTGACGGTCTTCTTGCCGTTGTAGGTGGCGGTGTAGCGACCGGTGTCGACCTTGACCTTGTCAGACACGTTGACGGTCAGAGCGACCGACGAGGCCTTGGCCTGGGGCTTCTCCGCCGCAGTCGCCGGGGCCGCGGTCACGGAAAGACCGATCATCGCGGTCGCCGCAACAAGGGCGGCTCCGCGGACCGAGAGTGGGGAGCGCAAGTGACTTCTCCAATGGTGTTGATAACTGTCGATGACAGGGCACGACGAGTAGAAGTCAGCCTCTGCAGCCCCCCGGTTGCTGTGACTCGCCGTGACGAAGCGGGGAGTCTAGCCACGTCAGATCGCGGGTGCATAGGCGTACGCAGGGCCCGGATGACCCGCGAAATCAGCCGTAACTTTCGCGGCAACACCTCGTCCTCGAGCACCCGGTCGGACCCCTTGTGGATCTACGTCGTGATCGAAACTTGAACGTCTGAGATGCCTGGGCAAGTTGTGGTCATCACGTTGTGCTCCCGCATTCGTGAACAATGTTCTGTAGGCATCTCCACAAGTCGATCCGTAGCGCGATTGCTCACCGCTTTTGCGCGGTCTTGTTAGGGTGACCTAACTAGAACCTTGCCGACTTTCTGACAGTGTGTCAGTATCTTTGCCGGACCGCCGATCGCTGCCGCCCGACCTGACTGGAGCACACATGTCCGCCCTCCTCGCCGACGAGATGCCCGACGCTCCACTCTCCGCGCTGATGCGCGAGGGCTCCCGGATCCAGCACACCGCAGCCGAGAGCTCCTCCTTCATGGAGGAGCTGCTGGCCGGCCGGGTCAACGAGCAGGGGTACGCCGACTACCTGCTGCGCCTGCGCAAGGTCTACGTCGCGCTCGAGACGGTCGGCCGCGACCTGGCCGCCACGGATGCCGTCGCCGAAGCCGTCCATGACGTCGCCCTGGAGCGCCTGGCCGCGATCGATGCCGACCTGGCCGTGTGGGCGCCAGGTGTCGACGGCGCCACCGTGGAGTCGGATGCCGCCGATGCGTACGTCGCTCGGATCGAGGCCACCCGCGCCTGGGGCGGTCTCTACGCCGCCCACCACTACACCCGCTACCTCGGCGACCTCTCCGGTGGCCAGGCGATCGGCCGGCTGCTCGACCGGTTCTTCGAGCTCGACGGCGAGGGAGTGGCGTTCTACGAGTTCGCGGAGATCCCCAAGCCGAAGCCCTACAAGGACGGCTACCGCGCCCGCCTCGACGCGCTGCCCCTCGACCCCGCGGAGAAGATCCGCATCGTCGAGGAGGTCCAGGTCGCCTTCGGCCTCAACCAGGCCGTCTTCGAGGAGCTCGGCGCTCGCCTCGACACCTATCGCAGGTGAACTAGGGTTCGTCCTCGTGCCCCGTATCGCCGCCGAGAACGTCCTCGAGCACCGCAGGCTGGTGCGCGAACGGATCTTCGCGGCGTTCGCGGAGCTGATGGCCGAGGGCAGCTACGACGCCATCAGCATGTCGAAGCTGGCCCAGCGCGCTGAGATCGGGCGCACCGCGATCTACCACCACTTCAAGGACCGCGACGCGGTGATGGTCGCGTTCGCGACCCACGAGACCTCGGAGTACGTCGCGTCCCTCCAGGCCCAGCTCGCCGCGAGCGAGCGGCCGGCCGAGCGGCTGCGGATCTACGTACGCAACCACCTCACCCTCGGCGAGAAGTTCCACATGGGCTTCGGCCCCCAGGTCTACGGCGGGCTGCCCGAGGAGGCTCGCCAGGAGATCCGCGAGCACGTCGTCGCCGTCGAGCAGGTCCTCGCCGAGATCCTCGAGCAGGGCGCCGAGCAAGGCGTCTTCGCCGTCACCGACGTCGACGCCACCCTCGCCTTGGTCCATGCGGTCCTCGGCACCCGCAACCTCCCCGCAGACCGGATCGAGGAGTTCGTCCTCCGCGCCGTCGGTGCGCTGTGAGGATTCGGCTGCGGGGCTGGGGCGGGCAGATTCCCGCCATGGTGGGGAAATGTGGTCATACCTGACCCCGGACCCCTGCAGATTCCCGCCATGGCGGGAATCTGCACGCCGCCGTCGACGGATTCTCGCGTCGTCAGCTTGTGTGCCTCATTGCGTGCCCGGGTAGCAGCAAAGAACCGACCCTCACCTGAAAGTCCAGGTGAGGGCCGGTTTCGATGTACGCCGTGTAGGACTTGAACCTACAACCCGCTGAGAGCAAACCGCCCCGCGGCTGGCGTCCGGACCCCTGTCTGTGTCGCCGCGGTCGTTGGGTGGCGCCTGTCGGTACTTGTGGTTGTTTGTGTGCCCGCTTGTGTTCCCGGCACACGGGTACAGACGTTGGGTCGGGCGGTCGGGGAACGTTGGGCCTACTCGTCGTCATCCCCAAGTCGAGCCGACGCGGCACCTTGCCGGCGGCCTCTGGAGGGAAAGATGTCAGCGATGCGGTTCGGCTTGGGCAAGGATCTGCTCGTCAAGGGCGTCGTCATACCGTTCCCGAGCCTCTTGCACCAGCTTGACGTGAGCCTCGGCCCACGTCTGCAACGCCAATAGCGGTTCGTGCAGGGTGCGGCCCAGCGGGGTGAGCCGATAGCGCCAATGTGCGTCCGGCTCACGGACGCGCTCGACCATGCCATCGCGCTCCAGCGCGCGCAAGGTGTCGACCAAGACCTTCTTGGTGATCCCGCCGACCTCGTCATGCAACTCCGAGAATCGCAGCGGAGCGTCGTGCAACAAGATCACAATCATCGCTGTCCACTTGTTCGCAATACGGGCCAGCGATTCCCGCGACGGGCAGCTCGGCGAGAAGACAGTCCACTCACGTGCTGCCGGCTCCTTCATGGTCACGTTGAAGTAACCGCCCTTCCGCTTGGATCCTGAAGTTCCAGAATTCAACGATTGGATCAATGATGTCCGCAAGTGATGTGATCGCACGATACGGCGCAGCCATGGCAGCAGGCGACATGGACGCGCTGAGGTCGACCCTGAGCAACCATGCAGTCTGGCACCAGCCTGGTGAGAACCAGCTCTCCGGAGACCATGCGGGGCCGGACGCAATCCTCGCCCACCTGGGGCGGTTCATGGAGCTCAGCGGAGGAACCTTCGCCCTGAGCATCGAGTCCGTGGCCGAGGCCGGCGCACTTGTGGCCACCACAGTGCACTTCACCGCCAGCCGACCCGACCACGCCGACCTGGACCAGCACGGCGTCGACGTGTTCAGGGTCGACGGCGACCAGATCGCCGAGGTCTGGCTAATCAGCGAGGACCAGGCGGCCGAGGACCGGTTCTGGGGCACGGCGTAGCGGCCACCGCGCACCGGCGGCCCCCACGAGAATTCGGGCGAGGGCGGCCCGGAGGTCGGTGGCGACCGTGCTTGACGAGCGCGGCATGACCGCACGGCAGCCCGCTGACCAGCTCGGCCACGCGCGGCCCTCGATGACCCAGGACGCCTACATGGGTTGCAAGGTCACGAACGCCGCCGTCGACCACCTCGACAGGCTGATTCCGAAGACACGGGCAAACTCGGAGGAGGACGACGATCCTGGCCAGAAAGCGAGCTAATCGGGGTTTTGTGTGCCCGGGTTAGAAAGCAAAGAACCGGCCCTCACCTGAAAGTCCAGGTGAGGGCCGGTTTCGATGTACGCCATGTAGGACTTGAACCTACAACCCGCTGATAGATCAGGGCCACACGGTTGTCATTCGGCTGTGCGCTCAACGGCCCGTCTTGAGGGTCTGGTTGTTCATGGTTGTTCGTAGGGGATCGTGGCGCATTCATCCCCGCATTCGTCCTCACCCCGACTGGTTGAGCGGGGGCAACGCTGCACGATCCCGCGCCGCCTCAGATCGGCTTGACCAGATGTGTGCTCGGTGAATTGGGTCTCAATCGTCTCCGGACAGCTGTGTATCTGCTGTTGTGGATGGACGACGGGTGGGAAGGTCGATCCCCAACTCGGCGCGAATCAAGGAAAAAGTCTTGGTGATTGGGTCCTCAACCGCTTCTAGGAGCGCATCGATTTGCCCGACGTCGGGAGCGGGCTCTCGCAACTTGAACCTCACCTCCCCGTGGATGGCCCAGACCTTGTGGGATGACTCCAAGAGATCCGGTGTCGCCAGCAACGTCATCTCAGAGTGGCAGCGGTTGAGTGTTATCCAGGACTCTTCAGCGTCTGCCATGCGCCTGCGAGCGACTCCCTGGAAGGCTTCGGCTGCCTTTGATGGGGGCTGCTGGTCCGCCTCAAGGTCAAACTGAGCACCCAGCACCGCAGACGTCGCTGCGAACTTCTCCATACAGGTGAGCGCGCTTTGCGCAAACTCCAGATAGACCTGCCTACGTTTCTCATGCCAGGCAACTCTCGACGCGTCCTGGCGTTCATTGTGGCGATCGCGTTCCCATCGCAGATCCTCGAGCCGCCGCTCCTCCCGCCAGCGCTTCTCTTCGGCTAGCCGATCAGCAGTCCGCAGGCGTTCCGCACGCCACTGGGTGTACGCCGTTCCGGCAAACGTCGCGGCCGCACCGACGCCCCCGCCGATGACGCCGATCCACGCGTTGTCCACGAGGAGAGATTATCCAGACGAGGGCCGCGCTCCACGCATCGTTTCCGCCGAAACTGTCGGTGGGGTCGGGCACACTGCCCTCGTGATCGAGGTAGGAGATCTGGCGACCTGGTTTCAAGGCATCACGTCAGCTGGAGCACTGATCGCGGCCGGACTTGCCGCGAAAGCGTCATTCGGCGTTCTGCAGATCGAGAACGAGCGCGACAGGGAGCGGTTCCGTCGTGAGGACCAAGCGCAGGCTGACCATGTTGCTGCATGGCTTACTTACAAGATTGACAACCCAATGGTGGTGGGTCCCGGGTTCAAACCCCCGGGTACTTGGAAGGTGCTTGTCGCGAACCGGAGCAACCTTCCTGTCTACGACGTCTGGGTGACGATCTGCGATGAGGGTGGAAATCTCCTAGGGACCTCTGGGTATCTCCCCGTCGCCGGTCCGGGTGAGACGGTGCTGCCGATGCCGCCATACAACGGCGATGGCAGCGAGACCACGGACAGTGACGGGAACCCGATCCCACGCGTGGACGCTTCGGAGGTTCGCGTCGAGCTCCACTTCAGTGACACGGGCGGACGCAACTGGACTCGTAGTCGTAGTGGTTACCTAAGGGGTGGTTGGGATATGGACTTGATGCCACCGCAACCCGTTTTCGACGACTGGGGAAACCGGCTAGACGACGACCCAGAGGAGGGGCCACCGCCAGCGCCGTGGACTCCCGGGCCTCGCTAGTCCTGGTTCCTAGACAGCTCCACTCCGGTCAAGGGCCTGGTCCGAGTCGAGCGGACGATCATTCGTGTCAAAGGGAAAGGGCTGGTTGCCAAGAAGGTGAAGTCGGAGACGTCGGAGCGACCGTTGTTCCTGCCGAAGTGGTGCATCGCGATGCTCAAGGAGCGCCGCGAGCGCCGCCGCGCCGACGACAGTCCGGTTTTCCCGAGTGGCGTGGGCACCTGGCGCGACCGGAACGCCGTGCAGCGCTCCATTCGGCAGGTGCGGGAGGGCACCGACTTCGAGTGGCTGACGACGCACACTTACCGGAAGACGGTGGCGACGATGCTTGACGAAGGCGGCCGGAGTGCCCGCGCGATCGCTGACCAGTTGGGGCACTCGCGGGTGTCGATGACGCAGGACGTCTACCTCGGCCGTAAGGCCAAGAACGCCGGGAATCTCGACGCGCTCGAAGCGCTCAACCCGGATGCGCCGAACGATCCGAAGGTGGCTGAGGAAGGTGAGGATGAGGGGGCAGCGTGACTGAGCGTCCAGGCCATGGTCCGGGCCGCTGCGGTTGTTGTCGCCGCCATCACCGGAAGCCACTTCGGTCGGGCGCAGTGGACCTACCGGGTGCGGCTCGTCGGATAACGTTCAACATCCCGTTACCGATTGGCCTGATTTAACCATGTCGAACGAGCAATCATTCCTCATAGAGTGTGATCTCGCGTAACCAAGGGATGGATCCGCCTAGGAATTTCGGGGATCAGCCTGGTTCGTCCCCATGAAATCGACACATGAGGTGACGTATGCGACGCATCAAGAAAATCGCCACCATCTTCGTGGGATTAACGGTATTCGCCACGGTGGGCATTGCGCCCGCCTATGCGAACTTCGTCACCCATGTAAGCACATACTGCGATTACGAGCGCGTCTGCTTAGCAGACTCCGCAGCGCATGATTGGGGCGCGGCAACGGGCCCGCGCATGACGTCGGCCATCGAGTGGACTCTAGACGGGAGCTACGACACCACCGCGTTGTCCATATCGGGTCCAAAAAGTCATTCGACCACAGTTGACGTCTGGTACAAGTTTGATACGGACACCGCGCTCCCGGCAAATGTATACGGTCGATACACTTGCCAGGCATGGCAGGGACTAGTGTGCGATCACTCGCATATCCTTCTCAATTCCGACGAGATTGCCTCCTGGTCCGATGATTGGCTTCAGCGGCTCGCTTGCCACGAGACGGGGCATTCGGTGGGCCTGACCCACCCAAACGTTGATCCTGACGGCGACCCGAACCTGTCGATCTCGGAAAACTATCGCTGCATGTCCTTGGGATTCCCGGGGCCGAACCTCTTAGGACCACACAATGTCTCACACATCAACGCGTACTACGGTTGAGCGAATCGCGGCGACACTCCTGGTGCTCATGTTCGCGCTGGCCCAGGGATGCTCATCCGACTCCAGAGCGAGAGATGACTCGCAGGTGGAGACCGACGGCACCGACGATCATTGCGATCAAGACCTGAACCTCGATACAGCGACATACGAAGCGAGCGACCTTAACGAGGCGGTCAGCCTTGCCGATGTGATCCTCGAAGCGAAGGTGCTCGATGTCACGACCGCCGAGCAGGAGCCAGTCGACGACGACGAACTCTCATCAGTGTCCTACACCGCCACCATCAAAGCGACCAACATCCTCAAGGGCACCCCTCCGAGCGATCCATGGAGTAGCCACTTCTCAAGTGATTTCATCGAACGCTCCAGTGGCGAGGTGGTTGAGCGCATCGGTGACCACGATCGCACGGCCCTCACCGCCGGCAATCATGTGCTTCTCTTCGTGACAATCACTGGATCGGACAGCTTCGCCATTCAGCCGCCCGGGCCACTTGTGGTCACCGATGACGTCGCGCACATGACGCCATGCGGTGTCCAATCTGCTGATCGGGTCGCAGCATCATCCCTCAGCGACCTCGACGGGACGCAGATCACCGAGGTTCGATCCAGAATCAAGGCAGAACTTCCCTAGCGCCCTCGGCAGCGCAACAGAGCCCGGCCTCAGAAGGATGCTGAGGCCGGGCTCTCTCACGCTGCCGGTGTCCCATGACGCTGCCTGGCGATCCGGGGCGTTCCTCTGGGAGGTTTTGGACGACGATGCCGCTAACGCGCATCTGGATCGGAGATGTTCTGAACTTGCTCGCGCGGCGGACCGGTGCGCTCTCGACCTCCGGAAGACATACCGGCTGCCCAAGAGAGACGTCAGTGATGGGATCCGATGTCGCGACTGGGATCCGACCGAGCCGCGTCGCGTCCGTGGCAACGGCGTCGTGAAGGCCGTCGCCGAGCCGCATTCGTCCTCGGATTCCTCCTAAACGGCTACTTTGAGTCGCAAAACGACGTTCGGTCCCCGACCTGTTTCCGCAGGTCAGGGACCGAACTCGATGTACGCCATGTAGGACTTGAACCTACAACCCGCTGATTAAGAGTCAGCTGCTCTACCAATTGAGCTAATGGCGCATGTCCTTCGAGCTGCTTGCGCGCTCGGCGACGAGAAGAACAGTAGCAGCGGGCTCGGATGCGTCCCAAATCGAGGCTGCGCCGAATCAACGACGAGGTCAGCGGAGCTCCAGGACGGCCTGGGCGGCGTTGTGGCCGCCGAGGCCGGAGACGGCGCCGCCGCGCTGCGCGCCCGAGCCGCACATGAGCACAGTGCCGATGTCGGTGGCGACGCCCCAGCGGGCGGCGGGTGTGGTCAGGTCGGCGTCGTCGGGGGCCCAGGGCCAGGCGAGGTCGCCGTGGAAGATGTGGCCGCCGGGCATGGCCAGGTCGGCCTCGATCTCCTGAGGAATCTTGGCCTCGATGCACGGCTCGCCATCCACGATCCGCGCGACGACGGAGGAGATCGGGTCGAGCAGGTGGCGGTCGAGGGAGGCGATGGCGCGCTCGACCGCCTGGGCCTTGCGCTCCTCACGCGTGGCCGGGTCCTCGAAGAGGGTCGCGGGAGCGTGCAGGCCGAAGTAGGTGAGGGTCTGGGTGCCGGGCGGGACGTCGCCGAGGATGGAGGGGTCGGTGAGCGAGTGGCAGTAGACCTCGCCCGGCATCTCGGTCGGCACCGAGCCGGCGGCGGCCTCGGCGTACGCCTTCTCGAGCTCGGAGTAGGACTCGCCGAGGTGGAGGGTGCCGGCGAAGGCGACCTCCGGGTCCTCGCCGGAGCGCAGCCGGGGGAGGCGCTCGAGGAGTATGTTGATCTTGAGCTGGGCACCCACCGGCTTGTCCGCGGCGGAGGGGGTGCGGCCGAGGAGGCCGTCGAGGACGTACGGAGCCAGGCCGGAGAGCACGTAGTCGGCCGCAACCGTGTGGGATCCGGAGGCGTCGGTCCAGGTGATCTCGGCACCCTCGCCGACGGCACCGCCGCGGATCGAGGTGACGGTCGCGCCGGTGAGGACCTGCGCTCCACCGGCGTACGCCGCCTTGGCGATCGCCCCGGTGACCGCGCCCATGCCGCCGATCGGGACCCGCCACTCGCCGGTCCCGTTGCCGATCAGGTGGTAGAGGAAGCAGCGGTTCTGGATCAGGCTCGCCTCGCCCAGGCCGGCGAAGGTGCCGATCAAGGCGTCGGTGGCGACCACGCCGCGGACCAGGTCGTTGGCGAAGCGGCGCTCGATCGCCTCCCCGAGCGGCCGTTCGACGATGTCGCGCCAGATCGGCGCACCCACCTCTGAACGGATCGCGGCGCCCGTGGGAAGCGGGGAGGTGAGGGTGGGTGCGACGACCCGGGCGAGGTCGGAGACCTCGTCGTAGAACGACTGCCACGCGGCGTACTCCTCGTCCGCCCCGGTCACCGCGCGGAAGCTCGCCGCGGTGGCCTCGCCCTCGGGTGTCTCCACGAGGAGGCCGGTGGCCCGCGAGCCGTCGAGGTAGGGGGAGTACGACGCGGTCTGCCGCGACGCGAGCTCGATGTCGAGCCCGAGATCGGTGCGGATCTGCTCGGGGAGCAGCGAGACCAGGTAGGAGTAGCGCGAGAGTCGGGTCGGGAAGCCGTCGAACGCCTGCGCCGAGATCGCCGCACCCCCGACGTGGTCGAGCCGCTCGAGCACCAGGACCGAGAGGCCCGCCCGGCTCAGATAGGCCGCGGCGGTGAGGCCGTTGTGACCGCCGCCGGCTACCACTACGTCGTACTTCTCCTGTGCCATGGCCCCGATCTTAGGAGGCGGCCAGCGCGGCGTTGGCCCGTTCGGTGAGGGTGGCCAGGACCCGCGCGGTCACGGTCAGGTCCTCGGTCGGAATGTCGGAGAAGAACGTCCTGGTCAGCGGCTGGGTGCGCTCGGTGATCTGCTGCTGGAGACGGTCACCCTCCTCGGTCAGGGTGAGGCCGTCGGCGATCAGGCCGCGGGCGATCGCGGCGTCGAGATGTGACTCGACCTCAGCCGTGGAGACCTTGATGTTGTCGGCCGTCGACGCGACCAGATCGGCACGCGCGGCATCGCCCTGGCGCAGGTAGTTGAGCAGCAGCGACTGCTCGAAGGTCAGGTCGTAGTCGTCGAGCACGTTGAGGAGGTTCTTGCGCACGGCGAAGTAGGCGACGCCCAGGTTGGCGCCGGTGAGAGGAGGAGTGGCTACGGTCATGATCGGTCTCCAGGTGTGGGGTCGGTGTCGATGGGGGCGGCGAGCATCGCCTCGAGCGCTGCTTGCGCCTCGGCGGCACGACGGCTGTTGCGACCGCCGAGTGGTGCGGTGAGCTGGTCGAGCAGCCGACCGGTCACCGCGATCGCCTCGCGGGTCACCTCGGTGCCCTCGGGCGTGATGACGAGGCGTACGGCTCGGGTGTCCCTGGTGTCGCGGACGCGCTCGATCCAGCCTCTCGTCTCGAGTTGGCGGGCGAGCTTGGAGACGTACATCGGCTCGAGGCCGGTGAGGTCGGCAAGCTGCTTCTGGGTCGGGGCCTCCGAGGCGCGGAGGCCGTGGAGGGAGGCGATGAGCGAGTACTGCGCGTGGGTGAGCCCCAGGGGCGCGAGCGCTCTGTCCATCGACACCCGCAGACGCATGGCGAGGCGCCACACGACGTATCCGATCGTCTGCTTCTTCATGGGAGAAACCGTACATGTTGATCATAAACATGTATAGCAATTAAGAAATGTCCGTGGTGCCTGGCAGGATCAGAAGCATGGCTGAGCGTCCTGAGGTCCCCGAGGCGATGGTGGCGCGGCTGAGGGAGATCCTCACCGCGTTCCCGAAGTGCCTCGAGGACGACGCCTGGGTGGGGGTTCGCTGGCGGGTCGGCCAGGCGACCGTCGCGCACGTCTTCGGTGGCGAGGACCAGCTCTTCCGGATCGTGTTCCGCGGCGAGCCTGATGAGGTGGTGGCCTTCGAGCACCTCGGCCACCCGTATTTCAAGGCCGGCTGGGGTGGCAACGTGGTCGGGATGATCGTCGACGACGACACGGACTGGGACGAGGTCGCCGAGCTCCTGACCGACTCCTACTGCATCCAGGCGCCGGCCAAGCTGGCCGGTCTCGTCGAGCGTCCGTCGGTGACGACGGAGTAGGGTCCGCTCGTGCATATCGAGCAGGTCAAGAAGTACGTCGCTTCGTCCCTGCTCTGCTCCGTCGTGATGCTGCATTCCCTGGCGATGGCCGCCTTGGGCGCGACCGGCGCCGACAAAGGTGGAGCGCGCGAGGGTCTTTTCGTGATCTCGGTGCTCCTGGGAGCGGGGGCGGTGGCCGGCGTACGCCTGATCAACAAGCTTCCGCTGGTCACGCCCTGGTTTCTTGTGGCGCCCGTGATTCCGGTGCTCGTCTACTACCTCGTGCTGTGGAGATGACTGCGAAGAGTTGCACCCCGGATTGGGACTTTAGACCCTAGGCCGGACGCTTGGACTCCGGCATGTTGCCATGGTAAATCAAGGGGAACAATTTCCTTTCCGGAGCAACAAATTTCATAAGGAGTGCGTGTGCGTCGTGTGGCCATGCTGATCCTCGGGGGAGCCGTCGCGGCGGCCGGGGTTGGCTGCGGTTCGGACAGTTCCATCGACTACGGGTTCTACAGCAACAACCATGGCGAGAACCCCGCGATGGAGAAGAAGGTGATCACCGTCGACAGCACCGAGAGGATCGAGCAGAACCAGCAGCTCGGGTTGACGACTGAGGGAACCATCAAGGGCGAAGCACCCGGAATCCTGTTGAGGGTGATCGTGCAGGACGTCTTCGAGACGTCCTTCACGGACGGCACCGAGACCCCGCCGGGGTCGCGTGTGATGGCCGTCGAGATCCAGGTCGTCAACGCTGGGTCGAGGGTCTTCAACGACACCCCGGCCACCGGCACGACGGTCATCGATGCCTCGGGCAAGAAGTACAAGAGCCTGCCCAGCACGGTGACGGTCGACGGCGGCGAGGTGTTCCCGAACCCGTTCGGTCTGCAGCCGCGTGACCAGCGGACGGCCCTGGTGCCGTTCGTCGTCCCTGTCGGGGTGAACATCAAGCAGGTCGGGTTCCAGATCGACAAGGGCGGCGAGAGCGGCCTGTGGCGGGTTCCGTAAGCCAGAACTCCTAAATCTGGGCTCAGCACCAACCTCCAAGCAACCTTCTGGCGGCATTACGCGTCACCATCTCTGTGGTGATGAGACGATGTGTCTTCTCGGACGTAATGCTGCGTGGTCAACAGGAGGTGTGGTGCGGGTCCGGGTCCTAGGGGCCGTCGAGCTGGTGTGCGACGACGGCACGGTGCAGAAGCTGTCGCGTACGCGGCGGACTCTGCTTGCCCTGCTGGCGGCCGCGCGCGGAGCGCCGGTCTCCTCGGACCTCCTGGTCGACGAGCTGTGGAGAGGTTCACCCCCGGCGACGGGGGTGAACCTGCTTCACCAGCGCGTCCGTGACCTGCGCCGGGCGCTCGGCGAGGATCGCCGCCATCTGCAGAGCCGGGCGAACGGCTACGCGCTGGTCGGTGCGGACGTCGACCAGTCCCGCTTCGAGGACCTGGTCGAGCAGGGCCGTGCCTCGGCCGAGGCCGGAGACCAGGAGCGGGCCAGCATGCTCTTCGACGCTGCCCTGGGGCTGTGGACCGGGGGTGCGTACGGCGCGGTCGGTGAGTCGCCGATGATCGCGACCGAGGCCGCTCGGCTCGAGGAGCTTCGGCTGGTCGCCGTCGAGTCCCGGGCCGCAGCTGACCTGGCGCTCGGCCGGCAGGCCGCGGTCGTGGCCGACCTGGGACCGGTCGTCCGGGCCAACCCGCTCCGGGAGGGCCTGTGGCTGCTGCTGATGACGGCGCTGTGGCATTCCGGCCGCACGGCGGAGGCCCTGGACGCCTACCAGCGTCTCTTCCGTGTCCTCCGCGACGAGCTCGGGGTCGAGCCGTCCAAGGACGTACGCGACCTGCAGCTGCGGATCATCGAGGGAGACGATCCCGAGCCCGCGCCGGCGCGGACGTACGAGGGGATCGTGCCGCGCCAGCTGCCGCCGGTCGTCGCCGCCTTCGCCGGTCGCGAGGACCATCTGACGATGCTCGACGAGCTGGTGGCGACGGGGAGGGTCGACGAGGGTGAACGGGCCGTCGTGATCTCGGCGATCGCGGGCACGGCGGGGATCGGCAAGACGACGCTGGCGCTCTACTGGGCGCACCGGAGCGCTTCCAGCTTCCCGGACGGCCAGGTGTTCGTGAACCTGCGCGGCTTCGACCCGTGCGACGCGCTCGACCCGTTGGACGCGCTCGGGGTGTTGCTCGAGGCGTTCGGGGTTGAGCGATCCCGCCAGCCCCAGGACATCGACGGCCGGGCGGGGCTGCTGCGCAGCAAGCTCGCCGGCAAGCGGGTGCTGCTCGTGCTCGACAACGCCCGCGACAGCGAGCAGGTACGCAGCCTGATCCCCGGCAGCCCGGGGTGTGTGACCCTGGTGACCAGCCGAAACAGGCTCTCCGGCCTGGTCGCGGAGGCCGGTGCGAGGCCGATGGAGCTGGGCCTGCTCAATGACGCCGAGGCCTATGAACTCCTGGCCGGACGGCTGGGTGAGGACCGCCTCCTGGCCGAGCCCGAGGCAGTGGAGCGGATCATCGAGCTGTGCGCCTCGTTGCCGCTGACACTCTCGGTCGTGGCCGCCCGGGCGGCGATCCGGCCGGCCT
>NZ_JBHZPJ010000004.1:0-103587 GCF_042788075.1 Nocardioides sp. YIM B13467
GAACGCCGCCACGACCAACGCCGGCGCCGACGTCGGCGCGAGCAGCAGATCGGAGAGACGCCGCAACCGCTCTGCCGAGTCGGCCGAGCGCGGGCGACCCAGCTCCTCAGCCTCCAGCGACCCCGCGGCCGCGAGCGCATGCAGCCGCGCGAACGCCTGCAGCGGCGCGTGCTTCACCACCGGCACCAGCGAGAGCAGCTCGGTCGAGAGCCGCACCGCGTCCTGCGCGATCGCGTCCCCGCCGGAGGCGCGAACCTCGCCCAAGGACGACGAGGACCCTTCCAGCACGGCAGAGGCGTGCGCACCGCGCAGCAGCGACTCGGCAGTGGTCTCCGGAGACGTACGCCGCAGTCCCCGGTCACGCAGCATCACATCGATGCCGTCACGAGCTGCGGCGAACCCCGAGGCCACACCTTCGAGCGACACCAACCGGGCAAGCGGATCGTCCTTCACGCGTCAACCTTAAGCGCGCGTTACCCTGACCGAGATGACGGACCCAGCCAACCCCGATCCGGCACGCTCCTTCGGAGGCGTGGCGGACAGCTATGACCGCGGGCGCCCGTCCTACCCGGTGGATGCGGTGAAGTGGCTGGTCGGCGAGGAGCCGTGCTCGGTCCTCGAGCTCGGGGCCGGCACCGGCAAGCTCACCGAGGTGCTGGTCGGCCTGGGCCACGACGTCTTCGCGACCGACCCGGACGACGCGATGCTCGACATCCTCTCCGGGAAGCTCCCGGACGTACGCGCCACCAGCGGTACCGCCGAGCAGATCCCGACCGGCGACAGCCTCTACGACGTGGTCGTCGTCGGCCAGGCGTTCCACTGGTTCGACCACACCAAGGCGCTGACGGAGATCGGGCGAGTGCTGCGTACGGACGGACGACTCGCCGTGGTCCAGAACGAGCGCGACGAGCGGATCCCCTGGGTGCGCAAGCTGGGCAGGCTGATCGGCAAGCAGGACGGTGGCTTCGACCCGGCCCCGATCCTCGACGACTCCGGGTTCTTCTCGGCCGTCGAGGCCCAGACCTTCCGGCACTGGCAGGTCGTCGACCGCCACTCGATCCAGGACCTGGTCCAGTCGCGCTCCAACATCGCCACCCTCGAGCCGGAGGCCCAGGAGCAGAAGCGCCGCGAGGTGCTGGCCTTCTACGACGACTACGGCCGCGGCATGGACGGCATGCAGCTGCCCTACAACTGCCGCGCCTGGCGGGCGCAGGTGCTCCCGCACGCGCAGGTCAAGCACACCGTCGAGATGGACGAGGAGCCGGAGTCGAAGGTGCCCCTGGCCAAGCGCACCGACACCGCCGTACGCCTCCCCCGCGTCATCACCGACCCCGAGAACGGCGACGACGACCTGCTCATCGACTTCCGGTGAGCCCCGCGATCAAAGCACTGTGCGCGGACGCGTCGTGAGCGCGTCGCGCTCCGGGTCCATCAGGTCGAAGCTCTGGAGGACCCAGAAGATCGTGAAGCAGACCAGCAGCGAGACCTCGGTCGCCAGCAGCCAATACTTCCAGCCGGCCAGGCCCAGCACGATCCCGCCCACCAGCAGCACCACCATGGCCACGACCAGCGCCCAGTAGGTCTTGTCCAGCCGCGTACGCGCCTTGTCGGCCTCCTGCGCGATCTTCCGCACGCCCCAGTCGGTGTTGAGGACGACCGCCAGCGCGAACGGCGTGAAGGTGAACACGGCCGCGAGCCCGTGCGCCTTGGTCGCGAAGCTCTCCTGGTCGATCAGCAGCCAGCCGACCCCGACCACCCATGCCCCCGCGACGGAGACCAGGCCGATGGCACCCCAGCGCGACGGCCAGGCCCCGGCGGCGGCGCGCTTGCGGAGCCCGAAGATCAGCACGACCACCCAGCCGATCGCCATCACCGCCAGATAGCTCCAGGCGTTGTTGACGATGGCGGCCTTGTCGATCTGCTGCCCGATCTCGGGCGTCGGCACGAAGCCGACCATCGGCGCCGAGAGCCCGGCGAGGTTGAGCGCGGTGTCCTCCGCGTCGGTGTAGCCCCGCAGCACCACCAGACACACACCCAGCGCACACAGCACCGCGGTGAAGACCGGGCCCGCCGGGGTGTAGTAGTAGGACGAGATGGAGGTCTGCCACTCCCCACTCATAACCGTCTCGGCACCCACCGAGATCGCCAGCCCCGCGAGCAGACAGCACAGAGCGAAACGGACATAGCGGTACGTCGTCACCTCGGTCGTCATACTCCCGAACGTAGCGGGATCCGGCCACCCTCGGGGCCCCATTCGGCAGCGCGTCCGAGACCCGCGCCAATCGTTCACCGAGCAATCTCGAAGAACGCATAGCGTGACGAACGCCACATCGGATACCGTAAATCGAGCCCGGATCCTCGCCGGTTTCGATAAATCCTCCGTCGCTCCTACGATGCGCGCGTGAAGATGACGATCAAGTGAAATCCTTCGCCCCGAGCCGATGATGTCTTGGGATGCGCCCACGGACGCGTTAGCGTCCGGACGAAGCCGCATATCTCTGCCGTAGCCCCACCACCATCACCGCTCGGGCGATGCCTCCTGCGGAAAAAGTGAGGTCGACATGTCCACCGTGACATACCTCGAGGACGGCCCTTCCGTCCTCTCCCTGTACGAAGGTTTCTTCGCCGGTGGCGCCCGGATCCTGCACACCGCAGTCGTCCGCGCGCTCGACGCCACCACGCCTCAGCAGCACAGCGTGCTCAGCCTCAGCGACCGCGTGCAGCGCGAGTTCACCGCGCAGCGGATCTCCTCCGACAACTCCTACCGCCGCCTGACCTCGGCCGGCGTCCCGGTGCGGGCATTGAGACGTACGCCGACGGGCCCCATCACCACCAGCCAGCTCAAGCGCGTGGCGCAGTCGGTGGCCAAGGCCGACGTGGTGCTCTCCCTCAAGGAGCAGCCGCTCACGGTGCTGGGCAGGGTCGGTACGTCCGGGACTCCGCTGATCACCTGCCTGCACCGCTCCGACCCGGAGCATCAGGGGGCAGGGGTGCAGGAGCTCATCGACCTCGACCGGGCCGGGCTGCTGACCGCGGCCGTGTGCTGCGCGGAGTCGACCCAGCGGGCTTACCACGAGGCGACCGGGATCCCGCTGGAGCGGCTGCCGGTCTTCCCCAACGGGGTCGACCTCTACAAGTTCCGCACCGATGCCGAGCTGCGGGCCGGCAAGCGGGCCGAGCTCGGCGTGGACGGCGACGCACCTGTGGTGATGATCGCGGCTCGCTTCGACGAGATGAAGAACATCCCGCTCTTCGTCCGGGCGGCGCGCCGCTTCGTCCAGGAGCACCCCGACGCCCACCTCGTCATGTGCGGCGCCGGGATGACCGCGGACAATCCGGCCTTCGCCCAGCTCATCACCGAGGAGCTCGGCGCCTGGCCGGCGCTGGAGAACAACCTGCACGCCCTCGGGATCCAGAGCCAGATGGCGCCGCTCTACAACGCCGCCGATCTGATCACGCTCACCTCGGCATTCGGCGAGGCCGCCCCGCTCTGCCTGCTCGAGGGGATGGCCTGCGGCGCGGTCCCGGTGACCACGCCGGTCGGCGACGCTCCGGCGATGGTCGGCGACCTCCGTCTGGTCTCGAGCTTCGACCCGGCCGAGATGGCCGAGTCCTGGAAGGCCGCCTTCGCCCAGCGCGAGGAGCACTTCGAGCGGATCTTCCGCAACCGACAGCGCCTCTCCGAGCAGCGGCTCTTCGATGCGTACGCCCGGCTCATCAAGGACTCCGCCGACGCAGCACTGATCCCGGTGGCGGTTTGAGACGACCGCTGGTCGAGCCCCGTGAGCGGAGCTCGACCAGCGGTGGGCCGATCAGTAGATGGTCACGCCGTAGGCGTTGACCGCCTCCCGAACGGGCTGGAAGAAGGTCGTTCCGCCTGTGGTGCAGTTGCCGGAACCACCCGAGGTGATGCCGAGGGCCTTGGTGCCGTCGTAGAGCGCGCCGCCGGAGTCACCGGGCTCGGCGCACACGTTGGTCTGGATCAGGCCGCTGACCCGGCCGGAGCCCTGGTAGCGGACGGTGACGTTGAGCGCCTGGACGGTGCCGGTGTGGACGCCGGTGGTGGAGCCGTCTCGGGTGACCCGCTCACCGACGTACGCGTCGGCGACCGAGAAGCCGCCGGGGTGCGAGAGCGAGGGGTTGTCATAACGGACCAGGGCGTAGTCGTTGCCCGGGAAGCTCGAGGAGACCGTCGGGCCGATCAGGGTGGACTGGCCCGAGTTGGCGTACCAGGTCGGAACCTCGTCACCGCAGTGACCTGCGGTGATGAAGTAGTAGCTGCTGCCGCTCTGCACGTTGAACCCCAACGAGCAGCGGTAGCCGGAGCCGTAGATCGCATCGCCGGCGCCGAGCAGGGTGGTGAACTTGCCGGCGGTGCGCTTGATCGTGAGTGCCTCGGCATCGGCGCCGGCGGCCTTGGTGACCTTGGCCAGCTCCGCCTTGGAGACGGTGGAGTCGGCGGTGACGACGACCTTGCCGGTCGCGGCGTCGGTGTACCAGGCGATGCCGGATACGGCCGACTTGTCGACGGCGGAGTTGACCGCTGCCAACGCCTTCGGACTGAACTCCTTGTGATCCGGTGCGGCGACAGCCGGCGTGGTGGCAGCGGTAGCTGCCAGACCAAGACCGGCGACGACTGCGGCCAGACGGGTGCGGGACGTGGTGAACCTCATGTGTTCCTCCTACGAACGACCAGGCACCCGCGTGGTTGCAGGCGCCAGGAATGCCCGACCACCGCGATGTGCCCGAGCACGCCTTCTCGGGAGTATGTCGACGGGTCGATCGGTCGGCTACGCGAAGGAAGAAAATTTCACCGCCAGGCGGAAATCATTACCAAATAGCGCGAAGTGGTCTGAACCACTTCGCCCAATTTCAGCGGCGTATCAGTAGATGTTGACGTCGTAGGCGTTGACGGCCTCGCGGACGGGCTGGAAGAAGGTGGTGCCGCCGGAGTCGCAGTCACCGGAGCCGCCCGAGGTGATCCCGAGCGCGGTCGAGCCGGCGTAGAGCGGGCCCCCTGAGTCGCCCGACTCGGCACAGATGTCGGTCTGGATCATGCCGCGGACGGTGCCGGACCCGCGGTAGCGGACCGAGACGTCGAGCGCCTCGACCCGGCCGGAGTGCACGCCGGTCGACGAGCCGTCGCGGGTGACCCTCTGGCCCACGCGGGCGTCACCGACGGAGTAGCCGCCCTGGTGGGTCAGCGAGGTGTTGTCGTAACGCACCAGCGCGTAGTCGTTGCCCGGGAAGCTCGACTTCACCGTCGGCCCGATCCGGGTGGTCCGGCCGGAGTTGGTGTACCACGTCCCCACCTCTTCGGCGCAGTGGCCGGCGGTCAGGAAGTAGTGGGTGCCATGGCTGCGTACGTTGAACCCGACCGAGCACCGAACGCCGGAGCCGTAGACGGCGTCGCCGGCGCCGAGGAACGGCTTGAACTCGCCCTTGGCGCGCTTGATCGTGATCGCGTCGGCATCGGCCCCGACCGTCTCGGTCAACCTGCTCAGCGCGGATGCGGGGACGGTGGAGTCCGCGGTCACGACCACCTTGCCGGTGGCCTCGTCGGTGTACCAGGCGATGCCGGACAGCGCGGACCTGCTGACCGCGGAGTCGACGGCGGCGTAGGCGGCCGCCAGCGTGTGGGCGCGGGCCCCCACCTCTGGGGGCGCGGCGACCGCCGGCGTGGCCGCGGCGCCAGCCGCCAGCCCTAGTCCGACCGCTGCAGCGAGCAGACGGTTACGTGACCTGGTGAACCTCATACGTTCCTCCACCGCGGATTGTGCCCGAACACGACCACAGTGAGTATGTCGTTGTAGGCACCTCATCGGCCAGTCGTTGGCAAAAAACTTTCGTAGTTCGACGAAATTTCGTACGCCGCGGGGCAAAGTGGCTCAAACCACCTCACCCCGCGGCGTACCTGTGCTTGATCAGTAGATCGTGGCGCCGTACACGCTGAGCGCCTCGGTCACCGGCTGGAAGAAGGTGGTTCCGCCGGTGGAGCAGTTACCGCTGCCGCCGGAGGTCAGACCCAGCGCGGTCGAACCAGAGTAGAGCGCGCCGCCGGAGTCACCGGGCTCCGCGCACACGTTGGTCTGGATCAGGCCGCTGACGGTTCCCTCGGCGTAGCGGACGCTGGCGTTGACCGCCGTCACGGTGCCGGTGTGGACACCGGTGGTCGAGCCGTCGCGGGTGACGCTCTGGCCGACCCGAGCGGTGCCCGCGGTGAAGCCACCGGTCTTCGAGATGGTCGAGTTGTAGCGGACGATCCCGTAGTCGTTGCCCGGGAAGCTCGAGCCCGCGGTCGAGCCGAGGAGCGTGCTCTGCGAGGAGTTGGCGTACCAGGTCGAGACGGCGTCGGTGCAGTGGCCCGCGGTCAGGAAGTAGTCGGCGCCGCCGACCTTGACGTTGAAGCCGAGCGAGCAGCGGGAGCCGCCGCCGTAGATGGCGTCGCCGGGGCCGATGAGCGGGCTGAACTCGCCCTTGGTGTGCTTGACGGTCACAGCCTCGTCGCCCTGGCTCGTCTTCTCGGCGGCAGCGTCCTTGACCTCCGCGATCTCGGCCGCGGAGACGGTCTCGTCGACGGTGATGACGACCTTGTTGGTGGCCGGGTCGGTGTACCACGACGAGCCGACCGGAGCGGACTCGGCGACGGCCGACTTGACCGACGCGACCTCGGCCTTGCTGAACTCGGCATCCGCGGCGGCTGCCGGGACGGCGACGGCGGCGGAGGCCGCGAGACCCACACCCGCGGCAAGCGCGGCGATCGTGCGGGGACGGAAGGTGGTGCGTTGGAACCTCATACGTCTCCTCCTGGGGGAAAGGCCCACGTGTTGTGGGCTTCCGCACCCGAAACCACGGGTTTCGCGGCTTACCGGGGGCGGGTAACTGAGTTTCGTGTTCTTTCCCCTGCCCCGCATCACAATCGATTCCCCAAGAATCTGCATTGCAAAGACTCGTTCATCGAATTCCTGCAATGCAGCAACACGCGATTCCGCAGGGTTTGCGGCTCCGCGCCGAAAGAAGAGGATTGGGTAAGCATTGCCAAGTTGTAGGTGCCCGGGTCCTGGGCCGCGTACGGTGGGTATCCGTGTTCATCTCGCTGCTCGAGCGGGGATTCGGGCGGGATTTCGTCCGTCTTCCAAACCTTCGGCGTGGCGACTGTTGATAGATGGTAGACAAACCCCATGCCGTATCCGCCGCCCCCAGGCTCCCCCGGTTCGGGCGCGCCTGACGAGGAGCCGCAGAAGCAGCCTGCCCCTTTCGACTACAACGAGCGCCTGATCGGGCTCTCCGACGAGGGCGGCAACCGGCCGGCGTTCAACGCCCGCAAGGAACGCGCCGGCCAGGGCGGGCCACTGCGCCAGGTCCTGACCATCGCCGTCTCCCTCGGGCTCGTGGTCGTGTGCGGGGTGGTCGTCTACGCCCTCTTCACCCGCGGCGATGACGCGGCCACGACCGCCGGAGCGCCGACCGCGAGCGACACGGCCTCGGCCGGCAGGACACCGAGCGAGTCGGCGAGCCAGGGCGGCGGAAGCTCCGACGTCGGCGGTGAGTCCAGCGGCAAGCCCGACTGGCCCGGGACCAGCTCCGCCGACCCCAGCGACGGCGCCACCAGCTCGCGTTCGACCATCGGGCCGGAACACCTCTCCAAGGCCGACGTCCCCCGCCCATGGCAGTTCACCTACGGCGACGTCACCCTGAAGGCCCGCTACCTGAGCGGCAAGGACTACTCCGGCTGCAAGGCGACGCTGAAGCCCGCGATCCGCAACCTCGGCTGCGACTACGCCGTGCGGGTCTCCTACAAGGCGCAGCGGGGCAACCTGCGGATGACCCACTTCATCTACGACTTCAGCACCGTCGAGGCCGCCGGCAAGGCCGCCACGAAGATCGAGCCGCGGCACGTGATCCCGCCCACGGAAGCCTCCCTGCCCGGCTACACCCAGGGATGGTTCAAGGTGAAGGACTACGGCAAGTACGTCGTCTACACCATGGTCACGGCCAGCGACGGAATCACCGTGGCCCAGGGCAAGGAGTACACCTCCTACGGCAACACCGACCTCGGCGCGGAGATCCTCTTCCGGATGTGAGCCGGCCTCAGGGGGTCGCCTGGTCCCCTGCGTCGGGGGAGGCTCCTACCGTGGGCGAAGGCCCGGTCGAGGTGCTGCCGCTCTCGCTCGGCTGCGCCGACGGTGAGGAGCTCGACCCGGTCGAGGTCGACGGCTCGGCGCTCGGCTCCTCCGTCGTGGCCGACTCGGACGGCTCGGCCGACTCCGAGGGCTCGGTGCTCGCGCTCGCGGACTCCTCGGGAGTCGCGGTGGCGTCCGGTGACGGGTCCTCGCGCCGCTTGTCGTCGCCCTTCTCCGAGTCGCCTCCGGTCACCCGGGAGATCGTCGTGCTGCCGTCTCCACCGCTCGTGATCGAGCTGACGCTGCGCCCGGCCAGCAGCTCGAAGACGGTGATCGCGGCGACCACGACCACGAACATCGCCAGCGAGAGCAGCGCGATCCGCTTCCAGGGCAGAGTCTTGAGGCGCTCCTGCCACGACAGCGTCGGCTCGGCGTCGCCGTCCTCGTCCCCCTCGGCCACCTCCGCCGCCTCGGCCACGGAGTCCGAAGCCGGCTCTGTCGCAGGCTCCGGGCTGGTTCGTACGCCGGCGAGCCCGGCCGCCCGCCACCGGGCCAGGGCCTGGACGCTGGTCACCTTCTGGTGGCTCTTCGCGAGCCACTGCGAGTAGAGGTTGGTGCCGATCGTGGCCGCCACGCTGCCCATCGCCGCCCCGACGAGGGTGCCGACGGCACCGAGCGTGGAGAGCAGGACGGCGGAGGTGACGGCAGCGAGGGCGCCTGCGGCGGTCGCGATCCAGTCGATGCGTGTCGGTTTCGATTCTCGGGTATCGCTGGAGGGCGGGGTGTTGCTCATTGGTCCGAGCGTAACTCGCGACCGGACGCTACCGGCATCAACTTGACGCAGATCACCCTTGACTCAGGTCACGCTCCAGAGCCGCTGCGCCGGACATCAGGGTGGCGACGACGCTCGGCAGGGACTCCTTGTCGTAGCGGACGCTGGGCATGGAGATCGACATCCCGGCGACGACGTCGCCGCCGGCGCCACGGACGGGGACGCCGACCGCGACCACGCCACGCTCGGAGCGGCCGTCGTTGAAGGCGAAGCCGTTGCGGCGTACGCGCTCGAGCTCGGTACGCAGCGCGTCGATGTCCGGGCGATCGGCCAGGTGGTCGGCGTACCTCTCCCGGGAGTAGATCGAGGCGACCTCGTCGTCGGAGATCTGGGCCAGGAGCAGGAGGCCGGCGGTGGTGCGGTGTGCGGGGAAGACCATGCCCTCGCGGGAGCCGACCTTGAGCGACTGCGGCGACTCGACCGAGGCGATGAAGCGGCAGGTGTCACCGGTGCGTACGGCGACGTTGGCGGACTCGCCCAGCAGGTCGACCAGGCGCTGCAGATGCGGCAGCGCGACCTGGCGGAGCCTGGATGCGGTCGAGCGCGAGTGGGCGGCCAGCTCCAGCACCGGTCCGGCTCGGTAGACCTTGTCCTCGTCCTGGACCGCGAAGTCGCGGTAGACCAGCATCGCCAGCAGCCGGTGGGCGGTGGAGCGAGCGACGTCGAGCCGAGCCGCTGCCTCCGAAACGGTCAAGCGGCCTTCGACCTGAAGGATCGCCGCCAGCTTGAGTGCGTGGTCGACGCTGGTGATCGCGTACGGGGGCCGGGTCTTGAGCGGCTTGTCCATCCCACCTCTTCCTGATCACACCAAACCAAGCATCTATCGCTCGCCTTCGCAGGAGATTGACCGAGCTGGCGACGGGGCTGTGACAATGACCACGTCTTCGAGGCGCTCCGTCCCACCGCACCCAGATCGACCAGTGAGGAACACCAGACGATGAAGCTCGACACCATCCGTACCGCCGAGGGAACGTGATGTCCGTCCTGATCGGCACCACCCCGACGCGTACGTTCGACGACGCCCGCCGCTGGGTCGCGGAGGGCACGGCCCTGCTGACCGGCGCCATCGACGGCCTCGCCATCGACGGCTTCGATGCCGACTCGCAGCTGCCGGGCTGGACCCGCAAGCACCTGGTCGGCCACGTCGCCGCCAACGCCGATGCCCTCGGCAACCTGATCTCCTGGGCGGAGACTGGCGTGGAGAAGCGGATGTACGCCTCCACGGAGCAGCGCAACGCCGACATCGAGGCGGCGGCGACGCGACCGGCCGAGGAGCTCCGCTCCTGGTATCACCGCGGCGCCGCGGAGCTCGACGCGGCCATGGACCGACTGACCCCCGAGCAGTGGGAGCACGAGGTGATCACCGCTCAGCTCGTCACCCGGAAGGCGAGCGACGTCCCGTGGATGCGGGCCCGTGAGGTCTTCGTCCACGCCGTCGACCTCGGCGTCGGAATCACGTTCGCCGATCTGCCCGACGACTTCCTGCTTGCGCTGGCCGGCGAGATCCGTACGAAGCGGGGTCTCTCGGACGACGACCTGAGCGGCGTCGACGGCCCACTCCCCGAGGTCGCCGCCTGGCTTGCGGGACGGCCGCACGGCCTCTCCGGCACACCGGAGCTCGGGCCCTGGCTGTGATCAGCTCCAGCGGGCGAGCTTGTCCGGGTTCAGGACGATCCAGACGTCGGTGACCCGGCCGCCGGCGACCCGCAGGTTGGCGACGCCGCGGTGAGCGCCGTCCTCGACGAAGGTGAACCCGAGGCCGTCGGCGGTGGCCTCCGTCCGGATCGCCCAGGTCGGCCGCTTCGTGAGCACGCCCAGCAGGAACCGCGCCACCTTCTCCGGCCCGAGGATCGGGTTGAGGGCCGCGCTGACCCGGCCACCGCCGTCGGAACGGAGCGTGATCGACGGGTCCAGCAGCGTCACCAGCCGGCCGAGGTCGCCGCCGGCCGTGGCCGAGACGAAGGCGCGTACGACGTCGTCGTGCTCCGGCAGCGGGGCGACGTCGTCGCGGTGCTGGGCGACCCGGCGGCGCGCGGAGGCCGCGAGCTGCCGTACCGCGGCCGGGGAGCGGCCGACCACCCCGGCGATGTCGCCGAACGGGACGGCGAAGATGTCATGGAGCACGAACGCGACCCGCTCGGCCGGGGTCATCGCGTCGAGTACGACGAGCAGCGCGGTGCTCACCGTGTCGTCCAGGGTCGCCCGGTCGGCCGGATCCTCGGGGGCTGCCAGGAAACCCGGCCTGACCGGCTCGGGCAGCCAGGGGCCGACGTACCTCTCCCTTCGGCTGCGCGCCGACTTGAGTACGTCGAGGCAGACCCGGCTGGTCACGCGGCTCAGCCAGCCGGAGGGGTTGTCGATCGCCGCCCGCTCGTCGTCGGAGAGGCGATACCACCGCAGATAGGTCTCCTGGACCGCGTCCTCGGCCTCCTCGACCGTGCCGAGCAGCCGATAGGCGAGCGCGATCAGGCGGCGGCGCTCGATCATCACCTCGCCCAGGTCGTCCATGTCAGGCATCGTGGCATCTCCTCCGGGGTTCACCCAGTGTGACGAGCCAGACATCGCGATTGTGAGGTGGCGACCTCACATTCGCATCGGCCGCCTCGTCAACCTGATGAGTGCCCGCGCAGTGCGGGCCAGACCCGAAGGACCCAGATGCTCGCCAACGTCAACGTCACCAAGCTCTTCCCCGCTGCGTACAAGGCCCAGATGGCCGTCGAGGAGGCGGTCGAGGAGGCCATCACCGTCGCCGGCCTCGACCGGCTCACCGTCGATCTGGTCAAGCTCCGCGCCTCCCAGATCAACGGCTGCGCCTTCTGCCTGCGGATGCACACCCAGGACGCCATCAAGAACGGCGAGACCAGCGACCGTCTCGCCCTCGTCGCCGCCTGGTGGGAGTCGCAGTACTTCACCCCCGAGGAGCAGGCCGCCCTCACCATCGCCGAGCAGATCACCCGCATCGGCGACCTGCACACCGCCCCCGCCCCCAGGGTGGACGTCGAGAGCATCCTCGACGCCAAGCAGATCGCCGCCCTCACCTGGGTCGCGATCTCCATCAACGCCTGGAACCGGATCGCGATCTCCAGCCACTACCCGGTCGCTCCGTGATCAGGACGGCGTGAACGAGATGGTTCGGGACGTTTCTGCCTATTACCTGCGGGTAGACGGGCGGAAACGTCCCGAACTACTTTTCGGCCGCTACCGATTGCTGTCGCGACCGAGCAGGTAGCCGACCGCCAGCGCGACGACCGCCAACGCCACCGGATAGCTCTGCAGGAATGCCCCGAAGACCACGTCGGCCACCAAGCCGAGCAGTTCCAGGATCACCCAGATCGCCAGGACCGTGCCGGCGACGATGAGGACCTTCCACTTCGTCTCCATCTACTGACTCACACAGTCAGAGGCGTACGTGGTCAAGCGAGGACGCATGGGGATCCTTTGTGGAGCGTGATGGCCGAGGCGGCGCCCACCCGTCGGCGCATCGCAGAAAGTAGCAGCGGTGGTGGGGGCGTACGAGAGAATCGTGGAACCGCGTGGGAACGTTTCTCCTACGTGATTCTTTACTCGGCCAGGGGGCCCGATGACTACGCCGACACCACCACCACCGCCGGACGGGTACGGCGCGATGCCTCCTGCGCCGGACCTTCAGCCTGGGACACCGGCCGGCTGGCCGCCGAACGAAAATTCGTTCGCCGTCGGAGGGCCACCGCCGCCGGAGAAGCCGCACAACCCGTGGCCCATCGTCATCGGGCTGGGGGCGATCGCGGGGGTGCTGATGATCGGCGTGATCATCACTGCCGCTCTCGTCCTGCTCCGCGGTGACGAGGACCCGACGGCCAAGCCCGGGCCGCTGACGGTGACGGCCACGCCGAGCACGTCGGCGACCGCCCCTGCCCCGGGCGGGCTGGCCGCGGATCTGTTCGAGGGCGACTGGAGGTTCAAGCTCGGCGACGTGAGCATGAACGCGACGTACGTGGCCTCCCAGGACTACCCGGACTGCGGGCCGATCGCGTCGGCGGCCCTGGAGAAGAAGGGCTGCGGCTACGCCGCGATGGGGATCCACGACGCCGAGGGCGGCAAGTTGCGGATGCTCCGGGTGATCTACGTCTTCGACAGCGAGGCGGAGGCGACGGCGGCCGCGGAGTCGGTCAAGGAGACCGACTTCGACCTGCCCACCGGCAGCCTCATCGCTGACGACGTCATCGGGAAATGGGTCGCCAAGGACTCCTCCAAGGCGGTCGTCGTCGGCTTCGTGACCGCGCAGAAGGGTGTCCCGGAGTCGACGGTCGACGACTACCTCCACTACGGTACCGCCGACATCGCGGGCGCCCTGATCTTCATGGACCTGTAGGCGCCGGAGTTCACCCGAGGTTTCCGAGTATTCGAACGCGTTTGGTTCGGCGCACACAGCGGACTCATACCGTCGGTAGGCGTGTCCCCCACTGCCTCGGACGGTCTCGCCAAGCTCGACCACCGATGGCGGGCCGTCGTGCCCGCGATCGCGCTGTGCGGTGTCATCGCCGCCGCCTTGAGCTTCCTGGTCCCGACGACCGCCTCCGCCGGCCCGACCGTCAAGGTCGCCCAGGCCGGACCGGTTCAGCCCGGCTTCCAGCGCTTCGCCTGGCTCAACGCGTGGGCCGACCACCACACCGCTCCCGGAGGTGCTGCTGCCGGCCGGCTCGACGGCGTGCCGCGGATGCGGATCGTGGTGGGTCACCTGCGGCGTACGGTCATCGACTTCGGCGTGCTCGCCGAGGTGGAGGCGCCGCAGCGGGAGGCCTTCGAGTCGTTCGGCCGGGAGTTCGCCCTCGTCTCCACGCCCGATGCCACCGACGACGCGGTCTTCTACCGGCGCTCGGTCTTCCGGCTGGTCAGCAAGGAGACGGTCACCATGTACTACCGCCACGGCGCCCACGTCAGCGCGCCGGTGGTCGTGCTGGAGGAGCGTTCCTCGGGACAGCGCGTCGGGGTCCTGCCCGTGCACTTCCCGGCGAGCCTCCCGTCCGCGCCCGGGCAGAAGAAGTGGCGCGACCTGAACGCCCGGATCGTCAAGGACGTGGTCGCGCGCGCCGAGGTGCCGATGGTCGTGGCCGGCGACTTCAACCAGCGCAACGACATCCTGTGCGACCTGACCTCGCCCGGGACCGGTCTGGTGAGTCCGCTCGCGACGCACGAAGACTGCGCCACCGCCCGCCGGGCGCCGATCGACCAGGCATTCCTCAGTCCGTCGCTACGGCCCGACCGCTACCAGGTCTACTCCGGCCCGTCGGCCCGTCGCGCCACCGACCACGGCGCGTTCTACCAGGTCAGGCTGCGACTCTCCGACATCGCCTGAGTCCTCAGAAGTACGTCCGGACCAGGTCGGTCACGGTGTAGTCGAGATCGACGACCGGGATCAGGCGCCACTTGTCGAACGCCGTGCACGGGTGCGAGATCCCGAAGCTGACCAGGTCGCCCGGCCGCAGCCCGGCATCCGTGCGCAGGAAGGCGTGCTGGTCGGCCAGCTTCTCGACGGTGCCCTCGAGCGGCTCCGCGCCACCGAAGCCGTTGCGCCGCACCGCGAGCGGGACGGGCAGGCCGTGGTCGAAGGGCGCGTCCCGCCTGCCCATTCCGACGATGACCAGCCCCTCCTCCGGGGCCGAGACGACCTGGGCCCACACCTCGATCGCCGGGTCCAGGGTGCCCTCGATGCGGCCGTAGGGCGTCTCGCCGGCGTAGAGACCGTGGTCGTGGGTGACGTACGCACCGCTGCGCAGCACCTTGCGAGGCGTCATCCCGTCCGGCCAGCCCGCGGACCAGCGCTCGGCGAGCACGTCGAAGAAGGCACTGCCACCTGCGGAGACGATGGCGTCGGCGGCGATCAGGCCCTTGGTGTACAGGCTCGAGGCGAGCTCCTTGAGACGGTCGAAGTAGTCGCCGACCGCCTCCGCCGTCCGCAGCCCGCCTTCGTAGCCGGCGACCCCCGCCAGGAGTACGCCCGGCGTGGAGTCGACCACCCGCGCGAGCTCGACAGCCTCCTGGACGGAGCGACAGCCGGTCCGCCCGCCCGGGAAGCCCAGGTCGATCAGCACGGCCAGCGGCCGGTCCTCGACCCCGACCAGGGCCGACGCCTCGGCCGCCGCCTCGACGCCCTCGACCGAGTCGACCCAGTGCAGGTGGAGGAACTCCGGGTCGGCCGCACGCTCGGAGGCCACCCAGCTCAGCGCGCTGTGGTCGAGGATCTCGTTGGCGACCAGGACCCTGCGTACGCCGGCATGGCGGGCGACCAGGGCCTGGCTGGGCGAGGCGACGGTGATCGCCCACGCGCCGGCGGCGAGCTGTCGCTGGTAGAGCGAGGGCGCCATCGTGGTCTTGCCGTGCGGGGCGAGCAGCAGGCCGTGCTCCTCCGCGAAGCCCGCGAGGGTCGCGATGTTGTGCTCCAGCGCGCTCTTCTTGAGCACCATCACCGGCCAGGTGAACGAGCCGTCGAAGAGGTTGCGGCCGGAGGTTGCGTACGTGGTGAGATCGACGGCTTCTCCCGGCTCCCAGAAGCCCTTGTCCGCCCAGGTCACTTGATCATCCATCGGGACAGAACCTACCGAGGGCCCAGCTGCGAGACATCGAGTTTTCGAGAAACTGTGGAAATCCCCAGGGAGGTATCGGCGTCGCTTATCGTGACGCCATGGCCAACCGTGCAGCTCAGAGGGCGATGACTCGCCAGCTCCTGCTGGACGCGGCGATGGATCGGTTCGTCGCGAGCGGCTACGCGGCCACGACGATCGATGAGATCGCCTCGGCGGCAGGCACCACCCGGGTGACGTTCTACGCCTACTTCCCCTCGAAGTCCGAGGTCATCAAGGCGTTGATCGCCGAGCGCCTCGAGGACGAGATGGTCCAGCTCCGCTCCCCACAGGGCAGCTCTCTCGGCGGCCTCGCCGACGCCGTGGCGGCCGGCACCCGCGAGCAGCTCGGCGCCTGGATCCGACAGGCCATTGCCCGATGGCCGGCGGTGCGCCCGATCGTCACGATCGCCCGGGCCGCCCAGGCCGTCGATCCCGATCTCACCCGCATCGTCGACGCCTGGACGGACGAGACGATCGAGGACGTCAGCGCGGGTCTGGACAAGGCGGACCGATTCGACGCCGACAGCCGGCGGCTGCGCGGCGCACTGGCGGTCGGCCAGCTCGACTATCTGTTCCAGCGCTGGGAGGACGGGTTGTGGGGTGTGGAGCACGGCCACATGTGCGAGCTGGTCACCGAGAGCTGGTTCCAGCTGCTGGGCGAGTGACCCAGCAGGTCACAGGAAGGTCTGCCCCTCGCCCCGGTAGGTCGGCGCGACGGTGATGATCGTGTCGCCCTCGATCAGCTGGAGCGTGTCGAGCCGCTCGCAGACCTCGCCCGCCTTCGCGTGCCGGAACCAGACCTTGTCACCGATCGCGAGCTGGTCGGCGGCATGCCCACGCAGCGGTGTCTGGACCTCCCCGGCGCCTTCGGTGCCGACGTACTCGAGGCCGAAGGGGTAGGTCGGGCTGGGGACGCGGTCGAGTCCAGGCGGGCCCGAGGCGATCCAGCCACCACCGGCGACGGTGACGATGCCGGGCGCAGGGCGGCGGACCACACTCAGCCCGAAGTAGGCCGCGGGATGGGGCGTGAAGCCGTCGTAGCGGTCGAAGAGGGTCGGCCCGTAGAGCCCGGAGCCGGCCGCGATCTCGGTCACCGACGGGTCGGCATGGGTGGACTCGATCGAGCCCGTGCCACCCCCGTTGACGAACTCGAGGTCGGCCAGGGAGCGTACGGCGGCGACGATCTTCCCGCGGCGCTCGGTGATCTCGGCGATCGAGGCCTTCTTCATCCTCCTGATGACGGCCGCGGGCGGGTTGCCGCCGAGCGGGCGGTCGACGGTGCCGGCGACCTGACCCTCGTAGGCCATCAGCCCGACCAGCTGGAAGTCCGGGTCGTCGGCGACGATCCGGGCCAGCGCGACGGCGTCCTCGGGGGTGCGGACCGGAGAGCGGCGGGCGCCGAGCCAGATGCGGCGCGCGATGACCAGCGCGGCGTCGAGGTCGATGGCGACGCGTACGGGGGCGACCGGGGTGCCGATCGCGGCCTTGACCAGCGACAACCCCTCGGCGCTGTCGACCATCAGGGTGACTCGGGCGAGCTTCTCCTCGTCCTTCGCGAGGGCAGCGAGCGCGGCGCGGTCGACGGTCGGGTAGCCGACCACGACGTCGTAGTGCGTCTCGGCCAGCCACAGCGCCTCGAACAGCGTGAAGGCCAGGATCCCCTCGTATCCCTCGCGGGCGAGCACCCGGTCGATCAGCGCCCGGCAGCGTACGGACTTGCTGGCCACTCGGATCGGGGTGCCAGCCGCACGGCGCACCAGATCGTCGGCGTTGGCGTCGAACGCCGCGAGGTCCACCGCCCCGACGGGTCCGTCGAGACGGGCGGTCGCCCGGTCGAGCCGTTCGTGCTGTTGCGCGGAGAGATGGTGGGAAGTCGTGACCACGACGCAAGTGTCTATGCCCCGCGCGGCACTCGCGTCAACGGGAGGTAACCATCTGTGCCATCGCGCGGGCCGATTGATGTGGGCGAAGGCGTTGACCCGACGGCTCCGAGCCGACACCCTTTCCCGCGTGGGTCAGTGGCAGAACTGGGCAGGCAACCAGCACGCGGGCGCGATCGAGGTCGTGCTGCCTCGCGACGAGGCAGAGCTCTCGGCGGTGGTCGTGGCCGCGGCGGAGGCCGGGCGGAGGATCAGGCCGATCGGCGCGGGGCACTCGTTCACCGCGATCGGCTCGCCGGTCGACATCCAGGTCAGCCTGGATCGCCTCTCAGGGATCGTTCGAGCGGACTCGACGACCGGCCTGGTGACGGTACGCGGCGGCACCCGCCTCAAGGTCCTCAACCGCGCGCTCGAGGCGCTCGGCCTGTCGATGACCAACCTCGGTGACATCGAGGAGCAGTCGATCTCCGGGGCGATCTCGACCGGCACGCACGGCACGGGAGCGCGGTTCGGCGGCCTGGCGACCCAGGTACGCGGCCTGCGGCTGCTCCTCGCCGACGGCTCCGTGATCGCCTGCTCGGCTGAAGAGAACCCCGAGGTCTTCGACCTCGCCCGGGTGGGACTCGGCGCGCTCGGGATCGTCGTCGAGGTCACTCTTCAGACCGAGCCTCTCTTCGCGCTGAACGCGCGCGAGGGCAACGGGGAGCTCGCCAAGGTGATGGCGTCGTTCGACGAGCACGCCTCCGGCACGGACCACTTCGAGTTCTACTGGTTCCCGCACACGACCCGGGTCCTGACCAAGCACAACACCCGGCTGCCGCTGCCGGAGACTCCGCTGGCGCCGGTGGGCCGGCTCCGGGGCTGGTTCGACGACGAGCTCCTCTCCAACCAGGCCTTCGGCGCGACCGTCGGTCTCGGTCTTCGGGTCCCTGGCCTGGTGAAGCCGCTGGCCCGCTTCGCCGCCTCCGCCCTCTCGCCGCGCGAGTTCACCGACATCTCCTACCGCGTCTTCACCTCGCAGCGGAAGGTGCGGTTCGTGGAGAGCGAGTACGCCGTCCCGCGTGCTGTCGGCATGGAGGTCCTCGCCGAGCTGGAGCGTGCGGTCGAGGCCTCGACATGGAACATCTCCTTCCCGGTCGAGGTCCGGGTGGCGGGCGCCGACGACATCCCGCTGTCCACCGGGTTCGAGCGCGAGAACGTCTACATCGCCATCCACACGGCGCCATCCTCGCCCTGGCGCGAGGAGTACTTCGCGACCTTCGAGCGCATCGCCGGCGAGGCCGGCGGCCGCCCGCACTGGGGCAAGATGCACACGCTCACCGCCGCTGACCTGGGCGAACGCTATCCGCGATTCGGCGACTTCGTCGCGCTGCGCGACAAGCTCGATCCGTCGCGCACCTTCGGCAACCCCCACCTCGAGCAGATCCTCGGCTCTTAACCTGCACTTCTCCCGGGGGTCACCGGCGACCCTTAGCGTGACCCGATGCCGCAGCCTCCCCGACCGCCGCGCATCGCTGAGATCCACGGGTTGCGGGGGTTGGCGCTGGCGCTCGTGGTGGTCTTCCACCTCTTCGGCAACGGCCGGGTCTCGGGCGGCGTCGACGTCTTCCTCGCGCTGACCGGGTTCCTGGTGACCCGGTCGCTCGTCCGCCGGGTCGCGTCGTCCCAGCTGCGGCTGGGGGACCACTACGGACGTACGTTCCTGCGGCTCTCGGCTCCCACGCTGGTCGTGCTCGCCGGGACGGCGGTGCTGATGGTGACGGTCATGCCGCGGTCGATGTGGAGCTCGACGTTGCGGGAGATCGCTGCCTCGGCGGCGTACGTCCTGAACTGGGAGATGATCCGGTCGCAGCTCGCCTACGGGGCGGCCGGGCCGAGCGCGAGCCCGCTGCAGCACTTCTGGTCGCTGGCGGTTCAGGGACAGTTCCTGCTGGCCTGGCCGGTGGTGGTGCTGGTGGTCTGGCGGGTGGCGCGGGCGCGGCTCCGGCTCGTGCTGGCGCTCGTCGTGGCGGTGGCGACGGTGGCCTCGTTCGTCTTCGCGTGGCGGCTCGGGATCACCGACCAGCAGGTGGCCTACTTCCACACCGGGGCACGCTTCTGGGAGCTCGGCGTGGGCGCGCTGCTCGCGCTCGGGCTGGACCGTCTCCGCCCGCCCGGGGCCGTGCGCCCGGTGCTCGCCTGGATCGGGCTGCTGCTCGTCGCGAGCTCGGGGTTCGTGCTCGACGGTGCCGCGCTCTTCCCCGGCCCGTGGGCGCTGTGGCCGGTCGGCGGGGCGCTTCTGGTCGTGATCGGGTCGGGGTCTGCGTACGCCTGGGGACCGCAGCGGCTCCTCTCGGTGAGGCCGCTGCGGTTCGTCGCGGACATCTCCTTCCCGCTCTATCTGTGGCACTGGCCGCTGCTGGTGGCGTGGCTGAGCTGGACGTACGCCACCCGGACCACGCTCTTCGCGGCGGTTGTCGTGCTCTCGGCCTCGGTGGTCCTGGCCTGGCTCACCCACCGGTTCGTCGAGGTGCCGGTCACGCGGGTCGTGCCACGCTTCGCCGGGCTCGGGCAGCTCGTGGCCATCCCGGTCGTGCTCGCACTGGTCGCGGGCACGACGATGGCCGGCGCCACCGCGGTCGAGCGCCAGGACGCGGCGGCGAGGGCGGCCGCCGTCGCCGCCGCGGAGAAGTACGCCGGCTGCATCGGCGCCGCCGCGATGGACTCCGCGACCGCCGGCTGCGAGGGTCCGGACCGGCTGCTCGACGCCAGTCTCGGCTACCAGGCGCCCGACGGGTCGGGCTGCTGGTCCAACAAGGAGCGGCCGGTGCGGTTCAAGGTGTGCACGCTCGGGCCCGCTCGCGGCTACACGCGGCGGCTGCTCGCGATCGGCGACTCGCACAACCACCAGCTCGTCCCCGCCTACCGCGAGATCGCCGAGCGGCGCGGGTGGCGCATCGACGTCGCCAGCCGCGCCGGCTGCCACTGGAACGCGCGCGATCGCGTCGGCACTCCCCGGACCACCGTCGAGCTGTGCCGGCAGTGGAAGTCGCGGCTCGCGACCTATCTCTCAGAGGAGCGGGGGATCGATGCGTACGTCGTCATCCACTCCAGCCAGGTTTCGGTCGAGGCCGTCGGTGACGAGACGCCCGGCGAGGCGCTCAGCCGTGGCCTCGCGGAGGCATGGGCGAGCCGGCCGGACCCGTCGGTGCCGGTCATCGCGATCCGGGACAGCCCGATCTTCGAAGGCAGCACCACCCGGTTCGCCCGCGTCGTCCAGCCGTGCATCGACGACGCCGGACTCGCGGCGGGGTCGACCTGTGCTCGCGACCGGGAACGGGTCGTACGCGACGACGGCAGCGCCGGCGCGGTTCACCTGACCCCGAACGCCCACCGTGTCGACCTCACCGACTACTTCTGCGAGGCCGACACCTGCTCCCCCGTCGTCGGCAACCTGCAGGTCTACCAGGACGGCTTCCACATCTCGCCGCTCTACGCCGCGACCCTCGCGCCCTATCTCGGCGACCGGATCGCGACGATCCTGCGCTGATCTCGCAGAGCTAGGCGAGCTCGGCGGCGACCGCCTCCGGCTCGTCCTCTCGCGGGAAGTGGGTCTGCTTGAAACGTACGGCCAGCTTGGTCGACGGTCCCATGGCGGCGGCAGCGGCGACGACGATGGCGCCGATGACGAGCCAGCCGGCGCCGCTGTAGAAGTCGGGATGCCAGCCCATGGCGAGGAAGGTGAACAGGGCGGGGGCCCAGGCGCCGCCGAGCTGGCGGCCGATGCCGGCGACGCCTTCGTACTCACCCCGTCGGTCGGGGTCCATGAGCTCGGCCTGGAAGGCCCACGAGGCGGAGCCGATGGCCAGCTCGGCGCCGGTCACGGCGACGTGGCCGAGCCAGACCAGGAAGATGGTGAGGAACCCGCGGGTGTCGTGGGTGACCAGCGTGATCGCGCAGGCGGCGACGAAGAACGCGCTGCTCCACCACACCCGGCGCAATGCGTCGCGGACGTCGTGGACGCCCTTGGACGTGTAGGCCGGAAGGATGATGCACAGCACCGTGTTGGTGGCGAAGAGCCAGGCCAGCAGCCAGCGCGGCGAGTCGGTGTATTCGACCAGCCACAGCGGGATCACGGTGTGCAGCAGCACCTGGTTGCTCCACAGCGTGCCGGTGAAGGTGGTCACCAGGAGCCAGCCGACGTTGCGCAGCGCGCCCGGGCCGGGCAGCTTCTCGGTGACCTCGCCGGCCGCGCGGCGCTCCTCGTGAGGCGCCCTCGGCAGCCGGGTGATCCAGACGGAGTTGGCGATCCCGATGGCCAGCGCGAAGAACGGCACGCCCCACTTGAGGACCGTGTCGGTGTCCAGGGCGAGCGCGATGCCGGCGATCAGGGCGCCGATGGTGAAGCCGAGATTGAGGCTGGAGTACATGAACGCCTGCGTCGCGACCCGCTCCTTGTCGGGCAGCACATCGAGGACGTACGCATTCCGGCCGGCGCCGCCCGCGTTGTTGACCACCTCGAAGACGACGATGACCGCCAGGTAGGCCCAGAAGCCGTGGATGAACGGCATCGTCGCGAACATCAGTGCGCTGATCAGCGCGCTGATCGCCCAGATCCGCTTCGGGCCGATGAAGTCGGCCAGCCGGCCCATCGGGTAGGCGGTGAGGAACGACGCGATCCCCGCCACCGTCAGGCCGACACCGATCTGCGCCGGGCTCAGGCCGACGAAGGCGACGAGGTAGAACGCGGCCGCGGTGTTGAACGTGCCGTCCCCCGCCGCGAAGAGCAGCGACTGCGTCGCCAACCGCCGCGACAACGGTGTCGGCGGGATGAGGTTGCTGATGAAACCGGGCAGGGGCACCGGCCAATTCCACCACCGCGACCGGGTGGTTGCCGACTGGTTTTCTGGCCTCAGCGGGGGCGGCGGGAGGCGAGGGCCTCGACGGCGTCGCGGGCGGTGGCAGCGATGGCGAGATCGACGTCGTTCTGGATCCGGGCGGTGCGGTCGGAGTCGGTGAGCACGGCGATGGCGACGCGACCGGCGGGGTGGATGACCACGGCGATCTCGTGGCGCAGGGTGAGGAACCCCCCGGTCTTGCCGGCGAGCTCGATGTCGTCGGCGAGCAGGTCGGCGGCGATCCGATGGGTGAAGACCTGCTTGCCCATCAGCCGCCGCACCAGCTCGGTCGCCTCGGGCTTGGCGACCTCGTCGCGCCAGACCCGCTCGAGCAGGCCGACGCAGGCGCGCGGCGAGCCGATCGTGGCGCGGCCGACGTCGAGCGAGTCGATCACGTGCCGACCACCCGGCCGGCGGCCCTCGACCGCGAGCTGGGTGGCGAGGGCGAAGTCGTGGCCGGCGATGCGGGTGGCGTAGTCGTACATCGGCTGCATCCGGTGCCGCACGCGCAACCCCTCCACCCCCCACTCGGCGAGCTGCTCGTCGACCTCGCGCGGCGAGACCAGGTCGAAGAGCGCGTCGGCGGCGGCGTTGTCGCTGAGACCGAGCATCATCAGCATCAGGTCGGTGACCGAGCAGGTCGCGTCGTGGGTGAACGCCGAGATGCCGTACGGCCCGTAGCTCCGCTCCGCCGCGGTCAGCGTCACCATCGCACTGCCGTCGATCTCGCCGCGGGCGATCCGGTCCGCCACCACCAGGGCCAGCGGGACCTTCGCCACCGACGCCAGCGGCATCGGCCGGTCGACGCCGACCCCGACCTCGTGGCCGGTGTCGATGTCGCGGGCGAGGAACGCGACCCGGACCTGGAGCTCCCGGAAGCGCTCGGCGGTCGCCTCGGCGAAGTCGATCAGTCCGCGGTCGCTGCCGACGAGCGGGCTCATCCGCGTCCTTCCTCGGGTGCGCCGACGCAGGCACCGAGCAGGGCGAGGGCCTGCTCGCGCACGGGGCCGGTCGCCAGCGGTCCGGGCGGTGGTGGCTGCTCGACCAGGCGATGGCCGCGCGCCACCTTGTCGGCGAAGGGCGACCAGCTCAGTCCGTACGTCACCGCCTCATGCCGCGCGCAGACCAGGCTCGCGCGCCCCGCCATGGTCTCGGCCACCGCGAGCTGGTGCGGGGCGCGGCGCAGGGTCGCCGGTCCGATGCCGGCCCGGTCCGCGAGCCGTCGCAGCCGGCCGGCGGGATCGTCGAGATCTCGCGGGAGAGCCAGCACCTGCGTACGTTCGCCGCCTCGGCGGGGGCGCATCGCGCTCAGCGACACCGACCCTTCGGCGGTCCCGGGAGCGGTGGCCGCGCCCAGCGGGGTGAGCCACGTGGCCGCGTCCGGGTCGCACGCCTCGACCGTCCAGGCGGCCGACTCCGGCGTCCCGTCGTGGTCGCTGTCGCTCGCGAGGCGTACGTCGACGCCTTCGGCCTCCAGCAGCGCGACCAACCGCGCGAGCGGCGCGGGGTCGCATCCGGACGGCACCGCGACCACGAAGCTCTCCCGGTCGTGGCGGCGGATGCTCCGCAGCAGATGGTCGGCCTGGTCGAGCAGGTGCCTGGCGCGTGGCAGGAGCGCCGTGCCGGCCGGGGTGAGCGCGATCTGGCGCCGGGTGCGGTCGAGCAGCTCCACCCCGAGCTCCCGCTCGAGAGCACGCAGGCGACGGCTGAGGAGCGGTTGGTCGACGCCCAGCTCGAGAGCGGCCTCGGAGACGCTCATCTCGTCCGCGACGGCGGCGAAGCCGCGCAGGTGAAGCAGTAGGTCCACGCGTACAGGATGGCTGATCGGCCCCACCTCGTCCCATGTCGGCGATGCATACGTCCATGCCGGATCGTCCTTGGACGCCGTCGCCGCGGCGGCATCACGATGCTCGGCATGACCACACCGATCCTCAGCCGCCGCGCCATCCTGGGCGGAGCCGCCACTGCGGTCGCCGTCGCCGCGACCGGAGTCAGCAGCTCCGTGGCGTACGCCACCGACAGCCCTTCGATCGCCGCGCTCGAGCAGAAGCACCAGCGTCACCTCGGCGTCTGGGCCAAGAACATGCGGACCGGCCGCGTCCTCGAGCACCGTGCCGACGAGCGCTTCCCGATGCTGTCGACCTTCAAGACCCTGCTCACGGCCTCGATCCTGCGCGATCATCCCGCGCGTACGCTCCAGCAGCGTCTGACCTGGGAGGCGGCCGATGTCGTCGTCAACTCACCGGTCACCTCGCTCACGACGCGCAACGGTCTGACCGTCGCGCAGCTCGCCGAGGCGACGATGACGCGCTCCGACAACACCGCCGCCAACGAGCTGCTCCACCTCATCGGTGGCCCCTCCGGCATCACCAGGTTCGCCCGATCGCTCGGCGACACCGTGACCCGGCTGGACCGCTGGGAGCCCGACCTCAACAGCGCGATCCCGGGCGACCCGCGCGACACCACCTCGCCCCGTGCGATCGCGCAGACCTACACCAAGCTGGTGCTCGGCAACGCCCTCGACCGCGCCGACCGGGACCAGCTGATCACCTGGATGCTGGCCAACCAATCGACCGTCACGAGGTTCGGCGCCGGGGTTCCGGCCGGCTGGCGGCTCGCCGACAAGACCGGCGGTGGCGACTACGCGTCGCGCAACGACGTCGGTGTCACCTGGACTCCTGATGGCGCCCCGATCGTCATCGCCGCCCTCACCCGCTCCGACGACCCCGCCGCCACCCCGCTCGACGTCCCGCTCGCGGACATCGCGGCGACGGTGTGTGGGGAGCTCGGCTGAGGCGCAGGGATACCCGGTTAACCGGGAAAACCTGCACTTCTCTGGCGTTGCATTGCCTGAGAAGTGCAGGAATACCCTGTTAACCGGGTATCCCTACATGCGACTCAGGCCCCGTACACCTTCTCCGGCACCGGCGCCTGCGCGAGCAGCTTGCGGAGGGCGGGGCCGACGTCGGCAGCGTCCCAGCGAGTTCCGGCGTCGGCGGAGGGGCCGTGGGCCCAGCCGTTCTCGACGGTCATCGTGGGCCCGTCGATCTCGATGACCCGGCCGGTGACATCGCGCGCGTCCGGAGATGCGAGCCAGGCGACGACCGGTGAGTTGTCCTCGGGCAGTGCCATGGCGGAGGTGTCGAAGGCGCCCTCGGTCATCCGGGTCTTGGCGACCGGGGCGATGGCGTTGACGGTGACGCCGTAACGGGCCATCTCGGCGGCGGCGACCAGGGTGAGCCCGGCGATCCCGGCCTTGGCGGCCGAGTAGGTGCCCTGCCCGATCGAGCCCTGCAGACCCGCGCCGGAGGATGTGTTGATGACCCGGGCATCCCGCTGCCGGCCCGCCTTGGACTCGGCCCTCCAGTACGCACCCGCGTGCCGCAACGTCGCGAAGTGACCCTTCAGATGCACCCGGATGACCGCGTCCCACTCCTCCTCGGAGGTGTTGACGAGCATCCGGTCGCGTACGAAACCGGCGTTGTTGACGAGGATGTCCAGTCCGCCGTACGTCTCGATGGCCTGTCGCACCATCGCCTCGGCCTCCGCGAAGTCGGCCACATCGGCGGCGTTGGCAACAGCCTCCCCACCTGCAGAGACGATCTCGTCAACGACCTGGGAAGCGGGCGACTCGCCGGTGCCCTCGCCCGCCAATGAGACGCCGAAGTCGTTGACGACGACCTTCGCCCCGTGACGTGCGAGCTCGAGCGCGTGTGCCCGGCCGATGCCTCGCCCCGCTCCGGTGACGATTGCGATCCGGCCTTCGAGCAGTCGAGCCATGGTGGCGTCCCTTCCCATTCTTGCGTTCAGAAACCAAGCAAGTGCTAGGGTACCAAGCAATCGCTAGGTTAGGAACGGACCATGGGCATCTCCACCGAGATCACCGACGAGCAGATCGCCGTCGTGACGATGAACCACCCTCCGGTCAACGCACTGCCGGTGAAGGGCTGGTTCGAGGTCGCCGCCGCCGTCACGACCGCCGCCGACAACGGCGCACGAGTCGTGATCCTGCGCGCCGAGGGGAAGGGCTTCAACGCCGGCGTCGACATCAAGGAGATGCAGCAGATCGAGGGCTTCGAGGGCATCCTCGGCGCCAACCGCGGCTGCTACGCGGCGTTCAAGGCGATCTACGAGTGCCCGGTCCCGGTCATCGCCGCGGTCAACGGCTTCTGCCTCGGCGGAGGCGTCGGCCTGGTCGGCAACGCGGACACGATCGTGGCCAGCGACGACGCCTTCTTCGGCGTACCCGAGGTCGACCGCGGAGCCCTCGGCGCCGCCACCCACCTGAGCCGGCTGGTGCCCCAGCACATGCTGCGTACGCTCTACTTCACCGCCCAGACCATCACCGCCCAGCGGCTCCACGAGCTCGGATCGGTCCACCAGGTCGTCCCGCGGGAGGACCTCGACGAGGCCGCCCTGGAGGTCGCGCGACAGATCGCCGCCAAGGACCCGCAGGTCATCCGCGCGGCCAAGGCCGCGCTCAACGGCATCGACCCGGTCGACGTGAACGCCTCCTACCGCTTCGAGCAGGGCTTCACCTATGAGCTCAACCTCGCCGGCGTGGCCGACGAGCGCCGCGACGCCTTCGTGAAGGACGGACGATGAGCACCGCACAGACATTCCGTACGCCACTGACCGAGCTGACCGGTGTCGACCACCCGATCGTGCAGACCGGCATGGGCTGGGTCGCCGGCCCGCGCCTCGTCTCCGCGACCGCCAACGCGGGCGCGCTCGGCATCCTGGCCTCGGCCACGATGACCCTCGACGAGCTCGAGAAGGCGATCATCGAGGTCAAGGGCCGCACCGACAAGCCGTTCGGCGTCAATCTGCGCGCCGACGCCTCGGACGCTCCCGACCGCTGCCGGCTCCTGATCGACCACGGCGTCAAGGTCGCCAGCTTCGCGTTGGCGCCCAAACCCGAGCTCATCAGCAAGCTCAAGGAGCACGACATCGTCGTGATGCCCTCGATCGGCGCGGCCAAGCACGCCAAGAAGGTGGCGGGCTGGGGCGCCGACATGGTGATGATCCAGGGCGGGGAGGGCGGCGGCCACACCGGAGCGGTCCCGACCACCCTGCTCCTCCCCAGCGTCCTGGACGCCGTAGACATCCCCGTCGTCGCCGCGGGCGGCTTCTTCGACGGCCGCGGACTCGCCGCGGCGATGGCCTACGGCGCCGCCGGCATCGGGATGGGCACGCGCTTCCTGCTCACCGCCGACTCGGCCGTCCCGGAGGACGTCCGACGGCGCTACCTGAGCTTCGGCCTCGACGGCACCGTCGTGACCACCAAGGCCGACGGCATGCCGCACCGCCTGCTCCGCACCGAGTTCATCGACACCCTCGAGAAGGAGGGTCTCACCGCAAAGCTGCTGCGCACGCTCAAGCGCACACGCCAGTTCAAGGAGTTGTCCGGCCTGCCGTGGCGGACGCTCATCAAGGACGGCCGAAACATGGTCCACGGCGGCGACCGCACCTGGGCCGAGGTCGTCCTCGCCGCCAACACCCCCATGCTGCTCCGCGCCGGCCTCGTCGAGGGCGACACGAACGCCGGGATGCTCTCCAGCGGACAGGTCGTCGGCCTCCTCGACGACCTCCCCACCTGCGAGGAGCTGGTCGACCGCATCGTCGCCCAGGCCACCGACCGCCTCAAACACCTGGACGCGACCCGCGCCTGAGCAGCATTCTTGCGCCATGGTGATCGAGGTTCGCCCGGCGACGGTGTTCGAGGACGTACGCACGCTTGTCGGTCCCAAACGCCCCGACGCCAGCGTGTGCTGGTGCCTGAGCTACCGGATCCCCTCCACGATCAACAACAAGATGCGCGGCCAGGAACGCGGTGAGTTCGTACGCGACCTCCTCGCCGACGGGCCGCTGGGCGTGCTGGCCTACGAGGGCGATGATCCGGTCGGCTGGGCCGCCGTCGCCCCACGCGCGGACACGACCTTCGCCCGCAACCGGAAGATCCCCCACGTCGACGACCTGCCGGTCTGGTCCGTGTGGTGCATCCGGGTCCGGCCGGGCCATCGCGGCAAGGGCATCTCGCACACGCTGATCAAGGGCGCCGTCGACTTCGCGCGCGACCGCGGCGCCCCGGCCATCGAGGCCTACCCGCTCGACAACAAGGGCGCCAAGGTCGACCTGACGATGGCGTACGCCGGGATCCGCAAGAACTTCGAGGCCGCGGGCTTCACCTGGGCCGCCGACACCACCTCGGTCCTCGCCGGTCACCCGCGCGTGCTGATGCGGCGCGACCTGAGATGAGGGCCTGGTTGACCTCCATCGGTAGAGTGTGAGTCGTGAAGAACGAGACGAGCCGCGTACGCATCGCGCTCGTCGCACTTTTCACGCTGATGCTCCCGGCGCTGATGAGCGTCGATCCCGAGCAGGCGCTGCTCACCATCGCGGTCTCGACCGCGCTCGCCGCGGTCGCCGTCGGCGCGATCCACAACGTCGGCGCCTTCGCCCTGGTCAGGGCCCATTCGACGGCCCCACGCGACTCCTCCGACGGGCCTCACCATCTCGCTGCCCGGGTCACCGACCCGGTGTGCTCCCCGCGCCGCCCGCGCGCTCCTGAGCAGGTCTGACCGCTCGCCCACCGGCGAGCCCGTCAGCCCTACCCACTCGCCTCAGGAGCACACCCATGTCCGTTCTCGCCCCGTTGTCGCACGCCCTCGCCGCCGTCCTCGCCGGCGCCCACCACGTCCTCGCCTTCGCCGGGGACAACGCCAGCTGGCTGCTGGCCATCGCCGCCGTCGTGGTGCTGGTCCGGCTCGCCCTCCTGCCGCTCACGATCCGCGGCGTACGCCACTCCCACGCCGCCGCCCGGGCCCGCCCGCAACTCCAGGCGCTGACGAAGAAGTACGCCAAGAAGAACGCGAAGGGCAGCCCGAGCCAGGCCGATGTGATGGCGATGATGGAGGAGCGGCGCAAGATCAACGAGGAGCACGGCGTACCCCGCTTCGCCATGCTCGCCGCCTTCGCCCAGCTGCCGATCTTCCTGGCGCTCTACCACCTGCTCTCCGACGTCAGCCGCAACAACGCGGTCGGCGCGATGAACGACTCGCTGGTCGCCTCACTCGGGAACGCGACGTTCCTGGGCACGCCGCTGACCGGCCACGGCTACCTCTCCGGCGACACGACCCACCTGGTGATCACCCTCGGCCTCGCCGCGACCGCCGCGGCGGTCAGCTACCTCAGCCAGCGGCTGTGGGTCCTGCCCAACATGGTGCGCGCCGACCTGCCCGAGTCGATGGTGCGGATGCAGGAGCTCATGCCCGTCATCTCCGCCGCGGGCATGCTCCTCGCGGGCAGCAGCGTCCCTCTCGCCCTGCTGGTCTACTGGGTCATCAGCGGCCTGTGGACCGCCGGCCAGGCCGCGGTCATCCACCACTGGTTCCCCACGCCCGGCTCCCCCGCCGCCGCTCGCGCCGAGAAACGACACGAGAAGCGAGCTGTACTCACAGCCGCTCGATGATGGTGACGTTCGCCTGGCCGCCGCCCTCGCACATGGTCTGGAGGCCGTAGCGGCCGCCGGTGCGCTCGAGCTCGTTGAGGAGGGTGGTCATCAGCCGGGTGCCGGTGGCGCCGATGGGGTGGCCGAGAGCGATGCCGCCGCCGTTGACGTTCACCTTCGAATGCGGGACGTCGAGCTCCTTCATCCACGCCAGGACGACGCTCGCGAAGGCCTCGTTGCACTCGAACAGGTCGATGTCGTCGACCGTCAGACCCGTCTTGGCCAGGGCATGACGAGTTGCCTCGATCGGGCCGGTGAGCATCCAGACCGGGTCGTCGCCGCGGACCGAGAGGTGGTGGATCCGGGCCCGCGGGGTGAGGCCGAAGGTGCGTACGGCCGCGGCCGACGCCACCAGCAGCGCCGAGGACGCGTCGCAGATCTGCGAGGCGACGGCGGCGGTGATCCGCCCGCCGGGAGCGAGCGGCTCCAGGGAGGCCATCTTCTCGAGCGAGGTCTCCCGCGGGCACTGGTCGACGGCGAAGTCACCGACCGGCACGATCTCCCGGTCGAACCGCCCCTCGGCGATGGCGGTCTTGGCGCGCTGGTGCGAGGCGAGCGCGTACGCCTCCATGTCCTCGCGCGAGATGTCCCACTTCTCGGCGATCATCTCCGCGGATCGGAACTGGGAGACCTCCTGGTCGCCGTAGCGCTTCACCCAGCCGGGCGACTCGGCGAACGGGGTGGTGTAGCCATACTGCGCCCCCACCAGCATCGCCGCCGAGATCGGGATCGCGGACATGTTCTGGAGCCCACCTGCTACGACCAGGTCCTGGGTCCCCGACATCACTCCCTGAGCCGCGAAGTGCACCGCCTGCTGAGAGGAGCCGCACTGCCGGTCGATGGTCACGCCGGGTACGTGGTCGGGCAGCCCGGCCACCAGCCACGCGGTCCGCGCGACGTCGCCGGCCTGCCCGCCGATGGTGTCGCAGCAGCCCATGATCACGTCGTCGACGGCTCCCGGGTCGATCCCGGTGCGGTCGACGAGCGCGGCGAGTGAGTGGGCGCCGAGGTCGGCCGGGTGGACCTCGGCCAGCGCGCCCCCGCGCTTGCCGACAGGCGTACGAACCGCGTCGATGATGAATGCCTCAGACATCTGGTGACCCTCTCGATCAGGCGTGCTGGCTGGAGACGGAGACGACCTCGCCGGTCATGTAGGACGAGTAGTCGCTGGCCAGGAAGACCATGACGTTGGCGACCTCCCAGGGCTCGGCGGCGCGGCCGAAGGCCTCTCGGCCCTTGAGCTCCACCAGGAGCTCGGGCGAGGTGACCTTCTCCAGGAACGGGTGCATCGCCAGGGACGGCGAGACCGCGTTGACGCGGATCCCGTGCGGAGCGAGGTCGGCGGCGGCGGAGCGGGTCAGCGCCATCACCCCGGCCTTGGCCGCGGCGTAGTGCGCCTGCCCCTCCTGCGCCCGCCAGCCGATCACGGAGGCGTTGTTGACGATGACGCCGCGCTTCCCGGCGGCCACGAACCGCTGCCCGACCGCTCGGACGCATCGGAACGTCCCGGTCAGGGTGATGTCGAGAACGCGGGACCACTGCTCGTCGGTCATCTCCAGCACCGAGGCGGTCCCACCGAGGCCGGCGTTGTTGATCATCACGTCGACACCGCCGTACGGCTCCGCGGCATCGAGCAGCGCCTGGACCTGGTCCTCCTGCGTGACATCGCAGGTCACAGCCGTGATCCGGTCCTCCCCGAACTCCTCGGCGAGGGCATCGCGCGACTCCTTGAGCCGGCGCTCGTGGGTGTCGGAGACGACGACCGCCTTCGCGCCCTCCTCGAGCACCTTCCGCACCACCGCCGCCCCGATCCCCGCACCGGCGGCCGCCGTCACGACGACGACCCGTCCGTCGAGGAGCGAGTGGCCGGGGACGTACGCGGGGCTTGGCTGTTCCGGCTTCATGCACGGGCCTCTCTGCGTGATTCTCTGGGCAGGCCGAGCACACGCTCGGCGATGATGTTCCGTTGGATCTCGTCCGAGCCGCCGTAGATCGTGTCGGCGCGGGAGAAGAGGTAGAGGGACTGCAGCCGGTCGAGCGCGTAGTCCTCGCCGGTGGTCAGGCCGGCGAGGCCGAGGACGTCCATCGCCAGCTCGCCAAGGTCGCGGTGCCACCGGGCCCAGAGCAGCTTGGAGACGCTCGCCTCGGGGCCCGAGGAGCCGGAGTCGTACGCCGACAGTGTCCGCAGCGCGTGCAGCCGGAGCACCTCGAGCCCGACGTGGGCCTGGGCGAGCCGAGCGGCGATGCCGGGGTCGTCGATGGTGCCGTTGGCACGCGCCGCGTCCTCGACCATCTCCAGCTCGCGCGCGAAGCCGACCTGCTGGCCGATCGTGGAGACGCCGCGCTCGAACCCGAGGGTCGCCATCGCGACCTTCCAGCCGTCGCCGGGCTCGCCGACCACCAGGTCCGCGGCGGTGACCGCGCCGTCGAAGAAGACCTCGTTGAACTCGGAGGTGCCGGTGAGCTGCTGGATCGGTCGTACGTCGACCCCGGGCTGCGCCATCGGCACCAGCAGATAGGACAGCCCGTGATGGCGCGAGGAACCCGGCTCGGTCCGGCACACCACGAAGCACCAGTCGGAGAGGTGGGCGTTCGAGGTCCAGACTTTCTGCCCGTCGACGACCCACCGGTCGCCGTCCAGCCGCGCGCGGGTGCGCACCCCGGCCAGGTCGGACCCGGCGCCGGGCTCGGAGTAGCCCTGACACCACAGCTCCTCCACCGCCACGATCTTCGGCAGGAACCGCTCCTTCTGAGCGGACGTGCCGTGGGCGATCAAGGTGGGTCCGAGCAGCTCCTCGCCGAGATGGTTGATTCGCACCGGGGCGTCGGCCCGGGCGTACTCCTCATGGAAGATCACCTGCTGGAACAGCGGCAGGCCGCGTCCGCCGTGCTCCTCGGGCCAGCCCAGACACGTCCACCCGTGTGAAGCCAGGTAGCGGTTCCACGCCAGCCGCCCTTCGTACGACTCGTGATCGCGCCCGTTCCCGCCGGTGCCGCGCAGCGCGGCCCACTCGCCCACCAGATGGTCGGCCAGCCACTCGCGCACCTCGGCACGGAACGCCTCGTCCTCGGCGGAGTAGGTCAGGTCCATGCCGGACAACCTACCAAACCAAGCACTTGTTTGGTAGCGTCTGCGGCATGAGCGCCACTCCAACCGAGACCAGTGTCGTGACGTACGAGACCCACGGACCCGTCGCGGTGGTGCGGCTGAACCGCCCCGAATACCGCAACGCCCAGAACTCGAAGGTGACCTACGCGCTCGACGCGGCGTTCACGCGAGCGACCAACGATGACGAGATCAAGGTGATCGTCCTCGGCGGCAACGGCAAGCACTTCTGCGCCGGCCACGACATCGGCACCCCGGGCCGCGACATCGACGAGAGCTTCGAGCGCAAGGCCGTGATGTGGTGGGACCACGTCGGCAAGGAGGGTGTCGACTCCCGCTTCGCGCGCGAGTCCGAGGTCTACCTCGGCATGTGCCGCCGCTGGCGTGAGCTGCCGAAGCCGACGATCGCGATGGTGCAGGGCGCCTGCATCGCCGGCGGCCTGATGCTGGCCTGGTCCTGCGACTTCATCGTCGCCTCCGACGACGCCTTCTTCTCCGACCCGGTGGTCAAGATGGGCATCCCCGGGGTCGAGTACTTCGCGCACCCGTGGGTCACCAACCCCCGCGCCGCCAAGGAGATGCTCTTCACCGGCGACCGGTTCTCCGCCGAGCAGGCCGAGCGCTGGGGCATGGTCAACCATGTCGTACGCCGCGACGACCTCGAGACCGAGACGCTCGCCCTCGCGGGGCGGATCGCCGAGATGCCGCGGCTGGGGCTGGCGCTGGCGAAGAAGGCGGTCAACCAGGCCGAGGACCTGATGGGCATGCGCGCCGGGATGGACTCGGTCTTCGGCCTCCACCACGCCGCGCACGCGCACAACGCCGAGGTCGGCAAGGACTCGCTCGCGGGAATGAACGCGAGGTCGATGAAGTCGTGAAGTTCGAAAACAGCATGCTGGGGCCGAGCAGCGCCGATGTAACACGTTGTTCGTCGGACTACTCGCCCGGTCAGAACGACCGGATAGTCCTACGAACGACGTGTTACAGCGACCGAGGAGCGCAATGAGCACCTTGGAGTTCACCGGAGCCGAGGAGGCCTTTCGGGTCGAGGCGCGCGAGTGGCTCGCTGCCAACAACCCCGGCCGGCTGCCGTCGATGGACACTGCCGAGGGTGCCGCGGCGCACCGGGAGTGGGAGCGCACCCTGGCCTCCGGTCGGTGGTCGGTGGTCGCCTGGCCCGAGGCGTACGGCGGTCGCGACGCGTCGCTCACCGAGTGGGTCATCTTCGAGGAGGAGTACTACCTCGCCGGCGCCCCCACGCGGATCAGCCAGAACGGCATCTCGCTGCTCGCGCCGATCATCTTCGGCCACGGGACCGAGGCTCAGAAGGAGCGCTATCTGCGCGACATGACGGACGGCACGCTCGTCTGGGCGCAGGCGTGGTCGGAGCCGGAGGCGGGGTCCGACCTGGCCTCGCTCCATGCATCCGCGACGCGGGTCGAAGGCGGCTGGAGGCTGAACGGGCAGAAGACCTGGAGCAGCCGGGCACCCTTCGCCGACCGCGGCTTCGGTCTCTTCCGCTCCGATCCTTCGGCGGAAAGACATCGGGGCCTGACGTACTTCCTCTTTCCTCTCGAAGCCGACGGCGTCACGGTCCGTCCGATCGACCAGCTCGACGGCACTCCCGGTTTCGCGGAGATCTTCTTCGACGACGTCTTCGTGCCCGATGAGGACGTGCTCGGCGGGGTCGGCGACGGCTGGAAGGTGGCGATGTCGACCGCGGGCAACGAGCGGGGTCTGTCACTGCGTTCGCCGGGGCGGTTCTGTGCCGCGGCGGAGCGGCTGCTGGACCTGTGGGCGTCCGAGCCGCAGCCTCACCTGCGTGACCAGGTCGTCGACGCCTGGATCGGGGCCGAGGCCTACCGCCTCTACACCTGGGGCACCGTCACCCACGTCGAGGCCGGCGGCTCCGTCGGCACCGAGGGTTCGATCAACAAGCTGTGGTGGTCCGACCTCGACCTCTCGCTGCACGAGACCGCACTCTCGCTGCTCGGCGCCGACGCCGAGCTCTCCGGTCCGTGGGTCGACGACTACCTCTTCTCCCTTTCCGGCCCGATCTACGCCGGCACCAACCAGATCCAGCGCAACATCGTCGCCGAGCGCGTCCTCGGCCTGCCGAGGGGTGACCGATGAGATTCGGACGTACGCCGGAGCAGCACGCCTTCTCCGAAGCACTCGATGACCTGCTGGCCGCCGCCGACGTCCCCTCGGTCTCGCGCGCCTGGGCGGCCGGTGACCACTCGGCCGGGCTCAAGCTGTGGCAGCGGCTCGCCGAGCTCGGTGTCACCGGGCTGCTGGTGCCGGAGGAGCACGGAGGCGTGGGGGCCACCCCGGTCGACCTGACCGTCGCGTTCGAGCGGCTCGGCTATCACGGCGTCCCTGGTCCGTGGATCGAGTCTGCCGCGGTCGTGCCGCATGTCCTCACCGGTACACCCGATTCTGACCTCCTCCCGCGGCTGGCTTCCGGCGAAGCGATCATCTCGGTCGCCCCCGAAGCAAGGGCCGTGGATGCCGATATTTCCGAGCGAACGTACGCGCTGAGCGCCACCCTCCACGACGCGGTTGTCGGCGCCGAGCGGAAGTCGGTCGACCCGACCCGACGGCTCTTCGACGTGACCCCAGGCGAGGAGATCGCCATGGTCGACGCGGCGACGGCGCTCGACCTCGGCACCCTCGCCTGCTCGGCCCAGCTCCTCGGCGCCGGGCTGAGGCTCCTCGACGATTCGGTCGCCTATGTGAAGCAGCGGACGCAGTTCGGGCGCCCGATCGGCGAGTTCCAGGCGGTGAAGCACCTGCTCGCGGACGTACGCGTCGCTCTGGACTTCGCGGCCCCGCTGGTGCACAACGCAGCGGTCGAGCTCGACGCGGAGGCGCCCACGGCGGCCCGAGCGGTCTCGGCCGCGAAGGTGGCGACCGGCGACGCGGCGTACCTCGCCTCGCGCACCGCGCTCCAGGTCCACGGCGCGATCGGCTACACCCGCGAGTTCGACCTGAGCCTGTGGATCCTGAAGGTGCGCGCGCTGGTCGGCGCCTGGGGCACCCCGGCCGAGCATCGTGCGCGGATCCTCGCTCTGCTTACCGAGGGCGGGCTGGTGGAGGGCCGATGAGGTTCGCGCTCACCGAGGAGCAGTCCGACCTGGTCGCGACCGTGCACACGCTGATCGCCAAGCGGGCCGCGTCGATGGATCTGCGTGCGGCGATCAGCACGCCCGAGGGCTACGACACCACCCTTTGGCAGACGCTCACCGAGCAGATCGGGGTGACCGCGCTGGCGGTCCCCGAGGCGTACGGCGGGGTCGGCTGCACCTACATCGAGGCGCATCTCGTCCTCGAGGAGCTCGGCGCCACGCTCACGCCCTCGCCGTTCGTCGGCACGCTGCTGGCGACCCAGGTGCTGACCGCCGCCGACACCCTGCAGGCCGGCGAGCTGCTGGCGCGGATCGCCGGCGGGGCCACGGCCGCGGTCGCCGCTTCGGGATCCGATCTCGTCATCGACGCGTCCAGTGCTGAGATCCTCCTGGTGCTGCGCGGCGACCAGGTCCACGCGGTGGATCCTTCGGCGGCCACGGTCACCCCGACCCCGGCGCTGGACCCGACCTGGAGGTTCGCGACGGTCACGATCGACGACCTCCCGGATGTATCCGTCGGAACGGTCGACCCGGCGTACGTCACCACAGTCGGCGCCACCATGATGACCGCCCTTCAGGCCGGAGCGGCGCGCGAGGCGCTGGAGCGTACGGTCGCCTATCTCAAGGAGCGCCACCAGTTCGGTCGGTCGCTCGGCTCCTTCCAGGCGCTCAAGCACCGCTGCGCCGACCTGCTGGTCCAGGTCGAGACCGCGCGGACGATGAGCTGGGCAGCGGCTTGGGAGCTCACGCAGCCGACTCCAGACGTAAGTCTCGTCCATGCCGCCAAGACCTGGTGCTCCGATGCGTTCTCGCAGGTCGCGGCCGAGATGATCCAGCTCCACGGCGGGGTGGCGATCACCTGGGAGCACGACGCCCACCTCTACTTCAAGCGCGCCCACGCCACCGCCCAGCTCTTCCGAGGAGACACGTGAACAAGACACTCCCCCTCACCGAGGTCAGCAGCAAGCTCGAGTCCGGGATGACCATCGGTATCGGCGGCTGGGGCTCGCGGCGCAAGCCGATGGCGCTGGTCAAGGAGATCCTCCGCAGCGACATCACCGACCTGACCGTGGTCGCGTTCGGTGGCCCCGACGTGGGCCTGCTCGCCCGTGCCGGGAGGATCCGCAAGCTGGTCTACGGCTTCGTCAGCCTCGACTCGATCCCGCTCGACCCCAACTTCACCCGCGCCCGTGAGCGGGGCGAGATCCCGGAGACGAGCGAGTACGACGAGGGCATGTTCGTCGCCGGTCTCAAGGCGGGCGCCAACCGGCTCTCGTTCCAGCCCATCCGCGCAGGCCTCGGCAGCGACGTGATGGTGATGAACCCCGACCTCAAGACGGTGAAGTCGCCCTACGACGACGAGGAGTACGTCGCCGTCCCCGGGCTCCGCCTCGACGTCTCGCTCATCCACCTCAACCGCGCCGACGCGGCCGGCAACGGCCAGTACCTCGGCCCCGACCCCTACTTCGACGACCTCTTCGCGATGGCCGCCGACACCACGATCATGTCCGTCGAGCAGATCGTCTCCACCGACGACCTCACCGCCAAGGCCGCGCCGCAGACGCTCCTGGTCCCCCGGATCTTCGTGAACCACGTCGTCGAGGCCCCCGGCGGCGCCCACTTCACCAGCTGCGAGCCGGACTACGGCCGCGACGAAGAGTTCCAGAAGACGTACGCCGCAGCAGCCAAGTCGGATTCCGACAGTGACTGGACCGAGTTCGAGGAGCGTTACCTGTGACCCAGCAGACGATCAGCCGAGCAGACATCTGCGTAGCCGCCGTCTCCGACGCCTTCAAGGGCTCCGGGGAGGTGCTCGCCCACGCGGTCGGCATCGTCCCGGCCATCGGCGTACGCCTGGCCAAGGCCACCCACACCCCCGAACTCGCACTCAGCGACGGTGAGGCGTTCATGATGGCCGAGGCTCCACCGCTGCTGAAGACCGCGGCGGCCGGCGGCACCCCGGAGGCCTGGGTGCCGTTCCGCAGCATCTTCGACATCGTCGCCAGCGGCCGCCGGCACTCGATGATGGGCGCCAGCCAGATCGACCGTCACGGCAACCAGAACATCTCCTCGATCGGCGACTGGCGGCAGCCGAAGCGGCAGCTGATCGGCGTACGCGGCGCCCCGGGCAACACCGTCAACCACCGTGTCGACTACTGGGTCGCCAAGCACTCCGCCCGGATCTTCGTCGACCGCGTCGACGTCGCCAGCGGTGTCGGCAACGACCGCGCCACCGGCACCGCCGGGCGCTTCCACGACCTGGGCGTCGTCGTCACCAATCTCGCCGTCTTCGGCTACGACGAGAACGGCCTGATCAAGGTCGACTCGATCCACCCGGGCGTCACGCCCGAGGAGCTCCAGGACGCCACCGGCTTCTCGATCGACGCCACCGACGCGCCCCTCACCCGCGAGCCCACCCCGGACGAGCTGAAGATCATCGAGGCAGAAGACCCCAAGGGCCTCCGCTTCAAAGAGGTCCCCTAAGACCCCGAGGTCAGGCGAGGATGCCGGCGTGGAGCAGCTTCAGATACTGCTCCGCGAGGGTCTCGGGGGTGTGGCGGCCGCCGGGGCGATACCAGGAGACGGTGGACCAGACGCCGTCGCGGATGAACCGGTAGGTCAGCGCCGGGTCAAGGGAGGCCTGGAAGGCGCCCGAGGCCTGGCCGGCCTCGATGACCCGGATCCAGAGCGCCTCGTTGTCGCGCGAGCGCTCGGCGACGAACTCGAAGCCCTCGACGGTCGCCAGGAAGGACGCCTCGTTCTGGTAGAGCGCGACAGCGAGCCGTTCGTTGTGGATGGTCCGGAACGATTCCGTGATCAGTCCGTCCAGGTCGGCCCGCGGGTCGACCCCGCTCTCGACGATCTCGGTGAACCGCGCGTTGAGCCCGTCGAGGAACCCCGACAGCAGCTCGGTCAGCATCGCTTCCTTGGACCGGAAGTGGTGGTAGAGCGAGCCGGACAGGATCCCGGCGGCGTCTGCGATGTCGCGTACGGTCGTCTGGGCGAAGCCCTTGGTCGCGAACATCTCGGCAGCCAGCGTGAGCAGCTCGGCCCGCCGCGACGACCCCGACGCCGTCCCCCGCCTTCTCGGCGCAACCCCCGTGTCAGTCATGGACGAAGCCTACCAAACAAGCAGTTGCTCAACTACGCTTGCGAGGGTGACCCCGCGCACGATCCCCGCCCTGATCGAGAAGGCCAAGCAGACCTACGCCGACCATCCGGCGATCGTCGACGGCCCCACGACGCTCACCTACGCCGAGCTCGCCGAGGCAGCGGACAGGGCCGCGCGCGCCTTCCTGGCCAGCGGCGTACGCAGCGGCGACCGCGTCGCGATCTGGGCGCCCAACCGCTGGGAGTTCCCGGTGGCGGTTCTCGGCGCGCAGACGATCGGGGCGGCCGTGGTGCCGCTCAACACCCGCTACCGGGGCCATGAGGCGCGCGAGATCCTGGAGCGCTCCCGCGCCACGGCGCTGGTCACCGTCAACGGCTTCCTCGGCACCGACTACGTACAGATGCTCCACGACGCCGGGCCGCTCCCGGAGCACCTGCTCACCATCGTCGACCTCGCCGCCAACTGGGAGGAGTTCCTCGCCAAGGGCGAGGCGATCCCCGATCAGCGGCTCGAGGACGCGAAGGCGTCGGTCACCCCCGACACCCTTGCCGACCTGCTGTTCACCTCCGGCACCACCGGGAAGCCGAAGGGCGTGATGAGCGCCCAGCGGCAGACGATCGGCGTCGCCGACGTCTGGGCGCGCGGCGCCGAGCTCACCACGCGGGACCGCTACGCCATCGTCAACCCGTTCTTCCACGGCTTCGGCTACAAGGCGGGGTTCATCGCGGCGTTCACCTCGGGCGCGACGGTCTACCCGATCGCGACCTACGACCCGAGCCAAGCACTGAAGCTGATCCAGGACGAGCGGATCACGGTCCTCCCCGGCGCTCCCACGATCTTCACCACGCTCATCAACCACCCCGACCTGAAGGCGTACGACCTCTCCTCGCTGCGCTTCGCGATCGCCGGCGCCGCGAGCGTCCCGGAGAGCCTCTTCGCCGACATGCGCGACATCCTCGGGATCGACGAGGTCAAGGGGGCGTACGGCCTGACGGAGTGCATGGTCGCCACGACCACTCGTCCCGGCGAGGATCCGGAGCACGTGGCCAAGGTGGTCGGGCCGGCGGTCGAGGGTCTGGAGATCCGCACCGTCACCCCGGCCGGCGACGACGCCGAGCCGGGCGAGGACGGCGAGGTCTGGATCCGTGGCGACAACGTCATGCTCGGCTACTTCGAGAACCCCGAGGCGACGGCCGAGGCGATCGACGAGGACGGCTGGCTCCACACCGGCGACGTCGGCTTCCTCGACGAGCACGGCTGTCTGAAGATCACCGACCGGATCAAGGACATGTTCACCGTCGGCGGCTTCAACGTCTATCCGGCCGAGGTCGAGAACACCCTCGCCGGCCACCCCGGCATCGTCGAGGCAGCGGTCATCGGCGTCCCCGACGCCCGCCTCGGTCAGGTGGGCAAGGCCTTCGTCGTCGTACGCGACGACCTGAGCGCCGACGCGATCGCGACCTGGCTCAAGGACCGCCTGGCCAACTACAAGCAGCCGAGGGCGTACGTCCTGGTCGACAGCCTTCCGCGCAACGCCAGCGGCAAGGTCCTGAAGACGGATCTGCGCGACAACTCGATATAGGTGAGACACCCCACCCCGCGGGGGTATAGGTTTCCTCAGCCCGTTCTTTACTTCCCCCACGGAGGCTTCGATGCCCCGACGCGCCAAGATCGCGTCCATCTCCGGCACCACCCTCATTCTCGGCGCGGCCGCTGTGGCGATCCCCCTGACGCTGAACTCCGCCACCGCCGAACCGACCACGTCCGGCCCGCTGGCCGCGTTCGAGGCCGCGAACAGGGAGCCGTCCACCCTTCCCGCCGGTTCGGTGGAGTCTCACGTCGAGGAGATCGCACTGACCACCTCGACCGGCAAGGCGACCGAGCACGCGACGAAGGTCGACAAGCACCGCACCAACGTCATCAAGAGCGAGCCACAGGACGTCACCGGCTTCGGTGTCGTCGGCGTGACCTGGTCCGGCAGCATCGCCGACGACGTACGCCCCGAGATCCGCACCCTGAAGGACGACGTGTGGTCGGCGTGGAGCCCGATGGTGGTCGACGTCGAGGATCACGGTCCGGACGCCGGCACGGCGGAGGCGAAGGGTGTCCGCCCCGGCACCGACGAATTCTTGGCCGGGCACGTCGACCAGGTGCAGACCCGGATCATCGTCCCTGACGCTGCCGAGATCCCCGACGACCTCGAGCTCGCGGTGATCGAGCCGGGCACACCTTCGGACACGGTCGAGGAACTCCCCGAGATCGAGACCGACAAGGACAAGCCCCGGGCGACCAACGTCCACCAGGGCAGCAAGGACTCCGACCTCAACCTGGTCGCGTCCACCTACACCTCGAGCCCGACGATCTACAGCCGTGCGCAGTGGGGCGCCGACGAGACGCTCCGCGAGCAGACGGCCCCGACCTACCGCACGATCCACGGCGGTTTCGTCCACCACACCGCGGGCACCAACGCCTACACCGAGACCGACGTCCCCAGCATCATCCGGGGCATCTACGAGTTCCACGTGACCACCCGCGGCTACCGCGACGTCGGCTACAACTTCTTCGTCGACAAGTTCGGCCGCATCTGGGAGGGCCGCCACGGCGGCGTCGCACTGCCGGTCGAGGGCGCCCACACCAGCGGCTACAACTACGACAGCTTCGGTGCTTCGGCGCTCGGCTGCTTCGACACGGTCGCGGCCGGCTGTCCTGACGACGCCGGCTCGACGCAGAACCAGCCCACGGACGCGATGATCCAGGCGTACGGCTCTCTCTACGCCTGGAAGCTCTCGCTCCACGGCGTCACCGCCAACGCCACCAACGTGTCGCTGACCAAGACCGACGGCACCAAGACGGTCTTCCCGCACGCGATCAACGGCCACCGCGACGCGGGCACCACCGTCTGCCCGGGCGCGAACCTCCAAGCCAAGCTCCCCGCCGTCCGTACGCTCGCCGCCAGCCTCCAGAAGAGCTGGAGCGGCCGCGACCTGGAGTCCCACATCGCCGGCACGAGCCACTCCGACTTCGTGGCACGACGCGCTTCCGATGGCCGGATCTTCACGCTGCGTACGGGCGGTTTCGCCGGGTTCAACTCGACCAAGACGTCCACGACGGTCGGCAGCACCGTGCGCGAGGCCGTAGTCACCCCGGACATCACCGGCGACGGCAAGGCCGACCTGATCCAGGTCCGCACCGACGGCTCGGCCGGCATCCGCAAGGGCCGCGGCGACGGCACTTTCGCGTCGGTCTTCAAGAACCTCGGCAAGAGCACGTTCTCCGGGGTCTCCAAGATCACCGCGACCGGCAACATCGGCGGCACCTCGGCCAACGACCTGGTCGGCAAGAACGCGAAGGGCTACCTGGTCCGCTACACCGGCGACGGTGCCGGCGGGTTCACCCGGGCGGGCACGACGCGCTCGCTGAGCGGCTTCGACAAGCTCGCCGCGACCGGCGACGTCAACAAGGACGGCAAGCGCGACCTGATCGGCCGCAAGTCCGGGGCGCTCTACTACTTCAAGGGATCCGGCAGCGGTACGTTCGGCTCGCCGATCAAGCTCGCGACCCAGAGCCCGTCCTGGTCCTCGCTGGCCCAGATCAGCGGCTACGGCGACTTCACCGGCGACGGCCGCGGAGACCTGATCGGCCGCGACTCGTCCAACCGCGGCTGGATCTACCCGGCTTCCGGCTCGGGCTTCGGCAAGCCGTTGGGGCCGTACGCCGACATCAACCGCACCCTCGTCGGCGCGGTCAACCTCGTCGGCAACAGCCTCCCGGACCTGGTGATGAAGTCCGGCTCGACGCTATACGTCAAGCCGAACAGCGGTCGGGTCAGCCTGGCCGCGCCGGTCGACAGCGGCATCACCCTGACGAGCGCCACCGCACTGATGAACGCCGGCGACTGGAACCGCGACGGCAAGGGCGACTTCCTGGCGAAGATGTCCGACGGTTCCGTACGCCTCTACCGGGGCTACGGCACCGGCAAGTTCGCCAGCCCCGTCACGATCGCGACCGGCCTCGGCACGGTCAGCGTGATCGACGCGGTCGGCGACGTCACCGGCGACGGCTATCCGGACCTGATGGGCCGCACCTCCGGCGGCACGATCAAGCTGTGGCCGGGCAAGGGCTCGACCAAGGTCGGCGCCTCGATCACCATGAAGTCCTCGGCCTCGGGCACCCGACTGGTCGGCGTCGGGCGCTGGAACAGTGGCAACACCCCCGACGTACTCTTCGTCAACGGCACCAGCACCGTCGTCCACGAGAGCAACGGGCCCGGCGGCCTGGTCTCCACGCAGACCCTGTCGATCAACCTGTCCGGCTATGACGCGGTGCTCGGCGTACGCGATCTGCGGGCCGGCTCGGGCGGCGACCTGATCGTGCGGTCGGGCAGCTACATCTATGCGCTGGAGCGCAACAGCACCGGCACCGGCGTGACTCGCACGTATCTGGGTGCGCTGTCGGGGTACAACCTGCTGGGCTAAGCCGAGAGCCGGCGCTCCTGGTTGACCCGGAGCGCCTTCTCGGCGAGGTCGGAGCCGGCGGAGGCGTACAGGTTCAGGACGGCGTGGGCGCCGCGCTTCTTGAGCTCGTCGCGCTCCTCGGGGCGCAGGGCGATGGCGGCCACGGTGCCGGTGAAGCCGAGCTTCTGGAGCAGGTCCATGGCGAGCAGGTTGTCGCCGTGGAAGGGCATGGTGAGGACGACCAGCTCCATGCCGGTGCCCTTCTTGACCCGCTCCCAGAAGTCCTGGTCGGTGGCGTCGGCCTCGACCACGTCGAAGCCCTCCTCCTTGAGCGAGTCGGCCCGCAGCGAGTCGTGCTCGACCGCCAGGACGTGGTAGCCCTGGGTGTCGCGCAGCTCCTCGTAGGTCGTACGCCCCACCCGGCCCATCCCGACCACCAGCGCCTTGGCGTCACCGAGGTTGATCGGCCGGTCCGCCTCCTGGAGCCGGTCGGGCCTCCGTTCCGGCAGCATCCGGTTGAGCAGGTTGATGAGCTTCGCGGCGTACGCGTTGAAGACCGCGGCCACCAGGAACGAGAGTGAGGTCGCGACGGCGAGCACGGTCTGCCACTGGGCCGACGCCAGCCCGCTCGCGGAGGCGATGACGATCACGATCAGGCCGAACTCGGAGTAGTTGGTCAGCGTGAACGAGGCCAGCGTCGCGGTGCGGTAGCGCAGCCCCATGATCGCGAAGATCACGACGTACGCAACAGCCTGGAGCGGCAGCAGGAGCTGAAGCACGGTGGCCAGCGCGAGGTCCTCGAGCGAGGGCACCCCGGTCAGCCCGATGCTCAGGAAGAACGCGATGAGCAGGAGCTCCTTGGTGCTGAACAGCAGCTTGGCCAGCGCCGGCGCCTTGGCATGCGACCCGAGGAGTACGCCGACCACCAGCGCCCCGAGGTCGCCCTTGAGCCCCACCGCCTCGAAGAGCCAGTAGCCCGGCACGAGCGCGATCGCCAGGCCGAAGAGCGCGGTCAGCTCGGCGGAGGTGATCCGGTCCCAGATCCGGTGCGCGAGCCAGGCACCCGGGAGGAGCAGCACCAGCGCGAACACCCACGGGGAGGGCCAGTGGCCCTTGGAGATGGTCAGGAACACCACCGCGACGATGTCCTGCATGATCAGCACACCGATCGCGATCCGGCCGTAGAGGGTGTTGTTGTCGTGGCGCTCCTCGAGCACCTTGATCGCGAAGACGGTCGAGGAGAAGGAGAGCACGAAGGCGATCAGCGCCATCTCGCCCAGGTCGGCGTCGGCGAGGAGCGCGAACCCGAGCGGCGCGATGCCGGCCAGCATCCCGACCCCGATCATGACACTGAAGCCCAGGTGGGCGAAGGTGCTCAGCCAGACGTCGGGCCGGAGCAGCGATCTCACGTCGAGCTTGAGGCCGATCCCGAACAGGAGCAGCGTGACGCCGAGATCGGCCAGCGTGTGCAGCCCCGCCATCTCACCGACGCCGACGGCGTGCAGCCCGAACCCGGCGGCCAGGAAGCCGACCAGGGGCGGGAACTTGAGGAACATCGCGACCAGCCCCGCTCCGAGTGCGACGAGCAGGTAGAGCGCGGTCAGCGACATATGGACGTCCCCCAGGGTGAAGCTCGACGGTTCGGACACACGTACGATACCGCGTGATACCACTTCGGGTTACGCTGGGTCCATGGCTATGACTCTGCGACTCAGCGAAGCCGACGACCGGCTGCTGACCGACCGTGCCAGGACGGAGAACCGGTCCAAGCAGGAGATCGCCCGCGAGGCCATCCGCGCCTACCTCAACGATCACGAGCGCCGCATCGAGGATCTCGAGGACGATCTCGCCCTCGCGCGCTACTCCCTGCGCCGCGAGCTCGGCGAGGTCAGCTACACCCCCCACGCCGAGGCCCGCCGCGCCCTCGGTCTCGACCGCCCGCTCAGCGAGTGACCTATCAGGTCGTCTGGGCCGACGAGGCGTTGCAGTCGGCCGAGGCGTACGTCGACGACGATCCCATCGGCCTGATCCAGGTCTTCGACACCATCGACACCCTGACCGAGACCCCGCGTGACGTCGGCGCCTACGCCTGGGGCAAGGACCGCTACCGCCTCCGCGTCGGCCGCTACCGCATCGTCTACGTGGTCGAGGAGCGCCGGGTCACCGTCGCGGTCATCCACCTGGGGCGGCGGAGCGTCTGACGCCGCTGGCCGAGCCGCCAGCGGTCGTGTAACACGTCGTTCGTAGGACTACTCGCCCTATCTGATAGGGCGAGTAGTCCTACGAACGACGTGTTACATGCCAGATGCAGCCGACAGCTCGATCAGCCCAGGCGCTCGATCACCATGGCCATGCCTTGGCCGCCGGCGGCGCACATGGTCTCGAGACCGTAGCGGCCGCCGGTCTCCTGCAGGCCGTGGAGAAGCGTGGTCGTGAGGCGGGCGCCGGTGGAGCCGAAGGGGTGACCGAGGGCGATCGCACCGCCGTTGACGTTGACCCGCTCGGGGTCGAGGCCGATCTGGGCGATGCTGGGGAGCACCTGGGCAGCGAAGGCCTCGTTCATCTCCACCAGGTCGAGGTCGGCGGCAGTGAGCCCGGCGCGGGCGAGCGCCTGGCGGGAGGCATCGACCGGTCCGAGGCCCATGATCTCGGGCGAGAGCCCGGAGACTCCGGTCGACACGATCCGGGCCAGCGGCCTGATCCCGAGCGCCTCAGCGCGTACGTCGCTCATGATCACCAGCGCGGCCGCGCCGTCGTTCAGCGGGCAGCAGTTGCCGGCGGTGACGGTGCCGTTCTCGCGGAAGACCGGCTTGAGGCCGGCGACCTTCTCAAGGGTGACCCCGGCTCGCGGCCCGTCGTCGGTGGAGACGACCTCTCCGGACGGCAGCGTCACCGGCGTGATGTCCCGTTCCCAGAAGCCCCGGGCGGCGGCGGCCTCGGCGCGGTTCTGGGAACGTACGCCCCACTCGTCCTGTGCCTCGCGCGTGATGCCGTACATCTCGGCGACGTTCTCGGCGGTCTCGCCCATTGCGAGGTGGTAGTCGGGCAGCTCGCCGGACTCGCGAGGGTCGGTCCAGGCCTCGCCCGCGGCCACCCGCGCGGCACCGCGCTCGCCTGCCTTGAGGAACTCCTCGGCCTTGGTGTCCGGCATCCCGTCGGCCTTGCCGCGCTCGTAGCGGGACACGCACTCCACCCCCGCGGAGACGAACGCATCCCCCTCGCCCGCGCGGATCGCATGGAAGGCCATCCGGGTGGTCTGAAGCGACGATGCGCAGTAGCGGTGGACCGTGGTGCCGGGCACAGCGTCCAGGCCCAGACGTACGCCGACGACCCGCCCGATGTTGTAGCCCTGCTCCCCCGCGGGCTGGGCACAGCCCATCATCAGGTCGTCGATCTGCGTCGGGTCCAGCTCCGGAACCGACGACAGGGCGCTGCGTACGATCTGCTCGGCCAGCACGTCGGGACGCAGGTCCTTCAGCGATCCCTTGAAGGCGCGGCCGATGGGTGAGCGGGCTACCGAGACGATGACGGCTTCAGGCATGGGGGCTCCTCAGGAGTTGGGGGTGTGCTGGAGGAAGGCGGGCCACTCGCCGCCGCCGTCGAGGGCGAGGACGGCGCCGGTGATGTGCGCGGCGAGCGGAGAGGCGAGCATGAGGCAGGCGTCGCCGACCTCCTCGGGGGTCGCGAAGACGCCGCGCGGGATGGTCGCGGCCACCGCGGCGCGCTGCTCCGGGCTGCCGTAGTGGTCCTCGGACCCCGGCGTGGCGACGAGCCCGCAGGAGATGGCGTTGACGCGTACGTCCGGGGCCCACTCGACCGCGATCGACCCGGTCAGGCTCTCGACGGCCGCCTTCGCAGCCCCGTAGACCGCTGTCCCGGGACTGGGCCGCCGTGCCGAGATCGAGCTGATGTTGACGATGGAGCCGCGAGAGGCTTTCAACGCCTCGTACGCCGCCTGGCTGACGTAGGCGGTGGCCAGGAAGTTGAGCGCCGAGATCTTCTCGTGGAACCGCGGCGACGCGGTCGCGAAGTCGGCGTAGGGCGCGCCACCGGCGTTGTTGACGACCACGTCGAGCCGCCCGAGCCGCGAGGTGATCGCGGCGATCCACGCCGCGACCTGCTCCGGATCCCGCACGTCCACCTGGGAGAAGACCGGCTTGCGCCCGTCCACGACGGGCAGCTCGTCAGGCGTCGACCGGCCGCAGATCTCGACCTCCGCTCCCGCCGCCAGGAACCGCGCGACGATCCCGGCGCCCACTCCGCGCGCGCCACCGGTCACCGCGACCACCTTGCCGCTGAAGTCGATCTCGACTGCCATGTGCGGCAGTCTAGAACGCCTACCAAGCAAATGCTAGGTTGATGATCGCGGCGACCGGATCAGAAGGTCAGACGCAGCGCCTCACACGCAGTGCACGTCCACCCAGTAGGTGTGGTCCCCACTCATGTGCTTCTTGACCTGGATCGGGACGGTGACCGAGCCGCTCGCGTCGGGCAGGAACGTCTGCCCGGCGTAGTGCACGTCGTCGATCTCGCAGCCGACCTGGTCGGTCACGGTGATCTTGTGCAGACCCGCCTCAGCGGCCTCGACGTGCGCCTCGTGGAACGCGAGAACCGCCGGGTTGTACTCGGAGTACTTCACGTTGTGCGCACCCAGCGTGTCGGTCCACTCGGCAGCCAGACCGTCGATGAACGGTCCACCATGGCGGGAGAACCGGGTGTCGATCTCGACGATCGCCCGTGCCTTGACCTTGAAGTTGTCTGTCTTGCTGTCGGCCGGGACGAAACCGTGCCGGTTGCCCGGCGCGGTCGGGTCGAGTGCGTCGTACGGCGTCAGCCAGACCTTGTACTCGCCACCGTTGTTCGGGGTGTCGAGGTAGGGGAACAGCTGCACGGTGATGCCGCCGTCCTCAGCGTCGGTGCCGGTCGCGTGCGCACAGGCACCACTCGGGGCGACGCTGACGAAGCGGCCACTGGCGTCGACCTCGACCCGACGGCAGGAGACGGGATCGGTGGAGAGCAGCGTCTTGCCGGAGGGATCGGTCACCTGGAAGGCGTAGATCCCGGCAGGCAGGCCGGCAGCGTCATCGGGCGCATTGATGCCAGGACCGCCGTTGAGATAGACGTCCTGCTTGGCGGCGTAGTGGTTCAGGTTGACGGGCGCGCCGGTTACGTCGGTGGTGAAGATCGCGCCGGAGAGCTGCAGCAACGGTGCGGACGAGGCCGGCATCGACCAGAGCGCCGCCGCGGCGACCCCGGCCGCGACCGCACAGACGAGCTTTCGGATCATCGGTTTCCCCCTCGGATAGGTCGGACCTCGAGTCTTCGTCGCGCCTCGGTAAAGGCCTCTGTCCGATTCCCGGGTATCACCCGAACCAGGTAGGACCGGGACTGTGTGATGGGCCACCTCGGCACCGTTCCAGGGAATACCGGAGAGTCCCTCCGTCTTGCGTCAGGAGTGGATCGAGGCCACCGGCCTCGGCAGACCTGAGAGGACCTTCTTGTGACCACGACCGCCGTCGACACCTTCACGGGCGTGATTCGCTCGCGCCGCTCCGCGCGAGCCTTCCTGCCCGACCCGATCCCCGCCGACGACATCCGCGGTGTGCTCGAGGACGCCCAGCGCGCCCCGTCGCACAGCAACACCCAGCCGTGGGAGGTCCACGTCTTCTCCGGTGAAGCCCGCGAGCGCCTCAGCGAGGCGATGCTCAAGGCGTTCGAGGCCGGCCAGATGAGCCCCGACTTCACCACGACGTACGGTGACGACGACAGCGTCCACGTCCAGCGGTCGCAGCAGACCGGGGCCGTCCTCTACAGCGCTCTCGGGATTGCCCGCGAGGACGTCGACGGCCGCACCAAGGCCGTCGCCGAGAACCTCCGCTTCTACGGCGCTCCGCACGTGGCGCTGCTCTTCGTGCCAGAGCTCGGCGATGTCGTACGCGCTGCCAACGACGTCGGCATGTACGCCCAGAACTTCCTGCTGTCCCTCACCGCCCGCGGCTACCACGGCGTACCCCAGGGTATGCACGGCCTCTTCGCCGACACCGTCCGCACCCACCTCGGCCTGCCCGCCGACCGCAAGCTGCTCTACGGCATCTCGTTCGGCACCGCCGACCCCGACGCCGCCGTGAACCGCCTCGACGTCGGCCGCGCCCCGCTCGACGAGCACATCGTGCTGCACGACACCTCGCTCTGAGCCGCCGCGACGAGCTGTAACACGTCGTTCGTAGGACTTTTCGCCCTATCGCGGCGACCGGATAGTCCTACGAACGACGTGTTACTTGGGCGGCACGCCCGTCAGACGGCAGCCGCTCCGCGGATCTCCGCCACAGACGTACGCTGCGCCCGGCCCGCCGCGAAGAGGCTGACCGCCACCGCGAGCAGGAGCCAGAGGACCAGGCCGCCGATCGGCGCACCGACCGCGGCACCACTCTGCGCGACGGCGACCCCGCGGAGCGCCTCGGCGGCGAGCGGGACCGGCAGGATGCCCGCGAGCGCACCGAACGGCGCGGAGGCCGTGGCGACCGGCAGCAGCCCGCCGATGGAGACCAGCTGCAGGGCGAGGAAGGCCAACGAGATCAGCCAGCCACGGCGCTGGCCGGCGAGCGCGACGACGGCCTGGTGGACCGCGACGAACACCGACGCGGCGAGCACGGCGATCCCGACCGTGGCGATCGGCTGCGCGAGATCGGCACCGAGAAGCGCAGCGGCGGCCACGAGGAGCACCGCCTGCGCCAGCCCGACGAGAGCCGCCGGCCACAGGCCGGCGAAGGTGAGCCGCCGCGCCGTGAGCGCCTCCCGAAGCCTCCCGGCGGGGAAGGCCGGACGGAGCAGGTAGATCGCGAGCGCGCCGAGCCACAGCGCCAGGGCTATCACCGCCGGCGCCAGCCGGGTCGCGCCGGAGGTGGAGGGGCCGGAAGCGACCGAGACCTGCACCGGGTCGGCGACGACCTCGGCCTGCTTCTCACCGGGAACCGCGATCTGCGAGGCACCGTCGTCGAGACCCGAGGCGAGCGAGTCGGCGCCCTCGGTCAGTGAGGACGTACCGGAGGAGAGGTCGTCGGCCACAGAGGCCAGAGAAGCCGAACCGCTCTCGAGCTGCTTTGTCCCTGAGGCGAGCTGGTCGGCCCCGGAGGCCAGCTCGGTGGCGCCGTCGTTGGTCTTGCCGAGACCGGACTCGAGCTCACGCGCGCCCTTGGCGAGGCGGGCGTTGGCGTCGGCGACCTGGGACGCACCGGACGCGACCTTCCCGGCACCGTCCGCCGCCGACGAGATCCCTCCGCTCAGCTCGGGAGCCGCCTGCGACAGGGCCGAAGCCCCCGAGGCGACCTGCGCCGCTCCCGCAGCGAGCTGGTCCGCCTGCCCGCCGCCGGAGCCGACCGCCGAGGCGGTGGCTCCGCACAGCTGCGGCTTGGAGGCCGCGAGCAGCGGGTCGCTCGCGCACGCCTGCGCCCAGCCCTTGGCGAGCTGGGTGTAGCCGGCCACTCCCTCCGACACCTGGGAGGCGCCGGTCGCGAGCGACGAGGCCTGCGACGGGAGCCCCGCGGTCGACCTCTCGAGCTGGTCGAGCCCGCCGCTCAGCTCGTCGGCGCCGGCGGCCAGCGAGGACGCGCCCTTGGACGCCTTGCCCGCTCCCCCTGCCAGCGATCCCGCACCCGACTCCAGCCGCGCGGTCCCGCCGGCGAGCTGGTCGAGCCCGCCCGCGACCTGCGAGGCACCGTCGGCGGCCCCGGACGCACCGGAGCTCAGCGACCGAGCGCCGTCGGCGACCTTCCCGGCACCCGAGTCGGCGGCAGCGGTGCCGTCGGCGAGCTGGTCGGCACCGTCGGCGGCCGAGTCGAGGCTGGTCTTGAGCTTCCCGGTCTGGTCCCGGACCCCGTCGAGGTAGGTCGTCGTGACCGTACGCCCCAGGGTCGACGCCGACTGCCGCGCGACCTGCCGGGCGATCTCGGCGGTCACCTCGCTGGAGGCCTCGGACGCCTCCACGCTGACCCGGCCGGCGCTCGGGTCGATCCCCTGCACCCCCGACAGCGTCTTGGACAGGTCCTTGGGGATGGTGATCACCGCCGCGTACGTCCCGTCCGAGTAGCCCTCCCGTGCATCCGCCGCATCGGTGAGCTCCCAGCCGAGCGTGGGGCTCGCGGACGATCCCGAGGAGGAGACGAGGTCCGCGGCCAGCGCCCGGCCGGCGTAGACCGTCTGCTTGTCCTTCCCGCTCCCCGTCGTCACCGGCTCGTCGAGGTTGACCACCGCGGCGGGCACCTTGTCGAGGTTCTCGGTACGGTCGCTGAGCGCGACGAGCGCGAGCGCCGTCACGACGACCGGCAGCAGGATCGCGGCCGCCACCAGGCGGCGGCCCGACCACCATGATTTCGTACGTTTCATCGGACTGTCTCCAGGTCGGCGACCGAAGCCGCAGGGTCGGTGAGCTCAGGATCAGGTGAGGTGCGTGCGGGCACGGCATGCGCGAGCGCATCCGCGACCTGCGGCACGGCGGGCAACGACGGCATCCCGAGCAGGACCGTCGTGCCCCGCGCGGTCAGCGCGGACAGCGCCGCGAGCTGCCCGCTGTCGAGCGAGGTCGGGCTGTCGATGGCGACCAGGGCCGGCATGCGCCGAGCGCCCACGAGCCGGAGCGCATCCGCGACGTCGCCGACGAGAGCAGCCCGGGCACGGACGGCGCCGGCTTCCTCCGGCAACAGCCGGTCGAGCACCACGAGCTGCCCGGAGAAGCCGAGCCGCCCGGTGAGCGCAGCGAGCGCTGCAGATCGCGCGACCGGGTCGGCCCCGTGGACGATCCCGAGCCCTCCCGGCCGCAGGTGAAGATCGAGCGGCGCGAGCGCCCCCGAGACCTCGACCTGCCGCGCCCGAACCGCGACCTCACCGTTCGAGGCGACGTAGTCGGCGTGCTCGAGGTGGTGGATGAGCGCCTCACCCTCGATGTCGAGGACCGGCATCCGCCGGTCCAGCCAGCCCGGCAGCCACCAGGCACCCCGCCCGAGCAGGGCGAGCACCGCCGGCACCAGCGTCATCCGCACGAGGAACGCGTCCACGAGCACACCGACGGTGAGTCCCAGCGCCATCGGCTTCACGATCGGATCGCCGTTGGGCACGAAGGCGGCGAAGACGGCGATCATGATGATCGCCGCGGCGGTGACGACGCGGGCGCTGGCGGCGAACCCGGTGTCCACGGACCGGCGCGCGTCGCCGGTGTGGACGAAGTCCTCCCGCATCCGGGAGACCAGGAACACCTCGTAGTCCATCGCGAGCCCGAAGAGCACCCCCATCAGGATGATCGGGAAGAACGCGATCACCGGGCCGACCTTGGCGACGTTGAACAGGTCGGCGCCCCAGCCCCACTCGAAGACCGCGGCGACCACCCCGAACGAGGCCGCCACCGACAGCACGTAGCCGAGCGTCGCCTTCAGCGGGACCGCGATCGAGCGGAACACGATCGTCAGCAGGATCAGCGACAACCCGACGACGACTGCCCCGAACGGCAGGATCGCGCCGGAGAGACGCGCGCTGACGTCGATCGCCACCGCGGTCTGCCCGGTGACCATGACGTCCTCGATCCCGAACCGCTTCTCCAGGTCTGCCGAGTCCGCGCGGATCTCCTTGACCAGCGATGCGGTCGCCGGGTCGCTCTTCTCGGTGGTCGGGTAGATCACCACGAGCCCGAGGTCGGCGGTCCGGTTCGGCGTGGCCAGCGCGACCTTCTGCACTCCGTCGTACGTCCCGAGCGCCTTGCCGAGGTCGTCCATCACCCCGATCGGGTCGGTGGTGTCGATGATGTCCGCGGTCACGAACAGCGGCGCGTTGTAGCCCGGCCCGAAGTCGCGACTGATCAGGTCGTACGTCTCCCTCGGAGCACTCCCCGGCTCGGCGCTGCCGTTGTCGTTGAGCCCCAGCGCGAGGTCGCGCGCGGGGATCGCCAGGACGGCGATCACCAGCAGCGAGACCACGACGGTGAGGACCGGAACCTTGGTCACCAGCCGCACCCAGCGTGCCCCGAGGGTGATGGCGTGAGGCCGCCCCTCCGCGACAGCCTCACGCCGGTGGGCCCGAGACCCGGGCCTGGGCCGGAGCCGCTCGCCCGCGAGCGAGAGGAGCGCCGGCACGGCGGTGAGCGCGACGAGCACGGCGACCAGGACGGCCGAGGCCGCTGCGTACCCCATCACCGCCAGGAACGGGATGCCCGCGACCACGAGGCCGCACAGCGCGATGATGACCGTGACACCCGCGAAGATGACCGCGCTGCCGGCGGTCGCGACCGCCCGGGCGATCGACTCCTCCACCCCGAGACCGGTGGCGAGCTGGCTGCGATGCCGGGCGATCACGAACAGCGCGTAGTCGATCCCGACCGCAAGCCCGATCATCAGCGCGAGCGTCGGGGTGGTGGCCGAGATCGTGGTGGCCGCGGCGACCGAGAAGATCCCCGCCATCGCGATCGCCACCCCGAGCAGCGCGGTCAGGATCGGCAGGCCGGCGGCCAGCAGCGACCCGAACGTGATCGCCAGGACGAGCAGGGCGATGAGGATCCCGATCCCCTCGGTCGCACTGACGTGCACCCCGGTGACGGAGTACGCATCCCCACCGACGTGGAGTTCCAGCGACGACCCCTCGGGCAGTTCCGCAGCTTCCTCCAGATCCGAGGTCACGCCCTCGGGGAGCTCGTCGAGACCGAGGTCGAACTGCACCGTCGCCAGCGCGTCCCGGCCGTTGTCGCTGACGGTCCTGCTCTCCGAGGCCAGCGGGTCGGTGACCGTCGCGACGTGGTCCACCTTCTCGACCTGCGCGAGCACCTTCTCGATCTCTTGGCGGTGGTCGTCGATCTTCTCCCCCTCGGGAGCGACGAAGACCAGCTGGGCGGAGGTCCCGGAGACCTCGGGGAAGCGCTGCGTGAGCGCGTCCAGGCCCTGCTGGGACTCGGTTCCGGGGATCGTGAAGTCGTTCTGCAGCTTGCCGCCGAGCGAGACGGTCAGCGCACCCAGGAGCACCGCGAGCAGGAGCCAGAGCGCCAGCACGGTCTTGGCGTGGCGCGCGACCTGTCGGCCGAGTCGGTAGAGGTAGGAGGACACGTTCGATACATTAACGCATTCAATACGAAAGTGTATCGTCGCCGTATGTGAGGATGACTACATGACCGAGGTGAAGGCCCCCAGGCGACGTACGAACACCCGCGCCCGGCTGCTGTCCGCGGCCGTCGACGTCTTCGTCGAGCGTGGGGCGCGCCGGGTCACCGTCGACGATCTGGTCAGCGCGGCCGGCTACACGCGCGGAGCGTTCTACTCCAACTTCGGCAGCGTCGAGGAGGTGCTGCTCGAGGCGTTCAAGGAGGAGTCGGAGAGGCTGATCGAGGCCGTGCGCACCGCCGTCGGCGAGCACAGCGACGCCGACTCGAGCGGATCACTGATCGGCGCAGCCTTCGACGCGATCCGCCCCCTCCAGGATCGCTGGTTCGTCCTGCAGAGCGAGGTGGTGCTGCAGAGCCTGCGCGACCCCGACGCGCGCGAGATCAGCTCGGCGACGTTCACGGCGCTCAGCGAGCAGCTCGTCGAGGTCGTCGACCTCGCCTTGGACCGCCTCGACCGCACCTCCACGATGCCGACCGACCTCCTCGCCCAGACGATGATGGGCGTGTTCTTCCACAGCGTCACGATGCGTACGATCCGCCCCGACGACCCCCGCGCCGACCGGCTTCTCGAAGACGCGCTTCCCCAGATCCTCGATGGGCTGTCGATCCCGAGGACCTCCGCCTAGGCTGAGGCCGATCCCAGGTCTCGGGTCGACTCTCAGGGGGTTTGTCACTATGGGCGCACCAACATGGGTGTGGCTGGTCACCGTCGTCGCGATCATCGGCCTGCTCGGTTTCGACTACGTCTTCCACGTACGCAAGGCCCACACGCCCACGCTGAAGGAGGCGGCCACGTGGTCGGCGATGTACGTCGCGATCGCCCTGCTGTTCGGCGTCGGCGTGCTGGTCTTCGGCGGCGGCACGATGGGCGGGGAGTACTTCGCCGGCTACATCACCGAGAAGGCGCTCTCGGTCGACAACCTGTTCGTCTTCCTGATCATCATGACCAGCTTCCGGGTGCCCCGCGAGGACCAGCAGAAGGTGCTCCTCTTCGGGATCACGTTCTCGCTGATCGCCCGCACCGGATTCATCTTCGTGGGCGCCGCGCTGATCAACACGTTCGCCTGGGTGTTCTACCTGTTCGGCCTGATCCTGCTGATGACGGCCGGCAACATGCTGAAGCCCGACAACGACTCCCACGGGGAGAACTTCGTCGTCCGCCTGGCCCGGCGGCTGTTCCACGTCAGTGAGCACTACGACGGCGACAAGCTCTTCACGGTGGAGGACGGCAAGCGCATCCTGACGCCGATGCTGCTGGTGATGGTGGCCATCGGCGGCACCGACATCCTCTTCGCCCTCGACTCGATCCCGGCGATCTTCGGCCTCACCCAGAACGTCTACCTCGTCTTCACCGCGACCGCGTTCTCGCTGCTGGGTCTGCGCCAGCTCTACTTCCTGCTCGACGGCCTGCTCGACCGGCTCATCTTCCTGTCCTACGGGCTGGCCGCGATCCTCGCCTTCATCGGCGTGAAGCTGATCCTGCACGCGCTCCACGAGAACAACATCCCGTTCATCAACGACGGCGATCCCGTGCACGTGGTCGAGATCAGCACCGGCCTTTCCCTGACCGTCATCCTCGGCGTACTCGTCGTAACGATCGTCGCCTCGCTGTTCAGCAAGCGCGGCCGCGCGAAGAATGCCATCGCCAACGCCCGCCGGCACGCCGCCGCCTACCTCGACTCCGAATACACCGCCGACCCGGCCGAACGCGAGCGCATCCACAACGCCCTCCTCGCCGAGCGCGACCTCATCGTCTCCCTCGGCCCCGACTACCTGCAGATGGCGCGCGAGGAGACCCCTCTCATGGAGCTCCTCGAACGCGCCCTCGCCAGCCACACCGCCGCCGTCGAGCGCGGCGAGGCCACCCCCGCAGGACCGCCGAAGATCCTCCGCGAGGAGTAGGGCTACCTGTTCCGGGCTAGCAGCAGACGACCTGCTGCACCTTGAACAGAGTGTCCTCCTGGCGCTGCATGTTGACGTAGCCCTGGTCCACCCAGACCACCCGGAAGAGCCCGTCCCCGAGGTCCTCGACCCGGCGCTCGCCGTCGGCGTCGAGGTCGTCGAGGATGTGGTAGTAGAACCCGTCGCCGCCGTTGGCGTCATCGGTGCAGTCCCACGCGGCCGGGTCGGCGAGGTCGGGGATGTAGAGGCCTGCGGCCTCGCAGTCACCAGCCTGGAGCGCGTCGACGAACCGTACGGCCGCGGTCTCCGCGCCGCTGACCGGCTTCCCAGCCGTGGTCTCCTCGCCGCTCGCCGGCTCGTCGGCCGGTCCGCCGCGCGCCACGAACCAGGTCGCGGCACCGCCCAGCGCGAGGGCGGCGACGACGGCAGTCGCGACGAGGCCGGCGTTGCGCCGGCGGCGCGCGGGCGGCTGCGGCTGCGACTGCGGCTGCGGCTGCGTCGGGGACGGCGAACGGAGCACGGTCTGCGCGTCCGAAGGAGGAGGTACGGCGACCGCCCGCCCCTCGGCCGCGGCGGTGAGGGCTGCGGCGAAACTCCCCGCGTCCGGCCAGCGGTCCTCGGCCCTCGGCTCCAGAGCCCTCATGATCACCGCGGACACCGTTGCCGGCACGGGCGCGACCGTGCCGAGGTCCGGAACCCGGGACACGACCGTCAACGCCGGCGCGGGCGAGCGCCCCGCGAACATCGCCCACGCGACCGCGCCCAGGCTGCGTACGTCGGCGCGATGGTCGATCGGCAATGACTCGTCGAACTGCTCGGGCGCCATGTAGGCGGGCGTCCCGATCTGCCTCGTCACCTCCGTGTGCTGGTCGAGCGCACGCGCCACGCCGAGGTCGGCGACCATCGCCCGCAGCCTGCCGTCGGACCCACCGGCGAGCAGGATGTTGGCCGGCTTCACGTCGCGGTGAATGACCGAGCGCGCGTGCAGTGCATCCAGGCCGGACGCCGCCTGCGCGACCAGATCGGCCACCAGCTGCGGCGGCATCCCCTGAGGGTGCTGGGTGATCAGCTCCGCGACGCTGCCCGCGTCGGCGTACGCCATCACGAAGTAGGGCGCACCCGTCGCGGTCTCGCCGATGTCGTGGACCGAGACGACGTGGGGCGAGTCCACCGACCGGAGGAAGCGCGCCTCCTGCAGGAACCGCTCCCGGATGTCGGCCGCCTGCGTCCACTGGGCGCTGAGCACCTTCACGGCAACGAGCGAGTCGAGGTCCGGGTCGTGGTAGAGCCACACCTCGGCGAATCCGCCGGAACCGAGTGGCTTGACCTGGCGCAGGCGCCCGAGTGTCTGGGGAAGGGTCACCGGGACATTATGGGGCCGGGTCTCAGTCCGAGCGCGCGAACCGCTCTGCAAACCGTTGGACCCCGCGTGGTCCGCGCCGAGATCATGGATCCATGTCGGTCGACATCTCCTCGGTAGCGGCCGGACTGCTGCCCGCCGCCGACACGAGCTGGGAGCCGGTCACGGCCGGCGAATCCGGCGCCTTCGTCCTTCACGATCGTGACCGTGAGCGCTATGCGAAGCTCGTTCCCACCGCGGCCAGGGATGACCTGGCCGCCGAGCGAGACCGGATCGCCTGGCTCGGCGAGACAGGCGTCCCGACTGCATCGGTACTGGGTTGGCGGGCCACCGACGACGGCGCGTGCTTGATCACCAGTGCCGTTCCCGGTGTTCCGGCCGATCAGCTCGACGCCCCTGCACTCCGGCGCGCCTGGCCGGGGATCGCTGCCACACTACGTGAGCTGCACTCCCTACCTGTGGCGGACTGCCCCTTCGGCGGAGGACTCGCGTCGATGATGGCCCTGGCGCGTACGACGGTGGCAGAGAACCGAGTCCAGGCCGAGTTCCTGCCGGTGGACCTGCAGCAGATATCGCCGGCACGGATCCTCGGCCAGCTCGAGGACGAGCTGCCGCGACGCGAACGTCAGGAGAAGGACGAGCGGGTCGTCTGCCACGGCGACCTCTGCTTGCCGAACGTCCTCATCGATCCCGACACGATGGGCGTAGCCGGACTGATCGACCTGGGCCGCCTGGGCGTCGCCGACCCGTACGCCGACATCTCTCTGCTGTTGGCCAACGCCCGCGAGACGTGGCCCGACGAGGTCGCCGCTCGCCAGGCTGACGATGACTTCGGCGAGCTGTACGGGATCGACCTCGACGCGGCGAGGCAGCGCTTCTACCTGATGCTCGACCCGTTGACCTGGCCTGGGGAACAGCGGTCTGGCGGCTGATTCAGGGCGGTGTAGTGGTGCTACGCGCCGGGTAGGGATTCGAACTCAACTTCCGTTCGCGGCCGAGCACCGTTGCTGGTCACGGAACTTCGCGGGCGATGAGCCGACCACGCGGCGGAAGGCGGTACTGAACGCACTCTCGGACTGGTAGCCGGTGGCTCGTGCCAGCTCAGAGATCGACAACGCGTCCCGGGCGAGGGCGTCGCGAGCGAGGCTCATGCGCCACTGAATGAGGTACTCCAGGGGCGGGACCCCGACGTGGCTCTTGAATGCCTGGGCGAACGCGGAGCGGGACATGTGGCTGATCTCGGCGAGCTCGTGGAGGTTCCAGGGGTGTGCCACGTCCGCGTGCACTGCACGTAGAGCTGCGCCGATGCCGTCCTCGTTCAAGGCTCCGAGCCAGCCGGTGGGCCGGTCTGTCTGGCCCGCGTGAACACGCAGCATGTGAACGAGCAGGATCTGTGCGAGGTGGTTCTGCACCAGCGGGCCGCCAGCGGCGGCGACTCCGACCTCGGTGGCCAGGTGATCGATCAGTTGCGCAAGCCGGCTGCCATGAGGATCGGAAGCGCGGACGATCACGAGCGGCGGCAGTAGATCGGTCAGGAGTGCCGCGTTCTGGTCGTCGAACGCGATGTGCCCGACGCAGAGATAGAGGTCGTCCTCGGACTCCGGGCCGACTCGGACGAAGCCATCCTCGGCGTCCGCCCACACAGCCTCCGCAGGGCGCGGGCTGACGTCGGGCGTGCTGGCCAGTACGTACGGCGGCGGGTTGCCCAGCATGAAGGTGTCACCCTCGCGCAGGAGCACCGGTTCATGCCCCTCGAGGATCAGCCAGCAGCTGCCGCGTACGAGACCACCGATCCGCACGTGCAGGAACGTGTCGAAGCTCAACGCCCATTCGCCCACGGCCCGGAGGCTGGGCCCGATCACCGTGCGGGGCTTCAGCAGGCCGATCGCGTCAGCAACTGGATCACGGAAGCCAAGCACTCACCGACACCTCTGGACGATACGTAATGAATAGCGGACTTTAGATTATGGATCTTACAGCGACGGCGTCGCAGTATCGATGTCGTAGTCGGCAACGAGAGAAATGATGGAGAAGACTCACATGGGACATTTGGACGGCAAGACCGCGGTAGTCACCGGCGGAAGCAGCGGGATCGGCCTCGCCGCCGCTGTGCGGCTGGCGGACGAGGGTGCGTATGTGTTCGTCACCGGGAGGCGTGAGGCCGAGTTGGAGGCCGCCGTCAAGACCATCGGATCGGACCGGGCGAGGGGCGTGACTGGCGACATCTCCAAGTTGGCCGACCTGGACCGGCTCTACGACGCGGTCCGGGCCCGCGGCAAAGGGTTGGACGTACTCGTGGCGAACGCGGCGGTTGGCACGTTCGTGACGTTGGAGCAGACCACCGAGGAGCACTTCGACCAGACCTTCGGGGTCAACACCCGAGGCACTCTGTTCACCGTGCAGAAGGCGCTCCCGCTGCTCAACGACGGCGCCTCGGTCATCCTGACCGGCTCCACGGCGGCCGACCGTGGCATGGAGGCGTTCGGTGCGTACGCAGCGTCGAAGGCGGCGGTCCGATCCTTCGCGCGGACCTGGTCGACCGAGCTGAAGGGTCGCGGCATCCGGGTCAACGTGGTCTCGCCGGCATGGATCGAGACCCCCGGGGGCACCGCGGCTTTCGGCGACGAGGAGACCGCCCGCGCCATGAAGGAGCATGTCGCAGCGACCGTGGCCAAGGGCCGCATGGGTCGGCCCGAGGAGGCCGCCGCGGTCGTGGCGTTCCTGGCCTCGGAGCAGAGCAGCTACGTCGTCGGCTCGAACCTCTACGTCGACGGCGGAGAGAACCAGACCTGAGCCCAGACCCGGGAAGGTCACGAGCCGTTCCACCGATATGGCGGCCACTGCCGTCGTCGCCCAGTTGCCGTTCTCGAGGTCTTCGCGCGGTCGATGATCACCTGCGGAGGAACTCCATGAGGGCAGCGTTGACCTCGTCCGCATGGGTCCACAGGAGGCCGTGGGGAGCACCCTCGACCTCGATGTAGTCGGCGTCAGGGACCGCCTGGTGGAAACGGCGTGCCGTAGCGTCGATGGGAAGGATGTTGTCCTTCGTTCCGTGCAGGATCAGCGTCGGCTTGCCGGCCGCGCGAACCGCGTCGACATCGCTGCGAAAGTCCTCGATCCAGGTCGGGACGACTGCGTACGCGGCCACCGGCGCACTGCTGATCGCGACGTTCCAGCTGCCGGTGACGGCCTCCTGGCTGATCCGAGAGCCGAGGTTCTCGTCCAGGTTGTAGAAGTCCTTGAAGAACTGCGTGTACCAGGCGTAGCGGTCGTCCTTGGCGGCCGCGGCGATGCCGTCGAACACGTCCTGCGGGACGCCCCCGGGGTTGTCGTCGCGCTGGACGAGGAACGGCTCGAGGGACGCGAGGAACGCGAGCTTCGCGACGCGCTCATGCCCGTATCGGCCGACGTACCGCGCGAGTTCACCGGTGCCCATCGAGAAGCCCACGAGTACGACGTCGCTCAGGTCGAGGGTCTCGAGGACCGCGTTCAGGTCGGCGGCGAAGGTGTCGTAGTCGTAGCCGCTGCCGACCTTGGACGACTGCCCGAAGCCGCGACGATCGTAGGTGATCACCCGGAAGCCCGCCGCGAGCAGCTCGCGCGTCTGCTTCTCCCAGCTATGACCGTTCAGCGGATACCCGTGGATGAGCACCACCGGCTGTCCGGCTCCCTGATCCTCGTAGTACAGCTCGACCGGTGTGCTGTTCTCCTGCCCAACAGCGATGAAAGCCATCATCTTTCCCTTCTGTACGACCAGCACGACGCTGGCAGCTCATTGACAGTGTGCATGCAGGCTCAGCTCTTGGGGTCAGAGTTGTTCCGGCGGCGCCATGCGGTAGACGAACTCACCGAGGCCGGACTGCGAGATCGCGAAGATCGTGCCGGCGAGGCCCTCTTGAGTCGCGGCCATGCTCAAGTCGCCCAGACGGACCGCCTCGAACCCGGCATCGTGGCTGAGCTGGCTGACGACGTCGTGGGCTTCGTCGTCGCCGGACCACAGGTTGCTCGGTCGTACGCGAGCACCGGCGACCCGGCCGAAGAGCGAGGCGAAGTTGGTGTTGAACGCCTTGGCCGTGGTCCCGCCGGTCACCGACTTGACGTACTCGGCGTTGGAGGCGAACCCGGCCGGAGGCCGCGCGCCGCCGTAGAGGTTGGTGGCGTCGAGAACGGTCTTGCCCTCGAGCCCGGTCACCGATGACAGGGCTGCCTCCACCGCGACTCCAGGAACGGCGAGCAGGACGGCTTCGGACTCGCTGGCGTCACCACCGTCTCGTCCCAGCCTGCTCACTTGGTGGCCGGCGTTCTCCCAGAGATCGGCCAGTCCACCGCCGATGTTGCCGCGGCCGATCACCGTGATGTTCATGCCGACCACGACCCCTCAGAGTGCTCGACGACACGAAGGGCGCCGGAGGGGCAGCGCCCGATCACCTCTCGCAGGGTCTGAGCGGTTCCCTCCGAACCAGCTTGCGTGGGGTCGATCCACGGCCGAGCGGCAGGATCGAAGACGGCGGGCATCCCACGTACGCACTCGGCCGCGTGCTGACACACATCACCGTCGAAGGAGACGTCGACCACGGGCCCGGTGTAGGTCTTGCGCGCCATGGTCAGTCCTTCGCCGTCGACGGGGGCACACGCTTCACGAGTGCGACGTACTCGCGGTGGTTCCCGATCCAGCCCTTGATGAACGGGCACAGCGGCATCACCTTGCGCTCGCTGGCGTCGCGGACGTCGTCGAGCGCAAACCTGGCGATCGCCGAGCCGACGCCCTTCCCCTCGTAGGCCGGGTCGACCTCGGTGTGGGTGAACACGATCAGGTCGGTGGCGAGGATGTACTCCGCGAACCCCACCACGGTTCCGTCCACACGCGCTTCGTAGCGCAGACGCTCTGGGGCATGTGCGACCTCAATATCGATGTCTGTCATCTCTCGTCCTTGCTCGGTGTCCACGTATTTGTTTGTGCGCACAAGTATCCTACCCGCGCAGGCAAGTTGCTCCTTCGAGCGTTAGGACCACGCATCATGCAGTTCGGGATCTTCAGCGTCGGGGACGTCACCCAGGACCCGACCACCGGCTACACCCAGAGCGAGGCGGAGCGCATCCGCAACATCGTCCGCATCGCGCAGCGGGCCGACGAGGTGGGCCTGGACGTCTTCGCCATCGGGGAGCACCACAACCCGCCGTTCATCCCCTCGTCGCCCACGACCCTGCTGGGTCACATCGCGGCGCTGACGGAGCGGATCATCCTCAGCACCTCGGTGACGCTGATGACTACCAACGACCCGGTCAAGGTCGCCGAGGACTACGCGATGCTCCAGCACGTCGCCGGCGGCCGGCTCGACGTGATGCTCGGAAGGGGCAACACCGTCCCGGTCTACCCCTGGTTCGGGAAGGACATCCGCCAGGGCGTTGCCCTGGCGCTGGAGAACTACAACCTTCTCCACCGGCTGTGGCGGGAGGACGTCGTGGATTGGGAGGGCAAGTTCAGGACTCCGTTGCAGGGTTTCACCTCGACGCCGCGACCGCTGGACGATGTCGCGCCGTTCGTCTGGCACGGCTCGATCCGAACTCCCGAGATCGCCGAGCAGGCGGCGTACTACGGCAACGGCTTCTTCGCCAATCACATCCTGGCCCCGAATCTCGCCTTCAAGCCGCTCGTCGACCTCTACCGCAAGCGGTTCGAGCACTACGGTCACGGCACCGCGGAGCAGGCGATCGTCGGCCTCGGCGGGCAGGCGTTCATCGCCCGCCGGTCGCAGGATGCGGTCGAACGATTCCGCCCGTACTTCGAGGCCTTCCCCGTCTTCCGCGGAGCGCGTCTGGAGGACTGGATGACGGGTACGCCGCTGACGGTCGGCAGTCCGCAGGAGGTCATCGACAAGACGCTGACGTTCCAGGAGGGCTTCGGTGACTATCAGCGCCAGCTCTTCGCGGTCGACGGCCTCGGCCTCCCCGTCGAGGTCGCACTGGAGCAGGTCGAGATTCTCGGGACCGAGGTCGTGCCAGTTCTGCGCAAGGAGATGGAGTCGCGCCGCGCGCCCGGCGTCCCCGAGGCACCGACCCATGCCTCGTTGGTCGCAGCCAAGTACGGCGACGGCGAGCCCCGCCAGCCGCGGCCGAACCCGAACCGTGGCGACAACCTGTCCGGCCCCTCCCCCTACCACGACAGCGATCCGAACGTCGCGGCCCAGTTCCCGGCGGCGCTGTGATGGGCGCGGTGACCATCGCCGTCCTCACCGCCGGCGTGAGCGACCCGTCCTCGAGTCGGCTCCTCGCCGACCGAGCGGCCCAACGTACCGCCGACGCCCTGGGCGCCTCCGGTCTGAGCGCGATGTTCCGCTCGGTCGATCTGTCGACGATCGCGGTCGACATCGCCCAGGCGCTGGTCTCAGGCATGCCGAGCCGAAAGGTCACCGCGGCCGTCAACGACCTCGCGGAGTCCGACGCGATCATCGCGAGCACCCCGGTCTACAAGGCCGGGATCAGCGGGCTGTTCAAGTCCTTCGTGGACCTTCTCGACAACGACCTGCTCATCGCGAAGCCCGTCATCTTGGCTGCGACAGGAGGCACGAGCCGGCACGCCATGGTCGTCGATGAGCAGCTCCGGCCACTGTTCGCGTTCCTGCGTGCGATCCCGATGCCGACATCCCTGTACGCCGCCCCCGAGGACTGGAGCTCCCCGGACCTGGGCGACCGGATCGCCCGAGCGGCCGGCGAGCTGGCCATCTTCCTGCGGAACGGCACCGGCCCCCAGATCGCCGAACAGAACTGGAGCCGCCACCGACATCAGTTCGGCGGCACCGCCGCGGGCGCGCCGCAAACGATCAACGATGTCGACTTCTCGACCGACCTGATGCGTCTCGCCGCCGGCGGCGAAACGGAGCAAGGAACGTGAAGATGCGTCTACTGATCAGCGGCCGCGGCGACGAACCGGCGGTCCGACCTCGGCCTGAGCGATCGCCGCGAGAGCATCGGCGAACGCGGCCAGGTCGACGTTCTGGAGATGATCCATCACGTGGCGCCGGACGCTCTCCAGGTGCACCGGCCAAGCCTTCTTCAGACACTTCAATCCGGCCGGGGTCAAGCGCGCCAGCTGGCCGCGACCGTCCGCCGTCGAACGGACCCGCTCGACCAATCCCGTCCGCTCCAACCGCTCCACGACACGAGTCAGCCCGCTGACCGAGATCGATACGTAGTTGGCGAGCTCGCTCATACGCAACGAGCGCTCAGGAGCCTCGGACAGGTTCATCAGCACGGTGTACTCCGTGAGACTCAGGCCCTCCGACTGCATGAGATCGGACTCGAGCACCCGCGGAATCACCACGACCGCCCGCCCCAACGCACGCCAGGCAGTCTCCTCCTCGGGCGAGAGCGGGGCCACCTCCCCGTCCGCTGCACGCCTACTATCCATACCAACGAGGCTAGCGGGTAGTTGCTTGACGTAATAACGATCCTTCGAGCGGTCGAAGTCACCCAGCGCTCAGGCGACGTGGCGGCTCCGGAAAGACGTCGGCGAGGTGCCGTGCAGACGCTTGAAGGCCGCGCTGAGGGCGAACGGGTTGGCGTAGCCGACGCGGGCGGCGATCGCCGACAGGGTCAGGTCCGTGCCGATCAGCAGATCCGCGGCCAAGGCGAGCCGCCACCGGGTCAGGTACGCCAGCGGTGGCTCGCCGACCTGCTCGGTGAAGCGCCGGGCCAGAGCGGCTCGCGAGAGACCGACCTGCTCACCGAGGCCGGCGACCGTCCAGGGGAGCTCAGGGTGTCGTTCCATCGCCCGCAGCACCGCGGCCACGGCATCGTCGGCGGGAAGAGCCGGGGAGGCCGCGAGCACCTCACGCACGGCTTTGACCACGAGTACGTCCAACAGTCGGTCGAGCAGGGCCGTCTGACCGGCCTCCTCACGCACCAGCTCTGCCGAAAGGAGGTCGAGAACGGCGGTGTCGAAGCCGCGCAGCACCACGCTGGTCGGCAGCCGAGACAACAGCAGCGAGCCCACCGATGTCTCGCGTTCATAGGTCCCGATGAGCATCACGGTCGCCTCCGGCGAGCGACTGTTCCCCCAGGTGCGTACGCCCAACGCCAGCTCCTCGGCCAGCAGGGCACCGCTCGGGTCGACACAGACCTGGCCCGGCAGGATCCGGATGTCGGCGGGGCGATCGGCCGAGTCGGCGATGACATAGGTCGCGGGCCCGCGGCACACGATCACGTCACCTGCCGCTACGTCCTGCGGTCCCTCGCAGCCGGTGAAGACCGCCTCGCCGCGTGCGATCGCGATGACCGTGAGCGGCACCTCGTCCTCGGCGGTGATCGACCACTCCCCGTCGAACACCGCCTTCAGCAGGAACGCGGCCTGGGCCCGCGGACCGTCCATGAGCAGATCCAGTGACGACATGGTGAGACGATAACGCATGCTGCCTGGAGCCGAGCGTATTCCACCGTCGCTCGGCTCCGGCCAGATTAGAGGCATGACAACTCTCATCACCGGCGCCACCGGCAAGACCGGCCAGCGCGTCGCCCACCGCCTCCAGACCCTCGACCACGATGTACGTGCCGTCACCCGCCACACGGCACCCCGGTTCGACTGGCACGACCAGACCACCTGGTCCGAGGCCGTCGACGGCTGCGTATCGGCCTATCTGACCTTCCAGCCCGACCTCGGTCTGCCGGGTGCCGACGAGATCATCGGTGCGTTCGCCGCCCAGGCGGTCGCCGCGGGCTGCAGCCGGCTCGTACTGCTCTCCGGCCGCGGTGAGGACGGTGCTCAGCGAGCCGAGCAGGCCATGATGGCCTCGGGCGCCGAGTGGACGATCCTGCGTTCGGCCTTCTTCATGCAGAACTTCACCGAAGGTGCGTTCGCGGACGAGCTCGCGGCCGGTTCGCTCACCATGGTCGAGCACACCGTCGCCGAGCCGTTCGTCGACGCCGACGACATCGCCGCCGTCGCCGTCGCAGCCCTCCTCGACAAGGGCTACGTCGGCCGGGTTCTCGAGCTCACCGGGCCTCAACTGCTCACCTTCGAGGAGGCCGCGCAGGCCATCGGCGGGCCCGCCGTCACGTACCGCTCCATGCCCACCGAGGACTACGTCGCGGTCCTTACCGCGGCCGGGTTGCCGGCGGCCGACGCGGCCGGGCTGGCGTACCTCTTCGAGGAGGTTCTCGACGGACGCAACGCGTACGTGACCAGGGACGTCGAGTCGGCCCTGGGCCGCGCAGCTCGAAGCATCGATCATCTCGGCCGGGGTGAGCAGTCATGAGCGAGGTCGTACTCACCGGCGCGAGACTGCTCAACGGCGTCACCGCCGGCATCTACATCGCCTTCCTCGTCGCCTTCATGCCGGCGCTGCACGGCCAGCCAGACGAGGTCTACGCACGGGTCATGAACCGGCTCAACGTGGTCATCGTCAACCCGGTGTTCCTGGCCTTCTTCCTGGGCGCCCCGCTCCTGGCCCTGACCCTCCTCGGATGGCACCGGAGCCCGCTCTCCATCACCGCCGCCTGCCTGGCCGTGGCCGCCGTCGTCATCACCTTCGCGGCGAACCTGCCACTGAACGACGCCCTGGCCAACGGCGGCGCCGTGTCCTCGTTCGAGAAGCCGTGGCTGATCTTCCACACCCTACGAACCCTCGCCGCCACCGGTGCCTTCGTCCTTCTCAGCCTGCCCGGGACGATCGCTGCTCGAGCGTAGGCGTCCCGAGAAGCTGCCGGAGCGCCGGATGCGGACATGAAGAAGGCCCCTGCCCGGGCGGTATGCCTGGTCAGGGGCCAATCTCTCGTGTTGACATGTTCTGCGCGCCTGTAGGGATTCGAACCCCAAACCTTCTGATCCGTAGTCAGATGCTCTATCCGTTGAGCTACAGGCGCAGTGTTACCGAAGCAACGTGTAGAAGATTAGCGGAAGATGGTCCGTGACCAGAAATCGCCACGTGTGAGAAGATCTGGCGCTAGCCACAGCATCGGGGAGGTGGAGCGTGAGCAAACGTCGACCCACGCCGTCCGGCGAGGAGAACAACGTGACCGACAAGGGACGCACGCCCGGGACGCGTGCACTGATCGAGGCCAAGGGCATCGAGCTCTTCGAACTCATCGCGAATCAGGGCGGGATCCCCGTGTCGGACCCACGAGTCAGCGAGGACGGGGAGTACGCGGGCGCGTTGGCAGCTCTTGAGGAGCTGGGGCTCGTCCGCAATCCCGACGAGGCACCGGACACCTGGTTGACCGTCGACCCGGCGACCGTGCAGGCACAGGTCGTCACACCCATGACCCAGGAGGGGATCAGGCTCCTCCAGGAGTCGGCTGAGTGGGCCAACGACTTCACCGCCCTGCACAGCGCTTGGCGCCGCTCGACGCCGGCCGATCAACGTGGTGGTGGCATCACCAACCTCCACCGGCCACAGATCCAGCCGTACATCGATTCTCTGGTTGCGGAATGCGAATTCGAGGCACTCACCGCCCAGCCGCAGGCAACGCGTGATCCCAGCGTGCTCGCGGAAACCGCCCGTAAAGACGCCGCGCTCCTCAGGCGCGGCGTGACGATGCGAACGCTCTACCAGCATGCAGCCCGCCGCCACTCTGCGACCCGGGACTACGTCGTCGCGGTCTCACAAGCGGGAGGCGAAGTCCGAACACTGGACGAGTTCTTCAACAAGATCCTCATTTTCGACCGTCGGGTCGCGATCATCCCGGGACCCAACGGGATCGATACGGCCATAGCAGTGCGAGAGCCTGCCATCGTGGCCTATCTGGTCGATGTCTATGAGCGATCGTGGGAACGAGCCCGCCCCTTCTCCGCAGCGGACACATCGACGATGAAAGAAGTGGCTGGCGAGCAGCGGTCGATGACCCTGCGGATGTTGATCGAAGGGCATTCCGACCCCGCGGCATCGAAACGCCTTGGCGTGAGCCCACGAACGTACGCCGGCTATGTCTCCGACCTCAAGGACGAGTTCGGAGCGGACACTCGGTTCCAACTGGGCTATGAGATCGGCCGCAGCGATGCCGAGACCGACAGGCTCGGCAACACTGCGCCTCCACAGCGCGACTGATGCCGGTGAACGATGTCACCACTGATCACCGGCATCGGATGCCGCACATCACCAGCTGGTGTCGTCGTTCGCAGCGATCCAGCTGGTGTCAGCCTGATTGATCCAACTGGTGTCGGCCTGAGCGGGGGCCGTGGCGAACAAACTAACGACGACCGTCGCAGCGGAGGCCAGCGCAAGAGCCGCCGCAGAGCGTACGAGCTTCATAGTTTTCCCTTCGTGGTCTCGAGGCCGCGGTTGTCGCCGAGAGGCCTACGCATCGAATTATGGTGCCAGCCGCAGGTTAAGAACAACCTTCGTTCCGCTGTACGAACCTAAGCAACGCACAAAATTGCAGGTCAGAGACGAGTTTGGCCCCCTCATCAAGGGGGCCAAACACATTGAAACTGGCGGAGGCGGAGGGATTTGAACCCTCGATGGGGTTTAAGCCCCAAACTCGATTAGCAGTCGAGCGCCATAGACCGGACTAGGCGACGCCTCCATACCGCTCGAACAGGCTACAAGACCCGCACTCCTGGGACCAATCAGGGCGCGTCGGACGATCCCGCGGTGGTGTCGAGAGGCTTGATCGTGGCCTTCAGATAGACCTGGAGCTCGCGTACGAACTGCTCTCGGTCGATGCTGAGGATGGTCACCGGGATCGTGGTGGCGCCACCCTTCTTGAGCCGCAGCTCCAGGCACGGCGTGCCGGCGGGCATGGTGGTCACCGCCTCCTGGATGTCGACCCAGCGAGCCTCGCGCACACCGGCGCCTCGCACGAACGCGACCCGGTAGCCCTGGGCGCTGGCGCGCAGGACGTACGCCTTGTTGCGAAGCCACCATCCGAACCCGATCACCGCGACGACGCCGGCGAGGAGCGGGACGAAGAGCCACGCGAAGTCGATCCGGGCCGCGATCACGACGGCCGTGCCGGCGAAGACCATGAGCGCCAGGCCGACCATGGCGGCACCGACGAGGCGGGCCTGCACGGATGGCGCGAGGCGGTAGTAGGTGAGCTCAGCAGATGACACGCTCTCCATTGTGGCCGACACGGGAGCCGAGAGCCGCATCGGCTTGCTCCTTTACGTGACCTAGGTCACAATCTGCTCATGACAGGTGTGCTTCCCAATATGTCGGATGTTCTTCGGGCCCTGGATACCGCAATCGCCGCTCCCCGTCCGGGGGCCAACGTCGGTCTCTGGCGCTGGTCGGTTCGCCAGCGCCTCGGAGGCGTACGTGAGGCGTTGCTGGTCCTCGACACCGGTCAGGAGTGGCATGCCCTCACCGATGTCAGCGCGCTCCGCGACCGCGGCACGTTGCTGAGCAGGCTCGCCGTCCTCGCCGACGACGTGCTCGACCGCACCGACCTCGAGGATCTCCTCCTCGAGCTGCGGCGGTTGATGATCGACGTGGATCGGCACCTACAGGAAGTCTGAGCAGGGCCACACCCTTGCCAACGCCCCCTCAGCCAGCTTTCGCTGGCGCTCAATCTGGCAGAGAGGGCGGGATTCGAACCCGCGGTAGGTCTCCCTACGACCGCTTTCAAGGCGGTTCCGATCGGCCACTCCGGCACCTCTCCATGCGCCCGTGGGCGCGTGGGCGAGTCTAGTGCGCCTGAGGCTCAGGCGCTCAACTCGACGAGAACGTCGCCCTCCTGGACGACGTCTCCGGAGGCGACCTTGACCGCTACCACGGTGCCCGGGGCCTCGGCGAGGACCGGGATCTCCATCTTCATCGACTCCAGGAGCATGACGGTGTCCCCGACGGCCACCTTGTCCCCGGGTTGCACTCCGACGCTCATGACGTTCGCAACCATCTCGGCAGCGATCGTGGTGGGGACTCTTCGGTTCATACCCCAGAACCTATGGGTTACCGCATGGTAGCCCCAGCCGGGGAGCGCCTCAGAGCAGTGCGTGCGTACGGCCCGGCTCGGGGCGGACGGCGCTGGCCTCGTCGGCCTCGCGGGCCGCCCTGCGACCGCTGCCGGCGGCCGTCGAGCCGGTGAGCGCGAGGTCGATGCGAATGATGACGAACGCGATGACCAGACCGATGAGGATGCTGTAGACGACCGAGAGAGCAGCCTCGGCGAGCCCGACATCGGGGTTGAGGAACGTGCTGGCGACAGGCGCGGTGAGCGCGACACCGAAGAGGCAGACCCACCAGCCCTGGCGGCGCCGGGAGCGCATGTGGCTGCCCCAGACCAGCGCCGGGACCCCGAAGAGCGCCTGGATCGGGTGCGGGTAGCCACCGATGTGGATGCGGCACCAGCGCTGCATGTCGTCGACCGAGTCCATCAGGCCGGTGCTGCCGTAGCGGCGCAGCATCTCGGCGTAGATCAGCGTGAGCGCGAGCATCAGGCCACCGATACCTACGATGATCGCGCCGCGCCGGCCGAGGCCGTGCAGGCCGGCACCGAGGCGGTAGACCGCGAAGAAGGCGATGGCGAGCGAGCAGGCCAGCGTTGCGTACTCGAACCGGGAGACCATCACCACCGGCTCGAAGCCGAGCGCCGCGAAGCTGCCCAGCGCGGCGATGCCGACGGCGATGAACGTCTCCCGGATCGTCTTCGGGAAACGACGCGACGGGACGGTGGCCATCACCGCGAGGACCGCAGCCACCGATGCGACCAGAACCGCTGCACCCGTACGCAGCGCCTCGTTGTCCACGAGCACCACGACGAGCCCGGCGACCCCTGCCAGGGAGCCGAAGATCAGCGGGCGGCCACCGGTGCGGTGGGCCAGCGCGAAGGTGTAGGCGGTGCCGACCACGACGGCGCCGAGGCCGCCGAAGATCTCCGGGCCCAGGTCGAAGGCACTGACCGCAAGGCCGAGCACGCCGACGGCGAGCGCGACCAGCCAGATCGCCCGGATGGTGCCGGCGGTCAGGCTCTCGATGATGCCGAGGCCCGCGCGGGCGGCGCCGGCTCCGGGGACCCGCGGCTGAGCGAGGAACGAGGTCACCTTGGCGGCGGGGGTGGGCCGACCGGACGGCTCGGTGTCGTAGGGCCCGGCGGGATCGTGGATCGGCTCGAGGTGGCCGGACTGGTAGGGGTCGGGCTGATAGACAGGCTGCTGGATGTGCGGCGGCGTCTGCGGAGCCTGCGCCAGACCGGTCGTCCCGAGGTAGGGAGCCGGCGTGGAGTAGGCCGGCGCCTGCCAGGCACTCGGCGGCGGCGCGGTCGGCCCGCTCAGGGCCGGCTCGGGCTCGGCCCGGAACTCCGGCGCCGGGTAGCCGCCGTAGGGGGCCTCCTCCGGTGCCGTCCGCGCGGCTCGCTTGCCCGTGTAGCCGTTCGGCTCGTCGAACTGCTCCGGCTCGGCACGGCCCGCGATCCGGCGACCACCCCCCGTGGAGGGAGGCTCCTGAACCGGCTGACGCTCGTCGTACCACGTCTCGTCGGCCCAGCCGTTCTCGCTCCAGCCCGGACCGTTGCTCTGCCCGCCGAAGGTCTGACCGGTGTCCTGATAGCCGTTCCAGTCGTCCTCCGCCCACTGGTCATACGCCAGCGACTCGCTCGAGGTCGGCTCCACGTAGGCGGGTGTGGGCTCGCTGCGACCGGCTGCACGACGGCCACGCTTGCTCTTGTCAGCGCGACGGCGGGGGGCTCGGTCCATAACAGGCGAGGATACCGGGGAAGGGGTGAACCTAACGAGTCATCGATATCCGTTTACCGCTGTGACGGGGAGTTGTTGACCGAGGTCACATTCTGCGGTTGACCAGGGAGGGGTTGGTGCGACGCGCCTCCTCGAGCACGGCTCGATCGATCGTCGCGGAGACGATCTCGTCGCCGTCGCCGGCCTCGGCCAGAACGTCCCCGAGAGGGTCGACGATCATCGAATGACCGCAGTAACGAGGGGCCGACTGGGCGGCCGCCGCGATGAAGACGGTGTTCTCGATCGCGCGTGCTCGCACGAGGGTGCGCCAGTGGTCGACCTTGCGCGCTCCGGCGACCCACGCGGCCGGCAGCACGATCAGCTCGGCTCCCTGGTCGACCAGACGCCGGGCGAGTTCGGGGAAGCGCAGGTCGTAGCAGGTCATCAGCCCGGTCGGCACTCCGTCGATCTCGACGACGACCGGTTCGATCGCGCCCGCGACCAGCGCGTCCGACTCCTTGTAGCCGAAGGAGTCGTAGAGATGGATCTTCCGGTACGCCGCCTCCGCACCGCCCCGCACGAGCAAGGTGTTGAACGGCCGGCCGTCGGCATCGCCGCTGGTCTCGAGCATCCCGGCCACCACCGTGGCGCCGCGCTTCTCAGCCACCCGGGACAGCTCGGTCCCGAAGGGCCCGTCCTGGGCCTCGGCGTACGGACTCAAGTCGGATCCCGGCTTGCCGAAGTCCCTGGCGAAGACCTCGGGGAAGACGACCAGGTCGCTGTCGGTGGGAGTCAGCTCGGCCAGGAGGGACCGGTTGGCGTCGGGTTCCAGGCCGGAGGCGTGCTGCACGAGACTGATCCGGAGGCTGTTCCAGGTGGTCACCTCTCCAGACTAGGGTCTGCCGTGTGACTGCTTGGGACGAATGGGAGCCGTACGCGGCCGTGCTGCTCGCCGGAGGACGCAGCTCCCGCCTCGACGGGATCGACAAGTCCGGCATCGAGCTCGGCGGTCGCACGATGCTGGCCTGGGCGCTGGACGCCGTCGTCGACGCGATGGAGGTCGTCGTCGTGGGCGACCCGGTGCACACCGAGCGTCCGGTGACCTTCGTCCGCGAGGACCCCCGCTTCGGCGGCCCGGTCGCCGCCCTGCTGACCGGCGTGGACGCGTTGCTGACCCCGCGGGCGTACGTCGGGGTGATCGCCGTCGACATGCCCTTCCTGCGCCCGCGGACGCTGTCGCGGCTCAGGGAGGCGGCGTTCGGTCGCGACGGTGCCGTGCTCGTCGGGCCGGACGAGCGCCGCCAGCTGGCCCTGGTCCTCTCCGCCGCCCGGCTCGCCGAGGTCCGCCCGGACCACGAGGGGCAGCACGGGATGCCGTTGCGCAAGCTGCTGGCCGACCTCGATCTCGTCGAGGTCCCCTCCGAGGGCGACGAGCACCGCGACATCGACACCTGGACGGACTTGAAGACGCTCTAACGTGTAGGCATGCGAGCCGTCGTAGCCGAGCAGCCCGGAGGGCCCGAGGTCCTCACCGTCACCGACCGTCCCGACCCGGAGCCGGCAGCTGGTGAGGTCGTGATCGACGTCGCCGCCGCGGGCCTCAACCGAGCCGACCTGCTGCAGCGGCAGGGCTTCTACCCGCCTCCTAGGGGCGCCAGCGACATCATCGGGATGGAGTGCAGCGGCGTGATCTCCGCGGTCGGCGAGGGCGTCGACGAATGGCAGGTGGGCGACGAGGTGTGCGCGCTGCTGGCCGGCGGCGGCTACGCGACGAAGGTCGCCGTCCCGGCCGGACAGGTGATGCCGGTGCCCGAGGGGGTCGACCTGGTCACCGCCGCGGCGCTCCCCGAGGTCACCACCACCGTGTGGTCCAACGTGTTCATGGTCGGCGGGCTGACTCCCGACGAGACGTTCCTGGTCCACGGCGGCGCCGGCGGGATCGGCACGATGGCGATCCAGCTCGCCAGCCAGATCGGCGCCCGGGTGCTCACCACCGTCGGCTCGGCCGAGAAGGCCGAGCTCGCCAAGTCTCTCGGCGCCGAGGTGGCGATCAACTACAAGGACCAGGACTTCGTCGAGGTCGCCAAGGTCTACGGCGGCGCCGACGTCATCCTCGACAACATGGGCGCGAAGTACCTCGCCCGCAACATCGAGGCCCTCAACCCCGAGGGCCGTCTGGTCATCATCGGCATGCAGGGCGGCACCAAGGCCGAGCTCGACATCAACGCCCTGCTCCGCAAGCGGGCCGCGGTGATCGCCACCAACCTCCGCGGCCGTCCGGTCGAGCAGAAGGCGACGATCTGCGCCGAGGTCGTGGAGCGCATCTGGCCGATGGTCGAGGCTGGTGAGGTGAAGGCGGTCGTGCAGGACGTACTTCCGCTCGCGGAGGCCGCCGAGGCACACCGCCTCATGGAGTCTGGCACGCACACCGGCAAGATCCTGCTGACCACCGGACGCTAGGTAGGGTTGAGCGCATGACGCAGGAGCAGACCGGGGAAGTCGTGGTCATCGGACCCGACGGGCAGCCGATCGCGGTGCCCGCCGACGTACTCAAGGACGCCACCGCACCGGAGGCCAACGGGGACGAAGAGCGCGATGTGACCGACCTCGTGGAGCAGCCCGCGAAGGTGATGCGGATCGGTTCGATGATCCGCCAGCTGCTCGAGGAGGTGAAGGCCGCCCCGCTCGACGAGGCCTCCCGCAACCGGCTCCGTGAGATCCACCAGGCCTCGATAAAGGAGCTCGAGTCCGGGCTCGCACCCGAGTTGGTCGAGGAGCTGGAGCGGCTCTCGCTGCCGTTCGCCGAGCAGCAGACGCCGTCCGAGGGTGAGCTGCGGATCGCGCAGGCGCAGCTGGTCGGCTGGCTCGAGGGTCTCTTCCACGGCATCCAGACCGCCATCTACGCCCAGCAGGTCGCCGCGCGCGCCCAGTTCGAGCAGATCCGCAAGGGCCTGCCGCCGGGTGTGAGCCTCTCCCCCGAGGGTCAGCCGACCCCCGGCCAGGGCGGGCCGCAGCAGGGCGGCCAGCACGACCACGGCGACTCCTCCGGCGGGCTCTACCTCTAGGGCAGCGGCCCACCGGCGAGAGCCACGACGACCCCGACCCCTGCCGCGAGCAACAGCGTGAGCACCACCCCACGCTTGAGCAGCAGCAGGAGTACGCCGGCGGCAGCCAGCACCACCCACTGCCACCATTCGCTCGTCGCCAGTGCCAGCGGGACCGCCGATCCGAGGATGGCACCGATGGCAGCCGGCCCGGCGCCGTCGAGGAACGCGCGGGCGAGCGGCGAGGAGCGCAGCGCCTCGAAGTGCCGTCCGCCCGCGATGATCATCACGAACGACGGCCCGAACGCGATCACGGCAGCACCCAGCGCCCCGAGGAGTCCGGCGGCCGCGAACCCGACGACCGCGACGGTGTGGACGACCGGACCCGGGGTGATCTGCCCGAGCGCGACCGCGTTGAGGAACTCGGCGTCGCTCATCCAGCCGTAGCGATCGACCGCATCGGACTGCATCAGCGGGATGATCACGAACCCGCCGCCGTACGACAGTGCGCCGACCTTGAAGGCCGTCCACGCCAGCGGCGCTGCCACCGCGGCGGTGAGCGCTCCCTGGGCCAGGACAGGCACCGTGAGGACGGACTGGAAGGAGTTCGTACGCCACGGCCTCCGCATCGCCACCTCGACGAGCCCCGCGCCCACGAGCACGAGGACGACCCAGGCCCCGGTGGTCGCGGCGGCGACGGTGCCGACGACGGCGTAGAGGATCCATCGCGGACGCGACGGGGTCCGCTCGTAGGAGGAGGGCACCAGCGCCCAGCCCGCCTGGACCGCGACCGCAGCGACCGCCGCACCGGCACCGGCGCCCGCACCCAGCACCCACGCGGGCGGGTCGCCCAGGAACAGCGCCGCCAGGGCGAGGATCAGCACCAGACCCGGCAGGATGAACGCGAGCCCGCCGACCAGCGCGCCGAGCGCTCCGCGGACCCGCCAGGCGGTGAAGATGGCCAGCTGCGTCGAGGACGGTCCGGGAAGCAGGTTGCAGGTCGCGATCGCGTCCTCGAACTCCTCCGGCTCCACCCAGCCGCGGCGCTCGACGACGGCCTCGCGCAGCAGCCGGATGTGGGCGGGCGGACCGCCGAACCCGATGACGCCGATCCGGCCCCACTCCCGAGTGATCTCCACCAACGTCGTGGTCATGACGCGCAGCGTACGGGTCTTGAGCGATGTTTCTCAGTTGTGGATTTTCTTTAACTTCAATGTGGCGAAAAGCTGCGTCATGACCTCCCCGTGACTCCGTTCCATCCACGTGAAGGCCGCCGGACAACGGAGGCCAGCGCCGTCCGCCGAGAAGAGGAACTCCCATGGCTACCACCACGATCACCGCACGTCACCGCAGTGACCTGACCGCCGTCGAGTCGATCCGCAACAACGTCCTCGACGCCGTCCGCAGCCTCCGCAAGCCCGACCCGTCCGAGCACAAGCACCGCGGCGGGATGCCGCCGGCCGTCGGCACCACGATGTTCGGCGTCGCCGCCGTGGCAGCCACCGGCATCGTCGCGCTCGGCGCCTTCCGCTGACCATGCGCCTACATCTTCGGTCCGTCGTACACAGCCTGATGCTGTGGGTGGACGCCCTGGGCCTACTGAGGGGGAGGGCCAGGGCGCGGTCGGGGGGCCGCACCACGGACTGAGTGTCGTCGCTCGAGCGGGATCGGGGGATTCACGCTCGAGCGGACGGCACACGCGAGGGATCTCGTCGCACCGAGGGATGTCGACCGGATCTCGCAAGACCGCAGCCGACCATCGAGGGGGATGGTCGGCTGCGGCATTTCCAGAGCCCGGACGTCAGGCCGGGACCGACGACTCCTCCACCCATCCGCCATCGGCAGGATCGGAGGCGGCCGCGTCGCGGCGTACGTCGGCGTCCTTCCACAGGTCGAGCAGCACCGCCGGCCAGATCTCCTCGTCGGTCGCGGCAAGCTCCTCGCGCGTCCACCAACGGTGCTCGGCCATGGTGAGCAGCTCCTCCTCGGTGTGGCCTGCGGTGGAGACCTCGAAGGCCGGCACCCAGCACGCGTAGAAGACGTCGTCCTGGTCGATGACCACGTCGCTGTAGCCGTGCACCACGGTGCGCCGCATCGTCGGCCCGAGCAGGTCGGCCTCGGTGACCCGGAGGCCGGTCTCCTCCTCGAGCTCGCGCACCGCGGCGATTCGCTCGCTCTCGCCCGGATCGATGCCGCCGCCTGGCGTGATCCACCAGCGCGCTCCCGGGACGCCCGGGTCCGAGTCGGCGAAGAGCAGGATCCGGTCGCGGTCGTCGATCAGGAGCACTCGGACCGTGCTCCGGGTGCGGCGTGGCCGCTCCTCCGGAGGTACCGGGACGAAGGTGCGCGGGGAGTCTTCATCGGAGGCCATGGCGCCATCCTCACCCACGCGGCGCATACATGATCACGCCCATCCCGGCGAGGCACATCGCAGCACCGGCGATGTCCCAGCGATCGGGCCGGTAGCCGTCCATCGCCATCCCCCACGCGATCGAGCCGACGACGAAGACACCGCCGTACGCTGCCAGGATCCGCCCGAAGTGGGCATCGGGCTGCAGCGTGGCGACGATGCCGTAGAGGCCGAGCGAGATGAAGCCGGCGCCCACCCAGAGCCAGCCGCGATGCTCCCGCAGTCCCTGCCAGACCAACCAGGCGCCACCGATCTCGGCGATCGCGGCCAGCACGAACAGCAGGAGCGAGCGGAGGATCAAAAGCCGTCGCCGATCAGGTGCGCACCGCCCAGAGGGTCGTTGTTCCAGCTGATCGTCGTCCAGCCCTCCTCCAGGCTGCCCTCGACGACCGCGAGGCCGGTGTTGCGGATCCGGTTGTCGTCGCCGAAGGCGGGCGACCGCGTGGTGCGCAGTCCGGTCCACATCCGGATCGCCGCACCGTGCGAGACGATCGCGACGGTGTCATCGGGATCGTGCTGCTTGACCACGGACTGCACCGCGGCGTCGTAGCGCGCCAGGAACTCATGGCCGGCCTCGCCTCCCGGGACCGGGGTCTCGAGCGTGCCGCGGATCCAGTCGCCGAGCGCCTCGAGATAGGCCGTCACCGACTCCTTGTCGGTGGCCATCTCCAGGTGGCCGGCACTGATCTCCTCGAACCCCTCCTGCACGACGACCGGCAACCCGAGCCGGTTGGCGAGCGGCTCGGCGGTCAGCTGCGTACGCACCAGCCGGGAGGTGTACAGACCCGCGATCCGCTCCCCCGCCAGCGCATCCGGCACTGCCGCGGCCTGGGAGAGTCCGAGCTCGGTCAACCCCGCCCCCGGGAAGGCAGTGTCGAGCGCCCCCGAGACGTTGCTCGGGGTCTGGCCGTGTCTGATCAGCAGAAGTCTCATATGCCGGTAAGGGTACGGGACCCACCGCGCTGGAAGTGACGGACTAATGTGAATCCGGACGAACTACTTCCGGGAGCCGCCACGATGGGACATGACGAGAGCCCGACCGCTCGGGCGCTGCTCACCCTCGAGCTGCTGCAGTCCTCCCCCGGCATCACCGCCGAGCGTCTGGGCGAGCGGCTGCGGGTCACCGAGCGCGCGGCCCGGCGCTATGTCGCGATCCTGCGGGAGGCGGGGATCCCGGTCGAGTCCGAGCGCGGTCCCTACGGCGGCTATCGCCTCGGCCGAGGGATGCGTACGCCGCTCATCTTCACCACCGCGGAGGCGCTCGGTCTGGTGATGGCCCTGCTCGACGGTCACCACGACATCGCCGACGCCACCGGTCCGGTCGGGAGCGCGGTCGGCAAGATCGGCCGGGTGCTGCCCGAGTCGCTGTCCCAGACCGTGGCCGCGGTGCGACGTACGATCTCAGCCGTTCCCGACCAGAGCGCCGTCTCGCCCGATCCCGACGTCACCACCAGCCTGGTCCAGGCCTGCGACTCCCGGCGGCGCACCACCATCGCCTACACGACCGAGAACGGCAACGAGCGCAAGATGGTCGTCGACCCATGGGCGGTCGTCGTGCGCCACGCCCGCTGGTATCTCCTCTGCTGGTCGCACACCGCCGACGCGCGCCGGGTGCTCCGAGTCGACCGCATGGGCGCCGTCGACATCGAGGAGACCAGCTTCGTACGTCCCGAGATCGACCCCGTCACCGAGGTCGAGGAACACCTCGGCGAGGGCTGGGCCTATGCGGTCGAGGTCGTCTTCGACGCCCCGTTCGCGCAGGTCGACCGATATCTTCCGCGCGTCCTGGGCCGCCTCGAGCCGATCGACGACGGCCACTGCCGTCTCGTCGGGAGCACCAACAGCCCGGCGTGGTACGCCCAGGAGCTCGCCCGCCGCGCGGTCCCCTTCCGGGTGGTCGAAGGCGACGAGGTACGCCGCTGCGTAGCCGTCCTCGGCCAGCGACTCCTCGACGCAGCCGCGCGCTGAACGCCGAGACGTCACCGGCGTCGGCCGAGGTGGCACCGAGGTGCCGTCTCGGCCGACGGGAGTGACGTCTCGACCGACGTACCTGACCTCTCGGCGGGTCAGCTGAGGCGGGCGGGGAGATGCGAGTAGCCGCGGAGGATACGCGTGGGGTGGCGTTCGCGGTCGCCGACGAGCTCGAGGCCGGGGAAGCGCTCGAAGAGGAGGCGGAGACCGATCTCGCCCTCCATCCGGGCCAGGGCGGCGCCGAGGCAGAAGTGGCGGCCGCTGGAGAAGGAGAGGTGGTCGCGGGCGTTCTCGCGGGTGACGTCGAAGGTGTGCGGGTCGGTGAAGACGGCCGGGTCGCGGTTGGCGGCGGCCAGCACGGTGTTGATGATCGTGCCGCGTGGGATCGCCTGGCCGGCGATGGTGGAGTCGCGCCGGGCCACCCGGCCGGTGAGCAGCACAGGCGGGTCGAGCCGCAGGATCTCGTCGGAGGCGTTCGACCAGAGGTCGGGCTGCGCCTTGAGCACCTCGAGCTGATCGGGGTTGTCGTGGAGCAGCGCGATGCCGTTGCCGATCAGGTTCACGGTGGTCTCGAAGCCGGCCGCGAAGACCAGCCCGGCGATCGCCCGCAGCTCCCGCTCGCTGAGCCGGTCGCCGTCGTCGCGCAGCGCCACGAGCTGGCTGAGCAGGTCGTCGCCAGGATTCTCGGCGAGATACTCGAGATGGCCACGGAGCCAGGTGTCGAACTCCTCCAGCGAGGCCTCCATGTCGCGGAAGGTGCGCCAGCCCAGCCCGATGTCGAGGCTCAGCGCCGCGCCCTTGCCGAGCTCGAGCATGCGTTCGCGCAGTTCGACGGGGACACCGAGCACCTCGGAGATCACCGTGATCGGCAGCAGCCCGCAGTAGCGGGTGACCAGGTCGACGTCGGCTCCCGACGCGGCCTCCTTCTCGAGGTCGTCGAGCAGCTCCCGGGCGATCTCCTCGGTGCGAGCGCGCAGCTTCTCGACCGCACGCACCGTGAAGACACGGGTGACCAGCTTGCGGTAGCGGGTGTGCTCCGGCGGCTCGGTCGCCAGCAGCGACGGCGGCTGGAGCGGGGCGAAGACGTCACTGGCCGACCAGTTCGCCGCCCTCGCCAGCAGGCCGGTGCCCGACTCGTCGGGCGCGAAGAAACCGGTGATGAAGTCGTTGCTGGTCAGGACCTCCTTGATGACCTCGTGGTCGACCGCGAGGTGGCTGAACCCGCCCTGGTAGAGCGGCCCACGCGCACGGAACTCCTCGAACAGGTCGACCAGGTCGAAGGTGTGCGACCCGGGCCCACTCAGGATCAGGTCGCCCTGGAGATCGCCCTTCCTGGCGGACCGGACGATGGCCGTACGCGGCAACCCGTGCCCCAGCGCCCAGCGCACGCCCTGCTTGGCGGTGCGCTCCACCGTGCCCAGCGTCCAGCCAAGCGTCCGGCCGGCTATCGTGCGGGTGCCGACGGGCGGCGTGATCTTGAGCGGCATGCGAGACCTCCGAGGCGCAGGAACACGTTCTCATGCAGCGTACGCCGCACCGGAGGCCGCCACATCCGACCGTGGTAGCAATTCAGCCCAGGCCAGTCAGCGCCGCACGAACTCGCGATCGCCCTTGGGCCAGGAGTGGGTGTAGCCGGTTACCTTCCTGGCACCGTCGACCCGGACGCTCCACTCCGCGTGCCCGGAGGCGACCGGCTTGACCACGACGAGCTGGTTGGGCTCGGTGATCGTGACAGTACGCGTGAACCGCTCCGGCGCACCCCATGGATCCATCGCGATCGTGGCCGTCACCGGCAACCTGCTGGCGTCGATCCGCAGCCCGATGGCCTCGGTCATCGCGATCGCCTCGACCGACAGCGTCCTGGTCGGCTCGGGCGCCGGCTTCTTGGTCGGCTTGGGCTTCGGAGTCGGCGTGGGAGTCGGCGTCGGCTCGACGCGGACCGAGGACGCCGACGCGCTCGGCGAGGGCGCCTCCGAGGGGGCCTCGTCGCTGGCCCCCGCGCTCGGCGCCGACTGCTGGCTCTGCGGCTCCTTCTTGTCGGAGGAGTCCGCGTCGGAACCGGTGACGACGCCGCGTACGACCTCATAGATCAGGATCAGCAGCAGGATGGCGAGGACGACCAGCACCACCCGGCCGCGACGCGTCATCCGCGACCGCCGGTAGGGGGTCGATTCCAGGTGGTGCAGCGGCACCAACGGTCCGGCGACGGCCCTCCTGGCGGGGGTTCCTCGCTCTGGTCCGGGCTCTGCCTCGAGTTCCGCTTCCGGCTCTGGTTCCGGCTCTGGTTCCGGGTCCGGTTCCGGGTCCGGGTCCGGTTCAGGCATCGGGACCGGCACAGGTGCCGGAGGCGGAACCGGTGCCGGGGGCGGCGCTGGCTCGGGCGCTGGCTCCGGCTCGGGCTCAGGTTCCGGCTCAGGCTCAGGGTCCGGCTCGGGCGCAGGCGGTGGTTCGGGCGCAGGCGGTGGCTCGACAGCCGGCGCCGGAACAGCCAGGACGGGTGGCACGTACGGCTCGGGTTCGGGGTCCGGCTCGACGACGCCCTGGACGATCACGGGCCCAGCGCCGGCGGGGAGCCAGGCCGCGCCGGGTACGTCGTCGGGCGAGCCGTAGCTCCCGAAGACCTCGAGCGTCTCGACATCGGTGACCTGCCCGTCGGGATGGACGACCATCCGGACGCGGGCCTCGTCGTCGGTGGCGACGACCTGGACCGGCTTGCGGCTCGGGCCGGCGAGCTGTTCCCGCACGGCGCGTATGCCTGCCTGGTGCGGGTCCTCGCCCCACGGACGATCCACCACCAGGCCGTTGAGTGTCGTGACCCCGCGCGTGACGGAGAGGATGGCTGTCTGCTTCCGGGCCATCAGCGGCCTCCGGAAGGGTCAATGCACACGTGTGGGGTCCTCGCGGTGGGGAAGCGGGCAACGGGCTCGGAAAGTGTGTCGTTCAAGCCTCAACAGGGCAACTCACACGCGCAAGCCCTACCCACCAGTTACCGACTTGTCAGCCTGCCTTGTCAGGCGGGCTCGCGAACCCTGTCCTCGAGGAAGTCGTCGAGCATGTCCACGGCGACCGCGTTCGCAGCTTGGATCTTGTCCTGGCTGACACCGCAGATCCGCAGGCACGAGGAAGCGATCGCCCACGCCTCCGGGCACGTGATCCTCCGGACCGTGTCCTTGGTGATCATCTCGGCGCGCATGCTGATGACGCCTTCGACCTGCTGGATGAGCATGTTGCCCAGCTGCTTCAGACTGACGCCCTCGAGCACCTTCTCCGAGGCCACCTTGCTGGCCAGATCGGCGTAGGCAGCAGCGAGCTCTTCGTGCTCCTGGCGGAACTCGGTGTAGACCTCGCCGTTGGTCACATCAGGCAGCATGTAGAGCATTCCGACGTTGTGATCCACATCGGCAAGCGTGCGTACGTCGACGAGAACCAGCAGATAAAGAGCCGTTTCATAATCGAGCGGTGGCACCTGGTTGCGGATCTTGTCGACCTTGTCCGTGGTCGGACGAACCGACTTACGGAGCAGCTCGACAAGGATCTCGTCCTTGCCTGCGAAGTGGTAGTAGAGAGAGGCCTGACGGATGCCGACCTGGTCGGCGATCTCGCGGGTGGACGTCGCCGCGAAGCCCTGGGACACGAAGAGTCGCGCAGCGGCATCGAGGATCTGGTCACGGGGTGAGGCGGTACCCGAATCGGGCACATGCCTGGGGCGGCCGGGCCGAGAACGCCTAGTTGTCATGTACGCCATCTAAGCGGCCTCCCGAGTTTCGGGGAAGATTCGAAAGAGTCTTCTTCCCCTAAAGAACAGAGTCGAAAGTCCCACAGGAGGGTTGAATTCCCTGTCAACAAAGTGTATGGCATGACGAACCGATAGGCGCGGCACAGCATCCTCCCGGGGCGATAATGCTGGCGGAATTCTGCCTAGTGTGACGGGGGATTCGGCCCGTGAACAGAGTCGTGTGCCACCTGGAGGAATGACCCCGGTCCCGTAACAGATATCCACGAAGAACGTTAAAGGCCCTGCTCAGACCGGTAACGGCGCCAACCACCGTGCGCGGAGATATCAGCAGCCTTTTCGACCGCAAAAGGCTCGACGAGAAATCCCGAAACCGTGGAGCTGTCTGACAGCGTGACCTTTCCGATGACCATCGGAGCAGGTACGCCACCCACGAACGTACCGAAGCCCGCGGCCGGGACGCGCCACAGCTCGCCCTCGATCGGCACCCCGTTCCCGGTGGCACCCACCCGGACCAGTCCGGGCTTGGGCGGCACCGTCTCGAGCGCGAACAGCCGGTAGTCGGCAGAGGTCGACACCGGGCGCAGCAGCGTCGCGCCGGCCTCGACCAGCTGGTGGTTGAGCGGCTGTCCCGCCAGGTGCGCGCCGACCACGAAGAGATCGACACAGGGACTGAGCAGCGTGTGGCCGAGCGCGGCCAGGGTGCGGTCGCGGCCGGCGGCCCCGGTCAGCATCACACCGAAAGGCAGCCCGCCGACCTGGCCGGCCGGGATCGCGAGCGAGGCCATGTCGAGCAGGTTCGCGAAGTTCGTGTAGCGGCCCAGGCGGGCGTTCGCGCCGACCGGATCCGCGGCCACCTCGGCCAGCGTCGGATGCCACGTCGTCGTCGGCGTCAGCAACGCCGAGCAGCCCGCCAGGGCCTCTCTCCCCGCCGCCCCCAGGCGCGCCAGGTGGGCCACGTCGCGTGCCCAGTCGGCTGCGCTGGCCGACGCCCCGGCGAGCACGATCTCGGCGACCGTCGGGTCGAGGTCGGTCCCGATGAGGTCGCGGTTGGCTTCGAGGTGGGAGCCCACCGCGGCGTACCTCTCGGCGACGAAGGCGCCGTCGTAGAGCAGCCTGGCGGCCTCGAGCAACGGCGAGATGTCGGTCTCGACGATCTCGACCCCGGCGTCGGCCAGCCGCGCGACCACGGCCCGGAAGGCTGCGGCCCACCCCGGAGCGAGCCCGTCGAGATGCTCGCCCGTCGGCACCGCGACTCTCGGCGCCGGCGGCAGCCCGGCATCCGCCGGCAACGTACGTGACAACGGGTCCGACGGGTCGGGGCCGGCCATCAGCTCCGCGGCCGCCCGGGCAGATCCGAGATCCCGGGCGAAGACGGTGACGCAGTCGAGCGTGTAGCAGGCGGGTACGACGCCGGTGACCGGCACCAGCCCGCGCGACGGCTTCACCCCGACGATGCCGTTGAGCGCCGCCGGCACCCGACCGGAGCCCGCGGTGTCGGTCCCCAGCGCGAGGTCGACCAGACCGAGGGCGACCGCGACCGCCGAACCCGAGGAGGATCCGCCCGAGATCCGGCTCGGATCCCAGGCATTGCGGACCGCTCCGTACGGGCTGCGGGTGCCGACCAGGCCGGTCGCGAACTGGTCCAGGTTGGTCTTCCCCACGACCAGCGCCCCGGCGGCTCGCAACCGGGCGACCGCAGTGGCGTCAGCGGTGGGCGGGTAGGCGAACGAGGGAGCTCCGGCGGTCGTCGGCAGGCCGCGGACGTCGATGTTGTCCTTGACCGCCAGCAGGCGTCCGGCCAGCGGCAGGACCTCTCCACTGGCCACCTTCGCGTCGATCGCGGCGGCCTCCTCGAGAAGGTCGTCACGCGTACGCAGCGAGATCCAGATCTCAGGACGATCCGACGCCTCGATGCGGTCCAGGGCCTCGGTGGCGCGAGCGACCGCACCTCCCGGAAGTGAATGGATCAAGAGCCGAGCCCGTCGAGCGGTCGCACCGCGGCGATGACCTGCCCCGGGACGATCTGCTCGCCCGGCTTCACGTAGACCTCGACCACCTCGCCGGCGACCGGAACCGGGACGCTCGCCTCCATCTTCATCGCCTCGACGACCATCAGCGGCGCGTCCTGGGTCAACCGCGCACCGCGACTCGCGACGACCTTCCAGACGGTCGAGGTGAACGGCGCGGTCACCTGCACGCACCCCTCCGGCACCTCGACCTCCGACGGTTCGCCCCGCGCGTCGATGCGGTCGCAGATGTCGAACTCCCCGGCGGCCTTCCAGCGCTCGCGCTCCTCCTCGAAGGCAGCGGACTGCTGGTCACGGAAACCTGCGATCGAGTCCGCGTTGGCGGTCAGGAAGCGGTCGTACTCCTTGATCGAGAAGGTGCCCTCCTCGGTCTCGAACTCGCCACGCCCGGCGTCGACCTCCGCCCGCAGCTCCAGGAGCTCGTCGGCGGAGACGGGATACCACTCGATCCGGTCGAAGAACCGCAGCGCCCACGGGTCGTCGTGGAAGAGCCCACCGGCCGACGTCGAGCGCCGAAATCGGTTGAAGACCTGAGTGGTCCGGCCGACCAGCTGATATCCGCCCGGCCCCTCCATCCCGTAGATGCACATGTACGCGCCGCCGATGCCGACGGAGTTCTCCGCCGTCCAGGTGCGCGCCGGGTTGTACTTCGTCGTCACCAGCCGGTGCCGCGGGTCCAGCGGTGTCGCGACGGGCGCGCCCAGATAGACGTCGCCCAGCCCGAGCACCAGGTACGTCGCGTCGAACACGGTCCGATGGACCTCCTCGACCGAGCCGAGCCCGTTGATCCGGCGGATGAACTCGATGTTCCACGGCGCCCACGGCGCGTCGTCGCGTACGCCTGCGGTGTAGCGCTCGATCGCCTCCCGGGTCGCCGGGTCGTCCCAGGAGAGCGGCAGCCGCACCCGCCGCGAGGGCACGGTCAGCTCCGAGGTGGCCGGGAGGTCCTCCTCCAGCTCGCGCAGCAGCCCGGCGACCTGACCGGCCCGCAGCACCGAGGAGTCGGTGTGCACCTGAAGCGACCGGATCCCCGGGGTGACGTCGATGATGCCGGCGGGCGCGTGCTCGGCCAGAGCCGACTGCAGCGCGTGCACCCGCATCCGAAGCCCCAGGTCGAGCGTCATCGGCCCGTACTCCACCAGCACAGAGTTGTCCCCGCTGCGCCGGTAGGTGACCTCCGGCCGCGCCGGCGTCCCGGGCAGCCTGCCCAGCACACCGTCGTCGCCGTCGCCGCCCGACCCGCGGGTCACGGTCAGCGAGGAACGATGGTTGACCAGGCTGGCGGCCTTGCCCTCCCGCACCGGCACGAACCGCACCGTGTCGCCGGGGCGTAGCTGTCCGATCTTCCACAGCTCGCCGCTGGCGACCACCGCGGGGCAGACGAAGCCGCCCAGCGAGGGCCCGTCGGGGCCGAGGATGATCGGGGTGTCGCCGGTGAAGTCGAGCGATCCCACCGTGTAGGGCGTGTCGTGGATGTTCGAGGGATGCAGCCCGGCCTCGCCACCGTCGGCGCGGGCCCAGGTCGGTTTCGGCCCGATCAGGCGTACGCCGGTGCGAGCCGAGTTGTGGTGCACGCGGTAGCTCGCCGAGTAGAGCTGGTCAAGGTCCGCGCGCGTGAAGAACTCCGGGGCGCCGTGCGGGCCCTCGGTTACGCCGATCTCCCAGGAGTTGGTCAGCGCCGGCCGCCGCGACTCCGGGGTCGCCGCGGGCTGCGCCTGCGGGTCGACCGCGGTTCCGGGGCGGAGCACGTCACCGCGCTGGAGCGTACGCCCGGCGTGGCCGCCGAACCCGCCGAGCGTGAACGTCGAGGCGCTGCCCAGGTAGTCGGGTACGTCCAATCCCCCTCGGACCGCGATGTAGGTCCGCAGGCCTGGCCCGCCGGTTCGACCCAGCGTCAACGTCGCCCCCGCGGGGAGCTCGATCGGCTCCCACTGCGGGACGGGGGCGCCGTCGACGCTGACCGGCATGGGGGCACCGGTCACGCAGACGACGGCGGGATCGGAGAAGACCAGCGTCGGCCCCACGGCCGTCGCCCGGCCGGTTGCCAGCGGCACCGTGACCTCGAGGCCCGGGGCACCCCGGTGGTTGCCGACGGCCAGGTTGGCCTCGGCGAAGGAGACCGGGTCGAACGGACCCGAGGGAGGTACGCCGACCTGCCAGTAGCCCACCCGGCCGGGAAGGTCCTGGACGGTCGTGAGCACGCCCGGGTCGAGCACGTCGATGCGCGGATCGGGGTCCCCGCCGCGGCCCTCCTTGGCTCGCTCGGGCAAGGTCGAGGTCGAGTGCGTGGCCGAGCGGAGCTCGGCGTACGTCGTCATCGCGCGCAGGGCGGAGATGTTGGTGACGATCCCGTCGATCCGGGTGCTGGCGAGCGCCTCGCCCAGCCTGTCCAGCGCCTCGTCGCGGGTCGCGCCGGTGGCGATCACCTTGGCGAGCAGCGGGTCGTAGTGCGGCGAGACCTCGAGCCCGGTCTCGATCCAGGAGTCGACCCTGACGTTGTCGGTCGCGGCCGGGAGCACCGCCCGCGTGACCAGGCCCGACGACGGCATCGAGTCCTTGGCCGGGTCCTCGGCGTAGACCCGTGCCTCGACGGCGTACGCCTTGGGTGCGGGGCACTTGCGGAAGAGCTCGTCGGGCAGGGCGGTGACGCCGTCGCGGGCGAGTCGCAGCATGAGCTCGACGATGTCGATGCCCATCACCTGCTCGGTGACCGCGTGCTCGACCTGGAGGCGGGTGTTCATCTCCAGGAAGGAGATCTGCTCGCGGCCCGGGTCGTAGACGAACTCCACGGTCCCGGCCGAGCGGTAGGAGACCGACTTGGCGAGCTGACGCGCGGAGTCGTGCAGGACGGTCCGTACGTGCTCAGGAAGAGAAGGCGCTGGCGCCTCCTCGATCACCTTCTGGTTGCGGCGCTGCAGCGAGCAGTCGCGGTCGCCGAGCACGGCGACCTGCCCCTCCCCGTCGCCGAAGACCTGCACCTCGACGTGGCGGGCGGGCCGCACCAGGTGCTCCAGGAACACACCGGCGGTGCCGAAGCTGGTCTGGGCGAGCCGGGCGACCCGCTCGAACGCGACCCTGACGTCCTCCTCCGAGCTGCACGCGGTCATCCCGATGCCGCCACCGCCGCCGGTCGCCTTGACCATCACAGGCAGCCCGATCCGGGCGGCCTCGTCGGCCGCCTCGTCCGGCCCGGAGAGCAACCCCGTCCCGGCCAACATCGGCACCCCGGCGTTCTCGGCGAGCCGGCGGGCCGAGTGCTTCTCGCCGAAGGCGCTGATCTGCTCGGGCGTCGGCCCGACGAACCGAAGCCCCGCTGCCTCCACCTCACGGGCGAAGGCCGCGCTCTCGGACAGGAAGCCGTAGCCGGGATGGAGCAGCCCCGCGCCGGTGCGCAGGGCTGCTGCGATGATCAGGTCGCCACGGAGGTAGGAGTCCCGTGCGGGCGCGGAGCCCAGACAGACGGCCTCGTCGGCCTCCCGCACGTGTGGTGCCGCTCGGTCGGCCTCGGAGAAGACCGCGACCGTACGCATCCCGAGCTCGCGCGCGGTGCGCATCACCCGGCGGGCGATCTCCCCTCGGTTGGCGACCAGGACGGTGTCGAAGGACGGGCCAGAGGTCATGCGTCGGCCTCGTAGTCGGCGTCCGGCTCGGACACGATCATCCGCAGGGGCGTCGGGTTGAAGTCGTTGCAGGGGTTGTTCATCTGCGGGCAGTTGGAGATCAGCACGAGCGTGTCGATCTCCGCGCGCAGCGCGACCCGCTTCCCGGGCGCCGACATGCCGTCGACGATGCCGAGCGCACCGTCCTCCTCGACGGGCACGTTCATGAACCAGTTGATGTTGGAGACGATGTCGCGCATGCCGAGCCCGTGCTTGGCACCCTCGGTCAGGAAGTTCTCCCGGCAGCCGTGGTGATACATCACGTGGTGGCCGTAGCGCAGCGTGTTGGACTCGCGCGAGCAGGCGCCGCCGATGGTGTCCTGGCGGTCGATCTCGTTCTCGACGACGGTCATCAGGGCACGACCGAGGTTGCTGCGCAGCACCGTCCCGGTGCGGATGTAGGCGTTGTCCTGCCACGCGAGCGTGTCCGGAGCGCTGTAGCGCTCGTCGGTGTGGTGCGCGTTGTAGAGCAGGCAGTCACCCGACTGGTTGCCACCGACGTCGACGATCGTCAACACCTGCCCGGCACGTACGACACCCGACCACGAGGCCCGCGGAGCCACCTGCTCGTCCAGCACGACGGCACCCGGCACCAGCGGGTCACCCCACTCCAGGTGAGTGCTGTCGGCGTACGACGCGCCGACCGGGACGCTGGAGACCAGCTGCCCGTCAGGCGTCAGATAGGTGGTCACAGGGACGGGAATGGTCGCCACAGGCCTCATCACCGGGTTGTCGATCGTGGTAGTCACAGGCCCCGAGCCTCCGCATAGTCGAGTGTGTTCAGATACGCCCGCCGAACCTCGGGGGAGGCGTCGAAACGCTCGTCCGCCGGGGTGGTGGGAGTTGTTTCCGGCGTACGCCAGGCGTGCACGCGCAGCGGCCCGACGATGTACTCCGGACGTGGGTCGCGCGGGTGCGGGACGTTGGCGATCAGCACGAGAAGGGGCAGCTCGGCCACGAGCTCGACCGAGGCCCCCGCTCCTGACGAGCCGAACCAGTCGAAGCTCCCGTCCGAGGCGACCCGGACTCCTTGGAAGAACGAGACCGACGGAGGTACGTCGGCCGGCCCGAGCCCGTGCTTGGCGGCCGCCTTCACGAAGAGATCACGGCCGGCGGGCGCGGGCCCCTCGGGCAGCGCGGTGCCGTAGCGCAGCGCGTTCCAGGCAGCGGTGCTCGTCCCGCAGAACGCGTCGTGTCGGCCCGAGGTGTCGGCGATGATCGTGGCGAGCACCCGGCCGTCACCGGAGAGCAGCGGGTGGCCGGCACCGAGGTAGGCCTGCCACGGGATCTTCTGGGTGTCCGCGACGTTGAGCCGCTCGGTCGGCTCGAGCGCGTTGTAGACGAGAGTGTGGGCGCAGGCCTCACCGGTCGGGTCCTCGAGCCGGAACCGCGTACCGCGGGCGAGGACCTTGTGGGTGTAGTTCCCTGGTGCGACCGTCTCGGCCCACGTCAGGGTGTCCGGGTCGACGTCGTCCGGACAGAACGGGCTCGACGAAGCCGGTAGGTACGGCATCCAGTCGCTGACCTGCCCCCCTTGCGCGCGAGCATCTGCCCGTGCGTTCAGCACAGTGTCCGTGCTGTGGTCTGCAGCTAGCGCCACCCGGGTCCTCCTTGAAGCATGATTAACCTGTCGACTGACAGGTAAGCATGTAGGTCAAGGGCGTCGGGGGCAAACCAAGACTGTTGGAAACCTGAGTCCGAAATGTGGGGTCGGAGTCGGAGAAATTCTTCCCTGTCGGTCGATCGATTCTTACCGTTTTCGGTCGAAACTCGCTAGGGGGGAAGGACCATTTACTGCCGATTTCCCGCCTGCGGTGCCGCCTGATGGAGCGATCTCCTCGAAGATGGAGCCAGCCCGACAGGCGCGTAACCTGTCAAAAGACAGATAACAGGTTCGGTGTGATATCGGACACCGTTCCGATGGCACTCCGGCACCGTGCCGAGGAGCGGACCGAAAGCCCGGCGGATCCCGGATTCGGCTGACATCGACCCTCAGAAGTGGGACCCTGACCCACGCTGGACAGTCGTCAAGAGATGCCGACGCATCTGCCGCCCGCCTCGACCGACGCTCAGCGGGACGATCTCTTGGAACCCCACGGCACCACATTGCCGGAGACGAACGTCCGCGATTCGGACCCTTCGCGTGGCACCGGGATGCCGATCATCCCGACGAGCTCGCCCAGGTCGCTGATCGTCGGCCCGCTCCAGTCGGGATCGAGGTCGGAGGCGACGTCCCGGTCGAGCTCTTCGAGCGCCCTGGACCGGAACCGCACCGCCCTCATCCCGACCGCCTCGGCGGCGCTGAGCTCGTGGTCGGCTCCGTCACCGACGTAGACGCACTCGCCGGTGCGCACCTCCAGCGCCGCCGCGGCGACGAGGTAGGCGCCCGAGTCCGGCTTGCGTACGCCGGTCTGGCAGGAGAACGAGACCGCGTCCAGATGGTCCGCGAGCGGGCTCTGCGGCCAGATCGCGACCGTCTCCGCCCCGCAGTCGGCGACGAGGCCGAGCTTGAACCCTCGTTTGCGCAGCGACTTGAGCGCAGGCAGCGCCCAGGTCGCGGCATGCAGGGAGAGCGAGTAGTTCAGCCTCCGCGTGATCGCGCTCTCCACCTGGGACTCGGTCGGGGACCCGCCGACCCGTCGGGCCAGGTAGCGCACGGTGTGGTGCACATCGGCCATCAGACCGCGTACGCGCTCGTCGAAGGTGTCCGCGACCGCGGCCGCGAACGCATCGGGGTCGACTCCGAGATCCGCGCCCATCCCCCTGGCCACCGCGGCGTGCTCGGCGGGGTGGCCGCTCGGGACGAGCGTGTCGTGCAAGTCGAAGAGGACCGCGCGCACTCCGGCCTCGTCCATGAAGTCAGCCTAACCAGGATCGGATCTTGGATGACGGAATTCGGCGAACCGGCCGGCGACCGCCCGAATGGGACGGCGTCAGGCCCGTCGCCTAGACTGAAGCCGCGAAGGGGAGTAGTCCTCAACAGTCGCGTCGACACACTGGCCTCAGGGCCCGGCGCGATCGGCCACGAAGTGGCGGACGAGACCTTCGACCATGCATCCGTATCAACATGACGGTGCTGGTCGAAGGACGATCAACCCCTCATGGGACTCCTCCGGCCGGCGCCGGAGAGGAACCCCCGTGTACGCCTTCCTGCTTTCGACCGCGGTCATCTTCGTCGCCGAACTCGGCGACAAGAGCCAGCTCATGGCGATGACCTTCGCCACCCGTTACCGGGCTCGAGACGTGATCCTCGGGATCACCGCCGCCACCGCGATCGTCCATCTGGCCTCGGTCGCCATCGGCGCCCTCATCGGTGACGCCTTCGCCGAGCACCAGCACTACATCACCATCGTCGCGGGAGTCGCCTTCCTGGTCTTCGCGGGATGGACCCTGCGCGGCGACGAGCTGACCGAGGACGAGGCCAAGAAGGCTCGCAACAGCCGGGGCATGGCGATCGTCGCCGTCGGTATCGCGTTCTTCCTGGCCGAGCTCGGCGACAAGACGATGCTCGCGACGATCACCCTGGCCACTCAGGAGGGCTGGCTCGGCACCTGGATCGGCTCCACCGTCGGGATGGTCGCCGCCGACGCGCTCGCCATCGGTGTCGGCGCGCTCCTGGGCCGCAAGCTCCCCGAGAACGTGATCAAGTACGGCGCCGCCGCGCTGTTCGCGATCTTCGGGATCATCCTCGTCATCGACGGCGTCGTGCAGATGTGAGCAGTCACGCCTGGTCGAGCGACTCGACCCGGCGGTTCAGGTAGCGCTGCTCCGGCACGCTCTGGGTCAGCCGGGCCGCCAGCACGTAGTGCTCCCGAGCCGTCGCGACGTCACCGGACTGCTCGAGCAGGTGCGCGAGCACGGCATGGGCGCGGTGGTGGCGCTGCATCGCCGGGTGCTCCAGCAGGTCTCGTACGATCTCGATCCCGTGCTCGGGGCCGAGACTCATCGCCACGGCGACGGCGCGGTTGAGCGTGACCGCCGGCGAGGGCGCGACCTGCGCGAGCATCCCGTAGAGCAGGTTGATCTGGAGCCAATCGGTGGCCTCGTACGACTCCGCCTCGGCATGGACCGCGGCGATCGCGGCCTGCAGCTGGTAGCGACCCACCGGCCCCTCGGGAAGTACGTCCTCCAGCAGTGCGACACCTTCGCGGATCAGCTCCTGGTCCCACTGCGAGCGGTCCTGGTCCTTGAGCGGGATCAGGTCGCCGAGGTGGTCGACGCGACCGCACGAGCGGGCCCGGGTCAGCAGCATGAGCGCGAGCAGGCCGGTGGCCTCGTCGTGCTCCGGAAGCACTCCACGCACGATCCGGGTCAGCCGGATCGCCTCGTCGGTGAGCTCGATGCCCTGCAGCTCGGGGCCGCTGGTGCGGGTGTGGCCCTCGTTGAAGATCAGGTGGCAGACGTCGAGCACGCAGGCGATCCGCTCGGGCAGCTCGTCGGGCGCCGGCGAGCAGAACTCCTCATCCTTCAGCGTGGCCCGCGCGCGGCTGAGCCGCTGCCCCATGGTCGCCTCCGGAACCAGGTACGCAGCCGCGATCTCCGACGTCGTCAGACCGCCCACGCACCGCAGTGTGATCGCCACCTGGGAGGGGCGGCGCAACGCGGGATGGGCGCACATCATCATCAGCCGCAGCGAGTCGTCGTAGGCCGAGCCGATCTCCACGGCGGCCGGGTCCGGTTCGTCGAGCCGCCGGGCGATCCCGTCGGCGACCTCGCGCCGGGTCCGAGCCGTGTCCGCGCGCATCTGGTCGATCAGCCGCCGATGAGCCACCCGGATCAGCCAAGCCCGCGGGTCGGCCGGCAGGCCGTCGCACGGCCACTTCTGGCTGGCGGCGATCAGCGCCTCCTGGGCGGCGTCCTCGCAGTCGGGGAGGTCGGGATGGACCCGCAGCAGGGCGCCGAGGACGTGGGCGGACTCCTGCCGCCACACGTCCTCGACTCCCGTGACCGTCATGTCAGTAGGTTGCCACCGGCCGCAGCTCGACCGTCTCACCGGGGCCGCTGAAGCTGCGTACGACCTCTTCGGCTCGCTCCTGGGACTCGACGTCGATCAGGAAGAAGCCGGCCAGATGCTCCTTCGCCTCGGAGTATGGGCCGTCGGTGGCGATCGGCTCGCCGGCGTCCCACCGGTAGAGCTTGGCCGAGGCCGGATCCGCGAGCGCCTGCCCGCCGATGAGCTCACCGTTGGCCGAGAGCTCCTCCATGATCCCCTCGAAGGCCGCGTTGAGCTTCTCCCTGGAAGCCTGTGGCAGCGACTGGAACTCAGGGATGAAGTCACCCGTCGGGTGACCCCACGGCTGCGGGTTGGAGTGGATCAGGATGACGTACTTCATGGCTCTTCCCTCTCGTCGGCGCCTTCCGTAGGCGTGCTTACGGGGATACGTCGGAGCCGAGTGGCGTAGTTCTACATCGTCCCAGAACCGAGCCGCCGACGCGTGCGATACGGGGTGAGGCGACTTCCGTGCCGCGGAGCGGGCTCCTGGCGGAACACCATGCAGCAGCCGTCATCGATGTGGAAGGGTGACCGGTTGTGAATCCGGGAACGTTCGAAGCCATTGACGAACGTCTTGTCTCCACCCTCGACGACCTGCTCGACCAGCCGTCGCTGGAGCCCGGGATCGTCGTCAACGCGCTCTTCAACCGGTTGGTGACCGCGGTGCTGAGCGTGCCCGAGTCGGAGGCCGAGACCGTGCTGGCCGCGCTGCCGCCGTCACGTCCACCGGCCCTCTTCCGCTCTGTCGCGTCCGCCGGAGAGCACGCGCTCGAGCGGGTCTGGGCCCGCCAGATTTCGCGCGCCCCCGACCCCGCGGCGGCGTTCGCCAGGTTCCCCTACCGCGAGAACTACCGGCTCCTCGTGGAGATGGAGCTGGAAGCCGTACGCCGCCAGGGCACCGCCCCACGGCACGTGGTGCTCCTCGGCTCGGGGCCGCTCCCCCTGACCGCGCTCTGTCTGGCCGACCAAGGCATCGCGGTGCACTGCGTCGACCACGATGCCGAGGCGATCCGGCTCTCATCCGCCGCGTTCGGACGCCTGGGCGCCGTCGGCGTCACGTTCGAGCACGCCGAAGCCTCCGCCGCCACGCCACCGCACCCCGTCGACATCGTGCTCCTCGCCGGCCTGGTCGGGTCCGACGATGCCGCCAAGGCCGAGGTGCTCGGCAAGGCGGTCAGCTCTCTGGCCCCGGGCGGCCTCGTCCTGGCGCGGAGCGCCCGTGGGCTGCGTACGCTGCTCTACCCGCAGGTCGGTCCGCAGGCTCTCGCCGGCCTGGACGTGGTCGCCGAGGCCGACCCCGAGGTCGACGCTCCCGGGACCGACGTGATCAACAGCGCCATCCTCGCCCGAGTCTAGAGCGCCGGGTCGAGGACCTCGGCCTTGAGCTGTGCCGCCCGCTCGATCCGCTCGGCACCGGTCTCGCTGAGGTTCCAGGTCGGCAGGATGAACTCGTCGAACCCGGCATCGACATAGCGGCCGATCAGGTCCTGCAGCTCACCGGCCGAGCCGGTCTGCGTCCGGGCGAAGCCCGGGTTCGCACCGTCGAGGTCGAGCATGAGGTTGGTGGTCGTCTTGATCGTCGCGGGGTCGCGGCCCACCTGCTCGCACGCCTCCAGGAGCTTGGCGCGCACCGCGCCGGCGCTCTCGGGCGTGCCCCAGGTGTTCCACTCGTCGGCGTACCTGGCGACGACGCGCAGCATCCGCGGGCCCTTGGCCCCGACCAGGATCGGCAGCGGCGAGGCCACCGGCTTCGGCTCGCACGGAGCGTCGGTGAGCTGGAAGTGGGTCCCCTCGAAGGTCGTACGCGGCTTGTCGAGCAGCGACCGGGTGACCTCGATCGCCTCCTCGAACCGGTCGACCAGCACCTTCGCGCTCGGCAGGTCGATGCCGTACGCCTTGTGCTCGTTGATCTGCCAGCCGGCACCCATGCCGAGCACGAACCGCCCGCCGGCGATGTGGTCGATCGTCGCGGACCGGTTCGCGAGCAGCGCCGGGTGATGGATCGTCGTCGGGGAGACGAGGGGGCCGATGCGTACGTTCTCGGTGGTCGCGGCCAGCGCCGGGAGGATCCCCCAGACCTCGTGCATCGGCCCGTCATCGATCTGCTCGGAGCCGGTGTTGGGCATGTAGTGGTCGGCGAACCAGACGCCGTACCAACCGGCCTGGTCAGCCGCCTGCGCCTCGGCAAGGATGTCGGCAGTGGGAACGGCGGGACTGGGCCACAGCGAGATCTTCACAACCCCAACCTACCCACGAGTGAAACTCCCCCTTCGAAAATATTCTTGGCAGCGTTGTCGATCCCGCGTAGACCTCGTTCGACCAAGGGGTGAACGGGCCGGCAAGACGGCCCGACCGACACAGGAGAAACCGAGATGCCGAAGTACATGCTGATCTGGCGCACCATCGACGAGGACAAGCAGAACGCCGCGATGGCCGCCATCCCCTTCGAGCAGATGCTCGAGAAGATGGGGAAGCTCAACGACGAGCTCATCAAGTCGGGCGTGCTGCTCGCCATGGAGGGGCTGGACCCGGAGGAGCACACCGTCGTCACCTACACCGACGCCGAGGAGGCACCGGTGGTCACCGACGGTCCCTACGGCGAGACCAAGGAGCTCTTCGGGGGCTTCTACCTGATCTCGGTCGGCTCGAAGGAGGAAGCGGTCGAGTGGGCCAAGCGGCTCAGCTACTTCCCCGGTTCCGCCGTCGAGGTCCGCCGAGTGCCCACGATCGACGAGTTTCCGCAGGACAACCCGTGGATCCAGAAGGAGCTCGACTGGCGGACCAAGACCGGGCAGCTCTGAGGGCCGAGCGCTGTATCGAGCCTGTCGAGATGACCACCCGGGGAGACACCGATGAGTGACGCGACGCGCGCCGTCGAGGCGATCTGGCGCATCGAGTCCGCCCGCATCGTCGGCGCGCTCGCGCGCTACACCGGTGACTTCGCCCTCGCCGAGGACGCCGCCCAGGAGGCCCTCGCGGAGGCGCTGGTCTCCTGGCCGCGCGACGGCCAGCCGGCCAACCCGGTCGGCTGGCTGATGACCACCGCCAAGCGGCGGGCGATCGACACGATCCGCCGCGCCGGCGTCCAGCGCGAGAAGTACGAGGCCATCGCCCACGACCAGGACGAGGCGTACGCCGACGACCTGGACATCGAGCGGATCGATGACGACGTCCTCGCGCTGATGTTCGTCTCCTGCCACCCGGTGCTGTCCAAGGAGGCCCGGGTGGCCCTCACCCTGAGGGTCGTCGGCGGCCTCAGCAGCGAGGAGATCGCCCGGGCGTTCCTGGTGCCGGTGCCGACGATCCAGGCCCGGATCACCCGCGCGAAGAAGACGATCGCGGCCGCGAAGGTCCCTTTCGAGGTGCCCTCGCCCGACGAGCGCCGGCAGCGTCTGGCCGGCGTGCTCAACGTCCTCTACCTGATCTTCACCGAGGGCTCCACCGCCACGTCCGGTGAGGATCTGATCCGCACCGACCTCGCTCGCGAGGCACGCAGACTGACCCGGGTGCTGATCGGCGTGCTGCCCGACGAGCCGGAGGCGTACGGTCTGCTCGCGCTCATGGAGCTGACCGCCTCCCGCTTCCCGGCACGCACCGATGCCGCCGGCGACCCGGTCCTCCTCGAGGACCAGGATCGCACCAGATGGGACCAAGGTGCCGTACGCCGCGGCCTGGCCGCCCTCGAGCAGGCGACCCCACGGGGCCTCGGTCCCTATGGGCTCCAGGCCGCGATCGCCGCCACCCACGCGGTCGCCGACTCGGTCGAGACCACCGACTGGGAGCGGATCATCGTCCTCTACGAGGCCCTGGGCCGCGTCGCACCCAACCCGATCGTCGACCTCAACCGGGCCGTAGCGGTGGCGATGGCCCACGGACCGCTGCGAGCCCTGGAGATCGTCGACCGGATCGCCGAGGACAAGCGGCTCGACCACACCCATCTCCTCCCGACCGTACGCGGAGAGCTGCTACGCAGGCTGGGCCGAACGGTCGAGGCGCGCAAGGAGCTGGAGCGGGCGGCAGGGATGTGCACGAACGACCGCGAGCGTGCCGTCCTTCGGCAAAAAGTCGCTGATCTTCCCTAAAACGGGGTATACCTGTCGCCCATGTCACACACAGCGAGGACAGAGACAGCCGAAGCCCCTCGGTGGCGGATCCTGGGACCCGGCCTCGTGGTGGCCGCGACCGGCGTCGGTGCCGCCGACCTGGTCGCCACCCTGATCGCCGGCAGCAAGTACGGCTACGCCTTGCTGTGGGCCGTCGTCGTCGGATGTGTCCTGAAGGTGGTCCTGGTCGAGGGCGCCGGGCGCTACAGCCTGGCGACCGGTGAGACGATCTTCCAGGGCTGGCGGCGTCTGGGCATCTGGACGACTATCTACTTCGGTCCTTACATCGTGATCTGGGGCTTCATCTACGGTGCCGCGGCGATGGCTGGCACCGGCCTGGCCCTGGCAGCGTTGTTCTCGTTCGCGTCGGTGAAGGTCTGGGGCATCCTGTCCGGCCTGATCGGTCTCGCCATCGTGTGGGCCGGTCGCTACGGCCTCTTCGAGAAGTTCCTCGCCGTCCTGGTCGGCATCATGTTCGTGACGATGGTCGGCGCGGCGCTCGTCACCCTGCCCAACCTCCCCGACCTCCTCGTCGGCCTGGTCCCGACGATCCCCGAAGGCTCCCTGGTCAACATCCTCTCGGTCGCCGGCGGCGTCGGCGGCACGATCACCCTGGCCGCCTACGGCTACTGGCTGCGGGAGAAGGGCTGGCACACGCCGCAGTTCATGCGCGTGATGCGGATCGACAACACCACGGCGTACGTCGTGACCGGCATCTTCGTCGTCGCCACCCTCATCGTCGGCGCCGAGCTGCTCTACTCGGCCAACATCGCCATCGGCACCGGTGACCAGGGCATGCTCGACCTCTCCAGGGTGCTCGCCGACCGCTACGGCAACTGGTTCGGCAAGCTCTTCCTGATCGGCTTCTGGGCCGCGGCGATGTCGTCCCTCGTCGGCGTCTGGAACGGTGTCAGCCTGATGTTCGCGGACTTCATGGGGACCATTCGCGGAAAGGCCGACGAGCCCGAGGCCAAGAGCGGCGGCATCTGGTACCGCTCCTACATCCTCTGGCTCACCTTCCCCCCGATGATCTGGCTCCTGCTCGCCGACGAGCCCACCTGGCTGATCCTCATCTACGGAGTCCTGGGCGCCTTCTTCATGCCGTTCCTGGCCGTCACCCTGCTCTGGCTCCTCAACACCAGCCACACCCCCGCGGAGTGGCGCAACAAGTGGGTCTCCAACATCGGCCTCATCATCTGCGCCCTGCTCTTCGCCTGGCTCGCCTTCGACCAGATCCGCACCTCCATCCAGGGCCTCCTCGGCTGAGGTCCGAGCACCCGGCGGATCGGCGGGCGCCGAGCCCTTACGCCTGCGCCTTGCCGATCCGCCAGTAGCCGACGAAGGTGATCCGCGACTTGGGCACCCCGAGCGAGACCAGATGGCGCCTTCCCTCGGCCGGGATCGTCCGCTCACCGACGAGGTACGCCGAGAGCGTGGCCGGTGCCTCGGGGGTGAACGCCTTGACCTCGGCGATCGCCAGCGCCCCGGGCTGTGCGGCGGAGTCGCCTCGAGCCAGCCATCGCACCTCGACCCCCTCGGGCCCGGAGACGTCCTGGACGTCGGCCATGTCCGGGATCTCGATGATCGCCAGGCCGCGCGCGTCGCGGGGCATGTCTCGGAGGATCCCGACGATCGCAGGAAGGGCCGACTCGTCCCCGACGAGCAGGTGGAACGAGGCATCCGGAGCGAAGTCGAAGCCCGTGCCCTGGTCCATGAGCACGACCCGCTCCCCGGGCTGTGCGGTACGCGCCCACGGGCCTGCGATCCCGAGATCGCCGTGCACCACGAAGTCGACGTCGATCTCACCGAGCTCGGGCCGGTGCTCGCGCACGGTGTAGTTGCGCAGCGGCGGCCGGTCGCCATGCCTCAGGTACTTCAGGTAGTCGATCGTCCCGAGCTTCTCGGGCACCGCGTCGAAGTTGGTGGCCTCTCCGTTCGGCCGCGGCAGGAAGAGCCGGAACCACTGGTCGAAGCCGCGCTGCGGGAAACGTCGCAGATCATCGCCTCCCAAGGTGAGCCGCACCATGTGCGGCGTGACCTGCTTGTTGTGCACCACCTCGGCCGCGTACACGCCCTTCAGCTTGCGGCCGTCCTCGAATCCCATGCCAGCTCCATCTCCCTTTAAGTAAGGCTTACCTTACCCATACCCGCAAGTGCGCGTCAGTGCTTGGATGTGCCCATGGCGACTCTTCCCGAGCTCTTCCGCGACCACTTCGGCCACGAGGAGCACCTCTACGGCTGGCTGCTCAACCGGTTCGCGGACGACCTCGATGCAGGTGGTCCCATCGCTGAGATCTGCCGGGACCACCTCGACGCCTCCCGCGCCGATGCGGTGCAGCTGCGCCTCCTGGCGGCTCTTCACCGCATCGTCCTCCGCGGCGACGCTCCCGAGCTCGAGCGCTTCTATCCCAACCTCGGAGGCAACGACGCGTACGTCACCGCCTGGCCCCTGTTCGAGGAGGTGCTCGCAGCTCACGTCGACGAGCTCCGCGCAGGTCTGGAGGTGGCGCCCCAGACCAACGAGGTCGGCCGCTCCGCCTGCCTCCTCATCGGCATCTTCGAGGCCGTACGCCGCACCGGCCTGCACCGCGTCCGGCTGCTCGAGCCCGGCGCTTCGGCGGGGCTCAACCTGCTCGTCGACCGCTACCACTTCTACGGCGAGGACTGGGCGTACGGCCCCACGAACAGCCCGCTGACGATCGACACCCAGAGCGCCGGGGTGCGTCCAGTTCCGTTCGAAGTCGTATCGCGCCGTGGCTGCGACCTCGCCCCGCTCGATGTCTCCACCGCGGCCGGCCGCGAGTACCTGACCTCGTTCGTATGGCCGCATCAGGTCGACCGTCACGCCCGGCTCGCCGGTGCCCTGCGGGCCGCGGCCGGCGACCCGCCCGTGGTCGACGTCGGTTCGGCCGACACCTGGCTGAAGGAACAGCTCACCGAACCAACCGACGCCGATGTGCTCACGGTCGTCTGGCAGTCGATCACCGAGCAGTACTGGCCGATCGAGGTACGCACCGGCGTACGCGCTGCCGTCGCCGAGGCGCGTGGGCGCCTGCACATCGCCCACGTCAGCATGGAAGGCGTCCCGCCGGCGCAGACGGCCTCGGGATGGGACGTCCGCACCGACGGTCCCGTGCTCAGTCTCGATGGCGACGAGCTCGCCCGCTCGACCCACCACGGCCCGCCGCTGATCCTCGCGTAGCCGCGCGAGACCAAAGTCGGTTGACGCGTTCCGCGTCCGGGTAAAGGCTGTTCGGCATGCCCGCCGACGAGCTTTCCGGCTGGAGGCGCAACGCAGCGATCTTCCTCGCCGGCCAAACGGTCTCTCTGCTCGGCTCGATGCTGGTGATGTACGCCGTGATGTGGCACCTCACCATCGAGACCCGGTCCGGGTCAGTGCTGATGCTGAGCCTCGTCTTCGGGATGCTCCCGCAGGCGTTCATGTCGATCTTCGGCGGTGTCTGGGCCGACCGACATCACCGCAAGTTCCTGATCATGGGATCCGACGCCACCATCGCGGTCGCCACCCTGATCCTCGCCGGCTTGATGGTCAGTGGGATCGACGACCTCTGGATCATCTATCTCGCCTTGGCCATCCGCTCGGTCTTCGCCGGCATCCAGATGCCTGCAGTCACCGCGATGATCCCGCAGATCGCGCCGGAGTCTCAGCTGCTCCGGATCAACGGAGCCTTCCAGACCATCCAGTCCGCGATGACGCTCCTCGCCCCGGCACTCGCCGCGGTCATCTACGCCAGCATGGACATCGTCGCCGTCTTCTTCATCGACGCGATCACGGCCCTCATCGGCGTCGGCCTCCTGGCCCTCGTCCCGGTCGCCCGTCTCGTACGCCCCGACCAGGGGAAGGTCTCCTACTTCGGGGACCTCCGCGCCGGCCTCAAGTACGTCTCCACCCATGCGCACGTGCGTTGGATCCTCGTTCTCTTCACGCTTGTCATGGTGATGGTCGGAGCCCCCTCCTACCTCACCCCGCTCATGGTCACGCGCACCTTCGGCGACGAGGTCTGGAAGCTCACCGCGAACGAGCTGTTCTGGGGCTTCGGCATGCTGGCCGGCGGCGCCGCCATGGCCGCGTTCGGACCCAAGATCGTTCACCGCATGCGCTTGATGGTCGGCTCCGTCGTCCTCATCGGGCTGTTCGTCGTCGGACTCGGAGTCTCCACGAACATGTGGGTCTTCTTCGTCTTCGGACTGCTGATCGGGGTCGCCTTCTCGGCCCTGAGCGCACCTGCGTTCACCATCCTCCAGGAGCGCGTCGAACCAGAGATGCAGGGGCGAGTCTTCGGCATCGTCGGGATCGTCATGTCCGTTGCCATGCCGCTCTCCATGGTGGTCTTCGGCCCGCTCGCAGATCAGTTCTCGGTCGAGTCCCTGCTCGTCCTCGCCGGCGTGCTGCTCTTCCTCATGGTTGGCGGCATCCTCGCCATCCCCGGCGCTCGCCGGTCACTGGCTGAGGTCGACGTTCCCAAGGAAGAGCCCATCGCTACTGCTGCCTCGGTCACGCCGGACGAGGAAGCGTCCCAGGGCACCAAATGACAGCTGCCCGGCACCTCGAGGGCACCGGGCAACTGGAGAAGCTCTGGATCAGCGGCTGGTGACCAGCTTGATGGCCACGCCGAGACCCGCGGCAACGACGGCGGCGATGAGCAGCTTCTTGACCATGGGAACTCCTTGTTCGAGTGTTGTTGGTACGGACTGCAACTATGACATTGGACCTCGCATGGCTGCCCACGTCAACCGGGCGTGGCGCGAAGAGGTCCCATAATCATCTCGACAAGCTCGATACACCGCATCTCGACAAGCTCGATACACCGCGTCGTAAATGGGCACAAATGGCAGCAGGGCCACCTCCGAAGAGGTGGCCCTGCGCAAAGATATGTCCGGCGGCGTCCTACTCTCCCACAGCCTCTCGGTTGCAGTACCATCGGCGCTGAAGGGCTTGACTTCCGGGTTCGGGATGGGACCGGGTATTTCCCCTTCGCTATGGCCGCCGTAACTCTA
>NZ_JBHZPJ010000036.1:0-1288 GCF_042788075.1 Nocardioides sp. YIM B13467
GCCGAGGTCGAGGATCTCGGAGTCGGTGCCCAGCACGACGGGGACGAGGTCGGCGTTGCAGGCCATCCGGCGGGCCTCGGCGGCGGTGATCTTCTCGCCGTCGAACCCCAGGGCCGCGGTGCCGAGGTCCTTGCGGAGGTCTTTCACGCTCATCGTGATGAACACCGTGGTGCCGTGGCCACCGTGGCGGGGCAGTTGGTCGACGTCGTAGGTCTCGACCACCCGGGCAAACGCCTGGCCCAGCAGCCGGTCATAGGGGGCTTTGCGGCCACGGTTCTCGGCCGAGAGCTTCCTCGGCTGAGCCAGCGAGTCCAGCAGGGTCCGGAGCCGCATCCCGACCGCGCGGGAAACGCGGGCGTGGATGTCGATGGTGCCGTCGCCGTTGTCACGGGACTGGAAGAACGTACGCCGCTGCGCGTGCTCCTCCTCCCGCTGCAGCGCTTCGGCTTCAGCGGCTTCGAACCGCTCGGGGTCGATCTCGGCCAGGATCCGGCGCCCGACGATCTTCAACTCGTTCGCCGTCAACCGGGTCGCGTAGTCGACCAGGAGCTTCTCGGCCAGGATCAGGTCCTCGCCGCTGGCAACGGGGTCGTTCTCGATGGCGTCGAGGGCATGGGTGATCACCCGGGCTTTGTCCTGGGACACCACACCATCGGCGAGACCAGCAGCAACAAGCTCGTACTTCGCGACACCTGCGGCGAGCTTGATCTGGGAGCGGGCCACGGCCTGGTCGACCAGGAGCTCGGTCCGCATCCACCCGGAGGCGTCCTTGGCACCGGTCTCCTCGGCGACATCACCAGCTGTGGCCAGCACCCGCAGCTTCAACGCGGCCTGCTGAGCCTGGAGCTTCTCGAGCCGCTCCAGCAGGTCCTTCTTCTGTCCGGTCCGCCAGTAGGCGGGATCGGTGGCGAGAAGGTCGTAGAGGGCGGTCTCGATGGCGGTGAGGGCTGCGTCGATCAGGTCGCCGGGGCCAGTTCCCCAGGGGTCGATCTCGCGCCCGAGACTCATCGCCATCCCTCCCTTCAAAGAGGTGTTGTGAGGGGTCCGATTCTACTCCTCAAACACCTCCAGGACCAACCATTTATGCAGGTCAGGCGCCATTTCGCGGTGAGCGAACGACCTCAAACCTGTGGATGGTAAGTGGCCCGAAGGGCCACCCTTCCGCCCCAGCAACCCTCACCCTTCCCAGGCAAGAGTCCGCTGCGCCACACCCGGGCCGCCGCCCCGATAGCCAGCCAAATCTTTTCTCGATCTGGTCCGGAGTCCAGGACCGCGAAGCGGCCGGCGA
>NZ_JBHZPJ010000037.1:0-7176 GCF_042788075.1 Nocardioides sp. YIM B13467
TCCCCCCCCACTTCTACAGATTCGGCGGCAGGTTCACCCGGAGGCTCAGGACTTGTAGTCCTTGAGCAGCGAACGCCCGATGATCATCTTCTGGATGTCGCTGGTGCCCTCACCGATCAGCATGAACTTGACCTCGCGCATGATCCGCTCGATCTCGTACTCCTTGGAGTAGCCGTAGCCACCGTGGATGCGGAAGGAGTCCTCCACGACCTCGTTGGCGTACTCGGAGGCGACCATCTTGGCCATCCCGGCCTCCACGTCCATCCGCTTGCCGGTGTCCTTCAGACGCGCGGCGCGGACCATCATGTTGTGGGAGACCTCGACCTTGGTGCCCATCTCCGCGAGACGGAACAGGATGGCCTGGTGCTCGGCGATCTTCTTGCCGAAGGTCTGACGCTGCTGGGCGTAGGCGATCCCGAGCTCGAAACCACGGATCGCGAGGCCGCAGGCGCGGGCGGCGACGTTGACCCGGCCGACCTCGACACCGTCCATCATCTGGAAGAAGCCCTTGCCCGGGGTGCCACCGAGGATCTGGTCGGCCGAGATCTTGTGACCCTCGAAGATCATCTCGGTGGTGTCGATGCCCTTGTAGCCCATCTTGTCGATCTTGCCGGGCACGGTCACGCCCTGCGCGGTCTCGCCGAAGCCCGGGGTCTTCTCGACCAGGAAGGTGGTCATGTTCTTGTAGACGCTCTCGGCGCCCTCATCGGTCTTGGTCAGCACCGCGACCAGGGTCGAGGAGCCACCGTTGGTCAGCCACATCTTCTGACCGGTGATCTCGTAGGACCCATCGGCCTGCTTGGTCGCCTTCGTGGACACCGCGGACACATCCGAGCCCAGACCCGGCTCGGACATCGAGAACGCCCCACGGACCTCGCCGGTGGCCATCTTCGGCAGGTACTTCTGCTTCTGCTCCTCGGTGCCGTGCTGCATCAGCATGTAGGCCACGATGAAGTGGGTGTTGATCACACCGGAGACCGACATCCAACCGCGGGCGATCTCCTCGACACACAGCGCGTAGGTCAGCAGCGACTCACCCAGCCCGCCGTACTCCTCCGGGATCATCAGACCGAAGATGCCCAGCTCCTTGAGACCTTCGACGATCTCGGTCGGATACTCATCGGCATGCTCCAGCTCCTGGGCCACCGGAATGACCTTCTCGTCCACGAACTGACGGACGGTCTTCAGGATCTCTTCCTGAATGTCGGTGAGACCTTCGGTCTCGGCAAGGCGACCCATGCTCTACTCCTAATCTCGGTGGCCGGGGCCAAATGTTTCAGACCCGTCGAGACCACGCTGACGTCACTGCGGCAGGTTACCAATCAGTAACCATCAGTGACAGGGTGACTCCCACCACATCGCGATCCTACGTCCCTCAGACCCGCCGTCCGACTGCCGAGAAGAACGGCTTGAAGAGCTTGTCGTACGACGCCTTGGTGACGCTCACGTAGCCCGACCGCTTGCCGGTGCCGGCCGAGGTGGACATCTGGGTGCTGGAGCTGAAGGCGAACGCCGGGGTGGCACCGGTCCTGCTGATCAGCAGGACGGTCGCTCGCAGGCCGGCGCGGTCATAGCCGCTCGGGCGCCGCACGGCCCAGCTCTCCTTGTCCACGTCCTTGCCGAGGACCCGCTGAAGCGAGCGCATCTCGGCGGTCGTGGTCCGCTCCGCGGTGACGACCTGGACCCGCGCACCGCGCGACTTGGCCCGCTTCAGCGCCCGGAGCACCTTGGCGTTGCTCAGCGCACGGGTGGCCAGGTGGACGACCTGACCCCGTTTGGTGCTGTTGATCGACTTCAGGACCGTACGCAGCACGCTCTGCTCCTCGGCGGTGTCCAGTCCCGGGTCGGTGACCACTACCCCCGGCCCGAACCTGACCCGCGAGGAGCCCTCCGTGGAGGTGACCGGCAGCGGCGAGAAGTCGACGCGGACCGCGTGGTGGTCTGACTCGAGCCCGAAGGCACGCTGGTTGCCCGTGGCGAACCGCGCGACCCCGCGGGCCAGCACGTAGTCGATGGTCGACGCCCTGCCGTGCGTGACCGGTGCCTGCTGGGTGACGTCGTAGCTCGGGGTCAGGTGCTGCGCGGCGAAGATGTCGCTCGGGTAGCGAGAGCCCTCGTACTGCACGTTCAGGTCGCCGCCGACCATCACCGGGCCGCGTCTGGCCAGCGCCTTGACGAGCACGTTGAGCGCGCGGGCCGAGGGACGGACCAGGTCGCCGTAGTACTTGGACTTGGGCGCGAAGTGCACCGCGACCACCGAGACGTTCCGGCCGGTCGCCCGGTTCTCGAGGGTGACCCAGTTGGCGAACCTGATGCCCCAGTGCAGCCGCTGGTCGGCCGGCTTGCCGCGCTTGTTGCTGATCTGGTGGATGCCCTTCGAGGTCGCTGCCCACTCGTCGTTGTCCCACGCCACCGCCGTGGCCGACCGGTAGGCGTCGCCACCCTTGCGCCAGACGCGATAGCGCCCCGGCTCGAGACTCGCGCTCCGGCGGCCGTTCACCTCGTTGTAGGTGATGAAGTCGGGCGAGGTGCCGACCACCTCGCGTACGTCCTTCTTGAACCTGGCCGTGCTCATGCTCGCCCTGATGTTGGCCTGGACCATCCGGTAGCGCGGCGGCGAGTAGGCGACGGTCTCCAGGTCTGTCGCGGGCGGAGCGGACGAGTCGTGCACGGCGACGAGAGCCCCGCCGAAGAGGCCGATGACAAGTCCCGCGGAGAGCACGGCCTTGGCCACCCGGCCCCCGCGCGACGGGACGGGAGATTGCGTACGCATCCGTTCGGGCCCCTTTCACAGCAACGGTGACCGATCACGCTGGTCACATAGATAACTTTTGTAACACAAGCCTCACCTGAATCGCGGTTCCCTTTCCGGTGCAGTTCTGATAGCTCATCGAATTCGCCCTCAGTGCCACCGCGTGAGCGTCGAAGCCACCTGCTGGGGCCTATGTCATAACGTTGGCCCGTGAGCACCTCGCCCAACCGCGTCTACGCGGCACGCCTGGTCGGCCTTCCGATCTTCGACCCGCTCGGTGAGCAGGTCGGCAAGGTGCGAGATCTCGTGGTCACGGTCAGATCCGACGCCCGGCAGCCGCGCGTGCTGGGCCTGGTGGTCGAGGTCTTCGGGCGCCGGCGCATCTTCGTGCCGATGACCCGGGTGACCAGCATCGACGCCGGCCAGATCTACACCACCGGCCTGCTCAACATGCGCCGCTTCCAGCAGCGTTCGACCGAGACCCTGGTGATCGGCCAGATGTTCGACCGTCAGGTCACCATCCGCCCCACCGGCGTCGTCGGGACCGTCTATGACGTCGGCATGGAGCAGGCCCGCAACCGCGACTGGCTGCTCTCGCGGGTCGCCGTGCAGGAGCTCGCCAAGGGATTGCGCCGTCGCGGCCAGACGCACGTGGTCGAGTGGAACGACGCCGAGGGGCTGGCCAGCCGCTCCCCCACCCAGGCCGCGACCCACCTGGTCCAGGCGATCCACGACATGCGCCCGGCCGATGCCGCGACGATGATCCACGAGCTCCCGCCCGAGCGCCAGCGACAGGTCGTCGCCGCCCTCGACGACGAGCGCCTCGCCGAGGTGCTCGAGGAGCTGCCCGAGGACGACCAGGTCGCCATCGTGCGGGCCCTGGACTCCGAGCGTGCCGCCGACGTGCTCGAGGAGATGTCGCCCGACGACGCCGCCGACCTCATCGCCGAGCTGCCCGAGGAGACCGCCACCCTGCTGCTCGAGCTGATGCAGCCCGAGGACGCCAAGGACGTACTCCGGCTGATGTCCTACGAGGAGGACACCGCCGGCTCGATGATGACCCCCGAGCCGGTCATCGTCGGCCCCGACGCGACCATCGCCGACGCGCTCGCTCTCGTACGCAACCCCGACCTCACCCCGGCCCAGGCCGCCCTCGTCTACGTCTGCCGTCCTCCGCTGGAGACGCCGACCGGCAAGTTCCTCGGCATCGCCCATATCCAGCGGCTGCTGCGCGAGCCGCCGTCCACGCTGGTCGCGGGCGCGCTCGACGAGTCCCTGGAACCGCTGCGCCCCGAGGACAGCACCGAGCAGGTCGCGGCCCACCTGGCGACGTACAACTTGGTCGCCGCTCCCGTCGTCGACGAGAACGGCCATCTGGCCGGCGCGGTCACCGTCGACGACCTGCTCGACCACCTGCTTCCGGAGAACTGGCGCGAGAACCTCGCCCGCCAGGAGTCGGCCACCGAGCCGCGGCCCGACACCAGGCCCGACACCCGTCCCAACAAGGTGATCACGCCGGAGATGGTGCGCCGTGGCTGACACCCGCGCCGCCCGCGGCCGCCTCGACACCCCGCGCGAACTGCGCCGCCCGCTGGTCCGGCGGCCCACCTTCCGCGCCGACGCCTTCGGCTCCTTCGCCGAGGCCTTCGCCCGCTACATGGGCACCGCCCGGTTCATCGCCTGGATGACGATGGTCGTGGTCATCTGGGTCGCCTGGAACCTCCTCGTTCCGAAGGAGTGGCGCTTCGACGAGTTCCCGTTCATCTTCCTGACCCTGGCGCTGAGTCTGCAGGCGTCGTACGCCGCGCCGCTGATCCTGCTCGCGCAGAACCGCCAGGAGGACCGCGACCGCGCCATCGCGGAGCAGGACCGTCGCATCGCCTCCCAGTCCAAGGCCGACATGGAGTTCCTCGCCCGCGAGACCGCATCGCTGCGGATGGCCCTCGGTGAGGTCGCCACCCGCGACTACCTCCGCTCCGAGCTCCGGCTGCTCCTCGAGGAGCTCGACGAGCGCGACCGTCACCGCGGTCCGATCGACCAGCCCTCGGGCGATGCTGGAGACTCCCCACGCACGACGTAGGCTTGCATACCGTGAGTAGCCCGCTTCTCGACCGTGTCAACGCAGCCCTGGCGACCGTTCAGGACCCGGAGATCAAACGACCCATCACCGAGCTGGGGATGGTCGACTCCGTCTCGATCGACGATGCAGGCGTCGTCAGCGTCAAGGTGCTGCTGACCGTCGCCGGCTGCCCACTCAAGGACACGATCAACCGCGACACCACCTCGGCTCTCGAGAAGGTCGACGGCGTCACCGGCGTCGCCCTCGAGCTGGGTGTGATGACCAACGAGCAGCGCACCGAGATGCGCAACGGGCTCACCGGCGGCCAGGCGCAGCGGGAGATCCCCTTCGCCCAGCCGGGCTCGCTGACCAAGGTCTTCGCGATCGCGTCGGGCAAGGGCGGTGTCGGCAAGTCGTCGGTCACGGTCAACCTGGCCGTCTCGCTCGCCCAGCAGGGGCTCAAGGTCGGCATCGTCGACGCCGACATCTACGGCCACTCGGTGCCCGCGATGCTGGGCGTGGCCGACTCCCGGCCGACCCAGGTCGACGACCTGATCATGCCGGTCCCGACCGCCTCGGGTGTCTCGGTGATCTCGATCGGGATGCTCAAGCCGCGCCGCGACCAGGTCGTGGCCTGGCGTGGACCGATGCTCGACCGGGCTCTGGTCCAGATGCTCTCCGACGTCTACTGGGGCGACCTCGACGCGCTGCTGCTCGACCTGCCCCCGGGCACTGGCGACGTGGCGATCTCGCTGGGCCAGCACCTGCCCAACGCCGAGATCGTCGTGGTCACGACCCCGCAGGAGGCCGCCGCCGAGGTGGCCGAGCGGGCCGGCACGATGGCCGAGATGATGCACCAGCGCGTCGTCGGCGTCGTGGAGAACATGTCCTGGCTCGTGCTGCCCGACGGCTCCAAGATGGAGGTCTTCGGCTCCGGCGGTGGCCAGCGGGTCGCCGACACCCTCTCCCAGCGCTTCGGGTCGAAGGTGCCGCTGCTCGGCCAGATCCCGCTGGAGCAGACCCTGCGCGAGGCCGGCGACGCCGGGAAGCCGATCGTCGAGTCCGACCCGACCGCCGAGTCGGCCAAGGTGCTGGCCGAGGTGGCGCGTACGATCTCGGGCCGCGGCCGTGGGCTCGCGGGCATGCAACTGGGCCTCACTCCCACCTCCAAGCTCTGAGCCTGTAGGTTCACCTCCGTGTTCGGCATCGGCTTCGCGGAGCTTGCCGTCATCGTCGTGATCGCCATCCTGGTCTTCGGGCCGGACAAGATCCCCGACATGGCACGGCAGATCGCCCGCCTCCTCCACCAGGTGCGCAACCTGGCCAACAACGCGCGAGACGATTTGCGCGGAGAGCTCGGGCCCGCCTACCAGGACCTCGAGCTGCGCGACCTCGACCCGCGTCGCATCGTCAGCAGACAGATCCAGGAAGCTCTCGCCGACATCGAGGAGGAAGAGGCGCGCGCCAAGGCGCCCAAGCCTCTTCTGGCCGGCGAGAAGCCGCCTTACGACGACCAGGCGACATAGTGGCGCGTCCCAGAAGTTCCTAGGCGCTTCGCGCCGCCATGGCACGCACCTCGCCGCGTTGGCGCCGCTCGGAAGACGCCCGGTATGACTTCGCGACGCCGCCTTGCGATGCACGCACCCTGACGACGCCAAGCATCCAGGAACTTCCAGGACGCGCCACTAGCCCGTCCCTCCAGTCTCCTTTGTCACAGCAGAACCTTCTGTTACTCGCCGGTTTAGAACCACGAATAACGGGTAAGAGAAGGTTGCCTGCGTAGAAAGGAGTTTGCGCCCATGAGCGCTCTACCATCTCGGGACCCTGATCCTGCGGAGCCGGATCCGCAACGCCCTGCCGAGGTGCCTCTGGCCGATGTCCAGGGCACGCTCGCCTTCGACCTACAGCCACGCCTGGACCCGCCGCAGCCGGACCAGAGCGGGCAGGACGATGCACTGCTGGCCGAGCCGATCCCCATCGTCCCGGCCCGCGGCCATCTGAACGCGTGGATCCCACAGTTCGCCCAGAAGATCGCCGAGGTCGTCGGCGGGGACCGTCCGGCGAGCCAGCTGGTCCGCTGGACGACCAAGGAGGTCGTCGCCGACCTGCGCTACCGCGCCGCCCTGACCGCCCGTAGCGGGGCGTACGAGCCCGGCCTGGGCCGCCACCAGCCGGTCCGTCCCCGCGTCTATCGATGGCACCTTCACGTGGTCACCGACACCATCGTCGAGGCCACCGCCACGATCAAGTACGGCCACGGCTACCGCGCGATGGCCCTCCGCTTCGAGCAGAGCGGCGAGAACTGGATCTGCACGGTCCTCAACTTCGGGCCGTACACGTGAACCCGTGGAGGGCTGTGCGTATC
>NZ_JBHZPJ010000038.1:0-17492 GCF_042788075.1 Nocardioides sp. YIM B13467
GTCGGCCGAGTTGGCAACGCGATGCCAACTCGGCCGACGGGAGTGACGCCTCGGCTCGCGCCGGTGACGCCTCGGCCGACGGGGGAGACGCCTCGATCAGAAGCGGCGGGTGGAGTAGGTCGGGGTCAGGGCGGCCTTGATCTCGCGGAGCCAGGCGTCGAGACGGTCGCCGGTGAAGTCGCCCTTTCGCACGATCACGATCGTCCAGCCGTGATCGATCAGCCAGCCTCGTCGCTCTTCGTCGTAGATTCGCTGGTCGGGGTCGTCGTGCTCTTCGCCGTCGTATTCGATCGCGACTTTGGCGAGCCGATAGGCGAAGTCGAGGCGATAGGTCGGGATTCCTTCGACGTCGACCCAGACCTGTGCCTCCGGCAGAGGAAGTCCGGCGTCGCTGATCGCGAGCAAGGTCCACGATTCGCGCTGGGACTCGAGGCGACGATTCAGGAGCGGGACGAGCTCGCGGAGCTGGACGACACCGCGCCGGCCGCGAAAGCGGGGCAGGTGCTCGTCGAGGGAGCTCCGGGTGATCCCATGGTGCCTGGCGAACTCGTTGAGCGCGGCCATCGCCTCCCGACGGTTCAGGTTGCAGCCGAGGTCGAGTGCGGTGCGTAGCGGTGTCGTCACCCGTACGCCTCCGATGACCTCGATGTCTTCGGGCAGGAGGTCGCGCGAGCGGCCGTCGGTGCCCGGGCGCCGCGTGCGGGTGTGGCCCCGGACAGCAGACGTCTCCACGGCCGGGAGCTGTGCCATCTCGGTCTGGGTGAAGGTGTTGATGCCGTGCACCCAGGCGGCTGTTCGGTCACTGATCACCTGGTGCTCGGACACCACCTGCACGAGCGCCTCGGCGCGCTTCACCGGGTCGTCCTCCGCTTGCGCGGCGAGATAGACGCCCCGGAACGGGCGTCGTACGTCCCCATGGCTGATCGCCTGGGCGAGTGCGTATCGGTTGGTCGCGACCGACTCGATGTCGGACGTGGTGAAGGGACGCTCCGGCAGGCGGCTGTCGGTCTTGACGAGTGAGAGGTTCATGGCCGCAGCGTGCGACAGGTTGCGTACGAAGTCATCCGTCTTTTCAGAGGCTGTGGATAACGTCGGACTCAGCGTGCCCTGTGGACAGAAACTGGCCCGTCACCGTGACGCTTCGGCCGACCGGAGTGACGCCTCGGCCCCGGCTTGGGGGAGTGGGTCAGCGCTGGCCCTTGAGAGCCCGGGGGATCTCCTTGCCCTGGGCGATGGCCCTTTCGGGGGCCTTGACCTTCTTGACCTTGAGTACGCCGATGAAGCAGAGCAGGGCGGCGAGGAGGACGTAGAAGCCGAAGACGATGAGGAAGGACCACTGCAGGCCGAGGCCCGTCCAGTGGATGAAGTAGGCCGCCGAGACGGAGAGCATGATCACGGCGAGGACCAGCAGGAACGCGGCCGCGGCGAAGAGACCGACGCCGACGCCGGCGTTGGTCACCGAGACCTTGAGCTCCTGTTTGGCGAGCGTGATCTCCTTGTTGACGAGCTCGGAGATGTCGCGGGTGGCGTCGACGACGAGCTTGCCGATCGTCGGGTCCTCGCCGCCCGGGGACTTCACGATGTCGACTGCCATGGGAACCCTTCGCTGAACGTGTGTTGGGGAGCGCCCACGACCTTACCGGTCCCGACCCTGATCATCCTCGAACACGTCCGGCACGCCGTCCCTGTTGGCGTCGAGAGTCTCGATCTGCTCGATGCGGCGGTAGACCCGGTTGCGGGCACGCAGCACCACCGTCGCCAGAGCGGCGGCCAGGACGGACCCGAAGAGCACGCCCACCTTCATGTGGTCATGGGCACCGGGATCGGAGTGGAAAGCCAGCTCGCCGATCAGCAGCGACACGGTGAACCCGATGCCCGCCAGCATCGCCATCCCGATCACGTCCCACCAGGCGAGGTCATCGTCGAGCGAGGCCTTGGTGAACCGGGCCAGCAGCCACGTCGAGCCGGAGATGCCGATGGTCTTGCCGACGACCAGGCCGAGGATGATGCCGAGCGTGATCGGGTCGCGCATCGCGCTGGTCACCCCGCCCCAGCCACCGAGAGACACGCCGGCGGCGAAGAAGGCGAAGATCGGCACCGCGACACCGGCCGAGATCGGCCGGACCAGATGCTCGAAGTGCTCGGCGAGTCCGCGCTTGGCCTCCGGGTTGCGGGCGATCACCGGCACGGTGAACCCGAGCAGCACCCCGGCGACGGTCGCGTGGACGCCGCTGGAGTGGACGAGGGCCCAGGCGATCAGAGCGAGCGGGAGGAGCAGCCAGGGGCTGCGTACGCGCCGCTGCACGAGTACCGCGAAGAGCCCGATCGGGACGAGCGCCAGCAGCAGGTAGCCGATGTGCAGTTCCGAGGTGAAGAAGACCGCGATGATGATGATGCCGAGCAGGTCGTCGACGACGGCGAGAGTCAGCAGGAACGTACGCAGCCCCGCAGGCAGATGCGTCGAGATGACCGCCAGGATGGCGACCGCGAAGGCGATGTCGGTTGCCACCGGTGTGGCCCAGCCGGCCAGCGAGCCGTCGCCGATCAGGTTGACGGTCACGTAGACCAGTGCCGGGGCGACCATGCCGCCGACCGCGGCCGCGATCGGCAGCGCGGCCCGCCGGGGGTCGCGGAGATCTCCGGAGACGAACTCCCGCTTGAGCTCCAGACCGGCGACGAAGAAGAAGATCGCGAGCAGGCCGTCGGCCGCCCAGGCCCCGATGGTCAGGTCGAGATGAAGGGACTCCGGCCCGATCCGGAAGTCGCGGACCGCCTCGTACGCTTCCTGCCACGGGCTGTTGGCCAGGATGACCGCGATGATCGCGGCGATGATGAGGAGTACGCCGCCGGTCGTCTCGGCTCGCAGGATCTCGGCCGTCCGCGAGGTCTCCAGCCAGGAGCCGCGGGTGAAGAGGCGGTTGCGGGTGTCGGTCACGAGTGGGCCTCCAGGGGCTCAGGGGTCTACGAAGTCACGCCGACCAGACTTCCCGGCACACCTGACGACGACCCTAGCAAGCACCGTCGTCAGAGGCAGGAAGGTGCTCAACGTGAGGCCGCCTTTGGTCAAGAGGTGACGGCAAACGAATTCAAACGTATACAAAACCACCAGATAGAGAGTGAGTTGCTGCACAAATGCCCCGACCGGCACCGGATTCCGTTGCATAGTGGATGAGCCCTCACCGAATGGTGGGGCCGCTCCGGTCGCGCCGAGGCCCGTCACAACCGGAGGAGAGTCGATCCGACCACGGTGGCGGGCACGGGGGAGCCAAGCAGTACGCCGGGAGCCAGAGACAAGGCAGACCGGCTCGGGGTGAAGGCGTAGATGAGACCAGCGCCCGGGCAACAGCAGCCCGAATCCGACAGGTGAACCTTCGCAGGCGTCGCTGCAACAGGGGAACCTCGAATGACCGGATCGTGTGTCCGTGCGCTTTCGCGCGCCTACAGAACGATGACCGTCGGCCTCGCAACCGCCCTTGTGGTCGGTCTCGCGCTCGTCGCCGCTCCCAACCAGTCCGCCACGGCAGCTTCCCCGCCGGGCGCAAGTGCCCAGACCAGCGCCAACACCAGCGCTCAGACGAGCACCCACACCACCAAGAAAAAGAAGAAGAAGTCGCGCGGGCTCCGAGCGCTGCGTCGTGTCAAGAGCCAGGCCGGCGACCCCTACTCCTACGGCGCCAACGGCCCCCACGCCTACGACTGCTCGGGCTTGACCCAATGGGTCTACAAGAAGCTTGGCCGCAAGCTGCCGCACAGCTCATCGGCCCAGGTCAGCCACACCTTCAAGGTCAAGAAGCCACGCAAGGGCGACCTGGTCTTCTTCTACGGCAGCGGCGGCGTCTACCACGTCGGCATCTACGCCGGGAAGCGCGACGGCCGCCGCTGGGTCTGGCACGCGCCCGGGTCGGGTGAGGCCGTCAAGAAGGACCCGATCTGGACCGACAGCCACTTCATCCGCCGGGTGAAGTACAAGAAGCACTAGAGGCCGTACGACAACGCCGAGTCGGCGCATCCGACCCCTCCCGCTCGCTTCGCTTCGCGAGACACGGGGTCAGATGCGCCGACTCGGCAGAGGATCACTCGTCCGTGGCGGTCGTCTTCCCGGCGGCGATCAGATCCATGATCGTCTGATCGGCAAGCGTGGTCGTGTCGCCGACGCCGCGACCCTCGGCGAGGTCGCGGAGCAGCCGGCGCATGATCTTCCCCGAGCGCGTCTTGGGCAGCTCGGGCACGATCATGATCTGCCGCGGCTTGGCGATCGGACCGATCTCCTTGCGGACGTGGTCGGAGAGCTCCTTGTGGCAGTCCTCCGGCGACCCGTCGCGGAGGATGACGTACGCCACCACGGCCTGCCCAGTGTCCGGGTCGGTCGCACCGACGACCGCCGCCTCGGCGACGTAGGGGTGCGAGACCAGCGCCGACTCGATCTCTGTCGTGGAGAGTCGGTGTCCGGACACGTTCATCACGTCGTCGACGCGGCCCAGGACCCAGACGTCGCCGTCCTCGTCCTTCTTCGCGCCGTCCCCGGCGAAGTAGAAGCCTTGGTCCTTGAACCGCGCCCAGTAGGTGTCGATGTAGCGCTGATCGTCGCCCCAGATCGTACGCAGCATCGACGGCCACGGCTGGGTCAGCACGAGGTAGCCCCCGGCACCGTTCGGCACGGAGACGCCGTTGTCGTCGACCACGTCGGCGCCCACACCCGGCAGGGCCTTCATCGCCGACCCCGGCTTCCCTGCCGTCACCCCGGGGAGCGGCGAGATCATGATCGCGCCGGTCTCGGTCTGCCACCAGGTGTCCACCACGGGCACCTTCGAGCCACCGATGACGTCGCGGTACCAGATGTAGGCCTCGGGGTTGATCGGCTCACCGACGGACCCGAGCAGGCGGACCGAGGAGAGGTCGCGGCCGTCCGGGATGGCGCGCCCCTGCTTCATGAAGGTCCGGATCGCGGTCGGCGCGGTGTAGAAGATCGTGACGCCGTACTCCTCGATGATCTGCCACCAGCGGCCCTTCTCGGGGAAGTCCGGGGTGCCTTCGTAGAGCACCTGGGTGGCGCCGTTGGCCAGCGGCCCGTAGACGATGTAGGAGTGGCCGGTGATCCAGCCGATGTCGGCGGTGCACCAGTAGACGTCGGTCTCGGGCTTGAGGTCGAAGACCTCCCAGTGCGTGAACGCCGCCTGGGTGAGGTAGCCGCCGGTGGTGTGCAGGATGCCCTTCGGTTTCCCGGTGGTCCCGCTCGTGTACATGACGAAGAGCGGGTGCTCGGCGTCGTGCGCCACCGGAGTGTGCTCGGTCGACGCCGACGACACGACATCCGACCACCACTTGTCGACCGAGTCGTTCCAGTCGACGTCCTGGCCGGTGCGCTTGACCACGAGTACGTTCTCGACCAGGCCGGGCTGAGTCGCCTCGACCTTCGCGACCGCCTCGTCCACGGCGGGCTTGAGCGCGGAGGGTGCGCCGCGGCGGTAGCCGCCGTCGGAGGTGACGATCAGCTTCGCGCCACAGTCGACGACGCGGGTCGCGAGAGCGTCGGCGGAGAAGCCACCGAAGATGACGGTGTGGATCGCGCCGATCCGCGCGCAGGCCAGCATCGCGATGACGGCCTCGGGGATCATCGGCATGTAGATCGCCACCCGGTCGCCCTTGCCGACCCCGAGCGCCTCGAAGGCGTTCGCGGCCCGGGAGACCTCGTCCTTGAGCTCGGCATAGGTGATGGTGCGCCTGTCGTCGGCGGGCTCGCCGACCCAGTGGATCGCGACCCGGTCGCCGAGGCCGGCCTCGACGTGGCGGTCGACGGCGTTGTAGGCGACGTTGATCTCGCCGCCCTCGTACCACTTCGCGAACGGCGGGTTGTCCCAGTTCAGGACGCGATCGAACGGCTTGGACCAGGTGAGCCGTTCCGCGGCGGCCGCCCAGAACGCGTCGCGGTCCGCGGCAGCGGCGTCGTACGCATCGGCCTTGACGTTGGCAGCGGCGGCAAGCTCGGCCGGGGGCTCGAACCGGCGCTTCTCGTGCAGCAGGTTGGACAGGGTCTCGTCGCTCACAGTGACTCCTACGTACGAAAAATGTGTGGCTCAAGCCACAGGGTAGTGCGGGGGAAAGAATGATGGCGGGCCGTCGTACAACACCTGTGTACGACGGCCCGCCGTGATGGATCAGTGCGTGATCGCCTTCTCCGAGCCGGCGCCGGTGAGGGCGCGCACCTCGAGCTCGACGTAACGCTCAGCGGTCTCCGGCTCCTTCGACGTCACCGTGCCCAGCCAGCCCAGGAAGAACCCGAGCGGGATGGAGATGATGCCGGGGTTCTCCAAGGGGAACCAGGAGAAGTCCACGCCGAGCGGGAAGAGCGAGGCGGAGATCGTCTCGCCCGTCACCGCGTCCACGGCCGTCTTGCCGGAGACGACCGGCGAGAAGAAGACCAGACCGACACAGGAGATCAGGCCGCCGTAGATCGACCAGGTCGCACCACGGGTGTTGAACCGCGCCCAGAACATGTTGTAGATGATCGCCGGCAGGTTCGCCGAGGCGGCGACCGCGAACGCCAGTGCCACCAGGAACGCGATGTTCAGCGACTGCGCTGGGATGGCCAGCAGGATCGCGACCAGGCCGATGCCCGCCGCGGCCCAGCGAGAGACCTTCATCTCCTCCTTCTCGGTGGCCTTGCCACGCTTGATCACCGAGTTGTAGATGTCGTGGGCGACGGAGACGGAGGAGGTCAACGTCAGACCCGCGACGACGGCGAGGATCGTGGCGAAGGCGACCGCGGCGATGAGCGCCAGCAGTACGGCGCCGCCGACGGAGCCTTCACCGCCACCGACCTCCTGGGCGAGCAGTGGTGCCGCCAGGTTGCCGGCCTTGTCCAGGGTGGTCGGGTCGACCAGCGCGGCCGCACCGAAGCCCAGGACCAGGGTGAACAGGTAGAAGACACCGATCAGGCCGATCGCCCACAGCACCGACTTGCGCGCATCCGCCGAGGTCGGGACGGTGTAGAAGCGGATCAGGATGTGCGGCAGGCCGGCGGTGCCGAGCACCAGGGCGAGCCCGAGCGAGACGAAGTCCAGCTCGCTGGTGAAGCTCAGGCCGTACTTCAGTCCGGGCTGGAGGAAGGCGTCGCCCTTGCCCGAGGCGTCGGCGGCGGAGCCGAGCAGCTCGGAGAGGTTGAAGCCGAACTGGGCGAGCACCAGGATGACGATCAGCGCCGAGCCGGTCATCAGCAGGACGGCCTTGACGATCTGGACCCAGGTGGTGCCCTTCATCCCGCCGACGGTGACGTAGAAGATCATCAGCGCACCGACGAACAGGATCACGATGTTCTTGACCGCCTGGTCCTCGACGCCGAGCAGCAGGGCCACCAGGGCACCCGCACCGACCATCTGGGCCAGCAGGTAGAAGATCGAGACGACGACCGTGGAGGTCGCCGCGGCCAAGCGGACCGGGCGCTGCTTCATCCGGTACGCCAGCTGGTCGGCCATCGTGTAGCGACCCGAGTTACGCAGCACCTCCGCGACCAGCAGCAGCGCCACCAGCCAGGCGACGAGGAAGCCGATCGAGTAGAGGAACCCGTCGTAGCCGGACAGGGCGATAGCGCCGGAGATGCCGAGGAACGACGCCGCCGACATGTAGTCGCCGCCGATGGCGAGACCGTTCTGGAAACCGGAGAAGCCGCGGCCACCGGCGTAGTAGTCGGCCGCGGACTTCGTCTGCCGGCTCGCCCAGAAGGTGATGCCGATCGTGACCGCGACGACCGCGAGGAAGAGGACCGTGGTGAGGATCTGGCTACCGTCCATCAGAGCTGCCTCTTCTCGATCTCGTATTCCTCGTCGAGCTTCCGAGCCAGCGGGTCGAGGTGCTTGTTGGAGTAGTTGGCGTAGAGGTAGGCGATGCCGAACGTGGTCGCGAACTGGAGGAGCCCGAAGACCAGCGCGACATTGATGTTGCCGACGAGCTTGGTGTTCATGAAGTCCTCTGCCCAGTTGGAGCAGAACACGTAGAGGAGATACCAAGCCAGGAATGCCACCGTGGCCGGGAACACGAACTTTCGGTACGCCGACCGCAGAGCGCGAAACTCTGCCGTGGCGTGCAGGCTGTCGTAGACCGGGTCGTGCCGGTGGGCTTGGTCGTGCGCTTCTTCGCTCACGGTCTAACCCTTTCGTTGACGAGGCCGTCAACCGTGGGGGTGGATGACGGACGACGTGTGATCGCAGTCACATTAGGGGGCCGTCGGACCGCTCGTCGCGGGGTAACGCCCGGTCCCTCGGTAGACGGCGTCGTCGCGCGACGAGCGGTCGATTTCGTACGCTGAATGGCTGGTCTAGCCGCGGCGGCCGCCGCCACCGGACGTGCCGCCGCCCGTCTGGGTGCCGGGCGGATGGACGCACCCCGGACACGGACTGCCGCTGTCGGTCAGATGGTGAGTCTGGCGGGCGAGGATCACGACGTCCGCCAGCTGTGGCGTCTCACCCGGCATCGTGAGGCCGAGGCCGTACGTCGCGTTGAACGCCCAGACGTCCACGCCCGCACGGATCGCCGCCCTCCGCGCCAGGTCGTAGGCGGCGTCGTAGAGGGCGGGCACGTCGACGGAGACCAGGCGGGCCATGTCCCGCACCCGACCTTCCTCGACCAGTCCGCCGAGGTAGGCCTTGAGGATGTGGACGACCTCGTTGCGTCCGACGTCGGGGATGTCGAGGGTGCTGGCGATCGCTGCCGCGGCGGCGTCCGCGAACCGGTCGGTCCGTGCCTCCTGCTGCGACCTGACCTGCTGGGTCTCGTCGAGCTCCGCGAACGCCTCGCTCACGTCCGGGTCACCGGGGAGCTCCCGTGCTCGTGCCCGCGGCTTGTCGTGGAGGCCGAGGGTCGCGGCCTGGAACCGGCCGAGCTGGCGGGCGATGCCCAGGGCGCTCACCGACTGCCCCGGCTCGGCGGGCGCGGCCTCGTGGACCGCCACGACAACCGGCTTCAGGCTGGCGGCGACGTGGCGGTTCGTGGTGACGTACTGGTGGATCTGCTCGTACGCCGCCTCTTCGCCCTCCGAGTGCTGAACGTGTCGCGTCTCGAGGGCGTATCGCTCCTCGACCTGCCGCTTCCAGGCTCCTTCGGAGAGGGGCACCGCGGTGATGCTGAAGACGAGCGCGACCATCAGGCCGATGTTGACCCCGGCGAGCGTCCGCTTCCCGGTGTCGATCACGCCGAAGACCGGCAGCCGGACGTCGTCGAAGCGCTGCGGCCAGCGCAGGACGAGAAAGCTGCTCACGGCGATGGCCGAGTAGGCCGTCAGCCAGTACGCCCAGTGCACCGCGGTCAGCGTCTGCGCCCGTTCCAGCACGGCGCGAGTCGCCGTGACCTGGGTCGGGGTGAGCGAGAGGACATCAGCCAGCCACACCAGCACCAGCGACAGCAGCAGGCCGAGCTGGACCGACCAGACGATGTCGGCTGCGGCACGCACCGTGACCCGTCGAGCCGTGCGCATCGCCCGCCATCCGCACCAGGAGAGCCACGTCATGATGAGCAGGAGCACGGGCGCGACGTACGTCGTGGAGAGCAGGTTGCCGAAGACGAGCTGCTCGCCCACGAGGGTGGCGACGGCGACGCCGCCGAGATGCGGGACGGCCTGCGCGCCGAGGGGCATCGACTCGCCGAACCGCCGGCGGGCCAGGAACACGGACCAGCCGCCGAAACCCACGATCAGGCCGGCGGGGAGGAAGCGATCGGGCCACCACCAGAGCAGGGCGGTGACGACCAGGACCCAGGCGACGAGGACGAGCGCGGCGCGTCCGAACATCCGGTCTCGCCACCACCCGACCGCAGGTGCGACCGCGGCCGTGTGGATCACCACGACCGCCACGCCGACGAGCAGACCGAGGAGGAGCCCGACTAAGGCGCCGGCCACGACCGCGAGCACGGTCAGCGCCGCGTCTCCGAAGCCGTCGATCTCACGTCCGCCGGCCGCATGCCAGGCGCCGAGCAGGCCGCCGGCAGCCGTCACGTACAGACCCAGATCGGCGGCGACATCCGCGCTCTCGTCCACCACCGGCTCCCGGATCAGATCAGCGCTGCAAGGCGGACGTGGCGACGGGCTCGATCGTGGGCTCAGGGGAGTGCAGGCGGACCAGGAGTCGGGTGGTGTGGGCCGGGACGTGGGCGGCGGAGGCGAGGCTGACGACGATCATGACGGCGAAGGAGAGCGGCACCGCCCACAGCGCGGGCTGGGCGAGCGCGACATCCGCCCAGGTGCCCGTACGCGACCCGCTGATCGTGAACACCACGGCCGACCCCGTCGTGACCAGGCCGGTGACGAGACCGGTGGCGGCGCCGTAGGCGGTCAACCGGCGCCACCAGATGCCGAGCAGGAGCAGCGGGCAGAAGGTGGCGGCGGCGAGAGCGAAGGCCAGCGCGACCCCGCGGGCGACCCCGACGCTGGGGGTCAGCAGAGCGCCGGCGACCGGGACGATGACGGCGACCAGGGAGGCGATGCGGAAGGCCGCGACGCCGCCGAAGCGGCTGCCCCGGCGGCGCAGCAGCGGCACGACCACGTCTTGGGAGAGCACGCCGGAGACGGCGATCGCCAGGCCGGACGACGTCGACAGGAAGGCCGCGAACGCGCCCGCGCAGACCAGCCCGGTCAGGGCGTCACCCGCCCAGCCGGGGACCATCAGCCGGGGCAGCTCGAGCACCAGCGTGTCGGCGGAGGCGGGGGTGGCTGCGTACACGCGCCCGAGGAGGCCGAGGATCGGCGGCAGCAGGTAGAAGACGCCGAGGAGGGCGAGCACGACCAGGGTGGTGCGGCGGGCGGCGCGGCCGTCGGGGTTGGTGTAGAAGCGGACGCCCACGTGCGGCAGGCCCATCGTGCCGAGGAAGGTCGCCGCGATGAGCGAGTAGGTGGCGTAGAGGCCGGTCGTCGTGTCGGTGCCGATGGGCAGCGACCAGGCCTGGCTGAGGTCGGCGCGGGGTGCGCCGTCGTTGGCCCAGACCGCGACCAGCACTCCGACGGGCACCAGCAGGGCGGTCAGCTTGAGCCAGTACTGGAAGGCCTGGACGAACGTGATCGAGCGCATCCCGCCCGAGAAGACGCTGACCAGCACGACCGTCCCGACCAGCACCGGTCCCACCCAGCGAGGTGCGCCCGCGACCAGCTCCAGGGTCAGTCCGGCGCCCTGCAGCTGCGGCAGCAGATAGAGCCAGCCGATGCTCACGACCAGCAGCGAGCAGAGCCGCCGCACCCCTGTGGAGGCGAGTCGCTCCTCGGCGAAGTCGGGCAGCGTGTACGCCCCTGACCTGCGCAAAGGTGCCGCGACCAGGGTCAGCAGCACGAGATAGCCGGCGGTCCAGCCGATCGGATACCAGAGCATCTCCGCACCGGAGGTGAACACCAGCCCGGCGACCCCGAGGAAGGAGGCGGCCGAGAGATACTCCCCGCCGATCGCGCTCGCGTTGAGGCCGGGTCGCACCGACCGCGAGGCGACGTAGAAGTCGCTCGTGGTGCGGCTGAACCGCAGCCCCCAGGTGCCGATGGTCAGCGTCGCCAGGGTGACCAGGGTGACCGCGACGATCGCGGGGGCGGAGTCGAGAGTCATGGCGTCTCGTCGTCCGATCGGAGCAGGTCGGCATAGCTCGCCTCGTTGCGCTCCGCGCCGCGCAGGTACCAGCGGCCGAGGAGGAAAAGGAACGGGTAGACCAGCACCCCGAGGAGCAGCCAGGGGAGCGGGACGCCGAACGGCGCGGTGCGCACCAGGCCCGGGGCCAGCCAGAACAGCAGCGGGAGCGAGCCGACGCCGAGAAAGAGCACCGCGAGGGTGCGTACGGCGATCGAGAGCTGGGCGCGCATCAGCGAGCCGAGGTAGACCTCGCCGAGGCGGGTGTCCTCGTCGACGTCGACCCGGCGGACGGCCGGGCGTCGTCGGGGCGGTCCGGTGACGCGTACGCGCTGTGGTTCTGTCATGAGCGTCGGGCGAGCAGGTCCTTGAGGTGGCGCGTGTGCCGGCGGCTGACCTGCAGCTCGGTCCCGCGGGCGGAGCCGCCGACGACGACCGAGCAGCGCCCGGCCTCCGAGCGCACCTCGGTCACGTGGGCGAGGTTGACGAGGAGTGAGCGGTGGATGCGTACGAACCGGGCGGAGGCCCACTCCTGCTCCAGCTGGGTCAGCGGGACCCGCACCAGGTGGGACGCGTCGGCGGTGTGCAGCCGGGCGTAGTCGCCCTGGGCCTCCACGTGGGTGATCTGGGAGCGCCACACGAAGCGGGTGACGCCGCCGAGCTCGACCGGGATCTGTACGTCCCCGCTCGGCTCCTCCTCCGGCATGTTGCCCATCAGCCGGGTCACTGTCTCCGCCAGCCGCTCGGCGCGCACCGGCTTGAGCACGTAGTCGACCGCGCGCAGGTCGAAGGCCTCCAGCGCGTGCTCCTCGTGAGCGGTCACGAACACGACCGCCGGGGGCGTCTTGAACCGCGCCAGCAGCCGGGCCAGCTCGAGCCCGTTCAGGCCCGGCATCTGGATGTCGAGGAAGACCGCGTCCACCCCCGACCCCTGCAGCTGCTGCAGCCCCTCGGTCGCGTTCAGGCAGGTGCGGACCTCCGCCACCCGCGCATCCTGGGTGAGCAGGTAGGAGAGCTCGTCGGCCGCCGGCGGCTCGTCGTCGACGACGAGGATTCTCAGCCGGCCACCGGGCGCTCCTTGCCGCGCGGCGAACGCCTGCGTGGTTCGGCCACTCATGTGTGCACTCCTGGGGCGAACTTCGGGATTCTGAGGATGACCTTCGTGCCGGCGCCGGGAGCGGTCTCGACGACCAGGCCGTAGTCGTCGCCGTAGGCGTTGCGGAGCCGGGCGTCGACGTTGCCGAGCCCCATCGAATCGGTGGTCGAGCTTGTCGAGACCCCGCCGGCCAGCGCGTTGCGTACCTTCTCCGGGTCCTCGCCGGCGCCGTCGTCCTCGACCTCGATCACGCATTCGGTGCCGCTGTCGGCGGCCCGGATGGAGATGTGGCCGGTCTGCGCGTCGGCCAGACCGTGTCGTACGGCATTCTCGACCAGCGGCTGCAGGCACAGGAACGGCACCGCGATCGGCAGCACCTCGGGTGCCACCGAGAGCCTCACCGAGAGCCGCTCGCCGAACCGGGCCTGCTCCAGCAGGAGATAGCGCTCCACGGAGCGGAGCTCCTCGGACAGGGTGGTGTATTCGCCATGGGTCCGGAAGGAGTAGCGGGTGAAGTCCGCGAACTCGAGCAGCAGCTCGCGCGCACGCTCCGGATCGGTGCGTACGAAGCTGGCGATCGCCCCCAGCGAGTTGTAGATGAAGTGGGGGCTGATCTGAGCGCGCAGCGCGCGCACCTCGGCCTCCATCAGGCGCCGCCGCGACGCGTCGAGCTCGGCGAGCTCGAGCTGACCGGAGACCCAGGTCGCGACCTCGTCGGTGGCGCGGACCATCATCGCCGAGGTGTCCGGGGCGTACGCCTGCAGCGTGCCGACCAGATGGTCGTCGACGACCAGCGGACTGACCACGGCGGAGTGCAGCGGGCAGCCCGCCTGGCCGCACTCCAGGTCGACCCGGTCGTAGAACCTGGTCGCGCCGTGATCCAGCGTCCCCTCGGCCAGCTTGGTCACGTGCTCCTGGTGGTGGGTGCCGATGCCTTCCCAGGCGAGCAGGCCGTCGGTGTCGGTGATCGCGAGCGCAGGGGCGGCCAGGAGCGCCTGCAGGTGAGGGGCGGCGCGCTCGGCGCTGTCGACGGTCAGGCCGCCACGCAGCGCCGGGCTCGCCAGCGATGCGTTGTGGAGGGTGCGGAAGGTCGCCCGATCGGCTTCGGTGCCCAGGTGGGTGCCCAGGGGAGAGCGCAGCCAGCGCCGCATCCGCACTCCTTCTTTCTGGTGGTCGAGCTTGTCGAGACCTCGACAATTGTGACGGCGCCCACGCTATCTGTCACCCGAGCCGCCGTAGGGGCGCGAGGTAGGTTTGCGGCATGCGACTGAGTCGAGTGATCCCGGGTCTGCTGGCCGTCGGCGTAGCGGGCGCGGGCGCCGCCTTCGTGATGGGCATGCGCAACAAGTCGCCGTGGTTGCAGGACCGCATCCGCGCCTTCTCGAAGCGCTTCGCCTCCGAGGCCCTGAAGACCGCCGGAATGGAAGGCGCCACCAACGGCGTCGTCCTCCACGTCGGCCGCGCGAGCGGGCGGGAGTACGCCACCCCGATCACGCCCTTCCCGACCCCCGACGGCTTCGTCATCAACCTGCCCTACACCTCGAAGGTCGACTGGGCCCAGAACGTGCTGGCCGCCAACTCGGCCACGATCGTCCACGACGGCGTCGACCACCGGGTCACCGACCCGCGCGTCGTCCCGTACGCCGAGGTCGCACCCTTGCTCCCGAAGGCTGCCGGCGTCGTCCGGGCCGTCTTCGACGTCCAGGAGTTCCTCCGCGTCACCAAGGCGGACTGACGCGTTCGTCGGGTTGGCGGGACTCGAACCCGCGATCGCCTGGACCCAACCCAGGAGGGATAGCCGCTTCCCCACAACCCGTGCGGTGTCTTCACGGGCGCGGTCGCTGCTGCATGCCGACCACGTTAGACAGGCCATGACCCCGAACGCACACGATTTATCGATTTATCGGCGGTAGGTTGCGACGCGTGGGATACGAACTGAGGGACCGGTTGGTCGTCGGGATCGCCTCGAGCGCGCTCTTCGATCTCACCGAGTCGGATGCGTACTTCCGCGAGCACGGCGAGGAGGCCTACCGCCGCTACCAGGACGAGCGGATCGACGACCCGCTCCGGCCCGGTGTCGCGTACCCGTTCATCAAGCGGCTGCTGAGCCTCAACGACCTCTCCGCCGACGCCGACGACGGGCTCGTCGAGGTGATCGTGGTCTCCCGCAACGACCCCAACACCGGGCTGCGGGTGATGCGCTCGATCGAGCACCACGGCCTGCCGATGACCCGCGCGGTCTTCACCCAGGGTCGCTCGCCCCACCCCTACATCGGCGCGCTCGGGATGTCGCTGTTCCTCAGTGGCAACCGCGAGGACGTCATCGCGGCCAGCCGCGAGGGATTCCCGGCCGGTCACGTGCTGCCGTCGGCAGCGACGTACGACGAGACCGACCGCTCCGTCGTCGTCGCCTTCGACTTCGACGGTGTGCTCGCCGACGACGGCTCCGAGCGGGTCTTCCGTGAGGAGGGGATCGAGAGGTACCGGGCATACGAGGCCAGCCGGAAGGCCGAGCCGCTCGAGCCCGGGCCGCTGCAGCCGCTGCTGCGCGACCTCAACCGGATCCAGCAGATCGAGGAGCAGCGCCGCCTGGAGGACCCGGGCTACGAGCTGCGGCTGCGGATCGCGCTCGTCACCGCCCGCGGCGCCCCCGCCCACGAGCGGGCGATCCGGTCGCTGCAGTCCTGGGACGTCTACGTCAACGAGGCCTTCTTCCTCGGTGGCGTGGAGAAGGTGCGGGTGCTCGAGGTGCTCCGCCCGCTGATCTTCTTCGACGACCAGACGACCCACCTGGATGAGGCGGTCGGGTCGATCGCCGGGGTCCACATCCCCTACGGCGTGGCCAACGCCGAGGACGTTCCCGCTGGTCAATAGCGCTTTACAGTTCGCCCACAGGAAGTGCTCATCTGGTGGACAGGCCGGTGGATATGTCACCCTGGGGAGAGTTGTACAGATTCTGTTCACTTGAGAAGTGCGAGGAGTTCACTCGATGACTTCGGCTATGTGTGCCAAGTGCACCGAAGACGAGGAGATCCGGGTTCTCTCGCGTTCGGCGGGGGGCCGCCGGCGGCTGATGTGCTGCAGGTGCGGGTACGCGTGGGAGAGCGGGCGCTCCGGCCCCGCCCGGAGAACCGGCCTGAACGGCCTGTTCGGAGCGGCCTGAGGCGCCGTCGGCGTACGTTTCACGCCGCCGTCGCCTGAGGTTCATCTCGAGCGGGCGCGCAGGTGTTGCGGAGTGGCTTGGGTAGAGGGCTGAGACCTGTCTCGGGATCCCCTACCAAGCTCCGAGGAGTACCAACCCATGTCCGCAACTCGACGCTCCCTGCTCACCGGAGGAGCCGCGGCCGGGGTCGGCCTGGCCGTCGCCGGTGCCGTTCCCGCTCTTGCCGAGGCGAAGCCGGCGCGGCCCGGCACCCCGGGGCGCAAGCGCGCCCGCGAGCCGTTCCCGCCGCTCGTGGACGACCCCAAGGGGATCCTCGCGCTGGCCGAGGGGTTCGCGTACGCCATCGTCACCTCCGCCGGGGAGACGACCCTGAAGACGGGTGAGAAGACGCCGTCCAACCACGACGGGATGATGGTGCTCGGCGGCAGGCGTGGGCGCTACACGCTGATCCAGAACCACGAGATCGAGCCCGGTGAGGGCATCCCGGTGCCGCTCGTCGAGGGCACCGTCTACGACCCGGGCGCGCCGTCGGGCGGCTGCACGGTGATCACCACCGACGCGGGCGGCGCCAACTTCGGTGAGTTCGTCGCGATCTCCGGCACCTCCACCAACTGCGCCGGCGGCCCGACGCCGTGGGGGACCTGGCTGACCTGCGAGGAGACCGTCAACGCCGCGGGCGAGGAGTGGGAGGGCGAGGACGGCACCAAGGGCGTCTACGAGAAGGACCACGGCTACGTCTTCGAGGTCTGGGCCGACGGCTCGGCCGACCCGCGCCCGATCAAGGCCTTCGGCCGCTACGACCACGAGGCCCTCGCGATCGACAAGAGCCGCACGAAGGTCTACCTCTCCGAGGACGCCGACGAGCCCAACGGGCTCTTCTACCGCTGGACCGCCCCTGCCGGCGTGAGGCTCGGCCCGGGCGTGCTCACCGAGCTGGCCGACGACGCCGGCACGCTCGCCGCGATGCAGATCATCCTTCCCGACGGCTCGGCGCTGCCCGACGTGGCCTACCTGACCTCCGCGCAGATGGGTCAGCCCTTCCCGGTGAAGTGGAAGACCGTCCCCGAGCGTGACGCCCAAGAGACGCCGTGCCGCGAGCAGTTCGCCGACGGCGAGGTCACCCGCGGCCGCAAGTTCGAGGGCGTGTGGGGCACCGACGACGGTGTCTACGTGGTCAACTCCTACGCCTGGGAGGACACCGATCTTCCCGCCGACGCGAGCCCGCACGACGGCATGGTCTGGTTCTACGACTACAAGGCCGAGACCATCCAGCTGGTGACGTACTTCCCGCACCAGACGCAGTCCGAGGACGATGCCCCGGCTCCGAAGTACACCGACCTCACCTTCGACGGCCCCGACAACGTCACCGTCACCCCCTGGGGTTCGCTGGTGCTCGCCGAGGACGGCTCCGGCGCCTCGCACGTGCTCGGCGCGTTCCCGGGCGGCCCGGCGTACGCCATCGCCCGCAACGACCTCAACGACTCCGAGTTCTGCGGGCCGTGCTTCTCGCCCGACGGCAAGGTCCTCTTCGTCAACATGCAGGACCCCGGCTACACCCTGGCCATCACCGGCCCGTGGGAGCGCTACCTCGGCTGAGTTCGTGGCGGATCAGCGACAAGACGTACGTGGCGGGGGGGGCGGGGGG
>NZ_JBHZPJ010000039.1:0-3177 GCF_042788075.1 Nocardioides sp. YIM B13467
GTTGTTCTTTGAAAACTAGATAACAGAAGTAATTCACATTCAATTAGTAATGCAAGATATCACGTAGTGATTCTTTTTAACGGTTAAGTTAGAAAGGGCGCACGGTGGATGCCTTGGCACTAGGAGCCGATGAAGGACGGGACGAACACCGATATGCTTCGGGGAGCTGTAAGCAAGCTTTGATCCGGAGATTTCCGAATGGGGAAACCCACCACTCGTAATGGAGTGGTATCCATATCTGAATACATAGGATATGAGAAGGCAGACCCGGGGAACTGAAACATCTAAGTACCCGGAGGAAGAGAAAGCAAATGCGATTCCCTGAGTAGCGGCGAGCGAAACGGGACCAGCCCAAACCAAGAGGCTTGCCTCTTGGGGTTGTAGGACACTCTGTACGGAGTTACAAAGGAACGAGGTAGATGAAGAGGTCTGGAAAGGCCCGCCATAGAAGGTAACAGCCCTGTAGTCAAAACTTCGTTCTCTCCTGAGTGGATCCTGAGTACGGCGGAACACGTGAAATTCCGTCGGAATCCGGGAGGACCATCTCCCAAGGCTAAATACTCCCTAGTGACCGATAGTGAACCAGTACCGTGAGGGAAAGGTGAAAAGCACCCCGGAAGGGGAGTGAAAGAGATCCTGAAACCGTGTGCCTACAAGTAGTCAGAGCCCGTTAACGGGTGATGGCGTGCCTTTTGTAGAATGAACCGGCGAGTTACGATCCCGTGCAAGGTTAAGCAGAAGATGCGGAGCCGCAGCGAAAGCGAGTCTGAATAGGGCGAATTGAGTACGTGGTCGTAGACCCGAAACCAGGTGATCTACCCATGTCCAGGGTGAAGTTCAGGTAACACTGAATGGAGGCCCGAACCCACGCACGTTGAAAAGTGCGGGGATGAGGTGTGGGTAGGGGTGAAATGCCAATCGAACCTGGAGATAGCTGGTTCTCTCCGAAATAGCTTTAGGGCTAGCCTCAAGGTAAGAGTCTCGGAGGTAGAGCACTGATTGGACTAGGGGCCCCTACCGGGTTACCGAATTCAGTCAAACTCCGAATGCCGATGACTTATCCTTGGGAGTCAGACTGCGAGTGATAAGATCCGTAGTCGAAAGGGAAACAGCCCAGACCGCCAGCTAAGGTCCCAAAGTATACGTTAAGTGGAAAAGGATGTGGAGTTGCTTAGACAACCAGGATGTTGGCTTAGAAGCAGCCACCATTTAAAGAGTGCGTAATAGCTCACTGGTCGAGTGACTCTGCGCCGAAAATGTACCGGGGCTAAACGTATCACCGAAGCTGCGGACTGTTCTTCGAACAGTGGTAGGAGAGCGTTCTAAGGGCTGTGAAGCAAGACCGGAAGGACTTGTGGAGCGCTTAGAAGTGAGAATGCCGGTATGAGTAGCGAAAGAGGGGTGAGAATCCCCTCCACCGAATGCCTAAGGTTTCCTGAGGAAGGCTCGTCCGCTCAGGGTTAGTCGGGACCTAAGCCGAGGCCGAAAGGCGTAGGCGATGGATAACAGGTTGATATTCCTGTACCACCTCCTCACCATTTGAGCAATGGGGGGACGCAGGAGGATAGGGTAAGCGCGGTATTGGATATCCGCGTCCAAGCAGTTAGGCTGGGAAATAGGCAAATCCGTTTCCCGTGAAGGCTGAGCTGTGATGGCGAGCGAATTATAGTAGCGAAGTTCCTGATTCCACACTGCCAAGAAAAGCCTCTAGCGAGGTGAGAGGTGCCCGTACCGCAAACCGACACAGGTAGGCGAGGAGAGAATCCTAAGGTGATCGAGAGAACTCTCGTTAAGGAACTCGGCAAAATGACCCCGTAACTTCGGGAGAAGGGGTGCTCTGTTAGGGTGCAAGCCCGAGAGAGCCGCAGTGAATAGGCCCAGGCGACTGTTTAGCAAAAACACAGGTCTCTGCGAAGCCGTAAGGCGAAGTATAGGGGCTGACGCCTGCCCGGTGCTGGAAGGTTAAGAGGAGCGCTTAGCGTAAGCGAAGGTGCGAATTGAAGCCCCAGTAAACGGCGGCCGTAACTATAACGGTCCTAAGGTAGCGAAATTCCTTGTCGGGTAAGTTCCGACCCGCACGAAAGGCGCAACGATCTGGGCACTGTCTCAACGAGAGACTCGGTGAAATTATAGTACCTGTGAAGATGCAGGTTACCCGCGACAGGACGGAAAGACCCCGTGGAGCTTTACTGCAGCCTGATATTGAATGTTGGTACAGCTTGTACAGGATAGGTAGGAGCCTTGGAAACCGGAGCGCCAGCTTCGGTGGAGGCATCGGTGGGATACTACCCTGGCTGTATTGACCTTCTAACCCGCCGCCCTTATCGGGCGGGGAGACAGTGTCAGGTGGGCAGTTTGACTGGGGCGGTCGCCTCCTAAAAGGTAACGGAGGCGCCCAAAGGTTCCCTCAGAATGGTTGGAAATCATTCGCAGAGTGTAAAGGCACAAGGGAGCTTGACTGCGAGACCTACAAGTCGAGCAGGGACGAAAGTCGGGCTTAGTGATCCGGTGGTTCCGCATGGAAGGGCCATCGCTCAACGGATAAAAGCTACCCCGGGGATAACAGGCTTATCTCCCCCAAGAGTCCACATCGACGGGGAGGTTTGGCACCTCGATGTCGGCTCATCGCATCCTGGGGCTGTAGTCGGTCCCAAGGGTTGGGCTGTTCGCCCATTAAAGCGGTACGCGAGCTGGGTTCAGAACGTCGTGAGACAGTTCGGTCCCTATCCGTCGCGGGCGCAGGAAATTTGAGAGGAGCTGTCCTTAGTACGAGAGGACCGGGATGGACGCACCGCTGGTGTACCAGTTGTTCTGCCAAGGGCATCGCTGGGTAGCTATGTGCGGACGGGATAAGTGCTGAAAGCATCTAAGCATGAAGCCCCCCTCAAGATGAGATTTCCCATTCCGCAAGGAAGTAAGATCCCTGAAAGATGATCAGGTTGATAGGTCTGAGGTGGAAGTGTGGCGACACATGGAGCTGACAGATACTAATCGATCGAGGACTTAACCAATTTGAATGTATGCTTACTGTTATCTAGTTTTGAGAGAACACTCTCAATGGTTTGGTGGCGATAGCGAAGAGGTCACACCCGTTCCCATGCCGAACACGGAAGTTAAGCTCTTCAGCGCCGATGGTAGTCGGGGGTTTCCCCCTGTGAGAGTAGGACGCCGCCAAGC
>NZ_JBHZPJ010000040.1:0-11983 GCF_042788075.1 Nocardioides sp. YIM B13467
CCGACGCGACTCCGACGGGGTGTGGTCCCCGCACTGGTATTCCGGGGTGTGGGCCTCGACCGGGTTCGCCGCCTCCTCCCCCGGCGCCGCAGACCCGCTGCCCGCGCGCCTGGCGCCGCTGCTGGAGCGCTGCCTGCCCTACTACGATCGCCTCGCCCCCTATGTCATGAAAGTTGACTGATGCTGCAGACCTACGACCCTCGCAACGACCACCTCCAGGTCTGGATCAACGGTGAGCTCAGCCACCGCCTGGAGGCGCGGATCTCGCCGTTCGACTCGCTCGCCCAGGGCGGCGACGGCGTCTGGGAGGGCCTGCGGCTCACCCAGGGACGCATCTTCAAGCTCGATGAGCACCTGCAGCGGCTGCGCCGCTCGGCGCGGGCTCTCGCCTTCTCGGACATCCCGTCGGACGCGTTCATGACCGAGGCGATCCGCGAGTGCCTGGCGGCCAACGAGATGCGCGACGACGTCCACATCCGGCTCACGCTCTCGCGCGGCGTCAAGGTCACCTCCGGCATGGACCCGCGGCTCAACCAGTCGGGTCCGACCCTGATCGTGCTTGCCGAGTTCAAGTCACCGGTCTACGACGACTCCGGGATCACGCTGATCACCGCGGCCCAGCGCCGCCCGCGCGCCGACATGCTCGACCCGAAGATCCATCACAACAACCTGATCCCCTCGATCCTGGCCAAGGTCGAGGCCAACAACGCGGGCGCCGACGACGCGCTGATGCTGGACGACGCCGGCTTCATCGCCGAGACCAACGCCACCCACTTCTTCCACGTACGCGACGGCGTGCTGCGCACCTCGACGACCCGTGCGTGCCCTGAGGGGATCACCCGCGCCACCGTCCTCGACCTCGCCGCCGACCTGGGCCTGCCTGTGGACGTCGGCGACTTCTCGCTCACCGACGCCCACACCGCCGACGAGGCTTTCGTCACCGGCACGATGGGCGGGCTCACCCCGGTGGTCTCCCTCGACGGCCGGCCGATCGAGCGCGGGCCGATGACGCAGCAGCTCTCGAAGGCGTACGCCGACCTGCAGGCGACGACGGGGACGGTCGTCGCGGACTGAATGCAGACCGAGGTAACTCGGTGAGCGCGCGCTTCCTTCGTGGAGTTCCACGCGGGAAGCGGCAGCTGACCGAGTTACCTCGGCAAACGGTCAGGCGCCGACCGAGTCACGCCAGGCGACCAGGTCCTCCAGCGGCTTGAGGTCGTAGTCAGGCCCGCCGACTCCGTAGGTGAACAGCCGGGCACCGGCGTCGTAGAGCGGCTTGGCGGCCTCCGCGCTGTTGGCTGCGGTCGAGATCTCGATCTCGTTCACGTCGCGGCCGATCGCCTCGCAGTGGCCGGCGAGCACGCCTCGCTTGCGCTCGAGAGTCGCCACGTCGGAGAAGGAGTGCCAGATGTCGGCATGCTTCGCGACGTACTTCAGGGTCTTCTTCTCCCCGCCGCCACCGATCATGACCGGGATCTTCCGGACGGGTGCGGGGTTGAGCTCGGACCAGCGCTTCTCGATGCGCGGGAGCGCCTCGCCGAGCGCGTCGAGGCGCGAGCCGGCGGTGCCGAAGTCGTAGCCGTACTCGGTGTAGTCCCTCTCGAACCAGCCCGAGCCGATCCCGAACACCAGCCGGCCGTCGGAGATGTGGTCGACGGTGCGGGCCATGTCGGCGAGCAGCTCGGGGTTGCGGTAGGAGTTGCAGGTCACCAGGCAGCCGATCTCGGCGCGGGTGGTCTGCTCGGCCCAGGCCGCGAGCATGGTCCAGGCCTCGAAGTGCTTGCCGTCGGGCTCACCGTAGAGCGGGTAGAAGTGGTCCCAGTTGAAGAGGATGTCGACGCCGATCTCCTCCGCGCGGCGGGCGGCATCGCGGATCTGGGCGTAGTCGGCGTGCTGGGGCTGGATCTGGACTCCGATTCGGATCGTCATGTGTCCAACCCTACGGATGGCCTGGCTTCCGTCCCCGCGCGAATCGGCCCTATCGTTCGGCGGGCGGCGAACCGCGCCGTACGAGAGCTGAAGAGGGTGCGAGATGCGACTCGGCTGGGATCTGCACGATGACGGCAAGAACGTACGCGAAGGGGCGATCGTCAAGCCCGGGGAGCGGTTGACCTGGCCCCGGACGATCGGCTTCGGCGGCCAGCACGTGGTCGCCATGTTCGGCGCCACGTTCCTGGTGCCGTTGCTGACCGGCTTCCCGCCGACCACGACGCTGTTCTTCTCCGGCCTCGGCACGCTGCTGTTCCTGCTCATCACGCGCAACCGGCTGCCCAGCTACCTCGGCTCCTCATTCGCCTTCATCGCGCCGATCGGTGCCGCGATGGGCGGCGACGGGATGGGGGCTGCGCTCTTCGGCATCCTGGTCACCGGTGCGCTGCTCGCGCTGGTCGGCGTGATCGTGATGGTCACCGGCACCGGCTGGATCGAGGCGCTGATGCCGCCGGTGGTGACCGGTGCGATCGTCGCGCTGATCGGTCTCAACCTGGCCTCGGCCGCTACCAACAACGTCGTCGGCGGCGACCCGGCCAACCCCGACAACGGTGCCGTTCTGGTCGCCGCGATCACGCTGGCCACCGTGCTCGTCGTCGCCGTCGCCTTCCGCGGCCTGATCGCCAGGCTCTCCATCCTGGTCGGCGTCGTCGTCGGCTACCTCGCCGCGCTGGTCATGGGCCAGATCGACACCTCGGCGTTCCAGGAAGCCGCCTGGTTCGGGCTCCCCGACTTCTCCACCCCGACCGTGTCCTGGTCGGTCGTGCCCATGTTCCTGCCGGTCGTGCTCGTCCTCGTCGCCGAGAACGTCGGCCACGTACGCAGCGTCGCCCACCTCGCCGGTGACGACACCATCAACCGCGAGACCGGCCGGGCACTGTTCGCCGACGGGCTCGCCACCACCATCGCCGGTGGCTTCGGCGGCTCGGCGACCACGACGTACGGCGAGAACATCGGCGTCATGACCGCGACCCGGGTCTTCTCGACCGCTGCGTACTGGGTCGCCGGCGTGGTGGCGATCCTGCTGTCGCTGTCTCCGAAGTTCGGGGCGCTCCTGAACACCATCCCTGCCGGCGTGCTCGGCGGGATCACCGTCGCGCTCTACGGCCTGATCGGACTGATCGGCATCCGGATCTGGCTGGACAACCGGGTCGACTTCGCCGACCCGGTCAACCAGTTCACCGCCGCCGTCGCCCTGGTCATCGGGATCGGCAACCTGACCCTGACCTTCGGCGACCTCACCTTCACCGGCATCGCGCTGGGCACCATCGCCGCGGTCGTGATCTACCACGGGATGAGCGCCCTGGCGCGCCTGCGGGGCCGCTGATCTAGCTCAGAGCTTGCTGCGCGTCGTCGGCGTCTCCGCGAAGGCCGCGCTCAGCTTCAGCACCTTGGCGAACTCGGTAGCTTTGGCCACTGTCAAGAAGCCGTCGTTCTCGCCGGATCCGATCAGAACCCCGCCGTTGTCGAGCTTCTGGAGATGCTTCTCCAACCCACCCGGGAGGGCCTGGGCGCGGCCCTCGGAGAGGTAGGTCACGAGGCCCATCTTCGGAATTGGCTTTCCGCGGGGCTGAACACCAGCGAGTTCCTTCATGAATGGCATCGTTGTGACGTCACCCCAGTCAGGATCCCACTCCGACACGATAACCCGCAGGACAGCAGCACCAAAGCGCTCCACCTCGGCGCCTCGAATCTTGAAAACGATGCTGTTCTTTACATTCTTGACGTCCGAGTGTCCACCCACGACCATACCGATGGATACGAACTCGAACTTCGTCGCTTTCCCGTCGTACGACTGACTTATACCGAGATGTGGCGCATCGATATTCTCCGCGAATGCCGCAGTCACAACTTGCCTGGCGACTGTTTGATCAGCCAGAGATTCACCCGGCAGTCGATGTGACGTCCACGTGATGCTCTCACCCAAGACACCGTCCAGTCGCGCGATAAACGCCACCAACTTGTCGGCGATCGTCTCGGGGGACTCCTGTCGAGGACCCCAGAATCCTCGTATGATCAGCTCGTCATTCACGCTCATCAGGCTATCACCACTCCTTGCTCTTCCGGGATCTCACCCGGGCCCGCCACTGCTACACCGCACGGCGACCCCGGGGCGCTACTCACCCTTCTTCTTCGGGATATCAGGCGATTTCCAGCCCTCCCAATCACTCCCCGGCGGAACGAAGTCCTGCTGGCGAGTCGATATATCCAGGTCGTACTCGAAGAACAGCTCGTCGGCTGCTTGCCTTGCACTCTCGTTTGAGAATACCCATTCGATGGGAGTTCCATCGGCCGCATCGACTTGGCGCTGAGCCTGATCAAGCCACTTCTCTTTCTGCGCGCCATTCAGGCTCCCCGACTCGTTGACCATGGCTCCGTAGCCGTGTTTTGTTTCTTGCAGCTTTTCGCCATCGAACCCGTCGAATTTGACCTCGTTGCCACGCGAGCCTTTGACGGCATATTCTGTCCCGTCGTCTCGACCAGTCACCTGCTTCTCGTACTCAGCGCCAAGTTTCTGCTGCTTGTACTTATGGTTCCGGTTAACAGACTTGAATTCACCAGGCCCCATCTCGCCGTCCAGATCACGACGAGCCTCCGCCTGCTTCCGGATGTCGTCGGCCACGTCGTCTGCGTTCTTCTTGAGCGAGTCTCCGACCTCGGTGAGGACCTCGCCCGCCTTCTCGAAGGCCTCCTTGGCGACGTCGCCGATCTGCTTGGCCATAGCTGTCTCCTAAGACGCGAAGAGGGGAAGGGCGGACACGTCGGCGGCGAAGGTCGCGCACAGGTCGTACTGGTCGGCGCCGCAGTCGCTGAGCGCCGTGGCGATCTGCTCCATCAGGTCGTAGCTGAGCTGAGTCCCCGTGGTCGCCTCTCCGTCGGTCACGATCGGAGCCTCTGCGATCGACATGGCGAGCTCGGTGATCGTTCCGGTCAGCGGCTCGATCACCATGCTCGCGACCTGGCCGATCACCTCGTCCATGGCGATGTCGGTGGCGATGTCGAGCGCCTTCTTCCGAGCGGCGATGATCGCTGCGTTGCCGAGCACGCTGAGGCCGCCGGTGACCACCGCGGTCGCAGCCGCCGCCGCGATCTGCGCGGCGGTGATCGTCAGCTCGGCGATCACCTTGACCTTCAGGCCGACGATCGCATCGGCGAGCATGTCGATCCCGTTCGCAACCTCCGGGAGCGCGTCGAGCACCGCGTCCATGTTGGCCGTGCGGTTATCGGTCCAGGCTCTGATCAGCGCATTCACCGACTGCGCCTTGGCACCGTCACCGAGCTCGTTGACCCGGATCTCCAGCTCATCGAGCGTGGTACGCAGGTCCGACTCCAGACCGCGCAGCAGCTGCGCGGCGTCGCGGACCGCATCTTCGTCGACGTTCGGCCATTCATAGCCGAGCAGGTCGAGAACGAAGTCCAACTCCCCAGGGATGGTCATCCCCACGTCTCTGCCCTCCCAAGGTCACGTGGATGTCTCAGCAGACGTGACGGGATCGGCACACGAACCCGAGCACGGCCACCGCGACGGGAAAGGTTAGTGGAGACGTACGCGGCCGGACAGGGAATTTCCGAGACGACCCGACCGGTCAGGCATGCGTCAGGGAAGGCGCTCCAGGAGATCGCCGATCTCGACGCGGGCGCCGGTGTAGAACGGCACCTCCTCGCGTACGTGACGACGGGTCTCGGAGCCGCGGAGGTGGCGCATCAGGTCGACGATGCGGGAGAGGTCGTCGGCCTCGAAGGCCAGCATCCACTCGTAGTCGCCGAGGGCGAAGGACGGGACGGTGTTGGCCCGCACGTCGGGGTAGTCGCGCGCCATCTGGCCGTGCTCGGCCAGCAGGCGGCGGCGCTCCTTGTCGTCGAGGAGATACCACTCGTAGGAACGGATGAACGGGTAGACCGCGACGTAGTCGTGAGTGCGCTCGTCGGCGAGGAACGCGGGCAGGTGGCTCCGGTTGAACTCGGCCGGGCGGTGCAGCGCCATCTGCGACCAGACCGGCACGAGCCGTCCACCGAAGGCGGTGCGGCGCAGGCGGTGGTAGGCCGACTGGAGCTTGTCGGAGGAGTCGGCGTGCAGCCAGAACATCACGTCGGCGTCGGCGCGCAGGCCGGCCACGTCGTAGGTGCCGCGCACCACGATGTCCTCGCCCGCGAGGGCGGCGAAGAGCTCCTCGACCTCGACCGCCTCGGCCTTGCGGTCGGCGTCGCCGAGGGTCTCCTCGAGGGAGAAGACCGACCACATCGTGTAGCGGATGGTGTCGTTGAGCTCGTTGATCTTGGCTGCGTTGGACTTGATGTCGGCCTGCGGGTCGGTCATGCCCCTATTTTGCGCTACGGCCGGTCGCCGATCCGCGCCGGGCTCCATCCTCCGGCCTCTATGGTGTGGGCATGCTGCCGCTGCGTACCCGCATCTTCGCCTTCCTCCAGGAGCGCCTGGTCAAGACACCGCTGAACGCCGAGGAGATGATCGCCCTGCGCGCCCAGCGCGAGGGGCTCCGCACCGGGCCGGTCACCGCGTTCCTCTTCGGCCGTCCCGCGGACGTCGAGATCAAGGAGACGTACGTCGACGGGCGCCGTTTCATGATCTACACGCCTCCTGGCGTCGGCGAGGCAGCGCCGGTCGTCATCAACTTCCACGGCGGCGGCTGGTGTCTCGGGACGCCGGAGCAGAGCGCGTGGGTCTCCTCGCACGTGGCCGCGGGGACCGGGTCGATCGTGATCGCGCCGTCCTACCGGCTGGCGCCGGAGCATCCGTTCCCGGCCGCGGTCGAGGACGCCTGGGCCACCGTGGAGTGGGTCGCGAAACACGCCGCTGACCTGGGTGGAGACCCGTCACGGATCGCAGTGATGGGCGACAGCGCCGGCGGCAACCTGGCGGCCGTGGTCTCGCTGATGGCGCGTGACGCGGGCGGTCCCGCCATCGGCGCGCAGGTGTTGATCTATCCGGCGGTGGAGATGTACGAGAAGTTCCCCTCCGAGGCGGCCAACGCCAACGGGCCCGTGCTCACCTCGACGCAGATGAGCACCTTCGGGCACCTCTACATGGGCGAGCGCTACGGGGACGAGTCCTGGCAGGCCTCTCCCCTGCGTGCCGCGTCGCACGCCGACCTGCCGCCGGCCTACATCATCACGGCGCTGCACGACCCGATCCGCGACCACGGCACGCGGTATGCGGAGGCGCTCCGTGCTGCCGGGACATCCGTCTCGCTCGTGGACTACGACACCGCGTTCCATGGGTTCATGTCGCTCCCCGGGGTCGCCCCGGCCGCACCTGAGGCTCTTGCCGGGATCGTCGAGTTCCTACGCTGAAATCATCAGCAGTTTTCTACATTCGATTGGGAGTTTGTTAACCCTCCGCGCCAGGCCGTGTTGTAACGTTCCACTCGGGTGTCCGTCGCCAGGTTGTCTCGGGATGTACGCCACCTCGATCCCCCCATTCGCCTGCGGCTGAGAGCGCTTTCGCGCCTCCTCGGCGAGCCTGCGCATACCGGAAGGGCGTAGCGACGTGCCAGACGTCTCCATCAAGATCGACACCCTCGATCAGACGGTCAAGAAGCTGGATTCGATCATCGACGAGTTCGACCACGCGGTCGGCAACTCCGACGCTCTCGAAGGCGCCATCGGGAACCCGTTCCGCCGCGGCGAGCTGCGCAGTCAGGCCGACGACTTCGAACAGCGCTGGGACATGAAGCGCAAGGATCTCAAGGACGAGCTCTCCGACGTGCGGGACCACATCAAAGGCGTAGTCGAGGGATTCCAGAACTGGGACAGCGAGACAGCTCTCCTGTTCCAGCAGAAATAGACGGATGGAGTGAGTCATGGATCAGTCACCGAAGGGTCGCGAGATCCAACCCCTCACCGGCGACTCGGCGGTGATCGTCGATCGCGGGAACAAGATCGAAGAGCTCGGGATCCAGATGTCCGACGCGGCAACCGTCCTCGAGCAGATCGCCACCGGCGAGCTGGCCGACGGCCAGATGCAGGGGAAGGCCGTCGCCGAACTCCAGGACAAGATCGGGTCCTCCTACGAGACGTTGCGGGAGGCCAGCGAGCTCTACACGCCCGTGGGGCCGCTGATCGCGGCGTACGGCACGAGCCTCGGGGAGCTCCAGGACAAGATGCGGCCGCTGGTCGACTCCTGCACGGACAAGTGGGCCGCCTATGAGGCGCTACCAGGAGACCGCGAGGAGGACGACGCCGAGGGCCAGGCCAAGGAGGCCGCGTACAACGAGTGGCACGACGATGCCGAGAGCTGGGACGCCCACTACGACACCTGGGACGAAGCCTACGATCTCGCGGTCAACGGCATCGGCAACGAGATGGCCGGCAGCATCAAGGACGGCTTCTGGGAGATCTTCGGCTTCCTGATCAACATCCTCGAGGCCATCGCGATGGTCTTCATGATCGCCGGGCTCTTCCTCGGTGGCATCGTCGCCGTCATCGGATTCGCCCTCGGCGCCTTGGTGCTGATCGGCAAGATCGTCCAGGCGTCAGCCGGCAAATGCGAGGTGACAGACGTGCTCTTAGCGGTTCTCGCGGTGCTCCCCTTCGGAAAGCTCGGCCAGATCGGGAAGGCTTGGACAGCGATGGGGAAGGGTGCCGCCTCCGGCGGGAAGACCGCCGGCGCGGCCGGACGAGGCTACGGAAACTTTGCTCTGAAACGAGCGGCGCCGCTGAACCCGCCTCCCGTGAACGTCACGTTCGGCGCCAAGTTCAAGACCGCACTCTCCATCTCCACCGGCTTCAGGGAGGTCCCCCGGACCAGGGCCGCTTGGATGGCCAACCCGTTCAAGCCCCCCAAGGACATTCCCGTGGGCATCATGAGCGGCTCCGACATCGCTACCGGGATGGCCATCTACGGGGGGATACGCACGGGGACCTGGGGCCAAAAGGTCGGGGCTGGCTTCGACGGGCTCAGCGGCCTGGGGAAGTGGGCAGGCGAGTGGTACGGCACCACCTCGACGAGCCAGGCGCTGAACGAGCGGCGCACCCATGACCAGCAGAGCGCACAGCCCTCGGAGGGATGATGCCGGAGACATGGCAAGCTGAGATCGCCCAACCGTCGGAGCGATGGATCTGGGTCCCGAACGCGGGCGAGCTCGACGCCGCGGGTGCGGAGAGGTGGGTCGAGGACGTGCTCGCCACGCTCCGCGACACCTGGGACGGCGAGTGGACCGACGAGGTCGACCCCGACGCGCGTGCCCTGCTCGCGCACCACCTCGCCAGCGACCTCCACCCCGGGACGCTGGCCTCGATGCTCCACTGGCCGCTGCCCGCGCCCGTCGTCAGCCGGGTGCGGGTCGTACTCGGGGGCGGCGAGCCGACCTCGCCCGAGGAGTGGCGGCAGCAGGGCTTCGACGTCGATGAGTACGTTGGGGCCGCTCTCGGTCCCGGACTGAGATGTCTCGCGTCCAGGACCGGAGAGGTCGACGGTGAGACCGTCGAGTTCCTCACCGGCATCTTCGTCTTCTCGACGCAGGAGATCAGCGTGATGGTCGTGGTCGAGGCAGGCGCACCCGAGATCTTCGGTCTCACCATCGCGGACATGCCGCTCTTCCTCGCCGAGCTCGAGGTCGAACGCCCCGATGGCACCCCGTTCTCGGCAGAGCCGATCCCCGGCATGCCGAGCGACCCGTTCGACGTATGGGAGGACTCGTCCTTTGTCTGAGGCAGCACCCGCCCCGCAGTCCTCGCTACGCGAGCTGATGGGTGGCACCAAAGAGCCCGAGTTCGAGCTGAGGCTCCTCCCCGGCTGGGAACGTCACTCGCCGGACGAGGTCGACCGGGCCGCGATGGACGCGGCGTTGAAGAAGCGCTTCATGAGCATCAACAGGCCCGAGCTCCACGCCTCCATGCGTGCGCAGCTCGATCAGGCGTACGCGCTCATGAAGCAGCATCAGGTCAAGGCCTACTTCGCCGCCACCGCCGAGACCGACAGCCTCGCCATCATTCCCGGCGCGATCGTCGCGACGACGTTCCACGCCCACAGCGGCGGGACCCTCGACACCCACGTCGCCGCGATCATCCGTGACCACGGAGCCAAGCCGTTGTTCGGCGACAAGCGGTTCATCCGGTACGAGCGCGAGTCGATCAAGACCGCCGAGGGCGACGAGGCCGTGGTCGCGACGTCGATCGTCTACATGACCCCTATCCCGGGCTCGAAGCGGCGTCGGGGGCTCCAGCTGACGGCAACGCTCGCCCGACCGTTGGACATGGCGGCGACCGACGAGAAGTTCGTGGCGTGGAAGCTGGCTCTGGACGTCTGTGTCTCGACGCTGCGGTGGGTGCCGGCCTGAGGTTCAGCTGATGTCCGCAGCGGCTCGGTGGGCCGAGGCGATCGTCGCGGGGATCCCGACGCCGTCGTAGGAGGCCCCGGCGAGGGCGAGTCCGGGGACACCGCGGAGTCCTTGCCGGATCCGGACGACTCGGTCGAGGTGGCCGACGGGATACTGCGGGAGCGCGTCGGTCCAGCGCTGGACGTGCACGTCGGTCGGCGTCGCGGTAACGCCGGCGATCTCGGCCAGGGCCGCCAGGGAGTCGGCGACGAGCCGGTCGTCGTCGTCCGAGGGTGGCTCGCCGTGGCGGCCGATGGACGTACGCAGGTAGTTGCCACGCTCCCCCACCCACGCCCACTTGGCGAAGGAGAAGGTGGACGCCTTGATCGCACACTCCTCGACCGGCGGGACGAGGAACCCGGACCTGCCGGACAGCTTCGCGGGGAGGTCAGGGAAGGCGAAGGTCACCACCGCGACGCTCGCGGTCTCGATCCCGGACAGCTCGCGCGCGACCGCCGGGGCGGTCGAGCGGAGCAGTTTGGCAGCCACCGGAGCGGGGGTCGCGACCACGACGGCGTCGGCGGCCTCGACCTCACCACCGGTCTCGATCAGGCTGTGCTCGACCAAGAAGCCCTGCGGAGTGCGCGTGACCGCGTCGACCGGGGTGTCGAGCCGGATGTCCAGTCCCTCGGCGAGGGTCTCGGGCAACCGCGACATCCCGCCGTCGATCCCGGCGAAGACCGGGACGTCCGAGCTCGGCAGCGCCGCGGCGGCCTCCAGCAGCGACCCCTTCTCGGCGAGCATGAACAGCTGCGGGGCGGCCGCCTTCACCGAGATCCGGCGGGCATGACCGGCGTAGACCCCGGCCAGCAGCGGGTCCGCCAGCCGGTCGGCCGTCTCGTCCCCGAAACGGGACGCGATGAAGTCACCGACCGAGATGTCCTCGTCCGTCTTCGCAGGTGGGAGCGTGGGTTCGCGGCGTACGACCTCCAGGGTCTCCTCCGAGAGCAGACCCGAGGACTCGAGCGCGGCCAGGTCGAGGGGCACGCCCATGATCGACCGCGGGATCGGCCGCAGCGCGCCGCGCGACCAGATCGACGACTTCGCGTCGGTCGGGTGGACCACGTCGAGGCCGATCTCCCGGGCCAGCGACACGCCCTCCGGCCGGCGGTTGAGCATCGCCTCGGCGCCGACGTCGACCGTCTGCCCGGCGACGGACTCCCCGCGGATCTTTCCACCGACCCGGTCGGATGCCTCCAGCACCGTGACCCGGTGGCCCTTCAGGGACAGATCGCGGGCCGCGGTCAGTCCGGCGATCCCTGCTCCGACGACGATGACACGCACAGGGTCAGTCTCCCATCCGCCCCTGAGGCGATGCTGGCGAGGTTGGCGAGGTGGGCTGGTCAGGTGAGCTGCTCGACCGCTCGCTTGGCCTCGGCCAGCCCGGCGCCGGTCGCCTCCCGATAGACCTTGATCGCCTCGATCTTCTTGCCCGAGCGCACCAGCGCGACGACCTCGTCCTGGCGCGGCACCGGCGGCTCCTCCAGCCCCGCGTGCGTCAGGAGCAGGTCGACCTTGTCCTCGAGCCTGTTCAGCCGGCGAGTGAGCTCCGTCCGCGTCTTGCTCGCCGACGACTCGATCACGAAGTAGAGCAGGGTCAGACCGACGAGGGCTACGACTCCGAAGGTATCCACAGCCGCACCCTAGTGGGGAGGGGG
>NZ_JBHZPJ010000041.1:0-2434 GCF_042788075.1 Nocardioides sp. YIM B13467
TCGAGTCGGCTCGTTCTAACGAGCCGACTCGACGAGATTTCCCGTCAGGACGAGCCGACTCGACATCACGGGGTGCGGAGATGCCTTATCGTTTATCGACAACATCGAAAAACGATAAGGAGACGCCGTGTCGCGCACCCCACATGCCGACGGGCCAGCGGCTGAGCGTGACCCGCTCGCGCCGTTGAGCACACTGGTCGATCTGATCTTCGCGCTCATGGTCGCGTTCGCCCTTTTCGCTGGCGTGATCACCACCTTGCACCTGCTCGGCAAGGCCGAGAATGCCAGCATCTTCGAGTTCTCGAAGGACATCTGCGTCGGGTCCGACAACTTCATAGCAGGTTCCGATGAAGACCCGCAGAAAGCCTTGTACGTCGAGCCAGATGCCCGCATGTTCTCCTCGGGCACCACCTTCTGCAGGCGGAATCCGAGTTTCGCACTTCAGTTCGCCGCGTCGATCGAGGGTTCCTCAGCACTGTTCTGCTCGTCGGCGCATGCCTCCTCGCCCGCCGGACCATCAGAACCGCCCGACTCGAAGGCCTCTTCTCGTCACGACCCGCCAGGCTCCTGCGTACGCTCGGCTGGTTCTTGATCGCCATGTCGGTCCTGTGCCCGCTCGGCGCGGACCTCGGCAACGGCATCTTCCTCGCCGCCGTGACGACGTCCGAGACAGGCCTGACCTGGACCTCGTCTCTGAGCAGCATCGAGGGACCGGACTGGACCCCTCTGATCCTGGGTGTCGTCGCTATCACCTGCGGTCGGGTGATGAGCCGCGGCGCGAGGCTGCAGCAAGAGGTGGATCTCACCGTATGACCGACGACCACCGCGTCACCGTGCACCTCGACACCCTCCTCGAGGAGCGCGGGATGACGCTCACCGAGCTCGCCGACAGGATCGGGATCACCCTGGCGAACGCGTCGATCCTCAAGAACGGGCGTGCGCGTGCGATCCGGTTCTCGACACTGACCGCGATCTGCGACGTACTCGAGTGCCAGCCTGGCGACCTGCTCCGCGTCACCGAGCGCTGATCAGGACATGGTGATCGATCCGACGCCGGAGGCGAAGTGGCACAGATACTGCATCCGCACCGGCTCCGTACCGGGCGGGAGCAGTGCCGAGGCTACGCGGAATCCGAGATCCTGCGAATACTGCCCGCCGCTCTGTCCGCCCTCGCAGCGCACGCTGACATGGCAAGCGCGATCCGCGGGGATCTGGAAACTGACCTGGCCCCAGTAGACCCAGTAGTCACGTCCGTCGATCGCGACGATCGGCGGCATCGCGGCGAGGAACTTCTCCTTCGCAGTGGATGCCATCTCGAGCGTCATCACTCGCGTCCCGCCCGAGTAGGACTCCACGTACGGCACCACGGTCGGCCATTGCGGCTGCGGCTGTTCGGTCACGGGCACACTGTGCCATGGCCGACCGGGTCGGCCGCTCAGGAACGGGCGAGCGCGCGGATGGCCAGGTCGAGCTCTCGGCGGTCGTCGCGGGAGACCACGGCCTCGACGACCTCGATGCCGCCGTTGGGGCTGGCGAGGGCGGCCTCGAGCTCGGGCACGGAGGTGACCGCGAGGTGCGGGATGCGGTGGGCGGCGCAGAGCGCTTCGAGGGAGGTCCCGTGCGGGGTGCCGAAGAGGCGCTCGAAGCTGTCGGCGTAGTCGTCGGCGCCCTGCTCGAGGGAGGCGAAGATCGAGCCGCCGTCGTCGTTGGCGACGACGATGGTCAGGTCCGGGCGGACCTCCTCGGGACCGAGGAGAAGACCGCCGGCGTCGTGCAGGAAGGTGACGTCGCCCATCAGCGCGAGCGCGCGCGTCGAGGACTCGCGGCCGACTGCGGCACCGATCGCGGTGGAGACGATGCCGTCGATGCCGGCCAGGCCACGGTTGGCCAGCACCTTCCGTCGTCCGCCGACGCGGTTGGGCCGCATCATCAGGTCCAGGTCGCGTACGGGATTGGAGGGGCCGAGCATCAGCAGCCCACCGTCGGGCAGGGCGCGGGCGACACAGCCGGCGACGTCGTACGCCGTCATCTCCTGCTGCCCATGGAGCAGCCGATCCAGCTGGCGGCTGATCGTGCGGTCGGCCTCGCGCCACTCCTCCAACCACGCCGGATCGGGCTCGCCCTCGACATGGAGCCGAGTGCGGATCGTGCGGTCGACCCGGAACGGGCGCGCGGGCCAGACACCGTCGACCGGGGCCGCGATGACTTCGATGTCTGCGCGGGCGAGCAGGTTGGTGACCGGTCGGGAGAGGGTCGGGTGGCCGTAGACGACGACGCGCTCGATCCGTTCGGCGAGCGGCGACTCGAGCAGCAGCCGGTAGGAGCGCAGCGCGTTGTCGCCGGTCCGCGCCCCCGAGGAGGGCTCGGCGAGCAGCGGCCAGCCGCCGTCCTGGGCGAGGATCCGGGAGGGCGGCCCGGCGTCGTCGCCGGCGAC
>NZ_JBHZPJ010000042.1:0-3370 GCF_042788075.1 Nocardioides sp. YIM B13467
CCACCCCGCTTCGTACGTGTGTCAGTGGCAGTGGTTGGAGATCTGGATCATCTCGTCGCGGGGGACGACCTTGATCCGCTCGCGGCCCTGGGCCTCGCCGAGCGAGCGCTCGTGGTTGTCGAGCTTCTCCCAGCCCTCGATGGTGGTGAACTCGACGCCCTTGCCGGACAGGTGCTCGAGGACCGCCGCGGTCGAGCCGAGCTCGGCGGGCTTGAGCTTGTCGAGGTCGTGGAGGAGGTTGTCGATGGTCTCCTTGGCGTCAGACTTGGTGTGGCCGATGAGGCCGACCGGTCCGCGCTTGACCCACCCGGTGACGTACGTCCCGTTGATGTGCTCGCCGTTGAGGTCGAGCACTCGGCCGCCGGCGTTGGGGATGACGCCGTTCTCGCTGTCGAAGGGTACGTCGGGGAGGGCCTCAGAGAGGTAGCCGACGGCGCGGTAGACGGCCTGGACCGGGGTGTCGGTGAACTCGCCGGTGCCGGTGACGGTGCCGTCGCCGTTGTACTCGGTCTTCTCGCTGCGCAGCGCGACCACCTGACCGTCCTCGCCGAGGATCTCGACGGGGTTCTGCATCATGTGGATGACGATCTTGTGGGGCTTGTCGCCGGCGGGCGCCTCCATGTACTTCAGGAGGATGTCGGCCACCAGCTTCGTCGCCTTGTGGCTCTGGATCGCCTTCTCGCCGGCCTCGTCGATCTCGAAGCCCTCCTCCTCGACGACGACGTCGACGGACGGGGAGTGGGAGAGCTCGCGCAGCTCCATCGGGCTGAACTTGATGTGCGCCGGGCCGCGGCGGGCGTAGACGTGGATCGTCTTGGCCGGGTTCTTCTTCAGGCCCTGGTAGACGTTGTCGGAGATCTCGGTGACCAGCTGCTCGTCGGCGGGCTTGGCCAGCATGCGGGCGACGTCGAGCGCGACGTTACCGGCGCCGAGGACGGCGACCTCCTCGGCGTCGAGGGGCCACTCGCGGGAGACGTCGGGGTGCCCGGCGTACCAGCTGACGAAGTCGGCCGCGCCGTAGGACTGGGGCAGATCGATCCCCGGGATGTCGAGCTCGCGGTCGGCCATCGCGCCGGTGGCGAAGATGACGGCGTCGTAGAACCGGTGCAGGTCGTCGAGCTTGAGGTCGGTGCCGAAGTCGACGTTGCCGATGAAGCGGATGCTGTCCTGGTTCAGGACGCGCTTCAGCGCCTTGATGATCTCCTTGATTCGCGGGTGGTCAGGAGCCACGCCGTAGCGAACCAGGCCGTAGGGAGCAGGCAGGCGCTCGATGACGTCGACGCGCGCACCAGGGTGCTCCTTCGTGAGGATGTCGGCAGCGTAGATGCCGGCCGGGCCGGCACCGACGATCGCAACGCGGATGTCACGCATAAGGGAGTTCAACCTTCCGTGGATGTACTAAGGCAAGCCTAAAGGGGGTCGTGTAACCCTCCGAATCCGTTCCATCAGGTGGTTACGAGGTCCTGCGTGGGTTTCACGCTCAATCCTAGAAAGTGTTCATGTTCTGGGTGTGTCTGGGAACGTGATCTCGGACACGTACGGCACGTCGGGGGCTTGCTTCTGTGGGTGCTGGCTTCGGTGGTCGAGCTTTGTCGAGTCCTTGGTTTGGTCTCGGGAGGGCGCGCTGAAGGTGCCGTGGTTTCGTTGCGGCGTTCGCCGCCGACCCATTCCTGAAGGGTGTTCTCGCCGAACCCCGGAGTCAAGGACGGCCTTCGGCCGCCGGCTTCGCCGGTCGCCTGCGGCGATCCTTGACACCGGGCTCCGGCGAGAATTTTGGCTGGCTATCGGGTCGGCGGCGGGGTTTGGCGCAGCGGATTCAGTTGGGTGCGTGCTTGGGCCGTGGGCTGGCCGTGCGCGGAAGGCTCGGTTCCTCGAGGGCGCCTACGACAGTGGGCGCGACCTTGTGAACAGTTCACAAGCGAGCCATCGCATAACCCGGGACGGGCTCGTTGCCGGCAGGGTGACGAGTTCCCCGCGGGCGCGGAGCTTCACCACCCTCCGGAGCGTGGGGGACCTTCGCCGCGGTGGGGAAGTGTCCCCGCCAGCAGGGAAGCGGCGAGTGTGGAGTCGAGAGGGTCTCAACGCAGCCGGTTAGGGGCGGCGGGTGAACCGGATGCTGCCATCCGGCAGGCGCTCATGGACGTACGCAGGGTTGTGCGCCAGACGGTGATGATGCGGGCACAACAACGCCCCGTCCTTCAAGTTGGTCTTCCCGCCGGCAGCCCAGGGGTCGAGGTGGTGGGCGTCGCACCATTCCGGTGGCATGTCGCAGCCTTCGGCTTGGCAGCACTTCTGCTGTAGCCGGAGTGCTTTGCGTTGGATGGGTTGGAAGAACCTGCTGCCTCGGCCGGCGTCGAGGACCTCGCTGTCGCCGCCGAGGACCCAGGGGATGATGGTGGCGTTGCAGGCCATCCGCCTGGCTTCCGCGGCCGAAATCGTGGCCCCGTTGGACTCGTCATAGCCCAGGGTCGCGACGCCGAGGTCTTTGCGGAGCTCCTCGAGGGAGATGACCACGTTGATGGTGGTCGCATCACCACCATGCCGGGGCAACGCTGACGCGTCGACGGTCTCCAGGAGCCGGGCGAAGCCCTGGCCCATGAGTCGTTCCCAGGGAGGCAGCGGGGCACCCTTGCCGACGAGTTGCTGCTTGCGAGGTTGGGCATAGGCCTCGACCAGCCGCTTGAACCTCATCCCGATCGAGACCGGGAGGACACCGTCGAAGCCGATGGTGCCGTCGTGGTTGTCCCAGACCCGCAGGGCGGTCTTCTGGTGGGCGCGTTCTTCTTCGGCGAGGAGGGCTTTGGCTTCGGCGTCTTCGAACCGGACGGGGTCGATCTCGGCCAGGATCCGTTTGCCGACGATGCGGAGTTCGTTGGCGGTCAGCCGGGTGGCGTAGTCGACCAGGAGCTTCTCGGCCAGAACCAGGTCCTCGGCACTGGCGACCGGGTTGGTCTCGATCTTGTCGAGGGCCTGGGTGATCACCCGGGCCTTGTCCTGGGACACGACACCCTCAGCGAGGTCGGCGGCGACGAGGTCGTACTTCGCGACGCTGGTCGCGAGCTTGATCTGGGATCGGGCCACGGCCTTGTCGACCAGCAGCTCGGCCCGCATCCACCCCGACGCATCCTTCGCACCGGTCTCTTCGGCGATGTCGCCGGCAGAGGCGAGCACCCGGAGTCTGACCGCGGCCAGTTTGGCGTGGAGCTTCTGCAGCCGCTCCAGGGAGTTCTTCTTTTGTCCTGTGCGCCAGTAGGCGGGGTCTCGGGTGAGCAGCCTGTCGAGGGAGGTTTCGATGGCGGCCAGTTCTGCGTCGATCGCGTCGCCGGGGTTGGTGCCCCAGTGGTCGATCGAGCGGCCGAGACTCATCGCC
>NZ_JBHZPJ010000005.1:0-12461 GCF_042788075.1 Nocardioides sp. YIM B13467
GTGTCGAGACCAACACGGTCACTTCTCGGGGAAACCTCGCTTACGCGACCGTGTTTTCGTTCCAAGGTTCGCCGCCGACCCGGGCTTTGAGTGTTTCTCGATCGCGCACCGCGTCAAGGACGGGCTTCGCCCGCCGCTTCGCGGTGGCCTTCGGCCATCCTTGACCCGGCACCCGATCGAGAAAGATTTCGCCTATAACGGGGCGGCGGCGAGAGAGTGGCGCGGAGTTCACGTTGCTTGTTCGCTGGCTGCGTAACTGTCATCTGACCTGCTTAAATAGGTCGCGGCGGGGTGCGCGATCGCATATAATAAGGCGCATGTACGAGACCATCGACCACCTCCTCGCTGGGCCGCCTTCGGGTGCGTCCGAGGCTGAGTTGGTGGACTGGATCGCTGGTCTCGAAGCGGTCAAGTGCACTGCTGAGGCGGTGCAGGCAAAAGCGGCGGTACGTCTGGAGGAAGCGGTCCGGGCACGCCAGGCCGAGGCTGGGGTGCCTGCCCGCAGGCTTGGCGAGGGCGTGGCTTCGCAGGTTGCGTTGGCGCGGCGGGTCTCGCCGGAGAAGGGCGCCAGGCTGCTCGGGCTGGCGAAGATCCTGATCGCCGAGATGCCGCACACCTTCGCCCTGATGAGAGCCGGGCTGTTCTCGCAATGGCAGGCCACCATCCTGGCTCGTGAAACCGCGTGCTTGTCGGTGGAGGACCGTCGGGTGGTCGACTACGAACTCTGTGCCACCGGGCCGGGCGGTGAACCTGCTAAGGCGGTGGCGATGGGGCTGCGGCAGCTCGAGAACGCCGCCAAGAAACTCGCCATCACCCTCGACCAGGAATCCGTCGTGGCCCGGGCCGCCAACGCAGTGAAGGACCGCCGGGTCAGCCTGCGGCCGGCACCGGACACGATGACCTGGCTCGGTGCCCTGCTCCCGGTCAAGGACGGTGTCGCGGTCTTCGCGGCACTGGACCAGGCGGCGAAGGCTGCCCACGCAGCCGGCGACGAGCGGACCCGTGGCCAGGTCATGGCCGACACCCTCGTCGACCGAGTCACCGGCCGTGCTGAGGGAGCCAAGCCTCGGATCGAGGTCAAGATCGTGATGACCGCCGACGCCCTCACCAACACCAACGACCAGCGCGCCATGGTCGAGGGCTACGGCCCCGTCCCCGCAGCCTGGGCCCGCGAAGCCCTCGCCGATGCCGAGGTCTTCGTCCGGCGGCTGTTCACCGACCCCGCCGGGCAACTGGTCGCGATGGAATCCCGCTCACGCAAAGCACCCGACGGGCTCGCCGACTTCATCACCACTCGCGACGGAGGGATCTGCCGCACCAACGGCTGCGACGCCCCCATCCGCAACATCGACCACATCGAACGCCACGCCGACGGCGGCGCCACGAGCGCCGAGAACCTGCAAGGGCTGTGCGAACGGTGCAACCAGGCCAAGGAGGCCCTCGGCTGGCGAGCCAGACCAGGACCCGACGGCAGCATCATCACCATCACACCCACGGGCCATACCTACACGAGCCCACCACCCGACACCTGGGCACAACGCCCGCCAACCTGGTCCCGGGCAGAGTTCATCCTGCGCAACGTACTTCTCGACCACGATCTCGCCGCGTGACGCTTTCCAGGCTCGACCGGCATGCAGTGTCAGTGCGCACGGTGGGGGCGCTGCCGTCTACAGTTGTCCCGTGCGTTTCGGCGTACGTTCCCCGGTTGGTCTGCCGGCAGGGCCCGCCTGACTTTGAATCAGGACTAGCGACGTAGGTTCGACTCCTACCCGGGGAGCAGAAAGCCCCGCCTTGATGGCACACGGGGATGCACACGGCGGACCGGAAACGGTCCCGGATCCTTGGTAGCTCGGCATGGGTCGCCCGGTACGGCTACTTGCCCAGGCTGGGGAACGTCCAGGTGCCGTCGAGGACGGCGGGGTGCGGGCGGTAGAGGCGGACGATGTAGTTCCAGCCGTCCATGACGCCGAGGGTGTTCGGGCCTGCCGCGGTGCCGAACCGAACGGTGATCGAGCCGTCGTTGTCCCGCTGTGCGGTGATGCTGTTCAGGCTGACCTCTGCGTCCCCGACCTGCTCGAAGTACCCGGCCGCGTTGTAGACCGAGATCGACCAGAACGCGTCGACCGGCACCTCGCCTATGCGCAGCTCGTAGTTGCCGATGGGAAGGCCGGGCTCGACGTTGAGGTAGAACGCTTCCTGTTCGGGCAGGCCGCCCCAGCCTGCCGCGGTGCCGAGCAGGTGTCGGACGGGGTCGACATCCTCCTTGCGGCCGAATGCCCGGTCGTAGCGAGGCAGGCCGCGGGCGAGCTCGAGCAGCGCCGAGCGGGTCGAGTCGAGCGAGGCCTTGTCGAAGTCGGCTGCGACGAATGCTCGGTCGGAGGTGGCTTTGAGTTGTATCTCGTCCTGGAGGGCGTTGACCGCGGCGATGTCGGCGGGGTCGTTCGGGTCGACCAGCGTCCGCACGGCGATCAGGACATAGTCCGTGTCGTAGTCAGCCACCGAGAGCTCGTGGGTGCCGGGCTCGTGAAGGATCCGGTTGATGTAGTGGTCCTCGTTGACGACCATCACCGACATGTAGCGCCCGCGGCTGTCGGGAAGCGTCAGGGCGGCACCGCTGGAGATGTCCACGATCGCGCTGGAGTAGAGCGTGTCTCGGTTTTGCCTGATGACGGGCTGCTCATCGAGTGACTCGGGGGCGCGGACATGCACCAGCTCGTTGGTCGCACCCCGGGTCTGCAGGGCAGCGAACATCCGGTGCGTCTCGGCGCGGGCAAAGTTGTCGACGTTCACTGTCTCGGAGTTCATGGTCCGAAATCTGCTCGCCCTTGGTGACTGCCGGTTCACCCGCCAAGGGTGAACCGGGAACGTGATCTGGCGCGGTCCCACGTCGCGGCGTACTCGTCCGCTCGGTCACATCGAGGCGCTCGGCGAGTTCCGCACGACGCCAGGACCGGTGGGTCTGGAGCAGCGAGAGCGGCGTGAGCGTGCGCCCGGTGGGGTCAGCCGACATGTTCTCAATCTGTCAAGCATTGAGGACGGTTCCTGTCCGCGATGGCTTCTACGGTCACATCAACCGATCGCCACACCGCGCGCATCGGCATGTGGCTGAAAGGACATCGCAATGTCAGAACCCATCGACTTTCCCGAGCCGAGCATGATCGCCGTCAACGGGATCGAGCTCGAAGTCTCCGAGGCGGGCCAGGAGAACGCCGGCAATCCCATCGTCCTCTGCCACGGCTGGCCGGAGCTGGCCTTCTCGTGGCGCCATCAGATGGGTGCGCTCGCCGCAGCCGGCTACCACGTCATCGCTCCCAACCAGCGCGGCTACGGCAACTCGTCTCGCCCCGCCGAGGTCTCCGACTACGACATCGTGCATCTGTGCGACGACCTCGTCGGTCTGCTGGATCACTTTGGATACGAGGACGCCGCGTTCGTGGGCCACGACTGGGGCGCGAACGTGGTGTGGAGCGCCGCCGTTCTGCATCCCACGCGGGTGAACAAGGTGATCGCGCTCAGTGTGCCGTACATGGAACCCGGTGAGGTGCCGCCCCTCGCGTTCATCGAGGCGATCGTCGGTAGCGACTCGTACTTCGTCCACTTCAACCGCCAGCCAGGGGTGGCCGACGCCGTGTTCGACGCGAACGCCCGCCAGTTCCTGCGCAACCTGTACCGCAAGAACGAGCCCACGGCCGAGCCGGAGTCTGGCATGCCGCTCATCAACTTGGCCCACGCCGAGGCTCCACGCGGAGAGCCTGTGATGAGCGACGAGGAACTGGAGGTGTTCATCGACGCGTTCGAGGCATCGGGCTTCACTCCGAGCGTGAACTGGTACCGCAACGTGGACCGCAACTGGGAGCTGATGGAGGAAGTCGACCCGATCGTCCACCAGCAGGCACTGATGATCTACGGCTCACGTGACACGGTCATGAGGGCGCCGAACCTCGAGAAGTTCGTACCGCGCGTCGAGGTCGTGGAGCTGAACTGCGGCCACTGGATCCAGCAGGAGCTGCCGGAGGAGACCACCCGCCTGATTCTCGAATGGTTCCAGCGAGGAGCATCTCGAGTGTGAGTGCGGCTCACGTAGCGTGGCGGCGGAGGAAGCTGCGGAGGATGTCGTTGAACGCCTGCGGAGCCTCGAGGTTGCTGACGTGGCCACAGTCGGGGATGACGGCGAGATCCGCGCCCGGGATGAGGCGCTCGAACTCGTGGGCAACCGACAGGGGCGACCGTACGTCGAGGGTGCCCCAGATGAGCTGGGTGGGCACCTGGATCGTCCCGAGCACGTCGGTCAGATCGGCATGGGCCATCGCGGTCAGGGCGGTCAGCATGCTGTGGCGGCGTACGTCGGCAGACATCGCCTCCAGCAGGGGCACGAACTCCGCCGGCGGAGGGCCGGCGAAGAGGCCCGGGAGGATCGGGTCGAAGCTGTCGTCCGGCTGGTCGCGCAGGCCGGCGAGGCGGGCGTCGGCCTCGTCGGGTCCGAGGGAGCCGCGCCAGCCGGCGTAGCCGTCGGCGAGCACCAGGCTTCGCGCCACCGCAGGGTGGCGGCGGTAGAGCTCGAGGATGACGGTCACTCCCCAGGAGAGTCCGACGAGGGTCCACGGAGAGATGTCCAGGGCGCGGATCAGCCCGGCAAGGTGGTCTGCGTAGTCGCTCAGCGCGAAACCCTCGGGCACGTCGCCGGAGCCGCCGGCGCCTGGTTCGTCCCACGCGATGACGGTGAACTCGTCCGAGAGCGCGTCGAGCTGTGGTGTCCAGGCACGGCCGTCCTCGGCGCCGCCGTGGACGAACACGACCGCAGGACCGTTCCCGGCCCGCCGGAAGGCGATGCGCAACCCGTCGATCTCGACGACATCCATGAACCGACGGTAACGCGCTCGGGGTCCGGGCAGGGGATCCCCTGATGTGCTCGCCGTGCCGAGATTCGTAGCGTGGGACCATGACGACTCTCGCGAGCCAGAGGGGACCGGTGGCGCCCGCGGCGCGGGCCGCAAGCCCTGCCGTCATCGCTGTCGCGGTGCTGATGGCGTTGGGCTGTCTGGCGTTCGCGGGGGTGAACGTGGTCTTCGAGGCGACCGATCGTTTCGCCGAGGGCCGCTACGCCGAGTACGCCACCGGGCTCTCGGTCATGAACTGGACCGTCACGGGCCTGAAGGTGCTGGGCGCCGTGGTGGCGCTGCTGTCGGTGGCCACGCGTCCGATCCGGTTCGTGACGCCATGGGTCATGTCGGTGCTGCTCTGGGGTGCATTCGCGACCCTCGCGCTCGACGCGGTCGGGAGCACGGTGGAGGCCGGCGCGATCCTCGTGGGAGCGAGTGGAGCCTCGGCCGACCTCGGCGTACGGTCGGTCGCCTACCTCCTGGGATCGATCGTGTCGGCCGCAGGATTCGGGGTGCTCGCCGTCTCCTACCTGCGGCGGTACGCGGTCTCGAAGGTCACCGTCCTCCTAGGCGTGCTCGGTGGCCCGGTCCTCCTCGGACTGCTGTTCCTCGGCCTTCCCGGACTGCTCGTCGTCCTCGGTGTCATGCCGCCTGCGTGACCCGCCGCTCCGCCATTGATGGCCACGCGCCGTTCATCTTCGTGTAAGGTCGCCGGGCTTCCTGTGCACACCCGCGTGTCGCGTTGGTGATTGCGGGGATGCGCAAGGTGGTATGGATACTGGCCTCATATCGGGGTCGTGGGGGAGCAGGGTGTAAAGTCGCCCAAACTAATCGACAAACACTTGGAGGAAGCGTGGGCATGGGACCGATCATCGGTTACGTACCTGGCGTGTTCGATCTCTTCCACATCGGTCACCTCAACATGCTGCGCCAGGCGCGAGAGCGCTGCGACACGTTGATCGCGGGTGTGGTCTCCGACGAGGTCTGCGAGACGACGAAGGGGATCATCCCGACCGTCCCGCTCGTCGAGAGGCTGGAGATCGTCGAGGCGATCGGGATCGTGGACGCGGTCTACGCCGAGCGCACCACCGACAAGGTCGACTCCTGGCGCGAGGTCGGGTTCACCCACCTCTTCAAGGGTGATGACTGGAAGGGCACCGAGAAGGGCGACGCGCTCGAGAAGAAGATGGCGTCGGTCGGTGTCGAGGTCGTCTACTTCCCCTACACGCTCCAGACCAGCAGCACCGCTCTGCGGAAGGCCATCGCGCGAGAGGATGCCCAGGTCTCGTGACCGGCAGTGCCCCCACTCCTGGCGGACAGTTCGAGATCTCCGACGAAGGGGTCCTCGTCCGGGACTCCTCGACGCCGGTTCTGATTCTCTCCGTCGACGGCCAGTACGTCTGGTCCCTCACTCCCGAGCGCGACGGCCACCCGGTCGACGGGGGCACCATGGTGCCGTGGCCCACCGTGCTCACCCGGTTCCTGGACGGCACCGCGACGATCACCATCGCCGACTACGAGGGCGAGGTGCTCTTCGAGGACAAGGTCGTCCTCGGCTCCGGTGAGGGCAGCATCTCGATCGTCGACGGCGGCGGCAACCCGCTCAGCGTCGACAAGGTCGGCCACCTGACCCGCTCCTTCGAGGCCACCGACGAAAAGATCCGCGAGGAGATCCTCGACGGCACCCAGCGTGTCCTCGCCGACCTACGCGACGTGGTCGGCGTCGAGGCCTACCTCAACTACGGCGCGCTCCTCGGCGCGATCCGTGAGGGCCGGATGCTCGGCCACGACTCCGACACCGACGTCTGCTACCTCTCCAAGCACACCGTCCCCGCCGAGATCATCTCCGAGTCGTACGCCATCGAGCGCACCATGCGCGAGCGCGGCTGGAGCGTCCTGCGGATGTCGGGCGGCGACATCAAGGTGCTGCACCAGGTCTCGGACGGCCGCAAGGTGCACATCGACATCTTCGTGGCGTTCTACGTGCCCGACAAGGACGGCGAGCCGGTCTTCTACCAGCTCGGCAACCGCTCCGGCCGTCTGCGCCGCGAGGCGATCGTGCCGGTCTCGACGATCAACCTGCACGGCTATGACTTCCCGGCTCCCGCCGAGCCCGAGGAGATGCTGGCCTTCATCTACGGCCCGAAGTGGCGCACCCCGGACCCGTCGTTCAAGTACGCCGACCCGCCGGCCGGCGTACGTCGTCTGGACGGCTGGCTGCGTGGCTTCCGCACCGACATGGGGTCCTGGACCGAGTTCCACAACACCCGCGGGAGCGAGCTCGAGAGCAAGCAGTCGGCGTTCGGTGCGTGGGTCCAGAGGCAGCTGCCCGAGGACGCGAAGGTGGTCGACATCGGCTCCGGCGCGATCGGGCGTGACGGTCGCTTCTTCGCCCGCAAGGGACACCAGGTGCATTCGGTGGACTTCTCCCGCGCCGCGGTGGCCGCCGTACGCCGCAGGGCCGAGCGCCACAAGCTCCCGCTGGTCTCCGAACAGCTCATCCTCGGCGAGCTGCGTTCGACGCTGACGCTGGGTGCGCGGCTGGCTCGCGACCCACACCATCTCTACGCCCGCGACCTGATCGGCTGCCTCGACGGTGCGGCGCGGAGCCAGCTCTGGACCCTGGCGAAGATGGCGCTGCGTCCCGGCGGCGGCAAGCTCTACCTCGAGTTCGCGGTCACCGGCGAGGACCTTCCCGAGCCGCAGCCCGAAGGCCTCGTGCGCCGCGTCGACCCCGCCCTCGTCCAGGCCGAGATCGAGGCGGCCGGCGGTGTGGTCGAGCACCTCGGGATCAACGAAGGCCAGGACATGCTCGGCAACCCGCTGCCCGGCGTCGCGCGGCTGCGCGCCTCCTGGCCATCCCTCAACCGTGCAGAAGGAAACTGACATGTCCGACGAATCCGGCATCAAGAACATCGCTCGCGGTGCCCGCGACGCCGCCCGTACGCGTGCCTCGCTGGTGCGCCGCATCGAGGCGCTCGAGGCCGAGGTGCAGGAGCAGCGTCAGCTCAACCGGCGCGTCGCCGAGCTGACCGACGTGGTCGCCGAGCTGCTCATCCCGCTGCAGGACGCCGACAAGGAGAAGGCGGAGCAGATCCTCGCGGCCTACCGTGCACGGATCTGACCCCTTCTGGTCTGATCACCCCAGTGCGTCGAGCGCCTGCCTGAGATCCTCGAGCCGCTTTCCGAGGCGCCGGCGGGCATCGCCGCCCAGGCCGATGTCGCCGCCCGTGTCGAGCTCGGCCACCGCCTCCTCCACCCCCGCGAGCCGGGAGCGGAGGTCGGTGACCACGTCGACGTCGACCCGGCCGGGCTGGGTGGCTCGCTGGTCCAGGGACCGGCGCAGCAGGTCTGCCTGGGTGCTGAGCTTGCGGCTGGCGTGCCAGAGGTCGACGAAGACCTGCACCTTCGCCCGCAGCAGCCACGGGTCGAACGGTTTGGCGAGGAAGTCGGCGGCGCCGGTCGCGTAGCCGCGATAGGCGAGGTGGGTGTCGAAGTCGTTGGCGGTCAGGAAGATGATCGGCACGTCCTTGGTGCGCTCCCGCGCCTTGATGCGGGTGGCCGTCTCGAAGCCGTCCATCCCCGGCATCTGCGCGTCGAGCAGGATCAGCGCGAAGTCGTCGTGGAGCAGGGCGCGCAGGGCGTCCTCGCCAGACCCCGCGCGGACGAGAGTCTCGTTGAGCGAGCCGAGGATCGCCTCGAGCGCGACCAGATTGGCGGCACGGTCGTCGACCAGCAGGATCTTCGCCGTCGTCCCCTGACGCTCGCTCATGCCAACCACAACCGGAACAGCGAGAGCAGGTCGGCGACGTCGACCGGTTTGGTGATGTACTCCGAGGCACCCGCGGCGAGGCTGTCCTCGCGGTCACCGGTCATCGCCTTCGCGGTCAGCGCGATCATCGGCAGGCTCTTGAACTGCGGGATGTCGCGGATCAGGCGCATCGCGGTCAGGCCGTCCATGCCCGGCATCATGATGTCCATCAGCACCAGGTCGACGCCCGGCTCCCGCTGGAGAGCCTCGATCCCGGCCTCCCCGGACTCCGCGTAGAGGACGTCGATGCCGTGCTGCTCGAGCGCGCTGGTGAGCGCGAAGACGTTGCGTACGTCGTCGTCGACGATCAGGATCCTGCGACCGACGAACTGGCCGTTCGGATCGGCCGGCTCGGGGACGTACGTCCCGGGGGGCTGCACCCCGGGACGGCCCAGCAGCACGCTCACGTCGTCGATCGCCTCCTCGGTGGTTGCCGGCGTCTTGAGGGTCATCGCCTGGGCGTACCTGTCCAGTCGGCTCTGCTGAGCCTTGGTCATCTCGCCGACCCTACTCAGCACGACAGGGATGTTCTTGGTGCGCTTGTGGGTGCGCATCCAGCGGAGCACGTCGAAGCCACCCTCCGTCAGCGGCAGGTCCAGGACCACACAGTCGACCTCGCGGTCTGCGAGGACCGTCTGAGCCTCGTCGGGCGATGTGCCGAAGACCGTCTCGACCTCGTCGACCGAGCCGAACAGGGCCTCCACGACGGCACTGGTGCCGGGGCCGGACTCGTCACCACCGCCGCTGAGAACCAGCAGGACCTGGTCAGCGCCCCGGTCGGCCGCGTCCTGTGGAAGCGGAGCCCGAAGCGATGAGACCTGCTCGCCGATGACAGGTGTCGGGGTCTGGGCGTCGATCGTCCCGGCGCTGATCCTGGGGACGTACAGCGTGAAGGAGCTCCCGTGTCCGGGGTCGCTCTTGACCTGGATCTCGCCGCCGATGAGGTGGGCGACCTCGCGGCTGATCGACAGGCCGAGGCCGGTGCCGCCGAACTTGCGGCTGATCGTGCCGTCGGCCTGCTGGAACGCCTCGAAGATGACCTTCAGCTTCTCCGGCGGGATGCCGATGCCGGTGTCGACCACCGAGAATGCCAGCACGGCATCGGCCTGCTGCAGGCTGGGTGTCGAGAAGCGCTCACCAGAGGCGTTGCGGATCAGCAGCCGGACGCCGCCGCTGTCTGTGAACTTCACCGCGTTGGAGAGCAGGTTGCGCAGGACCTGCTGCAGACGGTGCTGGTCCGAGCGCAGCACCCGGGGTACGTCGGGGTCGACACCGACGATGAAGTCGAGGTCCTTCTCGGCGGTCAGCGGCCGGAAGGTCGCCTCGACGTACTCGACCACCGAGGTCACGGCGACGTCGGTGACGTGGACGTCCATCTTCCCCGCCTCGACCTTGGACAGGTCGAGGATGTCATTGATCAGCTGGAGGAGGTCGGTGCCGGCGCCGTGGATGGTGCGGGAGTACTCCACCTGGCGGGAGTTGAGGTTGCCGTCGACGTTGTCGGAGAGCAGCCGGGCCAGGATGAGCAGCGAGTTGAGCGGCGTACGCAGCTCGTGCGACATGTTGGCCAGGAACTCGGACTTGTAGCGCGACGAGAGGGCGAGCTGCTCGGCGCGCTCCTCCAGGCCACGCCGGGCGTCCTCGATCTCGAGGTTCTTGATCTCGATCGCCTGGTTCTGGTCGGCGAGCTGGCGCGCCTTCTCCTCGAGGGCGGCGTTGGTCTGCTGCAGCTCCACCTGCTGACGTTCGCCCTCGTCCTGCTTGTCCTGCAGCTCAGCGGCGAGGCGCTGCGACTCCACCAGCAGCTCCTCGGTGCGCGAGCTGGCCATGATCGCGTTGAGCGAGACCCCGATCGACTCGGCGAGCTGCTCGAGGAACTGCATGTGGACGGCGCTGAACGGCCGGAAGGAGGCGAGCTCGACGACGCCGATCACCTTCTCCTCGAAGACCACCGGGAGCACCACGATCGAGGTCGGTGCCGCCGATCCGTGTCCCGAGGAGATCCGCAGGAAGGCCGCGGGAACGTCGCGCACGATGATCGGCTGGCGGTCGTAGGCCGCCTGCCCGACCAGGCCCTCGCCGAGGGCGAAGACGTCGGGGACGTCGGGTCCCGGCTGGTAGCCGTAGGAGGCGATCCGGCGCAGGACCTTGGGGCCGCTGTGCTCGGAGGTCTGGTCGGTGAGGAAGATCGAGCCCTGCTGGGCGCCGACCAGCGGGGTGAGCTCGGAGACGATCAGCCGGGCGACCTCGAGCAGGTCCCGGCCGCCCTGCATGTGGCCGGTGAACCGGGCCAGGTTGGTCTTGAGCCAGTCCTGGTCCTCGTTGGCCCTGGTGGTCTCCCGCAGCGAGTCGATCATCTCGTTGAGGTTGTCCTTCAGATCGGCCACCTCGCCCGCGGCCCCGACGGTGATCTGCCGGCTCAGGTCGCCCTGAGTCACCGCCGCGGAGACCTCGGCGATCGCGCGGAGCTGGGTGGTCAGCGTGCTCGCGAGCTGGTTGACGTTCTCCGTCAGTCCGCGCCAGGTGCCGGAGACGTCGGCGACCTCTGCCTGTCCGCCGAGCTGGCCCTCGGTGCCGACCTCGCGGGCCACGCGGGTGACCTCGTCGGCGAAGGAGGAGAGCTGGTCGACCATGGTGTTGACGGTGGACTTGAGCTCGAGGATCTCGCCTCGGGCGTCGACGGTGATCTTCTGGGTCAGGTCGCCTCGGGCCACCGCGGTGGTGACCTGGGCGATGTTGCGGACCTGGGAGGTCAGGTTGGAGGCCATCGAGTTCACCGAGTCGGTGAGGTCCTTCCAGGTGCCGGCCACGCCGCGTACGTGGGCCTGACCGCCCAGCGATCCCTCGGTGCCGACCTCGCGGGCGACACGGGTCACCTCGTCGGCGAAGGTGCGCAGCGTGTCGACCATCGCGTTGAGGGTGCCGGCCAGGGCGGCGACCTCACCGCGGGCCTCGATGGAGATCTTCTGCGACAGGTCGCCCTGCGAGACCGCCTTGGAGACCTGGGCGATGCTGCGGACCTGGTTGGTCAGGTTGGAGGCCATCGAGTTGACCGAGACGGTCAGGTCGCGCCAGGTGCCGGCGACACCGGGCACCTGGGCCTGGCCGCCGAGCGCGCCCTCGGTGCCGACCTCGCGGGCCACACGGGTGACCTCGTCGGCGAACGAGCCGAGCTGGTCGACCATGGTGTTGATGGTCGACTTGAGCTCGAGGATCTCGCCGCGGGCGTCGACGGTGATCTTCTGGGTCAGGTCGCCTCGGGCGACGGCGGTGGTGACCTGGGCGATGTTGCGGACCTGGGAGGTCAGGTTGGAGGCCATCGAGTTGACCGAGTCGGTGAGGTCCTTCCAGGTGCCCGAGACGTCGTGCACGTCGGCCTGGCCGCCGAGCTTGCCTTCGGTGCCGACCTCGCGGGCGACGCGGGTGACCTCGGCGGCGAAGGAGGAGAGCTGGTCGACCATGGTGTTGATGGTCGACTTGAGCTCGAGGATCTCGCCGCGGGCGTCGACGGTGATCTGCCGGCTCAGGTCGCCCCGCGCCACCGCCGTCGTCACCTGGGCGATGTTTCGCACTTGGGCGGTCAGCGTGCCGGCCATGAAGTTCACCGAGTCGGTCAGGTCGCGCCAGGTGCCGGAGACGCCGGGCACCGCGGCCTGGCCACCGAGCTGACCCTCGCCACCGACCTCGCGGGCGACGCGGGTGACCTCGTCGGCGAAGGCGGAGAGCTGGTCGACCATGGTGTTGACGGTGGTCTTGAGCTCGGCGAGCTC
>NZ_JBHZPJ010000043.1:0-3842 GCF_042788075.1 Nocardioides sp. YIM B13467
ATCGAGGTCTCGGCCCACTGCGACCTGCCCTGCGGCGTCTACGACCCCGCCCAGGCCCGCATCGAGGCCGAGTCCGTCAAGGCCGTCATCGCCAAGGCCCTGGACAGCGACGACCCCGACTTCCGCACCCGCGCCATCGTGATCAAGGAGCAGCGCTCCAACCTGGTCAAGGAACACCTCTGGGTGCTGTGGACCGACTACTTCAAGCCCCCGCACTTCGAGGCCTACCCCCAGCTCCACACCCTCGTCAACGAGGCCACCAAGCTCGCCGGCGCCTCCGGCACCAAGGGCACCCTCGACCTCGAGGTCGCCGACAAGCTGCTCGCCAAGATCGACGAGATCGCCGAGATCTTCTGGGCGACCAAGAAGGCCTGACTCACCCACGGACCACACAAGAAAGCCAGGCTCCGGCAGCCAGCCGGGACCTGGCTTTTCCCATGCCCACGTCCGCGAGGATAGACGTATGACAAGTACGTCACTAGTGTGACAAGCGCCACCGGCCCCCTCGTGGCGGGCGGATCGACGGGTCGACTCCGTACCCACCTTCTCGGAAAGGTAGACCATGAACACAGTCCGACAGGTCAGCGCCTTCGTGGGGCGTTGGTTCGCCCTGATCGTCCTGGTCGCCGGCGCCATCGCACTGGCCACCCCCAGCACCTTCGACGGATGGGCGGCCCAGGTGCCGCTGCTGCTCCAGATCATCATGCTCGGGATGGGCATGACCCTCAGGCCCGTCGACTTCGCGATCATCGGCCGGCGGCCGTGGGCTCTGCTGCTGGGCGTCGCCACCCAGTTCACCGTGATGCCGTTGCTCGGCTGGGGCATCGCGAACGCGCTCAGCCTCTCCGCAGTGCTCACCGCGGGCATGATCCTGGTCGGTTGCGCGCCCGGCGGCACCGCCTCCAACGTCATGGTGTTCCTGGCCCGTGGCGACACCGCGCTGTCGGTGGCGATGACCTCCGTGTCGACACTGCTCGCGCCTGTGATGACGCCCCTGCTGGTCCTCTTCCTGATCGGGGAGGACCTGCCCGTCTCCGCGAGCGACCTGTTCGTCTCGATCGTGGAGATCGTGCTCGTTCCGGTTCTGCTCGGCCTGGTGCTCCGGCTGCTGCTGCCGCGTCTCATCGAGAAGGTCATCGATGTGCTTCCGCTGATCTCGGTCGCCGGCATCACCGGAGTCGTGCTCGCCGTCGTGGCCGGAAGCGCCGACACGCTGCTCTCGGTCGGCCTCCTGGTCGTGCTCGCCGTGGCCCTGCACAACGTCGCCGGCCTGGCCCTGGGGTACGCGGTCGGGCGAGTCTGCGGCATGCCGATCTCGAGCCGGCGAGCCATCAGCATCGAGGTGGGCATGCAGAACTCGGGGCTGGCCGCCGCGCTCGCGACCGTCCACTTCTCACCGGCCGCAGCGCTCCCTGCCGCGATCTTCTCGGTCTGGCACAACGTGTCCGGCTCGATCCTGGCGAGCCACTGGTCCCGGCGCCCCATCGAGGCCGCAGACGCCCCTGACGCCCTCGCCGCACGGTCGTTCTGAGCTGAGCGCCGGACGGCGGGTCGCCCTTCCCCGCGGTCGCAGTGGGGCGTCAGAGGCTCCTCCACCGCCCGAGGCGCATTTGCAAAAAGTGTTCCTTCGATAAGTCGATACCCCAGCCCGTATGGGCATTATCACTTCACAACGCATTCACTCACGCCAACGGCGGAAAAGGGTGAACGACAACAAGGCGTTACGGGGGTGTTGCAGCCTCCCCAATTCCCTGAACACCAGCGTTAATAGCACTTCACTCAGCACTTTTCTTCGTTACCGGCGACATGCGCATGTGTAACTGCTCCGCAACCGGCCTGAGTTCAACTATTAGTGCCAACTTTCGGAACCAACCAATGCACATCGTCGTGCGCTTTCGTGAACACAAAATGGGTAGGTGGGTATTCGCCATGCAGAAGGTTATCGCCCGCAGCATTGCCGCTATCCCAATCCCATTCGTCGTCGCCACCGGAACCACGGTGAACGCAGCCGCTCGCGCGTCGGCACCGACACGGACGGCAGGAAGAACTCCCAGCCGGATCACGGGCACCGAGGCTATAGAAGGCACGCGGAACGTGGTGCTGCACTCTCCTGCGCGGGGCCCGGTGCCGGCTGAGCCATGGACCACCCCTAGTTCGATGACTCTGAAACTCGCTTAGGTGGAAGCAATGTCGAATGCTTCAGCACGCGGATCGCAGCGCCTCGCCACGGCGTTCGCAGCGACGATCTTCGCGCTCTCGTTCTTGATTCCCATACTATTCGCAGCGGCGCCAGCGTCCGCGCACGCCCACTTGGTCGAGAGCCTTCCGAGTGCCGGCGCCGTGCTCGCCGCCGGCCCGTCGGAGGTGGTGCTCACCTTCGACCAGCCGATCCAAGCGTTCCCCGGCGCTAACGGAATAGTGGTGACCGGACCACAGAGCAGCCACTGGGCGTGTGGTCGTGCTCGCATCAACGGGAACACCCTTACCGCCTCGATGAGTGAGGTCGGGCCTCCGGGCCGCTACCAGATCCACTACCGGGTGCTCGGAGCGGACGGTCACCCGATCACCGGATCAGTGCCGATCAACATCCGGCGGTCGGCGTCCACCGCCGCCACCGCGTCCACCGCTGCCACCGCTGCCACCGCGTCCGCTGCCACCGCGATGACGGCGTTCGACGTAGATCGGCCGCATGGTTTGGCAGCGATGCCCACGTGGGTGTGGATCGCGCTGCTGGCCGCGATCGCGGTGTGCGCCGGGGCTGTCGGTCGCAAGACCGTACGCCGAACGGATGCGACATGAACGACCGTATCCGGCTCCTGCAGGCCTCGGCGCTTGTCGGCGCGAGCCTCGTCGCGCTTGCCTTCGGGATCCTGGCCACGCTGCCCCAGCCGGTCGTCGGAATTCCCGAACCGTCGGTGGTGGTACGCACCGGGATCCCGCTGCTCCGCTGGATCGCCAACGTGTGCGCGATCGGAGCCGTGGGCTCAGTGCTGGTGCTGGTGCTTCTGGGTGAGGCTGGTCGCGACCGTGCCCCTGCCCTGGCCCGACGTACTTCAGCGGCGGCGGTGTGGGCCGCAGCAGTGTGGGCGGTCGCGGCGCTGCTGGGTCTCTGGTTCAACGCCGCGGAGATCTCTCTCCGCCAGCTACGGCTGCCGGTCGGCGGCGTGCTCGACTACGGCGGAAACGTCAGCCTAGGTGTCGCACTGCTGATCAGCACCGGGTCGGCGGGAGCGTTGACCGCCTATTCGGCTGCCCGCTTGCGGCGGCCGTCGCTGCCACCGGACGCGGGCTTGCTGATCGCGCTGTCGGGCCTGGTGGCCGTGTCGATGAGCGGGCACGCCTCGCAGGCTGAGCCGCCGTTGCTGCTGATGACGGCCAGCGCCTTCCACGTGGCCGGAGCGGCACTCTGGGTGGGCGGACTGGCAATCACATCTCTGATCATCAGCGCCGACCGGCAGGCGCTGGCCGTCGTCCTTCCCCGGTTCTCGCGGGTCGCCGAGGCGAGTTTCGCGTTGGTGGCGGTCAGCGGCCTGTTGTTGGCCGCGCCCCGGCTGACCGGCGACGTGACACCGTCCCTCGGAGAGGCAGTCGACGCATTGACACAGACCGGTGCCGGCTGGCTGGTCCTGGGCAAGCTCGCCTGCATGGTCCTGCTGGGCTGCACGGGGGCGTACATCCGTTATGCCGTCGTCGACCGCGTGGCGCGCCAGCAGCCCACGCCACTCATCGTGTGGGCCGGGCTCGAGCTCGCCGTGATGGCGGTCGCGGTCTCGCTGGCCACGGCACTCGGGCGTCCCCTCTGATATGTAACGGCCTCTTGTCCAAGGGCAGGGTGACGTGCC
>NZ_JBHZPJ010000044.1:0-4276 GCF_042788075.1 Nocardioides sp. YIM B13467
CAGGACGGCTACACGGAGATGACCACGGGTCTGAAGGACGCCATTGCTGGTGTCGAGGACATGGCTCAGGCTCTGCGTGACATGGCCACGGCAATCCAGGACCTGGACTCGCAGCTCGCCGGCGGCTGATCGACGGCATTGCGCGGCGGTGCCAACCCTCTGGGTTGGCCCGCCGCTGTCAGTCGATGACGGTGTATCGCCCGGTCATCGGCGAGTGTCAGTACGTCAAGAGTTTGTCGGGGAACGGAAGGACGGTCGGATATGGCCGACGTCAGTATCAAGATCGCTGAGTTGGACACCGTAGCCAAGAGTCTCAGCAGCATCGTCGAGGAGTTCGAGCAAGCGAGCAGCCGCGCCGACAAGCTCGAGGACGCCATCGGGGACCCATTCGACCGCAATGACCTGCGGGAAGCTGCAGAGGATTTCGAAGATCGATGGAACAACAAGCGTGACGAGCTGAAGGACGCCCTCAAGGACGTGCAGGAGCATGTCAAGGGCGTGGTTGACGGGTTCCAGAACTGGGACAGCGAGACCGCGCTGGCGTTCGAGTCCAAGTGAGACGACAGTAGCGTGGTGGCGGAAACGACTGGGCTGTAGCTCGGGAACAAGGAGATCAAGTCGATGTTTGGCGGGATGGAAGACTCTCCCAAGGGCAGGGAGATCAAGCATGTCGAAGGCACGCCCGGAGAGATCGTTTCGCGAGGCAAGCAGATCGAGAGCCTCGGCAAGAAGATGCATGACGCTGCCACAACGCTGCAGACTCTCAAGGACAACAGCCTCTCGGATGGACAGCAGCAGGGTAAGGCCATCCAGAAGCTTCAAGAGATCATCGGCGACTCTCACGAGAAGCTGAGAGAGGCCGGCGACCTCTACGAGCCCGTTGGGCCTGTTCTCGTGCAGTACGGCGAATCGCTCGAGACGTGCAAGCCGAGGATCGACGGGAGTGCCAACACCTGCAAGGAGCTGTGGTCGACCTACGAGAACCTCCCGGGCGACAAGGACGACAGCACCACGGAGGAGGAGGGTGGCCTCCTCGGAATCGGCGGCACCGACAAAGAGGAAGCCACTGAGAACAAGGCCAAGAAGGAGGCGTACGAAAACTGGCAGAGCGAAGCCGAGGTCTTCGACACCTGGTATGACGTGTGGGAGGAAGCCTTCGACACGGCTACGAACGGCATCACCGACGGGACCTCGGGCGCAATTGAGGATAGTTGGTGGTCGGATGCGGCTGATATTCTGGGATGGGTCGCGTTCGCTGTTGGCATCGTTGCGTTGGTTATCGGAGGTCCTATACTCGGCGCCCTCGCTCTTATCGTTGGGGCCCTTTACTTGGTCGCCGTTCTTGGGCAGTTCTTTAATGATGAAGCCAATGGGTGGGATATATTCTTGGCAGCTGTCGCGATCGTTCCCATCGGAAAGCTGTCGACATTCGCAAAACTCGGCCATCTGAACAAGGCAGCTTCGAAGGCGGCGCTATTCGGGAATTTCGGTGCCTGCAAGGGCCTTACGAGTGCGCTCAGGAATCCGAAGTTGTATTACAGTGACGGGCTCATCGGAATCTTCAAGTCGAGTGGCGCGCGCACTGGATTCAGTAAACTGTTCCTGGGTAGCGAGGGATTCGCGAGCGTGTATCAGGCTCACCGTGGATTCTGGGCCGATAATGCCGCCATGGCTGGGCTGTCATCGGTCAGAAATCTAGCTGCATTCGACTTCGCGCTGACGGCGTTCTCGGGAGTGACGGGTCACTACGCCAATTTTGAGAGGATCCCGGCGCTCAATCTTCCCTCACTCAACATTCCGAGTTGGCTCGGTTGACCGAGACTGAGGCTGATAAATGACACAGCACGAATGGGCTCTCGACCTGGTGGAAGACTTTGAGGTCCCCGGATGGTTGTTCATCCCGGGCGGCCTCGACCCCGGCCAATCGGATGAATGGGTCTTAGCTGCGACGGAAGAAGTTGCCGGCAAAGAAGGTTGGGACGGGAGTCCGATTTCGAGAGCCGAGGCGGATGAGTTGCTTAGGTCCGCTCTTAGCGATCGCGACAACACCTCCTCGATTGCGACGTTTCAGGTGTGGCCGCCAATCGGACGAGTGACCGCGATGTGCCATATCGGTGTGTATCCATCCCTGGATATGCCGAAGTGGGTAGAGACCGACGCCATCGTGCATCGCTTTGAGGCGCCGCACATCGGACCTGGGCTTCAGTGCACGACACAACGGGTGATTTCGAACGCGGCCGGTGCCGATATCGATTTGGCTGGCATCCACTTCGTCTTCGACGACGGTGAGGCCACTCTCATTGTGAGTTTGGCGGAAGCGTTTGAACCGCTCACGGTCTATGCTCTTCGGGGCGTTCTCCCATTGCTTCGCAATCTTCGTCTCGTCCGTCCGGGGAACGGTCAGACGTTCCAGTCGGTTATGGTCGAAGGGGTTCTCGAGGAGTCCCCGTGGCAGTTTGAGGAGAGCGTATGAGTGCGTCCGATTTGCGTGCAGCGATGGGAATTTCTGCCGATCCCGAGTTTGACATCACTCTTCCTCCGGGTTGGTCTCGGAGAGCGGTCGATGATGAGACCTTCGAGATAATGGTCTCTGGGTTGAAGCAACGGCTCATGCAAGCGCACAAGATCGAGATGTACGCCGAAACCCGGCGACTGCTGAAGAAGTCATTCGATGACATGCGGGCGAATGGCGCGACGGCCTTTTTCGTCGCGACGGAGGAAGACAACCCATCTACCTTGTGGATGCCGGCTTCGATGATCGCATCAATTCGCCGAGCGGAGCCTGGGGCCAGCCTCGACGCCATGGCGCGAGAGCTAATTCGGGGACATGGGGCAACGCCCCTGTTGGGGGACGTCCGCACCCTGCGCTACGAGAAGGAGAAGCAGGTACAGGTGGGCAGCGAGTCCGTCCGCAATTGGTCGGTCACCTACCTGCTGCCGATTCCGGGAACGAACCGCCGTCGTGCATTGCAACTTGTGGCTGGATTTGGCGCGCCGCTCAACGTGCCGCAGGACGATCCCAAAGTTCTCGCCATCAAGCACCTTTTTGATACTTGTGTTTCGACGGTAAGGTGGCGTGCTGCCTCGGCGTCCGCGCCGAAGTAGGATGCGCTAGATATTGATGTTGGGATGTATCAGTAATGAGTGATGGTCTTGATGGCGTCGACCAAGTGCTCGGGTGGGTACGCGCGTCTGACTTTTCTCAGCCTGTCCAATGGGGCGTTATTGAGTCCGAGATTCTGAGCAAGCCGGCTCCGGATCTGGATCCACCGATGGGGCCGAGTCCGATCTTCGGTCTCCCGATTTACCTCTTGGGAGCGCTCCTATACGCCTTTCCCGCGCTCGGATTTATCGTGTTGATTTCTCGAGCGAATGGAGCTACCGGTGATTCGGACGCGTTGGCCTCTGCTGTGTTCATGGCGTATCTGATCGCACTGGCCGTTCCTTTCGTCACGTTCCAGATATGGCACGGTTTCGGTCGCCGACGCCGATTGATGGATTCGCTCGTTACCGCGGTATCGGGTGCGTCCGCTGCCGGCGCTTTCACCCTGCTTCAATGGGGCGGGGTGGACATTGGCGGCAGTTTGCTCGTTCTACTCGTTCTTGCGGCGGCCGTCGCAAACCTTGGTTTCCTCGTATTGTGGCTTTTCGGCTCACGACCCGGGAGTCCGACGACGCCCCGAAACGCTCGCCCCCAGAGCCGGGAGGATCTGAACTACAACAATGTCCGGGCGCAGGCCATTGAGATCCTGGTGAAGCGCGGCGTCGTGAACGAAAGAGACATCGACATCCCGGCGATGCTCAACATGCCGATCGGGTCCTGGCGACAACTAGACGCCTGAGGACAACTAGCCGGGCTGTGGTCGGGACTCCGCGGCCGAGCTCATGACGTACGTGGTCCTGCACGGATCCCCGAGGCGGGTGCGGTCCGTAGCTGGCGGTTCCCCTACATCGAGATGATGCCGAGGGAGGCCAAGATAAGGAAGATACCGCCGCCGCCGAAGATGATGAAGATCGCGCCGTAGTTGATGATGCGACCGCCAGTTGAGCCGCCGCTGACGATGTCGCTGGAGTCGGGGTCGGCGGGGTCGTACATGATCTCGATGATGTCGCCAACCTTCCCGTTGTGGAGATGCTCGACCTCACCGACGTGCTGAATTCCAGCGGCGTCCCGATACTCGTAGTGGGCGTGGACGTATGTCTCCGTCGTGCTCGACTCGATGAACGAGGACCGGTAGGCCTTTTCTTGGGCACTGCGAATTGTCGCCTGGGAGGG
>NZ_JBHZPJ010000045.1:0-1720 GCF_042788075.1 Nocardioides sp. YIM B13467
TCTTTGAAAACTAAACAAGACAAAACGTACCTGTTAATTCAAAGTTTTAAATAAATCGCACAGCGATGTGCGTAGTCAGTCAAACTACTTTATCGGAGAGTTTGATCCTGGCTCAGGACGAACGCTGGCGGCGTGCCTAATACATGCAAGTCGAGCGGACAGATGGGAGCTTGCTCCCTGATGTTAGCGGCGGACGGGTGAGTAACACGTGGGTAACCTGCCTGTAAGACTGGGATAACTCCGGGAAACCGGGGCTAATACCGGATGGTTGTCTGAACCGCATGGTTCAGACATAAAAGGTGGCTTCGGCTACCACTTACAGATGGACCCGCGGCGCATTAGCTAGTTGGTGAGGTAACGGCTCACCAAGGCGACGATGCGTAGCCGACCTGAGAGGGTGATCGGCCACACTGGGACTGAGACACGGCCCAGACTCCTACGGGAGGCAGCAGTAGGGAATCTTCCGCAATGGACGAAAGTCTGACGGAGCAACGCCGCGTGAGTGATGAAGGTTTTCGGATCGTAAAGCTCTGTTGTTAGGGAAGAACAAGTGCCGTTCAAATAGGGCGGCACCTTGACGGTACCTAACCAGAAAGCCACGGCTAACTACGTGCCAGCAGCCGCGGTAATACGTAGGTGGCAAGCGTTGTCCGGAATTATTGGGCGTAAAGGGCTCGCAGGCGGTTTCTTAAGTCTGATGTGAAAGCCCCCGGCTCAACCGGGGAGGGTCATTGGAAACTGGGGAACTTGAGTGCAGAAGAGGAGAGTGGAATTCCACGTGTAGCGGTGAAATGCGTAGAGATGTGGAGGAACACCAGTGGCGAAGGCGACTCTCTGGTCTGTAACTGACGCTGAGGAGCGAAAGCGTGGGGAGCGAACAGGATTAGATACCCTGGTAGTCCACGCCGTAAACGATGAGTGCTAAGTGTTAGGGGGTTTCCGCCCCTTAGTGCTGCAGCTAACGCATTAAGCACTCCGCCTGGGGAGTACGGTCGCAAGACTGAAACTCAAAGGAATTGACGGGGGCCCGCACAAGCGGTGGAGCATGTGGTTTAATTCGAAGCAACGCGAAGAACCTTACCAGGTCTTGACATCCTCTGACAATCCTAGAGATAGGACGTCCCCTTCGGGGGCAGAGTGACAGGTGGTGCATGGTTGTCGTCAGCTCGTGTCGTGAGATGTTGGGTTAAGTCCCGCAACGAGCGCAACCCTTGATCTTAGTTGCCAGCATTCAGTTGGGCACTCTAAGGTGACTGCCGGTGACAAACCGGAGGAAGGTGGGGATGACGTCAAATCATCATGCCCCTTATGACCTGGGCTACACACGTGCTACAATGGACAGAACAAAGGGCAGCGAAACCGCGAGGTTAAGCCAATCCCACAAATCTGTTCTCAGTTCGGATCGCAGTCTGCAACTCGACTGCGTGAAGCTGGAATCGCTAGTAATCGCGGATCAGCATGCCGCGGTGAATACGTTCCCGGGCCTTGTACACACCGCCCGTCACACCACGAGAGTTTGTAACACCCGAAGTCGGTGAGGTAACCTTTTAGGAGCCAGCCGCCGAAGGTGGGACAGATGATTGGGGTGAAGTCGTAACAAGGTAGCCGTATCGGAAGGTGCGGCTGGATCACCTCCTTTCTAAGGATTTTAACGGAATATAAGACCTTGGGTCTTATAAACAGAACGTTCCCTGTCTTGTTTAGTTTTGAAGGATCATTC
>NZ_JBHZPJ010000006.1:0-4998 GCF_042788075.1 Nocardioides sp. YIM B13467
GAGCAGTGCGTCGCCGAGGTCGACCTCGGCGACACGGACCGCTAGCACCAGCGTCACGCCCACGACCAGCACGCCCGGGAGCAGCCCGGACCAGGACCCTCCCGCAAAGACGTGGCCCGAGAGCATGCGGTCCGAGGAAGGCTTCGCCCCAGGTGCGACGCGTACGGTTGCCGGGTCTGCAGTCACCCGGGCGATCATGCCAACAAAACTCCTACATGGAGTACACCGAAGCCCCTCCGGATGCGCTATTTTCCTAGCGATGTCCCTCACCCACACCGTCTCCGTCGTCATCCCGGTCTACCGGGGCGCCGAGACCCTTCCAGAAGTGGTGAGCGAGGTCGTCGACCTCGCCGAACCGTTCGTCACCCCGAACGGGCACCAGGGACGTGTCACCGAGATCCTCCTGGTCCACGACCATGGCCCGGACACGTCCGATCTCGCGATGCGACAGCTCGCCGAGAAGTACGACATCGTTCGCCCGATCTGGCTGAGCCGCAACTTCGGCCAGCACGCCGCGACTCTCGCCGGCCTGGCGTCGTCGGGATCGGACTGGATCGTCACGATGGACGAGGACGGACAGCACGACCCGGCGTACATCCTGCCGATGCTCGACACCGCGCTCAGGGAGCGGGCCGCCCTCGTCTACGCCCGTCCCACCAACGCGGCGCCCCACGGTCCGCTGCGCAACCTGACGTCGCGCGGCTCGAAGGTCGTCATCGACCGGCTCATGCCCGGTGGCAGCGCCCGGCAGTTCAACAGCTTCCGGCTGATCCTGGGCGAGTACGGCCGGAGCGTGTCCGCCTACGCCGCCAACGGCGTCTACCTCGACGTCGCCCTGAGCTGGGTGATCTCGGACGTGGCGACCTGCCCGGTGGAGCTGCGCGAGGAGGGTGAGCGGCCCTCCGGCTACAACTACCGCTCGCTGATGTCGCACTTCTGGCGGATGGTTCTCACCGGCGGCACCCGACTGCTGCGCGCGGTCAGCATCTGCGGAGCCCTGCTCGCCGCCTCCGGCATCGTCCTCGCGGTCGTGCTGGTCGTCGCTCGTCTTGCCGGCGGGGTCCCGGTCCAGGGCTGGACCTCGTTGATGGCGGCCGTGCTGGTCTGCTCCGGCGCCATCATGCTCACCCTCGGAGTGATCGCCGAGTATCTCGGCGTCTCCGTCAACATGGCGATGGGCAAGCCGCTCTACGTGATCGTCAGCGACCCCGCGAACGGCCCGCTTCGCGAGTCATCCCTGCCGGGTCATCCCAAGTGACCGGCGCTCGGCGCCCATCCCGACCGCCGACGCTCGTCGTCGGTGGCGGCGGTCTGCTCGGCCGCCACGTACGCAGCGCGCTCGAGCGCTCCGGGGCGTCCGTGCGGACGACGAACGTGCCCTGGCACGACCCGGTCGCCGCCCGCGCCGTCCTGAGGTCCGAGCTCACCTCCTTCGTCGACTCGTCGCCGGACGGCCGCGTCAACATCGCCTGGTGCGCCGGCGCGGGCGTGGTCTCCACCCCGGCAGACGAGCTCGAGACCGAGGTGTCGCTCTTCCGCGACGTACTCGATGACCTGCGTCCGGCACTGCGGCACACCACCCGGCTCGCGTTCTTCTTCGCCTCCTCCGTCGGTGGCGTCTACGCCGGTTCGGCCGATCCCCCGTTCACCGAGCTCTCCGAGCCCCGTCCGCTCGTGGCGTACGGCAGGGCCAAGCTGGCCATGGAGGAAGCGGTCAGCGCATTCTGCGCAGAGACCGGATCCGTGGCGCTCATCGGCCGGATCACCAATCTCTACGGGCCCGGCCAGAAGCTCTCCAAGCCCCAGGGCCTCGTCTCTCAGCTGTGTCTGGCCCAGCTGCGCGGCACGCCGCTGCCGGTCTGGGTCTCCTTCGACACCATCCGCGACTATCTCTACGTCGGTGACTGCGCCGAGATGGTCGTCGACGCCCTCGACGGGCTCCACGAGCACGTCCGCAGTGCCGGATCGAATGCCGTCGTCAAGATCCTGGCCACCGGCACCGGAGCGACCCTCTCGGCCGTCATCGGAGAGACCAACCGGGTCTTCAGGCGACGGACCAGGCTGCGCATCCCGGGAGCCGGCACGCCCGGCCAGGCACGCGACCTGCGGGTCCGCAGCGTCGTCTGGACGGAGCTCGACAAACGGACACAAACGCCTTTCTCCGTTGGCGTGCGTCGCATCGCCGATGAGATCGCACTGGCCTACGCTGCTGGTACCTCCGCACTTCCGACGCACGTGAGCGAGATCTCCATCCGATGACCGAAACGGGCATGCTGCTTGGCACCACGACGGGCGGCTCTCCCTCGATCGCCCAGAGCGACTACTGGTGGTACCGAGCGCGCACCCGGATCCTCGAGACCGTCATGAAGCCGTACGTCGGGACGCCACGCCGCCTCCTCGACGTCGGCAGCGCCGACGGCCCCAGCGTCACCTGGCTCCGGGGCACCGCCGAGCATCACGTCTCGCTGGACGTCGACCCGCGTGGCCTCGCCGACGGCGGTGTGTGCGGCTCCGCGACCCGGCTTCCGTTCGCCGACGGCTCCTTCGACGTGGTCGCGGCCTTCGACGTCATCGAGCACTGCGAGCCCGAGGCCACTGCCCTCGCCGAGATCGAGCGCGTCCTCGCCCCCGGCGGCCGCTTCCTCATGTCGGTTCCGGCGTACAACTGGGCCTGGACCCGCCACGACGACCACAACCACCACTACCGGCGCTACACCCTGCGGCGGGCGGTGGAGGCGATCAGGGCAGCCGGGCTCTCGCCCGTGCGAGCGACGTACGGCTTCACGGGTACGTTTCCGATGTTCGCCGCTCAGCGCCTGGTCACCCGGGTCAAGGAGCGCGGTCCGGCCAGTGCCCAGCAGCTTCCCGACGGCGGCGTCGCACCGCTCCCCGAGGTCTCGCCCGGGATCGAGAAGGTCCTGCTCGGCGCCACCCGCATCGACGAGCGGCTGCTGACCCGGCTCGACCTGCCGTTCGGGTCCTCGGTGCTCGTGGTCGCCGTCAAGACCGATTCGCTAGCTCTCGGAGACTGAGACTTGGACACGAGCAACCACTGGTACGGACACGCGCACATCCTCTCGGAGTACTGCGGCCTCCCGTTCGAGCAGCCGCGCCCGATCTGGGGTGTGCTCCAGCACGGCTGGAACCTTCTTCACGGCTTCGGCCCGGGCCACGAGCCGCCCTACGGCTTCCCCAAGTTCGTCTGGTCCCACGCGAACCTGCGCCGCGGCCAGGCGGTCGGCTGGCGCGACTATGCCGTGATCGGCGCTCCCTGGAACTACCTGCTGGAGCTCAAGAAGGACGTCGAGCCCGTACCCCCTGCCGACGAGCGCGAGGGAACGATCTTCTATCCGTTCCACACCTGGGACCACGGTGAGGTCAGCGGCGACCACGACCGGCTGATCGCGGAGATCCGGGACACCGAGGAGGGTCCGGTGACCGTCTGCCTCTACTGGATCGAGTACGACATGCCGGAGATCCGTCGCCGCTATGAGGACGCCGGCTTCCGGGTCATCTGTCACGGCAAGCGCGGCACGTTGCGTCAGGGCACCGACATCCGCTTCCTCCACAAGCAGTACGCGGAGCAGATCCGCCACCGCCGGGTTGCCTCGAACCGCCTGACCACTGCGATCTTCTACGGCGCCTCGGTCGGCTCCGAGGTCGCGGTCTACGGCGACCCGATGACCTTCGCCGACGTCAGGGACGCCAGCGTGAGGGACGGCAACGAGCAGGCCAAACGGCTGTTCCCCGAGTTCCACGGGGTGGAGACCGACGCAGAGGAAGTACGCGCCACGACCGTGCGCGAGCTCGGGCTGGATGCCATGGCGTCGCCTGCTGAGCTGCGCGCGCTCTTCGGATGGGAGATCACAGGATGAACGACATCGACACGGCTTCGAAGGTCGGCGCCTACAGCGTCGTCTCAGGAGACATGTACGACTGGTCCGACATGGCCGGCGCTGACAGGTGCCCTCGCGGACCGGTCCTGACCCGGTTCGCCGTCGCGACGGCAACCGGCGCCTCCCACCTGCTCGTCGTCGGCCCGCACGACCTCGACCTGCTCGATGCGGTCGTCGACCGCGCCGCGACGACGACCGTCGTCCTGCGCACCCACTCCGACGCCGAGCTCGTCTCCGAGCGGTACGCCCACAGGGCGGTCGACGTCGTCTGCGGCGATCTGCGTGCCTGGACCCCCGATCGGCCGGCCGACGCCGTGCTCGCGCTGGACGGGTTCGGACGGGTCGCATCGATCGACGTCGACCCGGCGGACTGGCACGCGATCGCCGAGCACCTCACCGGTCTCGCGACAGGCGACTCCCGTCTGGCGCTGGTCGTTCCCAACCCGGGATCCCCGCTCGCACAGCTCAGGGCCGTCAACCCAGAAGCATCCAACGAGAACGCCGACTGGTCGTTCCCCGTCCATGATCGTGCGAACCCGCGAAGCCTCGCGGACGCGAGCGCACGGTTCGGCGGTCGCGGCTACACGCTGTGGCCCGACGTCGGCTCTCCGACCCTGGCCGCAGCTCCCGAAGCCTGTTCGGTGGCGCTCGCGGTCGCTCACGGCCGGCCCACCGACACCCCCACGCTGCGCGAGGTCCAGCCTGCGCTCGGCCAGGCGCTGGACACGTTGGGAGCCGCGGGAGCCGCCGGCGGTTGGCTGGTCACGCGCGGCCTCGAGACGATCTCGTCGGTCGTCGGTGTCGACCGGACCGGTGACGAGACGTCCTGGACCGCTGCCGAGCGGTCCTGGCTGATCGAAGCCATGCACGACTCGGCACGCCGTGACGCTTCGGGCCTTCGCCACCACGTACGCCGGCTGCGCGACGCGGTCGCCGACGCACCCGAGCGTTGGTGCGGTCTTCAGGTCGACGAGATCGGCCTCGACGCCGGCCACGTCGTCCCGGTCCACGAGTCGACGGTGAAGCTCGGCGAGTCCGCCGACGAGATCCTCCTCGGGCTGCTGGACGAGCTGGCTGCGTACCTCTGCGCGGCGGGGGGGGG
>NZ_JBHZPJ010000007.1:0-124930 GCF_042788075.1 Nocardioides sp. YIM B13467
CGGGATGTACGGCCTGGACCCCGGTCGGGCTGATCAGGACCGGCAGCGGGACGGAGTGGCCGAAGACGGTCGTTCCCAGGTCACGCTTGGCGTGCTGTCCGACGACATGGGGCGCCCAGCCGAGCTCGGCGAAGGCCGCCTGGTTGTCGGTCATGCTCTGGCCCCGCTCGGAGCCGGCGACCAGCGCGCCGTAGACCGGCTTGGGCAGCCGGCGCCGGGCTCGTTCCTGGGCCACCGCGACCGACTCGAACCACGGGTTCTTCTTCCAGGGGTTCTCGAGCTTCACGACAGGTCACCTCCGGCGAGCGGGTCTTCGTTGCAGGCGGAGACGGGGCGCCGCCTGGTGGCACCGAGATTGAGCAGCACCGGTGCGTTGCGGCTGGCCTGGCTGCGAGAGTGGTCCTGGCTCGCCGTCGGCACGAGTCGGTCGCCCGCGAGCGCCGCCTCGCCGTAGCCCTGGACGCACTCCGGGTCCGGGCCGTCCAGCGGCAGGCCGGTGAAGAACTTGGCCGCCATGCAGCCACCGCGGCACGCGTCGAAGTGCTGGCACTTCGTGCAGGCTCCGCCGGTCTGCGGCGAGCGCAGCTCGGTGAACAGCGGTGAGGACTGCCACACCTCGCCGAAGCCGCCCTCACCGAGCAGGTTGCCGGCCAGGAACTGGTCGTGGATCGCGAACGGGCAGGCGTAGACGTCGCCGATCGGGTCGATCAGGCACACCACCCGCCCGGCGCCGCACAGGTTGAGCCCCGGCAGGGACTCGCCGTAGGCGGCCAGGTGGAAGAAGGAGTCGCCGGTGAGGACGTCCTCTCCGTGCGCCATCAGCCAGTCGTAGAGCTCGCGCTGCTGCTCGGGCAGCGGGTGCAGCTCGTCCCAGACGTCCGCGCCACGACCCGACGGGCGCAGCCGGGTGAGGCGCAGGGTCGCGCCGTACTCGTCGGCGATGGCCTTGAAGTCGTCGAGCTGGCCGATGTTCTCCCGGGTGCAGACGACGGAGATCTTGGCGTCAGAGAAGCCGGCATCACGGAGATTCCGCAGCGCCTTGAGCGCGGTGTCGTACGAACCCGCTCCACGGACCCGGTCATTGACCTCCGCCGTCGCGCCGTCCAGGGAGATCTGTACGTCGACGTAGTCGGTCGAAGCCAGGAAGGCGGCGCGCTCGGGGGTGATTCGGAAGCCGTTGGTGGAGAACTTCACGCCGACCTGGTGGTCGACGGCGTACTCCACGAGCTCCCAGAAGTCGGGGCGGATCGTCGGCTCTCCGCCGCCGATGTTGACGTAGAAGATCTGCATGCGCTGCAGCTCGTCGATGACCGCCTTGCACTGCTCCGTGCTGAGCTCGCGCGGGTCGCGCCGGCCCGAGCTCGACAGGCAATGGGCGCACTCGAGGTTGCAGGCGTACGTCAGCTCCCAGGTCAGGCAGATCGGGGCGTCGAGGCCGAACTCGAACTGCTCGACGAGGCTGCCGCCTGCGGGACGGCCCGTGGGAGTGGTGGGGCGTTCTGGTGCGAGGGTCACACTGCCTCCTCATGGCGGGGGCGGATCATGTCGGTCTCGGCGAGGGCGCGGAGCGCCGCTGCGTAGGCGTCGTGCTGATCCGGCGGGATGCCGGCGGCGTCGAGCGCGCTGCCGAGACGAGGGTGCTGCTCGAGGAGCCGGACCACCTCGACCAGCTCCGGCCGCTTGAGGAAGGTCAGCTTCCGGTTGCCGAAGTGGTAGGCGAGGGCACCGAAGGGCTCAGGACGCAGCGCCACCGAGGGCGAGAGTGTCCACGGCTCCTCGAGCATGCGATCGGGCATCAGTAGACGCCGCACATTCCGTCGATCGAGACCTCCTCGATGAGGTCCTCGGTGGCGACGTCGCTGGCGATGTCCACCGGGTTCGACTCGTTCTGGGGTTCCATCTGCTGCTCCTCTCACGGGGTGACCGTTCGCACGTTAATCACGGCGTGAGCGGAGCAACCTCCCCGATCGGAGAGTCTTGCGGGCAGGATCAGGGAGGTGTGGCCGGGCCCGGGCGGGGCACGACGTTGAGCAGCCGGCGACCTTCGGCGAAGCGCCGCAGCTGCTCGGCCACCAGGCGCTCGGCCCGCGGGTAGAAGGTCGCCGCACCGCCGCCGACGTGAGGTGTGACGATCGCGCCCGCGATCGACCACAGCGGGTGATCGGCGGGGAGCGGCTCGGGATCGACGACGTCGAGCGCCGCTCGCAACCGCCCGGTGGCGAGCTCGGCGAGGAGCGCGCCGGTGTCGAGCGTGCGGCCCCGGCCGATGTTGACCACGAGCGCGCCGTCGGGCATCAGGGCGAGCTGCTCGGCGCCGATCAGACCGATGGTGCCGGGCTTCTCGGGGAGCGTGAGCACGACGATGTCGGCGGTGGGCAGCAGGCTCGGCAGCTCGCCCACACCGTGGACGTCGCGCGCCGGATCAGCCCTCGACGCGACCCGCACCACCTCGGCCTCGCAGGCGAGCAGGCGCTGCTCGAGCGCGGTGCCGATCGAGCCGTACCCGACGATCACCACCCGCGAGTCGGCCAGCGACCTGGTGTGCTCCGGCAGCCAGCGGGCGGCATCCTGATCGCGCACCCAGCGGGGCAGCTCCCGTTGGGCGGCGAGGATCAGGCCGAGCCCGTGCTCGGCGGCGCTGGCGTCGTGCAGGCCACGCCCGTTGCACAGGGTGACCTCGGGGCCGATGAGCGGGAGCACCTTCTCCACGCCCGCACTCAGGCTCTGTACGGCACGGAGCGCAGGCATCCTCGGCAGCAGGTCTCGCCCGGCGCTCCGGCCGTACGGCAGCACGTAGAACGCCACGTCGGAGACGTCGGCCGGCGGGGAGCCGGTGCCATCGAACACCTCCACCTCCAGGCCGTCGGGCCAGCCGCCCATCTGGCCCTCCAGGTGGGCCCACGGCACGAGTACGCGCATCGAGTCGTTTCCTTTCGCTGATGTCATGCGGCCACCGAGCTGGTCGCCAGGAAGCGCTCCAGCTGTTCTCGGTCGGGAAGGCCGTCCTTGTCGCCCACGGATGTGGTGGCCAACGCACCCACCGCAGCGGCCCGCTCGAGCGCCGGCCCGAGCTCCAGACCGTCAAGATGGGCACTGATCAGCCCGGCGGCGAAGCCGTCGCCTGCGCCGACGGTGTCCACCGCCTCGACCTGGAACGCACGCTGCCGGACGGTGCCTTCCGGACCGAATGCGACGGCGCCGGCACAGCCGTTCTTGACGACCACGCGCGCGACGCCCGCGGCGAGATAGTGCTCGGCGATGCGAGCAGGGTCGCTGTGCCCGGTCAGCACCCGCCCCTCCTCGACGCCCGGGAGCACCCAGTCGGCGAGCGCCGCCACTTCGTTCACGACGGAGACCATCTCCTGCTCGCTGGCCCACAGCGACGGCCGCAGGTTCGGATCGAACGAGACGCTCGCACCGCTCGCCCGAGCCGCGGCCACCGCCCGGAACGCGAAGTCGCGCGCCGTCTCGGAGATCGCCAGCGGGATGCCGGTCAGGTGGAGATGACGGGCAGAGGAGACGTACGCCCCCATCGCATCGCTCCACGCCAGCCGGCTCCCCGCGGACCCACGCCGGAAGTAGACCACCTCCGGGTCGCCGCCGTCGGCCCGCGACTTCAGCTGGAAACCGGTCGGCGCTTCACGGTCGATCTCGACCCGCGACAGGTCGATGCCGCAGCGGCCGAGCTCCTCCTCGATGAACAGGCCCAGCGGGTCCTTGCCCAGGCGTCCGATCCAGCCGGAGCGATGGCCCAGCCGGGCCAGCCCGGTCGCCACGTTGGTCTCGGCCCCGGCCGTCGCCTGCGCGAAGGTCGACGCCCGATGCAGCGGTCCGCTCTCCTGGGCCACGAACATGGCCATCGCCTCTCCGAAGGTGACCGCGTCGATTCCGGTGTCGATGCCGGTCATGCCACACCCCTCTCCGTACGCCTCTCCCGATTGCCCTCAGCCACCGGACTGACCAGCTCTCCGATACCCGCGACGCTCGCGGTGACCTGCTGTCCCGGCCGGATCGGAAGGCTGGCCCCCGGGGCGCCGGTCAGGATCACGTCGCCCGGGCCCAGCGGGAGGAACTCGCTGACCCATGCGACCACCTCGGCGACGCTTCGGGCCAGCTGATCAGTGCCCGCCCGCGGCGCGGTCGCGTCGTCGACCGCGAGTCCGACCATCGCACGGGCCGGGTCGAGATCGGTCTCGATCCAGGGACCGATCGGGGTGAACCCGCGCTGTCCCTTTGCCCGGGTCCACAGCGGGTCCTCGGTCTGCAGGTCGCGCCCGGTGACGTCGTTGGCGACCGTGTAGCCCAGCACCGTGCCCGAGCGTCCGATCACGACCGCGAGCTCGGCCTCGGCATGGACCAGTCCGAGGTCGGCCGGCACCGGCACCGGCTCGCCGGGTCCGATCACGGACCTGGCCGGCTTGAGGAACGCCTGCGGCGGCAGGAGCCGGTCTCCCGGCCCGGTGTTGTGGGCCATCCCGACCACCGTGCGCGGCTCGACCGGAGCGAGCAGGCGGGCGTCGGCGAGCGCCACCCACCGGTCCCGGCACCGGATCTCGTCAGCGAACAGGTCCTCGATCAGCCGGTAGCCGTCGGTCTCGACGACCGCATGGTCGATCCCGTGCGGATGCTCGATCCGGGCGATCCTCATCGAGCCGTCTCCGCGGCCGGCGCCTTGACCAGCAGCATGACCACTGCGGCCAGCGCCAGGCAGCCCGCCATCAGCAGGAACGACGCGTCGGTGCTCCCGGTCGTGCCGTTCAGCCAGCCGACGAGGTAGCTGCCGGCGAACCCGCCGAGCGCACCGAAAGAGTTGATCAGCGCGATCGCCGCTCCGGCCACGTTGCGTGGCAGGAACTCCGGGATCTGCGCGAAGTACGGCCCGTACGGCGCGTACATGGCACCGCCGGCGGCGGCGAGCAGGGCGAAGGAGAGCCAGAACTGGTCGGGCCCGAGCAGGTAGGAGCCGTAGAACGCCACCGCGCCGAGCAGCAGCCATGGCCACACGAACCGGCCACGCGTCCCGGCGCGGTCGGAGGCGCGGCTGTTGAGGATCATCAGCACGACCGCGAGGACGTACGGGATCCCCGAGATGAGCCCGGACATCCCGATGCCCTGGCCCGAGGCCGCCTTCACCATCGAGGGAAGCCAGAACACGAAGCCGTAGACCCCGACGCTCCACAGGAAGTACTGCAGCGAGAGCAGGATGACGTTGCGCGACCGGAACGCCTCGCCGTAGCCCTTCATCGGGGTCAGCGCGCGCTGCTCCTGGTTGAGCTGGTCGACGACGGCGTCGCGCTCGGCCGGGTTGAGCCACTTCGCCTGCTCGGGGTGGTCGCTGACCATCGCCCGGAACACGAACGCCCAGGCGACCGCGGGCAGGCCCTCGATGATGAACATCCACCGCCAGCTGGTGGCCTCGATGAGGAAGCCGGAGACGACCGTCAGCCACAGCACCGTGACCGGGTTGCCGAGGATGAGGAACGTGTTGGCACGGCCGCGCTCGCGGCTGGTGAACCAGTGGCTGAGGAAGATCACCATCGCCGGCAGCACCGCCGCTTCGACGACGCCGATCAGGAAGCGTACGACGATCAGCGCGGTCGCCGAGCTGAGCAGCCCCTGCACCGAGGCGAGCACGCCCCAGGCGAGGAGGCTCCAGAAGATCAGCGACCGTACGCTGCGCCGCTCGGCGTAGATCGCTCCCGGGATCTGGAAGGCGAAGTAGCCCAGGAAGAACGCCGCGCCGATAAGCGCGGAGACCGCCGGCGTGATGGCGAGCTCCTCCTCCATCCCGCCGGCGATGCCGATGGAGAAGTTGGAGCGATCGAGATAGGCGAGGCTGTAGGTGATGAAGACGATCGGCAGCAGGCGCGCCCAGCGCTGCGTGCCCATCGTCGCCGCGCCGGAGTCGGCACGGAGGTCGGAGGTGCTCATCAGGGGTTTCCTTTCGCTCCACTCCCGCGTGGCGGAAGTCACTTTCACCATGCGAGTGTGGCGGCGGCCACATCGGCCCGTCAACGAGTTCCTTCCATCTTTCAGATATCGCTTCCACGATATGGAAGGATCTATGGAAGAATGGCGCCATGGATGACACGACGGATGCGGCGGCGAAGCGCGACATGGTCGGCAAGGCGCTGCTCCTGCTGGACCACCTCGCCGCCTACCCCTCCGGCGTACCGCTCTCCACCCTCAGCCGGGAGACCGGCTTCCCGCTCAGCACCTGCCACCGGCTCGCGGCGGCGCTGATCCGCGACGGCTTCGCAACCTTCGATGAGGACAGCAAGCGCTACTCCCTCGGGCTCAAGGTCTTCTCGCTGGCCCAGTACGTCGCGCACCGCCGCGGCTTCGCCGGCTCAGCCCTGCCCGCGCTGGAGGAGCTCACCGAGCAGACCCGCGAGACCTCGCTGATGTCGGTCCGCTCGGCCCACAACCAGCTCTACGTCCACCACGTCCAGGGCCCGCAGCAGGTCAGTGTGATCGGCACCCCGGGCGGTCTCGGCCCGCTGCACTGCACCTCGATGGGCAAGGTGCTGGTGGCGTACGCCCCCGACGCCGAGCGGAAACAGCTGGTCGACGACCTCGACCTGGTCGCCAAGACTCCTCATACGATCTCGGACCGCGCCGCGTTCGCGGGGATGATCGACCAGGTGCGCGAGCAGGGGTACGCCGTCGCGGACGAGGAGCACGAGATCGGCATCCGCGCGCTCGGTGTCCCCGTCCTCAGCCCTGATGGCCACGCCGTGGCCGCGGTCTCGATCGCGGCCCCGTCCTATCGGATGGAGATGGCCCGGATGGTCGACCTGCTCCCTCACCTACGGGCTGCCGCAGAGCGACTCTCGATCGTCCTGCCGATCGCGACCTTCCCCGGGCGATAGCGGGCCGAGATCACCTCGTGGCGTACGTGATGACCTGCTGACCGAGCGGCGAGAACCGGCCCTCCTCGACCACCAGCTCCCAGCCGTGCCCCGCCTCGGCGGGCACGAACTCCGACGACGTGACCTGCGCCAGCGCCTGGGCGGCGTCGGCCTCCTCGGCGCCGTCGGTGTCCTCGGCGATGGCGATCAGACCCGGCGTCGTGATCGAGTCGGCGACCGAGGCCAGGTCGACGCCGGCCCAGCTCGATGGCCCCGACAGGTCGACCCAGCCGTCGACGTCCACGCCGGCGGCGACGGCCCGCACGGTCTGGCTTCCTCCCATCGAGGCACCGACCAGCACGACCGGCGCATCCGGCCACTGCTTCTCGACCTCGCTCAGCGCGGCCCGCACCTGCGGCACCGGGTCGTCGGGATCCTTGATCCCGCACTCGGCATCGCCGTAGCCACACTGGTCGTACGAGAGGCCGGCGACGCCCTGGAGAGCCGCCAGGATCGCGAAGTCACCCCAGCCGCAGCGGTCGCCGTCGGTCTGGTGGAGCATCACCAGCACCGCCGACGGTTCCCGGCCGTCCGGAGGAGAGAAGCGGATGGCCGGCAGCTCGAGCCCCTTGCCGGCGACCTGCGTCGGCTCCACCCCGGCGTCGGTCTCCGGCAGGAAGCAGCCGCCGAGCTCACCTTGGATGTACGGCCCGTCCGTCGGCAGCGCGCTGCCCGACGCCTTCGCCTGACCCGCACCGTCCCCCTCGGCACCGTTCTCAGCACCGCACCCAGCCAGCACCAAGCCGAGGATCGCCGCCTCGGCCGCTACGCCCTTCACGCTCCGCATATGTCAATATTGACATATGAATGATCCCGGGGCGACCGCATCCAACCTCGGCTTCGCGATCCTCGGCCTGCTGGCACGGCGGGCGAGCACCGGCTACGAGGTCGCGCAGCGGATGCGGCAGCCGATCGGCTACTTCTGGACCGCCCGCCACTCCCAGATCTACCCGGAGCTGAACCGTCTCGACGCCGCTGGGCTGGTCGAGCACGAGGTCATCGAAGGAGCCGGCCCCAGACCGACGAAGCGCTACCGGATCACCGAGACCGGTCGGGCCGCTCTGGCCGCATGGGTCATCGGCGACCTCGAGCCGCAGCCGGTCCGTGACCTGGAGATCCTCCGGCTGTGGTCGATCTGGACCGTCGAGCCTGACGCCGCCACCGAGCTGGTCGGCCGGCTCGAGGCGGTCCACCAGGGCGTACTCGACCGCTATCTCGAGGAGCTGGCCGAGATCGCCGACCGCCCCGGCATCCGTGACCCGTCGAACCCGCTGTTCGCCACGCGGATCACCCTCGAAGGAGGCATCCGGTCACGGCGTACGGCACTGGAGTGGTGCGCCTGGATGCGCGCGGAGTTCGCAGCCGCCGAGCGCCGCGGCTAGTGGCACGTGAGCTTTCAGCCTTGGTCTACCTGGTGCCCGGCGGCACCACGAGGAACCGCTCCACCAAGCGGCGCTCTGCCTCTTCGTCGTCGCCGGGGCTGGTGAGGAACGACAGGATGATGCGCAGGACCCAGTCGGCGAGGTCGGGATCGGTGGCGTCCGGGTCGGCGGCGAGATAGCTCTGCGCGACTCCGCGGATGACCGGGGAGTCGTGGAGGACCTCGCGCAGCAGGGTGCTGTCACCGGCGTACCAGGCGGCGAGGTGGGGGCGCTCGCGCACGGCGGCGAGGCAGGCGACGACGGCCTCGACCACGCGACTGCGGGGGTCGGACACGTCGGTCGTGGCCCGGGCGACCTGCTTGGTGATGAGCCGCGCTTCGCGGTGGGCGAAGGCGTAGATCAGCGCCTGCCGGTTCTCGAAGTAGCGATACAGGGTCGCGCGCGAGCAACCGGCCGCGCGGGCCACCTCGTCCATGCCCGGCTTGTCGACGCCTCGCTCCACGAAGAGCTCGCCCGCGGCGTCGAGGATCCGCTCGGCGGCGAGCTCGGTCCGCTCCGCCTCGAGCCAGCTCATCAGACGACCTCGACGTGGAGGCTGACGGGCCTGCGTACGTAGCTCCCCGGTGCCCACCGCAGGGAGTCGTGGTCGACGGTGAAGGATGGCATCCGGGTGAGTATCTCGGTGAGCGTCACCCGGCCCATCATCCGGGCGGCCGCGGCACCCAGGCAGTGATGCGCCCCGTGGGCGAAGGTGAGGATCTGGCGGGGCCGGCGGGTGACGTCGAGCTCCTCGGCGTCGGCGCCGAAGGCGCGCGGGTCCCGGTTCGCGGCCGCGTAGCAGAGCAGGACCTTCTTCCCCGAGGGGATGGTGACGTCGTGGATCGTGACGTCGCGGGTGGTGGTCCGGGCGAGCCCCTGCACGGGCGAGGTGAGCCGTAGCAGCTCCTCGACGGCGGCGGGGACGTCCTGCAGAGCGAGCTCGCGCTGGTCGGGGCGGTCCGCCAGCAGCGGCAGTCCGCCACCCAGCAGCCCCGTCGTCGTGTCGTTGCCGCCGGCCACCATCGTGAAGGCGAACGCGAGCACCCGCAGCAGCCCGGCGTCGTCGTCGGCCTCCCCGGCGGCGACGAGATGGGAGACGGTGTCGTCACCGGGCTCCCGCCGGCGCCGCTCGATCAGCTCGGCGAAGTAGCCCATCAGCTCGGCGGCGGCACCGGCTCCGATGCTCTCGTCCTGCGCCGCGTTGGCCGTCACGATCGCATCCGTCCACACGTCGAACCGATCCCAGTCCACCTCGGGAACGCCGAGGTAGTGGGCCACCACCATGCTCGGCAGCGGCTTGAACAGCTCCGTGACGATGTCGCCGCCGCCCGCTGCCCTGAGCTGCTCGACCCGCTCGACGACGAACTGTATGACCCGGGGAGTCACGTCCTCGACCTGCTTCGGCGTGAACCCGCGGTTCACCAGCTTCCGGAATGCCGTGTGGGCCGGCGGATCGGTCATCACCATCGGCGGGTTGTCGACCAGCCCGATCCGCTCGAGCTCGTCGTGTGCTGTCGTCAGCCCGCCGGTCGAGCTGTACGTCTCGTGGTCACGCACCGCCGCGAAGACATCGTCGTGCCTGGTCAGGACCCAGTAGTCACCCCGAGCGACGTGGTGGACCGGGTCATGCTCGCGCAGCGCGGCGTACATCGGCCACGGGTCGGCCCACGACTCCCCGGACAACGGGGTGTACGCAACCCAGTTGTGAGACAGATCTGAGTTCATGTCTCATACACATCGACAAGTATCTGAACATTGTCAATGGGTCGCCACCACTGCGACAGCTGTCGAAACCCCGAAGTCGCCCGTCAGCAGGCGGATGACTATTGTCTGTGATCGGCGTCACAAGCGCCGTCCAGCAGTACGTTCGGCGCCACAAGCGCCACGCACATATCGAGCAAGGAGGCGGATATGAGCACGACACCTGAGGGCGTGCAGGAAGCGGCCGCGGCAAAACGCGGCGCGTTCTCATCGCGACAGGTCTTCATCTTCGCGGCGATCGGCTCCGCGGTGGGCCTGGGAAACATCTGGCGTTTCCCCTACGTCGCCTACGACAACGGAGGTGGCGCGTTCGTCATCCCCTACATCGTGGCGTTGCTGACAGCCGGAATCCCGTTCCTGTTCCTCGACTACGCACTGGGCCACCGCTACCGCGGCTCCGCGCCGCTGTCGTTCGCGCGCCTGCGCCGCGGCACCGAGGGCCTGGGCTGGTGGCAGGTCGGCATCTGCTTCATGATCGCCGTCTACTACGCAGCCGTGATGGCGTGGGCTGTGCGCTACACGATCTTCAGCTTCACCAAGGCCTGGGGTGACGACCCGGAGGGGTTCTTCTTCGGCAAGTTCCTCCAGGTCGGTGCCACCCCGGGCGTCGACGCCACCCCGGTGTGGGGTGTCCTGATCCCGCTGCTGTTGGTGTGGGCGGCGATCCTGGCCGTGATGCTGCTCGGCGTGCAGAAGGGCATCGGCGCGACCTCCGTCATCTTCATCCCGATCCTCGTGGTCGCCTTCGGGATCCTCGTGGTGCGGTCGCTCTTCCTGCCCGGTGCGGCCGAAGGGCTGAACGCCCTCTTCACCCCGGACTGGGGCGCACTGACCGACGCGACGGTGTGGGCTGCGGCGTACGGCCAGATCTTCTTCTCGCTGTCCATCGGCTTCGGCATCATGATCACCTACTCCTCCTACGTCCACAAGCACACCGACATGCCGGGCTCGGGGCTCGTGGTCGGCTTCGCCAACTCCAGCTTCGAGCTGCTCGCCGGCATCGGCGTCTTCGCCGCCCTCGGCTTCATGGCTCAGGCCAGTGGTGTCGCCGTCAACGAGGTCGCCACCTCTGGCGTCGGTCTGGCGTTCGTGGCCTTCCCTGCGATCATCAGCGAGGCGCCGGCGGGTGCGCTGATCGGCGTGCTCTTCTTCCTGTCGCTCGTCGTCGCCGGCTTCACGTCGCTGGTGTCCGTGATCGAGGTCGTGATCTCCGCCGTACGTGACAAGTTCGAGATGACCCGCACCGGTGCCACCGTCGCGGTCACCGTGCCGATGGCCGTGATCAGCCTGGTGTTCTTCTCGACCACGAGCGGGCTCTACGTGCTCGACATCCTCGACCACTTCATCAACCAGTTCGGCATCCTCCTGGTCGCCGTGATCTCGATGCTGGTCCTGAGCTGGGGGCTGCGCGTGCTGCCGACCTTCAGCGCTCACCTGTCCGACGGCAGCTCGATCGTCGTCGGTGCCTGGTGGCGGATCCTGGTCAGCATCGTCGCCCCGATCGGCCTGATCCTCGTCCTCGGGCTCGCCTTCTGGGAAGACGCGAAGACCCCGTACGGCGGATACCCGGGCTGGATGCTCGCCGTCTTCGGCTGGGGCGCGGCCGGCGCCGTCGTCGTCTTCGGCTTCCTGGCCGCCCAGGCCAAGTGGCGAGACCCTGAAGCTCTGTCCCAGGTTCACTTCAACGAGAAGGGAGCACAGTCATGAGTGGCTCCGCCATCGTCATGATGCTCGTCGCGATGCTGGTCATCTGGGGAGGCCTGGCGCTGGCCGTCGTCAACCTGCGACGCAGCCCCGACCTTCCGCACGAGGACGAGATCCGGCGCGACCTCTGACGGGTCACCGACCCGACCAGACACAGGGGCCTGTCCCGGAACGCGGCGTGAGTCGCGTCTCGGGACAGGCCCCCTGTCGTTGAGACGCGCGGATCATCCGCCCGCGAGCGCGACGCCATGGCGCTCGGTGACCGACAGGATCGCGGCCATCGATTCCGCGGCCGGCCGGTCCGCGGGAACGGAGCTGGCGAAGTCGGCGAAGAACCGGCCGGCGCCGTCGCCGGTGGTGATCGCCAGGGCTCGGGCGGAGTCGCCGACGACCTCGAAGGTGCCGGGCGTGCCGGCCGGGAAGACGACCAGGCCGCCGGGCTCGACGTGGTAGACCCTCCCGTCGACGTACGCCGTGATGCGCCCCTCGAGCAGGTACAGCACCCCGCTCCACGGCGAGACGTGCGGCGGCGCCATCGGGGCGGCGGGTGCGAAGACCTCGAAGACCTCGAAGGCCCCCTGGGCGTCCTTGACGGCGGCCTTCGCGACATGGTCCCCGTCGATCATCGGGCTGTGCTGGCCCTCGTCGGGCCGTACGTAGGTGGTGCTCATGACTCCTCCTCCTGTCGGGTGCGTTCAGCATCCGCCGCTGGAGCCGGAGCGGTGCGAGTAGTGCGCTACTCGACTCCGAGAGGGTCGGCCAGAGCGGCTCGTTCGGAGACGCCGAGCTTGTGGCCGGCCCGATAGAGGTGCCCCTCGACGGTGCGCACCGACAGGGTCAGTCGCGCCGCGATGTCCTTGTTCGTCAACCCTCGGGCGGCCAGGGCGGCGATCTCCCGCTCACGGGCGGTCAGCGGCAGCGGCCGGGCCGCGACCACCAGCGCCGGGGTGCGGGCACCCGACCTCTCGGCCAGCTTCGCCGCGGTGGCCGCCGCGGTCAGGGCCGACCCCTGCCGCCCCGCGCGGCGCTGCACGTCGGCGGCCTGCGCGGCCGCGTCGCCCGCGGCGACGAGGTCACCGAGCCGGGCCCACGCATGCGCCACCCGGAGCAGCGCGTCGCCGTCCTCGTCGGCCCACGCTCGGGCATGGGCCAGGGCCGCGTCGGCGCGAGGGCCGAGTCCGGCCAGCGGGGCGAGCCGGCGGGCCGGCGCCACGGTCGTGTCGCCGAGCTGGACCGCGGTCTGCCAGGCGAGGACCTCGTACGCCGGCGAACCCGCCTCGCGAGCGAGATCCGCCGCGGCGACCGCGTGGCCGATCGCCTCCGTCGTCCACCCCTCGGCCGCGGCACCCCACGCCAGCGCGAGGCGATCGTCGGGCAGATAGAGCCGGTACGCCGGATGGTGCCCGGCAGCCACGCCAGACAGCAGCGGCGCGGCGCCCTCCGGTCGACCCGCCTGCGCCAGGGCGGTCGCCAGCAACGTACGGCACCGGAACCGGAACTCGTGGCCGGAGCCCTCCAGCGCGGCCCAGGCCTCGCGCAGCGAGAGCAGCGCATCGAGCAGGCGGCCCTCGGCAAGGGCCGCGTGACCTGCGACGACGAGCCCCATGAGCCTGGCGGGCCCGGGGAGGTCGGCCGATGCGGCCCGCATCCTCCGGGCCAGGTCCGCACCCCGGTCCGGTGTGCCGGCAAGACGGTGTCCGAGCACCTGGAAGTCGGCGAGCCCGAAGCCAGGGATGACGGTCGGCACCCGGTCGGCGGTCAGTCCGCCCACGACGGCGGCCTCGTCGAGGAGCTCGCGGCCACCGGTGACGGCGGCCGCCGCGGACGCAGATGTGGCGACCAGGATCCCGGCCAGGTCGTCGGGAATCTCGCTCCGGAGCAGCTGCGGCGCCCGGGCGAGCACGGCAGAGATCTCGCCGTCCACCAGGCGCAGGACGAGCGCCATGGCGGCGACGTGGACCGGGGCTGCCCCGGTGGCCTCGGCTGCGGCCAGCGCCTGGTGGGCCTCGTCGGGCCGGGCCATCGTGAAGAGCAGGTTGCCGGTGCGGTGCAGCTGCACCATCGCGAGCAGCCCCGGGTCGGACGCGGTGGCGACGATGTCCTCATGGATCGCCTCGGCCTCCTCGCCGCGGCTGAGCCACGAGAGCGCCGCGCCGTGCACGACCCTGGCGGCGATGTCGCCGGTGGCAGCGGCCGCGCGTGCCAGCCGCTCGGCCAGCGGCAGGTCGTACATCCGGGTCGCGGCCTCGGCGGCCCGCAGGAACAGCGCCGGTTCCGGTGGCAGGTCGGAGTCGAGGGTCAGTACGGCGCGGGGGATCGGGTCGGGCTCCGGGTCCAGGGTGAGCGCCACCCGGCCGCGGAGGCGGCGGGCGCGCAGCGTGCCCATCGCGGCGCGGCGTACCTCGCCGTAGAGGGGGTGTGCCAGCCGGGCGACCACCCCGTCGGTACGCACCAGCCCACGCTCCTCCGCCTCCTCGAGGTCGGCGGCCGAGGTCAGCGCGGACAGCGTCGGGACCGCCACCGGCTCGGCCAGGGCGACCAGGTCGACGACGTCACGCACCCCGGCCGCGAGATCCCCGATCTCCCGCTCCAGGAGACCGGCGAGCTCCGGCGAGATCGCCGGTTCGCTGGTCCACCGCCAGATCCCGGACGCCGCCGTGAACCGCCCCGCCGCGACCTCCCCGGCCAGCAGGTGCCGCAGGAACAGCGGGCTGCCCTCGGTCATCGTCCACAACCGGTGCGCGGAGTCCGTGTCGACCGGACCGCCGAGCACCCGGGCGATCAGCCGAGTGCTCTCCTCGGCATCCAGCGGCGCCAGGTCCAGGCGCGGCAGATGTTCGTCCTTCCACAGCGACGTCACGACGTCGGGGGCGGGCTCCCCGGTGCGGAGCGTGATCAGCACCGGCGCCATCCGCCGGACGACGACGCGATGTACGACGATCGCGGAGTGCTCGTCGAGCAGATGAGCGTCGTCGACCGTCAGCACGAGCGGCAGCTTCCGGGTGATCTGGTCCAGCGCCCGGCCGATGGTCTCGGCGGCCTGTCCGGGCGGGTCGTCGAGCAGCCCGGCGAACGCACCGAGCGGGAACGGTCGAGCGGCCGTGCTCCCCTGGGCGAAGACGACGGATCCCCCGTGACCGGCGGCGGCCGCCAACGCCTCACGGGCGAGCCGGGTCTTCCCCACCCCCGCCGGACCCGCAACGATGACGCCCGCCGCACCGGGCCGGATCGCCGCCGCCACCCTGCGCAGCTCGTCGTCCCGGCCGGTCAGCGGCCACGGCCGCTCCATGGCGTCAGGCTAGCGACCCGGTTCCGCGGGAGCATCACTCAAAAGGCGGCATCTTGCCTGCCGCGGCCCCCGATCAGAGTCCTGACGGCTCGGTTTCGTACTCGGGCTCGCGTGGTGGTGCCTCATGGTGGAGTGGCCGCAGTGCAGTTGTCTGCTCGAGCCAGATCAGCGCGTCGTACCGCTGGCCGATCACGGTGGAGACGTAGTTCCCCGCTTCGCGACGGGGTTCGTAGACCACCCCGATCGCGCGATGCCCTCGCGGAACGGTGAGCCAGCCGCCGGCGCGGTCCGGGGGGAAGATCAAGCAGGCTGGTTCGCCCAGCACGCGATGGAGGAGGTCCTCGTGGCTGCCCCAAAGGGCCGCGGGGACATCGAACACGACCTCGGGCTCCCCCCAACCGGAGGCGGCCAGGACCGTTCCCCGGTGTGCGGCGAAGCCGACCAGCGCCACACCGTCACCGGCATGCCGTTCCCTCATCAGCTGCCCCACATTGACCATCCCGGCCCGCACCATATCGGTGGCCCGGGCATCTCCGATGTGGGTGTTGTGTTCCCACAACATTCCCTTGGCGCCCGGCCCGAGATGTTGTGCGATCCGAGCGGCCGTGCCGGCCATGTGGTGGTCACGGATGTTCCAGGACATGCGGTCGCCACGGACCATGGTCCGGTAGTAGCGCTCGGCGTTCGTTGCGACCTCGGCGTTCTGCCACGCGTCGAAGGCGCCTTCGTCGTCCGGTGAACCCGACGCAGGTGCCGCACGCCGGCGGACCTCTGCGAGCACGGCTACGACCTCGTCCTCACAGGACTCCGGCACCAGGCGCGTGGCCCACGCGTACTGGTGCGGGTCCTCGCCGTAGGGCACGAAGCACTTCCAGGCCTGGAGCGCTTGCGCCACGGCAGCGGGGGCGTGCTCGTCCAGCCAGGCGATGAGCTCCCGCAGGGAATCCCACAGCGAGTACACGTCGAGACCGTAGAACCCGACTCGTTGATCAGCAGGTCGGGCGAGGTTCCAGGCGCGCAGCCAGTCCAGGAAGTCGGCGACGTCGCTGTTCGCCCACATCCAGGTCGGCCAGCGTTCGAACCCGGCCAGGACCTGCCGGGCGCTGAGGTCGGGGGCGGTCACGCCGCGGACCCAGCGGTTGATCCGCCAGCAGTCCGGCCAGTCACCCTCCACCCCGATCCACGTGAAGCCCTTCTCTTCGATCAGCCGGCGGCTCAGGTCCGCCCGCCACCGGTAGAACTCGTGGGTGCCATGCGAGGCCTCGCCCAGGCAAGCGAAGTGCATCGGGCCCAGCCGCTCGACCAACGGGTCGAGATCGGGGAGGCCTGTCAGTGGAAGAGCCAGATCCCGGATCTGTGCCGAGAACGCGTCGTCGGGCCATTCCCTCATCGGGACCCCGCTGGTGTCGTCCCGCGACGGTGGTCCTTCGCCGCGGTGAGGTGGTGGCGGAACCAGTCCCGGGCGAGCAGAGCGGCCTCAGCCAGGGCGCCTGGCTCCTCGAACAGATGGGTCGCGCCGGGTACGACGCTCACGCGACTCGGGCCGGCCAGCTCAGCGGCCGCCTTCTTGTTGAGCCGCAGGACCGCGGTGTCGGCTCCGCCGACGATCAGCAGGGTCGGCACCGTCACCGACCCCAGCCGCGGGGCGGCGAGATCGGGTCGCCCGCCACGAGATACGACGGCGGCGATATCCAGGTCCGAGTCGGCTGCCGCCCACAGGGCAGCCCCCGCCCCGGTGCTGGCACCGAAGAGACCGACCGACGCGCCACCTACGTCCGGCCTCCGCCGCACCCAGCGGACCGCCGCGCTGAGCCGGTCGGCCAGCAGCTGGATGTCGAACACGTTGGCGCGGTCGCGCTCCTCAGCCGGAGTGAGCAGGTCCAGCAGCAAGGTGCCCAGGCCCGCGTCGTACAACACCGAAGCGACGTACCTGTTGCGGGGGCTGTGCCGGCTGCTGCCGCTGCCGTGCGCGAACACCACCACGCCCATGGGCTGGTCCGGCAGGTGCAGATGCCCCTGGAGTACGACCCGCCCGGCCGGGATCTCCACGTCGATGTCACAGTCGGCCGCAGCCTCGACCGCGCGTCGCCGGTCGCGCCTCGCCGCCTCGGCGAGCAGAGCGACCACTTCCTCGTCACTGGTCGGGGCAAAGTCTCGATAGTGATAACCCACCGCCAGGAACGGATCCGGAGTCTCCAGCACCACTACTTCGTCGGCACCGGCGACCCCGTGGCGTACCTCGGGCGGACCGACCGGAACGGCGAGAACCACGCGTCGAGCGCCCTTGTGGCGCACCGCTTCACACGCGACCCGCGCCGTGGCCCCGGTGGCGATGCCGTCATCCACGATGACCGCGACGCGTCCGGTGAGATCGAGCGGATCACGCCCCCGACGCAGCCTCCTCACCCGGGACTCCAGCTCGGATCGTTCACGGGCCTCGACCAGATGCAGCTCCTGATCAGTCACACCCGCGTGAGCGATCAGTGGCCGGTCGACCACCTCGTACCCACCTTCGCCTATCGCCCCCATGGCCAGCTCGGGCTGGAACGGCAACCCGAGCTTGCGAACCACGATCACGTCCAGCGGCGCGTGCAGCTCCTGCGCGACCTCGAACGCGACCGGCACGCCTCCCCGCGGAAGGCCCAGGACCACCGCACCTTCGCCGCGCAGATGCGCCAGCCGCTTACCCAGCCGACGGCCGGCGTCGACGCGATCCTCGAACACCCGCCCTGCGAGGTGAACCATGGCGAACCTCCCACCGCATGTTGCCTCTCCACCGATCGTGGCTCCCTTCGGGCTCCGCCAGGCAGAGACCTTCGGCCTACTCGTCAGGGACGGATGGCCACTCGCCCGAGGCGGAATGGCCGAGGAGTCCACCCGGCCGCTAGAACGGCTCGATCGCGAAGCGCCCCCAGGCGACGAAGATCATCGCGGCCAGGAAGAGCAGGTCACCGAGCAGCTCCTTGTACTCACCGCGCCGGAGCCGTTCGGTGATCGCTCCGGCCATGTAGAGCGCCATGCACGATGCGGCGATCGGCACCAGGACCGGCGCAACGCCGACCAGGCCCGGAAGGACCAGGCCGACGCCACCCAGAACCTCCACGGCGCCCATGAACCGCACGTTGCCGGGCGTGAAATCCTCCGGCCAGTGCAGCTTCGCCGCGTACTTCTCATACGGCATCGTCAGCTTCACGATGCCGCCGGCGACGTAGGCGACGCCGAATACCCCGGCGACGATCCAGAGGGCGATGTTCATGATGTCTCCAGGTGTCCAGTTGATTCCCGATGTTCACCCCCTCAGACGGGACACGCGGTGTATCTGTGACATCGCTACTGACGTGCCATCGCGATCCTGAACCGCTCCTCCGGGTCGATGTAGTGGTCGTGGACGTCGTCGCCGAGGTCGATCTGGACCCACGCGATCTTGCCGCTGAACCGGCTGGTCCGGCTCGTGTAGTCCGAGGAGACCGTCGTACCGGACTCGTAGCCGATGTCGGTGGTCTCGTCGGCCGAGAAGACCATCGGCTGGGTCACCTCCACCCGACCCGACCCGACCGGCTTGCCGTCGTCGTAGAGCGTGACGTCGCCTCCCTTGGCGAGGCCACCGCCGTCGTACGCGAACTCGACCCGAACCTGGCGGGTCCCCGACGCGAGCAGGGATTCGGAGACGACGGGGAACTCCTGGATGCCGAGCACGTTGTAGACGAACTTGAGCCGTCCGTCGCGGGCGAAGAACGTCCAGCCGCCGAACCGGCCGCCCTGGGCGATGATCACGCCCTCGGCGCCGGTGTCGGGGATCGTCACCTCGGCGGTGACGGAGAACGACTTGTTCTTGATGCTGACCACGCTGTTCTCCGACAGCCGGCCCATGCCGGGGAAGAAGACCTGGCTCGTCCCATGGACGAGCGTCGGCCTGCCGGCCATCGCGGGCTCGATCCGCTCGGCCGTGCGGTCGTCCATCGGTAGCACCCCGTACTTCACGGCCTCGATCAGCCAGAGCCGCTGCAGCTGGGCGAGCTTCTCGGGCTGCTCCGCCGAGAGGTCCCTCGCCTGGCTGAAGTCGGTGTTTCCGTCGTACAGCTCCCACACGTCGTCGTCGAACGCCGGCAGGTCTCCGCCGACCATCACCCACGGGGTGCGGTGCTTGGTGACCGCGCTCCAGCCCTTGTGGTAGATGCCGCGGTTGGCGAACATCTCGAAGTACTGCAGGTCGTGCCGCTCCGGCTCGTCCGCGCCGCGGAACGAGTAGAGCATGCTCGTCCCCTCCATCGGCGACTGCTGGACGCCGTTGACCATTGCGGGCTCGGGCAGTCCGGCCGCTTCGAGGACGGTCGGCGCGATGTCGATGACGTGGGTGAACTGGGCACGCACCGAGCCCGGGTCGTCGATCCCGTCGGGCCAGTGCACGATGGTGCCGTTGCGGGTGCCGCCCCAGTGCGACGCGACCTGCTTGGTCCACTGCAGCGGCGAGTTCATCGCCCACGCCCAACCGACCGAGTAGTGGTTGTAGGAGCTGGGCGAGCCGAACTCGTCCATCTTCGCCCGCATGAAGTCGGGGGTCTCCAGCGCGGCCATGCCGTTGAAGTTGGCCATCTCGTTGAAGGCCCCGTTGACGGTGCCCTCGGCGGAGGCTCCGTTGTCGCCGACGATGTAGTAGACGATGGTGTTGTCGAGTACGCCGAGGTCGGCGATGGTGTCGATCACGCGGCCGACGTGGTGGTCGGTGTGCTCGAGGAAGCCGGCATACACCTCCATCTGACGGGCGAGCACAGGCTTGAGCTCGTCCGGCATGTCGTCCCACGCGGGGATCTCGTCGTGGCGGGCGGTCAGCTCGGCGTCGGCGGGGACGACCCCGAGCTCCTTCTGCCGCGCGAAGGTACGCTCCCGCTGGACGTCCCAGCCGTCGTCGAACTTCCCGGCGTACTTGTCGATCCACTCCTGGGGGACGTGGTGGGGAGCGTGGGTCGCGCCCGGCGCGAAGTAGGCGAAGAACGGCCGGTCCGGCATCAAGGCCTTCTGCTGGCGGATCCAGGCACACGCGTGGTCGGCCAGGTCCTCGGTGAGGTGATAGCCCTCCTCGGCCGTCGCCGGAGCCTCGATCGGGGTGGTGCCTTCATAGAGCGCGGGGTCCCACTGGTTGTTCTCGCCGCCGATGAAACCGTAGAACGTCTCGAACCCTCCGCCGGCCGACGGCCACGCGTCGAACGGGCCGAGCGGCGATGACTGCCACACCGGGACCTCATGGCACTTTCCGAACTGTGCCGTCGAGTACCCGTTGAGCTTGAGCGTCATCGCGAGCGGGGCCTTGGTGTTGGGCCGCACCGAGCTGTTGCCGGGTGCCGAGGTCGCCGTCTCGGTGATGCTGCCCATCCCGACAGAGTGGTGGTTGCGGCCGGTCAGCAGCGCCTGCCGCGTCGGGGCGCACAGCGCCGTTGTGTGGAACCGGTTGTAGCGCAGACCGTTGCCAGCCAGCCGCTCGGCGACCGGCGTGGCGCAGGGCCCTCCGAACGCGCTCGAGGCTCCGAAACCGACGTCGTCGAGGAGGACGACGAGCACGTTGGGTGCGCCATCCGGCGGGAGCAGCGGCTCGATCGGCGGGTAGGCGGTGTCGGGATCCTTGGCGTCGTACGTCGTGAGCCCCGAGGCTGGTCGGTCCGGGATCGGCAACATGGTCCGAGCGTGAGGGTCGGGGCGGTTCGGCATCGCAATGGCTCCAGACTTCGATGGGGTACACACCGAGCGTCGCAATCAACCGCGCGCGACACGTCACCCTTACTGGGTGAACGTCTACGGTCGCACCGCGACGAGAACCGCCCGACCCCGCCAGCGGAGGGGCCGGGCGGTCGCCCGAACGTCGGGAGCCGACTCAGGAGACGGAGAACGTGGCGACCCGGACACCCGGGCTGAGCACGAGGTAGACGTCGCGCACACCCGAGACATCTGCGCGCAGCGTGTCGACGCTCACCTCGGTGTAGTCGTACTCTCCCCCGGTCGCGGCTACCGACGCGCTCGCCAGCAGCTGCCCGGTCGGCGAGCCGAGCCGCACCTGGAGCGTGCCGGCACCCTGGGTCTCCTTCGCCACTGAGGCCGTGAACTTCGTCGGCCGGTCGAGCCCGGAGGCTGCGAACTTCACCCAGGCCTGCTGGTCTCCAGCCGCGACGGAGGTGCCACGCTCCTTGGTGGTAGGGACCAGCAGCGCGTCGTCGTAGTCGTCGAAGTTCTCGGCGTTCGTCGCGACCGCCAGGTCCCGGGGCGGGATCACCTCACCGGTCACGCGCACGGCGGTGGTCTGCCGGATGTCCTCCGCGGAGGATCCCACCATCAGGTCGTAGGTCGACCGCTCGACCGCCCACCGTTCCCGAGTGACGTCCCAGTGCGCCAGCTGGTCGGCGTCGATCCGGAAGCGGACTGTGCGTGTCCGGCCCGGTGCCAGTGTCACCCGGCTGAAGTCCTCGAGCTCTTGCAGCGGGCGGGCCGTCCGGGACGTCCGCTGGTGGCTGTAGAGCTGGACGACCTCCGCGCCCGCTCGGGACCCGGTGTTCTTGACGTCCACGGTCACCGTGACCTTCCCGTTCTTGCCGACCCGCTTCGAGTCGACCCGCAGGTTGGAGTAGCGGAAGTCGGTGTAGGACAGGCCGTGCCCGAACGGATATCCCGGCTCCCCGTCGAAGTAGAGGTAGGTCTGGCCGGTCTTGACGATGTCGTAGTCGAAGACGTCCTGGGGGAGGTCTGCGTCGGAGCCGTACCACGTCTGGGTGAGGCGGCCCGAAGGGTTGCTGTCACCGAAGAGGGTGGCAGCGACCGCGTTGCCCGTCTCCGAGCCGGCGTGCGTGGTCCACAGGAATGCGCCCGGGTCTTCCTCCACCGTCACGGGATAGCTGGACTCCAGGACCACGGCGGTCCGGGGGTTGGCCTGCTGCACCGCGTCGAGGAGGTCCTGCTGGCTACCGCCGAGCGCCATGCTGGCCCGGTCGTGGATCTCCCGTCCGTAGACGAACGGGTTGCTGCCCACCACGGCCACGACGACGTCAGCCTCGGCGGCTGCCTCGGCGGCCTCCGCGGCGCCGTCGCGAATGACCTCCCTCTCGAACCGGGCGGCCTGGTCCTTGGTGCCGGTGCCGACGGTGCCGTCCGCGGCGACGGTGACGTAGTTGCCGAGTGACCACCAGCTCTCATCGGTCTCGTAGCCGACGTACCGGAGCAGGACGGTTCCGTCGGGCTGCTCCTCGAACTCGAACTGCTGCGGGACGTACCAGCCGGTCGGGGTGGTGGCACTCGTGTTGAACGGCCCGAAGTTGCCGGTGAGGTAGCGGCCGTTGCCCGCATTGCGCAGGGTGGCCACGTCGGCCATCCACTCGTTCACATCCCACTGGGCGGCTTCACCGGGCTCACCCTGGGTCCCGACGACCTCGTCCGTGCTGCCGGTTCCGGTGGCGCTGAGGTAGCGCCCGCTGGTCATGTCACGCAGGGCGACCCGGTCGAGGCCCTCCACGCCGGTGACGACCGCGCGATCGCCGAGGCGTTCCCGGATCCCGTCGAGCGGCGTCACTTCGTAGGGCAGTGTGCCGCCGTACCAGTCGGTGAACAGCGTGTCTGCGAGCGGGCCGACGACGGCCACCTTCTTCGTCTTCTTCGGGTTGAGCGGGAGCAGGTCGTCGTCGTTGCGGAGCAGCACGACCGCCTCCTCGGCAGCCTGCCTGTTGAGGCGCCGGTGGGCCGGGCTGTTGAGGACGTCCGGCGAGGTTCCGGCGTACGGGCCGCCATCGGGGTCGAAGTGGCCGAGCCGGCAGCGGATCGTCAGCACGCGAGTGACCGCCCGATCGACGTCGGCTTCGGTGATCAGGTCCCGAGCGAGGGCGTCCTTGAGCGTCGCGATCATCGGGTTGGTGTCGCTGCTGTCGACGACGAAGGAGTCGAGGCCCGCCTTGAGCACGTTGGCGTAGGCCACCGTCTCATCGTCGTAGAAGTGCTGGGTCTGGGTCACCGCGTGAGGTCCCCACGCGTCACTCATGTTGTAGAGCGTCTCGTCGGTCCAGGAGCGCACGTCCTCGTTGAGGGCGCGGTCCACGTGTGTGGGGCGGCCGTTGACCTCGTTGTACGAGGCCATCACGCCGGTCGCCGCGTCGGCTTCGATGGCCGGTTTGAAGGCGGCGTACTCGTACTCGTGACGAAGCTGCGCACGGACGTTGGACGAGCTGGCGCTGCGGTCGGTCTCGTTGTTGTAGGCGTAGAAGTGCTTGAGCAACGGCGCGGTCTTGAGGTAGGTCGGGTCGTCGCCGGAGAGGCCCTTGCCGTACGCCGTCGCCATCTCGCTGGTGAGGGTCGGGTCCTCGGAGTAGCCCTCCTCGTTACGGCCCCAGCGAGGGTCGCGGAGCAGGTTGACCACCGGCGCCCAGAGCTGGAGCCCCCAAAGCCTGGGGTTCAGTGTGTTGTAGGCGCGGGCCTCGTCACCGACAGCCGAGCCGACACGGCGCATGAGGCTGGGGTTCCACGTGCTGGCAAGGCCGACGGCCTGAGGGAAGACGGTCGCGCGATCCGCGAGCACCTGGTTCCAGCCGTTGTCGATGTCGTTGGACCAGGCGACCCCGTGCAGCGCCTCGGTGCCGGCCTTGAAGTAGGGGATGTCCAGGCGCGGGATGGCGACCTGGGACTGGTGGAGCAGTGACAGCTTCTCGTCCAGCGTCAGCCGGCCCAGCAGGTCGTCGACCCGCTGGTCGACCGGAAGATCCGGGTTGCGGAAGGGCATGTCGTCGAGGTCCTGGCTCGCCACCATGGGGGCAGCGGCGGTGGGCGCAGGCGTGGTCATCACAGGAAGCAGGATCAGGGAGGCTGCGAGGACGGCTATCAGGCACCGGCGACGGGGCGTCAGTCGACTCATTTTCTCTCCTTGGGGGAATGCGCCGACGCCCGGTGCGACGACACTGCTCATCGAAACGCTTCGACGATTCAAAGGTAGAGAACGGCTTTGAGTGTGTCAACGGTCACATTTGCCCTTCCCTGGCAGTCCCGACGGTCGAAGGCATCTGGCACGATGAAGGAGCAGAATTCGACGAAGCGGTTCGACGAGCGATTCGATGACCCGGCGGAATGAGGCTCAGGAGGAGGCGCCATGACCACGATCGTCGACGTCGCGAAGGCAGCCGGCGTCTCGGTCAGCACCGTGTCGTACGCGCTGAGCGGCAGGCGGCCCATCTCCGCCGCGACCCGTGAGCGGATCCAGGCCGCGATCGATGAGCTCGGATACCGCCCGCACGCGGGCGCGCGCTCACTCGCCAGCCGGCAGACACGAGTGATGGCACTGGCTGCGCCGCTGCGCACCGATCTCTACGTGCCCGTGATCATGGAGTTCGTTGCGGCCGTGGCCACAGCCGCACGCGCCCATGACCACGACGTCCTGCTGCTGATGAACGACGAGGGCCCGGCTGGGCTCGAGCGGGTCGCCGGCGGTTCGATGGTCGACGCCTTCGTGGTGATGGACGTCGCCACGAACGACCCCCGGTTGTCCGTCCTGCGTCGGCTCAGCGAGCCCACCGTGCTCATCGGGCTGCCGGCCCGGGCCGACGGCCTCAGCTGTGTCGACCTCGACTGGGAGGCGACCGGCCGGCTGGCGGTGCAGCACTTGGTGGACCACGGTCACGCCGCCGTCGCGCTCGTCGGACCGCCGCCGGCCGCCTACGAGCGGGGAACGACCTACGCGCATCGATTTCGCACCGGCTTCGAGGTTGCTGCAGCCGAGGCCGGGATCCGCAGTCTTGCCGTCCCCTGCGAGCCGAGCCATGACGGGCTCACGGCCAGCCTGGCGCGGATCGACACCGAACAGCCGGACACCACGGGCTTCGTGGTGCACAACGAACCTGTCGTGGGGACCTTGCTCCACGCTCTTAGCGCTTCAGGACGCGAAGTGCCGGACGACGTGTCGGTCGTCGCGGTCGGACCGCACGAGCTGGCCGAGGGTCCGGCGGTCAGGCTCACCTCGATCGGCATCCCGGCCGACGAGATCGGCGCACTGGCCGTGGAGATGGCGGCCGATCTCCTCGCCGGCCGCAGCCCACATACCAGGCTCGTGGCCCCGCGCCTGGTCGAGCGCGACAGCTGCGGACCCGCGCGGGCGTGACACCTGCAGTCAAGCATCCAGTCGAGCCGTCCGAAAACGACTGAGCCCCGGATCCGAGGAACCGGGGCTTCGTCTGTGGTGGTGCGCGAGGGGGGAGTTGAACCCCCACGTCCTTTCGGACACACGGACCTGAACCGTGCGCGTCTGCCTATTCCGCCACTCGCGCGTGCAGCAGAGGAAACGTTAGCCCACGGGCGCCCGCCGACCCAAAACGACGGCACCCCGCTCGCCTTGACGCTGGTGGTCACCCGATCGTGGGAGGATCGAAACCACGCAGAATGCGGGAAGTGGCAGATCCCCTAGGGTGCACCGATACGATCGGGCCGAATCCCGGGGACCACTATGCCCGTACGCGACTGACCACCCACCCCGACCGGCCCACCCCCGGCACCTGAGAGGAGCGCAACAACGTGAGCGGCCTGCAGAAGTTCGAGCAGAAGTTGGAGCAGCTCATCTCAGGCGCTTTCGCCAAGGCGTTCCGGTCCGAGGTGAAGTCGGTGGAGATCGTCGCCGCGCTCCAGCGCGAGATCGACAACAACGCCCAGGTACTCAGCCGCCAGCGGCGCCTGGTCCCCAACGACTTCTTCGTGGAGCTGTCCTCCAGCGACCTGAGCAAGCTGGAGTCCTACGGACCCCACCTCAAGGAAGAGCTGAAGCGCCAGCTGATGGACCACGCCGAGGCGCAGGGTTTCGTCTTCCCAGGCCGCGTGAGCATCGAGTTCGGCGAGGCGAAGGACCTGACGATCGGCCGGTTCCGGGTGCGCAGCCGCGCCCAGGCGGCCGTCTCAGGCGCCGACATGAGCGACACCCAGGTCAGCCGCGCGCAGGCCTACCTGGAGATCAACGGCACCCGGCACCCGCTCCACGGCAACCTCGTCGTCGGACGGGGCACCGACGCCGACCTGCGCATCAACGACCCGGGCATCAGCCGCCGCCACATCGAGTTCCGCTCGAAGCAGGCCGGCGACCGTGTGCGCGTCGAGGTCTATGACCTCGGCTCGACCAACGGCATGCTGGTCAACGGGCAGAAGATGGCGAGTGCCACCTTGGACGACGGCTCTCAGGTGCGCATCGGCACCACCGTCATCACCGCGCATATCGTGGAGGAGCGCCGTTGAGCGAGCTGACTCTGTTTCTGATCCGGGTCGCTTATCTGGCGATCCTGTGGATCTTCGTGCTGGCCGCGTTGTCGGTGATCCGCTCCGACATGTTCGGCGCGCGGGTCACCAACGCCTCGGCGGGCGGCCAGCCCGCGGCCCCGCCTGCCCGCGGCAAGGCTGCCGCGGCGAGGGCACCGCGGCGCGGCGTACCCACGCATGTGGCCGTCACCACCGGCTCCAACGCCGGTGTGACCGTGCCTCTCTCGCAGGCCCCCATCGTCATCGGCCGCGGCAGCGATGCCGCGATCATCCTCGATGACGACTACGCCTCTACCCGCCACGCCCGGATCGCCGTCTCCGGCGACCAGTGGTTCGTGGAGGACCTCGGATCGACCAATGGCACCTACATCGGGTCCGTCCGGATCAATCAGCCGACCGCCATCTCTCTCGGGACCCAGGTGCGGATCGGTAAAACAATCCTGGAGCTGCGCAAGTGACCGCTGCGACCGACCCCACCCCCGACCCCTCTCCTAGCCCCGGCTCTGCCGACGGACGACCCTTCCGCCTCGAGTTCGCGGCGGTCTCGGACGTCGGCCGAGTGCGCAAGGACAACCAGGACAGCGGGTACGCCGGACCCTGGCTGCTGACCGTATGCGACGGTGTCGGCGGCGCTGCCCGCGGCGACATCGCCTCCAGCACCGCCGTCCAGCAGCTGCGCAAGCTCGACGAGGAGCCGGCCCTCGGGCTGGTCGACGACGACCTGATCGGCCTGGTCTCCCACGCGCTGCACATGGCCCACGACGAGATCGGCCACCTGGTCGACCACGACCCGACGCTCAACGGCACCAGCACGACCTCGACCGTCGGTCTCTTCGACGGCTCCAAGCTGACTGTCGGCCACGTGGGCGACAGCCGCGCCTATCTACTCCGCAACGGCGCGATCCACCAGGTCACCCACGACCACACCTTCGTGCAGACGCTTCTCGACGAGGGGAGGATCACGGAGGAGGAGGCCAAGACCCACCCCCACCGCAACCTGATCCTCAAGGCCCTCGACGGCACCCGCGAGCTCGAGCCCGACCTGTTCATCGTCGACCTCGCCGCCGGCGACCGGCTGATGTTCTGCAGCGACGGTGTCTGCGGCTACGTGGACGACCCGCGGATAGCCGACATCCTGGCCACCGGCACGCCCGAGTACGCAGCCGTCGAGCTGGTCCGGGTCTCCCTCGACTCCGGCAGCACCGACAACGTGACCTGCGTGGTCGCCGACGTGGTGCCCAGCGACACCATCCCGTCCCCGGGCCTCGAGGCCCAGATGGTGGGTGCAGCGGCCGAGCTCAAGCGGAAGACCACCAAGACAGGCCAGATGACCGCCCTGTTCCGCGGTCACCGGATGGGCGACACCGGCGAGCTGGACCCGATCGACGAGGAGATCCCCGACGGCGCGATCGCCGCCGATCCGGAGGAGATGCGCTACGCGCTCCAGGCCCCGGTCAAGTATCTGAAGCTGCGCTGGGCCTTCGGGCTGCTGACCCTGCTCGGTGTCGTCTGGATCGCCGCCGCGACCGCGTTCGTCTGGTCGCAGAACCAGTGGTACATCGGCGAGCAGGAGGGCAACGTCACGATCTTCCGTGGCGTACCCACCACGATGATCGGCCTCGATCTCTCCGAGCCCTACCAGACCTCCAACCTGAAGGTCGAGGACCTGGCCGAGACGTACCAGAACCAGCTCGAGGACGGCATCCACAGCAAGGACCTGGCCGGCGCCCAGGAGAAGGTGCAGTCTCTGGCTGACCAGAGCGCCGCAGATGCAGGAAGCGGGTCATGAGCGGATTCACTCCGGCTAGCTCCATGCCCGTTTTCGTCCACCGGTCGCGGCGGGGAGCGGAGCTGGTCCTGCTGATCCTTGCCCTGGCGGTCGGGATCGGTGCGTACGCGGCGGTCGGCCTCGGCGTGCAGGAGAAGATCCCGGTCGACATCGTCGGCTACGGCACCTGGCTGGTCGCGCTCCTGGTGGCCGCCCACATCGGCGTACGTCTGCTGGCTCCGTACGCCGACCCCGTGCTGCTTCCGCTGGTGGCGATGCTCAACGGGTTCGGTCTGGCCGTCATCCACCGGCTCGACCTGGCCGCGGGGGCGAGCGAGACCGACGCCTTCGCCCGCCAGCAGCTGACCTGGATGACGATCGGCGTGGTGCTGTTCCTGATCACGCTCTTCGTGGTCCCCGACCACCGGATGCTGCAGCGGTTCACCTACACCGCCGGCCTCGGCGCGGTGGTCATGCTGATCCTGCCGATGCTCCCGATCATCGGTAAGCAGATCAACGGCGCGCGGATCTGGATCAACCTCGGGCCGGTCAGCTTCCAGCCCGGCGAGGTCGCCAAGGTGCTGCTGGTGATCTGCTTCGCCGGCTACCTGGCGGTCCACCGCGACGCCCTCGCCCTGGCGGGGCGCCGGTTCGCCGGCATCGACCTGCCCCGCGGCCGCGACCTCGGCCCGTTGCTGATGATGTGGGTGGTCAGCCTCGCGATCCTGGTGCTGCAGCGCGACCTCGGCTCCAGCCTGCTCTTCTACGGCCTCTTCGTGGTGACGCTCTACGTCGCGACCGAACGCAAGGGCTGGATCGTCGTCGGCGGGCTGCTCTTCGCGGGTGGCGTCTTCGCCGCGATCAGCCTGTTCAGCCATGTCCGCGTCCGCGTGCTGACCTGGCTGAACCCGTTCGAGTACTTCCCGGCGGACGCCAACGGCACCTCCTCGGAGCAGCTGGTCCAGGGCCTGTTCGGGATGGCCTGGGGCGGCATGATCGGACGTGGCTTCGGCTCCGGCCAGCCCTGGCGGATCCCCTACGCCAACTCCGACTTCATCATCCCGGCGATCGGCGAGGAGCTCGGTCTGACCGCGCTCCTGGCGCTGCTGCTCTGCTACGGCCTGATCGTCGAGCGCGGCCTGCGCACGGCGATCGTCGCCCGCGACGACTTCGGCAAGCTGCTCTCCGTCGGCCTGGCCACCTCGATCGCTCTGCAGACCTTCGTGGTCGTCGGCGGCGTGACCGGGCTCATCCCGCTGACTGGTCTGACCACACCGTTCCTCTCGTATGGTGGATCTTCGCTGGTCGCCAACTGGGTGATCGTGGCCCTGCTGTTGCGCGTCTCGGACCAGTCCCGCCGTCCATTGCCGACGGCGCCGTCCGATGAAGATCTCGCCGCTGAGGAGACCCAGATCGTCAAGCTCGACAAAGGGGCGATGAACAAGTGAACCGCCCCATCCGCACTCTGAGTGTCGGCTGCCTGATCCTGTTCGTGGCGCTGATGCTCAACGTGACATACGTCCAGTTCTTCAAGGCCAGCTGGTACAACAACCGAGCCGACAACCGGCGGGTCACCGAAGAGGCCTACTCGCAGCAGCGCGGCGACATCCTGGTCGGCAAGCGGGCGATCGCCACCAGCAAGCCGAGCGACGACACGTTCGAGTGGCAGCGCACCTACCCCGGCGGCAAGAAGTACGCCCCGATCACGGGTTTCATGTCCTTCTCCTTCGGCCAGACCGGGATCGAGAGATCCCAGGACTCGGTGCTGTCGGGCAAGGACAACAAGCTCTTCACCAACCGCCTGGTCGACCTGGTCACCAACTCCGAGCCGGCCGGCGGCAACGTCGAGCTGACCATCGACCCGAAGGTCCAGGACGCTGCGTACGAGGGCCTGACCGCCCTCGGCGAGGACGTCCAGGCGGCGGCGGTGGCGATCGAGCCGAAGACCGGCCGGATCCTTGCGATGGCCTCCACCCCGACCTTCAACCCGGATCGGGTGGCGACCAACGACATCGGCGCCGCGCAGAAGGCCTACAACCAGCTCTCGAAGGACGACGACGAGCCGCTGCTCAACCGCTCCATCCAGACCGCGCTGCCGCCGGGATCGACCTTCAAGCTGGTCACCGCCGCGGCCGCGATCGAGAACCTCGGCATGGACGGCAACAGCAAGGTCTACGGCGGCGCCTCGCTCGACCTACCCGGCACCGACACCGACCTGCCCAACCTCAACGGCACCAGCTGCGGCGGCGAGGAGATCACCCTCACCCGCGCTCTCGAGGTCTCCTGCAACACCGCCTTCGGTTCGCTCGGGATGCAGCTCTCCGACGAGGAGATGCAGGAGCAGGCCGAGGGGTTCGGGTTCGGCCAGGACTACCTCGACGACATCGGCCCGTTGGCGAAGAGCCAGTACCCCGCCAACGACGGCAAGGCCGAGCAGGCCCGTGCCGCGATCGGTCAGCAGAGCGTGATCGCGACCCCGCTGCAGATGGCGATGGTCTCGGCAGGCATCGCGAACGGGGGCGAGGTCATGAAGCCCTACCTCGTCGACCGGGTCACGTCCTCATCGCTCGACGTCATCGACCAGGGCAACCCGACCACGATCGACAACCAGCCTGCGGTCTCGCAGGACACCGCCGAGATCCTGACCCAGATGATGGTCAGCACCGTCGACAACGGCACCGCCGAGGCGGCGGCCATCGACGGCGTGAGCGTCGCCGGCAAGACCGGCACCGCACAGACCACGCCGGACAAGCCGCCGTACGCCTGGTTCACCTCGTTCGCCCCGGCGGAGAACCCGTCCATCGCGGTCGCCGTGATGGTCCAGAAGAGCGGCACCGAACGCAGCGAGATCGCCGGCGGACGGCTGGGCGGCCCAATCGCGAAGGCCATGATGGAGGCAGCGATCTCATGAGTCGTTACGTATTCCACGAGCTCATCGGCACCGGCGGGATGGGCGAGGTGTGGCGGGCGACTGACACGACCCTCAACCGCGAGGTCGCGATCAAGCTCCTCAAGCCCGAGCACGCCGAGGACCCGATCGGCCGCTCCCGGTTCGAGTCCGAGGCGAAGCATGCCGCGGCGCTCCACCACCCCAACGTGGTGGCCGTCTACGACGTCGGCGAGATGCCGACCGCCTCCGGCCTGATGCGACCGTTCCTGGTGATGGAGCTGGTCGACCACAAGCCGCTCTCCGAGCTGCTCCGTGACGGCCGTCCGCTGGCCCCCGAGGTCGTACGCGACCTCCTCGGTCAGGCCGGCGACGCGCTGGCCGCCGCACACCGAGCCGGCATCGTCCACCGCGACGTCAAACCCGCCAACCTCCTGGTCACCCCGCAGCGCAAGGTGAAGGTCACCGACTTCGGCATCGCCCGAGCCCAGGCGTCGACCGGCATCACCGGCACCGGCCAGGTGATGGGCACGCCTCAGTACCTCAGCCCCGAGCAGGCGCGCGGCGAGAAGGCCACCCCGGCCTCCGACGTCTACTCCCTCGGCGTGGTCGCCTTCGAGTGCCTGGCTGGCTACCGGCCGTTCCAGAAGGAGACCCCGGTCGCGACCGCGATCGCCCACCTGCACGACCCGGTCCCGCCGCTGCCCGACCACGTCCCGGCCGATCTGGCCGCGATCGTGATGCGGAGCCTGCAGAAGGACCCGTCCCTCCGCTACGCCGACGCGGCCGCGTTCACCAGCGCGATGATCGGTCACGGTGCCACCGACCCGGACGCGGATGCCACCACCGTGGTCGCCGCGGCGCCCGGCGACGCGACCGCGACCTCGGTCATGGACCCGGTGCCCTCGCCCACTCAGAACTACGTCGGCATGCAGGGCGCCGCAGGCGGTCCCGAGGGCCCGCCGCCGCCTCGCTACCAGGACCCGTACGACCGTTACGACGAGGACGACGAGCAGAAGCCCTGGTACAAGAAGCCGTTCAACATCGTCGTCATCCTGATGCTCGTGGCCGTCATCGTCGCGATCATCTGGATCATCTCGACCCTCGCGGCGGATCCGAAGACCCCGCCGGCCAACGACACGTCCACCACTCCTTCGGCCTCTCCCACTCCCACGCCGTCGGAGGAGCCGGAGGAGGAGCCGAAGGCCGTCGAGATCAACGAGGACGACTACGTCGGCCGCAACGTCGATGAGGTGCGCTCCGAGCTGGACGACCTCGGTCTGAAGGTCAAAGTGGCCGTCCAGGACAACGACGGCAGCAACGAGCCCGACACGGTCGCCGGCCTCGACCCGACCCGCAACCTCTACGAGGGCGACCCCATCACCATCCGCTACTACGGCGAGCGCCCCGTGGTCGAGCAGCCTCCCGCCCAGGAGGAGCCCGACGAGGAAGAGCCCGACGTGGAGGAGCCGACCGACGGAGAATCCTCCGACTGGGGCATCCCGGAGCTCCCCGGCGACGAGACTGGCGGCGGCGGCAACGGCAACGGGGGCGGCAATGGCTGAGGGAGCTCTCCTGGCCGGTCGCTACGAGGTCGGCGAGCTGCTCGGCCGCGGCGGCATGGCGGAGGTCCGCAAGGGCACCGACCACCGGCTCGGCCGGGTGGTCGCGATCAAGCGCCTGCGGGTCGATCTCGCCAGCGACGCGACCTTCCAGGCGCGTTTCCGGCGCGAGGCGCAGTCCTCGGCCAAGCTCAACCACCCCTCGATCGTGTCGGTCTACGACACCGGCGAGGAGAAGTCCGACGACGGCGTCGCCCAGCCCTACATCGTGATGGAGTACGTCGCCGGCCGCACGCTGCGCGACGTACTCCGTGAGGGTCGCAAGATCCTGCCCGAGCGGGCGCTGGAGATCAGCTCCGACGTACTCAACGCTCTCGACTACAGCCACCGCAACGGGATCATCCACCGCGACATCAAGCCGGGCAACGTCATGCTGACGCCGGCCGGTGACGTGAAGGTCATGGACTTCGGCATCGCCCGGGCGCTCAACGACGCCCAGTCCACGATGACCCAGACCGCGGCCGTGGTCGGCACCGCGCAATACCTGAGCCCCGAGCAGGCCCGTGGCGAGCAGGTCGACGCCCGCTCCGACGTCTACTCGGCCGGCTGCCTCCTCTACGAGCTGCTCACCGGCCGTCCGCCGTTCGTCGGCGACTCTCCGGTCTCGGTGGCCTACCAGCACGTCCGCGAGCAGGCCCAGCCTCCCTCGGCCCACGACCCGACGCTGACCCGTGAGCTCGACGCGATCGTGATGAAGTCGCTGGCCAAGCGGGTCGAGGATCGCTACCAGTCCGCGCAGGCGATGCGCACCGACATCGAGCGCTACCTCGCCGGGCGTCCGGTCCAGGCGACCGTGCCGCCGAGCATGGACCAGACCCAGGTCGCCCAGAACCGCGCTGTTGGCGCCTATGGTGGCGACCCCACCAACGGTGGCTACTACCCGCCCCAGGACGACCGGCCCCAGGGCCCGCGCCCGTGGGTGCTCGTACTGCTCGGCCTGGTCATCATCGGCCTGATCGGGTTGGGTGCCTACTACCTGCCTGCGGCCCTCGGCCCGCAGACCACCCCGGCACCCGACGTCACCGGCCTGACCGAGCAGAAGGCGATGACCGAGCTGAGCACGGCCAAGCTGAAGGGTGAGGTCAAGCGGGAGTCGAGCGACACGGTCGCGGTCGGCGTCGTGATCTCCCAGGACCCGCCCGCCGGCCAGGACGTCGAGGAGGGCAGCACCGTCACCCTGACGGTCTCCACCGGTCCACCCAACCGGGAGATGCCCAACGTGGTCGGGATGCCGCAGAAGACGGCCAAGGACCTGCTCGAGGGCGATCCCTACAGCTTCACGGTGAAGATCGAGACGAAGGAATCCGACCAGGACAAGGGCACCGTGATCGAGTCCGACCCGGTGGACGGCGAGAGCGTGACCACCGGCAAGTCCACCGTCGTCACCCTCACCGTCTCCAAGGGCCCGAACAAGGTCCCCAACGTCGTCGGCAAGACGGCCGAGCAGGCCGAGGAGATCCTCCGCAACGCCGGCTTCAAGCCCGTACGCAAGGACGAGCCCAACACCGAGGAGCCCAAGGGCACCGTCGTCGAGCAGACGCCGGCCAAGGGCACCCCGCTCGCGCAGGACGGCGAGGTGATCATCTTCGTCTCGACGAAGGAGGAGGCCCTGCCGAGCTGTCAGACCCTGGTGCCCGGGACGGACCCGGCCAACCCGTCCGCCTCGGCCACCCAGACCGCCGAGCCGGGTGACCCGCCCACGTGTGACCCGGCGCTCCCGCCGAGCACCCCGGCAGCGCCGTAGCCCGGACGCCCGCCGAAGTCCCTGTCTCAGTCCTCCTGAGGCAGGGGCTTCGCGTATTTCACGTCGAGCAGGCCGTCGTACGCCGGAGCGGTGAGGTACGTCAGCGGCTTGAGGAACCAGCCGATCTGGACGTTGGGGTCCCGGGCGTCGGCCCGGTAGTTCTGCACGTGGTTGTCGCGGTCGATCGCGGCCTGCAGCCGGTCGGGGTCGCCGACCGCCTCGATGACGTACGGCTGGGGGTAGGGGACACCGTCGAGCTGCACCGTGCTGCCCGAGCACTTGATCCCGGTGGTGGTGATGATCCGCTTGCCGGCGATCGTGATCGCCTCGGCGCCACCTGCCCAGAGCGCGTTGACGACGGCCTGGATGTCCTGCTGGTGCACGACGAGCGAGTTCGGGTCGTCACCCGTGTAGCTCTCCTGGACCTCCGAGGGCGCGTCACCCAGCACGATCTGCATACCGGGACCGCTGTGGTCGGACGTACCGGCGGGGTCGGCCAGCCGCGCCGACTGGTGCTGCAGCTTCTTGACGTCCTTGCCGGAGACCCCACTGGTGAGCTGGTCCACCTCGCTCTGCAGGTCGGCCAGCTGGGCCTCGAGCCGGTTGTAGCGGAACCGCTCGCCGTCGACGAGCGTCGCCAGGTCCTCATAGCGGCCCGGACGCAGGTCGGTGCCGTCGGCGTTGACGAAACTCACCGCGAGCAGGCCGCCGCAGAGCAGCACCACGATGGGCGTACCAAGCCTCCAAGAGGTCACGCGGGACCAGCGCTTTGGTTTAGAGGTGGGGTTAGCCTGGGTTCCGGAGCTCACGACCATTAGGGTATGCGCAGCAATCACATTTGTCTGAGGAGCATCACCCGTGGCCAAGCTCAAGCTCTCGAAGAAGAGTGTTCTCGACCTTCCCAAGGAGCCGATCTTCACTCCGCGCTTCGGGGTCGCCCTGCTGCTGATCGCCCTCGGCATCGGCTGGATCGCCTACTACTACGTCGGGGTCCGCCCCAACGAGGTCGGTGGCGACTTCACCGGGCCGAAGCCGGTGCAGAAGCTCGAGGGGTGGAACTACCTGATCGGCTTCGTCCTGCTCTTCCTGGGCCTGGCCGTCGCCGCCCACCCGAAGACCCCGCTGGGCCGCGGCCGCGGCGTCGTGGTCGGCATGCTCGGCTGCTTCGTGATCGGCCTGATCTGGATCTGCGTCTTCTACGTCTTCGCCAACGACCACCTGGACAAGATCTGGGTCTTCAACGACCTGGGTCAGAAGAACCTGCTGGTCGGCATCGGCTTCATGGCGGTGGGCTTCACCTTCGCCACGAAGTGGGAGTGACCCTCTCGTTAGGCGGCGAAAGCGGCGCAAACCTTTGGTTTGCGCCGCTTTGCGTTACACGGATGTAGTTCTCCACAGGGCCATCCACACCTGTGGATTTGTCCACGCGGTGAAAACGCCCCGAAAACACCTACCGCGAAGGCGTCAGAACACCAGGATCCGTACGCCGATCATGGCAAGCAAGGCCAACGTGAAGGCACCCAGGGCAGCCCATTGCAACGGGGCCTTCCGGTCGGCCCGGAGCGAGGTGTAGATCCACGCGACGACGAGACCGCCGAAGAAGCCGCCGACGTGCCCCTGCCAGGAGATGCCGTTGCCGAAGAAGGTGATGCCCGCGTTGATCAGGAGCACCGGCAGCAGCGGGGCGAGCGACTGCCCGGCCCTGACGAAGAGCACCACCAGCACACCCAGGAGGCCGAAGATCGCGCCGGAGGCACCGACGGTCGACCCGGCGGGCGCCGACGCCCAGACCACCAGGGCGGAGCCTGCCAGGCCGGAGATCAGGTAGAAGACCAAGAACCGCAGCCGGCCCACGATCGGCTCGAGGAACGAGCCGAGCATGTAGAGCGACAGCATGTTCACGGCCAGGTGGATGATCGAGACGTGGGTGAACATCGAGGTCAGCACCTGCCAGACCGCGCCGTCGTCCACTCCTGGCATCCAGGTGTAGCCGCTCGCCCGGCAGACATCGTTCGGCACTGCGAACCCACCGTCAGGCGTGAGGCAGTAGCCCTGCAGCCTGATCGCGATGAAGTCGGCGACCCTCGACCCGGATCCACCGGTCAGGATGATGCTCAGCCAGACCAGGACGTTGACGCCGATGAGCGAGAAGGTCACCGGGAGTGCCCGGAACCCGACCCGCGCGCCGGTGAAGCGCTTGGGCTGGCGTACGGACTTGTGGCCCTCACGCACGCACTCGGGGCACTGGAAGCCGACCGAGGCGGGCGTCATGCAGTCGGGGCAGATAGGCCTGCTGCAGCGCTGACAGCGAATATGCGTCTCACGGTCGGGGTGGCGGTAGCAGACCGGCACCCCGACCGGGGTCGAGTCGGACAACTAGACGATCTCGACCGTCTCGATGACGACCGGCTCGACCGGGCGGTCCATCGCACCCGTCTTGGTGCCGGAGATCGAGTCGACGGCCTTCTTCGACTCCTCGTCGGCGACCTCACCGAAGATGGTGTGCTTGAAGTTCAGCCACGGCGCCTGGCCGGTGGTGATGAAGAACTGCGAGCCGTTGGTGCCGGGGCCGGCGTTGGCCATCGCGAGCAGGTAGGGCTTGTCGAAGGTGAGCTCGGGGTGCGGCTCGTCCTTGAAGGTGTAGCCCGGGCCGCCCGTACCGGTGCCCAGAGGGCAACCGCCCTGGATCATGAACCCTTCGATGACCCGGTGGAAGCCGAGACCGTCGTAGTAGGGAACGCCGGAGCGGCCGGCGTCGTCCGTGTACTCCTTGGTCCCCGTCGCGAGGCCGACGAAGTTGGCGACCGTCTCCGGAGCGTGGTTGGGGAACAAGGTGATCGTGATGTCACCGTGATTGGTGTGGAGGATGGCCTTCTGGTCAGCCATGACCTGCCCTTCCGACATTGGGATTGGTACGGGATGTAACTCCCCGATCCTCCCACAGTGCCGGTCGTGGGCCAGACGTCAGGAGGCCGCGCCCTGCCGCCGGTCGCTTCGCTCCCCGGCCGCTACGCGTCGGCGAGCTTGGGGGCGATCCGGGCGGCGACGCGGCGCTCCACCCAGAAGATCAGACCGGGGATCAGGCCGGCGATCATCATCAGCAGGAACTCGGGGATCGTCCAGCGGGCCTTCTGCGTCAGCAGGAAGGCGACGATCACGTAGATGATGAAGATCCAGCCGTGCGCGACCCACAGCGGCGTCATCGCTTCGCCGAAGGACTGCAGGGCGGTGCCCTCGGGGAGCAGATACTTGAACAGCGAGGAGATCGTGCCGACGAGCAGCAGCACACCCACGACGTACGCAAGCACCTTGTAGGTGCCGAACAGCTTGTTCACGCGTCTGAGCGTACGCGCAGATCCTGAGTGGTTTTCTCAGGGTCTTCTTCGCTGCCGTCGCCGGCCGCGTCTTCCTCGTCGTCGGGCCGGGGACGGAGCGTGTCGCGCACATAGCGCCACCACACGTAGATCCCGAAGACCCCGAACAGCCACCATTCGATCGCGTAGAGGAGGTTGCGCAGCCCGGTCGTGGCCTCCGGCTCGGGCAGCTGCGGTGCGGGCACGTCGGCGACGTCCGTGGCGCCGTCGTTGACCGGCATCGAGCTGGCCGGCCAGTTGCTCTCGACCGGCGAGCGCACCATGTAGGCGCTGTAGAGGTCGTAGCTGGTGCGCGAGATCAGGTCGGAGACGTCCAGCTGCGGGAAGACGTTGTCGGACTTGCGGTCGTCGGCGACGTCGGTCCAGTCGCTGGGCTGCAGCCAGCCGGTGACGGTGACGTGACCGCGCGGCGCGGGCGGTGCACTGCCGACCTCAGGGGTCCAGCCGCGAACGACGTAGACGGCCGACTCGGTGTCTTCGACGAGCACCGGTGTGACGGCCCAGAAGCCGACCTGAGAGCCTCGCTCCATCCCGTCGATGAAGATCGTCTCATCGGGCATCCAGATCCCGGAGACGGTCACGGGGCGGCCGATCTGCTCCCACGGGAAGGCGTCGTTGGGTCCGATCAGGTCGGTGAACGCCTTCGGCTTCGCGTGCACCAGCTCCGCGACCTCGTCCTGCTTGTCCTCCTGGCTGGACTGGTACTGCCACACCCCGAGCAGCACCGCGCCGGTCACGAAGATCATCACCAGCGCATGCGCACCCCACAACCTGGGGGAGAAGATGCTTCGCGGAGGGGGACTGGTCTGGGCGGCCATAGCACTCCCAGAGTACGGCCCCTCAGTCGCAGACCGCGAACGGGACGGGTTCGCTGGTGACCAGGGTGGCCGCGGTCACCGGGTTCGTCACCCGGAACCCGATCCGCCCCGTGGCCGGATCGGCGACACCGTTGGTGAAGACCTTCTGGTACGCCGCGGCCTGATCGCCCAGCTCGAGCCGGACGAACAGGTCGTCACGGTCCTCGCCGAGACGCAGGGTGGCCAGCCCGCCGCCGAACTCGACCGAGTAGGCCTCGACCGGAGCCAGCCGGGTCTTCTCCTTCGGCCCACCCTCGGCGCAGCCCTTGACGACGTACGTCGAGGTGGCGGGGCCTCCAGCGACGGCGACCATCACCTCCTGGGCCGCCCAGTTCTCCACGTCCGGGCCTGCGGTGTTCTTGGTGATCAGGTGGGTCTCCGGGTCGAACTTCGCGCCCTTCAGCGGGCCGACGCCCGCCTTGATCGCCGGTCCGGGCTTGACCCGGTCGGCGACCTTGATGACGTACCCATCCTTGCCGCCACCGGTGAACCTGGCCTCCCAGATGACATCGGCAGCGCCCCACTTGTAGTTGTCGCGCAGACGCTGGTCGACCTCACGCAACAGACCACCGCTGACCTGGGCGGCCTCCTTGTCGGCCCGGTTCCACAGGTCGCTCTGGTCCGCGGGGCTAGACCGGCTGCTGACGTCGTCGAGCCCGAAGAGGGACTTCACCTCGTCGTAGTCGGTCACCGCCAGTGTCTTGGCGCCGTCGGGCACGAACGTCATGGCTGCCTCGACGGGGCCCATGGTCGGGACGTACACAGGGTAGGTGTCCTCCGACGCCGCCGCTTCCGGCTTCTTCGGCTCGCTGTCGTCCCCGCAGCCGACCAGCGCAAGGGCCAGCCCAACGGACAGCACGCACATGCCCCATCGCCTCACGTTCACCCCAACGAGTATTCCCGATCCCTGTCACGGTGTGCGTCACGAAATAGATGGAGGCCGCAGGCGGAACGCGCCTGCGGCCTCCTTGATCCCGAGCGTCAGCGACCAGCGCCTGTGAGCTCAAGGGATGCGGGAAGAGGCTCGAGCACCGGGTCGATGATCCGCGAGGAGGCCTCGGACCGAGCGACCCGACTGCGGCGCAGGTCCTTGACGGTCGTGAGGCGGCGGAGCCAACGGTCGGTGCCGTCGTAGCGAGCCGTGAAGGGCTTACGGCCGTGCAGAGCACGGTGGTTGTCGACGATGAGGATCTCGCCGGGCGCCAGCGCGACGTCCTCGACGTTCGCGGAGAGCTCCATGATGAGCAGCTGGAGGGCCCGGTCGGCCTCGACGTCACCCGGCAGAGCCGCCATGTAGGGCGGGTCGAGCCGGACATCGGGAGCCTGGGGCGAGCCGGAGAGAACGGCGGTCGGCGCGGCGAGCAGCTCGCCCTCGTTGACGCCGGCCTCGCGGAGGTTGCGCAGGTGCTCGTCGTCGGGGTGGATGACGTAGCGCGGCTCGAACAGCGGAGCGTACTCAGGGCCGGTCACGTCGATCGAGCTGATGCCGACCGCCGTGGTCGGGATCATGTCCTCGTTGCGCAGCGAGATCAGCCCGAGGTGGTCGCAGCGAAGGTTGCTGAACGCGTCCTCGATGTGCAGGTCGAGCACGACGTCGCTGCTGTGTCCGGTCTGCAGGCTCTCCTGCTTCTGGATCGGCAGGATGTTGTTGACCAGCTGGCCACCCTGCAGCGAGGACCAGGAGACGGCGTCGCCGAGCTGGGCCATGATCAGGGCGAGCCAGAAGTCGGCCATGTGCGGGGCCTGGGCGTCGGGGTGGTTCCAGTGCGGCGGGGTCGGGCCGGCAGTCACCGGGAGCCCACTGACCACCAGAGCGTCGGTCGCGTCGCCGTAGCGGAAGGCGCGGATCGCCTTGGCGACGCTGTCGGGAAGCTCGCCACCGAGGAAGGGCGCGGTCTCGAGGAACTCCGAGGAGACCGGGCTCCCGAACCGGGCGAGCAAGGACTCCGACAGCTCGGCTGCGGCCTGGGACTCTGCTGGGGTCATCTCGACCCGGGTGACTACGGACTCTGCGCCCACGACATTGACCTCTCGGACTTTGCGGTGGAGGGGTTCGTCAGAAGCGTTTTCTGGCGCCCGCACCAAAGGGTTTCCTAAGTTCGAGACCACTTTGTTCCGCCGTACGGAATTCAAACGAGTGATAGGTCCAAATATCGAGACGATAGGTATTAGGCCCCTTGCGTAATCGCCGCGAACCTGTTTAGGGAATGTATCTCCCTTGCGGTCCGCCAGTTACCGGAAATTGCCCGTCTGGCGGGGGTTCCGGAGGCCGTACGCATCCCGTCCGGGCCCTATCCTGAGCCCCATGACAGCGACGACTCCGCCGGGACCACCTCCGAGGGCAACGGCAGGATTCGGCGGCTCGACGGCCGACCAGGTGCTGACCGTCATCCTGATCATGCTCGGTTTCGGCGGATGCGTCATGGGGAGCTTCTTCGGCGCCTTCTCCATCATGGCCAGCAACGGGTGCTCCGAGACCTGCAACGACACGATGATCAACGCCGGCGTCGCGGTGATGGTCTTCACCCCGTGGATCTGCTGGCTCGTCTCCGGCATCTGGGGGATCGTCCGCCTGGCCCGCAAGAAGCTCGCCGTCCTGGTCGTGGTCGCCGGGGGCGTACTCGCGGTTGCCCTCTACATCCTCGGACTCGTCCTCCTGCTGGCCACCATCGACTGAGCATCACTGGTACGGATCGACGAGCTCGCGCAGCGAGGTGAGCGCCTCCCGCAGAGCTGACGCCAGACGCGGGCCGAGATGGTCGTTCCACTCCTGCTCGACGCTCATCACCACCTCCCGAGCGCGGTCGGCGGCATCCTGCCCCGCCGCCGTGAACCTGATCAGGCGCGCCCGGCCGTCGACCGGGTCCGGGACCCGCTCGACGAGCCCCTGGCTCTCCAGCGCCGCGACCAGCACGCTCGCGGTCTGCTTGGTGACCTGGGCCTGCTCGGCCAGGTCGACCAGGCGCGAGCCGTCCTCAGCGATCCGCTGGGCCAGCCGTGCCTGCGCGACGGTGATGTCGTAGCCGGCGTCCCGCATCGCGGAGATGACCCGTTCGTCCATCGCCCGGTAGGCGATGAGCATGAGCGTTGCGACGTCCATCGAACCCCTTGACACTGTGCGGCACCCTGGTCAATATAGTCAGTAAGACTGACTATATCGCTCTCCGGTGTCCAGACACAGCGGTCTGTTCACGGGGCTCCGCCGGACGCGTGTTGCTTCCACGATTCTCCACAGCCTCGCCCTCCGAGGCCCGTCCCGAGCAGGTCCCATGAACGCAGTCGCGCAGCTCAGTGCCGGCATCTCCGCCCTGATCCTCATCGCCGTCTTTCCTTTCGAGGCCTTCCTCATCCACCGCCCCGAGGTCCAGCGGTTCCTCGGGATCGAGCCGAACGGCATCCGCAACGTCCACCTGTGGTCCTTCTGCATCGGCGCCCGCAACGCCCTCGCCGGCGTCGGCACGCTCGCCGGTCTCTGGATGGTGAACTTCGGCGACGAGTCCACCGGTGTCACCGTCGTGGTCGTGACCTCCATCTACATGCTGCTCGCGTCGTTGTTCATGGGGATCGCCGACGCCCTCGGATACTGGCTCCCACGCGGCGGCAGCGTCAGAGGCACCATCGCGTCCGCCGTCCTGCCCGCGGTCGCGCTGATCGCGATCGCAGTTGGATAGCGGGATGCACTCCCGGCCACTACGCTCCGACCCATGGGCGCAGCGGTCATCTCGGGACTCTTCGCGGTGGCACTCGCGTGCCTCGCCTGGATATTCAAGAACGGCAGTCGCCGAGCCCGTCTCCTCAGCCGGATCGAGCGATACGTCCAGCTCCTCAAAGACCTTCCCGAGGGCCATCCGGCGCGTGTTCACCTGGACGCGGCGCTCGCCGCCGATACCGAGCAGCTGCTTGCCCTGACGGGACGGAAGGCACCCGCGGCTGCTCAGGGCCTCCAGGAGCCTTGGCCCCGCCCCTCTTCGCGGCCGGCCGTGACGCCCGGCTCCGCCTACCCGGGCGGCGCTCCCGACAGAGACGAGCGGGATGACATCGACTGGGTGGGCGAAGAGCAGGAACGCCGGATCACACCTCCCGCTTCCGTCACCCAGCCGCCCCGGCGCGCCCTGCTGTCCGGACACGGGTCGACCGTTCTCTGGGTGCTCGCGGCCCTGTCCGCCGTTGTGACAGTCGGCCTGGTGGTCAACGATCTGCTCTTTTAACATGCCTTGACAGGCATATTCCCTTCAAGGCATATTAGGGGTGTGCCCACCCGCGACGTCTTCAGCGTGATCGCCGACCCGACCCGTCGGCAGATCCTCGACCTGCTCTGTCAGCGCGAGATGGGGGTGGGCGAGCTGGTGGAGACCCTCGGGCTCGCCCAGCCGAACGTGTCCAAGCACCTGCGGACACTCGGTGAGGCGGATCTGGTTCACGTACGCATCGACGGACCGCGTCGTCACTACCGGCTGCGCCCCGAGCGGCTCCGCGAGCTGGAGGAGTGGCTGGCGCCGTACCGCCGGATGTGGGCGGATCGTCTCGATGCGCTCGAGCGTCACCTGGACCAGCTCGACGACGCTGACCACAAGGAGGACTGAAGATGACCACGACGACCGGACCCATGGGCGAGGTGCTCCTCGACGGCGAGCGGAGGGGTCTTCGCTACGTACGCGTGCTCCGCCACTCACCCGAGAAGGTGTGGCGAGCCCTGACCGAGACGGACGGCCTGCGGCACTGGTTCCCGACCGACATCGTCGGTGAGCGTGCTGCCGGAGCGCGCTTGAGCCTCCCGTTCTGGCCCGAGGGCCTGGAGCTGGCGAGCACCACCGAGGCGATCGAGGAGATGGGCGTCGACCCGGAGAGCTACGTCTCGGAAGGGGAGCTGCGGGTCTGGGACCCGCCTCGGACCTTCGAGTTCACGTGGGGGATGGACGGTCGCGAAGACCTGACCGACCTGCTCCGCTTCGACCTCGAGCCCATCGACGACGGCACCCGCCTCACCTTCACCACCTGGCTCGCCGGACCCACCGGAAACACCGACACCGCCGTCGGCTGGCACGTCTGCCTGGACGAGCTCGCCGACCTCCTCGACAAGGGCCCGTCGCCCATGACCGAGGAGGCCTCTGCCCACGTCGTCCAGCACGTCATGGACCGCACCGACGAGCTGCGACCGACGTACGCCGCCCTGCTTTCGTAGCCGGCGCGGGTGACCGGGCGTACGAACGAATTTTCGTTCTTACGCCGTCAGGGGATGTCGCCGTCGACGAGGTGACACAGCACGGCGGTCGCATCGTCGTGCCGCTTCCCCTGAAACTCGGTCCGCGTGGGTCCGCGGAACCTGCTCTACGAGCGCTGTTGGGGTTCTGTGTGCCGAATTCACTGACGGATGCCCGCAGGGGTGTTTTAATGCAAACGCGCCGCATGTCGCAGCGCCTCGACTTCGAAAGAAGACCCCCATGCTCCGCAAGTTCACGCTTGCTGCCGCGGCCCTTGCGCTCGGCGCAGCGACCCTGTCACTCGGTGGTTCCGCGCAGGCTGCGACCACCCCATCGGTCAATGTCACAAGCGCCTGCCAGGGCGGCGCTGGTGTCATCACCGTCGGCGCCCGGCGCTCGCCCACCGGTGGCACCATCGGAACGACCGTGATTCGTGACGTGAAGAGGTCCAATTGGTCCGGATTGACGATGGTCGGCAACAGCGAGCCATCCGATCCGTCGACTGAGCCAGCGATGCTCCACCCGGTCGACGGCGTCGTACGCGACACCACGAAGTCCACCCTCGCCTGGCCGAAGCCGGTCATGGGCATGTACTTCTCGGGTGACTACTCGGTCTTCTGCGTCGGACGTGTCGACCAGAACCCCTACCGAGTCATCGGTATGGGCCCGTCCTCCCAGATCACCGTACGCCGCGACTCCGGCGTTGTCCGGGTCGAGGGCGAGGCGAACCGGCTCGGCAAGTACCGCCTCACCGTACGCCTGTGGACTCCGGCCGGCTTCCAGGAGAAGTCGACGGTCGTCAACGTGGGTGTTGACACGAACATCGGCGAGTTCCGGCACCGCTTCACCGGCTTCAAGCGGACCAACAAGTTCACCAAGGCCGTACTGATCGCAAAGAACATCCGAAGCGGCAAGACCACCACGGTCACAGTGCGACGCACGTTCTGATCTTCAATACTGCTCGTGGCCCCGTCGATCCGGCGGGGCCACGATGTCTGAGAAGGCTCAGACGCGGCGGGCGAGATCAGGATTTAGCCCTCTGGCCGCTGACCCCGGCTCACTCGCTTTCGCGTTTTGCCTGGTCATAGTGGGTGGAGCGTAGGGGACTCGAACCCCTAACCCCCTGCTTGCAAAGCAGGTGCGCTACCAATTGCGCCAACGCCCCGGACGGGTGTCCGTCGGTCAGTTCACCTTGTCAGTCGCCGCGGCCCAGTGACCCTTCTCGGGGTTGGACTGGTCGAGCTTCTTCTTGGCGAGGATGATGCCAGCCGCGGCCAGCAGTACGAGGACGATCTTCTTCATGTCTTCTCCTGCGAGTCGTGGTGGGCATCGCTGCCCGTTAGACCAGGAAAGCGTACCGGCCCGCCATGAAGCGTACGAAATCAACCGGCCTCGGGGTCTGGGGCGAGGCCCAGGGAGGCGATCGGGGTGCAGGTCATGTGGGTGCTCGCCCACATCCGGCCGGTCAGGATGCCGAACCCGTACGCCGAGGGCCGGCTGTAGGGCGAGGCGCCGGACTCGTAGGTGGCGATGAGCTCGCCCGAGACCTCGACGATCGCCTCGGCCATGTTGGGGAACTTGTACTTCCGCCGGACCGCGCCGACGCCGCCGTCGGGCTTCCGTTCGCAGACGAAGATCGTGCTCGGGCGGTGCCGGCCGAACGAGGAGGAGAAGACGTACTCGTCGCGGCGCACGACGACGCCCTGGACCTTGGGCGGGGTCTTGGTCGAGATGACCGGCTCGGAGAAGTCCCACTCACCGTTCGCCCCCTTCTCATAGGCGAACAGCGTTTGGTTCCCGAAGCCGCCCACGTAGAGGCGGTCTCCCCGGATCCGGCAGTAGGAGCCGGCCGCCACCTTCGCAGGTGCCTCGATCGGCTCGACCTCGGCACCCTTCGCCGCCTCCCGGATGGCCGAGAGCGAGTAGCGGTAGAGCCGGCCGGTGCCGCCGCCGGCCCCCTTGGAGACCCAGACGTCGTCACCGTCGATCGCGACTCCGCCGGCGTGACCGGGACCGGCCTTGCCGTTGTGACCCACGAGCAGCACCTCGGCGGCGGTCTTCCCGCTCTTCAGGTCGACCAGCACCAGCGCCGAACCCTTGTCGTGGGAGTAGTAGCTCTGGGCCAGCATGTTGGTGTCCGGGCCGTAGCCCAGCCCCTGCGGCGTCCAGTCATCGGTGCCACCGGTGGCGAGCGTGTTGGGGATGAGCGGGCCGACGCGACCACCCAGCCGCTGCCCCCACCTCTCGGTGCGCTTCATCCCGCCCTTGACCCACCGGCGAGTACGTCCCGGGATGGAGTCGAGGTCGAACGGAAGGTCGATCTTCGTCATGACGGTGATATTCGCATGCGGTTCCTACCGCGGTCGGATGGCGTACCGTGCCATGGTCGCTAGGTTCTTCGTGTGACGAGCGACCCCGCTGCTTCCCCTGCCACGCCGACAGCTCGAGAGCTGATCGGCGCCTTGACCGGATTCGGGCGCGGCATGCTGCGTCCCCGCCGCCCTGACCAACGGCTTCTCTCCTCGATCACCGACGCCGGCCTGCCCCCGGGCGACCGAACGGTGACGGTCAGCACGATGCCTCAGGTCCCGCGTTCGCTGCCCGCCGGTGGCCTCATCGAGGGCGCGGGCCTCCGCCGGCGCGTACGCAACGCGATGACCTGCTTCGTGATCAGTCATCCCGAGGCGACGTTCGTCGTCGATCCGTCCTACTGCCGGGATGCCCCCGAACGAGCCCTGAGCGAGCTCCCGGCCATGCTGCGACGCCTGGTCACGCCGCCGGCGGACACCATCGCCACCGTCGACTCACTGCAGACGGCGCTGGTCAAGCCGGACTTCGCCCTCCCGACCCACGCACACTGGGACCACGTCTGCGGCCTCCTGGACCTCCCCGGCCTGCCGGTACGCCTGCGGACCACCGAGCGCGACTGGATCCTCGGCCCCGGTCAGCCGCCCGTCGGCGGCGTGCGCCCGGCCCTGACCGATGGCCGACCCGTGGAGACGTACGACCTCGACGGCCCGCCCGTCGCGACCTTCACCGCCTCCCACGACATGTTCGGCGACAGCTCCGTCCTGCTCGTCGAGCTCGCCGGCCATACGCCAGGCAGCATCGGCGTCCTCGCCCGAACCCCGTCGGGCTGGGTCCTGATCGCCGGCGACGCCGCCTGGCACTACGACCAGGTCGATCTGATCAGGCAGAAGCCGGCCTTCCCCGGAGACCTCGTCGACGAGGACCGAGACGCCGCCTTCGCCACCCTCCACCGCCTGCACCTGGCTCGCCACCTGATGCGGGTCGTCCCCACCCACGACCACGACGCGTCCAGCCGTCTCTGAGACCGAGACGCCCCCTCGTCATCGGCCGATTTCCTGGAGCCGGGGATCGTCTGGATATCGCGGAGTGGACGCAGCCACGTGCATCCGTGGCGCGTGACTGGTTACCGTGTTTGGTACCAACGGAGCCATCTGGGTGACTTCTCCTACGTGGAGTCTGACACCACGACGTGTGCCGTTGGTGCCGTGGTCTCGGGCACCGACTCGGGACCGCGGTCTAGTTATCGAGCCTTCGACGGGTGTGCGCGGCGGGCTCGAGGGCACCCCCGGCATCTGATGAGAATGACAGCCCTGAAACGAGGAAGAGGCCCCCGAAGGAGCCTCTGACCTGGCGAAACTGCTGTGCGCTTAGGAGGACTTGAACCTCCGACCCCCACATTATCAGTGTGGTGCTCTAACCGTCTGAGCTATAAGCGCAGGCGCCAACTGGAGGGTGGAAGCCCCGACCAGCAGGCGAGAGGAAACATTACCCGGCCGCTGCCCGGCGCACCAAAACGATGAGCCCCCATCGACCCTGGGGACCTAAATGTCCGACTCGAAGGACCTGCAGGCGGCCTTCGCGCGCGAGGATGCGGCCCGGATGCTGATTGCTCAGCGACGGATGCAGGACCGCGTCACGAGCTATGCCCAGCTCACCGTCGGCGGCCTCAGCCGGATCGACATCGAGCGGGCCGTACGCCGCAACGAGCTCCGCCGGGGACGTGACGACGGCCGACCGATCCACGTCGCCATCGACCATTCCCGCAAGCTGATGCCCCAGCCCGGCATCGTCGTCCACCGGATGCGCGACCTCGAGCGCAAGGCGTACGGAGGCACTCCGCCACACACCTGAATGTTTGGCCGCAGGTCTTCATCGTCCCTCGCCAGCCGTTTCTGGTGAGGATCCGTCCCACGCGGGCTGCTGTGTGACACAAGGTGCCGAACACCTCCCCCTGAACGAATGAACCTGGGGAGGGTCATCCGAACGATGTTCGGACAACCCTCCCCAGGTTGCGGGTTCGAGCGGGGCTCAGTTCTCGGTGAGCTCTACTTCCACGCCACCCAGAAGCGCGGCGGCCATGTTGTAGAGGAACGCGGCGAGGGTGGCGACGGCCGTCATCAGGACGATGTTGACGACCGAGACGACCATGGTGAAGCCCATGATGCGGGGGAGGCCGAGGTAGTCCTGCACGTTCCAGCCGGCGCTGGAGTCACCGACGACGTCCTGGACCGCCTGGTTGATCGAGTCCCACACACCGGCGGCACCGAGCACCGACCAGATGACGAAGACGGCGACGATCACCACGACGCTGAGCGCGATCGAGAGCAGGAAGGCCATCTTCATGACCGACCACGGGTCGATGCGGCTCAGGCTCAGACGGGCCCGGCGAGCCGAGCCACTGACCGCGTCCCGCTCCGCTCCGGCGGGGCCGGAGGTGCGGGCGGTCGAGGCGACCGCCGAGGTGGTACGCCTGGCCGCGTTGGCGACCGTGTCCGTGATCCGCTGGGTCACCGGCTGTGCTGCGGTCTCGTTCCGCTCGGTCATCGCGACTCCCCCAGTCGTGCGGTCGGCGGTGCGGTCCGTCATCAGGATTCATCTTCCGTCGTGGTCTCGGACGACGCTCCGTGCTCGTCGTCTCCACCGATTGTTACATCATCCGCAACCTCTGTCCCGGTGACGATGTCATCGTCGACCTCACGGGCCTCTACGGAGCGTGCGACGACGGCGACCGAGTCACCCTTCTTGGGCGAGACGAACTTGACGCCCTGGGTGGAGCGACCGGTTGCCCTGAAGTCGGCGTTGATCGGGCTGCGTACGACCTGACCGGTCGCGGTGATCGAGAGGATCTCGTCGCCGTCGACCACGATGAACGCACCGACCAGACCGCCGCGGTCGGCGTTGGCGAGGGCCATCGTCTTGATGCCCAGACCGCCGCGGGACTGCAGCCGGTATTCGGAGATCTTCGTACGCTTCGCGAACCCACCGTCGGTGATGGTGAAGACGAACTGCTCCTTGACCTCGTCCGGCGACTCGGCGCCGGAGACAGGAGCCGCGACGTCCGCGGTGTCCTCGTTGGCCTCGGAGAGCCCGGCCGCGATCTCGGCGGCGACGTGCTCTGCCCGGATGACCGACATCGACAGCAGCGAGTCGCTCTCCCGGAACTTCATGCCGGTGACACCCGAGGTCGCCCGGCCCATCGGCCGCAGCTGGTTGTCGTCGGCGCGGAACCGGATCGCCTGACCCTTGCGGGAGACCAGCAGGATGTCGTCCTCGGAGTTGACCAGCTCGGCGCCGATCAGCTCGTCGTCGTCCTCGCGGAAGTTGATCGCGATGACGCCGGCCTGACGCGGCGAGTTGTAGTCCCCGAGCCGCGTCTTCTTGATCAGACCGGAGCGGGTGGCCAGCACGAGGTAGGGCGCCTGCTCGTAGTCACGGATCGCGAGCACCTGGGCGATCGACTCGTCCGGCTGGAACGAGAGCAGCCCGGCCACGTGACCGCCCTTGGCGTCACGCGCCGCCTCGGGCAGGTTGTAGGCCTTGATCCGGTAGACCCGGCCGGCGGTGGTGAAGAAGAGCAGCCAGTGGTGGTTGGTGGTCGAGATGAAGTGCTCGACCACGTCGTCGCCGCGCAAGGTGGCGCCGCGTACGCCCTTTCCACCGCGCTTCTGGGTGCGGTATTCACCCGCGAGGGTGCGCTTGGCGTAGCCACCGCGGGTGATCGAGACGACCAGCTCCTCATCGGGGATGAGGTCCTCCATGGAGAGGTCGCCGTCGGCCGCGATGATCTGGGTGCGGCGGTCGTCGCCGTACTTCGCGACGATCTCGTCGAGCTCGTCGCCGACGATCTGACGCTGGCGGGCGACGTTGGCGAGGATGTCCTCGAGGTCGGCGATGATGACCTCGAGCTCGGCCAGACGGTCGACGATCTTCTGCCGCTCCAGCGCCGCGAGGCGACGCAGCTGCATGTCGAGGATCGCGTTGGCCTGGACCTCGTCGATCTCGAGCAGCCGGATCAGACCCTGGCGGGCGTCGTCGACCTCGGGGGAGGAGCGGATCAGCGCGATCACCGCGTCGAGCTGGTCGAGCGCCTTGACCAGGCCGCGCCAGATGTGCGCGTCCTCCTCGGCCTTGCGCAGCCGGAATGCCGTACGCCTCCGGATGACGTCGATCTGGTGCTCGACCCAGTTGGAGATGAACTGGTCGAGGGCCAGGGTGCGCGGCACACCGTCGACCAGCGCCAGCATGTTGGCGGAGAAGTTGGTCTGCAGCTCGGTGTGCTTGAGCAGGTTGTTGAGTACGACACGGGCGACCGCGTCGCGCTTGAGCACGACCACGAGCTGCTGCCCGGTGCGGGAGGAGGTGTTGTCCTTGACGTCCGCGATGCCCTGCACCTTGCCGGTGTCGGCCAGGTCGGCGATCTTCTGGGCGAGGTTGTCCGGGTTCACCATGTAGGGGAGCTCGGTGATCACCAGGTTGGTGCGGCCCTTGGCGTCCTCGTCGACCTCGATGACCGCACGCTGGGTGATCGAGCCGCGGCCGGTGCGGTAGGCCTGCTCGATGCCCTCGCGGCCGACGATCAGCGCGCCGTTGGGGAAGTCGGGGCCCTTGATCCGCTCGAGCAGCGCGTCCTGGAGCTCCTCGCGCGTCGCGTCGGGGTGCTCGAGCGACCACTTGGCGCCGGAGGCGACCTCACGCAGGTTGTGCGGCGGGATGTTGGTCGCCATGCCGACCGCGATGCCGGCCGAGCCGTTGACCAGCAGGTTCGGGAACCGCGCCGGCAGGATTGCCGGCTCCTGGGAGCGGCCGTCGTAGTTGGGCCCGAAGTCGACGGTGTCCTCGGTGATGTCGCGGACCATCTCCAGCGCCAGCGGCGCCATCCGGCACTCGGTGTAACGCATGGCCGCGGCCGGGTCGTTACCGGGCGAGCCGAAGTTGCCCTGGCCGTGGATGAGCGGGTTGCGCAGCACCCACGGCTGCGCGAGCCGGACCAGGGTGTCGTAGATCGCGGAGTCGCCGTGCGGGTGGTAGTTACCCATCACCTCACCGACGACACGGGCGCACTTGGAGAACCCGCGGTCGGGGCGGTAGCCACCGTCGTACATCGCGTAGAGCACCCGGCGGTGGACGGGCTTCAGGCCGTCGCGTACGTCCGGCAGCGCTCGGCCGACGATGACGGCCATCGCGTAGTCGATGTAGCTGGCCTGCATCGAGGACTGCAGCTCGACGGTCTCGATCCGGCCGCCGGCAGCGGTCTGCCCGGGGCCTTCCGGAGGAGTCTCGGTCACGATTTCACTTTCTGCATGCGTCTATCGGTATCTAGGGCCTCGGCGAGACTCAGATATCGAGGAATCGGACGTCCTTGGCGTTGCGCTGGATGAACGAGCGTCGCTCGGCGACGTCCTCACCCATGAGGATGGAGAAGATCTCGTCGGCGTGGGCGGCGTCCTCGAGGGTGACCTGCAGCAGCAGCCGCTGCGAGGGGTCCATCGTGGTCTCCCACAACTCGTCGGCGTTCATCTCGCCCAGACCCTTGTAGCGCTGGACCGGGTTCTCCTTGGGCAGCTTCTTGCCCTGCTCGAGGCCGTCACGCATGAGGGCGTCGCGCTCGGCGTCGGAGTAGACGAACTCGTGCTCGGCCGGCTTGTTCCAGCGCAGGCGGTAGAGCGGCGGCTGGGCGAGGTAGACGTACCCCTGCTCGATCAGCGGCTTCATGAACCGGAACAGCAGCGTCAGCAGCAGCGTGTTGATGTGGTGGCCGTCGACGTCGGCGTCGGCCATCATCACGATCTTGTGGTAGCGCAGCCGGTTGATGTCGAAGTCGTCGTGCACGCCGGTGCCCAGCGCGGAGATGATCGACTGGACCTCCTGGTTGGCGAGCACCTTGTCGATCCGGGCCTTCTCGACGTTGAGGATCTTGCCTCGGATCGGGAGGATCGCCTGGATGCGCGGGTCGCGGCCGGACTTGGCCGAGCCACCCGCGGAGTCACCCTCGACGACGAAGATCTCGCACTCTTCGGGGTTGGTCGACTGGCAGTCGGCGAGCTTGCCGGGCAGACCGCCGCCGCCGCCGATGCCCTTGCGGTTGCGGGCCAGGTCACGGGCCTTGCGGGCGGCGATCCGGGCCGAGGCGGCAGCCATCGACTTGCGGATGATCTCCTTGCCCTCGGCCGGGTTCTGCTCCAGCCAGGCACCGAGCTGGTCGTTGACCGCGCCCTGCACGAAGCCCTTGACCTCGGTGTTGCCGAGCTTGTCCTTGGTCTGGCCCTCGAACTGCGGCTCGCTGATCTTCACCGAGATGATCGCGGTGAGACCCTCGCGGATGTCGTCACCGGTGAGCCGGTCCTCCTTCTTCTTGATCTGGCCCCACTCCTCGCCCCAGCGGTTGATCAGGGTGGTGAGCGCGGCGCGGAAACCCTCTTCATGGGTGCCGCCGCCGGGGGTGTTGACCGTGTTGGCGAAGGTGTGGACCGACTCGTTGTAGGAGGACGCCTGCCACTGCATGGCGATCTCGACGCTCATCGGGTTCGGCGCCTTGTCATCGGTCTCGGTCTCGAAGGCGATGATGCTGGACACCGGGGTCTTGCGCTTGTTCAGGTGGTCGACGTAGTCGGCCAGACCGCGCTCGTAGTAGAAGGACTGCTCCAGCACCCGCTCGCCGTTGCCGGAGCTGTGCAGCTCGTCGGCGCTGTCGGTGTCGGACTCGATCGTGCCGTCCTCGACGGCCTCGGCGAGGGCGGAGGCCTCCGGACGCTCGTCGCGCAGCTCGATCCGCAGCCCCTTGTTGAGGAACGCGGTCTCGCGGAAGTGACTCGAGATGGTCTCGAGGTTGTAGTCGGTCGACTCGAAGATGTCGCTGGAGGCGTTCCAGGAGATCGTGGTGCCGGTGCGCTCGCCCTCCTCGAGCTCGCGCACCTCACGGAGGTCGTAGTTCGGTACGCCGCTGGTGAACTCCTGCTCCCACAGGCGGCCCCGGTTCTTGATCTCCATGTGGAGGTTGGTCGAGAGCGCGTTCACCACAGAGGAGCCGACGCCGTGCAGACCGCCGGAGACCTTGTAGCCGCCGCCGCCGAACTTGCCGCCGGCGTGCAGCACGGTCAGCGCCAGGGTCGCGGCGGGAATCTCCTGGCCGGCCGCGGTGTCGGTCGGGATGCCTCGGCCGTTGTCGGAGACGCTCACCCAGCCGTCCTCACGCAGCGTCACCTTGATGGTGTCGCAGTAGCCGGCGAGCGCCTCGTCGACCGCGTTGTCCACGATCTCCCAGATCAGGTGGTGCAGGCCGCGGGCTCCGGTCGAGCCGATGTACATACCCGGTCGTTTGCGGACCGCTTCGAGCCCTTCGAGGACCTGGATGGCAGACGCGTCGTATTCGACTCCGTCTGTGGTCTTGTCGTCCGGCATAGGAGTCGTCTGGTCGGCAGCGGTCACCGGTGCGATCCACCTGTCATTTCGGTCCGGATTCGGACATGGTGTCGGTCGGGCATGCAACGGGCCGACCAGCGCCGGGAGGTTAAAACCTAGGACGATCGACCCAAACCCCATATTACCCCGTAGAACCCCGGATTCCACGCACGCCGCCGTTCCTGAGGGGGAACTGTGATCGAAATGAGCGTCTGTGCGTCTCCTGACGGTGTCTCTGCGCCCCCAGCAGGGGGCTCGGTGAGTCCCTATACGTCCGCGGGGCGCTTAGAGCGGCAGATCGCGGTCCGCGCGGTAGGCCTCGAACATGTGTCCACCATCGCTACGGTCGGCGCTCGATGCTGTGTAGATGATCCGCACCGGGACCACCATCGCCGTAGTCCCGACCGACGCCTCCGTACAAGTAGTCATAACCGGTGCCGCCGAAAAGCCGATCGTCACCCGAGTCGCCATACAGCTTGTCGTGTCCAACCCCACCATCGACGTAGTCGTTGCCGCCACCGCCACGGATCGTGTCGTTGCCCGCACCACCTGAGAGGACGTTTGCAGCAGAGCTCCCGATCAGCGTGTCCGAGTACGAGCTGCCGGTGAGACTCTCGATCGACGAGATCCGCTCGGTGCCACTTCCTCCTGTGCCCTGGGCCGCGGTGGTGTTCAGTCGCACGGTGATCCTCGATGTGGCACTGGCGTACGTCAGCTTGTCGGTGCCACCTCCGCCCGAGATCGAGTCGTTTCCCGTGCCGGGATCGATCACGTCATTGCCGTCACCGCCCGAGATCGAGTCGTTGCCACTCTTGCCGTAGATCGTGTCGTTGCCAGCACCGCCTTGGATGTAGTTGGCACCGCTGTTTCCGACGATCCGGTCTGCGTATCTGGTCCCGGTGACCTTCTCAATTCCCGTGGGAATGGCGAGGTATGCGCCCGTGCCGCGCTGGCTGAGATCGATGTGATCACTGCCCGAGGTGTCGCTCATCGTCGGAGTCGTGTTCCCGACGATCCGGAAGGTGTCGTTGCCGCTATCGCCAGAGAGCCGGTCGCTGCCGTGGCCACCGACCAACGTGTCGTCGCCGGCTCCGCCTGCCAACGTGTCGGCGCCGCTCCCACCGGTCAACGTGTCCGAGTACATGCTGCCGGTCAGTGCCTCGACCGATGTCATCGAGTCAGTGCCAGCTCCGCCGGATGCTGATGTCATGTTCGCCCGGACCGCGCTGGTCGCCGTGCTGAAAGACGCCCTGTCGATGCCGTTCCCGCCGGTGACGCGATCGTTCCCGGAATCACCACGCAGGGCGTCATCACCGTCGCCACCGGACAGGTCGTCGTCACCCGCTCCTCCGAGGACGACGTCGGAGCTGCCCATGCCGGCGAGAGTGTCATTCCCACCGCCTCCCAAGAGGGTGTTGCTCCCGCCATCACCCGTGAGCTTGTCGTCGTAGGCACTTCCCTCGAGATCCTCGATCGAGACGATCTCGTCGTCGCCCGCACCACGTGCCACCGACACGTGCGTCGCGGCTGAAGCCGTCACACCGGCAGTGGCGCTCGCGAAGGAAGCAGTGTCTCGTCCTTCGTCCCCAGCGATCACGTCGTCGCCTGCGCGACCGTCGATGGCATCGTCACCGCGTCCGCCACGGAGCGCGTTCGCGCCGCTGTCACCGATGAGCGTGTCGTCGTAGCTCGACCCGATGACGCCCTCGAGCCCGGAAAGAGTGTCCGGCGCTGCTGGTCCGCCGACCTCGGACAGGTCGACCCGGACCGGGCCCGGCTCGGTGTGGTACGACACCGTGTCGGTGCCTTCGCCCCCGTCCAGGGAGTCACGGCCACCGGCTCCGGCCAGGTCGTCGTCACCACTACCACCGTCGATGCGATTGACTCCTGCGTCACCCGTCAGGTCGTCGCGCCCGGAGGTTCCGATCACGTTCTCCGTGGTCGAGGCACCCACTTTCGTCATCTGGTAGCCGAGCGCTTTGACTGGTCCGTTGACGACATAGCGGACGCCCTTCGGAGCCGAAGCCTGGGTTTCGGCAAAGGAGACGGTGTCGATCCCGGGACCCCCGCGCACCTCGACCTGAGTCCTGTCCGTGAGATCCGGGTCGATGACGAACGTGTCATCACCGTCACCACCAACAAGGTCCCAGTGCTCGTCGCAATGGTTCCAGCTGCTCATCACCACCAGGCGGTCAGAGCCCCGGCCTCCGTCAGCACCGCACGCGATCGACCCGAGCTCGATGTCATCGTCATGGTTCGTGCCGACGATCCGGCGATAGTTACCGACGTAGTCGTTGCCATGACCCGTGGCGGAGTTGACCGACACGACGACGGGCCCGTCAGCCGCCTCGAACGATACGACGGAGGTCGTGTCGGAGAACCAGTCGTCGCCCGGTCCGCTCTTCAGCAGGTCCATTCCGTCGCCGCCGTCAAGGCTGCTGCCTGTGGCTAGGGCGGTGAGAGTGTCGTCGTACGGCGACCCAGTCACATTCTCGACGCGGACGATCTCATCGGTGCCACCTCCCACGGTGTCGATCGGGCCATCGAGGTTCAGATCGACAGTGACCGCTGCGGGCGCGGACTCGTAGCTCACCCCGTCCTTCGCGGTGCCAGGACCGCCGTCGACGTGGTCATCGCCGGCGCCGCCATCCAGCCGGTCCGTGCCGTATCCACCGTCGAGGGTGTCATTCCCGGCCTCGCCGCGGAGAACGTCATCCCCATGGTTGCCCTTGATGGTGTCGTCCCCGGCCCCGCCGGTCAGCGTCTCGCGCATCGAGGTTCCGACGATCACGTCAGCAGCGGGCGATCCGGTGAACGCGCTGAGGTCGGGACTCCAGTCGCGGACGTCGCTCGTGATCACGTCATCGCCGGCCCCGGACACGGCGATCGACCCGGTGGAACCGGCCAGATCCACGCTCACCGGGCCGGCGACATCGGCGTACGAGACCTCTCCGACCCAGCCCTCACCGTACTCGATGTGCACTACGTCAGCTCCCGCCCCGGGGAGGGCGAGCTTGCTCGACCACATCTGGTCGTCGCCGTCTCCGCCGATCAATGTGTCGGCGGTCGGCACCACGGACCCGAGCAGATCCGCCCCTGGCCCGCCCGCGACGTGGTCGCCGCCCACGGTGGTGCCACGGCCCTCGTACGCCGTCAGCCCCTGCGGCAGGGCATCCGGATGATCGAGCACATCGTCACCATCGCGTCCGTCGATGGTGTCCTGGCCGGACCCACCGAAAAGGGTGTCGGCACCGTCGGAGCCGTTGAGGACATCATCGAAGGTCGATCCGACGACACTTTCGAACCCGGGGACATGCTGGGATCGATCACCGGCCGACACCATCGTGGTGCCGGCGTCATACCTGATCGCGAGCTCGGAGTCTGCGAAGTCGACGACGTCGTTCCCCGACTCGTCGCTGATGGCGTCGGCGACCTCGCCGATGACCACGTCGTCACCGACGCCTCCTGCGATCTGATCCGCTCCTCCATGGCCACGCACCATGTCGTTGCCATCGCCACCGATCAGATCGTCCTCGCCGTCATCTCCGTGGATGACATCAGCACCACCGCTGCCCGTGATCTGATCGCGGCCGGCACCACCGTGCAAGGCCTCGTCCGCGGCCGTTCCGATCAGCACGTCGTCGTAGGCGGAGCCGAGGACCTCGTCGACGCCCGTCACCGTCGCCACGGTGCCGCCGATGTCCAGGACATCCGTTGCCAAGTCGACCTTCGCGGGGGTGTCGATCGGTCTCAGGTCGAGAGTGTCCACGGAGCCGGCCCCATGGATCAGATCCGCACCCGCAGCCGGCTCGATGACGATCCGGTCACGCCCTGATCCACCGCTGACGGTGTCGTCGCCCGACCCGCCGTAGAGGTGGCTTCCACTTGCATGCGCCGTGAGCGCATCCGCCCCCGGCCCACCGCGAAGGTCCCCACCACCGGTGAGGACGTCGTCGTCCCCGTCGCCGTAGAGCACAGCCTGGTAGCTTCCCGAGCAGTCGAACCGATCACTGCCTGCACCACCACGGAACCACGACGTCGTCCCCTCGGCGTCACAGTAGATCGAGTCGTTGCCCTCATCGCCCCACGTACTGGCTCCCTGGGCATGGATGGCGTCATCACCCTCGCCACCGAAGATCATGTAGGTCGAGGAGGTTCCCGTGATCTGATCGGCTCCGCCCTCACCATAGACCTTGGTCTCGCCACCGTTGATCGTGTCGTTTCCGGGCCCGCCATGGACATCGCGGCCATGTCCACTCTCGATGGCATCGTCACCATCCCCGCCGTAGATCACGGCGGACGAAATGCCGTGCGTGCCGTCGGGCCCGCAGATGGTGTCGTTTCCACCGAGGCCGTCGATCGTTCCACTCACGACCGCGACAGCCGAGATCACATCGTCGCCTTCTGTGGCGGCCTGGCCGGCGGACAGATCGACGCTCACGACCTTGCCCTGGCAGGTGACGGGTTCCTCCACCGCAACTGCCGGCGGGCTCTGAAGACAGAGCAACGCGGCGGCGGAGATCGAGGACAGCGACAGCACAACGCCAGGGGCACGCAACAACACGACGACACCTTCGGATCCGAGCGGAGAAGTGGGCCGCTGAACCCGATGTATTGCGGCGATCGGGAGGTTAGCAGTTCGCCATCGCCGTCACTCGCACTGTGGATCAACCGTAGGTGTCGCGTGGCCCGCGGCCGTCGCGTACGCCTCGGGGACCCTTCTTCCACGAGGGAAGATGCGGGCCGAGCACCTCGATGAGGAGGACGGTTCCGTGACCGAGCTCCTCGTTGAGACGCTTCACCAGGGTGGGTGCCAGCAGCTTGAGCTGGGTGGCCCAGGCGGTGGAGTCGGTGCGTACGGAGAGCTTGCCGTCGGCGTACGACTCCGGGGTGGTGTGGTCGGCGATCTCCTCGCCGACGATGTCGGGCCAGCGGGCCATCACGCCGTGGACGCGCAGTGAGGTGTCCCAGCCGTGGTCGTTGACCATCCGGCTCACCACCGAGTCGATGAGCTGGGGGTCGCGGTCATCGGGCCGGGCGCCGGAGACCGTGCCGCGTCGGGTGGCGTTGTCCGGCGTACGCCGCTTCTTCCGCATCCCTGCCTTGGGCGCGGGCATCTTGGCGGTGGCTCGGGTGAGGGAGCGGGCCAGGTCGAGTCCGTCGGCTCGCTTCTCCGGCTCCTCTTCTTCTGGGGTGGTCTCGACAGGCTCGACCACCTCGGGGTCCTCGTCACTCATCGCGGGTCACCTCGCCTGCCTTGACGTGGTAGCGCGCGCCGGCGAGAGCAGCAGGTACGTCCTCGGGGACCGCCGCGGTGACCAGAACCTGCTCGGCGTCTGCGACCAGCTCGGCCAGCTGGACCCGGCGCTGGCTGTCGAGCTCGGCGAAGACGTCGTCGAGGATCAGGATCGGGTCGTCGCCGTCGGCCCGCAGCAGGTCGTACGCCGCCAGCCGGAGCGCCAGCGCGAAGGACCAGGACTCGCCATGGCTGGCGTAGCCCTTGACCGGGAGGCGCTCGGCGCCGGCGCTGATGTGCAGGAGGAGATCGTCACGATGGGGGCCGACCAGGCTGATGCCGCGGTCGAGCTCGTCCTTCTGGCGTCTCGCCAGCTCTTCGAGGATCGCTTGGCGGAGGGTCTCGACGCTGGGAGTGGTCTCGACAGGCTCGACCACCGGTTTGTAGGTGATCTCGGCGTCGTCGCGGCTCGCGCCGCGGGCGACCGTCTCATAGGACTTGCCGACGTACGGCCTCAAGGCCTCCACCAGGGCGAGCCGCTGGGCGAGGATCTCCGCGCCGATGGCGGCGAGGTGGTCGTCCCAGACCGCCAAGGTGGCGAGGGCACCCTCGCGGGCGGAGCCGCGCGCGAGGCCGGCGGTCTTCAGCAGCGAGTTGCGCTGCTTGAGGACGCGGTCGTAGTCGCTGCGTACGCCTGCCAGGCGGGGTGCACGCAGGATCATCAGGTCGTCGAGGAAGCGCCGCCGGTCGGACGGATCCCCCTTGACGAGAGTCAGGTCCTCGGGGGAGAAGACGACGGTGCGGACCAGGCCGACCAGGTCGCGGGTGCGGGGGAGCGGGCTCTTGTTGATCCGGGCCTTGTTGGCGCGGCCGGCGTTGATCTCGACCTCGAGCGTCGCGGTGCGACCGTCGCGTACGACGGCGGCGCGCACGACCGCCTGCTCGGCGCCGGCCCGGACCAGCGGCGCATCGGTGGCGACCCGGTGGGACTGCAGGCGGGAGAGGTAGTCGATCGCCTCGACCAGGTTGGTCTTGCCCTGGCCGTTTCGCCCGACGAAGGCGGTCACGCCCGCCTCGAGCGGGACCTCGACGCTCGGATAGGAGCGGAAGTCGTGGAGAGAGAGGTGTGAGACGTACATCGGGTTTCCTCTCTCGTTAAGGTGCCTGCATGACCCAGTCTCCCAACCCTTACGGCCCGCCTCCAGGGCAACCCGCCCATAGCGAGCCGGCCGGACCTTTCTATCTGTCGGTGATGGGCCAGGTCCATGGGCCCTACCCGGTCCAGCAGCTCGCCCAGATGGCTGCCGCCGGGCAGATCAAGTCGGACACCCCGGCCAGTCTCGGCACCGACCAGCAGTGGTTTCCCGTGAAACAGATCCCGGGTGTCTTCTCCAGCCGCGAATGGCTCGTCACCCTGCTGCTCTCGATCTTCCTGGGTTCCCTCGGCGTCGACCGGTTCTACGTCGGACAGATCGGCCTCGGCATCCTCAAGCTGATCACCTGTGGTGGCTTCGGGATCTGGACGATCATCGACATCATCCTCATCATCGTGCGAAAGTTCCCGGATGCCGACGGCAAACCCCTCGCCTGACCTGCATCAGCGCATCGCGGCGGTGAGCTCCACGGAGGTCACCGCCGCCATCGGCGCCGGCGGGATCGTGATCGCGGCGCTCCTGCCGGCCGGTGGCATCGAGGACGGCCCGGTGCTCTGCCCGTTCCGTGCCCTCACCGGGCTTCCCTGCCCCGGCTGCGGTCTGACCCGGTCGTGGGTCTACCTGATGCACGGCGACATCGGCTCGTCGCTGGCGAGCAACTGGTTCGGACCGGTCCTCATCGTGGCGATCCTCGTCCTGGCCGCGGTCTCCGTGCGCGCCCGGCTGCGCCGGAGACGCCCCGCCGACCTCGACAAGCTGGTGCGAAGCCCGATCATCCTGGGCTTCTTCGCCCTCTTCGTCGCCTACGGCGCCGTACGCCTGATCCTCACCATGACCGGAGCAATCCCCGCCATCTAGGTGGTCGAGCCGGTGGTCGAGCTTGTCGAGACCACCATCCCGTGCCGAAGACTCAGGCCTCCGACTCCGAAATGACGGCGTGCCCACCGAACCCGTTGCGCATCGCGGCGATCGCCTTCATGGCGTGGTCGTCCTCCTGGCGCGAGACGAACCGCGCGAACAGCGAGGCCGAGATCGCCGGCATCGGGACGGCGTTCTCGATCGCTGCCTCGACGGTCCAGCGACCCTCGCCCGAGTCGTCGGCGTAGCCCTTGATCTTGTCGAGGTGCTCGTCGGCGCGCAGCTGGTCGACGAGTAGATCGAGAAGCCAGGAACGTACGACGGTGCCCGTGCGCCACGAGGCGAAGATCTCGGGGACGTTGTCGACGATGTCGACCTTGTCGAGAAGCTCCCAGCCCTCGGCGTAGGCCTGCATCATCGCGTACTCGATGCCGTTGTGGACCATCTTGGAGAAGTGGCCGGCGCCGGGCGTGACGCCGCAGTGGACCAGGCCGTCCTCGGTGCCGGTCGGCTTGAGCGCCTCGAAGGCGGGCATCACCTTGGCGGCGTCCTCGTCGGAGCCGCCGTACATCAGCGCGTAGCCGTTCTGGAGGCCCCAGACGCCGCCGGAGACACCGCAGTCGACGAAGCCGATGCCGTTCTCGGCGAGGCTCGCAGCGTTCTTGGCGTCATCGGTGTACTTGGAGTTGCCGCCGTCGACCACCAGGTCGCCCTCGCCGAGGAGCTCCTTGAGCTCGGCGATCGTGGAACGCGTCGGGTCGCCCGCCGGCACCATCACCCAGACCACCTTGGGGCTGGGCAGCGCCTCGACCAGCTCCGCCAGGCTCGCCACGTCGGCTAGATCGGGGTTGCGGTCGTATCCGACGACGGTGTGACCAGCCTCCCGCAGCCGGGTGCGCATGTTGCCACCCATCTTGCCGAGGCCGACGAGTCCGATGTGCATGCAAGTTCCTATCAGGCGAAATCCGTGGTCGAGCTGACCATCGGTGGTCGAGCTTGTCGAGACCACCCTAGTTAGCGGGTGGATCAGGAGAGCAGGCGGCGCGGCATCAGCAGGTAGCGGAACCCCGGCTCCTCGCCACCCTCGGCCGGCTTGCCGCTGATCACCACGGGCTTCGGAGCCTGCGTGAAGGCGAGCTCGACGACCTGCTCGTCGATGGCCTGCAGCCCGTCGAGGAGGAACTGCGGGTTGAACCCGGTGGTCAGCCCCTCGCCCTCCATGGTCGCCTCGATCGACTCGGACGCCTGGGCCTCGTCGCCGGAGCCGGCGTCGAGGGTGAGCACGCCGTCATCGAAGACCATCTGGACCGCGGTGTTGCGCTCGGCGACCAGGGCCACGCGCTTGACCGACTCGACCAGGGAGGCTTTGTCGACCAGCGCGGTGGTGAGGTGCTCGGCCGGGAAGAGGCTGCGCACCTTCGGGAACTCACCGTCGAGCAGGCGCGTCGTGGTGCGACGTACGCCACCTGCGGCCGCGCCCTCGAAGCCGATGATGCCCTCGCCGGTGCCGGTGGTGGACAGCGCGAGGGTGACCTCGCTGCCGCTGGTCAGCGATTTGGCCGTGTCACCGAGGACCTTCGCCGGCACCAGGGCCGCCAGGCTCTCGTCGGGAGTCGCGGGGTTCCACTCGAGCTCGCGGTGGGAGAGCCGGAAGCGGTCCGTGGCGAGCAGCGAGATCGTGGAGCCCTCGATCTCGAGCCGCACGCCGGTCAGCACCGGGAGCATGTCGTCGCGACCGGCGGCGGTCACTGCCTGGGCCACGGCGTGGGCGAACAGCTCCGACTTCACCGTGCCGGCGGCGGTCGGCATCTCCGGCAGGGTCGGGTAGTCCTCGACCGGCATGGTCTGGAGGCTGAAGCGCGCGCTCCCGCAGGTGAGCGAGACGCGGGCACCATCGGTGACCATCTCGACCGGCTTGGCCGGAAGACTGCGACAGATGTCGGCGAGCAGCTTGCCGGAGACCAGTGCCTTGCCCTCGTCGGCGACCTCGGCCGAGAGCGTCGCCCGCGCGGAGGTCTCGTAGTCGAATGTCGAGAGCACCAGGCCCTCGTGACCCGCCTCGATCAGGAGACCTGAGAGCACCGGGGTGCTGGGGCGGACCGGAAGGCTGCGGGCAGCCCAGGCGACGGCATCCGCGAACACGTCGCGGTCGACGCGGAACTTCACGATGACCTGTCCTTCTTCTAACTCGACATCGGGGCGTTTGGGGACATGCGGTCCGGGCTGTGCTTGAACCTTGGGGGAAGACGACACCGGTTCGGAACGCCCCCGCGTTGACATGACCTGGAGTACGCATCCTGCCACGGACCGCCGACAACCGGTAAGCGCTCAGCTGTGTCGGGTCTGCACAGGCGTACCTGTGCACTCAGCTCGTCGAGCGGGTTGTCCCCAGGGAAGGGCGTTCGTGGAATTTCACGGAGGATCCATGGATCTAAATAGTTTCGTACGTCGTAAGAGCATCTGTGGGAAATGTGGATGAGCGGCGTCTTCCCTGGTCATGCCCGGAAATGTGATTCCACAGGGGATGTGGACGCCATGCTGAAATGACGCACGTCACTGTGGGCTGTGGAGAGTTGTCGGCCCGTTCGAGTGTTTTGTGCACAGGCCATCCCCTTTTCCATCCCATTTGAACGGCCGGTTCTCCACAGGTTCCACCCAGCCTGTGGGCTGTGGACAACCTGGGAAATCTCGTCCTGTGGGTTTTCGCCATCTCAAAACGCGGAATGGCCCAAAACGCGAAACGGCCGCCGGCCCGGAAGGGGCGGCGGCCGCGTACGACGGCTGGTTCGGCTAGGCCTGGCGCGCCTGCATCTTGACGCGGTTGGTGAGCTCGGAGACCTGGTTGAAGACGGCCCGGCGCTCGGCGAGCAGCTGGTTGATCTTGCGCTCGGCGTACATGACGGTGGTGTGATCGCGGCCGCCGAAGTGCTTGCCGATCTTGGGCAGGGAGTCCTCGGTGAGCTCCCGACACAGATACATGGCGATCTGGCGGGCCATGACGAGATGACGCCCACGCGAGGGCCCGGTGAGCTCGTCGATCGACAGCCCGAAGTACGCGGCGGTCTGGGCGATGATCAGGCCGGCGGTGATCTCGGGCTCGCCACCCTCGGGGATCAGGTCCTTGAGCACGATCTCGGCCAGGGTCAGGTCGACGTCCTGCCGGTTGAGGTTGGCGAACGCCGTCACCCGGATCAGCGCACCCTCGAGCTCGCGGATGTTGGTCTGGATCTTGCTCGCGATGAACTCGAGCACGTCCGGCGGCGCGGTGAGCCGCTCCATGGCGGCCTTCTTCCGAAGGATCGCGATGCGGGTCTCGATGTCAGGCGGCTGGACGTCGGTGATCAGACCCCACTCGAACCGGTTGCGCAGCCGGTCCTCCAGCGCCTCGAGCCGCTTGGGCGGCCGGTCGGAGGTGAGGACGATCTGCTTGTTGGCGTTGTGGAGCGTATTGAAGGTGTGGAAGAACTCCTCCTGCGTCTGGGTCTTCCCCTCCAAGAACTGGATGTCGTCGATCAGCAGGACGTCGACATCGCGGTAGCGCCGTTTGAACCGGTCCTGCCGGTCGTCGCGGATCGCGTTGATGAACTCGTTGGTGAACTCCTCCGAGCTGACGTAGCGCACCTTCGCCCCGGAGTAGAGACTCCGCACGTAGTGGCCGATCGCATGCAGCAGGTGGGTCTTGCCCAGACCCGACTCCCCGTAGACGAGCAGTGGGTTGTACGCCTTGCCCGGCGCCTCGCTGACCGCGACCGCGGCCGCGTGCGGGAATCGGTTGGAGGACCCGATGACGAACGTCTCGAAGGTGTACTTCGGGTTCAGGCGGGTCTCGAGGACGTTGTGGCTCGGCTCGCTCGGCCGCGTGGGCGGACCAGGGACGAGCGGCCGCGGCGGAACCGGCTCCGCGATGGGAGCCACCGGAGACGCCGGGGGATTTGTCGACATGTCGCCATATCCGGGACGTACGTCTTCATGCGCCGCGGGCGGAGCCGGCTGTTGCGCGGCCGGCGGGGCGGCGAGGGGAGCCTGCGGCGCCGAGTACGCAGCGGGCGCGCCCTGCTCGTCGTGCGGCGCGCTCGCCGGCGGGACGCCGGGGATCAGGCCGGGCGAGTTGGGCGGGTAGACCGACTGGTGCGGGAACGCCGACTGGTTGGGGGCTGCGCTGTTCGAGAATGGCGACTGCTGCTGCAGGGCAGCGGCGGCGGCAGCGTCCGCGGCGGCGATCTCCCGCTCGGAGATCATGATCGCCTGGGTGTCGGGATCCGGCGTGACGTCGAGATCGGGGTTCACGGTGACCGCGATGCGGATCTCACGATGGAAGATCTCGCCCAGCGACCTCTCGAGGGAGCCACGCAGGCGGCCCTCGATCTGGTTGCGGGTGAAGTCGTTGGGGACCTCGACGATCGCGGTCGACCCGTGCAGAGTGAGGGGTTCACTGTCCCGGAGCCAGGCCCGCTGGTTCGGCGGAAGCTCAGCGACCACCTTCGTCCATGCGGACTGGAGATCTGGCTGTGGTTCTGGCGCGAGGCCGGAGTGCTCCACAGGTTCCTGCCTTCCCTGATGGCTCGGGTGGGTGGTCTTCATTGATGCAGCCTGGATTCATGCAGCGGTCCGGTCTACATCCTCCACAGACTTTTCCACAAGCTGTGGAGCATCCCCGAATGTAGGCATCGGAGACCAACCGAGACACGTCGCCGTCCTCGAGAATCCGACCGTTTCGGCAGGTCAGGCGGGAAAACTAGTTCCCTGCGTGGCATCCCCCCGAATGCGGCCGATGCTCCTGACGATGTGCAGGGAAACCTCGGTAGAGGACGAAACTACCGGCTGGCGAGGGTCATGGGCAACCCGTCCTCCACAGGGAGAAGGCGAATCACAGGTGTGTGATAGGGCGCGAGTTTGACCGTGGTTTCGCCGTCCACGTACCGTTACTAGGTCGCCCGTTCCACGGGTGCGTGATTCTTGGTCCTAACAAGCAGGACAGCCGGAAGAGCGACCGGCCACCACACCACACACTAAGGAAGCACCCGTGAGCAAGCGTACTTACCAGCCGAACAACCGCCGCCGTCACAAGACGCACGGTTTCCGCCTGCGCATGCGCACCCGTGCCGGCCGCGCGATCCTCGCTGCGCGCCGCGGCAAGGGTCGCAAGAGCCTGACCGTCTGAGGCCGCGGCCTCAGCCACCACGCGCGTGTTGCCACGTCGCCACCGACTGGTCGATTCGTCGGGCTTCAAAGAAGCAGTACGACGAGGCAAGCGCGCGGGCTCGAAGAGCCTGGTGGTCCACCTGCTCGTCCCCGGCACCGGCCCAGCTGCCGACCGGGAGGGCGAGCCGCAGGTGGGCTTCGTGGTGAGCAAGGCCGTCGGTCCGGCCGTCGTCCGGAATCGCGTGAAGCGCAGACTGCGTCACCAGGCCCGGGAGTCCCTGAGCGGACTCCCGGGCTCTGCTGTGCTTGTGGTCCGTGCGCTTCCTGCTGCCGCCGACGCTTCGTATGTCGACCTCGGCACCGACCTGAAGCGATGTCTCGCGCGGGTGCTGTCATGAGTTTCGTGCGGGGTGGTCTCGACAAGCTCGACCACCTGGTCGCGGCCGTCCTGATCGGACTGCTTCACGTGTGGCGGACCCTGATCAGTCCGCTCTACGGCGATGTGTGCCGCTACTACCCGTCGTGCTCGGCGTACGGGCTCGAGGCCGTCAAGACGCACGGCCCCTGGCGCGGGAGCTGGCTGACGGCGCGCCGTCTGGCCCGTTGCGTCCCTTGGGCCAAGACCCGGGGCTTCGATCCCGTACCGGCCCCGAAGAAGATTTGAAGAGACCCTGAAGACCTGGTCCGTGTAAGTGCGGACTCCCCAAACCGAGGAGCCTGATTCCGTGGGAGCCATAGGCGATCTGTTCGGATGGATCGCAACACCGCTGTATTACGCCATCTCGGGCATCCTGCTCGTGTGGCAGAAGGCGTTCTCGTACGTCATCCCGTCTGAAGGTTGGCAGTGGGCCCTGGCCATCGTCGGCCTGACCGTGACCATCCGCGCGCTGCTGATCCCGCTGTTCGTGAAGCAGATCAACTCCAGCCGCAACATGCAGCTGCTGCAGCCGAAGGTCAAGGAGCTGCAGAAGAAGTACGGTCACGACCGCGAGAAGCTCGCCAACGAGACCATGAAGCTCTACAAGGACTCGGGCACCAACCCGTTCGCGTCCTGCCTGCCGCTGCTGCTGCAGATGCCGATCTTCTTCGTGCTGTTCCGCATGCTCGAGCACGCCTCGGACGGTGTCGGCAAGGGCTTCCTGAGCGACGAGGCGGCGCACGAGTTCGCGACGTCGACCTGGCTGGGCTCGCTGCTCTCGGACCAGTTCACGACGGCCGACCATATGAGCACGTACTTCCTCACCGGGTTCCTGGTCGTGGCGATGATCGCGACCACCTTCCTGACCCAGCGTCAGCTGATGTCGAAGAACATGCCGGCCGACGCCATGACCGGTCAGTACGCCCAGCAGCAGAAGCTGCTCCTCTACGTGCTGCCCGTCGTGTTCGCCGTCGGTGGTATCGCCTTCCCGGTCGGAACGATCCTCTACTGGACCTCATCCAACCTGTGGACGATGGGCCAGCAGTTCTACGTGATCCGCAACAACCCCGCACCGGGGACGCCGGCGTTCGACGCCAAGCAGGAGCGCGAGCGGGAGAAGCGCCGTAAGAAGGGTCTGCCCGACGCGGAGATCGACATCGCCGAGGCCAACGAGGCCGCGGCCGAGAAGCGTCCCACGCAGCGCACCCAGCCCAAGAGCCAGACCAGGAGCCAGCGGAAGAAGGCCGGCACGACCGCCGGTCGCTCCACGACCCAGAAGGACGGGGGAACCAAGTGACGACTCAGGATGTGAGCGAGACCGTGACTGAGCCTGTGGAGGACGTCAGCGACGAGACGCGCCTCAAGCAGCTCGAGCAGGAAGGTGACATCGCGGCGGACTACCTCGAGGAGCTCCTCGACATCGCCGACCTCGATGGAGACCTCGACATGGACGTCGAGGGCGACCGTGCCGCCGTCTCGATCGTCGGTGGCGACCTGCAGCAGCTGGTCGGCCGTCACGGCGAGGTCCTGGACGCGCTCCAGGAGCTGACCCGGCTCGCGGTCTACCGCGAGACCGGCGAGCGGTCCCGCCTGATGCTCGACGTCGGTGGCTACCGTGCCGACCGGCGCTCGACGCTCATGGCGCTCGCCGAGGAGACCGTCGCGAAGGTCAAGGAGTCCGGTGCTCCGGTCTCGCTCAAGCCGATGTCGCCCTTCGAGCGGAAGGTCGTCCACGACGCCGTCGCCGCCGCCGGGCTCACGTCCGAGTCCTCTGGTGTCGAGCCGCGGCGTTACGTGGTCGTCCTGCCTGAGTGACGCTTAGACAAAGAGATCGCCCCTCGTGCCTTGTGGCACGAGGGGCGATCTCTTTGTGTTTCACGTGGAACGGGTTGCTCGGTGGTCTCGACAAGCTCGACCACCGGGTGTGGCTAGGACCAGTAGACGACGACCCGGTCACCGATGCGGATCTGGTCGAAGACCCACGCGATGGACGACTTGTTGCGTACGTTCACGCAGCCGTGGGAGCAGCCGTTGTAGCCGCGGGCAGCGAAGTCGGACGAGTAGTGCACCGCCTGGCCGCCGTTGAAGAACATCGCGTACGGCATCGGCGTGTGGTAGATCGAGGAGACGTGGTTGCGGCTCTTCCGGTAGACCTTGAACGCGCCCTCGCGGGTCTTGGTGTCGGAGCAACCGAAGCGGGCGTCCATCGCCCGGACGATCTTGCCGCCGCGTACGTAGCGCATGCGGCGGTCGGTCTTGTCGACGCAGAGCACGCGGCCGGTGAGGCAGCGACGGTCGAGGTTGTAGAGCGCTGCGTCGGTCGGCGTGCTCGTAAGCGAGCGGAGCCGGTCGAGGGTGCGCTGGTTGACCTTGCCGGTGATGGTCAGACGCTGGTTGCGCTGGAAGACCTTCACGGCGCCGGTCGTCTTCGAGCCGTAGTTGCCGGTGACCCGGCCGCTGTAGATGCGACGCTCCTTGAGGCGCGCCTGGATCTTGCGCACCCCGAGGCCGGTCGACCCCTGCTGGTAGAGGACGGTGTACGCCGTGTGCAGGCCGATCTGCCCGACGGAGGCCGACGGTGCGGTGGCCTGGGCGCTGCTCGGCGCCGCGATCGAGCCGAGGGAGAATCCCAAGGCGAGGATGGTGGTGAGGAAGATCGCCACCGGGGTTCTACGGACGTTCACATCAGCTCCGTGGGTCATGGATGGTGGCCCGGTCGCACGGGCCGCTGGAGTCGCACCCCGAGTGCGACGTTCTACGACTAAGACGTTCGAGCAGCGTGCGCGGTTGCATCAGATTCGCGAGGCTGCTCGCGGACTTTAGCGCACCCGACGCCCCGACGACGCCTTTGGGAACGCTTCTGCGGATTCGTTGGGCAGACGTTCTTCCAGACGTCTCCAGCGAGGGGTGTTTCACGTGAAACGGGGTGGTCCTCAAGCCTGTCGAGATGACCGTGCGCGTGTACGGGACGTGGTCTCGACAAGCTCGACCACCGGGTCACCTACGACGCCGAGCGGGTACACATGTTGTGGTCTCGACAGGCTCGACCACCGGTCATCGAGCCCGTACGTGCGGTGGTCTCGACAGGCTCGACCACCGGTCATCGAGCTTGTCGAGATGACCGTTCCTGCGGAGTAGGTAAGGAGTGTGGGGTCGTCGATGTGTTGGCCAGGCGTGGGAGTTCCCTGAGTTCTCCTCTGATGAGCGCAAGCCGCTTGCCCCGACCCCAGTTCTGGATCTGTTTCTCCCGCATGAACGCATGCTCGACGTTGTCGTACTGCTCGTACCAGACGAGCTCCACGGGTAGGCGGTGTCGGGTGTACTCCGAACCGAGGCCGACTCGGTGCTCAGTCATGCGGCGTTCGAGGTCTGTCGTGCTGCCGACGTAGAGAGTCCGGTCGGCGCAGAGAAGCATGTATGTGTAAGCCATGTCCTCATCATGAGCGGCACCACCGACAGTCCCGAAGGTCGAGACCTCTGTTCGGCGGGGTGGTGGTCTCGACAGGCTCGACCACCGGTCATCGAGCTTGTCGAGATGACGCGGCGTACCTGTCGTGGTCTCGACAAGCTCGACCACCGGTCATCGAGCTTGTCGAGATGACGCGATGTACGTGTCATGGTCTCGACAGGCTCGACCACCGGGTTCGGTCATCGAGCTTGTCGAGATGACGTCTCGCGTACCAACACGTTGTGGTCTCGACAGGCTCGATCACCAAGAGTTCTTGGTTGTGCGTTTCACGTGAAACAGTTTGTGCGTGAGCGAGGAGCGTGGGGACTTGGGTGGTCTGGGCGAGGTGGACCCTCGGGCAGAGAAGGTCTTTCCGGTGGATCGGCTGGAGCTCGCGGAGAGGTACGCCGCCTGGCTGGCCGACGCGGGGGTCGTGCGCGGTCTGATCGGGCCGCGGGAGGTTCCGCGGCTGTGGGATCGGCACATCCTCAACTGCGCTGTGCTGGGGGAGGTGATCCCCGAGGGAGTCGCGGTGGCGGACATCGGGTCTGGTGCAGGACTCCCCGGTCTGGTCCTCGCGATCGCTCGCCCGGATCTGCACATCACGCTGATCGAGCCGCTGTTGCGGCGTACGACCTTTCTCGAGGAGGTCGCCGAGGATCTCGGACTCGAGAACGTGACGGTGTTGCGGGGGAGGGCGGATGCCTTCCACGGCGAGCTCGGGTTCGACGTGGTGACCTCGCGAGCCGTGGCCGGCTTGGGCAAGCTGCTCGACTGGTCGATGCCGTTGGTCGTCCCCACGGGCGCGCTCGTCGCGATGAAGGGGTCGAGCATCGAGGCGGAGATCGAGGAGGCCGACGCAGCGCTGAAGAAGTGGGGGTGCGCGCCGCCGACGGTCTCCGAGCTCGGTGTAGGCGTTTTGGAGACGACAACTGTCGCGGTTCGGGTGGTTTGGTCGGATCCCGCACGGGTAGATTGGCCGCCGGTCCCGAAGGGCGGCCAGAAGGGGCCCAAGGGCGGGTCCCGAAAGAAGAAGCGCCGCCGCTGAAGGTGGTCGAGCTTGTCGAGACCACGAGATTTCGGGCGTGAGACGTCATCTCGACAAGCTCGATACACCGCATCTCGACAAGCTCGATGACCGAACGATGAGGATGAGGAAACATGCCGTACGACGACGAGAGCGCTCAGAACGCCGTTTCACGTGAAACCGACGAACCGGTGTCGATCAGGCTCCGTACGGCCGGGGACATCGCGTCCTTCGAGAACGACTTCGACACGGAGGCGACGCCGCTGGCCGCCGCCGCCGAGCACACGCTCCTGGCGCGTGGTGCGGCGAGCAACCGCCCGCCACTGCCGCGCCCGGCGAGCACGCGCGTGATCGTCTCCGCCAACCAGAAGGGCGGTGTCGGCAAGACCACCTCGACGGTGAACATCGCCGCGGCTCTGGCGCAGCTCGGCCAGAAGGTTCTGGTCATCGACCTCGACCCGCAGGGCAATGCCTGCACCGCGTTCGACGTCGACCACTTCCAGGGCACCCAGGGCACGTACGAGGTCCTGGTCGAGGGGGCCAGCCTCGAGAACGTCGTGGTGCCGGTCCCGAAGCTCGAGGGTCTCGAGCTGGTGCCGGCGACCATCGACCTGGCCGGTGCCGAGGTCGAGCTCGTCGAGGAGAACGGGCGTGAGCAGCGCCTGAAGGAGGCGCTGGCCAGGTCTCCCCGTGTGGGTGACGCGGAGGACCGGTGGGACTACGTCCTCATCGACTGCCCGCCGTCGCTGGGCCTGCTCACGGTCAACGCGCTCGTCGCGAGCACCGAGGTGATGATCCCGATCCAGGCGGAGTACTACGCGCTGGAGGGTCTGGGCCAGCTCCTCAAGACCGTCGAGATGGTGCGCGCCGCGCTGAACCCGACGCTCAAGGTCTCCTCGATGCTGATCACGATGTACGACGCCCGCACCCGCCTCGCGTCGCAGGTCGCCGAGGAGGTGCGCGAGCACTTCGGCGACACGGTCATGCGCACGTTCATCCCCCGCGCCGTGCGCGTGTCCGAGGCGCCGTCGTTCGGGCAGACGGTGATGACGTACGACCCCGGCTCGCCGGGTGCGCTGAGCTATCTCGAGGCCGCCAAGGAGCTCGCCAAACAGGGCGACCAGTGACGATGAAGGACCGGGTGGTCGAGCCTGTCGAGACCACCACAATTGCGACATCAGACGTGGTCTCGACAAGCTCGACCACCGACAATGGGGGACACAGAAATGAGTAAGCAGCCGCCGAAGCGTGGTCTCGGACGAGGGCTTGGATCGCTGATCCCGACCGCTCCTCCCGCTGGCGGAAACGAGTCGGCGGACAGCGCTTCTGTCCAGCCGGACGTCCGTCATTCGGACCTTTCCGCTGGAGCGACTTCTGGCCCATCTGTGGACCCCAGGTCCACCGACTCGACGGAAGGCCGCCAGATCGAGAATTCGGATCTGGCGCCCGTCGACGGCGCATATTTCGCCGAGCTGCCGGTCAAGCAGATCCACCCCAACCACGTGCAGCCTCGTCAGGTCTTCGACGAGGACGCGATGGCCGAACTGGTCCATTCGATCAATGAAATCGGCCTTCTGCAGCCGATCGTCGTCCGGAAAGTGGCGGCCGACTCCTACGAGCTGGTCATGGGTGAGCGCCGGTGGCGCGCCACTCAGCAGGCCGGCCTCGATGTCATCCCGGCGATCGTCCGCGAGACCGACGACACCGACATGCTCCGGGACGCGCTCCTGGAGAACCTCCACCGCTCGCAGCTGAACCCCCTCGAAGAGGCGGCGGCCTACCAGCAGCTGCTCAACGACTTCGAGTGCACCCACGACGAGCTCGCCCAGCGGATCGGTCGGTCTCGGCCGCAGATCTCCAACACGATCCGACTCCTGAAGCTGTCCCCGTCGGTCCAGCGCCGGGTCGCCGCCGGCGTGCTCTCGGCCGGTCACGCCCGGGCGCTGCTCGCCGTCGACGGCGAGGCCCAGCAGGACAAGCTGGCTCAGAAGGTGGTCGCGGAGGGCATCTCCGTACGCGGCCTCGAGGAGATCGTCGCCCTGGGCGATCCTGACGGCGACGCCTTCGCCACGCCGCGCGTGCGGCGAGCCAAGCCGACTGCTCCTGGGCTCAAGGAGATCTCCGACAAGCTCTCGGACCGCTTCGACACTCGCGTCAAGGTCGATCTGGGCCGCTCCAAGGGAAAGATCACCGTCGAGTTCGCCACGCTCGACGACCTGCGCCGGATCGTCGAGCTGATGTCGCCCGCGCCCGACGAATCCATTTAGGAATTAAGCGCTAAAGCGTTTTGTCGACAAATAGATTTCTACCTGGTCGCCAAGCGCAGCCGCCCGGTCATCGAGCGCAGCCGTCCGGTCATCGAGCTTGTCGAGATGACCCTTGTGACGGGACGAGTGGTCTCGACAGGCTCGACCACCGGCGGCTGAGCTACTGCGTGTTCGTCGAGGGGTGCTCGGCGCCGCGGATGGGGAGCCCAGGGATCGGGCCGGTGGCACCGAACGTCTCCAGGAGCTCCATCTCGGCCTCGATGACACCCGCAAGGCGGCGTACGCCTTCCCGGATCCGCTCCGGGGTGGGGTAGCAGTAGGAGATCCGCATCGAGGAGGCGCCGAAGCCGTCGGCGAAGAAGCCGGTGCCGGGGACGAACGCGACTCGCGAGGTGACCGCGCGAGGCAGCATCGCCTTACTGTCGATGCCGGAAGGGAGCGTCAGCCATACGAAGAAGCCGCCGTCGGGCTTCGTCCACGTGCACGCCGCAGGCATGTAGGCCTCGAGCGCGTCGAGCATGGCGTCGCGGCGTTCGCGGTACATCTCCCGCATCTGCTTGATCTGGCCCTGCCAGTCGTGGTTCGAGAGGTAGGCGGAGACGGCCATCTGGTTGAACGGCGGCGGACAGAGCGTCGCGGACTCCTGGGCGAGGACCAGCTTCTCGCGGATCGCGGAGGGAGCCAGCGCCCAGCCGACCCGCAGGCCGGGGGAGAACGTCTTGGAGAAGGAGCCGAGGTAGATGACACCCGGGTCCTGGGCGCGCATCGCCGGGCGGGGCTCGTCGTCGAAGCCGAGGAGGCCGTAGGGGTTGTCCTCGAGGACCAGGATGTCGTGGCGCCGGCAGATCTCGAGGATCTCGGTGCGGCGCTCGGGCGTCATGGTGACGCCGGTCGGGTTCTGGAAGTTCGGGATCGTGTAGAGGAACTTCACCTTGCGGCCGGCGGACTTCGTGGAGACGATCGCCTGCTCGAGCGCGCTCGGGATCAGGCCGCTGGCGTCGACCTCGGCGTGCACGATGTCGCACTGGTAGCCCTTGAAGACACCGAGAGCACCGACGTACGAAGGGGCCTCGCAGATCACCACGTCGCCGGGGTCGCAGAAGACGCGGGTGACCAGGTCGACGGCCTGCTGGGAGCCGACGGTGACGACGACGTCGTCGGGGTGGGCCTCGATGCCCTCCAGGCGCATGACCTCGCAGATCTGCTCGCGCAGCACGGGATCGCCCTGGCCGCCGCCGTACTGCAGGGCGGTCGGGCCCTGGGTCAGGATGAGGTCCTTGATCGAGTCGCCGACCACGTCCAGCGGGAGGCTGGAGATGTTGGGCATGCCGCCTGCGAGCGAGACCACCTCCGGCCGGGCTGCCACGGCGAAGAGGGCCCGGACCTCCGAGACCGTCATGCCTGCTGTGCGCGCCGCATAGCGGTCCGCGTACGGGTCGAGGCGGGATGATGTTGCGCGCTGGGGAAGATCAGTCATGGTGTCACCATCATGAAGGATCGCATACGCTGGTAACAGACCCTTAACCGAGTATCAAGGGTGAGACATGGCACGCCGAATCCTGCCGCTGACGCTGGACCTCTTCGCCGAGGTACCAGCGCCGTGCCGCGCCTGCCTGTTCTGGGAGCGCGATCCTGTCGGTCATCGCCGTGTCGACTCCTCGCAGTCGATCGGGGTCAAGGAGGCGTGGATCTCCGAGGTGCTCCGTGAATGGGGATCCTGCGGGCGGGTGGCCGTGGTGGACGGTACGCCGGCGGGGTTCGTGCTCTACGCGCCGCCGGTCTTCGTTCCGCGGGTGGCCTCCTTCCCGTCCGGACCTGTCTCCGCCGACGCCGTCCTGATGACCACGGTGTGGATCGACCCGCGTCGAGCCGGCGGCGGGATCGGCCGGATGCTGGTGCAGGGAATGGCCCGTGACCTGGTCCAACGCGGTCAGTTCCGGGCGATCGAGGCGTTCGGCGATGTGGGGCCGATGAGCGGGATCCACGGTCGCCGCTGCGCTGCCCCGGCCGACTTCCTCGGACGGGTCGGGTTCAAGACCTACCGGGACCACCCCACCGTGCCGCGGATGCGGATGGACCTGAAGCAGACGGTCACCTGGATCGACGACTTCGAGTCCGCATGGGAGCGGCTGCGGGAGGTCGTACGTCCGCGCAGCCACCCGTCGCCGGCCTCCACCGAGCTGCACCGCGACAGCGAGTGAATGTTTCCCGTGAAACGGTGGTCGACCCGGTGGTCGAGCTTGTCGAGACCACTATCCACCCGCCACAACTGCCAACTCGCCCGCCACAACTGACGTCTCGCCCGCCACAACTGACGTCTCGATCGACGCAACTGACGTCTCGATGAAATGACGCTGGCCCGCCACCTCAACAGGTGGCGGGCCAGCGTGTGACGGCTCGTGTCAGCCGATGAACTCCTGCAGCTCCTTGAGGAGCGCGGCCTTCGGCTTGGCGCCCACGATGGACTTCACGACCTCGCCGCCCTGGTAGACGTTGATGGTCGGGATGCCGGTCACGCGGTAGGTGGAGGGGGTGACCGGGTTCTCGTCGACGTTCATCTTGGTGAAGGTGACCTTGTCACCGTGCTCGCCGGCGAGCTCCTCGAGGATCGGGGAGACCTGACGGCACGGGCCGCACCACTCGGCCCAGAAGTCGACCAGGACGGGCTTGTCGGACTTCAGGACCGTTGCGTCGAACTCGGCGTCGGTCACGGCGGAGATGTTGTCAGCCACGATGGGTTCCTTCTCGGGTAGGTACGTGTTTGGGGAGGTCTGTTGAATTGAACGCTTGGCCTATGTGCCGCATTCCCGGTGGTCGAGCTTGTCGAGACCACCGTAGAGGCACGGATCAGGCCGAGACGGCAGCCGCTTCGGCGTGGGCCTGGTGGGCGAGGAACTTCTCGGCGTCGAGCGCGGCCTGGCAACCGGTGCCGGCAGCGGTGATCGCCTGACGGTAGACGTGGTCGACGAGGTCACCGGCGGCGAAGACACCCTCGATGTTGGTGGCCGTGGTGCCGTCCTTGGTCAGGACGTAGCCGTCGTCGTCGAGGTCGACCTGGCCGGTGAGCAGCTCGGAGCGCGGGATGTGGCCGATCGCGATGAACAGGCCGGCGCACTCGAGGTCGCGCAGCTCGCCGGTCTTGGTGTCCTTGACGGTGATGCTCTCCACGGAGAGCTCGCCGTTGATGGACTCGACCACGGAGTTCCAGGCGATCTCGAGCTTCGGGTCGGCGAAGGCGCGCTCCTGCATGATCTTGGAGGCGCGCAGCTCGTCGCGGCGTACGAGCAGGGTGACCGAGGAGCCGAAGCGGGTCAGGAAGAGGGCCTCCTCGAGGGCGGAGTCGCCGCCACCGACCACCACGATGGGCTTCTGCCGGAAGAAGAAGCCGTCGCAGGTGGCACACCAGGAGACGCCCTTGCCGGAGAGCTCGTCCTCGCGAGGCAGGCCGAGCTTCTTGTAGCCCGAGCCGGTCGCGAGGATGACGGACTTCGCGTAGTGGGTGTCGGTCGCGGTCTTGATGACCTTCACCGGGCCGGTCAGGTCCATCTCGATCACGTCGTCGGGCTCGAGCTCGGCACCGAAGCGCTCCGCCTGGGCACGCATGTTGTCCATCAGCTCCGGACCCATGATGCCGTCACGGAAACCGGGGAAGTTCTCCACGTCGGTGGTGTTCATCAGGGCGCCGCCGGCGGTCACCGAGCCCTCGAAGACGAGCGGCTGCAGTCCGGCGCGGGCGCTGTAGACCGCTGCGGTGTAGCCCGACGGGCCGGAACCCACGACGATCACGTTGCGGGGGTCGGTCGGGGACGACGGGGTCGGCATCAATGGCTCCTCAGATGTGGCTGGCGAACTGCACAACAGATCGTAGGCCACATACATTCCAGGGCCCCGAACGCCGAGACGTCACCCGCGTCGGCCGAAGCGTCACGTACGTCGTGCGAGGTGGCGTCGCCGTGACTCCTCGAGCGACGGGAGTGACTTCTCGGCCGACGTAGCTGACGCCTCGGCAGACGGGAGCGACGTCTCGTCAGGAGACGGGGGTCCCGAGGACCTCGATCTCCTTGACCTCGGCGCGGTAGCCGCCGTCGCCGGTCGGGAGGCCGGTCAGCCAGACGAGCACGTAGCTGCCCTCGGGGGCGTCGCCGAGCTTGATCTCGCCTTCGGCACCGACGCTGCCCTTGGCCGCGGGTGCGCCGCTGGGGTCGTCGGTCCACGGTGAGTCGCCGACGTAGACGCTGATGTCGGTCGGCTCGCCGATCATCCGGAACTTCAGGGAGTCGACGGCGTAGTCGTCCTTGAGGTTGAGCACGACGCCGATGCCGGGCTTCAGCGAGCGCGGACCGTCACCGATCTGGTCGTTGTAGGTCGAGGTGCGCCAGTTGGTGACGGGGTCGTCCTTCCCGTCCACCACACCGGCGACCAGGTCGGGGTATTCGCTCGGCGGGTCACCGTGAGGGTCGAGGTCCTTGGCGGTGATGCCCTTGATGGGGGTCGGCTTGGCCTCGGTTGTGGTGTCGCCGCCGTTGTTGCCGGTGCCGGGGTTCTCGGCGGTCGTGTTGGGGTCGTCGCTGATGATGTTCCACGCGATCGAGCCGGCGATGAGGACCAGGACCACGAGGGCGACGCCCATCGCGATGCGGAGCCAGCTGGCGCCGGGCTTGTCGTTGTAGTCCGGCTCCTCGGCGATGGGTACGTTGGCGCCGGTCCACGGGCCCTGCCAGCCGTTGTAGGAGGCATCGGGGGCCACCGGCCGCCGGGCGGCGGGAGGAGCCTGCTGCGGGCGCTGCGGCGGCACGTAGCCCGGGGTCTCGTCGGCGAACAGCGGCTTCGACGGGGTCGGGTCCTGCATCGGCGGCGGGGAGGACGGGCGCTGGCGCTGAGGGCGTACGGCATCGGGAGCCACGCCGATGGCGTTCGACGCCGCCTGGGCCTCGGCCGGCTCGAGCTCGGTCGGCGGGGCCATCGCCTGGGTTTCCTCGTTGGCGGCCGAGGGCCGGTTGAGCGGCGCGGTCGGCTCCCCGGAGAAGCCGGCGAGCGCGGAGTGCAGCTCGGCCGCGGTCAGCGGCGGCATGTCGGCGCCGCTGCCCAGCACCCGGTCGCACAGGTCGTCGAGGGGACGCGGCACACCGGCGCGTACCTGCCGGGGACGGAGCACGCGGCCGTGGTCACGCGGCGCGGGAGGCATCGAAGAGAGGGTCTCGCCGGCCCACTTGCCGGTCAGGGCGGCGTAGAGGACGCCGACGGCGTCGACTCGGTCGCGTCGTTGGGAGTCACGGGTGTCGGGGTCGATCCCGTGCAGCGCGGCGTCGACGCCGAAGCCGATGACGCGCACCGCGCCGAGGTCGTCGAGCAGCACGGCCTCAGGGTTGAGCCGGCCGTGGGCGTGGCCCTGGTCGTGGGCCAGGACCAGCAGGTCGGCGACCTCGGAGGCGATCCAGGCGGCCTGCTGCGGCGGCAGCGGGCCACCGGCGGCCAGCGCGTTCTCCAGCGACGCGCCCTCGCCCCACTCGTTGACGACGTACGCCACCTGGTCGGTCTGGGCGGCGTCGAGGACGCGCAGCATCCGGGGGTCACCGACGGCGGCGGAGTTGCGGGCCGCGGCCATCAGGCGCGGCGCGCGCTCGTCGTGGGCGTCGAGGACGTGCACGGCAACCGGGCGGCCGAGCACCGCGTCCTGGGCGCGCCAGAAGCGTCCCTCGCGGGACTCGCTCAGCAGATCCGTCAGCTGGTATCTGCCGGCGAGGACGTCGCCTGATTGCGTGAACTCCATATCGGACCCATTCTTTCAGACCTTGCCAGACAGTGAGGAGGCTGTCCGATGGTGGTCAAGGACTGGTGCTCAACGGCCCAGCCGTCGGGCAACCTGTTGCACCATCGTGGTCAGCTCCTTGACCTGGGCAGCCTGCGCCCCGAGGAGCAGCATGCCGAGATGCAGCGCCCCGACGATAGCGGCACCGATCAAGGCCAGCACCATCGTCGGCTCGTCGTTGATCATGCCCAGTGCCGTGCGCAGCAGCCACGCGGCGGCCGCGGCGACCACTGTCACCATGACCAGGCGGGCGAGGAACCCGAGCAGCCCGCGACCGTCGAGGTCTCCGAGCGTGCGCTTGAGCACGACGTACGAGACGACGGAGCCGACCAGGTAGGACAGCGTGTAGGCGCCGGCGAGCGCGGGCGCGGTGTACTCCGCGGAGACGGCCCTGGTCAGCAGCAGCGCGGCGGCGATGTTGGTGCCGGCGACCGAACACTGGATGAAGAAGACGGTGCGGTTCTGCTCCAGCGAGTAGAAGCCGCGCAGCAGCAGGTAGTGGATCGTGAAGAAGACCAGCCCGGCGGCGAAGATCGACAGCGTCGGGGCGTACTCCTTGAACGCGTCGGCGCCGGCGCCGTAGCCGAACAGGATGTGGGCGATGTCCTCGGAGAGCACCGGGAGCAGCGCGGCGATCGGGATCACGATGGCGAGCGCGTTGCGCAGCTGCTGGGAGAGCGTACGTCCCAGCTCGGGCAGCTCGCCGGCGGCGCCGTAGCGCGACAGGAGCGGCAGGATCGCCGTCGCCAGCGAGACCGTGATGATCGAGTGCGGGACCTGGGTCACCAGGAAGCTGTTGGAGTAGACCGTGTATCCCGTGCCGCCCGCGGCCGAACCGGTCGAGGCGAGCCGCGTCACGATCGTGTACGCCACCTGGTTCACGACCACGAAGAGCACCGTCCACATGCCCAGCTTCGCGGTCTGCGAGAGCCCTGCTCCGCGGAAGTCGAAGCGCGGACGGAAGCGTACGCCCACCTTGTGCAGCACCGGCAGGAGCAGCAGGAACTGGAGAACGATGCCGAGGGTCGAGCCCAGACCCAGGAGAACCTCCTGGCCGGTGGTGAAGCCACCGACGTCGGAGGGGCCGAAGACGACCAGGTAGATGATCAGGGTCGAGATCGCGATGATGTTGTTGGCGATCGGTGCCCACATCATCGGGCCGAAGCTGCCGCGGGCGTTGAGCACCTGCCCGACCAGCACGAACATCCCGTAGAAGAAGACCTGCGGTAGGCACCAGCGGGCGAAGTCGATGGCCGATTCGAGCTGGGCCTCGTGATCGGCGTTGTACCAGTCGGCGCCGAGGTAGAGGCGCATCAGCAGCGGCGCACCGATCACCAGGAGGATCGTGACGACACCGAGGAAGAGCCCGGCGAGCGTGATGATCCGGTCGGTGTAGGCGGTCCCGCCGTCCTCGTCGTTCTTCTGCGCCTTCACCAGCTGCGGCACGAGCACCGCGTTGAAGACACCGCCCGCCAACAGGATGTAGAGCATGTTGGGCACGGTGTTGGCGATGTTGAAGACGTCGGCGTGCAGCCCGGAGCCCAGGGCCGCGACCAGGAGCGCGGAGCGGATGAACCCGCTGGCCCGCGAGAACAGCGTCCCCGCGGCCATCACCGCGCTGTTGGCCAGGACCGAGCTCCCGCCGGACTTCTGCTCGGTGGCTGTCACATCGCTCCTGACGTACGTGCTTTCTTGGCCTTCATGATGCGCCGGGTGAGGCGCACGGCGATCGCCGCGAACAGTAGCGCGCAGCCGGTCCCGACGAACCACCAGATCACCCCGCTCACCTGCGAGGGGCGGATCGGGACGGAGGCGTGGGCGCCCAGCGGGTTGCCCTTGGTGTCGGTGACGACGATCAGGGCGGTGTGGGTGCCGGTGTCGCGCATGCTCGCGGCGAGGTTGAAGCTGGCCTTGGAGTTGGCGTCGAGCTGGACGGGCTCGGAGGTCGCGACCCGCAGCGACTCGTCGGTGATCGCGTCCAGCCGCACCGTGACGGGCTCGTCGAGCTCGTTGCTCAGGGTGACCTGGAACTCGCCGCCCTTCATGCTGGAGAGGATCACCTTCGGCGGTACGGCCACAGTGATCGAGCGCAGCTCGGAGCTGACCTGGCTGAGCGCGTCGGCGGCCGGGTCGGCGTCGCCCTTGCGGGCGGAGTAGGAGGTCGAGGTCAGGGCCTCGTTGACGATGTCGGAGGCGACCTCGTCGTTGTGGGTCAGGATCCGCTGCAGCATCTCGCCGGCGCCGATGAGCTCGTTGGCCGTGTCGATCCGGTCGGTGGAGATCTCGGCCTTCATCTCACGGCGGGGGTAGCGGAGCTTGTCGGCGGTGATCGACGTCGGCTTGTGCCCGGCGACGGCCTCGTCCAGGGTTGAGGACGAGATCCAGGCGGCCTTGTTCCACGGGGTGACGAACGAGGCAGCGCTCTGGGGAGGGTGCCAGCCGTCGGGAAGGACCGCGATGAGCGGCTTGCCGGAGCCGCGGAGCAGGGCCGCCTCGGCGACGAGACGCTGGCGTACCGAGATCGCGTCGATGGGGTCGTTGGGACCGGGCCCGCCGGCGGAGGCACCGGAGGAGGTCACGATCATCTGGTGACCGTCGAGGTCGGCGATGACCGGGGTGGTGCCGCGGAGCATCCTGTCGCTGACCAGGTTGACCGCGCCCGGCTCGAGCAGGTTGACCGCGGCGCGGTCGAGGTAGCCGGTCGGCGGAGCGACGGCTGAGGTCGCCTTGATGCCGAGCTCGGCGAGCGCCTGGGCGGTCTGCTCACGCGCCGTGGCCAGCAGGTCGGGGTCGGTCGTGGCGAGCGCGGACAGGTCCGGATCGGCGTACGGGAGGGCGAGCAGGTTGTGACCGGCGAGCGCGTCCTCGAGGCGACCCAGCCAGACCGTCGCGGCCTTCTGCGCGGCCTCGGCCTCCTCGTCGAGCGCCTTCTCGGCGTCGGTGTCGGTGCTGGGCGAAGGGCTCGGCAGCAGCGCGGAGGCCGACGGCGAGGCACTCTGGCTGCCGTTCTCCTCCGGCTCCTCCTCACCCTCGTCCGTCGGCGCCAGGTTGCGGGCTGGGTTGCCCTCGGCGAGGTTGCGCACGGCATCGATCAGCGCGGGATCGATGGCCCAGGTCAGGTCGGGCATCTCGGCGCCGGTCTCGAGCATCCGGAAGAGGCGTCCGCCGGCGCCCAGGTCGCGGGTCCAGCCCGGAAGGTAGTTCACGCTGCCGTCGCCGTTGTAGACCACGCTGCGCCGCAGCGGCATGACCAGGGACACCTTCTCGGCCTTGGCCTTCTTGTTGGGCTCCTTGACCAGCGGAAGGAAGGTGCGTGCCCGACCGTCGGCGGTGTTCGGCGTGGTGGAGCCGAGCGCGTGGACCCCGAACCAGTAGACCCCGGGCTCGGTGACATCCAGGAGCCTTCGCGGCACCGAGAGCGACCACGAGTAGGTCTCGCCGGGCGCGAGGTCGGGGATCGCTGCGTACGTCCCCTCGGTCACGATCCGCTCGCCGACCAGGGCGTCCGCTGGCATCTCGGCGGCCTCGGCCAGCTCCTCGGAGGTGGTCATCGGCGTGTCGCCGACGAACGGGTAGACCTTGACGCCGTGCCACTCCTCCTCGGTGGTGTTGGTGACCTTGCCGCGGAGGGTGATCCGGCCCTTGGTGCGGCCGTCGAGGCTGACCGTGTCGAGCTCGTCGATGCTCATCGCCAGCGGGTCGGGCTCCGCCGTCTCCTCCGCGGCCCGGGCCGGAGCGGCCAGCGTGGTCGCGGACAGCATCAGCAGAAGGGGTGCCAGCAGCACCAGGACGAGTGCGGTGGCGACTCGCCCACGTGGCCGTGGCGGCCTCGCCTGATGCTGGCGGACTGGCATGACTTCGAGAATATCTTTCAGGGGGTGCGGTCCTCGTAGACTGCGGCGTTGTGTCCGACAGCCAGCTTCCCCCGATCAGCGTCGCCGATGTTCAGCGATCGGTGACTGCTGAACTGGACCGTATCGCACCGGTCATCGACTCCCTAGGTGAGGTCTTCGCTCGCTCGGGCTTCGAGCTGGCGCTGGTCGGCGGCCCCGTCCGCGACGCGATGCTCGGCCGTCCGCACAACGACCTCGACTTCGCCACCTCGGCCCGGCCCGAGGAGACCGAGAAGATCCTGCGTACGTGGGGCGAGGCGCTGTGGGACATGGGCCGCGACTTCGGCACCATCGGCACCCGCAAGGGCCCATGGCAGATCGAGGTCACCACCTACCGCTCCGAGGCCTACGCGGCCGACTCCCGCAAGCCCGCGGTGGCCTACGGCACGTCTCTGGCCGACGATCTCGTACGCCGCGACTTCACCGTCAACGCGATGGCGGTGCAGCTTCCTGGCCGAGAGGTCATCGACCTCTACGGCGGAGTCGTAGACCTGGCGACCCGGGTGCTGCGTACGCCGGGGACGCCGGAGGCGTCGTTCTCCGACGACCCGCTGCGGATGATGCGGGCGGCGCGGTTCGCCGCCCAGCTCGGTTTCACGGTCGCGCCCGAGGTCGTCGCCGCGATGAAGGACATGGCGTCGCGGATCTCGATCATCTCCGCCGAGCGGGTCCGCGACGAGCTGGTGAAGCTGATCTGCGCGCCCTACCCGCGGCGTGGCCTCTCGTTGCTGGTCGAGACCGGGCTGGCCGACCTGGTGCTGCCCGAGCTGACCGCGCTGCGGATGGAGCGCGACGAGCACAACCGGCACAAGGACGTCTACGAGCACACGCTGACAGTGCTCGAGCAGTCGATCGACCAGGAGGCGCGTCTGGGTGGCGGGCCCGACTTCGTGTCCCGGTTCGCGGCGCTGATGCACGACGTCGGCAAGCCGCGCACCCGAAAGTTCCACGATGACGGCACCGTCTCGTTCCACCATCACGATGTCGTCGGCGCCAAGATGACCCGCAAGCGGATGAAGGCGCTGCGCTTCTCCAACGACGAGATCGAGGCTGTCTCCTCGCTCGTCGAGCTGCACCTGCGCTTCCACGGCTACGGCGACGGTGAATGGACCGACTCCGCGGTCCGTCGTTATGTGAGGGATGCCGGAGACCAGCTCCAGCGGCTCCACGTGCTCACCCGCGCCGACTGCACCACCCGGAACCGCCGCAAGGCCGACCGCCTCGCCCGCACCTACGACGCCCTCGAGGCCCGAATCGAGCGGATCTCCGAGGAGGAGGAGCTCGCCGCCCTCCGTCCCGCGCTCGACGGCAACCAGATCATGTCGCTCCTCGGCATCCCTCCCGGGCGCGAGGTCGGGGCGGCGTACAAGTTCCTGATGGACCTGCGTCTCGACGAGGGAATCCTCTCCGAGGACGAGGCCGCCAAGCGGCTCCTCGAGTGGTGGTCCGAGCGCTCCGCATAGCCCGTTCGGGCTATGTCGCTCGACATGGTTCAGCCGTAACGTAAACCCGCGCGTCGTGAGGCTGTCCGGCGCTGCGTGAGCCCTTCGGCTCGCCCCACCGAGCTCGAAAGTCTCCCATGCGTCTTCTCTCCCCGGCGTGTGTCGTCGGCGGTCTCCTCCTGTCCGGCGTGATGACCGTCGGGCTTGCCTCGGCTGGTGCGGCAGACACGGAGGCCGTCGTCTGCAACGGTCTTCCGGTCACGATCGACCTCAACACCGCGGCGGACGCCGCTGCCACCGAGGGGGCAGACGTCATCCTCGGTACGCCCGGCGACGACACGATCAACGGGCTCGGCGGGGACGACACCATCTGCGGTGGCGAGGGTGACGACCGGCTGTTCGGCGAAGACGGCGACGACACGCTCGCCGGTGGTTCCGGGAACGACAGCATTGGCGACGGCGTGATCGAGGCCTGTGACGAGGACGAGAACGTCTACCTCGGCGGTGACGGCAACGACTCCCTGCACGTGAACTGTGCGAGCCTGAGCAACCACACGCGGATCATCCGGCCCGGCGACGGAAATGACGTCGTGACCTGGCCGTACGCCGGCGACGAGATCGGCTCCGACACCAACTATCTGTCATACGCGGATGTCGCCGGCCCGGTCGAGGTCGACCTGAACCCAGTCGAGATCGACGGCCGCATGGTCGTCAAGGTGACCGGTGGAGCCGGTACCGACATCATCCAGGCCGCGCGCGAGAGTGGCGCGCCTCGCGTACGTTTCGTGATCGGCAGCCAGGGCGATGACACGATCACCGGGACCGATCTGACGGAAGCGCCGGACTCGTGGAGGGCGGTCGAGGAGCTCAACGGAGGTCCTGGGGCGGACACCATCCACGGCGGGGCCGGCCGAGACTTCCTCAGCGGCGACGCCGGGGCCGATCGTCTCCACGGCGATGCCGGCCGTGACGTACTCAACGAGAACGGTCTGGGTGACGGGTACGCGTTCGACCGGGATGTGGCCGAGGACCGGCTCTTCGGTGGAGCGGGCGACGACAAGGTCTACGCAGGTATGGGCGATGACGTCATCGATCTCGGCGACGGCCAGGACGAGATCTCTTACGAGTACTCGCCCGTGGCCGCGACCGTCTCGTTTGCGACGACCACCGCTCAGGACACCGGTCTGGGACGCGACACGATCTCCGGCACGGAGACCGTGACCGGTTCCCGTTTCGCGGACACTCTCGCCGCCGGAATCGGTGCGTCGACCCTTGTCGGAGGCGACGGGACGGACCAGCTCGTCGGTGGACCTGGCGACGACATCTTCAAGGACAGCGACGCGTCGGTCTCGTACGCGGCCGCACCCGGGCCGATCACCATGACGCCGACTCGCACCACCGGGGGCGAGGTGACTGTCGTCGGCCAGGGCACGGACACGTTCGAGATGTGGCCCTCCTCCGGTCACGGGTGGAGTCTGATCGGGTCCGCCTATGGCGATGTCATCGAGGCTGGATTCTTCTGCGATGTGATCGCTGGAGCTGGCGACGATCGCGTCGTTCCCGGGGGACGTAGCCTCGAATGCGACGACTACGCCATCAGCGGTGGCGATGGCGACGACATCCTGGAGTTCCAGCGACTGGACGCTTACCTGGACTACTGGTCGGCACGTTTCGACGGTGGTGCCGGACTCGACATGGTGTCCTTCGCTCAGTGGTCGTCCGCCACCTACACGATCCCGGTGGGCGCGGACGGCGTCATCGGCTCGCCGGGTCCGGACCGCATCAGCGGGGATGCGCGCGCGAACCGCATCGACACCGGTGCGGGAGACGACGACGTCTTCGGCGGCGCCGGCAATGATGCGATCGACGCAGGCGCAGGTGACGACACCGTCGGCGGCGAAGCTGGAGACGACTCGATCAGCGGATCGGCCGGACTCGACGAGCTCGACGGCGGCGACGGCAGCGACCGTGTCGATGGCGGCGCGGATGCCGACACCGTACGCGGCGGCCTCGGCGACAACACTCTGATCGGTGGCCTCGGCGACGACCTCATCGAGGGCAGCACCACGAAGGACTCGATCTCCGGTGGTGACGGCAACGACACCGTGAAGGCCGACGCGGGCAACGACACCGTCGACCTGGGCGCGGGCAACGACACCGCCTACGCCGGGGACGGGTACGACACCGTCACGGCCGGCGCCGGTGCCGACGCCATCCACGGCGAGGCCGGTGACGACCGCCTCGATCCCGGCACGGGCGTGGACTCTGTGTTCGGCGACGCCGGCAACGACACGATCCTCGGTGCCGCCGCGGTTCCCGTCGGTGGGCAGGGTGACGAGATGTCCGGCGGCTCAGGGACGGACACGGTCACCTACTCCTCGGCCAAGGCCGGGGCACGCGCGTGGATGGAGGCCGACTACTACACCGCGGAGGCCGACTCCCTTGCCGAGGTCGAGTCGATGATCGGGAGCGCGTACTCCGACGACCTTCGGGGCGACCATCTGGCGAACCGGATCTCCGGAGGCTCCGGCAACGACCACATCGAGGCGTTCGGCGGCAAGGACGTGATCTCGGGCGGCGACGGCAACGACACCATCGACCCAGGTGCGGGCGACGACGTGGTCACTGGGTCGGACGGCACGGACACGGTCTCGTACGGCAGTGCCTCGAAGTCGGGGGTTCGAGTCACGCTCGCGACGACGGCGGCACAGAACACCGGCGGTTCCGGCTACGACCGGATCGGCACGATCGAGAACCTGACCGGCTCGTCGGTCAAGGATGTCCTCACCGGCTCGTCCGGCAACAACGTCATCAACGGTTCCTACGGCAACGACACGATCAGTGGTGGGCGCGGTTCCGACAGGCTGATCGGCGGCGCGGGCACGGACACCGTGACGTACGCCTCCGCGGGAGCGCGTGTGACCGCATCGCTGACGCGGGCGACGGGTGGCGCGGGCACCGACGTGATCAGCGGCTTCGAGAACCTGACCGGCAGCCGCTACGACGACAAGCTCGAGGGCAACGGCGCTAGGAACGTGCTCCAGGGCGGCGGCGGTCGCGACGTCCTCTATGGCTACGGCGCCGACGACCGCCTCTACGGTGGGAGCGGGCCGGACAGGCTCAACGGCGGATCAGGCAGGGACTACGGCAATGGCGGCACCGGATCTGACTCCGCCACGTCGATCGAGATCAAGGTCAGCGTCGGCTGAGGGCTCGTTGACATCTGGGCGCCTACTGTCCATCGAGCCATACTGACGGTACGGTTCCGCGTATGACGACGATCACAGATCTCGAGGCAACGACCGCCATCAACGCGACGCCGGCTCAGGTGTGGGCCGCGATCACGGACCTTCCGCGGATGGCTTCGTGGAGCCCGCAGGTGGTGAAGACTGTTGTGTTCGGCCAGGTCAAGAAGGGCACGCGCTTCTTCAACATCAACCGCCAGGGCTGGAAGCACTGGCCGACCAACGCCAAGGTCGTACGCTTCACGCCCCACTCCGACTTCGCGTTCCGGGTTGCCGAGAACACGACGATCTGGTCCTTCCAGATCGAGGAGACCGCTGAAGGGTCCGTGGTCACCCACCGCCGCGAGACCCCGGACGGCATCTCCGCTCTCTCCCGCTCGCTGACGAATGCGGTGCTCGGCGGTCAGGAGAAGTTCACCGAGGAGCTGCGTACGGGCATGGCCACGACGCTCGCCAAGCTCAAGGCCGATCTCGAGGGCTGACCACAGGTCAGGCGCCGGCCCTGGTCCAGCGGCGGACGGTGCTGGTGGAGACCCCCAGCTTGTCGGCCACCTTCGAGACCGGCGCGCCGGCTCGTACCAGGATCCGCGCGGCCTCCGGGCGTTCGGAGGGCAGGTTGCTGAGCAGGTCCTCCTCCTCGTCCGGGAAGGTGTCGGGGTAGTCCATCTCCGGCTCGGGGTCGGGAATGTTCTCCGGGAACGGGATCCGGTCCAGCAGGGCGCCGTCTGCGTCGACCGGCTTGGTGGCGGTGCGGCCGTTGCTGAACTCCGGGGCCATCCCGGCGCCCGGGGCGACCTCGGCGGCGGTGCGGGCGGCCTCGGTCACTCGGCTCGAGACCCGGGGGCGGGTGTCGGTGGTGGCGAGGGCTGAAGCCATCTCGCGGGTCCGGGTCTCGCGCGAGGGGGTCACGTCGCGAGGTACGTCGGTGACCGAGTCGGAGACCGCGTCGGTGGTCCTGTCGAAGGGGATGCCGACAGGCGCCTCGATGGCACGGTCGGCGCCGGGTGCGGGTGTGACGTGCGGAACCTGCTCCACCACCGGCACGCTGAGCGCCTCGTGCACGTCGGGCAGGGTGATCGGCAGCCGGTCGGCCTGGCGGGTGCCCTCGGCGACCGCGGCGAAGGCGTCGACCCACTGGGTGATCTGGTCGCGCATCGCGCCCGGCGCGACCGACCGTAGCGCCACCGCCTCGGCGCGCCAGTAGCGCTTCTGCGCGCGCTCCAGCTTCCGGCGGGAGGAGGCCGTACGCTTCCGCACCGCCGTGTCGCGAGCCCGGCGCCACTCGACGCGGGTGGCCAGGAGGGCGTGCATCCGGGCGCCCATCCGCAGGTCGGACCAGGAGCGTTCCATGGCGAGGTGGCGGTCACCGACGAGCGCGAGGTGCCACATCAGAGCCGCCAGGAGCGGCACGATGAACCGGAACGCGGCGGCGGTGGCGGCGTGACCGAGGTGGATCTCGTGCCAGCCGGCGAAGAACCCGGACGCGGCAGACAGCAGCCAGGTCAGGGTCAGCAGCGTCTGAGCCGGCCGGTCCTGCTGGGCCGCCTCGCGGGCCATCAGAGCGACGGTGACCAGCGAGAGCTCGAAGACGCCGGCGAAGGCGTAAGCGTTGATCGCGCCCATGGCGAGCACGTCCCGCCCGAAGCCGACCATGGCGACGTACGCGGCGGCCGTCGAGATCAGCGCGACCGAGACGGCGCCGAAGAGGATGAGGCCGCGGCCCCCTCCTGTCGAACTCCTGCCGGTCGGGGTCGTCCGTTCGCGGGTCGTGTCGTTGTCGGGACGCATCGTGGGGGTCTCCCGTGCCTGAGGCGATCGATCGTTCGGGTCCCGGAGTCTAGGGGATCAAACACGTGTTCGAGATGTACGTGGATGGAGTGTTGACAAACCCGGTGGAAATTAGGCCGCCGTGACCCGTGAGGCAGGGCTACAGTCCGCTCATGTCGAAGACGGCGGTGCGCCGCGTACTTTTCAAGTCGTTCTGGGCCGTGATCGGCCTGGCCATCGCGGTCAGCCTCTTCAAGCTGGCCTTCACCGGCTCGACGCAGGATGCCGACGGGGCGCCACTGACGCCGACCGGGAAGATCCCGCCGGAGGAGGTCGTCGTCGAGAAGGGCACCATCTCCAACTCGCTCACGGTCGACGGGACGATCGTGATCGACAAGCCGGTCTCAGCCACCAGCTCGGTCACCGGGGTACTGGCGCACAGGTTCGCCGAGACCGGCGCCAAGGTGAAGAAGGGCGACAAGCTCTTCCAGGTGCGCGCGGAGGAGGAGACCGCCGAGGCCGAGCCTGTCGAAGAGCCTGTCGAGGAAGAGCCCGGGAACGTCGATGACGCCGCCGGCGACGGCGATCGCGACGACGCACCGGTCGAGCCGCCGGCGCCGAAGCCGATCTATCACTGGTACACGGTCGTCGCGCCCGCCACGGGCATCGTCGGCAACTACGCCGCCGAGCTGATGGGCGAGGTGACCGAGGACGGAGTGGTCGTCTCGATCCGTCCCACGACCTTCCATGCGGTCGGCGCGATCTCTCCGCTGGACCGCTACCGGCTGGCCAGCAACCCGGACCGGGCCACGGTGACCATCGAGAGCGGCCCCAAGCCGTTCACCTGCACCGATCTGAGCATCGGCGACGCGGCGACAGAGACGATCACCAGCGACGAGCCCGAGGGCGAGATGATGGAAGGGGAGCCGGGGGCCGAGGGCGACTCGGGGGCAGGCGCCCGGATCAGCTGCCTGGTGCCGGAGAAGGTGACCGTCTTCGACGGGCTGACGATGACCATGGCCATCGACGCCGGCAAGAGCGACGGCGACGTCGTCACCATCCCCGTCACCGCGGTCACTGGTCTGGTCGGCGACGGCACCGTCTGGGTCGTCGGCGAGGACGGAACCCCGACCGAGCAGCCGGTCAAGCTCGGCGTCACCGACGGCAAGCTCGTCGAGGTCACCAGCGGGCTGAAGGCCGGCGACTCGGTCCTGCGGTACGTCCCGGGCTCGAAGGAGTCGGGCGGCGGGATGGGCGATGGGATGACCGAGGAGATGCCGGCGGGGGAGATGTGAGCGCGGAGGAGCTGCTGAGGCTCACCGGCGTGGCCCGCACGGTCGAGCTCCCCGACGGCGAGGACCTGCACATCCTTACCAGCGTCGACCTCGACGTGAGCCGAGGCGACCATGTCGGCATCGTCGGCCGCTCCGGCACCGGCAAGTCGACGCTGCTGAACCTGCTCGGCCTGCTGGACCGGCCCACCGGCGGCACCCTGGAGTGGGCAGGTCGCAACGTCACCGACATCAGCAACCACCAGGCGGCCCGGATCCGCGGCCGGGACGTCGGGTTCGTCTTCCAGCAGTTCAACCTGCTGCCGGGGCGTACGGCCCTGGAGAACGTGATGGCCCCGCTCCTGTACGCCTCGGGCAAGGAGTTCTGGCAGCGGCGCCGGATCGCGGCGACGATGCTCGACAAGGTCGGGCTCGGCGACCGGCTCGACGCGATGCCGCAGTTCCTCTCGGGCGGTGAGCAGCAGCGCATCGCGATCGCCCGCGCCCTGGTCCGGACGCCGTCGGTCGTGCTGGCCGACGAGCCGACCGGGGCGCTCGACGTCGAGACCGGCGCGATGGTGATGAAGCTGCTCGACCAGGCGACGTACGACTCCGGGGCCGCGCTGATCACGATCACCCACGACCAGAACGTCGCCGCCCTGGCCCGGCGGCGGTTCCGGCTCGCCGAGGGACGGCTCCACCCGCTGACCGAGGGGGCGGTGGCGTGAGGACGGCCCTGGCACGCCTCGTCACGGGCCTGGCCGCCTCGACCGTCGAGGCATGGCAGGAGCTGCGCATCCACCGGCTCCGGGTGCTGTTGTCGCTGGTCGGCGTGGCGGTGGCGGTCGCCTCGATCACCGCGACCGTCGCGGCCGGCCAGATCGCGAAGCAGATGTTCACCGAGTCCTACGAGGTCGACGGGCGGCCGGCGCACATCTCGGTCATGGCCTACGACCCCCAAAGCGGCATGCCGCTCTCCGTCGAGCGGGTCCGGCCCGCCTTCCAGACGGTCGCGGAGCGGTTCGACGTGAAGTACGCGTCGGCCAGGATCTCCGCCTACGACATCAAGGCGACCACCGCGAGCAGCAGCAAGCGGGTCGAGCTGATGGGGGTCGACCCTGCGTACGCTGCCATCCACCGGGTCGTGGTGCCGCAGGGCCGCTGGCTGCAGGCCTCCGACGAGGAGCGCCTCTCCCCGGCGCTCGTGGTCGACGAGACGTTCCTGAAGAAGCTCGGCCTGCGGGGCACACAGCTGCCGACGTCGGTGGACCTCAAGGGCCAGGGGATGTCGGTGACCGCCACGATCATCGGCGTGACGAGCCTGCGGGGCTACGGCACGCCACGCGCGTTCATGCTGGCCGACTCGCTGGAGCACTGGCAGGCCGGAGCCCCCACGGACGCCAGCTACGAGATGTGGGTGCCGATCGACGGCGCCGACGAGCTCGCCGGCGAGATCGGCATGGCGATGCGCGCCGAGCTTCCGGGACTCCAGGTCGACGCCCAGCGCGACGACTACATGGCGTGGGGCGGTGAGGACCCGATCGGCCCGATCAAGTGGGTGATCATCGGGATCGCCGGGATCATCCTGCTGCTCGGCGCCCTGAGCCTGCTCAACATCGCGCTGGTCACCATCCAGCAGCGGATCCGGGAGATCGGGATCCGGCGCAGCTTCGGGGCCACCACGGGACGGGTGTTCTTCTCGGTGCTGATGGAGAGCGTCGTGGCCACCGTCGTCGCGGGCGTGGTCGGCGTGCTCCTGGCCGTGGCCGCCATCAAGAACCCGCTGGTGGAGAAGTACGTCCTCCAGGGCATCGACGACGTCCCGCCCTTCCCGCTCTCGGCGGCGTTCCTCGGCCTCGCCGTAGCCCTCGCGGTCGGCGCGATCGCGGGCATCCTCCCGGCGATGATCGCCGCGCGGGTCAAGATCATCGACGCGATCCGCTTCTGAACCTGCGACGGAAGCTTCGACGGAAATGCGACTGCCCCGGGTGCCAGGCACCCGGGGCAGCTCGACGGCAGAGGGTCACTCGCCGCGGATGAACGCCTCCAGCTGAACGCGACCCTCGGTGTCCTCGATCTGAACCGGCGGGCTCTTCATGAGGTAGGCCGAGGCCGGGATGATCGGGCCGCCGATGCCGCGGTCCTTGGCGATCTTGGCGGCACGGACGGCGTCGATGATGATGCCGGCGGAGTTGGGGGAGTCCCAGACCTCGAGCTTGTACTCAAGGTTGAGCGGGACATCACCGAACGCGCGACCCTCGAGCCGGACGTACGCCCACTTGCGGTCGTCGAGCCACTGCACGTAGTCGGACGGGCCGATGTGCACGTTGCGGTCGTCGATCTTGTCGGCCAGCTCGCCCTTGAGGTTCGAGGTGACTGCCTGGGTCTTGGAGACCTTCTTGGACTCCAGGCGCTCGCGCTCGAGCATGTTCTTGAAGTCCATGTTGCCGCCGACGTTGAGCTGGTACGTACGGTCCAGCGCGACGCCGCGGTCCTCGAACAGCTTGGCCATGACGCGGTGGGTGATGGTGGCACCGACCTGCGACTTGATGTCGTCACCGACGATCGGGACGCCGGCGGCCTCGAACTTCGCGGCCCACTCGGGGTCGGAGGCGATGAAGACCGGCAGCGCGTTGACGAAGGCGACGCCCGCGTCGATCGCGCACTGCGCGTAGAACTTGTCCGCCTCCTCCGATCCGACCGGAAGGTAGGAGACGAGGACGTCCACCTCCTTCTCCCGAAGAACCGAGACCACGTCCACGGGGTCGAGGCCCGACTCGGAGATGGTCTGCCGGTAGTACTTGCCCAGACCGTCGAGCGTGGGACCACGCTGGACCTCGACGCCCTTGAACGGGACGTCGGCGATCTTGATGGTGTTGTTCTCGGAGGCGTTGATCGCCTCGGAGAGGTCCTTGCCGACCTTCTTGTCGTCGACGTCGAAGGCAGCGACGAACTCGACGTCAGAGACGTGATAGTCGCCGAACGTGACGTGCATCAGGCCCGGGACGCTGCCCGCCGGGTCGGCGTCCCTGTAGTACTCCACACCCTGGACCAGGGAGCTGGCGCAGTTGCCGACTCCCGCGATTGCTACACGAACCGAACCCATCGGGGCTCCTTCCAATACTCCAGGCCGACACCGGCCCAGAGGTCATCACTCGTTCTCTTGGCTGCTCTGCGCTGTGCGCGAGACGTCCGCTTCGTCGCGTACGCCATCGTCATCCCCCAGATCCCCCCGACCCGCTGCCTGCTCGTCGTTCGCAGGCCTTGGGTTGCGTTCGGCGTCGATCAGAGAGGAGAGCCATCGGACCTCCCGCTCGACCGACTCGACGCCGTGACGCTGAAGCTCGCGGGCGTAGGAGTCGACCTCTTTCTGGGTCATGGCAAGCTCACGTTGCACCCGGTCGAGCCGCTCCTGGAGCCGGCTGCGACGTCCTTCGAGGACGCGAAGCCTGATCTCCATGTCGGTGCGACCGAAGAACGCGAACCTGATGTCGAAGTTGTCGTCCTCCCAAGCCATCGGACCGACCTCGGACATGAGCTGGGTGAACTCACGCTCTCCGGCAGGCGTCAGCTGGTAGACGATCCGCGGCCGCCGGGTCACCGGCGTGACGGACTGCGCCTCCTCTTCGATGAGGTGCTTGCGCAGCATCTTCTTCAGAGCCGGGTAGAGCGAGCCGTACGACAGCACTCGCCCCCAGCCCAGCATCAGGTTGAGCCGCTTGCGCAGCTCGTAGCCATGCATAGGCGACTCGTGCAGCAGTCCAAGGACTGCCAACTCGATCGTCTCTGCGCGACGTGCCATACGACCTATCGTACCGATATATCCGCGATGGCAAATAGAGACCTAAGTCTTGTCTGATTACGTCTGAAGAGACCACTTCGATGCAACCGTCACCGAACTGTTGACGTCGGGTGACTTGAGGCGCGCTGGGCGTGGATGCGGGAGCGCTAGCGTCGATTGCGTACGCTGATGGCTGCCGTTCACCTACCCGAGGAACCACCCGGGGAAGTCAGGCAAGCGTCGCGCGTCAGGTTGATGGGATTCCCTCGGGGGGATTCAGCGACGTCGGGGGATTGTCAGTGTCAGCCCGTCCGGTCACGTGCCGGGCAGTCACAGGAGCAGTGCAACACCCGTGAGCGACCCATCCGGCGGCTTTTCTCAAAGGCCCAGCCCTCGTAGCGCCAGTCCCCGCAGGTCCAACCCCGGCGGGCAGCAAGGACGACCCCAGGGCGGACCGCGCCCACCGCAGGGTGGTCCGGGCGGTCGTCCGCCGGCACCGCGCCGCCCCCAGGGTTCTCCGCAGGGCCAGCCGTCCGGCGGCCGTCCTCAGCCCCGTGGCGCCCAGCGCCCGATGCCTCCCGGTGGTCCCCGTCCCGGGCAGCGCCAGCCCTACCCGGGCCCCCGTCGCCCCGGCGAGCCGCCGGTCGACCGCCTCGGCCAACGGCCCGCGCGTCCCGAACAGGGCGGTCCCGGTCGCCCGAGGCGTGACCCCAAGGCCGCCTTCGGTGGGGCGCTGGACCGATTCGGTGACCAGGAGCTCGACAAGAAGGCCCTGGCGGCCCGGATCGCCAAGATCGCGGCGATCGGCGCGCTGGTCCTGGCGCTGATCGGCAGCGGCGCGGTGATCATCTCCTACAACATGATCTCGATCCCCAGCGCCAACGCGGCGTTCGAGGCCGAGTCGAGCTTCGTCTACTACGCCGGCGGCAAGAAGGAGGTCGGCCGTTTCCAGGCGGGCGACCAGAACCGCGACGCGCTGAGCGTGGACGAGATGCCCGCGCTCGTGAAGGACGCGGCCGTGGCCGCCGAGGACCGCAGCTTCTACGAGAACAACGGCATCGACCTCAAGGGCATCGCGCGCACGCTCTTCTCCAACGCCACCACCGGCAGCCAGGGCGGCGCCTCGACGATCACCCAGCAGTACGTCAAGAACCTCTACCTGACCCAGGAGCGCACCTACTCGCGCAAGGTCAAGGAGGCGGTGATCTCGCTCAAGATCAGCCGCCAGAAGTCCAAGGACGAGATCCTCACCGGCTACCTCAACACCGTCTACTTCGGCCGTGGCGCCTACGGCGTCCAGGCCGCGGCGAAGACCTACTTCCGCAAGTCGGCCCAGGACCTCGACATCAAGGAGGCCGCGGCCCTCACCGCGATCCTCAACAACCCGAACGGGTTCGACCCCGAGAAGGCCGGCGCGGACGCCGGTGGCACCGAGCTGCTCGGCCGCTACCAGTACGTCCTCAAGGGCATGGGCGAGCTCAAGGCCCAGGGCAAGGCGCTCAGCGACTACGACGAGGCCACCCTCGAGAAGTCGAAGGCGGCGCTGCCCAAGTTCCCCAAGCCGAAGGCCGACAGCCGCCTCGGCGGCCAGAAGGGTCACGCCCTGACCCTGGTGAAGAACGAGCTGAAGTCCCTCAAGGACGAGAACGGCAACCCCCTCTTCACCGAGGAGGAGATCGACAGCAAGGGGCTGAAGGTCACCACCACGCTCAGCGCGAAGGCGATGAAGGCCGCGGAGGATGCTGTCAGGGACGTACGTCCTGAGGACAAGAAGGCGGTCAACGCCAAGCACCCGGAGAACGAGCTGCACGTTGGTGCCGCGACGGTCGATGTGAAGACCGGTGCGCTCAAGGGCTTCTACGGCGGTCAGGACTACCTCGACTCCCAGATCAACTGGGCGGCCTCGGGCGGCATGGCCGGTTCGACGATGAAGCCGTTCACCCTCGCCGCGGCACTCAAGGCGGGCTACTCGCTCAAGGACACTTGGACCGGTGAGGGTGGCCTGGAGATCCCCGGCACCGACCGGGTCGTCCGCAACTCGGGCCAGAGCGATGCCGACCCGACCGGTCACGGCTACGGCGAGCACATCACCGGCATCAAGGCGATGGAGGAGTCGGTCAACACCTCCTTCGTCCAGATGTCGACCGCGCTGCCCAACGGCAGCGAGGACGTCTACGACATGGCGGTCAAGGCCGGTCTGCCGCCGGACGAGCAGCACGCCGAGAACGCGCCTGCCGACTACCGCTCGATCCCGGCCTACTCGATCGACTTCGACCCGAAGAACTATCTGCTCACCCTGGGGCGTCAGGCGATCAGCCCGATCAACATGGCCAACGCCTACGCCACCATCGCCAACGGCGGCGTGCGCAACACCGTCCACCTCGTCTCGAAGGTGGTCAACGCGGAGGGCGAGGTCGTCTACGAGTGGGACCAGCGCGACGGCGAGGAGAGGGCGATGTCCGAGGACGCCGCCGACGACACCTCCTACGCTCTGCAGCAGGTCGTCAAGGACGGCACCGGCCGGACGGCCGGAGTGATCAACCAGCCCGCGGCAGGCAAGACCGGCACCGCGACCAACGCCAACGACGACGTCTCCTCGGCATGGTTCGCTGGCTACACGCCCCAACTGGCCACGGCGGTCATGTACGTCCGTGGCAAGGGCTCCGGCAAGCTCGACGGCTGGCTCGACTCCTACTTCGGAGCCGGCTATCCGGCCGAGACGTGGGCCCAGATCATGGGCACGCTGACCGACGACCTCGACCTCGAGGAGTTCCCGGAGCCGGCGTGGATGGATGGCGAGGCGCCCCAGGACGGTCACGAGCCGTCGCTGACCGCCACCCCGACGCCGACTCCGACGCCGTCGGAGAACTGCTCCAAGAAGGACGAGCGCAAGGGGCTCTGCATCCCGATCGAGGAGCCGGAGGAGAGCCAGAGTCCCACGGACGGTGCAACCGACGGCCAACCGGGCGGGGGCACGACCCCCGACCCGTCCGAGTCGACAGAGCCCAATCCCACCGAGACCGCCTGCGACTGGTTCGGCGACTGTGAGTCGTCCTCGCCGCCCGCCGATGGCAATAATGGCGGAGGCAACAACGACACAGGCACCGCGGAGGGCGCTACTCAGTGAGTGATGGTCCAGTGACCGCTCCCGCGGCGGAGGATCCGGTCGTCAGGACCGCCTCCACCGCGGTGGGCGGTCCTCTCGGCGGGCTCGCGCACGGCCGACGGCGCTGGTTCAGCGCAGTCGGCCTGTTGCTGCTCCTGACCTCGCTCACCTTCGCGATCGGGATGGTCTCCAAGCAGACCTGCTACAACGCGACCTGGACCAACGGCGACACCAGATACACCCACTTCTGCTACTCCGACCTGCCCTATCTCTACGTCGACCGGGGACTTGCCGAGCACGAGTGGCCCTACTCCTCCGATCCCGAGGTCCGGGCGCGCTACCAGCAGGTGATGGAGTATCCGGTCGGCATCTCCTACTACGCCTGGGCGACGTCCCACGTCACCGACTGGCTGACCGACACCCCCGACGAGGACGAGCGCCATCTTGTCGAGACCTCGAGCTTCTGGGGTCTGCCCGGCATGCACCACGAGATCCGGGTCTTCATCATCGTCAACGTGATCGGCTTCGCGGTGGCGGCGCTGCTCTCCGCCTGGTTTCTGGCACGTACGCACCGCCGACGGCCCTGGGACGCAGCCGCGTTCGCGCTCGCTCCGGTGCTGGCGGCGACCGGGATCATCAACTGGGACATGTTGGCGGTGGTCTTCGTGGCCGGCGCGCTGTGGGCGTGGTCGCGCGACCGGCCGCTGCTGACCGGCATCCTCATCGGGCTCGGCTGCGCGACCAAGCTCTACCCGCTCTTCCTGCTCGGCGGGCTGGTGGTGATCTGCATCCGGCGCCGCCGCTACTACGACCTGGCGGTCGCCGCCCTGGCGACGGTCCTCGCCTGGGTGCTCGCCAACCTTCCCGCGATGGCCACCGGCCTGGAGGAGTGGAAGGTCTTCTGGAGCTTCAACTCCGAGCGCGGCCCCGACCTCGGCTCGCTGTGGCTCGTGGTCCAGCAGGCCACCGACGCGACGATCTCGGCACAGACGGTCAACCTCGTCTCCTGGGCCTTCTTCATCGCCTGGTGCAGCGGCGTACTCATCATCGGTCTGACCGCCCATGAGACACCGCGGCTGGCGCAGCTCGGCTTCCTGATCGTCGCCGGGTTCCTGCTGGTCAACAAGGTGTATTCACCGCAGTACGTCCTGTGGCTGCTGCCGCTGGCCGTACTAGCCGTGCCGCGCTGGCGTGACCAGCTCATCTGGCAGGCCGGTGAGCTCTTCTACTTCGTCGCGGTCTGGTGGTATCTCGCGGACCTGCTGGCCAGCAGCGGTGGTGATCAGCCGGTCTACTGGTTCGCGATCATCGCCCGGGTCGCCGCCGAGATCTATCTGATCGCGGTCGTGGTCCGGGAGATCTACGAGCCGTGGCGCGACCCGGTCCGGTGGACCGAGGCCCGCGCGGAGACTCAGGAATCCAGGATGATCTCGTCGAACGAGGTCGCGGTGTAGCGCACCCGCACCTCGAGCTCCTCGCCGACCTCGGGCACACGCGCGCCGGAGGGAAGCATGAGCATCGACTCCTGCATGTGCGGCGGCTCGGCGAACCAGAGCGCCTTGCCGTCGAGCGTGTACGGCGAGCGCGACTGCCCCATGGCGTCGAGCCCACCGCGGGCGACCGCGAGGGCCCGGGAGCGCAGGTGGGTGTCGCCGAGCGGCGCCTCGAGCCCGATCCCGTGGGCGGTGCCGCCGGAGGCGACCACCAGGTGACCGGCGCGCATCGCGGTGCGGCCGCGGTAGCCGTAGGAGTAGCCCCGCTCGAGCGGGTGCACGTCCTCGACGGTCGCGGTCACGGTGAGCGCGCCGCGGTCACCGAGCCACAGCGCGGTGCCGACGCGGGGCCGGAAGGTGATGTCGCCGTAGGCCGCACGCAGCTGGGCGAGCTCGTTGGCGCTCAGGTGGGAGACCCACACCGTCTTCGCCTCGGCGCCGACGACGGCGTCCATCTGGGCGCGTACCTCGGCCAGCGAACCGCCGTCGAGGCCGAAGTGCATGGTGATGCCCTCGAAGCGGGCGTGCTCGCGGGCGAGGGCGGCGGTCGGCCACAGGTCGCTCGGCGTCATCCCGTGGCGGCGCATCGAGGTGACCAGTTCGAGGATCACCCGCGCGCCCGGCTGGCGCTCCAGCAGCAGCGGCAGGTCCTCGGGGCGGCTGATCGTGTGGATGATCCGGTCGGCGATCTCCGGGTTGATCTCCGGCGAGTAGGGCCGCCACGGGGTCAGGACGTAGATCGATCCGCTGAACCGGGTCGCGACCTCCCACACCTCGTTGTAGGTGCCGACCGCGAGCGTGTCGACGCCGGTGCCGAGGCTGGTGAGCCACTCGGTCTGGTGGGCGAGCTTGCGCAGGGTGAGGCCGTAGCCGTTGCCCTTCGCCACCGGGACCAGGCCAGGCGTCGCCTCGGCGAAGGTCTGGACGTGCTTGCGCCAGCGATCGGCGTCAACGGTCAGTTTCAGCGGCATACGGAGATCAGCGCCTCTTCATGTAGACATCGAAGGCCGTGTAGATCGGCTTGTTCAGCGGCAGGTCCCACTCCCCGGCGTACTCCACCGCCTGGCCACCGGTGCCGACCTTGAACTGGATCAGCCCCACGTGGGAGTCGTCGGTGGAGAGCGTCGGAGTGATGCCGCGCAGGTCGTAGGTGGTCGCGCCGGCGGCCATGGCGTCCTGGATCATCGCCCACTGGAGGGCGTTGGAGCCACGTACGTCTCGCTTCTCGGTCGAGGAGGCGCCGTAGGAGTACCAGGCGTACTGCCCGACGCGGACCATGATCGTGGCCGCGACCAGATCGCCCTCGTGCCGCGCCAGGAAGAGCTTGATCCGCTCCGGATCCTCGGTCGACATCGCCCAGAACATGGTGCTGAAGTAGCTCCGTTGCCGGGGCGTGAAGTGGTCGCGGGCCGCGGTGTGGACATAGAGATCGTGGAAGGCGCTCAGGTCACCCTCGAAGTCGCCGTCCGCCGGGTCGACGGGGGAGGCGACGGTCACCTCGACGCCCATCTTGGCGGCCTTCTTGATGTTGCGGCGCCAGAGCTGGTTCATCCCCTTGAGGACCTCGTCCTCGGTCTTCGGGGTGCCGTCCTCGTGGGCCAGCGGGATGACGAAGTTGTATTGCGGCTGCCCCGCGCCGAAGCCGTCCTCGGGGGACTGAAGCCTCCAGCCCGCCGCTCTGAGCTGCGAAACGACGCGCGCGCCGGTGGCGTCGCGATGCGTCGGGGTTAGCTGGTTGAGTCGTTGCACGGTGTCGTCGGCGATGCCGTCCTTCACCTGCGCCGCGCTCCAGGTCGCCGTGGTGACCGGCGGGCCGATCCGGATGCCGAAGGCACCGTTCTTCTTCAGGTACGCCGCCAGCGGGTCCAGCCACGGAGCGAGATCGCCTGACCAGTCGATGCTCGGGCCTTCCGGCAGGTAGGCGAGGGTGAACCGCTCCAGCTTCGGGACCGGCCGGTGCAGCACCAGCGCGGCGCCGACCAGGGCACCACCCTGCAGGCTGTCGAACCATCCGATCGACTCCGAGCGCCACTCGGTCTTGACCCGGGCCCACGACGGGGTCTGGAGGAAGCTCACGCTGGGTTGCTTCTCGATGAAGGCGAGATGCTCCGCAGCGGTGATGGGGCGCACGGTGAGACTCACCCGCAGAAGGCTACCCGCTCCGGCGGCAGGGCCGAATCCCGGTGGTCGAGCTCGTCGAGACCACTGTCCGTGAGCGTCTCACCGCCCCAATGTGGGGACAATCGCGCCGCTCCCTAGTGAGTCAGGGCCGCTGAGACGCTATTGTCTGCGACCAGATGTATCACGGCTGGGGCCTGGGCCTCCTTATAGTCGTGACAGCAACTATGACCACCACGATGGCGCGCCCGCGCGTCGTCTGGCCCCCCAACGGCTCGCCGCCGATCCGGAGGCCGCCGGTCGAGGAGGGGACTGTGACACGGGTACCACGGGGGATCGGTCATGCCGACGCACCCGTGACCGTGTGGTCCCGGGCCACGGCCGACTTCGACCGCTGGCTCAGCGGCGACTCCGCCGCCCTCGACGAGTTGGTCGCGACGATGACTCCGGTCCTGTGGCAGGTCGCCCGCTCCTACCGGCTCACCCAGGAGCAGGCTGAGGACGTCGTCCAGAACACCTGGCTCACCTTCGTACGCAAGCACTCCTCGATCCTCGACACCGCGGCCGTCGGCGCCTGGCTCACTCTGACCACGCGCCGCGAGGCCTGGCGGGTCGCGAAGCGATCCGGGCGTGACGTACCTGTGGAGGACGAGGCGCTCGAGTCGCGCGTCCCGACGCAGCGCTCGGCGGAGTCCCTGGTCGTCGAGGGCGACCGCAACTCCCTCATCTGGGCGGCCGTGGAGTCGCTCCCCGAGCGGTGCCGGCGGTTGCTGCGCGTGGTCGCCTTCTCCGACCGGCCCGACTACGCCAGCCTGGCCGAAGAGCTCCAGATGCCCATCGGCAGCATCGGCCCCACCCGCGGCCGCTGTCTCGGGAAGCTGCGGGACGCACTGCGTGAAGAGGGGGTGTCGTGATGGGTCGCTCGGAGGAGCCCACTCGCGAAGAGCTGTTGGGTCTGGTTCGACAGGCTTATGTTGCTGGTGATCCCGTCCCCGGGGGCCTGATCTCCCGGATGCAGGCGGCCGCCGCCGGCGCCGCCGAGGAGTCCGGCCTCGGTCTCGACCTGGAGCTGATGCTCCTGGTGGAGTCCTCGGGTGCCGAAGCGGCCGGAGTCCGCTCCACCGCCCCCGCCTCGGCCCGCTCGGCCTACACCCTGCGCTTCGCGCAGTCGGGCGTCGATGTCTTGGTCCGGGTCGCGTCCGACACCGACACCACCGCCCGCCTCGACGGCTGGGTCGTCCCCGGCTCACCCATGACCGTCCGCGCCATCCGCGCCGACGAAGTCCGTACGCCGATCGTCGCCGTCACCCTCGGAGCCTCGGGTCGCTTCGAGCTCACCTCGTTGCCCGCCGGCCTCATCCGGCTCCGCTTCGAGCCCGCCGACGGCTCTGCCGCCTTCCTCACCCCCACGTTCGAGATCTGACCAGGAGTAACAGTGCATTCCAAGCGTGAGCCCCGACTGTCGGCGCCATACAGATCCGACGCCCGCATCCTCGACCCGACCAATGCTGTGGCCGTGGACGGCGTCACCGCCGGCACTACGATCTACTCCTCGACCACGCTCCTGATCTCCAAGTCGGTGGACTTCGAAGACACGTTCCGGCGGATCAAGAACGTTGCTCGGTCTCTGCATTGGCGTGTCGAGGCCGAGCCCGAGCCTGCGCACGCCGTTGACCTCCGTTTCGGTGTCCGGCGAGTCAGTCTCGGCGTGGTTCCTGGAAAGGCAGTTGCGGCCCCGGACGCCTGGACGCTCCTTCAATTTCTGCGCGCTGAAGAAGGAGACGGTGCGCAAGGGGTGAGCTTGGAGCACGTTCTCGTGCCGGTGCCGCTCAATGACCCGCACCCGCTCAATGACCCGCACCCGCTGAACGACCCGCACCCGCTAAACGATCCCCACCCCCTCAATGACCCGCACCCGAGCTCCGGGTACGACCCGTTGGGAACGGGTGGTCGTCAACCGGTAGCGTACGTCGGTTCGGCTCCTTACCGACGAAGCGATGACGACCTTGACGGCCGGGCGCGACCCGTGGTGGCCGTCCTCGACACGGGGTGCGGTCAGCACCCGTGGCTCGACTTCGTCGATCGAGACGTACGCCTCGGCGATCACCCGATCGGATGGCCGTCAACTGTTCCGGACTCGGAGATCGACGGCGACCAGGTTGGTGCACTGGACGGCCTGATTGATCCGTTGTCGGGTCACGGCACCTTCATCGCAGGCCTGGTTCATCAGGCATGTCCCAACGCGGACATCTACGCGTGGCGAATTGTTCCGCCGGATGGCCCCGTTGCCGAGTACGGCTGGCTGACGGCCCTCGCTCAGATTGCCGATCTGGTGCACCTCTATCGCCAAGGGGATCCGCGCGGGCGTCGGATCGACGTGCTCAGCCTGTCGATCGGTTATTACCACGAGACCCCCGAGGATGCGCTCTTCGATCCGATGCTTCACGAGATCCTCGCCGATCTTGCGGCCAACGGGACGCTGGTCGTTTGCTCCGCCGGTAACGACGCGACATCGAGGCCGAACTTCCCGGCAGCGTTTGCGCCCTGGATTGAGGGCGAGGGTCCTTGTTCGGCATCGGACAAGGCGTTGCCGATCATCTCCGTAGGAGCCCTGAACCCCAACGGAACGGACGCGATCTTCAGCAACGCTGGGCCCTGGGTTCGTGCGTACGAGATTGGTGCCGGCGTCATGAGCACGGTCCCCACCAGTTTCGACGGTGGTTACCAAGCGACAGTCGCATCCGAGTTCGCTGGCCGAAAGCGGGAGACGTTGGATCCTGACGACTTCGGCGGCGGATTCGGAACCTGGAGCGGTACATCGTTTGCGGCACCGTTGCTCGCCGGCCGAATTGCTCAGCACCTCTTTGACAATGGTCATCCCGGGGATGTCACGCAGGACATCGATCGCGCCTGGGCCGCCGTCGAAGTTCTCACTACGCTCAAGCAATGACTTCCGACGATCCGGACGAGCTGCACAAGCAGGGCGTTGCGGCGCTCAGGTCAGGCGATTTCGACAGCGCGAGGGCGCTCTTGGGACGAGCCCTGAGCCTCGCAACCGCCCCTGAAGTCCTCGCTCGGATCGAGTCGTCGCTGGCATACCTCGAAGTCGATGAATCCAACCTGAGCGTGGCGTTGGAGAAGAATGGTCGAGCACTGGGGTTCGGGGTTGATGGCTCCACACGAGGTGTGCTTCTCGCACAACGTGCTCTGCTCTTACGGCGGGCAGGCCGTGCGGCAGAAGCATTGGAGACCTTTGGCGACGCCATCTCATCACTCGACGGTCTCGACCTCGCCAAGGCCTACCTCAACCGAGGCACAGTTCACCTTGACCGGAATGACATCGTGCGAGCCGTGGAGGACTTCAACTCTGCTGCAGATCAATACCGGTCAGTTGGCGAGCAGGTGTTGGCTGCGCAGGCTGATCACAACCGGGCGTACGCAATGTATCTCTCGGGCGACCTTCCCGGGGCGCTTGCCCTGATGGAGTCTGCCTATCGTCTCTTGGCCGACGCCGGATCTCTTGTGACCGCGGTGTGTAACGCGGACCGGGCCGAGGTGCTGATGGCGGCTGGGCTGACGCGGCAGGGTGGCGAAGTGCTTAGGCAAGCGGCCGAGGCGTACGGATCGAAGGGGCAGCGCCAGCGGCAGGGGGAGGCAGAGCTGGCGCTGGCGTCGCACCTGGTTGCGACCGATCCCGTCGAGGCGGTGCGGGTGGCGCGCTCGGCGCTGGGGTGGTTCGAAGAGGCCAAGGCGCCAGGGCTGGCGTTGCGGGCGCGCGCCGTGGCATTCGAGGCAGCGGTGACCGCCCGCGAGAATCCGAGCGAGGACGGCGAGGCGCTGGCCGGTCCACTCGAGGAGCAGGGCCTGAATTGGCCGGCGCTCCGCGTGCGTTTGCAGGCCCGCCTCGCGCGCATCCGTTCGGCAGAGAATGCGGGCCTGCCGACGAGACCGGCGAGTGGCAGGGTCATCGGCCCAGTCCCGCCCGAGGCGCCCATCGACGTCCGCCTGCTGGAGCGAGAGCTCCGCGCCGAGCTGGCTGTGGCCGCTGGCCGTGCCGTGACCGGGCGCCGCGAGCTCCGGGCCGGTCTCGACGACTTCCATCTGTGGCAGAGCTCGTTCGGCAGCCTGGACCTGCAGACCAACGTCGCCGGCCACGGCCGCACGTTGGCCAGACGTGGCCTGGAGCTGGCCGTCGAGTCCGGCGAGACCGACGCGCTCTTCGAGTGGTCGGAGCGCTCGCGGATGCTGGCCTCGCGGGTCCAGCCGGTGCGGCCGCCGTCCGATCCAGAGCTCGCTGCTGACCTGGCCGAGCTCCGCGGGGAGGTGACGCTCGAGCGTGAGACAGAGCTGCGCGAGCAGATCCGACAGCGGGCCTGGCGGGTGAAGGGATCCGGTCAGGTCTCGGAGCCGATCGCCCTTGCCGACCTGCGCGAACGCATCGGCAGCCATGCGCTCGTCGCGTATGTCGTGGCGGCCGGTCGCCTCGTGGCTGTCGTCGCGACCGACGATGCCGCCACCCGGATCGACCTCGGCGAGCAGGCCGCGCTCGGGCCACTCCTCGGTGGTCTGCTGCCGGATCTCGACGTCGCCGCGACTGACCTCCCAGGCCCGCTGGGCGTTGCCGTACGTGGTGACCTGACCGCCCGGCTCCAACAGCTCTCCGACCTGCTCGTCGCTCCGGTTCTCGAGCGGATCGGTGATCGCCCGGTCGTCCTGACCCCTTCGGCCGTGCTGGCGGCGGTGCCGTGGACGTTGCTGTCCGGCTTCACCGGCCGATCGGTGACGGTCGCCCAGAGTGCAACTGCCTGGCTGAGCCGCGCCGACACTCCACTGCGAGCAACGACGGCCGGATTCGTCGCAGGACCGCGGGTCATGCGAGCCGCCGACGAGGTCACCAAGAGCGCCACCGCATGGGCCACCGCGCACACGCTCATCGGCACCGACGCAACCGCGACGGCCGTCTCGGCCTTGGCAGCGAAGGTCGACGTACTCCATCTGGCCGCCCACGGCCACCACTCCGCCGACAACCCACTCTTCTCGGGCCTCGAGCTCGCAGACGGGACCTGGTACGGCTACGACATCGACGGCCTCTCCGCCGTCCCCGACGTCGTCATCCTCTCCGCCTGCGAGGTCGGACGATCGACGATCCGCTGGGGCGAGGAGTTGATCGGGCTGGTCGGAGCCTGGTTGCACGCCGGCGCCCGCGCCGTGATCGCCTCGCCCGCCGTCGTCGCCGATGAGGCTGCGTACGAGGTGTTCAGCCGTCTCCACGGCGCCCTCGCAAAGGGCCTGGCCCCTGCTGAGGCTCTCGCGGAGTCCCTCCCCGCACCGACCACGGACGCTCCGCCGGCGCCGTTCGTCTGCTTCTCCTGATCCTCTTCGAAAAAATCTGACGTCGGGTGTATCAGGCGGTCTGCCGCGTACTCCTTGGGGCTGTCCGGACCGAGATTCGGGGGAATTCGGTTCGGACGCTGGCGCCGCCGCCTTGGGGGAGGCAGGCGGTTTCGGGGCCGCGGCGTGGGTTGGGCACTAGGGGGATGCCCAACCTGCGTGAGGCGGCCCGAGACGTGGGCCGGGCGGGGCGGTGAGGGGATTGACTGCCCCGCCCGGCAACTTTCGATTCTCCCGCTCGGGAACTGCCACTGCAATGGTTGGCGAGCGCAGAACTGAAATGTGTTCTAGGCGGAACAGTCTGGTTGGGGAGCGGGTCTCGACAGGCTCGACCACCGGTGGCCGGTGCTAGGCGGAACGGTCGAGGCGGCCGAGGCGCTTCCCGAGCGCCGGGGTGACCCGGTCGACCCAGGTCGCGGTGATGTGGGAGTCGTCGTAGTAGGTGACGACGTCGCCGACGACGAGCGGGCAGCGCTCGGAGCAGACCAGGTCGACGATGTCGACGTACGTCGCATCGGTCCCCGCGAGCGCCTCCTGGGTCACCTCGTTGGAGTCGACCTCGGTGCCGTCGGCTTTCACGACGCAGTCCTCGAGGAGGTTGCGGGCGTCGGAGAGGCACTCGCCGGGGTCGTTGTCGACGGAGGGGACGTCGGCGAAGACGCGTACGTCCGGAGTGATCTTCTCGAAGGCACTGACGCCGTGGCGCACTCCCTCACGCCACTGCTCCTCGGTCGAGACGCCGTCGCGCTCCTCCATGTCGAGCATGCCGCGGGCGCCGACGACGATCGTGTCCGGGTTCAGCTCGGTGATCTGCTCGTTGGTCCATTTCCGGAAGTCCTCGCACTCGGCGACGGTCATCTTCGAGGACTTCTGCTTCACCCCGTACGCAGCGCAGCCGAGCTTCACGAACGGAACCAGCTTCACGTGCTGGCGCTCGGCGAGGGTGTCGAGGGCGGGCAGCCACATCCCGATGTGGGAGTCGCCGATGACCGCGACGGTGCGATCGGCCTTGCCGTCGCCGTAGATGCAGTCGCCGTCGAGCTTCGTCTCGCCGTAGCCCGCATAGCAGTAACCACCGCGCTCGGCCCACGAGTCGGTGGCGTCGAACTCGACCTCGGGCGGCAACGGAGCACCCTCCTCGGCGGCCTCGACGGTGGTCTTCAGTACGCCGGTGACTGGCTTGTCGTCGGTCTCGAGGACGTCGGGGTTCTCCTGGAACCACTCCTCGGCGTTGGCCTTGGCGACGTCGACCTGGTAGCCGGCGTACGCCTGCGAGCTCGTGCCTGCGACCAGGGCGAGGGCTGCTGCGGCGGGCCAGAGGGCGAGCGCGCGACGGCCCTTGGTGAGATGCGGGATCCTGTGGCGCTGGAAGGGCATCTCGATCCAGTGGTAGCTCGCCGCGGAGGCGGCCAGGATGAGTGCCAGCATGATCAGCAGCTGGCGTACGCCGCCGCCGGGGATCGCCTCGGGGGCGAGGATCAGGATCGGCCAGTGCCACAGGTAGAGGCTGAACGAGATGTCACCCAGGTAGCGCAGCGGCTGCTTCGAGAGCAGCCAGCCGGTCGGGGTGGCGGGCCCGGCGACCAGGAGCGCGACGGTGGCGAGCACCGGGACTAGGGCGTGCCAGCCCGGGAAGTGAGTGGCCTCGCTGAAGTTGGCGGTGGCGTAGACGAGGGTGCCGACGCCGACGATGCCGAGGCCTGCCGCGGCGAGACGACCGGTCCGCGTCGCGCTCGTCGCGACCTGCAGGCGCCCCGCGAGGCAGGCGAGCAGGGCGCCGGCGGCGAGCTCGAACGCCCGGGCGGGGGTGGAGAAGTAGGCCGTGGTCGGGTCGACGCTGGTGGCGTGCAGCGACCAGGCGAGGCTGACCACCGCGACGAGCGCGGCGAGCGCGGTGATCGCGCGACGGCGGTGGTGCTTCGGGATCCAGAGGGCGACGGCGAGCACCAGCAGCGGCCAGACGACGTAGAACTGCTCCTCGACCGAGAGTGACCAGTAGTGCTGGAACGGCGAAGGTGCGGCGTTGTTGAAGTAGTCGACGGCTTCCTTGGCGAAGTGGACGTTGGCCAGGAAGACCGCCGCCCAGCCTGCGTCGCCCGCGATCTGGTCGGTCCGGGTCTGGGGCAGGACGATCGCGCTGTAGGTGAGTACGACCAGCATCGTCGCGGTCGCCGCAGGCAGGATTCGGCGGGCGCGGCGGGCGTAGAACTGGCTGATGCTGACCGTGCCGCTGCGGTCGGTCTCACGCAGCAGCAGGGTGGTGATCAGGAACCCGGAGAGGACGAAGAAGACGTCGACTCCGACGAACCCTCCCTCGAATCCGGAGAGTCCCGCGTGTCCTGCGATCACCAGACCGACAGCGACGGCACGGAGACCTTGAACATCGGCGCGCCAGTTCGAACTCATTCGGAGGACGATATGTCAATGGCCCTGTTGGGTCATAGCCGACGGTCCCACTGGGCGGTCCGATTCTCAGCCGAATCTTCACCTCTGGCGAGCGAAACTGCAGCTGTGGCGAACGAATCTTCGGTTGTGGTGGACCAATGTGCGGTTTCGTCCGCCAGAACTCAAGACTCGGCTGACAGAAGTGAAGATTCGGTGAGAATCGGTCAAAGCCGCTCGCGGAGCCAGGCGAAGTCGCTCGTGTGCTCCTCGGCGCCGCCCGGGGTCTCGCAGATCACCGGGGCTCCGGCGTCGCGGACCACGCCGGCGAGCAGGTCGGGGTCGATGCGGCCGGCGCCGAAGTTGGCGTGGCGGTCGGCGCCGGAGTCGAACTCGTCGCGGGAGTCGTTGCAGTGGACCAGGTCGATGCGGCCGGTGATCTTGCGGACGTCCTCGACCACCGTCTCCAGCGGGTTGCCACCGGCGTGGGCGTGGCAGGTGTCGAGGCAGAAGCCGACGTTCTCCGCGCCTTCGGCGGTGGAGATGGCCTCCCAGACGCCGGCGATCCGGTCGAGGTAGCGCGCCATCGCGTTGTCGCCGCCCGCGGTGTTCTCGATCAGGAGCGGGACCTTGATGTCGGTCACCTCGATCGCCTTGCGCCAGTTGTCGAAGCCCTTCGCGGGGTCGTCGTCCTTGTTGACGTGGCCGCCGTGGACGATCAGGCCCTTGGCGCCGACCTCGGCCGCGGTGTCCATGTGCTGCTGGAGGAGCTTGCGGCTCGGGATCCGGATCCGGTTGTTCGTCGTGGCGACGTTGATGATGTACGGCGCGTGGACGTAGAGATCGACACCCTGCTCCTCCGCGCGGGCCTTGAGAGCGGCTGCGCCGTCGGCGTACGTCACCACCGGGCCCTTGTAGGACTGTGGATCGCCCAGGAAGAACTGCACCAGGCTCGCGCCGCGCGCGGTCGCCTCGGCGACGGGGTCGGTCTGGTCTACGTGGGCACCGATCGCAACAGCCATAGGGCCAGTCTAGGACGCGGCACCGACATTCTTCGGCTTGACTTCATACCTTACGGGGGTATGGTAGGCGGCATGGACGAGCACACCGGGCCCGAAGGCCACGCGGATCACGGATACCTCCACAACAAGAACAAAGAGGCCTATCTGAAGCGCCTCAAGCGCATCGAAGGTCAGGTGCGCGGGCTGCAGCGGATGGTCGAGGACGAGGCCTACTGCATCGACATCCTCACCCAGGTCTCCGCCTCGACCAAGGCGCTCCAGGCGGTCGCTCTCGGGCTGCTCGACGAGCACCTCGGTCACTGCGTCGCCGGCGCGGTCCAGAACGGTGGCGCCGAGGCCGACGAGAAGCTCGCCGAGGCCTCTGCCGCCATCGCCCGCCTCGTCCGGTCCTGATTGTCAACAATCCAACAACCCAGAGAGATTCTCATGAGCACCCAGAACTTCACCGTCGTCGGTATGACCTGCGGACACTGCGCCTCCTCCGTCACCGAAGAGGTCACCGAGATCGCCGGCGTGAGCAACGTCGACGTCGACCTGGCCTCGGGCAACGTCACCGTCACCGCCGCTGAGCCGATCTCGGACGACGCCATTCGCGCGGCCGTCGAGGAGGCCGGCTACTCGCTGGCCTGATCATGATGACCCCCACCGCCGCGAACCCGACCGAGCAACAGCTCGAGATCGAGGGCATGACCTGCGCGAGCTGCGTGCGCCGCGTCACCAAGGCCATCAGCCGTGTCGAGGGTGTCGAGGACGCCAACGTCAACCTCGCCACCGAGACCGCCCTCGTTCACTTCGACCCCGCCCGCACCGACCTCGCCGAGATCAGCGCCGCCATCGAGAAGGCGGGCTATCAGGCTGTCCTGCGATCGTCGACTGTCGACAATCCACAGGAGCCTGAGGTCGAGGACGTTCGGGACGTACGCCGCGAGACAGAGCTCGTCCAGCTCAAGCGGCGGTGGGTCACGGCCCTGGCGGTGGGGCTCGGCCTGATGGCGTTGATGTACGTCCCGCTTCCCGTCGATGCCATGGAGCCGGTCATGTCGATCGTGCTCGTGGTCGCCGCGGTCACGCAGTGGTGGGCGGGTCGTGACATCTACCTCGCGGCGGTCCGAGGCGCACGCCACGGATCGGTCGACATGAACACCCTGGTCACGCTCGGCACCGGCATCGCCTTCGCCTATAGCGCCTTCGTGACCCTGTGGATGGGGCAGGCCGAGGCGTGGGGCCTACCCCTCCACCTCTACTTCGAGACCGCCCTGGTCATCGTCGCGCTGGTGCTGATGGGCCGCTGGCTCGAGGCACGGGCCAAGTCGCGTACGGCCGACGCGGTCAAGGCCCTCGTCGGCCTCATGCCGGAGACGGCCACGGTCATCCGCAACGGTCGCGATGTCACGGTCCCGGTCGCGAACCTGCAGGTCAACGACCGGATCCGCGTACGCGCCGGGGAGAAGATCCCGGTCGACGGCCGCATCGTCGCAGGGGCGTCCTACGTCGACGAGTCCATGCTCACCGGTGAGAGCGACCCGGTGCGGAAGGCCGAGGGCGACATCGTCATCGGCGCGACGATCAACCAGACTGGCTCGTTCGAGATCGAGGCGACCGCGGTCGGTGCCGAGACCACGCTGGCGCAGATCATCGCGATGGTCGAGTCGGCCCAGGGCTCCGGCACCAAGCTGCAGCGTCTGGCCGACCGGGTCTCGGCGGTGTTCGTGCCCGCCGTCCTCGTCGTGGCAGCGCTGACCTTCATCGGTTGGCTGGTCCTCGGCCCCGACGCCGAGCGACTCACCAGCGCCGTCACCGCGGCCATCGCGGTCCTCATCATCGCCTGCCCGTGCGCCCTCGGCCTGGCCACGCCGGCCGCCGTCATGGTCGGCGCCGGGCGCGCCGCCGAGCTCGGCGTACTCGTCGGCTCGGGCGAGACCCTCGAGCGCGCCCGCTCCGTCACCGCCATCGTCTTCGACAAGACCGGCACGATCACCCACGGCAAGCCCGAGGTCTCCGACATCACCCCGGCTCCGGGCTGGACCCGCGACGAGCTGGTCCGGATCGCCGCCGCTGCCGAGACCGGCAGCGACCACCCCCTCGCCACCGCCCTTCGAGCGCGTGCCGAGGCCTCGGCCGACGCCGTGGACGTGCAGGTCTCGGCGTTCGAGGCCCATCCGGGCCGCGGGATCAGCGCGTACGTCGACGGGCGTCGGGTCGTCGTCGGCAACTCGGCGATGCTGGCCGAGGAGGGCATCGACGCCACCGACAACGGCTCCGTCCTGGTTGCGGTCGACGGTGCGTACGCCGGCTCGATCCGGGTCGCGGACCAGGTCCGCGACGAAGCCAAGGAGACCGTGCGCCTGCTCGAGGACTCGGGCGTCGAGGTGCACATCCTCAGTGGCGACGCCGCTGCGACGGTGGCGAAGGTGGCCGACGAGGTCGGCGTCCGCCACGCCGCCGGCGGCCTGCTGCCCGAGCAGAAGCTCGCCCGGATCCAGCAGCTCCAGGACGAGGGCAAGGTCGTCGCGATGGTCGGCGACGGGATCAACGACGCCCCGGCGCTGGCCCAGGCCGACGTCGGGATCGCGATCGGCACTGGCACCGACGTCGCCCTGGCGGCCTCCGACATCACCCTGGTCGGCAGCGACCTCCGCGGTGTGGTGACCGCGCTGGCGCTCTCCCGCCGCACCGTCGCGACGATCAAGCAGGGCCTGTTCTGGGCGTTCGCCTACAACGTGCTCCTCATCCCCGTCGCCGCGCTCGCCCTTCTCGACCCGGTCCTCGCCGGCGCCGCGATGGCGATGAGCTCGGTCAGCGTCGTCACCAACGCGCTGCGACTGCGCGGCTTCCGCCGTCCCGAGACGCCCGAGGCGTACGCCGGCCGGGGTTTCGTCACTCGCGTCCGCGACGGTGGATATCTCCTGGTCACGGCCGTGATCGCGATCTCGATCGGGGCCGGCCTGACGTATCTGTCGCGCACCGAGCCGGCGCAGCGCGGGATGAACGGCATCCTTGAGTGGGCGCAGGGGATGAGCCCGATGCGGCCGTCGATGACGGAGATGCATGAGGTCGACATCGCTCCCGTCGCCTCCGCCGAGTCGGGCATCGACGTTGCGATCACGCGGCGCGAGGGCGGGCTCCGGTTCCTCGTCACGGACGCCGCGACCGGTGACCCGGTGACCGACCTCGGTCGCACCCACCAGGCCTGGATGCACGTCATCGTGACCAGCCAGGACCTCTCCTGGTTCCGCCACCTCCACGCCGAGCCGACCGGCCGTCCGGGCGAGCTCGAGACCGACGTGACCTTCCCCGCCGGAGGCACCTACCGCGTGGACACCGAGTTCCGCCGCCGGGCCGACATGGCCGACGTGCTCGACCGGCAGCAGGTCACCGTCGAAGGTACGCAGCCCCCGGCCGTCCCGCTGGAGGCGAGCCCGAGATCGTCGACTGTCGACAATCTCACCGTCACGCTCGAGGGAACGCCGGTCGCCGACCAGCAGAGCGACCTGCACTTCAGGTTCGAGGACAGCACCGGGAAGGTTGTCGACGATCTCCAGCCCTACCTCGGCGCGGCCGGCCACGTCGTGGTCATGAGCGCGGACGGCGAGACGTTCGTGCACGGCCACGCCGAAGGCGACGAGCTGGCCGTCCCCGGCGCCTCGTTCGGGCCCGAGCTCGGGCTGCACCTGGACGTACCGAAGGCTGGTCTCTACCGCCTGTGGGCCCAGTTCCGCCTCGGCGACGGCGAGGTGATCACGGTGCCGTTCACGGTCGAGGCCGTGGATTCGGCCACGCAAACCGCTGGTTGATACCCTGACTCGTCCCTCTCCACAGACGGAGATGGGACATCGCATCAGCCCTCCTGCCATGGAGAGACCATGGCCGCCGAGTCCGTAGGAGGTGGAGAACGCTATGCGCGCCTATGAAGTAATGGTGATCCTCGAGCCCAGCCTCGATGAGCGCACCGTCGCCCCGACCCTTGACAAGTTCCTGAAGGTCGTCACCACTGATGGTGGCACCGTCGAGAACGTTGACGTCTGGGGCCGCCGTCGTCTGGCCTATGAGGTCAACAAGAACGCCGAGGGCATCTACGCCGTCGTCAACCTGACCGCCGAGCCCAAGACCGTTCTGGAGCTCGACCGCCAGCTTGGCCTCAACGAGCAGATCCTGCGTACGAAGGTCATCCGTCCGTCCAAGTGACGCGGATGTCACCGTCGGTAATTGTCGGTGCCGGGTCCTATGTTTGAACCCACACGGCCAGTTCACATTTATTTGGAACTCCTGAACCGACACCGACACCCAGATCAGACTCAAGGGAGATCTCATGGCAGGCGACACCGTCATCACCGTGATCGGCAACCTCACCGACGACCCGGAGCTTCGCTTCACGCCGTCGGGTGCAGCCGTTGCCAACTTCACGATTGCTTCGACGCCCAGCAGCTTCAACCGCCAGACCAACGCGTGGGAGGACGGGGAGACCCTCTTCCTGCGCTGCTCGATCTGGCGCCAGGCTGCTGAGAACGTCGCCGAGTCCCTGCAGCGCGGCATGCGTGTCGTCGCTCAGGGTCGCCTGAAGTCGAGGTCCTACGAGACGCGTGAGGGCGAGAAGCGCACTGTCTTCGAGCTCGAGTGCGACGAGATCGGTCCCTCGCTCCGCTACGCGACCGCCAAGGTCACCAAGGCCAGCCGGCAGTCCGGCGGCCAGGGTGGCGGCGGCGGTTACAACCAGGGTGGCGGCGGTGGCTACAACCAGGGTGGTGGCTACGGCGGCCCCCAGGGTGGTGGCGGCCAGCAGGCTCCGGCCGGTGGCAACGACCCGTGGGCCTCGCCGGCTCCGCAGCAGCCCGCCAACGCGGGCGGCGGCGCGCCGGCCAACGACCCGTGGGCGACCCCGGGCGTGGGCAACGACGAGCCTCCCTTCTGATCAACAGATCCACATTCCGAATCCCTCAACCATTCCGGTACTCAACCCATATGCCGCTCCGCGGCTGGGGCCGGGCTTCTAGAAAGGAAGCACCACAATGGCCAAGGCAGTGATTCGCAAGCCTAAGAAGAAGGTTTGCCAGTTCTGCAAGGAGAAGGCGACCGGTGTCGACTACAAGGACGCCACCCTCCTCCGTAAGTTCATCTCCGACCGCGGCAAGATCCGCGCCCGTCGCGTGACCGGCAACTGCGTCCAGCACCAGCGCGACGTGGCCATCGCCGTCAAGAACGCGCGCGAGGTTGCTCTGCTGCCCTACACCTCCACCGGTCGCTGAGGAGGATCGACATGGCTACCAAGATCATCCTTCAGCAGGAGGTCACCGGGCTGGGTTCCGCCGGTGACGTCGTCGAGGTCAAGGACGGCTACGCCCGCAACTACCTGATCCCGCGTGGCGACGCCATCCGTTGGAGCCGCGGCGCCGAGTCGCAGGCCGACTCGATCAAGGCTGCGCGCTCGGCTCGCTCCGTGCGCGACGAGGCTCACGCCGCCGAGATCAAGGGCAAGCTCGAGGCCAACACGGTCAACGTGAAGGTCCGCTCCGGCAAGGACGGCCGCCTCTACGGCGCCGTCACCGCCGCCGACATCGCCTCCGCGGTCTCCGAGACCACCGGCGAGTCGATCGACAAGCGCACCATCGCGCTGGGCAACCCGATCAAGTCCCTCGGTGCCCACGAGGTCTCCGTCAAGCTCCACGACGAGGTGTCCGCCAAGCTGGCCCTCAACGTGGTCCCCGCTTGATCTAGGGATTCCACACAGGCCCGCCTCCTCCGGGAGGCGGGCCTGTTCGTTTTTCGCCGAGGCGTCAGAATTTGTTCGCGATGTCGGTCAGCTTCGCGACGTACGCTGGCCAGTCGTACTCCGACGGGATGTTGTCGCCCGGCTTGCGCCAGCCGACGGCGCCGTCGGCCTCTTCGCGAAGGATGTCGGCCTGTCCGCCGTGACCGGCGAGGTCGGCGAAGAGGTGCACCAGAATCTGGTGCAGTGTGACTTCCTCGTTGCCCCAGTGCGGCACATGCCCGATGGCGTCCAGCGACAGCGCCTCGATCGTCTCGTCACCGTGGGCGATGACCCGACGGTAGAGGTCGATGATGCCCTCGATCGTCTCGTCCTCGGTGGCGTACCAGTCCGCCTGCGGGTCGATGTCCCACTGCTCGTCCGTGATCAGCTCCTCGGGATGCGGGAACGGGCGCCCGAACGTCGCGCCGAGATAGACGGCCTCGACCCCGGTGACGTGCTTGATGATGCCGAGAAGATTGGTGCCTGTCGGCGTACGCGGCAGCCGCGCCTCCCGCTCCGAGAGATCCTCGACCTTGGAGATCAGCGCCTCGCGGCGAGCGTCGATGTACGTCTTCAAGGTGGTCTTCGGATCGGTCGCCATGGGATGACCTTGGCGTGCGCCCGGGCTGGGGCACAAGTGAGTATGTGGGACCGATGCCTAGAAACCGGGCTCAGGCGCCGGTGACCAGCCAGCGGTCGCTTCGCGCACGGAGCGTCAGCACCACGAAGCGCGCGCCCATGAAACCGACCGCGAAGGTGATCCACACCCACACCAGCCCACCGCCGAGGGCGACGGCCAGGGCGACGAGCGGGACATAGGCGACGAGGGTCCAGACCCCGCCCCAAGCCAGGTAGCGCCCGTCGCCGGCTCCGATGAGCACCCCGTCGAGGACGAAGACGACGCCCGCGATCGGCTGCGCGATCGCCGCCACGATGACCACCGGCACCAACAGCTCCCGCACCGCTTGGTCCTCGGTGAAGAGTGCGCCGAGGAACGGGGAGAGAGCGGCCAGGAGTACGCCGGCCGCGACCCCGATCACGACGCCCCACCACACCATCCGGGCCGTGATGGCCCGGGTCTCCCGGGTGTCGCCGGCACCGAGCGACCGCCCGGTCAGCGCCTGCGCGGCGATCGCGATCGCGTCGAGCACGAACGCCAGGAAGGTCCACAGCGTGAAGGCGATCTGGTGGGTCGCCAGGGCGACGGCCTGATCGCCGACGGCGAGATGGGTGACGGCGTACGTCGTGACCAGGAGCGCCATGCGCAGCGTCAGTGTGCGGACCACGAGCGCCACGCCGGCCCGGGCGGAGGCACGGATCCCGGGCACGTCCGGCCGCAGCGGTACGTCCTGACTGCGCGCTGCCCGCACCACGACGTACGTCAGCATCCCGGCTGCCAGCACCTGGGCGATCACCGAGCCGATCGCCGAACCGGCGAGGCCGAGCCCGGCGCCGTAGACGAGGGCGAGGTTGAGCACGATGTTGAGTACGTTGGCGACGACCGCCGCGACCAGCGGAGTCCTGGTGTCCTGCAGTCCGCGGAGCACACCCGTCGCCGCGAGCATCATCAGCAGCGGCGTCACCCCGAGGACGGCGATCCGTAGGTAGGTCGTCGCCGGGCCGACCACCTCGTCGCCCGCGCCGACGGCCCGGCTGAGCGGCTCGGCCAGGACCATCACCGGGACCGTGACGACGACCCCGATGATGACCGCGAGCCAGATCCCGTCGATCCCCTGGCGTAGCGCACCCGCGGTGTCTCCGGCGCCGATGCGGCGGGCGACCGATGCTGTGGTGCCGTACGCGAGGAAGACGCAGAGTCCGACGATCGTCTGAAGCACGACGCCTGCGACACCGAGGCCGGCGAGCTCGCGGGTGCCGAGGTGGCCGACGATCGCGGAGTCCGCCAGCAGGAAGAGCGGCTCGGCGACGAGGGCCAGAAAGGCGGGGATCGCGAGCCGCCAGATCTCCTTGTCGAGGCCTCGGCGGTCGGTCTTCGAGTAGCTCTTCGCATCCGCCCGGCTCGTCACGATCTCAAGGTTAAACACCGTCGGCGCGGAGCGTTGTTCAGGGCAGGTGGAAAACCTGTGGAAAACGTCGTTGCGGCGCTATGTCGACAAAACGCCCAAGGGGGTACGACGATCTCGGCGAAGAACCCCGACGGGGCGCCGACTTTCTTTCGTCCACAGCCTATGGATAGTAAAATTGCAGGTCAGGCAGGGTTTACCAATCCTGTGAAGCTAGTTATACACAGGCACTTCCCCAGGCTGTTCACATTGACCAGGGTGTCGTCCACCGCTATCCCCTGGTTATCCCCAGGGCCTGTGGATAACCCTCTGTCGCCGATGTGGTCTGCGACGTAGGGTCGCGGAGACTTGAGGGTGTCGTCGACGGTCGGCCCAGGACGGCGCGAGCAGAACTGTCGGTGCTCACCCGTAGCGTGGCACCGAATCGACCGAGATCACGCCGCGACGATCCGCAGACCACGGAGGGGCAAGGGAATGAGCGTCACTGAGACCGGCTCGATGGGCGGTCCGGGCGACTTCCCGGAGCCGCCGTTCGAGGAGTGGGGCGACGGCCCCGCGGCGTACGAACCGGGCAACGCCCCGCGCGCGGTCAACGACCGCACGCCACCGCAGGACATGGCGGCCGAGCAGGCTGTCCTCGGTTCGATGCTGATCTCGAAGGACGCCATCGCCGACGTCTCCGAGACGCTGCGCGGCACCGACTTCTACCGGCCGACCCACGAGACCATCTACGACGCGATCATCGACCTCTACGGTCGTGGCGAGCCCGCCGACATGGTCACCGTCGCCGACGAGCTGCGCCGCAAGGCTGAGCTGGAGCGCATCGGTGGCGCCCCTTACCTGCACACGCTCGCCTCCAACGTCCCGATCGCCGCCAACGCGGGCTACTACGGCGAGATCGTCCGGGAGAAGTCGGTCCTGCGCCGCCTGGTCGAGGCCGGCACCAAGATCGTGCAGATCGGCTACGCCGGCGAGGGCGAGGTCGACAACATCGTCGACGAGGCCCAGGCCGAGGTCTTCAAGCTCACCGACAAGCGCTCCGGTGAGGACTACTCCCCGCTCGCCGACATCATGGACGGCGTCCTCGACGAGATCGAGGCGATCTCCAACCGCGAGGCCGGCCTCTACGGCGTCCCAACCGGCTTCGCCGACTTCGACGAGCTCACCAACGGCTTCCACGGTGGGCAGATGATCATCGTCGCGGCGCGACCCGCGATGGGTAAGTCGACCTTGGCTCTCGACTTCTGTCGTGCGGCCTCGATCCACAACAACCTGACCAGCGTCTTCTTCAGCCTGGAGATGAGCCGCTCCGAGATCACCATGCGTCTCCTGAGCGCCGAGGCCAAGGTGCCGCTCAACCACATCCGCAACGGCAACATGTCCGACGACGACTGGAACAAGCTGGCCCGCAAGATGGGCGAGGTCTCCAGCGCGCCGATGTTCATCGACGACAGCCCGAACATGACGATGATGGAGATCCGGAGCAAGGCCCGAAGGCTCAAGCAGCGCCACGATCTCCGGCTCATCGTCATCGACTACCTCCAGCTGATGAGCTCCGGCAAGAAGGTCGAATCCCGTCAGCTCGAGGTCTCCGAGTTCTCCCGTCAGATCAAGCTGCTGGCCAAGGAGCTCGAGGTCCCGATCATCGCGCTGTCCCAGCTCAACCGTGGTTCCGAGCAGCGCGCCGACAAGCGCCCCGCCGTCTCCGACCTCCGTGAGTCAGGCTCGCTGGAGCAGGACGCCGACATGGTCGTCCTCCTCCACCGCGACGACGTCTACGAGAAGGAGTCGACCCGCCCCGGCGAGGCCGACGTGATCATCGCCAAGCACCGTAACGGCCCCACCCGGGACCTCGTCGTCGCCTTCCAGGGTCACTACAGCCGTTTCGTCGACATGGCGCACTGAGCCCACTCCTCTCTGCCGAGATGCGGCGAACTCTGACTCTGCCTGCAACAAGTGGACTTTGTCTGGATACCCCCTGCGACCACTGTGCGCACGTTGCGCGGCCGATGGTCGAGGCAGATCCCCCGAGTGCAATGACGTGGTGGCGAAGGAGGGCGGTGGCACCGTGAAGCATGCCGGACGGAGCTCAGCGACGGCTTGACTCCATGTACTGCTTGAGACCCATCCAGTTCTGACGCTCCCAGCCCGGGCCGATCAGGGCAAGCAGCGGGGAGAAGACCCGCGTCGGGCCGACCAGGCCCATCTCCCAGTCCCACCTCAGCCGCGTCCCGCCATCCACGTTCTCAAAGGTCAGGGTGCCGTCGACCTGCATGTACGACGAGCGCACGACGTTGTGGAGCCGATACGGCCTGTCGTACTCCAGGACCTCAAGGGTCATCGTGCCCCTGGCGCCCATGCCCTTGGGAACGGCGACGAAGCGTGCGCCCCTGCCGACCGGTCCCTCGCTCAACTTCTCGGCGCGGACGATCCGAGGGTTGTACCTCGGCTCATTTCGCTCGTCGGCGACCAGGTCAAACACCTCCTCGACCGGCGCGTCGATCGTGACCTCTCCAGAGATGTGCGTCATCGCGATGCCCCTCCCAGCCCACTACCTCGCAACGCGGCCGTGCGCTGATACAGCATCCCGCACGCCTTGACCAGCATGCTCGTCTCCGCCGCGTCGCCGGGCTTGTCCTCCTGCTTCACGAGCCCCTGCGCCAGCGTCATCGGCACGGACTTCGCTGCGTACGCCATCAGTACACCGCCGACAATGCGGCCGCCGCGGTGACCACCGACAGCGGCCCGGTTGCGTCCTCGCCGGAGACGGACTCGAGGTTGGTCGTGTTCGCGAGACCGTGGTGAAGAGCGCGGCGGCCATGATCGTCATGGCCGCGGAGCCCGCCACTACGAGTCGTCTCATGAGCAATTCCTAGGCTCCCGAGCGTGCGGCCAGCAAGGGCAGAAAGACCTCAACCGCTGGTCACCGCGCGCTCGATCCCGTCAGGCTTCAAGACGGACCGTCCGTCAATCCTCCTGTATCGCGACCGGGCCGCTGCGTCAGCCAGCCCGGCAGATCGCCGACGGGCCCGCCATCGGCCACCTCGGCGAGTGCCTCGACCATCGCGTCGAATCGGTCGGCGCCGAGTTGACGTCGCCAGCGGCCCACGATGTGTTCGAAGCCGACTGCGCTCGCTGTCAGGAACTCCTCGGCCCGTTGCGTACGCCGCAGGAGAACTGCTCGTCGGTCACCGGGGACGGGATCGCGGAAGATGTAACCGGCGTTCTCGAGCCCGGCGGCTGTCTTGGCCGCGGCCTGCTTCGAGACGCCGAGGCGCTGGCCGAGCTGGTTGATGGTGCACCCGTCGGGCCCGATGGCCTGGAGTGCGAAGCCATGCAGTGGTCTAGCTCCGGAATAGCCCTGCGCCGCCAGCTCGCTGTTGAGCGCATCGACACCCTGGCGGAATGCGCCGGCCAGCAGGAGTACGACCTTCCATCCAGGCTCACTCATCAACCCAACTCCTCTTGTCGACAACCCGGTTGACGATATCGCGAAGGCCACTCTAATGTTTTAGACAACCAAGTTGTCTAAAACAAAGGAGCCGCCATGCTTGCCACCAAGATCGCTCAGTCGGACACCCGCCGCACCGAGACGCCCAACGCTTTGATGACGACCCTCGCCTCGCCGACGCAGGGAGGCACCGAGGCGCTGAGCCTGTGGCGGGTCAGGATGCACCCCGGCCAGAGCGGACCAGTGCACACCTTCGATGTCGAGCAGGTCTGGCACGTCCTGGAAGGTGAGGCAACCGTCGTCATCGACGGCGAATCCATCGAGCTGTCGGTCGGCGACACCGTCGTCATGTCTGCCGGCACTCCGCGGCAGATCCGCACCGACTCTGGCGCCGACTTTGTCGTGGTCGGCCTGGCGAGCGGACAGGCGTCGACACCGGACGGAGGGCAGGCCGTATCGCCGCCGTGGATCGTGTGATGTCGAGTGGCCGTGGGTGGATCAGCTCCGTTGCTCGGGTGGCACGTACTCGAAGGACGGACCGGCGGTGGTCTTTCCGTCGCCGGTCGGCATCTTCATCAGCGCCATCGCCTGCTTGCGGAGCCCGAACATGGCGCCGACAGCGTCCTGCATCTGGCTGGGATCACCGTTGAAGGCCTGTTCGAGCAGGTACAGAACCAGGCTGTAGGTCTGGTTGAACTCCTCTTGGGCGACACGGATGGGGCTGCCCTCCGGATAGTCGGCGGTACGCGGGTTGGGCCGCATCGGCAGGACACCGTCGAAGTCGATCGCGATCTCCTTGCCGGTCGGCCCGGACTGCGGTGTGTCGCCGGTCTGGTAGCGGCGGCCCAGGCGGAGCTCCTGGAACCTGTAGTAGTGCGCGACCTCGTCCCGGTCGGGGTGGAAGACGTCGCGATCGCCGTCCCACACGTTCGTACGCGCGGCGCCCTCGCCCTGCTCGACGATCTCCGCCAGCGCGGCCGACGCGGACTTCAGGTCGACGACCGGCAGCACCTCGCCGCCTCCGCCCCTGAGGTGGAACTCGCCGATCTGCCGGGACGGGTCGCCGCTGAACACGTTCTCCTCGCCCAGCCGGTCGCACAGGGTGCGTAGGCCGGCCTCGATCGCGGCGTAGAACTGCCCGATCGTCTGATACTCGTCATCCTGCGGAGGCGCGTCGACGGACGCCGGCTGCTCGATACGTAGGAACAGCTCGAGCGCTTCCGGGCCGAACGGGACGAGATGGACGTGGACGGACCGGTCGCCGTGGGGCAGCGGATGGGGGTACGCCGGGAGCAGCTCCGGCGCGTCGAGCTTGGGAGAGCCGCCGACGGCGTTGAGCAGGTTCGCGGCCAGTGCCAGATGGATCATCTCCTCGGCAAGGACCGTGCCCACGACCTGGGCGGCCTCGGGGTTTCGGGCCGGGTCCAAGGAGTAGAGCGCGCACAGGTAGGGAGGAATCGTCGCGTGCTCCAGCTCGATCGCCCACTGCAGGTGGCGTCGGAGATCGTCGATCGTGTCGATGGCGTGGGCGCCTCGGGTGTCCATGAAGTACCTCGGTTCGTCAGGTCGGTGTCTCCAGTCAGGACCGGACCGGCCCTCGGTTTGTGACGAAGACCGGAAAGAGGACGGCCGATCGCATCCGCCGCCGGGCGTTCTGTCACAAACCACGGGCCTGTCCGGTCCTGACTGATGAGCGACGTTCCGGATCGGCCGGGACGCGAGATGGAAGGAACACCATGAAGATCGTCGTGATCGGCGGAACTGGCCTGATCGGCTCGAAGCTCGTCCGGAAGCTGGCCGAGCACGGCCACGAAGCGGTGCCCGCCTCACCCGACTCGGGCGTGAACACCCTGACCGGCGAAGGGCTGGCCGAGGTGCTGGAGGGCGCTGAGGTCCTGGTCGACGTCTCGAACTCGCCCTCCTTCGCCGACGATGCCGTGCTGGACTTCTTCCGTACGTCCACCGGGAACCTCCTCGCCGCCGAGGAGAAGGCTGGGGTCGGACACCACGTGGCCTTGTCGGTGGTCGGCACCGAGCGTCTCGCCGAGAGCGGCTACTTCCGCGCGAAGATCGAGCAGGAGAGGCTGATCAAGGAGTCCGGACGGCCGTACTCGATCGTGCACGCCACGCAGTTCTTCGAGTTCGTGGGCAGCATCGCCCAAGCGGCTACCGAGGGAAACACGGTCCGTCTGTCCGACGCGCGGATCCAGCCCATCGCAGGCGAGGACGTGGCCGCCGCGGTTGGCCGAGTCTCCGTGGGCGCGCCGCTGAACGGCACTGTCGAGGTGGCGGGTCCCGAGCAGTTCGGGCTCGACGAGCTGATCCGCACCGGGCTGAGCTACCGCGGCGACGCCCGCGAGGTCGTCACCGACCCGGAGGCGCGCTACTTCGGTGCGCTGCTGGACAAGGACATGCTCCTGCCAGGCCCCGACGCGCAGCTGTCGGACACCCGGTTCGCCGACTGGTTGCCGCTGAACCCGCCGCCGGCGAAGTGACCACGAGCGATCACGATCGTCGGGCGGCGGCACTCTGAGAGCCTCTAGAGTTTGGCTGGTGCCGGACGGCGATCGAGTGACGACGGTGGGGGCGTGGGATGACGGATTCCGAGGTGCGTGAGATCGGTGACGCGGAGGATCTCGAGGCGGCCACCGCTGTCTTCACGCAGGTACGTCCGCGCCTGTTCGGGATTGCGTATCGCATGCTCAGCAGCGTCACCGAGGCCGAGGACCTGGTGCAGGACGTGTGGCTTCGCTGGCAGGCGTACGACCGGTCCACGGTGGCCAACCCGGAGGCGTTCTTGGCGACCACCACCACTCGGCTGGCCATCAACGTCCTCCAATCGGCGTGGAAACGGCGCGAGACCTACATCGGTCCCTGGCTGCCCGAACCGGTTGACACCGGGGCGGACCCGTACCTGGGTGCCGAGCGGGCCGAGGCTCTGCAGTTCGCGTCCCTGCTGCTGATGGAGAAGCTCACCCCGAGCGAACGCGCCGCCTACGTCCTGCGAGAAGCCTTCGAATACTCCTACGCGCAGATCGCGGACATCCTGACCTCGACCGAACCAGCCGTACGTCAGCTGGTCAGCCGGGCACGCAAGCACATCGCCGGCGAGCGGCGGGCGCCGGTGGCCGCGGAAGAGCAGCGGGAGCTGCTGACCACGTTCCTCACCGCCGCCCGCGCCGGCGACCTGACCGCGTTGGAGCGGCTCTTCACGCCGGATGTGACCAGCTTGTCCGACGGCAACGGCCGGAAGGGTATCGCCCGTACGCCGCTCGTCGGCGCGGAGCGGGTGGCGAAGTTCCTCAAGGCGATCTCCACCTGGTTCTGGGACGGCGTCGAGGTGCGCTGGACGACCACGAACGGACAGACGTCCGCCGTACTCGTCCGCGACGGCTCCGCGTACGGCCTGGTCACCGTCGGCGCCACTGCCGAAGGCATCGATCAGGTGCTCTGGCTGGTCAACCCCGAGAAGAACAAGGGCGTGTCCGCCGCAGGCTGAGTCGCCGATGGACACACCTGCGACCGCGAAAGAACGGGGCACGATGTGCGCACATCCTGGGGTCCGCTCGATCGACACGACCTGGTCGTACGCAGGTTCGCCGAAGCCTGTGGCCGGGGAGACATCACGGCACTCACCGCTGTCCTGGGCGTCGAGGTCGTCGGCACCTGCGACGCGGGCGGACTGGTACCCGGCCCTGACGAGCCTCTGCACGGTCCGGCGGAGGTCGCCCGCTTGGTCACGACGCTGTGCGGGCAGACCGGTGTCGACCTGGCCGTCGAGTCCGTCAACGGCCGCGCCGGACTGGTCCTGCGCCGTGGCTCTCGCGCTGTCGCGGTCATCGGCGCGGAGACGACCGGGTACGAGATCGCGACGCTGTGGATCGTGCTCAATCCGGCCAAGCTGGGCGACTGGCATCGCAGTTGACCGGGCCCGTGCGG